>FOUN01000023.1 GCA_900114885.1 Psychrobacillus psychrodurans
TAACGTTTTTGACTCATATTACAGACACGACCTTTCGTTAGTTCAATTTTAGTGACTTAACCAAGATGTGTCCATACATCCATTCTACATTCAAAGGGTACTATATTTATGAACTTAAAGTAATATGGGATAAAGGAAAAGAGACTTTTGTATTCGATGTTGATGTAAAATGAAAAGAGAGTGAGCTTCAATTAAAAACTTTAGGTCTCTTTTCTTAAACTAATAAGGTGTTTTAGTGAAATAATGAGCTGATAATACAGCTCTTTTTTCTTCTTCAACTAAAGAAGCAGTTTAATTGAAGGAGGCAAATGAGGAAACAACAAAGAATTAGTTCATCTAGATTATCCTCAGTATGAAAGGACAACAAACAATTATGTAGTCCTTTTTTGTTTTAAAGTGCATCACCCTAATATGCAAATCCTTAGCTTCATTATTTTATCTTAGATAATGCCTTTTCTGGTATCTCATCCTCCTGTACTTCTTCCCAGTATTTTCCTAGTCTGCCCTCTGCATATATTCTTAAATAGGCATCTGGGCGCAGTTCTTTATCAATAACTCTAACGATTTCTTGTTTCTTTCCATCCTCAGCGTAGCCCGTAAATGTATAGCGATATTTTCCATTCCAAAGCTTTTTATAATTGTTTGTTTCAGTCTTTACGTAATGGGGCTTATATTCATTCTCTATTAACCCTGAAATTGTTGGCTTTAGCCCACTCGTTGTATTTTCAAAGTAAACACTCCAACCGAGACCCAATATAACTATACAAATGATAATATTAATCCGCTTTTTCAATAATATTTCCGCCTTCTCAATTAATTTAACTCCTATTCACATTCTATAAAATCAAAGATGGGGGAGAAATTGATTTCACTTACAATTCTCTTATTGCACTGTAAGGTTGATGGTGTTTTCTAATCTATGTCATAATGTTCCTAAGTAAAGGAGAGTGACTATGCAAAAGATTATGATTGTTGAAGATGACCCAAAGATTGCAGAGCATCTAGAATCCTATATCAAAAAATACGGTTACGTGACTATCAAAGTAATAAATTTTGATAACATTATGGAGACCTTTCATGAACACAAACCAGACCTTGTGCTCTTAGATATTAATCTTCCTAGCTATGACGGCTATTATTGGTGCAGACAAATTCGTAAAGAATCAATATGTCCCGTTATTTTTATTTCCGCTCGAATTGGTGAGATGGACCAAGTGTTGGCATTAGAGAATGGTGGGGATGATTTTATAACGAAGCCCTTTCATCCGGAAGTTGTCATGGCCAAGGTACGCAGCCAGCTTCGCCGTGCGTATGGGGAATATGCTAATCATACAGTTGAGCGTGTGTTAGAGACAAAAGGACTACAGTTGTTTCCTGAGAGGCTAGAACTAAATTTTGAGAGTCAAACCACTTCCTTATCCAAGAATGAAGCGGATATAATTGAATGCTTGATGGATCGTTATCCGCGCGTTGCAGGGCGTGAAGACCTACTCGAAAAGCTCTGGGACGAGCAAACCTATGTGGATGAAAATACCCTAAATGTTAATATGACTCGCGTCAGAAAGAAATTTGAATCTATAGGTATTAAAGGTGCCATTGAGACCGTAAGAGGTGTTGGCTATCGACTTAACGTCATATGGCAGGAAGCGAACCAACAATGAAGTTATTTTTCAAAGAGCATTTCCTATTAATTTTGATACAGTTTATTCAGTTTTCCCTTATTTTTTCTATTTATTGGTTGGATGGATATCGCGAGCTAAAACCTGCTTTGTATGGGGTATTCCTTGGCTTTTTTGTTTTAGGATGCTACCTTTTCTATCAATATTATAGTCACCGCCAATTTTATGGACGTCTTAGTCAACCTCTTGAGTCATTAGATAAGTCGTTTCAAGGGACAGAGCAAACTCCTGTATCCGAAGCACTCAAAGCGTTATTAAAAGAACAATATAGGCATTATCAAAGGCAAATAAAAAAGTTGGAGTCGGCTCAAGAGGAGCATCTGAAATTCATGGATCATTGGGTTCATCAAATGAAAACTCCCCTGTCGGTCATTGAACTATCTGCTCAAAATCTAGATGAACCAGATTCTTCTAATATTCGTGAAGAATCAGACCGAATGAAAACTGGACTGAACACAGTTCTTTATATGGCGCGTCTACGTTCTATTGAACAGGATTTTCATATCAAACCTGTACACCTATCGAAAATTATCCATGAGGTTAATGGAGAATATAAACGCTTTTATATTAGAAACAAAGTATATCCGAAGCTTCAAATAGAAAAGGAGCTTACAGTTGAATCAGATGAGAAATGGATATTTTTCATGCTTACACAGCTAATCAATAATGCCGTGAAATACTCAGAAGGGAAAAGCAATCATATTCTCTTATTTCTTTATGAAAAGGAAAATGAAGCAATATTAGAAGTAACAGACTACGGTGTTGGCATCCCTAATACAGATTTAAAGCGGGTCTTCACTCCTTTTTTCACTGGAGAAAACGGGCGAAAATTTAGAGAATCTACTGGTATGGGATTATCCTTAACAAAGGAAGCAGCAGAGCATCTAGGTCATCGTATAGAGTTTGACTCAACAGTTGGTGAAGGAACCACGTTTCGTATTATTTTCTCCGAAACTCAAAACCTTACAGCCCCAAAATAAAAGTGAAAGATTAATCGATTTCTTCATATGTGAAGGTAAGGATATACTAATCACAGATCAAATCAGTGAAAGGAGATCTTGTGATGTTAAATGTAAAGCAAGTCAGTAAAATTTATGAGGGCAAAGTTGCCCACCGAGCATTAACGGATATTAATTTAAATATTGAAGAAGGTGAATTTGTCGGAATTATGGGTCCTTCCGGCAGTGGCAAAACTACCTTATTGAATATGATCGCCACTATCGATGACCCGACAACAGGTGAAATATTAATCAACGGGAAGAACCCACATAGACTGAAAAAAGACAAATTAGCAGAATTTCGCCGTCGTGAGTTAGGTTTTGTCTTTCAAGATTTTAATCTACTACACACTTTAACCGTAGAAGAGAATATTGTTCTTCCTCTATCATTGGATGGGAAAGCTGTATCTGAGATGAAAAGGAAAGCGGATGAAATTGCTGAAGTACTTGGAATCACTGCAATTCTAAATAAAAGAACATATGAAATTTCAGGTGGACAAGCGCAAAGAGCGGCTGTCGCCAGAGCCATGATCCATTCACCAAAGCTTCTTCTTGCTGACGAACCGACAGGAAATCTTGATTCCAAGTCTTCAAAGGACGTTATGCAGATGCTGCAAGAAATTAATCAAAAAAAGCAAACAACGATGATGCTGGTTACTCACGATCCTCAAGCAGCAAGCTACTGTAATCGAGTCGTCTTTATCCGTGATGGGGAATTTTATTCAGAAATTCATCGCGGTGATAATCGACAAGCCTTTTTCCAAAAGATTATCGATACACTTTCTTTAATGGGAGGGGATGGGCATGACTTTTCGCAAATTCGCATTTAATAACGTTATTCGAAATATACGTTTATATGCAGCCTATTTGTTAAGCAGTATGTTTATGGTGATGGTCTTCTTCACCTTTTCTATTTTTTCATTTCATCCAGATTTAAATGGCAACGGAATGAGCACAAGCGCCTATATAGGTATGAAAGTATCATCTAGCATCATTTTTGTTTTTTCATTTTTCTTTATCCTATACTCAATGAGCTCTTTTTTACAATCGCGAAAGAAGGAGTTCGGACTGTTAATGATGCAGGGAATGTCCATGAAGCAAATTCGTTCAATGGTATTTTTAGAGAATATGGTAATTGGATTATTTGCAACCATAAGTGGAATTGTACTTGGACTCGTTTTTGCCAAAGCTATTCTTTTGCTAGGTGAAAATGTGCTCATTCTTAACGGAAAACTAAATTTCTATTTTCCAATACAAGCCATTCTTTTAACACTTGTTGCTTTTATCGCTTTGTTTTTCTTTATTTCTTTGTTTGTTTCCTATATTTTACGAAGTAATAAGCTCATTACCCTAATCAAAGGAAATGAAATGTCCAAGGGTGAACCAAAAGCAAATATCTTCTTAACACTTCTTGCAGCTATTTTACTGGTAGCCGGTTATGGGACTGCCGTTTTAGCAGAACGTGATATGGTAATTAATGTAATGATTCCTGTCATTGTTATAGTGTCGATTGGCACGTATTTGTTTTTTACACAATTAAGTGTATATATAATCAAACGATTAAAAACAAAGAAAAAGTTTTTTTGGAAAAACACGAATATGATCCTATTCTCAGACCTTTCATTTCGGATGAAGGATAACGCACGTACTTTCTTCATGGTAGCGATGGTTTCGACGGTCGCTTTTAGTGCAATCGGAACTTTGTACGGATTTCAATCTGCGTTTATAAAAGATGCATCAAATAAGAATCCGTATACATTTTCTTATGAGTCCTACGGAGAAAATGAAGAGCATGATGTACAACTCATTAATAAAGCGTTACAAAAGGAAAAGGTTAAAGCCAACTCTGAACATATGATGTGGACCTCCTATGAAATGTCAACAGATTGGACCTTAATTGCAAAGGAATCTGATTTTAACCGCTTCGCTAAGCTTATTGGGGAAGATAGCATTGAGGTTGAAGAAGGACAATTAGTTGTAGTCGAGTATCCAGACTCATCCATTAGCAATACAGAAGAACTGATGAAGCAAAGTGTGGAGCTGAAATCAGGCATTAGTTTGCAGCCAAAAGAAGTAATTGTCTCGAAAGCCTTACCTGAGCAATATTCTTATTATGTTATCTCTGATTTAGACTATGAAAACCTTCCGAAACCAATTGATGAGATGAGTTTTTATGCTTGGCAAGTAACGGATGGGGAAGAAGGAGTTTTTGCTGTTTCAGAAGAGCTCTACCCTCAGTTGAACGATTACCAGTTTAAACCTACTGAATATAGGGTCTATGTTAAGAAGAAACAGTATGCATCTGTTATGTTTGTTGGATTATTTATCGGTATTGTTTTCTTTGTATCTGCAGGTAGCTTCTTATATTTTCGTTTATACATGGATTTAGAAGAAGATAAGCAAAAATTCAAGTCTATTGCCAAGATGGGATTAACAGAAAGGGAATTAAAAAAAATTCTTAGCAGACAGACAATGATTCTATTCTTTACACCTATCACTGTTGCCATTATTCATGGTGCAGTCGCACTTACGGCCTTATCTCACCTATCTGAATTTAGTCTTGTGAAGGAATCAGTTACCGTCCTTTCTGTCTTCTTTATCATCCAAGTGCTGTACTTTTTCATTGTTCGCTATTTATATACAAAACAGGTTAAAGCAGAGGTACTTTAATCAATGAAAGAGAAAATGCCTTTAATACTAACGAAGCAGATCAGCTCAATAAGTGAAAGGATAATATCACCATTTTTAATATTATGGAGCGAGAGAATTGAATTAATACAATTTAATGTAAAGAAGGGAATTATGATGAAAATAAATTTAATGATAACTACGGTATGGTAGGTGAGTAAGCCACTAGAACTTTGAGATAAAATAAGGAATCAAATAACATAACAAGACCATCAGTTTCGATGGTCTATTTATTTATCTAAAACATTAAGTAAATCTTAGAAATTGATTGTGAAATGTTACACTTAAACTAACGCCGCAGGTTAGTTGAACAAGCAATATGAAAAAATAGGAGTGAAATTTGTTGGGCTTAGAAGATAAAAGGAAAATATTTAAATACAATGAAGATGATATCTTAGAAATTCTATCGGAGTATCTTGCAAAGGAAAATGGCTTTGATACTTTTCAATCAAAGTCAATTATTTTAGGTACACCAGGCAAGGATTTAAGGTTGGTTTCTGTAATTAGTGACGTAGATGATGATGATATTACCAAGTTAAATTTAGAGGAAATTGATAAGGAATCCGTCTATAACGGAACACACTCAGATTTAGATGATAGATTTTTATTTAAAGATAAGAATAAAAAATAAAACAAATCCTTGTTGCACTACCATGGAAGAACTTAATTATCTTCCATACTCTGTGGTGAAGCAGGGCTTCATGGATGGCTAACGGGTGCTTTAGTAAAAATCATTGGGTTGCTTAGGCAACTCTTTTTTTCTTATTGGACTAAAGCCGCAGTTTAATTTATAAGAAGGAGAATATATAAATTGTAGCGAATAAATCTTGTATAATCGAAGTTGATTTTTGGAGGTAGTTTATGAATCCTATATTAAATAAAATCGGAACAGTTTTTATTCCTGTAAGTAATATTGAAGAAGCGCGCAATTGGTATTGTGACATATTAGGGTTACCAGTAGATGGTGAGGTTTTATATGGTCATTTATATATAGTGCCTATGAATGGTCCAGGAATTGTATTAGATAGCAAAATCTATTCAGAGGATAATATCTTTAAAACTCCACCTTTTCATTTAAACACTAATAATATAGAACAAGCATATGAGCATATGAGAAGTAAGAATGTTGAATTAACAACAAAAATTAAGCATAACCATTGGTTTAATTTTAAAGATCCTTATGGGAACCAATTGATGGTCTGCGAGTGTTGAACCGTGTTCAACTAAAGGTGTGCTTTAGTTAAAAATTCGCTTTCCGAAATAATCAATCTTTTTTATATATACCAAACTAAAATCTGCTGGATAAGAACCCATTTTGATATCAAAATGGGTTCTTATTAATTCTTAAAATGTGGTTTGTGAGGTGTCTAGGTATTCCCTAAAAGAAGAAGAAAACTATCTTTTGAACAATCTTTATTCCAAACCAAGACTTAATATTTTCCAAACCCATCCTCGCATGTAATATTCAATTCAAGAATGTCGTATAAGTTCTTTTTGGAAGTATCTAATTTTTTTTGAGCGGCTTCTATTTCTAATATTTTTTCTTTAATAATGCGTGTTTGTTCATCATTTGACATTCCATTTTTCAAGATCATAGCTTTAATGTCATTAATTGAAAAACCAACAGCTAAACATTTTTTTACAACTTCTAAATGTTGAGTAACTTCTAAAGCATAATCTCTGTAATTATTCAATTCTCTCCGTATGAAATCGTTAGTAATAATGCCTATTTTCTCATAATAACGGATAGTTGATATAGGAAGGTCAACCATTTTTGCGACTTCACTTATCTTCATATTAATCACCTCAATGTTTACTATTGCTATAAAGTATACTTCATAGTTTACACTATTCTGAGTGAGATCAAACGAACAGAAGCTCACAACTAATATAGATGAAGGAGAGAATATTACATGAACACTATCGTCGGAGGATTCCACAAAACCAACAATTTTAATGAAATCGTCCTGGAGCGCCGTTCGGTTAAAGTCTACGAACCAGAAGTGAAAATTAGCCGGGAAGAAATGACCGAAATATTAGCGGAAGCTTCCCGCGCCCCTTCTGCCATTAACATGCAGCCATGGCGTTTCTTGGTCATAGACAGTGCTGAAGGCAAAGAAAAACTTGCGCCGCTGGCTTCCTTCAACCAGACGCAAACAATGACATCCTCGGCTGTCATTGCGGTATTTTACGATGCTAACAACATTGATTATATTGACGAGATTTTTGGTAAAGCAGTGGAACATGGGTACATGTCACAGGACATTATGGACATGCAGTTGCAACAAGCGAAACCCTATTATGCGAATATGTCCACATCCGAGCTACGAGACGTAAACCTGATTGACTCGGGTCTTGTATCTATGCAAATCATGCTAGTTGCACGCGCCCATGGATATGACACTAATCCGATGGCAGGATATGATAAAGAACGGATTGCTGAAGCTTTTGGTCTTAATAAAGACCGGTTCCAACCAGTTATGTTGATTTCAATCGGAAAAGCTGCCAAAGAAGGCTATCCTTCCTACCGCCTGCCCGTTGAAACGATTACTACTTGGGCATAATCATCTAATGCTAAAAAAGCCGCAATGAAGCTTCCGATTGGTGCCGGCAACTTCATTGCGGTTTTATTCAACTATCTTTCCCCATCGCATTATGAGATCACCCAGTTTTTACTGGGTGACCATTTTTGTTTGTATCTGTTCCCCTCCTAATTCCCGGTACAGGGGGGATTTTTTCGTTTTGAAGAAAGTTTAATGTTTTAAGCATATCAAAATAAATATAATACCGTTATAAAATTTTTGATCAAACTTTTTAGTCAAACTTTATTCCTCCATTTAGTACCAAGATAAATTATAAGAATCTCAACTTAGAATACTGGAACTTATTTAATCGTTCTTAACCTACACTACTAGATTAATGCAACTCTCTGGTTAAGTATGGCATTAACTAGAACATGTAACTAACTGCTAATTACCCTAAAAGAAATTAACTTATTAAAATTGGTAATTCCTTAAGCATATTTTTTATGTTTATAGAATCCCATGGCAAATGCTCTGTTATACTTAGCCCTACTACATCTGTTTTTTCAGACAGTTCTTTAATTAAATTAATTAGTTGAGGGAATTGCATAATTCCAGTAGGGAAACCTATATATTCTTCTAAATCCGGGTTAGCAAATAACAAAGAGCGAAATGCCTTTGGATCCAGTACATCTAAATCAAGGTGAATGGCTAGGTGTTTAATTTCATTTTCTATTATCCATTTATTTATTGATTCCGTACCTGTCTCTAACTCTAACTCTTTAGTACTAGCAGTTCTTATTCCTAATCTTTGAATCATTTCAATTTCTTTTTCTGTTGTTTCTTCTATACCTGCTAAAAAGACATTGTCGGGGTTCAAAGGAATTTTTACTTCTTTTGTGAACTCATTATCTCCTTCTCCTAAGAGCTTCCCTAGAGGTAATGAATGAGCGTTATCACATCCATCATGTTTTACTAAATCACTATGAGCATCGACCCAAATTAAACCTAATTCTCCACCAAACATGATAATGCGATCCGGTTTGTTAGCCTCAATTATATCGTTCCGTGCAGAGTAGGGGAAAGCTTGAGATAACTTCAAACGCTTACCTATTACTATCTTGAGTTAAAGATCGCAGATGCTCAGACCAGCTCTTTTTATTGGATTATTGGGGCAGCTTAGTTAGATAAGAAATACTTTAAATTTGGTATGATTAATTGTACATAAAAGTGGGGTGCGTTATGAAAAAGTATGAAAATGTTGATATAAGAAGACCCAGAACTGAGGACATGAAAGAGTTTAATCAATTTTTTAGAACTGTGATAACTGATACATTTATTAAAGAAGGAATAGGGGATAAGTTGCAAGATATAGAAGATGAAATTGAAGCTAAGAAAACCTATTTAGAAAGTGACTTTGTAAGTGATGGTGAAAAACGATATTTTTTGATTGCTTTAGATAGGGATAAAATAATTGGTTCAATCGAATATGGTCCAGCAAGCGAACTCATAAGTAATTGTACAGATAATGCTTTAAAAGACCTAAATGAGGTAGGCACAGTATTTGTGCATCCAGATTTCCAAAGCAAGGGAGTAGGTAATTTACTATTAAATAAAATGTATTTGACTTTGCAGAGTAAGGGCATAGAAGAATTTTGTTTGGATAGTGGATATATTAGTGCACAAAAAATATGGAAAAAGAAATTTGGAAATCCTAATTATTTGTTAAAGGATTATTGGGACGAAGGTTTTCATCATATGATTTGGAGAGTCAAGGTCGATGATTTATTAAAATAAATTTTTCAGTATTTTACCGATTTGTGACATCTTGATATTAGAAGTGGATTAAGAAGTAATTGAGACAATTTACTGCTCCACTTGGTGCTAGCCGGCTGCCTTTTCCATGGCAGTCTTTTTTTAATGAACCTAATTGTATACTTCCCAATCAACCTTGAGTGCATGCGTGATCGTTTCCCTACTTTGGGTTCTTTAATATTGGAAGTTGGATTCTTACTCAAGTAGCCTTCTTCATGGGACCAACAAAAAAATGATTTCATAAAGCGGATCGGTGTGCAAGACTGACCGGTTTTAAATGCTTGCCGGATATAGCGAGATACTCTTTCAGTTTATTTGTATCCAGTAATTCCATCTCTACATCCTTAAAATAATCAATTAGTAGCAAAGACTGTAACAGGTAGGCATTTAACGTTTGTGGCGAAAAGCCCTTTATTCGCTTGTCAGCGTAGCAGTTTAGTTTAATAAAGATTTTATAAACAACCATCTGTATGGATGCTTTACAGATGGTTGTTTTTTATTGTTATAATAATCTCATAATTATATTTAGATGGTGAAGGGATGGTAATCAGATGGCTGAAACTGAAAAAATAACGATAAATATTAACGTTGTGGATTTGGGAAAGGTTGATTTATTGGTTGAACAGGGGTTCTATTCAAATCGTACTGACTTTATTAAAACATCAATCCGTAATCAATTATCGGTTCATGCAAATGTTGTTGATAATATCATTACTGACAAGTCATATGTAATTGGAGTATGTCTTTACAATAGGGAATCGCTTGAAACGGTATTGGAGCAAAATAAAATATTAGATATTAAAGTAGTTGGAATGTTGATCTTTGCAGATGACATAGACGAAGAATTAGTGATTAAAACAGTTAAATCGCTAAAAGTATTTGGCGTACTTAAAGCATCTCCAGAAATAAAAAAAGTTTTGAAACAATAATGGTTGACTGCTTTAGTTAAGGGGCTTTTCTGTAAGGAACTTTTTTCGTATTGAATTAAGGCACATTAGAGTGTTTGGACTTCAATATTAGTTTCAATAAAAAGAGAAAAGAGGTAGTTTATTTTGGAGATAGGATTTTGGATAATCATCGTGTTTCTATTACTATACGAACCGATACTAGGGTATTTTCATTATCAAAAATTTAAAAAGAATGTTGAAGTGAATGGGAATGAGCGAATAAAGTATTATACCAATACAATTATCGAATTATGGGTTCCTGCTGCATTTATATTGCTATTAGTTGGTATTACCGACCTCACTTTAAAACAAATTGGATTAGCGATACCAAAAATAAATACAGAGGTGCTTGGTTCATGGGTAACATATATAGGGCTTGGCTTAGGTTTGCTATATTTAATTTTAGTTTTGTACTACATCATCGGCTATAAGTTTAGCGATAAGATTAAACAAGAATTATTAAAGAAGAAGGAAGAAGAATTAGAAAAATCTGATGTATCACCAATATTACCTATCACTAAAAAAGAAAAAAAACTCTGGACTTATGTTTCTTTAACTGCAGGAGTCACGGAGGAAATAATTTATAGAGGTTTTTTAATATTTGGACTAGGGTATCTTTTTCCGAACCTACAAATAATGATAGTTGTACTAATTTCTTCAGTATTGTTTGGACTTGCTCACACCTATCAAGGTTTTACAAAGGGAGTTTTTAGAACTACAATTTTTGGAATATTATTCTCTATTCTTTATATCTCTTTAGGCTCAATTATACCTCTTATCCTGTTCCATTTCTTGTTAGATTATATCGTCAAGTTTGGGGAAGAAAATCCAAAAGAACAGTGCTAACTGTTTAGTTTATAAGTAGTTTTATTTGGTTTTATAAGGAACTATCGCAAGTGAGGAATTTTCTACATTTTTTTCAGCTTATTTTTCTGAAAATGTGTTCCTTATCATTTTCGATATTATGTGAATGTAATATAAACGTATAATAGAGCTTCAATAACACATTTATTTGAGCTCTAAACATGTGATTTTGCTTCTTGAACTACTATGGGGTGTTATGTAAGGGGGTCATTTAAAGAGGTTTAAATTAAAATGAAAAAGATTACCTTTATAATTATACTTTAAATGACTTGCCTAAGTGTAAGTCATTTTATTATAGAGAAGTATAACAAATGGAAGAATTATATTAAGAACAGTAGGGTTACAGGGAAGTCCTTTAAAAGGGTTTAAAGCAAGGGCGGGAATTTTAAATCGACGTAGTTTTTAAAACAACATAGACCTGACTTCTAATTTGAACTCTATAGGCTTTGTTGTTCACCTTTTTCGAGCATCCCCAGTCAACAAGGTTTATAGTTAAAGAAAAAGAAGTATTATCTGCATTTAAAATTGGATTTGTATCGCCATCATTTATAAATGATGCATACAAACATTTTGTAGGTGTTAATCCAGAATCAGAAAGACTGCTTAGCACAAGTGAGAGGGGAATTATATTGGATATTAAAAATAATGCTTTAATTATAATAGATGTACAAAAAGCTTTTGATGATAAAAAATGGGGAGAACGCAACAACCTAATTGCGGAAGATAATATTAGAAAGTTACTAACATTGTGGAGGAAGAAAGGGTGGCAAGTAATATATATTCAACATATGTCCGATAATCCTAGCTCTGTGTTCCATCCAAAGAATGAGGGGTTTGCTATTAAAGAATTGGTCGAACCTATTGAAGAAGAGATAATTATAACAAAGAAAGTGAATAGTAGTTTTATTGGTACAAATTTAGAAGAGTTTTTACTGTTAAACGATATAAGAACATTAATAATAACGGGTTTAACTACGCCCCATTGTGTATCTACGACTACAAGAATGAGTGGGAATTTAGGTTTTAATACATATCTTATTTCAGATGCAACAGCAGCCTTTGGTATGACAGACCATAATGATAACTATTATGATGCCGATACTATACATGATACTTCTCTAGCTACTTTAAATGAAGAATTCGCTACTATACTTACAACAGAACAACTAATAAATGTTATAGAATAATCTTATTCAATTAACAGGTACTTTACTTCAATAAGGAGTAAAGTCTTTTTTTTTGAACTAATGCAGCAGTTTAGTTGAATTTTAAAGTATAGAAAGAGCTCGAATTTCGTAATAAATAGAGCTCCTTTATATTTGTTATTTAATTGTTTTTGCCATTTAAACTACTACGGTGAAGCCTATTTATAAGTAAATGAGGTATTTTAAAACTTTTGTAGATCTCTATCTCTAGGTGGTGAAGCTCTCAGTTTCAAACTATGGAAAAATTAGTGTTGCGGGCAATCTGTCACACAAGATGTACAGTCCATTCCCATTGGTCTGTACGACTTGCTCCTTATTTGGCTGGATAGCGTATTGCAAGGGTAAAAAAGTTAAGAACAATTGTTTATGAAGCAAAAAGCAGGCTGGAATTTGTTAGTTAAAAACATTGGGTCTTTTTAGCAGATCAAAATCAAACAATGTTGACAAAATGTCAACATTGTTTGTATATTGGTAGAAGATTGATCTAGTTAGGAAGGAAAATGAATATGGAACAAAAAAGCAATGAAATAGGCCAACTACTGAAGGACTTACTTAAGGAGCGGTCTTTATCCATGAGGAAATTAAGCAAGATGACTGGAATCGATACAGCCATTATCTCAAAAATTATTAATGGGAAACGCAAAGCGACTCCTGAGCATTTGGAGAGGTTTGCGGACCACCTTGGAGTTTCTATTTCCCTATTATATGAGGCAGCAGGGTATTCGGTTGATCGAAAGCCGACGGAGCTGAATGAGTCGATTGCCCAAATTCAAGTTATCCTTGAATCTACTCAATTAGTAGATAAAGAGTTTCGGATGGAAGATGTGAGGAAGGAATTAGATAAATACGAACAGCTTTCGCAAAAGGAGGAAGGGGAAGAAATCATCAGGAACGAGTTTGAGGAGAAGATAGAAAAAGTTGGAAGTATTGGCCCTTTTATTCATTACTTAAAGGACATGTACGAAAAATTTTCCCTTAAAAGGGGGACAAAATGGGAGATTGCCCTAATGGGCGGTGCCCTCCTCTACTTTATCTCGGCTGTTGACTGTATTCCGGATTATATCTTTCCGATCGGTTATATAGACGATGCACTGGTCATCAATTGGGTCATGATTGAAATGGCACTGAAAAAATAAATACATACAGTGGCAAATAAAAAGGATTGAAGAAAATATGAGCAGAAAAAAACGCTATAAAAGAAAAAGTAATGTTATTAAAGTTGCAGCAGCTTTACTGGTTGTGTGTGTGGCTGCGATAGGATATTTTGTCTATCAATACCAAGCGGGTGTGCGTATGGCAGAATCTGTGGAGCATCAGGAATATGAATTCAATGGGGAGAAAAGTCTCGATGACAAAGTCAATGTCCTGTTGCTGGGAGTTGATGCACGGTCAGTTGAGGGAAAATCCCGTACGGACTCCATTATGGTTGCACAATATGATCCGAAGGAAGGGACGGCTAAGATCATCTCTATCATGCGGGATATTTACACAGAAATCCCCGGGTATAAGAACTACAAAATCAATACGGCCTTCTATCTGGGCGGGCCGGAATTGCTACGTGAAACGCTAAAAAACAATTTTGACTTGGATATTGAATACTATACACTGATTGATTTTACAGGCTTTGAAAAAATGGTGGATGCTCTTGCTCCAATGGGAATTGAAATCGATGTTGAGAAAAAGATGTCTGCAAATATCGGGGTTTCTCTGGAGCCTGGATTGCATAGGCTTAATGGGAAGGAATTATTGGGGTATGCCCGCTTCAGGAAGGATGCAGAGGCAGATTTTGGTCGAGTAAGGCGCCAACAGCAGGTCATTAGTGCGTTAAAGGACGAATTACTGAGTACAAATGGTGTGGTAAAGCTGCCCAAACTGATTGGAACTGCCCAGCCATATATTCAGACGAATCTTCAAACCTCAGAACTTCTCACCATTATAAAGAGTGTTTACATGGACCTGCCTGAAGAGGTTGAAACACTGACCATCCCAATCCAGAATTCTTATACAGATGTAAGGTATGAAGGGGTAGATCAGGCGCTGGATATCAATTTTGAGAAAAATAAAGAGGCGATTCACTCTTTTTTGGAAGGGGATTCCGCGAATCAGGAGCCAGGTCCCTTATCAGTGAGTCAAGAAAAGGGGTAATGGCTGATTTTGTTAGGAGAACTTCAATATGGGTTATACATTTTTGAAATGGCTGGATAAATAGGTTTTGTTAATTATTTGTACATTTAGCATCCTGAAGATCCTTTCTATTTACAGCAGCCAGGGGTCCCGCTAATACGGAGACCAGGAGTTAGCTATATGATCGGGTTTATCCTGCTGATTACTAATGCTAATCTTGATATAGACCAAATTGAACTGACTAAACTTTCATTTACAACTGCCTCGTAAAGAGTATAATGTGGAGTCGGTACAAAAGAACATTTACTGGGTTTTATGGGGTGTAGAGACATACAGCATTGTATGAACAAGCCCCCCCTTTATTTGAGAAAATGAGGTGATATCAAACATGAATCAAGAACAACAACTGACACTTGTTGAACATTTAACAGAACTTAGGAAAAGACTTATTATTGTTATATCGATATTTATTCTCTCACTTGCCTTAGGTTTTTGGCTAGCTCCAAAAACTCTTATGTTTATAAAACAGCAACCAACATCTATTAATGTGGAATGGAATGTTTTTGGTTATACAGATGGCTTAATGATCTATGTTAAATGCGCATTAGTATTAGCTATCTTAGTTACTCTTCCAATTGCATTACATCAAATATGGTTATTTGTAAGACCAGGATTAAATGAAAACGAGGCAAAAGGAACGGCCTATTACATTCCAGTGGCATTCCTTCTTTTTTTGCTCGGGATTAGTTTTAGTTATTACATACTATTACCTCTGATGCTAAATTTTATGTCAAATATTAATAGTTCAATTGGGGCTTTGTAAACATACGGGATGAAACAATATTTCACTTTTATGTTTAACTTAGTAATTCCCGTTGGAATAGTATTTGAATTACCGGTTGTTATACTTTTCCTAACTAAATTGGGTATTATAACCCCCGATTGGTTGAGAAAAATGAGAAAAATAGCTTACCTTGTACTAGTAGTGGTAGGGGCAACCATTACCCCTCCAGAATTCATCTCTGAAATTATCATTATCATTCCGTTGTTATTGCTGTTTGAAATAAGTATTCTAGTTTCCAGCTGGTGTTATAAAAAACAATTAGCAAAACAAGAGCTTGAGAATCATAGTTTAGAGCAGTAGTTAAAGGAACAAGCAACTATAATTTATAGGATAAAAGAGGAGGAACCTTCATGCAAAACATTGGTATGCCAGGACTAATAATCATTTTAATCCTTGCTTTAATCGTCTTTGGACCATCTAAATTACCTCTATTAGGTAAAGCAGTCGGACAAACATTAAAAGAATTTAAAAATTCTACAAAAGATATCATGGATGATGTAACTGAAGAGTTTAAATTAGATGACAAAGAAGCAAGCCCAAAAAAGAAAGCGTAGGATCCTATAAAGACAGGTGCTGAAATTAACTCTGTAACCCAAAAACCAACTATTCCATTTGGATAGTTGGTTTTTTGATTAATTAAAATCAGATTCTTTTGGCCATCAAAGCCTTCTCTTTCTACAACTTCTGCTAAACGAATAGACCCAACTTCTATTACTTCCTTTATGCAATAGTCTTTTTTGTGTGAATAAGTAGAGGTAGTTTATCGGAATAAGGAAGATACTTGAAGTGAAATCTCGGAGTCCCAGACGAACCAGTAGTACATGGACTACTATAAGCAAGGAAATCGTAGAATTTTACAAGCGTAAAAAATAGTTTTAAGCAAATAGTCGGTTTTATTCTTTATTTCCAAGCAAAATAGCTATAACAAGGCCAATAAAAAAAGCGCCTAAGCTTAGTAAAATATTACTTAATATAAGTGTTAACCCTGGAAAGACAACAAAGAGTGAACCGAATACCAATCCCAGGATTAAGGCGTACATTAAGAGAGGGAAGCGGGATAGTAAAAATCTAATTCCTTTACTACTAAAAATAAATCCGAATGCAATTCCTGATCCAATTATAAATATAATAGGAAGGTTCAGGGTGGTAATGGCGTTTATGGCAGTATGATAGACACCGATAATCAATAAAATAAATGAACCACTGATTCCTGGTAGCAACATAGCCATACTTGCACAAGCACCTGCTAAGAATAACCCAATGATAGACAGCGGTGTTAGAGTTTCTATCGAATTGCCGGTTTCAATTGGTTTGAAGAATGCCATACTTGCGATTAAAACGGCACCGATTAAAAAAACGACTATATGTTTTGTTTTAAACATCCCATGGGAACTTGCTTCCTTCAACAAAAAAGGAAGAATTCCAGCAATTAGACCAAGAAAAAAGAAGTTTGTTGGTTCTGGGTATTCTTCAAGTAACCATTCAACTGCATGACTAAGTATAAGAATTGCTGAAATCATCCCAACTCCAAGAGTGAATAAAAATGGAATATGCTTTTTCCATTCTCTTGTAGTTATTCCACTAATGGCATTAATAAACTGATCGTAAATTCCTAAAAGAACCGCAATGGTTCCTCCACTGACACCAGGGATTAAATCGCTTATTCCCATGGCCATTCCTCGAAAAACATTTCTCCAATCAAACATATGTAGCTCAGCTCCTCTTTCAACAAAACTTGAGTATTTAATATTCCGGTATGTTTTCATTATACTTCAAAATGTTTTTTCCAACATGATATTCACAGAGAAAGTGGGCAGAAGAAACCAGAAAAGAGTACTCAAGAAGTAACATCCGTTACGACTAGCCATTCTATAGTTAAAAATATGCTTAAAGATAAGGAAAGCTAAACTAACGGTAACAGATGGGCTCTTTGGCACCAAAGTTCATCGACCTTCCTCTACCAGCAGTAGTATCCTATACCCAGGTTTCACATTTCCATTCTCTGAGGTGTAGCGTTGATATTGCGCTGCATGGATGGCTAACGGATGCTTTAACGAAATAGGGACATCATATCGATGGTCTATTTTATGTCTAAAATATTTAGTTATTCTCAGATATGTATTGTGAAATGTTACACTTAAACTAAAGAAGTAGTTTAGTTGAAGAGAAAAATAAACGAAAGGGAGTATTTTTAAGTGGAATGTTTCGGATGTAATTTAGCGAATAAACAGGAACCAGTTAATGTAGTGTGGGAGGATGACTATGTTAGTTGTTTCTTGGACCATGATCCATATAACGAAGGGCATATCTTAATATTACCTAAAAAACATGTAAGGTATTTTGATGAACTGGATGAAAATACTGCTAATTCAATAATGAAGGCTGCAAAGCTTCTCTCAAAGGTAATTAAGGAATTGTTTAATCCTGATGGTATTACTATTTGTCAAAATGGAGGTCATTTTGATGAGTTAACTCACTTTCATATGCACGTTGTTCCGAGATATGAAGGACAAAATTTTGCGAACTTTTATACCGAAAAATCTGAACAAGTTGTAGTAGATGAAGTTGGATTATCTAATACCAAAAGGAAAATAATCAATGCGATAAACAGGATTTAGAGTAGTAATGGCTTATTAAGTAACGGGTGTTGAATGCTTAATATGGGTTTTTGCCTTCCTTGTTGACTTAGTAATACCAGTAATAAACTCAATAGGAGGTTACATATGCTCAAAAATGCTTCGAAATGGCAAATATACACTGCCTACTTCACCGTAATGCTAACGCTATTGCAATCATATAACTGGTGGGGAGAAAAACAAGCTCTCTCATTATACTTTTTAATAGGAGGCATTGTTCTTTTATTAATGACCATTGTCAGTACGATTTACTATAAAAAAATCTGATATCAGCAAGAAAAATGAACAATAAGTTTCTCTATAATCCAATTTGTGAAAATGTATACTAAAACTAGAGGTGCTTTACTTCAAGAAGGAGTAAAGCCTTTTTTCTTATTGAACTAAATAGTCTTAAAGCTGGTAGAAAACATAAAAAAAAAAGGCACTGCATCTAGCAGTGCTTTTCTTTGTTTATTTCAGTAAATTAAGATAAAGTATTTTTTTATTTTAATACATGCATTATTAAGTAATATATTAAAGTTTCACTTTATGACAACTTATCATTACCAATTCTGAAGATTATTTTAAATTTACGCGTGTAAAATAACTGAAGAATCTTTTCAAAAAAGATTTTTGGATTTTCTTTTTTCTAGATAGATAGTTATGTCCTAATTTATATCGTCTTGCTTCCTTTTCCAAGTCAGCCATCCGTTGCTTTGCATATTCTATATCGTTAATCGTTAACATTATTTTTCTCCTTAAGGAGAAGTCCAATTATATTGTTAAGGTGTGGCTAGAACCATTCCTGTTAGCCACTTTTCACCCAAATAGTGTGTTGGCGACTCCAATTTATTTTTAGCTACAAATTTATTAATCTGCTTACCACTCATTTTTGGTATCATCATTTTTTTCTCCTCCTTCATTTATTATTTTTCCGATTAAGCCAATTGCATCATTTTAATCAACCGGGGTTTTTCTTTCCCCAACCGACGCTACCCACTTTCGAGAGATTCCTTTTTTAATAACTTTCTTCGCTGTTTCATGATTATCATCACCAACACTCCTTATCTTGTTATTTTGTTTATATATGCAACACGCAATGCGTGAAAACACCAATTTTATAAAAATGCACATAAAAGAGCACACGCTTCTTTACATAAGCGTGTGCTCATAGAAAAGAACGGCATAACATGCCGTCCGTATTAATTATTTACAAAAAAATTATTTGCGGTTGGGCACGGAATCACTATACGATTATTTTTTATAGTTCTAAATGTAGTCATTTTCCGTACCTCCATTTCTAATTTGAATATCCAACTACTATAGGATATCATTACCTATTTCTGAATGTCAACACTTTTCTAAATATTGTGTGTTATATTTAGGGTATCAGTTTCCATAGATAAGTCGCTTCCGCATTGGAAAGAAAAAAGTATAGATCCTTTGAATTTAAAATGCACTATATGAAATACACTATACCGAACAATGACGGTATCCACTTCATAGGCTTAAAGGAAGCACCTACGTATAGAACGTATAGCTACGTTGTAAGGTACTTGGAAAATAAAGAACGTTGACTCAAGTGTTGTCACCCGAAACTGATGCTATAAGCTATATGTGGAAATACACCCCCAAGTCTAGCGAAATGGAATGATTATTTACCAAAAGTTCATCGCACCGAACTGATAAGAATGTGCGATTTCCACAGTGTGAGCTCTTAGGATAAAATTTGTCTATGGGTAAAGAGGAACTTATAGTCTGGTACAAATCGGTAGATGGAACGCAGAATGACGGGAAACTGTTTTCTTCGCCAGCCATACTAAACTATACCCGTTCTGCAACAATCTTCATCCTCTGTGGTGCAGCGTTTTTTTTTGCTGCATGTATGGCTAACGGATGCTTTACTTCAAGTAGCAGTAAAGCATTTTTCTAATTGAACTCATGTGGCAGGTTAGTACAATAATAAAGCAAGTAAAGCAGTAGAGAGAAGAAAATAAAAGTTGCTTATTTTGAGGGGGAAAATGGAAAATGGACATAAACAAATACAAAAAATTGATGGTGGATTTTTTAGAAGAGAAGATGTCAGCAGATGAATTTCAAACACAATATTTTAAAGTGTTTAAAGAATCGGATGATATAATGGGCAAGCCCTTATTTGAAATTTTGAATGGGGTATTTGAATCAGCAGATTGTTACTGGCATGAGTGTCTTCCTGGACAAGAGACTCCATTCGAAATATCAGAACAACAACTAAGTAAAGAAATAAATGAAGCATTAATTAAATTAAATAACCTGTTACATAGTCGTTAGAGCTCCTTCAACTCCCATGAAAATTAAAATCTTCGATTTATAGAAAAAGGCAATACGAAATCGGACGCAGCTCAATAGTATTGGAGGCTGGTGCAATAACCAGAGTAGGATTAATCTCCCATGAGTGCTTCCCATAATGGAGCGACAGTCTGTGATGCACCGTGGTCGTTGGAGTCAGACTAACGGATGGGCTTTATGGCACCATAGTTCATCGACCTTCCTCTCCCAGCCGTAGTATCCTATACCCAGGTTTTCACATTTTCATTCTCTGTGGTGTAGCGCTGATTTTGCGCTACATGGATGGCTAACGGATGCTTTACTTCAAGAAGGAGTAAAGCATTTTTTCTTATTGAACTAACGAAGCAGTTTAGTTCAATAAGCTATATAGATTTTTACTTATTATAAATGGAAGATTTATATAAAATTGGAACATCTATTTGTTTCAAACGTATTAAAGTAAAGCAGCAGATTAAATGAATAAAGAAGATTGAAAGGAAAGTAATTCATAAAAAAAGGAGGTATAGAAGGTGGACTTATTACTCTGGATAACTACTGGTTTCATGCTACTCGGATTAGTTGTTCTCGTTTCTATGAAAAAAGGTATGGAAAGTAAGGTCGCTTTTATAAAAGCAAATATGGAAGACGAGGAAAATTTATCAAAAGCTAAATCTGTAATTTGGTGGATATGGGGTACCACTGCTTGGGGAGTAGGGGCTATATCTCTTGTTGGTTGGTGGTTTCATAATTATTTTGGATAACTGTCGGTTTCGAATGTACTTAAAGTAACGGTGTGCTTTACCTCCAGAAGAGTAAAGCCTTTTTTCTTATTGAACTCACGGAGCATTTAGTTGAAGAAGGTTTTTCTGCGACTATGTTGAATAAGTTAATATATGTAAATTGTCGGGCAAAAGGGATGCTTTACTTCAGGGCAGGGTGTTGCACTTTTTTTTGAACTAACAGTGGAGTTTAGTTGAAAAAGAATATTCGGGAGGAGAGAATTTATATGATTGTAAAGAAGTTACCTAATGATATTTTTGTGGAATTAAGAGAAACAACCGAGTGTTTGTTCGGTATACATTTAAAGAACCCTATTCCAATTAATCTAGGATTTTTAAATTTAAAATGGAAAGTTCAAACGGAAAAAGGATTACTTTTAATTAAGCAGATAAGTAAAGAACGGTATGTTTCATACAATTACGAGGAAATTATTTTGGAACAAGATCTTGCTTTGCGTGAACAGTTAAGACAGTTCGAAAATGGAACTCTATGTCCAAGAGTATTAGAATACAAAGATAATGTCATACATAAAAGCTCAAGTGGGGAAAGATTTATTATCATGGAGTATGTAGATGGAAAAAATCTTCTACCTGGTACTTTAAATGAGAAACAGATGTTTAGTCTAGGTAAAATGACTGCTCATATGCACAATGTTTCAAATGATGGGACTTACAACAATGATAGAAATCCGAAATTTATTCCTCCAAGTGTTGAACAACGTTTAGACTATTGGATATCGTTTAATAAAACGGGCGAAAACAACGATATCTTTTTAAAGTTGGTGGAAATACAAATTAAAGCAACTAAACAATTTAATTTAGACATGATTAGCTCCTGTGAGACAGGTTGGTCACACCGTGATTTATGGGTTGATAATATTCTATTTATTGGTGATCAGTTATCCTCAATTCTTGACTTTGACCGTTTTGCTTTTGATTACCCTGAATTAGACATCGCAAGGGCAATTATGTCAGGGGCATTGAATGGTAATGCTTTTAATTCAAATAGTGCTAAAGCTTTTTTGGAAGGGTATAAAACAAAGAGAAACCTTGAAAAAGGGGTATTTGTTCGATCTCTTTATTTGTTGTGGTACTTAGAAAGTGTTTGGTGGATATGTCCTAATCTCAATCAAGATAGGTATCAAGAAGTACAATTTCGAAATGAGATGATTTGGTTAGGGGAAAATCTTTCTGAGTTAAGAACAATGTTTGGATCTTGGTAAACATTTTTACTGGAATCATAGGGAATTTCTTATTAAACTAACGGAGTGCTTTACTTCGATGGGAAAAGGGCATCTCATGTTCAATTATCGTAGTGGGTTGGTTAGTAATATTAAATTTGTTAAGGGGAAGGGGGAATTACATGATAGCGGAGGAACGGCTAGGTAAATGGATAGAAAGATACGAAGAAAATGGTTATTTGAATGGTTCAATTTTAATAGCTTCTAACGATAATATTCTTTTGAACAAAGGTTTTGGTATGGCAAATTGGGAGCATGCTGTACCCAATAAACCTACTACTAAGTTTAAAATCGGCTCACTTACTAAGGCTTTTACAGCTATGAGTATATTTCAATTACACGAAAAAGGGAAATTAAGTATAGATGATTGTATAGGGAAGTATCTTCCAAATTATCCACAAGGTAAAAAAATTACAATTTATCATTGTTTAACAAATACAACAGGAATTCCAAATTTCACGAGCTTTCCCGATTTTTGGCCAAAAACAATGAGACTTCCGATGACTTTACATCAACTGATTGATTCATTTAAACAGCTTGAATTGAACTTCGAACCTGGAAAAAAATTCGAATATTCAAGCTCAGGATACACATTACTAACAGCAATTATTGAACAAGTTTCAGGTATGTCATATGCAGAGTACATACAAGAACAAATATGTCGCCCCTTAGGTATGATTAATACAGGCTGTGATGATGGGATCGAGATAGTTGTAGATTTAGCTTCTGGTTATACATTCTGGGGAAATCCAATTCACTCAGCATACGCAGATTTATCATTCCCTTTAGGAGCCTATGGTTTATATTCTACAACAGAAGATTTATTCCTTTGGGACCAGGCATTAAAATCATCTCAACTCCTTAACAAAGAATTAATGGAAAAAATGTTTACAGCAAACCTTAGTTCATACGCTTCTGGTTGGGTAGTATCTGAAATGTTGGGTAGAAAATGTATGCACCATTTTGGAGATATTAGTGGTTTTTATAGCGATTTTCTTAGATTTGCTGATGAACAAGTTACGATAATCTTTTTAAGCAACATGAACGTTACACCTGTAACACATTTAACTCAAGAGTTGGCGAAGGTAATATTTGATGAACATGTATCAATACCTCTCCCTATCCAACCAATCAACTTTTCGAACACAGAACTTATTGCTGGGAAGTATTTTATTGAAAATGAAGAGAGCAAAATTTTAGACATCTCTATAAATAATGGTGAAATGTATTTAACAGTTCCTAAAATGTACGGGGTATTATATAAATTTAAACTTGTGCCAGTCAGTCACAATAAATCAAAAACAACTTTTTTAACCGAAATGGTTAATGAGCAACTCATATTCCATTATTCATTTTCAGGTGAAATAGTAGGTGTAGAGTATAAAGATTTTAATGAAAAAAAATATATAGCTTATAAACACTTATAGTTACTAAATGTATTCAAGTAACGGGTGCTTTACTTCAAGAAAGAGTACAGCATTTTTCTTATTGAAGTAGCTCAGCGGGTTAGTTTTATAGTGTTATTTAACGTGTGTTCAACAAACGGAGAATTTTTAACTGAATAATACGTGTAATAATTTAAGCGAAATATAAATCAAGGGGGTATTAAGTATGTCTAAAGATGTTATTGCCATTGTAGCCATAGTTTCTTTTGTGATTTGGATTGCGGTTTCCCGAGAAACTGCAAAACCTTCAAAAGAAATAAAATGGCCAATAATGATAACCTTACTGTCCGCAGGAACTTTATCGGCATTAGTTTTAACCATTTCGCTTTTTCAAAGCCTGCCGTTTTAATTCCGTTAGCGGTTGATATTGTTGAATAAGCTCACTTTTCTTCTTCAACTAACGGTGTGCTTTACTTCACGATGGGGTAAAGCCTTTTTTCTCATTGAACTAAAGCAGTAGTTTAGTTGAACAAGCATCTAAGCATTTTTTTCGAATTATAGAAATACACTTTAGTTTTATTTTTGGAGGGAGTATTGTGTTTATTGTTAATGTAGAAGGTGCAATCTACAAGAGTGAAAAATGGTTGTTAATAAGACGTAGTGAAAAAGAAGAACATGCTGGAGGTTTACTGTCTCTTGTTGGTGGAAAGGTAGAAAAAGAAGGAACCTCATCAGACATTTTAGAAAAGACACTAAAAAGAGAAATCACTGAAGAAGTTGGGATAGAGGTTTCAAATCTTAGGTATGTTAATAGCTCATCATTCGTTACTGATTCAGGCATAAATGTGGTTGACATTGTTTTTCTCTGCGACCACGAATTAGGCGAAGCATTTGCTAAGAGTCCTGATGAAGTTGACGAGGTTATTTGGATGACTACACAGCAGATTCTAAATAATTCAGATTTACCTATTTATTTAAAGGAAAATATTAAACTTGCTGAAAAACTGTTAAAAAATAATACAGTAGTTATTAAGTAAAAAGTAAATTTTAAGAGACTCACATGTTCACCAAACGGATGCTTTACTTCAAGAAGGAGTAAAGCCTTTTTCCTTATTGAACTAACGCGGCAGCTTAGTTGAACAAGCTTAGGCAATAATTGAGGAAGATAGAATAGATAAAGAGGTGATTTTATTGATACTCCCTAAAGGCATTACTGGATTTATTGATAATATGGAGGAAATGATAGACGGACAACAATTTAAAAGAATTT
>FOUN01000044.1 GCA_900114885.1 Psychrobacillus psychrodurans
TAAACTGTACCCTATAAGATAGACACTTTAAAAAAGGTCATCTTATAGGGTCTTTTTGTTTATAATGAAAAAAACAGTATTCGGAGCGATAAATTATGACTAAAAATTATTTAACACCTAACCAACAAAAAGAACTAAAAAAGAATCCATATGTAAAAGCTGTAAGCAATAAAGCGATTACGTACACAGATGAATTTAAACGATTATTTATTACTGAAAATGAATTTGGGAAGTTTCCGCGTGAAATTTTTGAAGATGCAGGATTTGATATCGAAATGATGGGGATGACACGCATTCATAAAGCGGCAGCTCGATGGAAAACAGCATACCAAAACCAAGGAATTACTGGGTTAGAAGATTCTCGGAAATATAGTTCTGGTCGCCCACTTGAACGAGAACTAAGTCTCAAGGAAAAGTATGCACGATTAGAAGCGAAGACTCGATTACTTGAGGCAGAGAACGAACTCCTAAAAAAGCTCGATTTACTCGAAAGGCAGATGGTGAAGAAGAAATAAAAATTGCGCCAGAATTAAAATTCGAACTCATTAACCAGATTATTAAAAAGTATGAGTTAAAGCGTATGGTAAGTTATCTTTGCGAGGTAATGGATGTATCTCGATCAGGTTTCTACAATTACTTTGATGAAAAATCCATTCAAAAACGTGCAATTAAAGGCGGTTCGGACGAGGTGGTGAAAAACATCATTTTAAAGGCGTATCATTTCCGAGGACGCAAAAAAGGAGCACGCCAAATTAAAATGACACTCCAAAACCAGTACCAGATTACATATAACTTAAAACGTATTCGCCGCATTATGAAGAAATTTGAGATTGTTTGTCCAATTCGAAAAGCGAATCCCTATCGCCGCATGGCGAAAGCAACAAAAGAACATCGCACATGCCCGAACGAATTGCAGCGCAACTTTAAACAAGGGTTGGCTGGAAAAGTGTTATTAACGGATATCACATATTTAAACTACAGAAGCGGAAAGCGTGCTTATTTATCCACGATTAAAGACGCAGAGACGAATGAAATTTTAGCGTATGAAGTCTCAGATAAAATTACATTAGACATCGCATTAGATACACTTCACCAATTAAGACGTCGTCATTCACATATTCGAAATGATGCCTTTATTCATTCGGATCAGGGATTTCATTACACAAATCCGACCTATCAAAAATTAGTGAAAAAGATGAATCTTGGACAGTCAATGTCACGCCGTGGAAACTGTTGGGACAATGCTCCACAAGAATCATTCTTTGGGCATTTTAAAGATGAAACAAATATAAAAGAATGCGAAACATTAGAAGAAGTAAAACAAGAAGTGAAGTGTTATATGATATATTACAATTATTATAGAGGCCAATGGAATTTAAAAAAGCTGCCGCCTGCAAAATACAGACAGCAGCTTCAACAAGTTGCCTAACCTTTTTCAAAATGTCCTTTACAAAGGGTACAGTTTAT
>FOUN01000011.1 GCA_900114885.1 Psychrobacillus psychrodurans
TGTTTCTCGACAATTCAAGTATAAAAGATTTGGAAGATGTTGTGCATTTTTTATGCTCTTAATTGTTTTAAGACCCCAACATTTATTGTAGAGCCATAATAAAAAGCGAGCTCCTAAACGACAGGTCGCTCTGGGAACTCGCTTGAAATACAAATAATATTAAAGAATTCTACTTTCGATTTCAGCCCATGCTGCATCAAAGCCCAATCCTGTTTCTGAAGAAAAAACGATTAGCGGATCTTCTTTATCCATTTGAAGTTCTTCTTTTACTATCTTCTTATGCTTATCCCATTTACCTTTAGGAATTTTGTCTGCTTTTGTTGCGATCACAATACATGGGATATTATAATGCTTTAAAAAATCATACATCATGCAATCATCAGCTGTTGGTGGATGTCTTAGATCAACGATCAACACTACAGCTTTCAATATATTACGTGAAGTAAAATAAGTTTCGATCATTTTACCCCATGCAGCACGTTCTGTTTTAGATACTTTTGCGTATCCGTAACCAGGAACATCCACAAATATCAATGCTTCCTCCAATTGATAAAAGTTCAACGTTTGCGTCTTACCTGGTTTTGAAGAAATCCTAGCCATGCTTTTTCGACCAATCATTTTATTGATAAAGGATGATTTCCCTACATTTGACCGTCCAGCCAAAGCTATTTCAGGTAAGTCCCCTTCTGGATATTGCGCTGGTCTTACAGCACTAATTAGTAATTCTACATTATGGATTTTCATTATTATGCCTCCTCTAGAGCCAGTTGAAGCACCTCTTCAGCATCGGAAACAAAATGGAATGTTAATACTTCGCGAACACTTTCTGGTATATCTTCAATATCGCGCTCGTTATCTGACGGACAAATAATTGTCGTCAAACCTGCACGATGTGCACTTAGTGTCTTTTCTTTTAAACCACCGATAGGTAATACTCGACCTCTTAATGTAACTTCTCCTGTCATACCAACTTCACGTTTTATAGGACGCTTAGATAGCGCGGAGACAAGAGCAGTAACAATTGTAACACCTGCGGAAGGACCATCCTTTGGAACAGCACCCTCTGGCACGTGAATATGGATATCATTACTTTCATAGAACTTTGGATCAATTCCAAAATCCTCCGCTTTTGAACGCACATAAGACAATGCTGTTTGTGCAGATTCCTTCATCACATCTCCGAGCTTACCTGTTAATTGAAGTTTTCCAGTTCCAGCTGATAACGAAACCTCAATTTGTAGAGTATCTCCTCCTACTGATGTATAAGCGAGTCCCGTAGCAACTCCAATTTGATTTTCTGTTTCAGCTTGTCCGTACCGGAATTTTCGTTTACCAATAACGTCTTCTAGATTTTTTGTTGTAATCGAAACTCTTTTTTTATCACCTGATACAATTTGAAGTGCAGCTTTACGACAAAGATTTGCTAGTACCCGTTCCAAACTGCGAACCCCAGCTTCTCTTGTATAGTGGCGAATTACATCCAATAATGCATCATCTTTAAGCTGTAGCTGACTTTTCGTCAAACCATGCTCTTTCAACTGTTTTGGTAATAAATGATTTTTGGCAATAGATAGCTTTTCTATTTCCGTGTATCCAGCAATCGAAATAATCTCCATGCGGTCACGAAGTGGACCAGGGATAGTACTTAAATCATTTGCTGTAGCGATGAAAAGGACATTTGATAGATCATACGTCTCTTCGATATAATGATCACTAAATGTATTATTTTGCTCAGGATCTAAAACTTCTAGCATTGCTGCAGAGGGATCCCCTCTAAAGTCGTTCGACATTTTATCAATTTCATCTAGTAAAAACAATGGGTTAATCGTTCCCGCTTTTTTCATCCCTTGAATTATACGTCCAGGCATAGAGCCTACATATGTTCTACGATGACCTCTAATTTCCGATTCATCCCGTACTCCCCCGAGTGAGATTCGTACAAAATTACGTCCTAAAGACTCCGCAATTGATTTAGCCAAGGAAGTTTTACCAACACCAGGAGGACCTGCTAAACATAGAATTGGACCTCTTAAGGATTTCGTCAACTGTCTTACAGCCAAATATTCTAGCACACGCTCTTTAACAGACTCCAATCCATCATGATCTCTATCCAGTATTTTTTCAGAACGTTTTATATCTAATTGATCTTCTGTCGCTTTAGTCCATGGAATAGAGACAATCCAATCGATGTAATTGCGTATTACGCCACTTTCTGGTGCCTGTGAAGGAAGCTTTTCATAGCGGTCTAATTCCTTTAACACATTTTTTTTCGTCACTTCAGGTAGACCAGCTTCGTCAATACGTTTTTTTAGTTCAGCAACTTCACCGGTCTTACCTTCTTTATCTCCAAGCTCCGTCTGAATCGCTTTCATCTGCTCACGTAGATAGAACTCTTTTTGTGTTCTTTCCATCGCATGCTTAACCCTTGTATTTATTTTCTTTTCTAGGTCTAATATTTCTTGTTCATTGTATAAACGAGCGATTAGCCATTCTAATCGTTCTTTGACATCCATTATTTCTAAAATTTCCTGTTTACCAGAAATTTTTAAAGGTAAATGAGAAGCAACCATATCTGCTAAACGACCTGGTTCTTCAATATCAGTAACTGAATTGAACGTTTCTTCGGATACACTCTTAGATGATTTTGAATATTTTTCAAAATTATGTACCAGCGTACGCATGAGTGCTTCGTCTTCCTGATCTGCTTTTTCTGGTTCAATAAATGCAGTTACAGAAACTTCGTCAAAAGTATCAAGACGATTAAAATCATCCCAAATAGCACGTTGCAATCCTTCTACTAAAACTCGCATTGTACCATTTGGCAATTTTACCATTTGTTTTACTTTTGCAATTATACCAACATCATAAAGATCTGACATCTCAGGTTTTTCCAAGGTCATATCTCTCTGAACAGAAAGGAATAACTTTTCCTCCCGAATCATTGCTTCATTAAGTGCATCGATAGAGCGTTCACGCCCCACATCCACATGTAAAATCATTGTAGGATAAACTAGTAAACCTCTTAGAGGTAGTACTGGATAATATATTTCTTTTTCTTTAGCCATTTGGGTAGTCACCTCCAGCTTATTCTGTCCGAATAATTCATTAATAATGCTTCTTACAAAAAAAGTTCCTATTATGTTGAAAAAGCTGACATCCTTGCATGCGCTAAGCACGCGCAGATTGGAAGCCAGCTTTGTCAATGGCTAGTTAAGCCGATGTTTTTTCATTATCTTTTTCTAATTCTGTGCCATCCGCTAATAACAGTTTAGGTTTGGCTTTATCTGTAATAGATTCTTTAGTTATTACACATTCTACAATATCTTCTCTTGAAGGTAATTCAAACATTACATCAAGCATGATATTTTCGATGATAGAACGAAGACCACGAGCACCAGTTTTACGTTCTATCGCTTCTTTAGCAATAGCTTCTAAAGCACTATCTTCAAATGTTAACTTCACATTATCCAACTCAATCATTTTTTGATATTGCTTAGCAAGAGCATTTTTCGGCTCTGTCAGAATTTGAACTAGCGCATTCACGTCTAATTGCTCTAAGCTAGCTAGTACTGGTAAACGTCCGATGAATTCTGGTATCAAACCAAACTTCAATAAATCCTCAGGAATTAGTTGAGAAAGTACCGAACCTTCTGCAACTTCCACTTTGTTAGGATCCGCTCCGAAACCAATTACTTTTTCGCCTAAACGACGTTTAATGATTTGTTCGATACCATCAAAAGCTCCACCTACAACGAATAAAATATTCGTTGTATCGATTTGTAAAAACTCTTGATGAGGATGCTTACGACCACCTTGTGGAGGAACGCTTGCAACAGTACCTTCTAATATTTTTAGAAGTGCTTGTTGTACACCTTCACCAGAAACATCACGTGTAATAGATGGATTCTCAGATTTCCGAGCAACTTTATCTATTTCGTCAATATAAATAATTCCTTTTTCAGCACGTTCGATATCATAGTCAGCCGATTGAATTAGTTTTAAAAGGATGTTCTCAACATCTTCCCCTACATATCCTGCTTCTGTTAACGATGTTGCATCTGCAATTGCAAATGGCACGTTTAGAATTCTTGCAAGTGTTTGTGCTAGTAATGTTTTACCACTACCAGTTGGGCCTATTAATACTATATTAGATTTAGCTAATTCTACTTCATCAATTACACTGTTGGAATTGATGCGTTTGTAATGGTTATAAACAGCAACTGCAAGTGATTTTTTTGCTCGTTCTTGACCAATTACATATTCATCTAAAATAGCTAAAATTTCTTTTGGTTTTGGAACTTCTTTAAATTCTACTTCTTCTTCAATTCCTAGCTCTTCTTCTACAATCTCAGAACAAAGGTCGATACATTCGTCACAAATATATACGCCTGGTCCTGCCACTAACTTACGAACTTGTTCTTGTGGCTTACCACAAAAAGAACATTTTAAATTCCCTTTTTCATCATTGAATTTGAACAAAATATTCACCCCTATTCAAGCAATTATGTTACAAGATTCTCATCAAGTAATCAAATAATACGTTTAAGTATGTTTTTTAAAAATAAAATGCTATGTATATGATAGAACAAGGCACAGTTTTAAGTGCTGTACCTTGTTCTATTTGTATTAAAACCGTATTGATTTGAAATTAAGAAATTTTAGCGTTATCTACTAAGAATTCAACTGTTTTTGCAAAGCGTAGATCGTTTGCAAGTACGTCAGTACTACCTAGTGCACGCTTAATATCTTCAATCGTCATATTGAATTGTGCGCTCATTTTTTCTAGCTCTGCATTGATATCTTCTTCAGAAGCTTCGATGTTTTCTTGTTTAGCAATTGCTTCAAGAGTTAATGAAACTTTTACGCGATTATTAGCATCTTCTGTCATTTGAGAGCGTAATGCTTCTTCATCTTGACCAGAGAATTGATAGTAAAGATCTAAGTTCATACCTTGTTGCTCTAAACGTTGACCAAATTCTTGTAGCATGCGGTCAGTTTCAGATGCGATCATTGCTTCAGGAATATCAATTGTTGCATTTTCAGCAGCAGCTTCAACTAATGTATCACGAAGTGTTTGAGCAGCTAATTGTTTTTTCTCTTCAGCAGTTACTTCTTTAAGTTTAGCACGTAATGCGTCGATACCTTCTACTTCAGCATCTACTTCTTTAGCAAAGTCATCATTAAGTTCAGGAAGTTCTTTACCTTTAACTTCTTTAACAGTTACTTTAAAAGTTGCAGCTTTACCAGCTAATTCAGCAGCATGATACTCTTCTGGGAATGTTACTTCCACATCTTTAGCATCTCCAGTTTTTGAACCAACTAATTGTTCTTCAAATCCTGGGATAAATGAATTAGAACCAATTTCCAATGGATAATCTGTTCCTGCTCCACCTTCAAATGCAACTTCATCAACGAATCCTTCGAAGTCGATTACAGCAGTATCACCTTCAACGATTGCATCTTCTTTTACAACTAATTCAGCTAAACGATTTTGTTGGCTTTGTAGTTGCTCATCGATTTCTTCGTCAGTTACTGATTCTTCTAATTTTGTTACTTCAAGACCTTTATAGTTACCTAGAGTTACTTCTGGTTTTACAACAACTTTAGCAGTGAAAACTAAAGGCTGTCCTTTTTCCATTGTTACTACATCGATTTCTGGTTGATCTACTGGGTCAATTCCAGCGTCTTCAACAGCATGACCATAAGCATGAGGAAGAATGATATCTAATGCATCTTGGAATAATGATTCTACTCCATACATTTTTTCGAACATTTGACGAGGCATTTTCCCTTTACGGAAACCTGGTACGTTAATTTGTTTAACTACTTTTTTAAACGCTTGATCTAACCCTTTTGCTACTTCTTCTGCAGTAACTTCTACAGTAAGTAAACCAGTATTACCTTCTTGTTTTTCCCATTTTACAGTCTGATCCATTGACATATATTCTACCTCCAAATAATAATTTACAATAATTTAGCAGCCTGCATACACTGATACAGCGCAGTTTTTCACTAATTATATTGACAACTTGTATATTATAGCATAGATGACTAGAGTTTCAACATTATTCACAACTCAAAACTTCTAATGATTCTTCTAGTACTATAAGCAATTTAAAGAACTCATCCGACTGCAATTCACTATTACCAAATAACACATCCACATATTCAATATATCTGTTAGCTACTTTTTCATTAGTATATCCTACCCAGTCAAACGGAAACAAGGTATAAGCATGTCGATGAACCATTTCCAACGTCATTTGAAGCTTAGTTGGATCTTTTTCTAACGCGTTCTCGATAAATCGTTTTATAGGTTCTACACGATCAACTGCAGTACGTTCTGGTGGTGCTGTTGGAATAACTGTTTCTTTAAAACCAAATTTTTCAACGGTTACTTCATTGTTCACTCCAGCGGCGCCAAGTAGTAAAAGCGCAAGTGATTTAATAGTAGGGATTATATCTGAGCTTTCTATTATAGTGATGATTTCCCTAGTTATATCCTTAATATCTGTTTGAAATGCCTCTTGTAATAACTGTTCTTGCCTGCCATAAGGTAGTGTTTTGAAATTACTAAGCTCAAATAGATCAGTGTCAAAGTTAGTTTGCATGTCTTCATCAGTAGAATATGTAGTATCTGTTAACAACTTGATGCTCAGTTCTTTTAACTGTTTAAAATTTTTCTTTTGTTGAAAAGTATATGTCGAATCTTTCATTAATCCATTTAACACTTCGTTTAATTGTTTGTATTCCTTTAAATCAAGTAATATCGTCAAATATAATTCTATTACTTGCTCAAAAAAAGGGGATTTTTTTTCATAAAGAGTTTCACAAATTTTCTTCGCATCTTTAGCCCTACCTGTTTCTAATAAAGAAAGTATGTAAACACTTTGTACCATATCACTAAGTTCTTTATATTTATTTGCCTCATCTAAACAAGCGACTGCTTGTACAAAATTATTCTCTTCAGCGAATTTTAGCCCATTTTCTATATAATTTTCGACCATTCCTGGAAATATAATGACGTTTTCATCCTTTAAAATTGGATGACCCTTTTTTTTCAATATAACTCGCCACCTTCACTAGCTTATCTATGTACTTTATTATATATACTATAGCATTTTTTCTGTGTACACAGATACAATCTGTGTTTGGAAATTTTAATACAACAAAAGAGATACGCCTAATCGGCAACAAATTAGGGGCATCTCTTTACATCTTATATAAATAATTATTGACGCAAGCCACCGTCTTCTTCTGTACTAATCGTATCTTCTTTATAATTCCCTTCTCCTCGTCGTTCTTTATCGTTTTCTTTTCTTTTCTCTATTTCTTCGATTTTACTTGGCTGCTCCTGTGTAGTGTTAGGATCTTCAGAGTATCGCTTTTCATTTTGGTAAGACATATTAATCTCTCCTCTTTTCGAAATTATATTTTGTGATAGTAATAAGGTTCCCTATCTTTACGGTTATAAACAATTTAAACTATCTTTTATAAGAAAACGAGGCTTGCACAGAAGTAGAAATTTTATTGGATAAGGAGAAACCTTTACTAAATAATGGATATTTAATAAAATTGATTGGAATGGAGGGGCGACTCCTATGGGAATAGCGTGACGCCTGAAACTACAGGCTCTGGCCACGCCCGTGGAAAGCGTCCCTGGAATGGAAATCAATTTTGTAAACAGCAAAAAAACAGCATTTTTCTCACAAAGAAAAATGCTGTTTTGGGGTTCTGTCCCAGCCACGTTTAAATTACGCAGTTTTTTCGTTTAGGTTTTCTAGCTGATTCTCGTATAATTTTAAATCCTCTAAATACAGTTTTTGATAAGATTCTAAGCTTAGTTTTTTTACTAATCTAAAAGTAGATTGATGAACCAGATTATATTTCTGGTTAACTTGTTCTGCATTAACCCAAGCTGTTTGTTCAAATGTAATATTCATTTCATGTTCCTCTATAAGCATAGCTAGCAAGGACCTATCATTATAGATTTCACTTAATATATATCTTTTTTTCGTCTGAAAAATTTCAATCGTGCGTTCCAAGGATTCAAGTAATGCAAGTCGATCCGCAGCGTGTCCTAGTTCGTGAATTGTTAACACTTTTATAAATGATTCTAACGAAATAGATGTGTGAGTTTCCTCCCATGAACTTAGTAAGCGTTCAAAATCCACCCCTATATAGTTGTCAATAAAGTTGTAACTCATGTTTACGCCAGAATGGTCTTGTCTTAATTCCAAATTCATCTTAACTGTATTCATAACAGATTTGATAATCTCTTCAATATAGTCATTAGTGTATCTACTCAACATTTAGTTTTTTGACTGCTCCTTACTATCTTAGGTTTTACTTCTTCAACAAGATACACTATAGGATAATAGGAATATGATTTCAATTGAAAAGTTTCAGGAAAATAAAAAGATGCACAAAGCCACCTTGGCTTTGTGCATCTTTTTCATTGCTATTTAGTTTTTTTGCATTTTAGGTTTTAACTATTGATCGAGTTATAATCGTCTTCGTTTCTCTTTTTGTCTTGTCCATCAGTTTCTTCCTGATTCTTTTTGTCAAAGTCATTTTGTTTGTTCCGAGCTTCTCCGCCCTTACGACCTATTTCTTCATAAAACTCATTTTCATGATTATTGGAGGTTGCTTCCCCGCCGTTACGTCCCGCTTCATTGACTGACTGATTTGGATTGTTGTTTCTGTTGCGATTGTCCTGGTTGTTTGGCATTCTAATAATTCCTCCTTTAATTTTTTTGAGCTTCATAGGCTCACTATCTAGTTTCCCGGTTGTAAACGAAATAAACATAAAAATTAATTTTACTAAAAAAAGAGCTTGGAGAATCATCCAAACCCTTTTTACTATAGCCCCTTTTGAAGGGGTGTCACACATTTATTTACAGAATAATAATTGATTGAATTGTTCTACTGTATCGAAGTAATATTTAGACTCCTTTTTCATTTGGTCCTTGATTTCAGGAATTATGTGAGACCACCCAGCTGCCGCAAAATCTACATTACAACTTCTTGCCATCTCCATTCCAGGTTTAAGGTCATCTAACATTAATGCCTCAGTTTCTTGAAGATTAAAGCGTTTCAAAATTTCCTTTATGGGGTAAGGATGTGGTTTTCTTTGATGTTCAGGAAGTTCCCATCCAAAGGTTGCATCTGGCACAAATCCACAATGAATAGAATAATCTCTTTCAATTCTATTTCTCTCAGAATGAGAAACAACTGTCACAATACCACCTTGTTTTTTAAATTCTTGAATTGTCTCCGCAAAAAGTTCATAAAAATCTGGCACAGTTGATTGGGTATATTTTTTCCATACCACTTGCTGATGCTCTTGCTCTTCCTCAGTGAATTTAATAATGTCTTTACATAAAGAAGAAAAACCTGGATTGAAACAGTACCTAACGAACTCATCAAGTGTAATAGCCTTCTCATTTGGTCGTACATTTGTAAGAGCTTCAACAAATGATGGATAATGTATTCCAGGTGTACTTTTTACGGCAGTATCATCGTGATCTAAGATTAAACATTTATATTTTAAAGCCATAATATCCTCCTATAAGCCTTCATAGCCTCTTGTTTAAGTTAATGATTACACAGTCTCATATTTATTCTAACATAAATACCTAGTGCGAAATTATAGAGGCAACCCATTTTCACAATATTAAACGAATACTCAACAATAACATTAACTGAGCCAAGAAAAAGACAAACCGCATATTCAACGATTTGTCTTTGTTTTTTATATAACTATTTACTACTTTCTTTTTTCACTTTATCCTCGTAAAACACACTAAAATTAGGATCAACAATTCCTATATTTAAGTATCTGGCTTTGTAGTCTCGAAGAAGTTCGAAGAATTTTTTGCTTAAGAACAAAATAACTAATAGGTTAACAAATGTGGGGATTGCTGTCGTTATATCTGCAAAATACCAAACTGCTTTTCCTGGCATATCATTCATTACCGCGTAGATTACCATTAATGAACCCGGAATTGGATATAGCCATTTGAACAGCGTTAATATTTTATACTTTAATGCAAGTTTTTTTTCATTATTAAATACATGTCTTAACAATATTTCATAATACGTGTACCAGCCTGTAGAAGTGGTTAGTCCGAATAAGAATATCGAAATCGTAATAATATTTCTACCAAACTCACCAATTCCGATTTCAAATGCAGACAATGTTAGAGCCGCACCATCCAAACCTGAAGACCATGCGCCTGTTATGATAATAGTAAATGCAGTGATAGAACATACGATAATCGTATCTGCGAATACCTCCATCGCTCCCCACATTCCTTGTTTCACAGGGTGGGCAGTCTTTGCAGTAGAATGTATCATTGGAGAAGTTCCCCAACCAGCCTCATTACTATATACTGCACGAGCAACTCCCATACGAATCACCTGAGCAATTGCCGCTCCTGTGAATCCCCCAACTGCTGCCATTCCCGAAAAAGCACTATCAAAAATTAAAGAAAAGACAGGAATGATTTCAGAATAATTTTTAAAAATGATAAATAGGCCTGCAATCACATAGAACAAACACATAAAAGGAACTAACAAAGAAGCAATCTCACCTATCCGTTTGATACCACCATAAATAATAATATAAATAATAGTCAAATAAATAAATGAGGCAGGAATCATTCCAATATCAAACGTAGAGCTAACTGCTTCTGAAATTGTATAGTTTTGAAGTGTGATGAAAAATGTAGTGAAAATACCTAAGCCGAATAATATTGCTGGTACCTTCCAATACTTGAAATTCTTTTCCTCTCCAAGCCCTTTTTCCATATAATAAGTTGGTCCGCCATATGGGTTACCCTTTTCATCTGTATTTCGGTAATACACGGATAAGGTTACTTCCACTGTTTTCGTGATCATACCAAGTAGAGCGGTGGTCCACATCCAAAATACTGCTCCAGGTCCCCCAATTGCTATGGCCGTTGCAACACCACCTATATTTCCTACCCCTACGCTTCCACCAATGGCAGTAGCCACAGCTTGAAATGGTGTTAATATACCTTTTGTAGCCTCCGTTTTATCTTTTTTACCAAACATTTTCCCAAATGTTTCTTTAAAAATATGCGGTAAATAACTAAACTGAAAAAGTTTACTTCCAATTGTAAAATATATTCCTACAAAAAGGACAGTAAATATTAGTGGTAATCCCCATAACCAACCAACAATCGTTTCCAGTATTGTATCCAAAAAATTAACTCCTCTCCGTTTTCTGATTCTTGATTCTTTATCTTTGGTACCTTATTTCTCCTCCAATTACGGTCATTTCCGTTTCGGTTGTCAATAATTCGTCGGGATTTTCCATGCGAAAAGGGTCATGAGATAAAACGGTCATATCTCCTAACTTACCTCGTTCTAATGTTCCCTTTAAGTTTTCCTCATTGGTTGCATTGGCCCCCCCAACTGTGAATAAGTGAAAAGCTTCATACATAGATAATTTTTCCTGCGCATTATATCCAGCATGGGTTTCTCCAGCCTTCTTTCTTGTTACAGCTGCATGAATGCCTAATAAAGGATTTAGCGATTCAATAGGAGCATCAGAGCTTCCTGCACTTATTACCCCTTTATCTAGGAGACTTTTAAAAGGATACGCAAAACCTGCTCTTTGTTTTCCGAGTCTATCCTCAATCCAAGGATAATCACTAGAAACAAATTTAGGCTGCAGATCAACTATTCGATGAGGACTTTTTAGTCTTTGGATTAAATGTTCATTTAATATTGAAACATGAATGAGCCTATCACGATATTTGGTAGGTTTAAATTGGTCTAGAATATCAAGAACATCAATAAGTGCTTGGTCTCCAATTGTATGTATTGCTACTGGCATATCTTGCAGTCTAATGTTACGTATTAGTTGGAATAAGACCTCTTTATCGTACATCGCATTTCCAACATTATTCGGATCATCCTGATACGGCTCCGATAAATGAGCTGTTCTCCCACCTAGCGCTCCATCCGCAAATAATTTTATAGCTCCTATTCTAACGTTATCATTTCCATATCCTGTGCTCATTTCGGTGTTCTTCATTTCCTCTAAATAATCATAATCTATTAACAGATTACTACGAGGTCCAACTCGATCATGATTGATAAGTTCATCAAATAACCTATATGTCTGTAACGCACCTCCAAGATAATTCGGATCATTAGTGTGAATACTTGTTAAACCTAAACTAGTAGCTTGTTTCAAGCCCGCTTGCAAGGCACTTTTTAATTGCTCATAGCTTTTTTCTGGAATATGCTTTGAAATGATTGTTGATGCAGTTTCTAACAATAAGCCATTAGGTTTTTTCGTAATAGGATCTAGTACGATTGTTCCACCATAGGGAATGTTCATATCTGAGTGGTAGCCACATATATTCAAAGCTGTGCTATTGACCAAAAAAGCATGTCCACAAATTCGAGGTAAAAAAAGTGGCGTATTCAACGAAACTTTATCTAACTCTTCAATAGACGGAATTCTTCTATTTGGAAAAACATTTTCATCCCAACCCCTACCTAAAATCCATTCACCCGGTTTCATATTAACTGCCCATTTCTTGATAGAATCCAATAATTCATCTGTAGTTTTTACATTAGTAAGATCCAGTTCTTGAGAATTGATACCAACACTCGAAATATGCAAATGACTATCTATTAAGCCGGGCACAACAGTCCTACCTTCCAAATCGATAATTTTAGCTCCATCTCTCCCCCATTGTAGTTGAATCTCTTCATCTGACCCCATATCTACGATTCGTTCATTATTCATATAGATGGATTGAACAACTGGTTCCTTCGGATTCATCGTGTATATCTTTCCATTTATAAAAATAGTTTTCATATTCTTCTCCTCCCCCTTAGTTATATTTATTATAAAATAAGCTATTCATAAATTAAATATAATTTTTAGATATATCTTAATATTCCGTCTTTTTAAAAAAGTATATGAGGTCTAGAAAAAATGTAGAACAAGTCGATACTTTAGACTTTGGAAACATATAATAAACGCAAAAAACAACTAAGAAAGTTTTTATGGAAAATTTGTTTGTTTACTCCTTCAAAAACTATAAAGGTTACCGTCAAGGATTATCTCTTCCACGAAAGAGAGAAATCATAGGAATTCAAAAGCTTAACTCTTTTTCTCTTTTGAGGCTCACTTTAAATATTCTTTTAGTAATACAAAAATCATACTTAATAAAATAGAAAGGAGCCCTTAGACAAAGGACTCCTAGAATTTGCTGAATCAGCTACGTTCAAAAAGATTTTCCGTTCACAATTGTTTTGCTCACTTTTAGCAGATGAACGACTTGTATATTTTCTTTCATATTATTTATCTGTTTGTTCTTGCTTCTTTTTCAAGTACTCGACACGTATTTTTTCAAGTTGCTGCTTTTTATCAAATTTGGCAGGCTTATATTTTTCATGATACTTTGCCACAGCTTGCTTACCTTTGGTATCCAATTGATATTTCCCCACTTTGTTCACCTACTTTTCTTTCCTTAAAGAGAATCTATCCAACAAATATAATATACCTTATTTTACTGTAGTAAACAAAAATCCTCCATTCGATTGATTTGGAAGATAATATCGGTACTATATTCACTTAACTTCAAGGGTAATAAAAAAGGGATTCTGCATTGATGACCGAAGCCCCAACCGAATCCCTTTTCTCACAAACAGTTTATGTATGTATTTATTTAGTATGTCCCAGGAGGGATTCGAACCCCCGACCGACGCCTTAGAAGGGCGTTGCTCTATCCAGCTGAGCTACTGAGACAAGTACTCCCCCACCTAAACTGATAGGAAAGACAAGATTTATTATATAATGATAATGAAGTTAAGTCAACACTATTTCTAAAAATTTATAAAGTTACTTTTTCAAGCATTATATGTTCAGCAGAATAAAAAGAAACTGCCCAGGAATTACCTTTATTTTCAGCTATTGCGTAGCTTTTTTCTTTACGTCCACGAGGTTGCTGTAGGCTACCAGGATTGATAAATAAAATACCTCCTTGCATTTCTGCTCCTAATAAATGCGAATTACCAAAGCATACTACTGAGGCTTGTACTTCCTGCGCTCGATAAAAAAGGGGCATTAATGTTGATTTTACATTATATTTATGACCATGAACTACAAGTACTTTTAAATCTTGGACAGTAAACAATTCCTCTAGAGGAAACCGATCATCCATATCGCAATTCCCACGAACAACACGGATAGGGGTATTATAGAAGTAACTAGCATTTAACTCACTATCTCCACAATGGATAATCGCGTCCACTTCCTGTTGATGTTGTTCAATAACTTGTTCCATTAAATTAGTTGCACTATGCGTATCACTCATTATTAGTAACTTCATTACCTCACCTATCCTTCAGAAATTATTTCTTTTAGGCCCAATGAAAGTTTTTTTATAGCGTTGCCACGATGGGATATAGCTCCCTTTTGCTCAGCTGTTAGTTCTGCCATCATTTTTTGTTCAGATGGAACATAAAATATTGGGTCGTATCCAAAACCATTCGTTCCTTTTCTTTCAGTCCCAATTACTCCTTCACACGTTCCTCTAACAGTGAAAGGTTCTTTGTTTGGGGATGCCACGGCAATTGCACATACGAACCTTGCCGTTTTTTCCGATTCTTTGATACCTTCAAGCTCTTTTAATACCTTATCTATATTGTCATCATCATTTTTCTCTTCACCTGCGTAACGGGCAGAAAAGATGCCTGGGCGTCCACCAAGTGCATCAATCTCCAAACCACTATCATCTGCAATAACCATTGTTTGTAAGTGATTTGCTAGGGAAGTAGCTTTTATTAATGCATTTTCTTCAAAGCTTGAGCCTGTTTCTTCAATATCCATTTCTTCTGCGACATCATGGAGTGTTTTCACTTCATATCCTAAAGGGTTAAACAAAGCTTCAAAGTCTTTGGCTTTTCCTATATTTTTAGTAGCAATAATAATCTGTTTCATTTTATATCTCGTCCTTTTTCTTTTATTTTTAAAAGCCAGCTAACCAAACTGCTTAGTAGCTCCTTTTAATGTTCCCCTGCAAGCAAAAGAAGACCCCGCTATTCGAGGATTCTCAAGCTAACAGGGTCATTTAAATGAAATTGTTCGAACATCTGCACTTGGTATTTCCAACCATTTCTCTACGATTGTTTTAAATATAGGTACAGAGCCGGTCGTAAAAAATATTGGTGTTTCTTTATGTTTAATCGGATTATTTAGTTCATGGTAGTTTAAATATTCTTTTACATCATGAGCAGTTTCTTCAGCGGAAGAAAGTACTTTTACATGATTCCCAACTGCCTCTTCAATATGCTTTTGCAAAAGTGGATAATGCGTACAGCCTAAAATGACGGTATCAAATTGCTCTCTCTTAAGTGGCGCTAATTTTTCCATCACCATATTTCGAGCAAATTCGCCTTCGTATTCATTACTTTCTACAAGTGGTACGAACGTGGGGCATGCCAATGGAATTACTTTACTAGACGTATTTAAAGAAGCAATAGCTTTCTCATACGCACCACTTTTAATAGTACCGCTTGTACCTAGCACTACTATTTCATTACTTTTTGTTGCTTTAATCGCCGCTCGGGCACCCGGGAAAATTACTCCTATAACCGGAAAAGGCATCTTATTACTTAAAGAGTTAAGTGCCACTGCTGTTGCTGTATTACACGCAATTACAAGCATTTTGATATTCATTTTCGCCAAAACATTAGCCAATTGCCAGGTAAATTTCCGTACCTCTTCGCTAGTTCTAGGACCGTACGGGCATCTGGCTGTGTCGCCAATGTAAATTATTTTTTCATTCGGTAGTAATTGCATAATTTCTTTCGCAACTGTTAACCCACCTACTCCAGAGTCTATAACACCAATTGGGGCATTCACGTCTAATTCCTCAGTTCTTCATCTCTTGATGTAGTTTTTCTAATAATATAGATAAATTAGCAACTTCAACTTGATCGAAATGTTGAAGTACATCCTCTAAATATTGCTGTCGTTTGTCGATAACCTCTTCTATAATTCGTGCGCCCTCTTCTAACAAATGTATACGAACAACACGACGGTCTTGTTCATCCCTTATACGCTTTACAAGGTCACTTTTTTCCATACGATCAATTAAATCCGTCGTTGTACTAAAAGCTAAATACATTTTATTGGATAAATCTCCGATAGTCATATCACCAAGTTCTAGTAGCCATTGAAGTGCTACAAACTGTGGAGGTGTAATAGTGTAGGTACTTAAAATTTGTCGCCCTTTTTGTTTAATGATTCCAGATATATGTCGAAGCTCTTTTTCTAAAAAAGCGACTTGATCCTGATCTAATATTGTCTTATTTATATCTTCTGCCATCTATTCCTTCACTCCTCAAAACAATAACCTACTTTCTATTATTGTGACGTGTTATGAGGAAAATGGCAAGGATTCATATCAATTCAGCGATAGTTCACCTAATCGTAATAATTCTACAATCGCTTGTGACCTACCCGAAACTCCTAATTTTTGTATTGTATTTGAAATATGGTTCCTAACTGTTTTCTCACTTATCGATAACAATGCTGAAATTTCCTTCGTAGAATTATCTTCTACTAGTAACTGAAAGATTTGACGCTCTCTATTTGTCAAAATCGAACGATGCTGATTATTGTCGTACAATGCCATAGCCCCCTATCCACTCTCCTACTAACGTATGTAGCACAGGGATGGTAGGTGACGGCTAGTTAATACTCTTTTGAAAAACTTCTTTTTCCTCGTCAGACCATTTTGCAGCACGACCAGTTTTCTTATCAATTTGAACAATGGATCCACGGCCAATAAAGACAATTTCACTTTTTTCGTTCTTTGCCATGTAATGTATATCCACAGAGGATGAACCAACAGAATTTGCTTTTACATATATGCGAAGCTTCTCATCAAAGAATACTTGTTTTACATAATCACATTGCAAATCAGCGACTACTGGAATTTTTTCTCCTTTTGGATTTAACCAGTCATTCATAAGTTGAATATGCTTGAAGTATTCAATTCGTGCATACTCAAAATAAGCAAATGTAACCGTATTATTCAAATGTCCATACATATCCGTTTCTGAAAATCGCACACTAACCTCTGAATAAAACTGGAAATCCTGTTCCCACATCGCAATATCTTCTATGTATTTAGCCTTCATAATTAAAACTCCCCCTAAAATGAATGAATATTCATTTATTGTAACAGAGAAAGAAAAAATCTGCATAGAATAATAATATTCTACACAGATTTTCTTATAGCATTTATTGTCAAGCTTCAGCTCAAAGCTTGTTGCAACATACCAATATGCTTACGCATTTCTATTAATCAACCATACGGTCGCTTCCAAAGAAGTCTTTGAACATTTGAACAGTAGTGTCACGATTCAATGCAGCGATAGAAGTTGTAAGTGGAATTCCTTTTGGACAAGCAACAACACAGTTTTGTGCGTTACCACAGTTTGCAAGGCCACCGTCTCCCATAATTGTATTTAAACGCTCATCCTTATTCATAGAACCTGTTGGATGTGCATTAAATAAACGTACTTGTGAAAGTGGTGCTGGTCCCATAAAGTTAGAACCACTGTTTACATTTGGACATGCTTCAAGACATACACCACAAGTCATACACTTAGAAAGTTCATATGCCCATTGACGTTTACGTTCTGGCATACGAGGACCTTCACCAAGATCATATGATCCATCGATAGGAACCCATGCTTTTACTTTTTTCAAAGAATCAAACATACGTGTACGGTCTACTTGAAGATCACGTACAACCGGGAATGTTTTCATTGGTGCCAATCTGATTGGCTGTGTCAATTGATCGATCAAAGCCGAACAAGATTGACGCGGACGACCATTGATAACCATTGAACAAGCTCCACATACTTCCTCTAAACAGTTCATATCCCAAGTTACAGGAGTTGTAGCTTGGCCATCCACATTTACCGGGTTTTGACGTATTTCCATCAAAGCAGAAATAACGTTCATATTTGGTCGATAATTTACTTCGAATTTTTCCCAAAATGGTTCTGATTCAGGTGTATTTTGACGTAGTATTTCAAACTGTACTTTTTTTGTTTCAGTTGCTGTTACCATTATTAATTGTCCCCTTTCGCAGAATAATCGCGTTTACGAGGTGGAATAATAGAAATATCTACTTCTTCATAATGTAATACTGGAGCCCCTGTAGCTGGATCAAACTTCGCCATAGTAGTTTTCAAGAACTCTTCATCATTACGTTCTGGGAAGTCTGGTTTATAATGCGCTCCACGGCTTTCATTACGATTAAGCGCACCTAAAGTTATAACGCGTGCTAAATATAACATATTTTTTAACTGACGTGTAAATGATGCGCCTTGGTTAGACCATTGTTGTGTGTCATCCATGTTAATATTTTCATAACGCTCTAAAAGCTCTTGGATTTTCTTATCAGTTGCTTCTAGTTTGTCATTATAACGAACAACAGTTACGTTATCAGTCATCCATTCACCAAGTTCTTTATGAATTAAGTACGCATTTTCCGTACCTTTCATAGACATCACTTTGTCCCATTTCTCTTGTTCCAGTTTTAGTTCAGCTTCAAATATAGAATCGTCCATATCAACAGCATGAGTTTTAAGATGACTCATGTACTTAACTGCATTTGGTCCTGCAACACTTCCGCCGAAAACAGCAGAAAGTAATGAGTTTGCTCCTAAACGGTTAGCTCCATGCTGTGAAAAATCACATTCCCCAGCTGCAAATAATCCAGGAATATTCGTCATTTGATCATCGTCTACCCATAGCCCACCCATTGAATAATGAACTGCTGGGAAAATTTTCATAGGAACTTTACGAGGGTCATCACCAGTGAATTTCTCGTAAATTTCAATAATACCACCAAGTTTAACATCTAGTTCATGCGGATCTTTATGAGAAAGATCTAGATAAACCATGTTTTCACCATTGATACCAAGTTTTTGGTTAACACATACATCGAATATTTCACGTGTTGCAATATCACGTGGAACTAAGTTACCGTATGCCGGATATTTTTCTTCTAGGAAATACCAAGGTTTACCGTCTTTGTATGTCCAAATACGACCACCCTCACCACGTGCTGATTCAGACATTAATCGTAATTTATCGTCACCAGGAATCGCTGTCGGATGAATTTGAATAAATTCTCCATTTGCATAATAAGCACCTTGTTGATACACGATAGATGCAGCAGAACCAGTGTTAATGATAGAGTTAGTAGTTTTACCGAAAATAATTCCAGGACCACCAGTAGCCATAATAACCGCATCTCCACGGAATGCACGAATTTCCATCGTTAGAAGGTTTTGTGCTTTAATACCACGACATACGCCTTCGTTATCTTTAATTATCCCAAGGAATTCCCATCCTTCGAATTTAGTTACTAATCCATCTACTTCAAAACGACGAACTTGCTCGTCCAATGCATATAGTAATTGTTGGCCTGTTGTTGCACCTGCAAATGCTGTACGGTGCATCATTGTACCACCAAAACGACGGAAATCTAATAATCCTTCAGGTGTACGGTTGAACATAACACCCATTCGGTCAAACAAGCTAATAATTCCAGGTGCAGCATCTGTCATTGCCTTAACTGGTTTTTGGTTTGCAAGGAAGTCTCCTCCATAAATAGTGTCATCTAAATGTACTGTTGGAGAATCTCCTTCACCTTTTGTATTTACAGCTCCGTTAATACCGCCTTGTGCACAAACAGAGTGCGAACGTTTAACAGGTACTATTGAAAATAGATCTACATGCGTGCCATCCTCGGCAGCTTTCATTGTTGCCATTAGGCCAGCTAATCCACCGCCGACAACAATCAGTTTACTTTTTGCCATGCTATTCTCACTCCTCGATTTAATAGTAGTTGAACGTCTTTACAGTTTCTTAAACGAATGCTAGAAGAGCTTGTACGCCAACTACAGATAACGCTAAGAAGATAATTAATGTTACATATGTTGCAATTTGTTGGGATCTTGCAGATTGTGTAATACCCCAGCTAACTAGGAATGACCAAATACCGTTAGCTAAATGGAATGTAGCAGAGATTACACCTACGATATAGAAACCTAACATCCACGGATTAGATAAGATCTCTTCCATCATGTTAAAGTTAACTTCTTTTGCTCCAATAGCAGCTTGGAAACGTGTTTCAAAAACATGCCATGCGATAAATACTACAAGGAAAATTCCAGTAAAACGTTGTAAAATAAATAAATAGTTTCTTAATGTACCAAAGTTTTTCGGATTATTTTTTGCAGTGAATGCAATATAAATTCCGTAAAATGCATGGAACATTAATGGAAGATAAATTACGAAGATTTCTAACATTAATCGAAATGGTAGACTCTCCATGAAGTGAGATGCACTATTAAATGCTTCTTCGCCTCTTGTAGCAAAATGGTTTACTACTAAATGCTGCGCTAAAAACAGACCTACTGGAATAATACCTAGTAAGGAATGCAGTCGACGCCAATAAAATTCGCGCTCATTCGACAAAACAATTACCCCCTCAAATTTCCGACCGAAAGGAATGAAAACTATCGCAAAAAAACAATTGTGTTCAAAACTTTCACATCATCATGTTACGTATTTATGACATATCCATTGTACTCTCATCATTTTAGAGCGTCAAGGTATCTTTCCGAATTTCCATATGGATTCCTCTACCTTTTTTGGATAATAATTTGTTTAAATAATCACAATCTATTCGGTCCCCATTCCTATTTTTTTATGATAAAATAAATAGGCAATAATGATTTTGGAAAGAAGGGTTGCTACTTGAATGAAAAGGAACATTCACATGTAACTTCCTTTGGATATGAGTTAATAAGAGACCATGTGCTTACTTCTATTCTCGGAAAACATGAAAAAGATATATTATATTGGGCTGGGAAGGATTTAGCTCGCAAATTCCCCCTTTATTCAATGGAAGAAGCCGTCACGTTTTTCAACGAAGCTGGATGGGGCACTTTGCATTTAGAAAAAACAACAAAAGATTCAGTTTTCTATACGTTAAGTACATATAATCTACCTAGAAGTGGACAGAGTAGAAGTCATCGGTTAGAAGCGGGTTTTTTAGCTGAACAACAACAGAAGCTTACTGGTTATTTAACTGAATGCTACGATGAAGAAGTTAAAAAGAACGGCTTAGTTACTTTACAAATAAAATGGGATTCTAAAACTAAAGGGTAACAGGATAGTCAGCTAATGACTTTTCCTGTTACCCTTTTCAATAAATAAGCGTATATAAAAGTGTCCCGTAAACACAGGGTTTATATGAATTGAAAGATTGAATAATACTACTGATTTCCGTTTCAACGCACTTTCATGTTTCAAAGCTAGCGTAGCGATGCAGAAACAGGCGGACGCTTTCCACGGGGGAGTGATGAGCTATCTCCCTCGCTAACGCGTCGTTGTGATAAAAATCAAACGGTAGTAATATAGCAATAAGTCTGTCCAAAGTCTGCTGAAAACGGTAGAAACAGGTTTTGAACTTTAAGAACCAAGCATCTTTTTGACTGTTTTTTTGATTTTATTTGAGATAGTTTAATTTCAACAGTACTTTAAACTATAAATTATTGTACTGATTGATGCGTTAATGCAAGATCGAATTCGTCATGTAATGCATTAGCAGCTTCTATCATATGCTGCTGAGGTACGACAACTGACACTTTTATCTCAGATGTACTTACCATTTTCACAGGAATATTCTCTTTTCTTAATCGGTCAAACATTTGAGCAGCTACCCCTGGGTTTGAAACCATCCCTGAACCAACAATAGAAACCTTAGAAAGACCTACTTCAAAATCTGCGAAAGTAAAACCAAGCTCCTGTTTATGTGTTTCTAAAACTGTAATTGTTTCAGCCAAGGATTCCTTTTTAATTGAAAAAGAAACTGCGGGTTTCACTCCATCAACTATCGACTGGACAATTATATCCACGTTAATATGATTTGCAGCTAAAGTAGTAAAAATAGAAGCTAAAGAACCGTTAAATGGCACCTCGTATTCTATAGTTAATCGAACGATATCGGATTCAAACGCTACCCCACGAACTACTAAATTATTTTCCACATCTACTTCCTCCTTCAAAATCGTTCCTTCTCCATCTTTATAACTTGGGCGAACTCTTAATGGAACCTTATAGTTTTTAGCGAATTCAACCGCACGTGGATGCAATACCCCTGCACCTAAATTAGCTAGTTCTAGCATTTCGTCATATTCAAGTTGTTCCAACCTTCGAGCATTCTCGATATAGCGCGGATCTGATGTATAAATACCATCAACATCCGTATAAATATCGCAAATTTCTGCTTTGATAGAAGCAGCAATAGCTACAGCAGTTGTATCAGATCCCCCTCTGCCAAGGGTTGTAATCTCTCCTTCTTCTGATATCCCCTGAAAACCTGCTACAATAACCACTTTATTTGAATCAAGTAAACTATCAATTTTAGCGGGATCCAGTTTCAGTATTTTTGCATTTCTATGTATATCATCTGTTATGAGACCGGCTTGAGCACCAGTCAGAGAAATGGCATCTATCCCAATTGCATTTAACCTAATAGAAAGTAAAGCCATCGTAACTTGCTCCCCATTGGATAAGAGCATGTCCATTTCACGTTTTGATGGTGATTCTGCTAATTCACAAGCAAGGTTTGATAATTCATCCGTTGTTTTACCCATTGCAGATACTACAACAACAATATCATGTCCTTTATCTTTCTCACGTTTCACTCGAGTAGCAACATTTTCAATTTTTTCAGTTGATTCAACTGAAGTACCGCCAAATTTCATTACAATTTTAGTCATGAACATCCGCTCCCTAATTAATCTGTAAGGATTAAAAAATGCTTTCCACATATTGTGAAAAGCATTGTCTCATACACGGTCCAAAAAATCTGCCCATGTGAGATAGCCCTCCAGAATATAAATTCTGACAATTCTACATCTATTAAATGCAGAACCAACAATAGAATAGGAAAAGCTAATCTATGTTTCGGCGAAAAACCCTTTCCACAGCCATTCTAGGAACTTTCCTTCCTCCTGCTGCGTACTGATGTCTAATCGCACCTCTATCTTCACTTAAAATACAGTGAAATATTCAATTACGCCTCGGTGTAAATGCCTCCAGACTTTGAATTGTGCTTACGCATTAACTCCTTCAAGATCTATGACATCCGCCAGAGGCTTAACTTGAATCAGCAATTTTTAACCACGTATTTGCGACGTTTTGTACTGAGTCAAGTTAAATTGTTTCAACCATAACACATGATTATTCAGAAGACAATATATTTTTCTGAAAATGATTAACCATGATCTCTGCTTGCTTACTAGGAAGACCCGCTTCCATAAACTCTTCTTTACTAGCAGCTTGTATTTTCTTTAAGGAACCAAAATGCTTTAATAATAACTTTTTCCGTTGAGGTCCGATTCCTTCTATACCATCGAGAGATGATGCAATAGTATGCTTCCCTCTTTGTTGTCTATGGAATGTTATAGCAAAACGATGGACTTCATCTTGAATACGTTGTAGCAAATAAAAACCTTCACTCGTCCGCTTCATCGGTATTAGTTCCAAAGGGTCTCCATAGATAAGCTGAGAAGTTTGATGCTTGCCATCCTTTGCAAGACCTGCAATTGGAATATCTAACCCCAATTCATCCTCTATAATTTCTCGTGCAGCTTCAATTTGTCCTTTTCCTCCATCAATAATGATTAAATCAGGCAGTGGCAAGTTTTCCTTAAGTACACGAGTATATCTTCTACGTACAACTTCGCGCATTGCTCCGTAATCATCATGCTTAGCTGCGGTTTTAGTTTTATACTTACGATAATCTTTTTTGCTGGCTCTACCATCAATAAAAACAACCATTGCAGATACCGCATCAGTCCCATGAATATGAGAGTTATCAAAAGCTTCAATTCGCATTGGAGGTGCAATATTCATCGAATCACCAAGCTGTTCTATCGCGCCTATCGTCCGTTCTTCTTGTCTTTCGATTAAATGAAATTTCTCCGTCAGTGCAATTTTAGCATTTTTTTCCGCCAATTCGACCAGATTTTTCTTCGTCCCTCTTTGTGGTACGAAAATCTTCATCTCTAACAGTTTTGAAGCCAAGTCAATATCCGTACTCAAAGGAACATAAATTTCTTTTGGTTTAATATGTTCTGATTTCGCATAAAATTGACCTAAAAATGTTATAAACTCCTCCTCTGGATCTCGGAAGATTGGAAATAAAGAAACATCTCTTTCAATAAGCTTCCCTTGTCTGATAAAGAATACTTGAACACACATCCATCCTTTATCCACATGGAAACCAAAAATATCTCTGCTTGTGAAATCATTCATCGTCATTTTTTGTTTTTCCATAACTTGTTCAATATGTGAAATCTGATCACGGTACTCTTTTGCTCTCTCAAATTCAAGCGCTTCTGCAGCTGAATTCATCTTCGTAACCAATTCTTTTTTCACTTGCGTATGCCCGCCATTCAGGAAACTAGTAATTTCATGAATGATTTTATCATAAGCACTTGCTTCAATTTTTTTCACACATGGAGCTAGACACTGACCCATATGATAGTAAAGACATACTCTATTCGGCATTTTTTGACATTTGCGAAGTGGATATAAACGATCCAGCAGTTTTTTCGTTTCATGTGCCGCATGAGAATTCGGATAAGGTCCAAAGTATTTCCCTTTATCTTTTTTAACTTGTCTTGTAATGATCAGTCTCGGATCTTTTTCAGCAGTAATTTTAATATATGGATACGTTTTATCATCTTTTAACATAATATTGTATTTAGGATCATGTTTTTTAATAAGATGGAGCTCGAGTATTAAAGCTTCCACCTCAGATGAAGTGACGATATATTCAAAGTCAACAATTTCTTGTACTAATCGAAGCGTTTTCCCGTCGTGAGCTCCTTTGAAATATGAGCGTACGCGATTTTTTAATATTTTTGCTTTTCCTACATAGATAATAGTTCCTTGTCGGTCTTTCATTAAGTAACATCCTGGCTCATCTGGTAGGATGGAACACTTTTGTTCGATCAAATCATTATTCATATTATCACCTGTTTAAAAAAACCGGGTACTATGTAGCACCCGGTTTTGAATTATGCGTTTTTTTCTACTAATTGTACTAATGCTTCTTTTGGTTGGAACCCAACAGCCTTGTCTACAGGTTGGCCATCTTTAAATAATACTAGTGTTGGGATAGACATAATACCGAATTGACTTGCAGTCGCTTGGTTTTCATCAACATCTACTTTTACGATTTTAACTTTATCGCTCATTTCAGCATCCATTTCTTCTAATACTGGAGCTATCATTTTACAAGGTCCGCACCATGTTGCCCAAAAATCTACTAATACTAAACCTTCTTCTATTTCTGTATTAAAAGTTTGATCTGTTCCGTGAACTATTGCCATATTAAAAATTCCTCCTTTGTCTACTATGTAATGATTATAACAGACAGAAATATCAACATCTACATATTAGCTTGAAAGAAAAGCTTAGACTACTTACAAGTACAAAACCTGTTTTATATCATTTAAATTGATGACTTATAACAAAATTTGATTAAAGTACACAAAGAATGAAACAAAAAAAATTTTCAACGTATAAGACATTAAGTAAGTCAATTCCATAAAAGCATATTATATAGAGATACCCGAACAATGTTGATTTCTACTTCAGGCGGACGCTTTCCGCTCCAATCAACGATATCGCCCTTTATAAAAAACGAATAAAAGAATTGAATATCACATAAATATTCATGGTTTTAATTGAAATAAGTAATTATGAAATTGGCTCAAGTACTAATATTAAATAAATATTAATATAGGGGATTTTTATGAATTACAATTTTGAAAAGTCAATCACACCCGAACATTTTGGGACTGCTTTTAAACAAGACAATGCGTTTATGAAGAACTATAGATAAGATACTTTCCTATATAGAGCAAGCTCTCGAAGATACAATTTCGTTCGCTATTTCACTTTTTTATGGGGCAAATACTTACTACTTCTCTTTATTTCCACTAGTACAAAAGATAATCTACTTTCTTCCTCTATCATTGTATAATAGCATTTCTAATTCAAAAGCGATTACAAATAGTTTATCACTTTCTAATATTTGACCAATCTTATCATCAAAGCGATAAGCAATGTTAAATCTTATAGTGAAGTACTACTTACTAATTGATTGTAGTGAAAGGTGGCGACTCCAGCGGGAACAGCGCGAGCTGAAAGCCCCGCAGGAGCGGAGTGACGAGGAGATTGAAGCCGTGCCCGCGGAAAGCGTCCGCCTGAAACGGAAATCACAAGAATTATTCATTCTTTCAAGTCCTATGAACCCAGTTTACATGGGATATGTTTACATACTTTCATAATCTATCAAAAAAGGCCATCCAAAATTGTACTTTTGGACAGCCACCTTCTATTATTAAGCGTTTACTTTAAGTTTTTTGAACTCTTCTATAAGCATTGGAATTACTTCGAACAAATCTCCAACGATACCGTAGTCTGCAACTTTGAAAATATTTGCTTCTGGATCTTTGTTGATAGCTACAATAATTTTCGAGTTAGACATCCCTGCTAAATGCTGAATCGCTCCAGAAATACCTGCTGCGATATAAAGATCCGGAGTTACCACTTTACCTGTTTGACCGATTTGTAATGAATAATCACAATAATCAGCGTCACAAGCTCCACGAGAAGCTCCAACTGCTCCACCTAGTACGTCTGCAAGTTCTTTTAAAGGTGCAAATCCTTCTTCACTCTTAACTCCGCGACCACCAGCGATAACAACTTTCGCTTCCGATAAATCTACACCTTCTGTAGATTTACGAACTACTTCTTTAATAATAGTACGAAGATTAGTTATATCTACTGACATAGAAGATACTTCCGCTGACTTACTATCATCTTTTGCAAGAGGCGCAATATTGTTTGGACGAATAGTGATAAATTCAATACCATCTTTTACTTTAACTTTCTCAAAAGCTTTACCAGAGTATATTGGACGGATAAATACGGCCGCATCTCCTTCACCTTCAATAGAAGTTACGTCTGATACTAAACCAATTTGTAGTTTACTTGCAATTTTAGGAGATAAATCTTTCCCAAGTGCTGTATGACCAAATACGATTGCCTCTGGATTTTCCTGTTCAATCACAGCCAGCAATGCTTGACCATAACCGTCTGATGTATATTGTTTTAAATGTGGATGCTCCACAGTTATTACACGATCAGCGCCATATTTTCCAAGCTCATTAGCCAGTTCTCCCACGGAATCTCCTAATAGAACACTAACAACTTCTCCGCCGCTAGAAATTTGTTTAGCAGCAGCGATCGCTTCATATGATACGTTACGAAGAGCACCTTCACGTGCTTCTCCTAATACTAATACTTTTTTAGACATGCTTTTTTCCTCCTAATATTAAAATTATTACGAATCAAATATGCATTGGCACATTTTCTCCTGTGCGAACTCTTCGCAGTACAATATTTGCTGTATGAAGTTAAACGACTTTTGCTTCCGAGTGAAGTAAATGAACTAACTCTTTTACTTGATCAGCTAAATCGCCTTCTAATACTTTTCCAGCTTCCTTTTTAGGAGGTAAATAAATTTCGATTGTTTCTGTTTTTGCTTCTACATCATCTTCATCTATATCTAAATCATCTAATTCAACTTCTTCTAAAGGCTTTTTCTTTGCCTTCATAATCCCTGGAAGAGATGGATAGCGTGGTTCATTTAGACCTTGCTGAGCAGTAACCAATAATGGCAATGAAGTTTCTAATACTTCCGTATCTCCTTCAACATCACGTTTAATTGTTACTGTAGTTCCATCAATCTCTAAGTTTGTAATAGTAGTTACATAGTTAATGCCTAAGCTCTCAGCAACACGTGGCCCAACTTGTCCGGATCCACCATCAATCGCTACGTTACCTGCTAATATTAAATCCGGATTTTTATCTTTTAAGTACTCAGAGATAATATGTGCAGCTGTAAATTGATCTAACTCTTCTACATCATCTTCTATATTAATAAGTACCGCTTTATCTGCACCCATTGCTAGTGCAGTACGAAGTTGCTTCTCAGCATCTTCTCCACCCATCGTGAGAACTGTTACTTCTCCACCTTGTGCGTCACGAACTTGTATTGCCTCTTCTATTGCATACTCATCGTATGGATTAATGATGAATTCTGCACCATCTTCTTGAATTTTCCCCCCGCTTACTACGATTTTCTCTTCTGTATCAAATGTACGTTTTACTAATACATAAATGTTCATTTAGATATCCTCCCAATGTAAAATATTATTTACCTTTAAATATTGGTTCTCTTTTTTCAATAAATGCAGAAATACCTTCTTTTGCATCCTCTGATACAAATACAGTTCCAAAAGCATTTGCTTCTGCTTTAACACCTTCATGATAGGAAGCTGGTTTAGCATACTGAAGCATTTCTAATGCATTTTTAACCGCAATTGGACTTTTCTTAGCAATCTTGACTGCAAGCTTTTTGGCATGATCAAATAATTCTTCTTCCGCATAAGCATGATTAGCAAGTCCTAACTGAGCTGCCTCTTTCCCACTAATAGGATCACTTGTTAACATCATTTCTGCTGCTTTTGCAAACCCTACATAACGGGGTAAACGTTGTGTGCCAGCAAACCCCGGTATTAGTCCTAGTTGTAATTCAGGTAGCCCAAGCTTTGCATTTTCTGAAACAAGTCGGATATGACAACTCATCGCAAGTTCAAGACCTCCGCCAAGTGCAGCACCATGAATTGCAGCAATAACGGGTTTCGAGAAAGTTTCCACTCTTTCGAAAATTGTTTGCCCACTTGCAGCAAGCTCAGAGAATGCCGCTCCAGATGTAATCGAGGTAAATTCTTTTATATCTGCTCCGGCGGAGAAAAATCTTCCTTCCCCTTTTAGCAAGATTACTCGAACTGCATCATCATGTTCTACAGCATCCAATAACTCATTGACTTCTAATATAACCCCTCTTGCCAAAGCGTTTGCTGGTGGACGATTTAGTGTTACTGTAGCTACACCATCTTCAATATTCCATGACAGAAATTCCATTTCCCCACTCCCCCTTCGTTAAACTTTTACACCATTTAACAATAGACGATGTACTTTACTTGTTAGATCAACTAAATCATATTTATGCTCGTTCATTACCCAAGTAGTAGTCGTCTCATCAATTGTACCAAAAACCATTTGTCTTGCTAAGCGAATATCAATCGAATGATCAAATTCTCCTTGTTCAATTCCCTCTTTTAAAATTGTATCTAGTAATACTAAATAATTTCTTAAAACCGCATTGATGCGTAATCGCAATGCTAAATTGGCTTGTCTTAATTCCAATTGAGTAACCGTTGCTAAATGATGATCGCTTGATAACACCATAAAATGATTCTCAATCATTTTATACAACTTTTCTGATGAACTAATTTCTTGTTGAATAATTTCTTTTAGATTGTCTGCAAAAATCTCCATTTTTTCTTCAAACACGGAGACTAAAATTTCTTCTTTGTTTTTAAAATATAAATAAATTGTCCCATCAGCTACTCCCGCCTGTTTGGCAATTTTAGAAACCTGTGACTGATGGTATCCATTTTCAGCGATAACAATAATTGCCGCGTCAATGATTTGCTTATATTTTGGTTTGTCCTTCTTCATTATGAATTCACCACCAATTAATCAATTACGCTATGGCGTAATTGTGTCAGGATTATGTATTGAGCAAGCTAAATTCATAATCTGTGACATCCGCCAGAGGCTTTCATTTAATTCAGCATTCGTTATAACTCTTGCTGAAAAAAATAAAAATATGAATGATGATTCATTCATATTTTTATATTATATTTAATTTTGTCGATTGTCAATAATCAATTAACTTGGGATGGTTTGTTTTTGCTTCTCTTTTTCTTCATCTATTAATGTTCTTCTTAAAATCTTACCTACAGCTGTTTTCGGAAGTTCTGCTCTGAACTCATAAATTCTTGGCACTTTAAACGCAGCTAAGTTCTCACGACAAAAAGTGTTTAACTCCTCTTCTGTCACAGTTGCTCCCTCTTTAACTACTATAAATGCTTTTACAGTTTCTCCTCTGTAAGGATCTGGAACTCCAGCAACAACGCATTCCTGAATTGCAGGATGTTCATATAATACCTCTTCTACATCCCTCGGATAAATATTATAGCCTCCAGCAATGATTAAATCTTTTTTACGATCGACTACATAAAAGTAACCGCTTTCATCCATGTATCCTAAATCTCCAGTTAAAAACCAACCATCGCGCATAGTCATTTCTGTATCCTCTGGTCGATTCCAATACCCTTTCATTACTTGTGGTCCTTTAACTGCAATTTCTCCGATTTCTCCAAATGGTAATGGAGTCGTTGAATCAACCGCAAAAATTGATGCTTCTGTATCCGGCCAAGGAATACCGACTGATCCTTTTATCCGATCCTCCGTATAAATCAAATTCGCATGGGTTACCGGGGAAGTTTCGGTTAAGCCGTAGCCTTCTACTAATCTACCGCCAGTAATCTTTTCAAACTTTTCTTGTACTTCTAATGGTAATGGAGCAGACCCACTTAAACAAGCACCAATTGAAGATAAGTCATATTTTTGGATATCGGGGTGATTTAATAATCCAATATAAATCGTTGGAGCTCCGGGGAAAATAGTTGGTTTCTGCTTATCTATCGTTTTTAATGCAGTTTCCACATCAAACTTTGGTAACAATACCATTCTATTACCTAGCATAACAGAAAAGATTAAAACAGTAGTCATTCCATAAACATGAAAGAATGGGAGCACTCCTAAAATAGTTTCTTCGCCTTCTTTGCATTTATAGTTCCATACTGTACACATAGTAGTATTCGTTACTAAGTTTTTATGGGTAAGCATAACTCCTTTTGGAAATCCAGTTGTACCGCCTGTATATTGTAATAGTGCAATATCCTCTTCAAAATCAAAATCCATTTTAATCGCTTCAGCTTTTCCGACTTTCATAATCTCTGGAAATAAGTGATTTATCCCTCTATGTTCTACTTTAACACTAAACCCGTATTGTTTCTTTTGGATAAAAGGATAGACAAGATTTTTGGGGAATGGTAAATAATCCTTAATACCAGTAACAATAATATTCTCTAAGTCTGTTTCTTTTAAAACTTTTGTTACACGTGGAAATAATATATCCATAGTTAAAATAACTTTTGCCCCAGAGTCCTTCATTTGATATGCTATTTCTCTTTCTGTATAAAGAGGATTTGTCTGAACAACAATTGCTCCCGCATATAATACACCATAGTAACCAATTACCCCTTGTGGACAATTTGGTAGCATAATCGCTACTCTGTCTCCTTTTTGGATACCAATCGACTGTAAGTAGTTAGCAAATTTCAATGATGACTCGTAAAGCTCTTTGTACGATACATCTCTCCCCATGAAATGTATAGCTACCTTGGTAGGAAATTTCCTATACGCTCTTGTTAAGTATTCTTGAACTGGAATATGTTCATAATCGAGCGTGTGCGGAATTTCTGGTGGATATTGTGCTAACCACGGCTTTTCTGTCATATTAATGCCCCCTTTGTTTATAATAGCGTGAATATTCCTATTTTTAATTATAAAGAAAAATGAATGACAATTCAATTCTTTAATTAAAAAGAGTTATTCGACGATTTGCTACTCAACAATAGAATAAAATAAAAAGACTGTAACGCTCACTCCATCATCATTAAGATTAAAAGTGCTACATTGCAGTCTTTAAATACGCTATTAATTTATTATATTAATTTGCAACGATATATATTATACCTACTAAGACAAATAGTAGGCCAACACCCAATAATATTTTTGACAATTTTTCCATTGTAAACGCTCCTAAGAAATACTTGCACCAATAACAAATGATAACCCGACAGAAATAACTAGTGAAATAAACCCAATTGAACGATTATCTTTTTCGATTTCCTCATCAACATTAAAGCTCGGCGTTAAAAACTCAAATAACAGGTACGCAATGATCAGTAATGTAAACCCAAATAAACCCCAACCAACCATTTCAAAGAATGTATTGTGTTGTTCTATGGAATACCTAAAAATGTTACACACACCAAAAATTTTCCCACCAGTAGCAAGTGCAACTGCTACATTACCTTTTTTTATTTCTTGCCAATTCTTATATTTCGTGACGATTTCAAAAATAACCATCGAAACGAGCAAGCATAGAATAACAACACTAAAATAACCTGCAGACTCTACGAGTGGGTTTGACCAGAAACTGGATAGAACCATACTTAAAAAACCCCTTTTACACTTTTCCTTCTATACGGAGAGCCCGATAAAAAGTTTCATAAATTATATATTATTTTAATTCTACAACTGTTACACCATGACCACCCTCACCAGCTTCTCCGAAACGATAGCTTTTCACACGAGAATGATTTTTCAGAAACTGTTGTATAGCTTGTCTTAATACGCCAGTACCTTTTCCATGAATAATGGAGATTCTCGGATAATTCGCGAGAATTGCATCATCTAAATACTTTTCTGTACGCATTATGGCATCCTCATAACGTTCACCACGAAGATCTAATTCTAATTTCACATGGGAGTCTCTTCCGCGAATGGAATTCACAGAAACCGTCTGTTTTTGTTTCTCTGGTTTAACAAATTCTAGATCAGATTCGTCCAGTTTCATCTTTAACATACCAATTTGAACAGACCATTCCGAGTTAGACAGCTTCTCTAACAGAGTCCCTTTTTGACCGAAGCTTACTACCTTCACTTCATCGCCGGATTTCAACTCTTTTAATGTTTCATTTAACTTTTTTTGTTTCTTCAATACGGGATTATCTGGCAAAGCAGCATCTAGACGTTTTTTCGCATCGATCAATTCATGTTCTTTTACAAACTTATGTGTATTAGCTTGCATTTTTCGCAGTTCACTTATAATGTCATCCGCTTCTCGACGAGCTTCATCAACAATTTTCTTTGCCTTGTCTTTTGCTTTTTGTTCTAGTTTTTCTTTATTTTGTTCCAGTTCAGCTAATCGTAATTCTAAACCTTCTTTTACTTTACGAGCTTCCTCTAAGTGTACTTCTGTTTCTTCCGCATCTTTTTCTGCTTGTCGACGACTGTCCTCAAGAGAAGCAATCATAGAGTTCACTTCTCCGCGATCTGTTCCTGTAAACGTTTGAGCTTGGCTGATGATATATTCTGGTAAACCAAGTCGCTCGGATATCTCAAAGGCATTACTTCTTCCGGGAACCCCTATTAACAGTTTATAAGTCGGACTTAAAGTTTCTATGTCAAATTCAACACTAGCATTAGCAACGCCAGGTCTATTATAACCATACGCCTTAAGTTCAGGATAATGTGTTGTTGCCATTACACGTGCACCAGTGCCATGTACTGCATCCAAAATAGAAATTGCGAGTGCCGCACCCTCTTGTGGATCGGTACCTGCACCAAGCTCATCAAATATGATCAATGATTTATCGTCATATTTTTTTAATATATCGACAATATTAACCATATGAGAAGAAAAAGTACTTAAACTTTGCTCAATAGATTGCTCATCTCCGATATCTGCAAATACTGATTCAAACAAAGCAACTTCAGAGCCATCCAATGCAGGAATAGGAAGTCCACTTTGAGCCATTAATGTACAAAGACCAACTGTTTTCAGTGTGACCGTTTTACCACCTGTATTCGGCCCAGTAATTACAATTGTTGTAATGTCTTTTCCAAATTCGATTGTATTTGGCACAGCTGTCTCTATTGGAATAAGTGGATGTCTTGCTTTCACTAAACGGATATAACCTTCGTTATTAATGACTGGCATTGTACATTTTTGTGCTTGTCCATATTTAGCTTTAGCTAGAATAACATCAACCTCTCCCAGTACATTTACTAATAGAAAGATGTCATGTCCAACTATTTCTACCTCAGCTGTCAATCTAATAAGGATACGATTAATCTCTTCCTGTTCCTTCACTTTTAAGCTTCGAATATCATTGTTTATTTGGACTACTGCTGAAGGTTCGATAAATAATGTTTGCCCTGAAGAGGATTGGTCATGAATTATTCCACCGTAATGACTGCGATATTCCGACTTAACAGGAATTACATATCGATCATTTCGGATTGTAATAATTGAATCTGAAAGCATTTTCGCAGCATTAGCTCCTCTTGTATAGCTTTCTAGTTTCTCTCGCACACGACTAACTTGAATGCGTAATTGTTGGCGTATAGAGCGCAATGTACTACTAGCACTATCTAATACTGAACCGTTTTCATCTACACATTCATTAATTTCATGTTCAAGAGCTGTTAAAATCGGAATATCTTCCTTTTTTTGAAGGAAGTGTGGAATCTTAACATCTTCCGATTCCGCTACATTTTCTAAAAACTGACGTAATATTTTGCTTGCACGTATGGTACTTGCAATTTCCATTAATTCCGTAGGACTAAGCATACCGCCAATTTGGGCACGTTTAGCGTGGGGGCGGATGTCTGTCATCCCCCCCATTGGAACATTGCCACGTAACCGAAGAATTGACATACCTTCGTCCATTTCCTCTAATAACTTCGTCACTTCTATAAAATCAACAGAAGGAATGAGGTTATCTATATGGCTTTTTCCAATAGAAGAAGTACAGTAATTTGAAACCTCTTCTCGAATTTTATAATACTCTAAAGTTCTCAGTGCTCTTTCAGCTATCAACCGAGGCACCTCCTAATTATTTCTGGATATATTCCTTAAACTTCTCAAAAGACCAAGTGTTCACAATATTGTCTTTATGCAACCAGGCTTTTTGAGCATATTGAACACCAATATCCATATATTTCAGCTGATCGATATGATGAGCATCCGTATTAATGGCTATTGGAACACCTTTTTCTTGGGCTAACTTTAAATATTCTGTGTTCAAATCGAGACGATAAGGATTTGCATTTAACTCCAAAATCTTGCCATATTCCTTTGCCCATTCTATTAGTGTTGGAACATCTGGATTATAACCATCTCTTTGTTCGATTATTCTTCCCGTTGGATGCGCTATCATATGTACATATGGATTCTTCAACGCATTTAAAAGTCTGTCCATAATCTTTTCTTGTGGTTGACTAAAACTTGAATGGATAGAAGCTATAACAAAATCTAGTTGCGCCAATACATCATCTTCAAAATCGAGTGATCCATCCGGTAGTATATCCATTTCGGTACCAGCAAGTATTTCAATATCTGTATATTTCACATTAAGCTCACGTATGATTTCCATTTGGTTTAATAATCGTTCTTTAGAAAGTCCGTTTGCTACTTTTAAATAGTTTGAATGATCCGTAATCACCATATGAGAATAACCTTTTGCACGGCAGGCTTCTACCATTTCTTCTATAGAATGAGCACCGTCCGACCAAGTACTATGCATATGAAAATCGCCATGTATATCCTTATGATTTACTAGTAGAGGTAGCTGATCTAACTTAGAAAATTCCGATCCGTCCTCCCGCACAGTTGGCGGTATAAAAGGTAAGTCAAAGAAAGCATAAAAATCTTCTTCAGAATTAAAATGCTCCACACTACCATCAGGTAGCTCAACCCCATATTCACTGATTTTCTTCCCTTGTTCTTTTGCAATTTGACGCATTTTAATATTATGGTCTTTCGAACCAGTAAAATGATTTAGTGCAGAAGCATACTGGCTTATTTCCACAAGTCGGAAATCGACATCAATCTTTACTCCCACATCTAAAGTTACAGAAACTTTCGTATCTCCAGCAGCAATTATCTTTTTTACAGGAAGTACTTTTAATAATTCTTCTCTTACTTCTTGAGGAGAACTTGTAGCGATTATAAAGTCGATATCCTTACTAGCCTCTTTTACTCTTCTGAACGAACCAGCAACGGAAAATTTATCGATCAAAGAAATAGAAGAAAGTTTGTATTCAATTAGCTCTACGATTGGTTCAATTTGCCAAACAGCAGTTCGTTCCGGTTTAGCTTGAAGGTTTACTATTTCTAATAGTATCTTTTCTTCTGTCTTCTTAGCAAATCCAGGAAGACTTTGGACTTTTCCTTCTTCACACGCAAGTTTCAGCGAATCTATTGAATCAATATGTAATTCCTTATAAAGCTTGGCGATTTTTTTACCGCCAAGTCCTGGAATCTTAAGCATTGGGAGTAGGCCACTAGGAACTGTTTCTTGTAGCTCCATGAGTAAAGAAGATTCACCGACGGTGGTTAATTCCTCTATTACAGCCCCAGTTGCAGCTCCAATTCCTTTTAAAGATAAGATATTATCCATTTCAGACAAGCTTCTGTCATCTAATTCTAGAACCTGTGCAGCCTTCCGAAAAGCAGATACTTTAAAAGGATTTTCACCTTGTAATTCCATATATAACGCAATTTTTTCTAATGTTTTAATAATCGTTTTCTTATCCAACGATAACACTCCTATCATTTCAATTAGCAATGTAGCTAACCTAACTTAAGATAAATCTGGTAAAAGACATGCTTGGTCCTTTATTGGCAAATCCTGTTTCTCTCGTTTTCGAAGCCCTTTGGATAGACGTTTTACTATATGATTACCTAGTGAATGGTTGGTTGTAACGTTCGTCACAACCAACCAGCATCCCTTTTTTCGATAATCTTATGGCTTTTGTCTATCCGTCGCCCTCCTATAACTCTTAGAAACAGGTTAGTGCGTTTTTGGATAACGAGAGAAAAGATACTATCTTATTCATAAAGGAAGCTCTCGAAGATACAATTTCGTTCGCTATTTGGCTTCTTTATATAGTAAACACTTACTACTTCTCTTTATCATTCTTTAAAGTCCCGTGGCCCCTGTGTTCCCGGATGATTTTTATATACTTTCTTATTCCTTCAAAAAAACTTCCCTCTACCGAGAGAAGTTACTTTTCAATATAAATATACCACCAATTTTTAACCATCTCTGATAGGATTGGCGTATGGTCTAACATCCATCCGGTTAAAACTGAACCTGATATTAAGTTTTGGATAATATCGATTGGTAAAAGGGCAAATACATACAGTAGTACAAATATAATAAAATAAAATTCAATAAGTCCTAAAATTGCTCCTACAATATTGCTTACAAAACCTAAAATAGGTAAATACTTTAAAAAGTCAAACATTGAAGCAATCATCTGTAAAGCAAATTTTACAGCAATAAAAATAAGCGCAAAAGCAATAATTCGATAAAATGTTTGAGCCAAATCTAAACTCTCTACTGCAATTGTCAATTTAGAACCGGCGGTTACAGCAGGAAATGGAATCCATAAAACAAATTTATCTGCAAGTGGTTTATAATAAGAGTATGCCACTATTAGTGCTACAATAAATCCAGTCATGTGGATAAGTTGAACAATCAATCCGCGCTTTGCGCCGGTTATTAAACCGCCAACAAGTAATATCAATATAATTATATCTAGCATATTTTCAGTCCTTTAACCTTTTCAATTCTTCTTCAAGTAACTCTAATTGTTCTTTTACTTTTATGTAATCATGTACAGTATTTACAGCTGTGAGCACTGCAAGCTTTGCAATATCTAGCTGACCGTTATGTGAATGTATTTCTCTCATTTTATCATCCACTATTGAAGCTACTAGTCTCATATGGCCTGAAGATTCAGAACCTACCATTTTATAATTCTGTCCATATATATCAACCGAAATTCGTGTTTTTTCCTGTTCTGACAAAGCCATACCCTCCTCAGAAAATCCTAATACTAATAATAACACGAAATAGATTACGATGTGAAGAAAGGAACGAACGAATGTCCAACGAAGTCTTATTAATGAAGCCAAATGAAATAGAAAAAGTAAAATCCCATTATATGAAGTTCAAGGTAGAACGCTCTGCCCCTGGTGTTGTTTTTGCTGCAAAACTCGTAGATACAGCTATTACCATCTATAAATCGGGCAAGGTAATGTTTCAAGGAAACGGTGCTACTCGGGAGGCATCTCTTTGGGGAACAAGTTCTACTAAATCTTTATCAACAAGTGTAGCTAAAGGAGACATGTTACCTGCTAATTTTTCCTCATTGTCCGTACTAGGTTCTGATGAAACAGGAACTGGTGACTATTTTGGTCCTATTACAGTTGCTGCTTGTTATGTTCATGCAGACCAAGTAGAGCTAGTGAAAGAATTAGGTGTTAAGGATTCCAAGATGCTTACGGACGATGTGATGCTTAAAATGGCACCTGACTTAATGGCAACACTAACTCATAGTGTCTTGGTGTTGAAAAATGAAAAATACAATGATATACAATCTCGTGGGTGGTCACAAGGGAAAATAAAAGCACTCATGCACAACCAAGCACTAAAGCACGTGTTAAAAAAAATGGAAACAGAAAAACCCACATATATATTAATCGATCAATTTGCAGAGCGTAGCATTTACTATAATCATCTTAAAATGGAGAAAGAAATCATCCAAGAAAATGTTTTGTTTTCTACAAAAGCTGAGCAGCTTCATGTTGCAGTTGCAGCGGCATCCATTATTGCAAGATATGCATTTTTAAAGGAAATGGATCGTTTGACTGAAATAGCAAATACCCCGATACCGAAAGGAGCAAGCGCAAAAGTCGATGAAATAGCAGCTAAGATTTATTTGAAGCACGGAGAGGAATTTTTAAAGTCCATCACCAAATGGCATTTTGCTAATACTGGAAAAGCGATAAAAATTGTAAACAAGCGACGATTTTAGCATAGGAGTCGAACATAATTGGGAATTATTTATGAAACAGAACGGTTGTTTTTATGCGTATTTGATCAATCACATATAGAGGCAGCAAAACAATTTTGGGGTGATGAAGAAGTAATGTCATTATGTGATGGACCTTCTGCACATGAGTTGCTTCCCAAAGTGATAGAAGGATATCGTAAATTGCAAGAAGATAGAGGTTTATCCGTTTATGCAGTAATAGAAAAAGAATCGGATGAAGTAATAGGAGCTGTTGGTTTTAATCCAACTGATTCTATGGAAGTAGTAGAGTTAATTTATCATTTTAGCAAAATCAAATGGGGAAAAGGTTTTGCAACAGAAGCTGCGGTTGCTTGTCTAAAGCTAGCTAAAAATAAAGGAAATACTAAATTCATCACTGCATCAGCAAATCCCCTAAATCAAAGTTCATTAAAGATTTTAGAAAAAATTGGTTTTACTTATAAGGGAATGAAGTGGTTTGAAGATACTGAGCAAGAAGAGCCTTATTATGAGTATTTACTGAAATAATCACAGACCTATTGACTCAATTGACCTCATAAAAAGTGGAGTAATATGAAAATTTTAACATAAAAGTACAACCCGATGGACGTTGTTTGTGAAACCGGCTTCTTTTACTCCCAAAGCTCCTATCATTGCAAATTAGTACAGATAACACAAAACCATAGAAATGCATAACATGTATCTGTACATGTTTAAATAGCGATGGAGGTTAGAGTATGGTAAATTTTCAAGCTTTTCATGGTACTGTTACCATGATTAGTGATTTTATGACTGGGTCTAATGGTGAAGGAGAAGGTTGTTATACATTAATGTCCGTAGATAACGGCAATGGAACTTCAGTAAATTTCGTGGTGTCCCCCACTACTTATTTTGTAGACCATGTAATGATAGTAGTTGGAGATAGGGTGACGGGATACTATGATGCAAATGCACCTGTTCCTCTTATTTATCCACCACAATACCGAGCACTTATTATAGCAAAAGAAAATCCAAATCAAAATGTGAAAGTAGACTACTTCAACAGCCAGTTTGAAAGTAGTGATGGTCAATTAAAATTAAATATATCACCATATACTCCAATATTATTGACAAATGGGCAAGCTTATACAAGAAATCCCGCAAACCGAAATCTTATTGTAATTTATGGCCCTACCACAAGAAGTATCCCTGCTCAAACAACACCCTACGAAATTATTGTTTGGTGTTAGAAATTATCGAAAAGCATTATTATATAAATTAATGAGGCTGGGACAGAAGTAGAAATTTTATTGGATAAGGAGAAACCTTTACTAAATAATGGATATTTAATAAATTGATTGGAATGGAGGGGCGACTCCTATGGGAATAGCGTGACGCCGAGACTACAGGCTCTGGCCACGCCCGTGGAAAGCGTCCCTGGAATGGAAATCAATTTTGTGCACAGCAAAAAAACAGCATTTTTCTCACAGAGAAAAATGCTGTTTTGGTTCTGTCCCAGCCTCATATTCTTTTATACTCACACCAGATTATCTGTTTCTATCCTCGCTTCACCCATAACCCTTTGAACAAGTTGTGCCACAGTCTCGACTCTAGCAAGTTTCGCATTTTGGCCAGCCCATAGTGACATATATTCTTGGTTATTTTGATTCGCAGATGCCTTTCGAATCGATTGGGTTAGTACATTTTGTATTGGAAAGTTTGGAATAATGTCTTTATATTGTTCCATCTCCATTATATATTTATTTTTAATCCCCCTTGCCCATTTTCCAGAAAAAGCACGAGTCAAAATTGTATCCCCATCCTTTGAGCACAGAATTGCTTCTTTATGTATGGGATGTGCACCACTTTCTGTACAAGTCAAAAAAGCTGTACCCATTTGGACAGCTTTTGCTCCTATACTTAACGCCGCTACCAGTCCTTTACCGTCCATTATGCCTCCAGCTCCAATTACAGGAATTTTTACTGTGTCTGAAACCTGTGGAATTAAAGACATCAAGCCAATTAAGCTATCTTCATGACTACATATAAAGTTTCCCCTATGCCCTCCCGCTTCACTACCTTGCACAATCACTGCATCCATTCCAAGCTTCTCAATAGAGATTCCCTCTGCCACAGTTGTAGCTGTTCCAATTGTAGTTATATTATGTTGTTTAAATTTTTCCATCACATCTGCAGTTGGAACACCAAATGTAAAGGAGCAGATTGGTACTCCTTCTTCTATAACTACGTTTATTTGCTGCATATACGAAAGAAAAGCATTATCCATGTTCGGAAGAGTGATATTCTCTTCAAATATATTTAGTTCCTCACGATATGTGTTTAATAAACTATTCACCATTTTTACTTCGTTTTCCAAGATTTTAAATTTGCTTGGAACAAAGAGATTTACTCCAAAATTATTTGAAGTAAGTTGCTTTATCTCTCTAATCTGTTCCCGTAATTGAATAGGACTCATATAGCCTGCTCCGATCATTCCAAGTGCTCCATTGTTGGAAACAGCAGCAACGAGTTTCGACGTAGCAATTCCACCTGCCATGGGAGCTTGAATAATCGGATAATCTATACTTAAAAGTCTTGTAATCTCATTTTCAAACATATATTACACCCCAATACTTATGATTAACCTTGTCAGAATTAAGTACTTTATTTCTTTTTTACTTTCCAATCATCAAAGTAATTAGCGTCCAACCCCAAATCATTTGTTTTTTGCCATTCAAATGCTTTCAACACTAATGGCGAAGCATTTTCAACAGAAATCTCTTCTTCTGTAACCCATTGGCACCAAGTGAGTCCTGCCCTTCAAACTTTTCGGGCGCTACTAGATTAACACCTATTTGCTTTACTAAATAAAACACTGCAATATGTTGAACATCCGTCCAACCTTTCCAGTCCGATGAAATTATAAAGTCAGCAATTCCAATACTTTTAATAATTTCAATTTCTAGACCCGTTTCTTCAAGAAACTCTCTTTTTCATAGCATTAGTCAAGCTTTCTTTTTCTTCTAAACTACCACCTGGTAAATCCAAACGATTGATGTATGGACCTCCATTTTTGTTAATAACGAGTAGCCTTTCATCTTGGATACAAACACCATACACCCCATATGCTCAATGAAATTTCCTTGCTTCTATACTATTAAACCAATCAATCGCTTGTTGTTCAATCTCCTTGGCTAATTCTTCTTTCCCATTAATATAAGCTGCCATGTCGTAAGGAAATTGTTTTGCTAACACTTTTTTAAAATCACCATATTTCTTTGCAATAACAGGGTGCTTTCTTAAAAAATTTCGAAATGCAAGATGTCTTTCAATTTCAGGATTACCCATTTCATACATATGAACATGGTGTGTTCGATTGTCTCCACCTTTTTGGAAGTATCTACGTCCTGGAAGGCCATTTTCTCCTTTTGGCTCATAGCCATTGGCAATCATTGTATCGTTAAAAGCATCAATTTTTGTTATATCTCGAACAACCGGTATCATATCAATAATTGGTTTTGCACTCAAACCATCTACAGAAGTGCTTCCAATATGATGAATTATTTGAATTTCTAAGCCAAAAATCTTTTGAAGCAGTATTACTTCATCTTCAAACTTTTTCTTCCAATCTTCTACATACTCTTCTACTACTACTCTACGCATGTTCATTTTCCATCTTTTGCAAATGTACTTCTAACAATTCTTTATGAGCATTAGAATATCTAAGCAGTGTAAATTGTTCTTCCTTAATACATTTAGTAATTCTATTTGCTTCATCTCGTGCTAAATCATACTTTTGCTGATTGATACTGCCACTTTCTAAGGCTTCTTCCAATTCATCCTCGTCCAATTGAATAATTTCTCCTGTTGGCAAGACAACAATATCTAAAATTAAATCATCCACCCAAGGAACATTATTTTCGATTCCGATTTCGTAACATATATCAATATACCATTGCACGATTTCCCCATTAGCATCGAACATTGTAGTGACGGAATAATTTTTCCCCATAGGAAAATGCTGTAGCCACATATAATGATCATCTACAATACAAATTCTTTTTTCTCCGTACTGTACCCATAGTGGATCGGTAACCTTTATCATATTTATTAATGTGATATGTCCTGTAAATTCTTTTTTATCTACGTAAGATTTTGTATACTCTCTTTGAATAATTCGTTTCCAATCTGAGCGATCTCCATATCTTCTAAACATCTAAACACACATCCTCTATTTTTTTCGCTCATTTCCACGTTTAAAGTTCCCTGTTATTTTTGCTAAAATTAATTGCACTTCTTTATCATTTCCTGCCAATTCTATTCTTTTTAAAAACTTCTCTACCTCTTTCCCTTTTAATATTTTCACGCGCTTTCCATGAAATTCTATGAAAACCGTATTATCCTTAGATATCTTATAACTAAAAGGGTTTTCTTCTAAACGATTCCTTTTATCAATTCCATCCATCTATTCTCCTCCATACTTCTTTACTTTTTACATTCGCTTAAAACTGTATTTTCCCTCTTTTATTTCTAATATAATATCCGAAACTAGTATTATTCCTCTGCCATCCGTATAATTCGCTGATAAAATCAGTTACAATGAAATAAATTATTTTAGTTTTACTTAAGGAGAATTTATTTGAAGGTACAAGTTTTATTGAAAGGGTATAATTTTTTGTTTTTCGGCTTACTTGCCCTATTTATTCCTTTTTTGCCTGTTTATTTAGGAGAACAAGGATTATCTACGAGTGAAATAGGAATAATCATCGGAACTGGTGGATTTGTGACATTATTTGCTCAACCCTTATGGGGGTTTATCAGTGATAAAACAAAAACAATCCGTAAAGTGATGCTAATACTTGTTTGTTTGACTGCAGTTTCCGGTTACTTTTTATTTAACTTCGATAGTTTTGTGTTACTAATTATATTTGCGCTATTAGTGTATTTTTTCCTAATGCCTCTTGATCCATTAACTGAGAGTTTAAATTTCACTGTTTCGGAAATGGCTCGTATTAGCTATGGGTCCATACGGACATATGGAGCACTAGGATATGCAGTTTTGTCTTTATTGGCTGGATTTGCAATGGATTATTTTGGGGTTAGCAGTCTATCGATCTTATTTGTTTTATTGGGACTTCTATCGTTTGGAATTGTTTGGTTCATGCCTGATGTACAAGCCTCAGCAAAGCCAGTGACTATTGAGGGGTTAAAAACAGTATTACGCAACAAAGAAATGCTTTTATTTTTAACATTAATCTTTGTAAGCTCGGTACCTGCTCGTATGAACGACACTTTTTTAGGAATTCATATTAAAGCTCTTGGAGGAGATACATCCTTGGTGGGAATTGCCTTTTTCTTAGCAGCTACTAGTGAGATTATTATCTTTGCACTAAGTTTCTGGTGGCTTAGAAAGGGTAAGGAATTAGAAATTATTACAATAGCTACGTTCTTTTACTTCTTACGTTTTTTTGTATCAGGTTTTATAACTAGTCCGGTTGCTCTTACATTGTTGCAGTTATTGCAGATGTTGACGTTTCCAATTTTCTATACTGCTGCTATTCAGTACTTGTATAACATTATGCCAAAGGAATGGCGTGCTACAGGCCAAACTGTTCTTGCATTATTATTCTTTGGATTATCTAGCATTATTGCTTCATATGCAGGAGGATTTCTCTATAAGGAGTTTGGAGGACAGACATTTTACTTCATCATTTCAGCTTTGTCCTTCATCGGAGTCGTATTTGGTATACTGTTGACTGTTCGGAAACGAAAAATATAAAATATTGCTCCTTCTGTTGAATGATGATTATTCCCTTCAAAAATGGGTATTAAAAATACATAGACTTAAAATTAGTACCTTTTACTAAACTTTCTTTATTTTACCCAAAGAGATTTTGGTGGGGGGTGATTAATTTGAGAAGAGCCTATGGGGTAATCAAGCTATCTTCTTATTTAGATACAGTTGGATACCCACTAACTGAAGAGGAAATAAATGTTTTAATCATTAACAAAGAGATTCCTCACTTAAGACCAATGGCAAATATGATTGTCTTTAATTTGGATCATATTGATTGGTGGATTAATCAGAAACAAATTTCTCCAAAATGATAACCCTGCAAATATGCAGGGTTTTTCATTTTGCAATATTAACTCATTTCTCTCAAACCAATCATAATATCTTCTGAAGGTAATATTTTAGAAAATAATATTGTCAATATAACAGATGCAAGTACTCCCCATAAAACACCTAGTATTAGAGAGACAATTGCACCAGAGATTATACCGATTCGAGCACCCCAAACAGAAACTTGACTATTCTTCATACCCATTTCAAAAGTAGAGTTTCTCTTACTTTTCCAGATTAATCCTACAATTAATACAGGAACCACTCCTCCCCCGGCCATTGAGTAAGCTAGAGAAAATAAATCAATTATAGAATCCGCCCAAATAGCAGTTACAATAGTGAGTATGCCAAATACAACTACACTAACTCTTGTTAACTTGAGGTAAAATAAATCCGTCTTTTCTTTTATATTCGGTATAACTAAATCATTGATGATTACAACAGCAGCTGAATGAAGTAATGATGACGCGCTTGATATAGCAGCCATGAAAATCATGATAAAGAAAGCTAGAGCAGCTAATTGTGTCATCTCTTCTAGTATCAACCACGAAATAGCATTATCCGCATCGAGAGTTGGATTTTGAAGCTTAACTACCAATCCACTAACAGTTGCTAGAGTCGTAAAGATAATTGCTACAATACCACTTATCAGCATAGCACGACTTGCTGACTTTGAACTTTTGGATGCAAAGCAACGTTGCCAATAAACTTGAGCAGCTAATATTCCTAAAGTTCCTGTCACAAAAAGTGTTACAACCTCCATTACAGATAGATTCATCTGAACGAGTTCACTTGAACCGACCTCAGCTAACCCAGTCTTCAAATTCGTATAACTAAAGTCAATACGATCAAATACTTGAAAATAGAACCACACTGCTATAGCAATGAGAATCCCTCCTTGTATGAGGTCAGTCCATACTACTGAATACATCCCCCCTACTGCTGTATAAATTATAAATACTGCAGAAAACACTAAAATCATTAGAATAGGGTCAGCACCAGTAAAGGTTGAAAATAAAGCCCCCATCCCCATTGCCTGTCCACTGACCCAAGCTATCATTATGGATGAAGTCAAAAGAGCAACTAGACTGCGAGTAATCCGATCTCGCACGATTAAATCATTTATCATTTCTGCCAACGTTTTATATGTAAATTTTGCTGCAAACCCCGCAAATACTAAAGCAAATAGTATCTTTGCCCCCTGTTCTCCAACTACAAAAGGAATATTAGCTATTCCAATCTCATAACCCTTTGAAGAGTGACCAACAAAATTCCCAACACCCATAATCGTAGCAATATCCGTGAATAGTAATAAGAAAAAAGGTAGTGACCCACCCGCTATTGCATAGTGAGCGAAACTAGCATCTGCCTTCTTTTTAAAGAAAAACGACATTCCTATAAAAAATAAGGATAATACGATAGTCAATGTCCATGTCCAAAAGCTTAAACCCATCAAACCCCTCCTTATTTCTCTCTTCCCTGTGTGTCACACAATTCAAACACTATTCTGAATATATTTTAAAAATTCTATAAAAAAAGAGCAACACCTAAAATCGGCGCTGCTCAACTTTTACTTATTATCCTCTTAACTCCGCTCCCGCTTGCTCTGCAAGTGCTTTTAATACTTTGTTATGAGCGTTTACTACTTCTTCGTCCGTAAGGGTACGTTCTGGATCAAAGTATGTTAGGGAGAATGCAACCGACTTTTTGCCTGGCTCCATTTTTTCTCCTTCGTATAAATCGAATAGATTTACACCTTTTAATAATCTACCACCAGATAATTGGATAATCGCTTGAAGTTCCCCAGTTGCTTTTTCACTATCTACAACTAAGGCAATATCACGTGTAATTGAAGGGAATTTAGATACTGGTGCATAATATAATGCTTCTACTTCTTTATTTAGTACTTTTGCTAAATCCATTTCCAACACATACGTTTCTTTTAAATCACGATCTTTTTGCTCAGATGGGTGTAATTGAGCGATTAATCCGATTTTTTCTCCAGACAATTTGATAGAAGCTGTGCGTCCAGGATGTAATCCATCTACTACTGCTCGTTCAAATGTAAGCTCACTTGTATGTCCGAGAAGCTCCATTAATCCTTCTACAATTCCTTTTAGTACAAAGAAATCAACTGCTTTTTTCTCACCTTGCCAGCTATGGTCTAACCACTTACCAGAGATTACCGCTGCTAGATGTTCTTGTTCATGAGGTAATCCAGAATCAGTTTCGCCTAAGAAAACAGAGCCTACTTCATACAGTGCTACCGTATCTGCTTGACGGGCTGTATTATACGTAACAGCTTCTAGTAAATGCGGGATTAAACTTTGGCGAAGTATGCTTCGTTCTTCACTCATTGGCATTAACAACTCTGTTACCGGGGCTGTTTCTAACGCAAATTTTTGAGACATTTCTTTAGAAGTTAATGAATACGTAATTGCTTGATATAAACCAGCACCTTCTAAGTATGCACGTACTTGACGACGTTTTGCTTGATAAGACGTTAGTCCACCTGGTTTGGATTCCTCAACTGGTAATGTCATTGGAATTTCATCATAGCCGTACATACGAGCAATTTCTTCTATTATATCTTCTTCAATTTTAATATCCTGGCGTCGAGTTGGTGCTTTAATGTACAAGAGACCATTTGCTGCTTGGTAATCAAATTTTAATCGAGTTAAAATAGATGTCATATCCTCTAAGGAAATCTTCATACCTAAACGGTTGTTGATGAAGTCCGGAGATACAACTACTTCAGCAGGAGTTTTGTCTAGCTCATCGACGATCACAGAACCAGCTAGCACTTCTCCTCCTGCAAGTTCTGCAAGAAGGCTTGCCGCACGCTCTGCTGCAAGAATTACTCGGTTTGGATCGACCCCCTTTTCAAAACGTGCACTCGCATCACTGCGTAAGTTGTGGTCTTTCGATGTTTGACGAACAGAACCACTTACAAAGTAAGCTGACTCAATGACAACAGTTGTTGTGCCATCATGAACTTCAGAATTTGCTCCACCCATCACTCCGGCAATTGCAACAGGTTCATTGCCATTTGTTATAACTAGGTTATTCGATTTCAATGTACGTTCCTGGTCGTCAAGAGTAACAATTTTTTCCCCGTCACCTGCAAGTCGCACTACAATCTCTTTTGTTTCCAGACGATCATAGTCAAATGCATGAAGAGGTTGACCATATTCCATTAATACATAGTTCGTAATATCTACTACATTATTATGTGGACGAACACCGGCTGCCATTAAGCGATGCTGTAACCAAAGTGGCGACTCTTTCACTTGTACATTTTTCACTACTTTAGCAATATACATTGGATTTTCTTCAATTGCTTCTACTGTTAGTTTTAAGAAATCCGTTGCTTTTACATTACTTGCTGTATATGCTGCTTCTGGATATTTCATATCCTCAGATAAAATTGCTCCAACTTCATATGCAACACCAAGCATGCTCAATGCATCCGAACGATTTGGTGTTAGTCCAAGTTCCAAAACAATATCATCTAAACCTAAAAGTGGAAGAACACTCTCCCCAGGAACAGCTGTTTCCGGAAGAACATAAATACCATCAGCATATGCTTTAGGAACAAGGCGACCTTCAATTCCCAGTTCTTGAAGGGAACAAATCATTCCGTTCGATTCTTCCCCACGAAGCTTCGCTTTTTTAATCTTCATACCACCAGGAAGTACTGCTCCTGGACGAGCAACGATTACTTTTTGCCCTGCTTCTACATTTGGTGCTCCACAAATAATTTGTGTAGTTTCTTCACCAACATCTACCTGACAAATATTCAATTTATCTGCTTCTGGATGCTTCACTTTTTCTTTCACATATCCTACAACAACATTTGTCATTCCATGAGAACGATCTAGCACTGCATCTACTTCAATACCTGCACGTGTGATTTTCTCCCCTAAATCTTTCGGATCTAATCCTTGTGTGTTTACATACTCTGATAACCATTTCGTCGATACTAACATGTCAAATTCCTCCTTACACTTCTGTTCGGTGGAATTGCGATAAGAAACGCACATCATTCGTATAGAAATGACGAATATCTTCCACTCCATATTTCAACATTGCAATACGTTCTGGTCCCATACCAAATGCAAATCCAGATAGCTTTTTAGAATCATAGCCAGCCATCTCTAAAACGTTCGGATGAACCATTCCAGCACCTAAAATCTCAATCCAACCTGTTTTCTTACAAACGTTACAGCCATCGCCACCACATTTAAAGCAAGAAATATCCATTTCCACTGAAGGCTCTGTGAATGGGAAGAAGCTTGGACGTAGACGAATTTCACGGTCATCCCCGAACATTTTCTTCGCAAATACAGAAAGTGTACCTTTAAGGTCACTCATGCGAATATTTTCACCGATTACAAGTCCTTCAATTTGTGTAAATTGATGTGAATGCGTCGCGTCATCATTATCCCGGCGATATACTTTACCTGGGCAAATAATTTTAATTGGTTGGCCTTCTTTTGCTTCCATCGTACGTGCTTGAACTGGAGACGTATGAGTACGCAATAGAATATCCTCTGAAATATAGAAAGAGTCTTGCATATCACGAGCTGGATGACCTTTTGGTAAATTCAGCGCTTCGAAATTATAATAGTCTTTTTCTACTTCTGGACCTTCTGCAATCTCATAACCCATGCCTATAAATAAATCTTCAATCTCCTCTACTACTCGAGTTAGTGGATGATGATTCCCCATTTTTACTGGACGACCTGGTAGTGTTACATCAATTGATTCTTTTTCTAGTTGTTCATTAATTGCTTGTTCTTGAAGCAATGTCATTCGTGCCTCTAATACAGTCGTTACCTCTTCACGAACAACATTTACTAACGCTCCCATTTTCGGACGTTCCTCCGCAGGAAGTTTACCCATTCCTTTTAGTAAATCCGTAATGGGTCCTTTCTTTCCTAAGTAGGCAACACGCACGTCATTAAGTTCTTTAACGCTCGCTGAAGCTTCAATTTTTTGTAGTACTTCTTCTTTTAATTGTTGAAGTTGTGCTTCCATTTTCCTGATCTCTCCTTAATCAAATTCACCTTATCTAAATGGACAACATATTTTGCACCTTATCTTGCTATTAAATATTCTTTTACAAAATATGAGACAAAATAAAAAATCCCCGCCCCTATAAAAGGGACGAGGACTAATTTCGCGGTACCACCCTGATTATTGCACAAAGATAAGTGCAATCACTCAATTCGACTAACGGCTCTACACCGGCTCACCTTTACAGCAATTGCTGGTCCCGGTGGCAGCTAGCGGGGTGAACTTCTATATGCATTCTCTATTTACACTTTCAGTCAAGGTGTAAAATTCCTGTTTTCAAATTAGCATATATACTTTTCCCGATGACAGCTTTTATATATTAGATTACATCTATTATACGGACTTTTTAATTTTTCTTCAAGTCTGATTTATTTTTATACGTATACTGAATTAATTACAGCATAATGATTTTATATATTATTTTAAAGTAAGACCATACAACAGAATACCCGTAGCAACTGCAACGTTTAATGATTCTGCTTGTCCCAATAAAGGAACGATAATATTTTGATCGGTCTGCCCGAGAAGTTCCTTATTAATGCCACTTCCTTCATTTCCTACGATTAGCGCAAATGTTTCTCCTTTTTTAACTTCATTATATGGTGTAGAATTTTCAAACGCTGTACCAAATACGGTTACTTTTCGTTCTTTCAATTTTTCTACCCATTCAGAGAGATTACCTTTGATAATTGGCAAATGGAAATGAGATCCCTGTGCAGAACGCAGCGTTTTCGAATTATAGGCATCTGCTGATCCTTTCCCAAGAATAACAGCATCAAGACCAGACGCATCTGCTGTCCGAATCATTGTGCCAATATTCCCTGGATCCTGTACAGCATCTATTAATAATATGCGATTCCAGTTAACATACTCCTCTTCATTCACAGTTTGTTGCTTGCAATGTGCAAATATACCTTGCGTATGTTCTGTTTCGGCTAACTCTTTTTTTATCAAATCATTTATTTCTACAACTTCCATATTTTTTATATCCCAATTTTCAGGAACTTCCGCTGTATCACTTATCATAATGGTAAGTACATTTTCTTTTTGCTTAATTGCTTCTTCTACTAAATGATATCCTTCTATAATGAATTCGCCTGTTTTGTCGCGTTCTTTTCTAACACTTAATAATTTTTTCCAATGCTTTACTAAAGAATTTTGCGGAGATTCAATTCGTTTCATGTATATGTAACCGCCTTTTTTATTTTAGTGTAACAAAATCATGTATAGCTTGCGAGAGTTTGGGGAAGATAATTACAAGGAGTGATTAAATGGATTTTCAAATAAGAGAAGCTATTACAGCTAATATGAAAGGTCATACCGCAACAGATATTCGAGGTGTAGTAGAAGATGCTATCCAAAGAGGCGAAGAACACTTACTACCTGGATTAGGTGTTTTCTTTGAAAAATGGTGGAATATGACAGATGAATCGAACAAACAATCCGTATTAAGTGAATTAGCAACTGCATTCGCAAAATGAGATAATCCCGTGAAGAAATGGAATTCTTCACGGGGTTTTTCAATTTTTATTAAATTTTTTCAAGAATTACTAAACCGCTTACAATATTGTCATATGGCCTTCTCCCCAAATATACAATATATTAAATTGCGTTTATATCCAAAAATTACAACAATAAAAGTTTGCCTTTTTATAATTACTGCTTATAATTGTTTTATTGGAATCATTGGAAATATTCTAATAAATTATCAATATATTAAAGAGGCGAATAAAATGAATACATCCATTGAAATTACTTTAAGTGAATTAAAGAAATTTTTAAACGAAGAGCAGATTTCAGTCAATCTGACTGTAAGAGAATTACATAGTAAAGATGAGTCTTATCATGAAGTAAGTCTTCCTGACATAGTAGTGTTTCCCAAAGAAACGGATGAGGTTAGTCAAATTTTGAAGACTGCAAATAATCTACATATACCTGTCGTTCCATTTGGGCGCGGTTCAAGCCTAGAAGGTCATGTAATTCCCTATGATAATGGAATTACAATCGATTTTTCATTAATGGACAAAATATTGGAAATCCGTGAAAATGACCTGCTAGTCAAGGTGCAACCTGGTGTAACTCGAACACAATTAAACAAGGAGCTAAAAAAATACGGATTATTCTTCTCTGTAGATCCTGGAGCAGATGCGACACTTGGTGGTATGGCAGCAACAAATGCTAGTGGCACAACGACGGTTAAATACGGTGTGATGCGTGATCAGGTACGTGATTTAGAAGTTGTCCTAGCGGATGGCACTGTTATACATACTGGAAGTCTTGCAGCTAAATCAGCTTCTGGGTATCATTTGAATGGTTTATTTGTTGGTTCTGAAGGGACACTTGGTTGTTTTACAGAATTAACCTTAAGAGTATACGGGATACCTGAATTCACAACAGCAGCTCGAGCTGTCTTTCCGACAGTTCAAAACGCTGTAGAAGCTGTCACTTCTATTTTACAGGCAGGAATTCCAATCGCTCGCGTGGAACTGGTCGACGAAGAATCTATTCGACAAGTTAATCGTTTTAGTGAAACGAATTATGCAGAGAGACCAACCTTATTTTTAGAATTCGACGGCAATGAAGCAGGTTTAAAACAAGATGTAGAGTTTACAAAAGAAATAATGGAAGATCACAGCTGCGAAGAAATCCAATTTGAAACAGATAATACAGCACGTACTAAGCTATGGGACGCAAGACATAACTTAGCGTATGCGTATATCCATGGGAATGTCGGTAAAAAAATGATGGTTACTGATGTGTGTGTACCAATCTCTGAACTAGCCGATGCTGTGGTTTTTGCACGTAAGGAATTAAATTCCCTTGATCTTATTGGAGGTCTTACTGGTCATGTGGGAGATGGTAATTTCCATGCAATAATAATGATTGATATGAATGATGCGGAAGAAGTTGCTAGGGCAGACAGTTTTAATGAAAAAATAGTGCATTATGCAATCGATCGTAACGGCACTTGTACAGGAGAGCATGGCGTTGGTATTGGTAAACAAAAATACCAAGCATTAGAGCACGGCGCTGCTTTACAGGTAATGGAAAAGATTAAAATAGCTCTTGATCCTAACAATATTCTAAATCCACAAAAAATCGTAAAAATAGAAAGTACTGGTGAATAAGATGAAAGTATTGGAATCTATCAGTAATTTGGCAGGCAAATATTTTGCACTACTTGTAATTGTCGTAGGAGTAATTGCATTTTTAGTTCCAGAAACGTTTTTACCAATCAATGATTATATTCCAATTTTACTAGGTGTTGTTATGTTTGGTATGGGTCTCACCTTAAAGGCAGTCGATTTTAAATTAATCGCAACACACCCTAAACCTGTTATCATCGGTGTTATAGCGCAATTTGTCATAATGCCACTTATTGCTTTTACAATTGCTTATATATTAAATTTACCTAGTGAGTTAGCCGCGGGGCTAGTACTACTCGGTTCAGTCCCAGGAGGAACTGCTTCTAATGTAATGGTTTATTTAGCAAAAGGTAACGTGCCACTTTCGATTACAATGACATCTTTTTCAACACTGCTTGCTCCATTGTTAACACCTGCATTATTACTTTTATTTGCTGGACAGTGGATGCCTGTAAATGCAGTTGAAATGTTTATATCAATTGTTCAAGTCATAATTTTCCCAATCGTACTTGGATTAATCGTGAAAAAATTGTTTCCAGTTGCCTTTGAGAAAAGTACAAATATTGTCCCTTTAATATCCGTGTTGGCAATAATAACTATTGTTTCAGCTGTTGTTGCAGGAAATGTAAATAATATCGCTTCAGCTGGTTTGTTAGTATTTTTAGGAGTATTTTTGCATAATGGAGCAGGTTTATTACTTGGCTATTATACCGCAAAACTTCTGGGATTATCTGAGCTGGATCGTCGTGCTATATCTATTGAAGTAGGTATGCAAAACTCTGGTTTAGGTGTTGCTTTAGCAGGTACTCATTTAGGGCCACTTGCAGCACTTCCAAGTGCATTAGGTGCTGTATGGCATAATATTTCTGGACCGATTTTAGCAACGTACTGGTCTAAGCGTCCAGTGAAAGAGGAAGTGAAAGAAAACGTAGTTGTTTCTATTGATAGTACAACTAAAGCCCAAGTTGAATAAACTTGTTTATTTGGAGTAGAGTGCTCGTCGCTCTACTCTTTTTTATGTTCAAATGAGGAGATTTTGGCAATACATATTGTAATTCTAATCTATGTATCTAAATGTAAGTAGGATATAGAAATAGTGTAATTTAAACTTCACATACCTAGACTTACTTTTTAAAAATAATAAAGAGTGATTCAGCGTCTCCCGAATCACTCTTCCTATGTAGTGATGAAGTTATCCATCTTGATACACGACATCACTATAAATAATTCCAAACAAAGAGACAGACCCTGTCTACATTCATTTGTGATACAAATTTAAGCCATTACTGATGCAAGTATTGCTTTTTGTGCATGTAAGCGATTTTCAGCTTGTTGGAAAATATACGAGTTCGGACCATCAATCACAGAGCTGGCAACCTCTTCTTCACGATGGGCCGGCAAGCAATGTAAAAACATATAATCTTTTTTTGCATTAGCAACTAATTCATCATTGATTTGATAGTTTTTAAAATCAGCAAGTCTCTTAGTTGTTTCCTCTTCTTGCCCCATCGATGTCCATACATCCGTATATACAACATCTGCATTTACGACCGCTTCTACAGGATCATTAGAAACGAACAGCGAGCCACCATTTTTTAGAGCAAGAGCATTAGCCTTTTCTAGTATTTGCATGTCAGCTTCATAGCCAACTGGAGTTGCCACGGAAATATGCATCCCCATATGAGCTGCAGCTATTACTAGTGAATGCGCAACATTGTTTCCATCACCGATATATGCAAGTTTGAGTCCAGAAGTGTATCCTTTTACTTCATGAATCGTTAAAATGTCAGCAAGTGCTTGGCATGGATGGAAAATATCTGTTAAACCATTAATGACAGGAATACTGGCATGTTCAGCAAGCTCTTTAACCATTTCATGGGAATTTGCACGAATCATGATTCCATCTAAGTAACCAGACAAAACATGACCTGTGTCATATACAGATTCACCTCGACCGATCTGTAAATCACGCGCGTTCATGAACATACCGTTACCACCTAATTGCTTCATACCTACTTCAAAGGAGATTCTTGTACGGGTTGAATGTTTTTCAAAAATCATGCCTAACGTTTTACCTTCTAGTAATGGAGGACATTTTCCAGCTTTCGTCAAAGCCTTCAACTCAACTGCCAACTGGATTAAATCGTTAACTTCCTCCTTTGAGTAATCTAAAAGCGTTAGTAAGTCTTTCCCTTTTAAGCTATCCACTACCTTTAAATTCACCCATTCGAGTAACTTCATCTAAAAAATCTCCTTTTCCGTATATTTATGTAATACATATTATATTATTGGATAAATATTAAGTCAAGTGAATTATTATACAAATAATAAAAATTCATTTTTATTAAAATACAGTTGAAATAACTGAATAAAAAAATACTTTCATTAAATTTTCTTTGTAAATCTATATAAAATGTAGTATTAAATTGTATATCCATTTACATATATATGCATACAGACGTTTATTGTATACACTTTTTGGTAATGGTTTGGTCGTCACCATTGATACATACCTTATTTAATGCAAAAAAACCTCATGCGTATCCATAATTAGTACATTTTCATGTACTAATTATGGATACGCATGAGGAATATTCAACTTAATTTATATGAACTTCTATTTTTTATACTTGAAAGCGATTTACGGCCTCTGTTAATTTGTCACTTAGTTCAGTCAATGTTTCAGAGGCACTTGCTACCGATTGAATAGCACGAAGTTGTTCATCGGAAGAAGCACTCACTTCTTCACATGCAGCAGCCGTTTGTTGAGATGTAGCTGCCATCATTTGGATTGTATCTACCACTTGTTCCTTGTAATTAGATACTTGTTCTATTTCATTAGATACCTCGTCAATAGAAGTTTGCATAGAGGACATAAGCTCCGATATTTCCTTAAAGGTCATTTCTGTATCAACCACTACCGTCCCCTGACTTTGGAAGGTTTCTCTCGTTTCATTCATTTGTTCGCTTACTAGAGCTGATTCCTGTTGTAATTCAAGAATGGTCTTTTTAACATCTTCTGTTGCTTTAGCTGACTGTTCGGCTAATTTCCTAACTTCATCTGCAACTACCGCAAAACCTTTACCATGTTCACCTGCTCTTGCTGCTTCAATACTAGCATTTAAAGCAAGTAAGTTTGTTTGTGCGGAGATTTCCATGATTGTTTCCATTACTCCACCTATTGCCTTTACTTTACGTTCTAGCGTATTAACAACGCTGCCCATAGAAGTCAAATTTGTTTCCCAACTATTAAATGAGTTTTTCAATTCACTCATCTGATTTTGGCCATTGATATTAATTTCACTGGCTTTCTTAGCAATAGTCGTCATCTTATGCGATTTCTCACTGATCAGATTGATCTGATCACTTAAATGAACTGAGTTATTTGTAACTTCTTCTGCATCCTCTGCTGATTTTAAAGCACCTTCCGCTATTTCTTCAATAGCAACAGATACCTGTTCTGCTGAAGCGGTAGTTTCCTCTGCTACTGCACTTAAACTTTCTGAGTTGGATTGTACATGATTAGCTGAGTCTTTTACTACTCCTATTATGTTATGCATACTATCCGTCATCTTGTTGAAGTTATTTGCTAATTGACCTATTTCATCGGTAGTATCAACTTTCGCATGAACTGTTAGATCCCCTTCGGCTACCTGATCCATTAGTTTTTTCAATTGCTCAATAGGCTGTATTAGACGTTTTGTTACAAAGTAAAGAGAAATAAACATGAATATCATAATAGCTACTGCAATCATTATAATTACATTACGAATGCTATCAGCAATCTGATTTATATTATCCTGTTCATAAACTGCTCCTACTTTCCAATCTAACCCTGGGAGAGTTGTGAATACGGATATTGTTGACATCCCGTCAGTAGAATCGCGAATTACCCCTTCCTCCTCGGTACTCGCTAGCATTTTATTTATAAATGCATAGTTAGATAAGTTTTCACCTGCTAACGTAGGATGTGCAATGGCCGTTCCATCTTCCTCCATAATAATAGGATACCCATCAAATCCTAGCTCACTTTCAGATATAGTGTTTGTCAGTTGTGATAGTAGGATATCAATACCGATAACTCCCATCACCTCTCCATTTACCAAAACCGCTTTAGAACCAGTAATCGTATACGTTTTAGTTATTTCATCCATATATGGTTTTGACCAAACAAACTCTTCCTTGCTCCCAAGTCCATTTTGATACCACTCTCTTGATGTAGGATCAAAGTCTGCTGGTAAATCTGCCGCTGGATAAATTTCTAAATGTTTACTAGGTAACGCATAGTAAATAGCTGAAGTTGCATCATATACAGACGAGAATTCTTTAAACTTGTTAGATAATTCTTGTTGAAGCGGAGCCTTTGCATCTTCCCCTGCATTTATATATTCATTATAAAATTGTACAATCTCGGAGGATTTAGACATTTGTTCCACAGCACTTTCATAAGAACCCAGGTAAGTGTCAATTGTGGAAGACATACCATTAACTACTACTTGACTTTGTTCGATTAAACTTTTTTCCGTTTTGTCACTAACCATTAATGTACTGATTACACTTAAAGCAGACATACTAATAATTATCAGGACCATTACGGTAATAATTATTTTCCATTTTACTGAATTTCTCATGTTAAATCATCCTTCTAAATTGAATTTTACATATCTAGTAACTAAAAGTTCAGACAACTCATTATAACAGGAAAATTCAGTTTAGAAATAAAAAATTGAATACATTTTCACACGTTAATTCATAAATTAAAAGTACTTTTTCACCATAATTGTGGATATTTTCATTATTTACTATTATTATCTATAAAATTTAGGTATATGGACTCTTATATTACTTAAAACAGCTTAATATATATATATCTACTTTGTAAAATAAATTAGATATTTCAATTTAACGAAACACAATAAATCTATATAAAGGAAATGGGCTGGGACAGAAGTAGAAATTTTATTGGATAAGGAGAAACCTTTACTAAATAATGGATATTTAATAAAATTGATTGGAATGGAGGGGCGACTCCTACGGGAATAGCGTGACACCTGAGACTACAGGCTCAGGCCACGCCCGTGGAAAGCGTCCCTGGAATGGAAATCAATTTTTTGCACAGCAAAAAAAACAGCATTTTTCTCACAGAGAAAAATGCTGTTTTGGGGTTTAGTCCCAGCCTCAGTTAAAATGATAATTTAATACGGGAAATGAGGGTATTAGTAAATCATTCCTCACTCATTTCTTCTATGTTATGACCTAATTAAAAGTAATTTTATTTACTGCATCACGATCTAATTTCTTTATCACTTCTACAATTAATTTCACCGTGTTTTCGTAGTCATCTCTATGCAAAATTCCTGCATGAGAATGTATATATCGCGTCGCTACACCAATTGACAGCGAAGGAACACCATTAACAGAAATATGCATAGAACCTGCATCAGTTCCTCCACCTGGTATCATTTCAAATTGGTAAGGAATATTATGCTCGTCTGCAGTATCTGTTACAAAATCACGTAAACCTTTATGGGAAACCATGGAAGCATCAAATAATACGATTTGTGGTCCCTCACCCATTTTACTTGTCGATTCTTTTGCAGTAATACCTGGAGTGTCACCAGCTACCCCCACATCTACAGCAAAGCCGATATCTGGTTTTATCTTATTAGTAGTTGTTTTAGCACCTCGAAGGCCTACCTCTTCTTGAACATTACCTACTCCATAAACGACGTTTGGATGTTTTTCATCCTTTAATGCTTTTAATACATCCACTGCGATTGCACAACCTATACGGTTATCCCACGCTTTTGCTAATAGAAGTTTTTCGTTATTCATTACAGAAAACTCAAAATAAGGAACTACCATATCTCCTGGTAATACGCCCCATTCCATTGCTTCTTCTTTAGATGATGCACCTATATCAATGAACATATCCTTTATATCCGCTGCTTTTTTACGTGCTTCTGCAGACAGTATATGAGGAGGTTTAGAACCGATAATACCAGTTATATTATCTCCTTTACGAGTGACAATTGTTACCCGCTGTGCAAGCATTACTTGAGACCACCAACCACCGACTGTTTGGAAGCTCAAAAATCCTTTGTCATCGATTTTTGAAATCATAAATCCGACTTCATCTAAATGTCCAGCTACCATGATTTTAGGACCGTTCGCATCTCCCACTTTTTCTGCGATCAAGCTACCAAGATTATCGTATTCAATTTTATCTGCAAAAGGTGCAATGTACTTTTCCATCACTTCTCTTGGTTCACGCTCGTTACCAGGAATCCCTTTAGCATCCGTCAATTCCTTTAACATCGTCAATGTTTCATCTAGCTTTGGCATTATTTCGACCTCCTAAATATATGTACGATTTAATTATATTCTAAATTAATGACATTTTCAAAATTTGAGCCCACGATATTTCAATCAGCTCCCGCACCTCCACCGCCGTCTCCACCACCATCTGATGAACCTCCCGAGTGAGAACTTCCTCCATCTGATGACGTGGAAACCTTAGTCCATGACCAAGACTTAGTAACATAATCTATGGGGTCTGTGCTTGCAAGTAATACGGCAGCAAATGGAACAGAAAACTCCTTCGTTGGTATATCTACATTTTTTTTACCTAGTAAATAAGCTCTTACTACCCATTTTTCTTGCTCATTATTATTTAATGTATTTGGCATCCCATTTTTTAATTCTTTTCGATAGGAACGTACTGCATCCTTTGCACGGACTGCATTCATCGAAAGAATATTTCTTGGTGCAACAAAATATAAAATGATAACCATAAATAATAATCCAATTATTAAATTTACAACCTCTTCATTTGCAATAGAAGTAGTAAAGAAAAATAATAGAATAGCGTATATACTTAAAAATAATGTCGAACGTTTTTTTATCCATAGGATAACTAAAAAAATAATCGTAAATATGGCTATAATAGCTATAGCCGTATAGCTCTGTACATTTGCATAATAAGCGAACATAGTAATCAGCGAAAGCATTAGGATAGAAGCTGTAATGATTAGTAGGGGAATTTTTCTATTCATAGCTCCCGCCTCTTCTAACTCTTTTTCTACTAACTGATGCCACTCCGTTTTTTTCTTTTTAAAGACTTTTACTTTGCTATGAAAGAATGTGGAATTTTTATTATCTTTCGCAGCACCTGCAGCATCATGTAAATGAAAAGCCCATTTTCTAGAGCCACTTCTAGTTGTAAATAGCCAACTAGTCATTTGCTTCTCAAAAACTGAAGTCGCGAGTTCGCCATTAGTAAGCCGGAAATCCAATGTTTCTTCCGGCGCTTTTGGATCGTGTTTAAAACGAAGTGCAGACTTTGCATGTTTTACCTTAACAGCCCCTCTTTCTACTAATGAAAAGAGACCTGCAAGGAAGTCTTTAGTATTGGGGTTTCCGCATTTATCAACAAAAAACAAATACAATACATCCGTATTTAGAACTTCCTCACTATACCCCTTTCTCCAAAAATGTCTTTGCGGTAAGAAAAGCAGTAAGCATAAGATAATAATTAGTATTGTAAATGAGACTTTCGGTATGAATGAGATAAGTGTATCGATATAAGACAGTCTTTTATTCCATTTTTTCTGTTCTTCTATTTCATTAGCTAAAGCATCTTTATAGGGTATTGCTGCTTTAGTTTTACCAGATAAAGCAATTAGGTCCGCAGGGAATATTAAACTAGTCTTCGTTTCAGTAAATGCTTTGGAAACAGGACTTGTAAATCGAATACCAAAAGTATTTTTCTCCGTTTTCACCTTTGCTTTATTGTACAAAACGCCTTCAAACGTAGTTGTTTCAGCTGTTTCGGGAAGAATATAATCTATAGTTAGATTAGAATAATCCTGATCATGGTTGTCCCCTTCTTCAAAATAAACAACATCTAGCTCGTTATAATTATCATATGCAGTGACACTATTTTTGAGCGTATAAGCATACAAAAATGATACTTGCCGATCACGTACTCCTATATCCGAAAAAAATGTATTATTATCTTTTGTCACTTGTAAGGGAGTCATCATAGCTTGATCAATAAACCCTGGTTCCAAGTTCAAGTGGGCTAACTCATAAGCATAAAATTGTTCTACGTCTTTACCATGTTCATTTGGGAAAGACCTATGCAATTTAGAGAAAGACCCCTCAAAATTATAAGTAAATACTTCATTTATTAAAAGGTCCCCATTTGGTTGAATCCAAGATTTTATATGTATTTTATCAATGGAATAGGACTTTGCTTCTGCTACTATTCCAAAGGAGAGTGACAGTACAACTAATACTATAGATACAATAAACTTTTTCATAGATTACACCACCGTTTTAATATGTATTATTTTTTTACGGCTAGTCTACGAAAAAGTTTCACTCAAATCAATAACCACTTTTTTGACGGTCATAATTTGTTTGATTTTTTTCGATATATGCCTGTAAGACGTCCTCACTGCTAAACCCAAGTTTGTCCGCAATTGCCCCATACATTATCCATAGTTTTTCGTAGTGATTCTGAGTCGGTGCATTTAAAAATGTCAAAACGGATTCATTTGTGCCTATGAAAAGTGCAGTTAAATCTCCATCAATACTTTTATGAGGCCATTCCTCTAAATCTTCAAATCCTTTTTCTATACCTAACGATAATATAAAGTGAATAGAATCAACATACTCCTCTAAGATAACACTTCGTTCTGAAGGACCCTTTTCACTCCAGAATTTAAAGCATCTCGTTTCGTTTGCAAGTTCTGCAAGTTCAACTATTAGCGCCAACCCTTTTTTTACAAAAACATCCTCCGTAACTTGCTTGTTGGATTGTATATATTGGTCTAAAGCGCGCTGCATTGTAAAAAGTTTGTGTAAATTCATCATTTCCTCCAAATATTTTAATTTATTTTGAAACCAAACTACCTCTTCTATCGTATAGCAAGTACAATGTATTTTACAAGGAGGACATTTGAGATGTTCCATTTACTAAGACTGCTTATTTTGATACTTATCATATATGTTTTTTATAAAATTCTTCGCTACTTATTTGATCCTAAGCGTAAACTGGATGAGGCATATGAAAAAGAACAGTATTATTATTATGATGAGGTAAAAAATGTTCGTAAAAACTTCTTTATCACGTATAAAGGGATCCTATTTGAGGGAGAAAAATATTTAGGTACTACCGACCAAGCCTTCGAAGTCGTTTCTATCTTTATTTGGACAAAAGATCCAGCTAAATTACAGGGCTTTACAAAAGAAGACTTACGTTTCTTACAAAATGAAATTAAAATGAATTACCCAAATGCCAAAATAAACTGGAAAAGCCCTATTGAGCAATTAATGCGGGATGACCAGTGAAAATAAAAAACGGTTAGCCGAGAGTTTTCGGCTAACCTTTTTGTGATTGATCGATAAAAAATATCAAATATTTAACTATAGGAAACACCCTACATGAATGTTGAACTTTCCGCATGCTTCGCTTGTAACCTTCAAGGATGGATCGCGATCGCTATCTTTCGTCCCTTCACCCCTTTTGAAGTCTCATTCTTTGCGCTCTTACGGCTCGTAATGCGCACATCCTAGGGACCACTGTGATGTAGAATTTTCTTTTTACAGATCATCCATCGGATAATTGAAGTATTGATGGATATATTTTTCGTTCCGCAAGTAAATAAGCTTCTTAAGCAAGTAAACTAACAATCTGCACAAGTAATCTCTGAAGGATGACAAGTAAGTAAAATTCAAGAGCAAGTAAATGGTTTTGTATATGTAATTTCTCTCTCTTAATTATACTAGTCAATAGCGACTCTTGTAGATACAGGTAGATATAATCGGATGACCTAGGCAAGCCAGTACAAGTATGGATTAGTATCATTTTGTTTATTATTTTGGCTATTGTTAAAGGCTATGTTTCACTTAAAATAACGGAGCAGTTTAGTGTAATAAGGGTTCTATTTAATCCACAAAATTAAAGCTAAGATAAAAATTTTTTTTGGGGGGATAAATTGATGAAAAAAACTAGAATTGTATTTGCAATAATTGCTTTTTCTTTATCTTGTTATAGTCTGATAAGTAGAGATTTTGATTTAATGCCGATTGTAATGATGTGCTTAGGGGCATTTATGTTAGCGTCAGGATTATACGAACTTCAAAAAGACCGGAAAAGATTTGAAGGATATTTATTCATTATTGTCTCTTTATTTCTTTTCACTATTACCATAACGGGTTTGTTATTGAACTAAAGAAGCAGGTTAGCCAAATAAGCGGGTAGCATACATCACTAAAAATGCATTTTGAAAGAGGGATATTATGAACTACTACCAAATTGTAAAAGAAGTAGTGATACATGAGGTCTTGAATCAAAATGCTTTCGAGGAGTAGAGTACCTTCGTTTAATATTTGTTATCCAAGTGTCTTAAAAATATGGAACAAAATTTATAATAGTAAATTTCCAAATTCAAAAAAACGATATTAATCAAAAACAATATTATTAAACTCCCATGAAAATTTAAAAATGCAACAAATCTATAAAATGTACAAAAGGGACTCAGAAATTGCTTTTTTAAAAAAGCTGATCCTTCAGAATGATTATATTAAGCTGAAAGTTAAATCAAGAACCAACTCCATACTTGTTAGGATAAAGGCAAGGCTGGTGCAATAACCAGAGTAGGATTATCTCCCATGAGTGCTTCCCCTAAGGGAGCGACAGTCTGTGATGCACCGTGGTCGCTGGAGTCAGACTAACAGATGGGCTCTTTGGCACCATAGTTCATCGACCTTCCTCTCCCAGCCGTAGAATCCTATACCCACGTTTTTACATTTTCATTCTCTGTGGTGTAGCGCTGATTTTGCGCTACATGGATGGCTAACGAGTGCTTTACATCAAGAAGAGGTAAAGCCTTATTTCTTTGTATTTGCCTTTATCTTTATTTTTAAACATGATTCAATACAATTTTTAGCATCTGCTAAATCTCAAAGTTAATATCTACTCACTTAGTGATTACAGTGAAACACGGCAAATCCAGCGGAGAACAACAGAATGTTGGTCACGAAGGCAATGCCAAAACATGCTGAAGTTGTTCGAAGCCTTCGTTCCTTTGCAACACTCTATGGGATTATTTCTGGTTTTAGAATCCTCGCCTTGGAAAGCGACCGCGTTAACCGAAATCATGTCATTACTCAAAGCACACTCTTTGTCTTCAACGAGGCATCACTACTAGTATCTTGTGCCAATTTTCACAAAACACAGGCACTTCCCCCGGAAATCAGAGCATACAAAAAAAGACACCCCTATGCAATGATAGAGCTGTCTGTTGTTAATATGTAGAATATTAAGAAAGCATATAAGATCATTAACATTAAAAATCCAACACGAAAGTTCGTATGCTTTGTTTTATGGCGAAACATTTGCATTCCAATATATGCCCCAATTCCTCCACCTAATAGCGCGAATGTCCAAAGTGTTCTTTCCGAAATACGTTGCCCCTGTTTTCTTGCTTGTGATTTGTCGTATCCCATTACAAAAAAAGCGATAATCGACATGATAAATATGAAAATAAGAATAACGTTTGTCATACATATTAGGCTCCTTGTACAAAAAAAGCTGATAGAATCTCTATCAGCTTTTTTATCTTAAATTATTTTGCGATTGCTTTTTTTGCTGCATCTGCAAGTTGTGTAAATGCTTGAGAATCTGTTACTGCAAGATCCGCTAACATTTTACGGTTAACTTCGATTTCAGCTAATTTTAATCCGTGCATTAAACGGCTATAAGAAAGTCCGTTCATACGTGCTGCCGCATTGATACGTGTAATCCATAGTCTACGGAAATCACGTTTTTTGTTGCGACGGTCACGGTATGCATACATGAATGATTTCATTACTTGTTGGTTAGCAACTTTGTATAATGTATGTTTAGAACCGTAATAACCTTTAGCTAATTTTAATACTTTTTTACGACGACGTTTAGTTACTGGTGTGCTTTTTACGCGTGGCATGATTCATTACCTCCTGCTATTCTTTCGAATGATTGAATTTCTGTTATTATTTCATGTAAGTTAATAAAGTTTTGATACGTTTGTAATCGCCTGAAGATGCTACTTTAGTTTTACGTAGTTTACGTTTTGCTTTAGTAGATTTGTTAGCGAATAAGTGGCTTCCAAAAGCACGGTCATGTTTTAATTTTCCAGTCCCGGTTTTTTTGAAACGCTTTGCAGCTCCACGGTGAGTTTTCATTTTCGGCATGTCGAATTCCTCCTAAACAATTGTACTCTATTACTGTTTTTCGTTCTTTGGTGCAAGCACTAAGAACATACTACGGCCATCCATTTTCGGTTTTGACTCGATAGTGGATACTTCCGTACAAGCTTCTGCAAATCTATCTAAAACTCGTTGTCCGATCTCTTTATGAGTGATGGCACGACCTTTAAAGCGAATAGATGCTTTCACTTTATCTCCTTTTTCAAGGAACTTGATCGCGTTTTTCAATTTCGTTTGGAAATCATGCTCATCGATTGTTGGGCTCAAACGAACCTCTTTCATCACGATGATTTTTTGATTTTTACGAACTTCACGATCTTTCTTTTGCTGCTCAAATTTGAATTTACCATAGTCCATGATACGAGCGACTGGTGGCTTGGCTTGAGGAGCCACAAGGACAAGATCCAAATTTACACGACCTGCTATTTCAAGTGCTTCGTTACGTGTTTTTAATCCTAATTGATCACCATTCTGATCAATAACTCGTAGTTCGCGAGCTCGAATGCCATCGTTTACATACATGTCTTTGCTAATAATGATCCACCTCCAAATAGTGTCGCGAATACATGGTTTGGGCATAAATTCCGTAGAAACGAATAAGTTACGCCGTTTTAGATCCATAAAAAAAGCGGACAGACATATAATATATGTCTGCCCGCCGATATGAGTACATGTAGTAACTACATGTTACAGTCGATCTTGTGCTTACCAGTCAACAACACTTGTAGGTGTCAAACAGGTGAGAAGCGGGCAGCCTCTTCTTATACCGCAAACTTGTATTCAATAACCTTATTAACTATATCATGATGAAATAGGTATGTCAACACTAAATCTATTGGTGTGCTACTTCTTCTTTCAAACGTTCTAAGAACTCTCCAAAAGGAATGCTTTCTGATTTTTGTTCTCCGTATTTACGAACGTTGACATTACCTGCTTCTAGCTCTTTATCTCCTAGTACAAGCATGTATGGAACTTTTTGCATTTGTGCTTCACGAATCTTATAACCTAGTTTTTCTTCACGATCATCCATTTCAACACGGAAACCTGCCGCTACTAATTGCTCTTCTATTTGTTTAGCAAATTCAAAATGCACTTCATTGGAAACTGGAATTATTTCAACTTGAACAGGTGCTAACCAAGTTGGGAATGCACCTTTATATTCTTCGATTAAGAATGCTACAAAGCGCTCCATCGTTGAAACAACCCCGCGATGGATAACAACAGGACGATGCTGCTTGCCATCTTCACCAACATAATTTAAGTCAAAGCGTTCAGGTAACAAGAAGTCTAGCTGAACAGTCGATAAAGTTTCTTCTTTGCCAATCGCTGTTTTCACTTGAACATCCAATTTTGGTCCGTAAAATGCCGCTTCATCTTCCGCTTCAAAGTAATCTAAACCAAGCTCGTCCATCGCTTCTTTTAACATGCTTTGTGCCTTTTCCCACATTTCATCGTTATCAAAATATTTTTCTTTGTTTTGAGGATCACGATAAGAAAGACGGAAAGAATAGTCTTCTAAGTTAAAGTCTTTATAAACCGAAATGATTAATTCTACAACTTTTTGGAACTCGGATTTGATTTGGTCTGGACGTACAAATAAATGCGCATCATTTAAAGTCATTCCGCGAACACGTTGTAATCCTGATACTGCACCTGACATTTCATAACGATGCATTGTCCCTAACTCTGCAATACGTAACGGAAGGTTTCTATAAGAATGCATACCATTTTTGAACACCATCATATGATGTGGACAGTTCATTGGGCGTAGTACCAATGTTTCGTTGTCCATTTCCATTGGCGGGAACATAGAATCTTGATAGTGATCCCAGTGACCAGAAGTTTCATAAAGCTCTTTCGAACCTAATACTGGTGTATATACATGTTTGTAACCTAATTTAAGCTCTTTATCTACAATATAACGCTCAATAACACGACGGATTGTCGCTCCATTTGGTAACCAAAGCGGTAAACCTTGACCAACTTTTTGAGAAGTTGTAAATAAATCTAGCTCTTTCCCAATTTTACGGTGATCACGTTCTCTTGCTTCTTCTAACATATTTAAATGATGAGTAAGCTCTTCTTTTTTAAAGAATGCAGTACCGTAAATACGTTGAAGCATCTTGTTATCACTATTTCCACGCCAGTATGCACCAGCAATGCTTAATAGCTTGAACTCTTTAAGTTTCCCAGTAGATGGAACATGAACTCCACGACAAAGGTCAAAGAAATCTCCTTGCTCATAAATAGAAACTTGTTCACCTTCAGGGATTGCTTCTAATAATTCTACTTTGTATTCATCTTCTTTAAATTTATCAAAAGCAACTTGACGAGAAACATCGTGGCGAATGATTTCTATATTTTCATTAATTATTTTTTTCATTTCTTTTTCGATTAATGGTAAGTCTTCCGCAGTAATCGGCACTGGTGAGTCAATATCATAATAAAAACCATTTTCAATAACTGGTCCAATACCCAATTTAACATCTTTGAAAAGGCGTTTAACTGCTTGCGCAAGTAAATGTGCCGAACTATGGCGCAAGATTTCTAGAGCCTCGTCAGATTCCGGAGTAATAATTGCGATATCTCCATCCTCAGTGATTGGTGTTTTAAGGTCAATTAATACTCCACTTAGTTTTCCAGCAAGTGCTTTTTTACGTAAGCCAGGACTTATCGATTGGGCAATTTCTTCTGTAGTTGTAGATACAGGGAATTCCTTTACTGCTCCATCTGGAAATTTCAATTTAATAATTTCTGCCATTTTGAACACTCCTTTTATAATAAGAAAAACCGGGCAAAAAGACTCCCGGTCCTTTAAGAACCGAAACATATATATGCCGTTGATTTCCGCTCCGGGCGGACGCTTTCCGTGGGCACGGCTTCAATCTCCTCGTCACTCCGTTCCTGCGGGGCTTTCAGCTCGCGCTATACCCACTGGAGTCGCCGCCCTGCGCTCCAATCAACCATGTCCACTTGAAGTAAAAGAATAATTGAAGTCAATAGTACTTACTATTTCATAGTTTATTTGGAAATAAGTAATGTTGAAATGAACTCTAGTACAAAGAAATTTTACTGTCTACATCTATCATTGAATAACAGCATTTCTAATTCAACAGCGATCACAGATGATGTTTTCACTAAATAAAATTGGACCAATCTTATCATCTAAGCGATAGGCTTTGCCAAATCTTATAATGGAGTACTACACACTAGTTGATTGTAGTGAAATGTGGCGACTCCAGCGGGAATAGCGTTAGGCGAAGACCCCGCAGCACAGCGAGGAGGCTGAGGCAACGCCCGCGGAAAGCGTCCACATGTAACGGAAATCACAGGATTATTCATTCTAAAAATCTCAAGAACCCAGTGTTCACGGTACATTTTTATATACTTTCTTATTCTTTTAGAAAAGCACAAGCGCCTATTTTAGCCCCTACAAGCGCTGAAAGCCAAATTGAAAGCATTCTTTTCGCTTTCAACCAAGGGACTGAAGCGACCTCGAGGGACCGGGCGCTGGAGCTAGACATTTAAAAAACAATAAAAAAACCCCATCCCTAAAAAGGGACGAGGTTCAAGTCGTGGTTCCACCCTTCTTCTGTCTATCCAATAGAAATGAAATAGACGAAGCTTTGCATCGGCTAACGGGCCGGTGACCGGTAATTGCTATATTAATTCACAATTACTGCTCGGAGGTGGTAAATCGATTGCCGATACTTAAGAAGCTTACAGCCATGGCTTCTCTCTCTTCAAAGTCGTACAAACTGATTGTTGTCCTCTTCATTGCATTTACTTATTCTTATGGAAATGATTATACGTCACTGAAAATCCATTTGCAAGTTGAAATTCATTTTTTTCGTGAAAGTTCTCTCTTATCCTTTAACTTTCCCTCCAGTTTTTCCCTTGTAGCGCAATTGGTGTCGTAAGAGCTCGAATTCGTTCCATGATTCGTCCAGCTTTTACAACTTCCTTTTCACCGCGCTGCGTAAAGGATAAATGATGCTGCAACTCATCATAGTTGAAGTTAGAGGACATGAAAGTCGGTAGCTGCTCTGACATTCTATAATGCAAAATTGTCCCTAAAATTTCGTCCCTGGTCCAGCTAGACATAATTTCTGCCCCAATATCGTCTAGCATCAAAACCGGAGCACGTTTAACGAATTCAATCTTCTCTGCTAATGACTGATCTTGAATTGCTTGTTTCATTTCCCTTAAAAATTCAGGTACATATACAACTACAGAATGAATATGTCTTGCCGCTAACTCATTTGCAAGAGCACCTAGCAAGTACGACTTCCCTACTCCAAACTTGCCATGGATATATAAGCCTTTTACTGGAAGTACTTTTGTACGTTCCCATTCGTTAAGAAAGTCTTTAGCTGCACGTACTGCAACAACTCTACTGCCATCCTCTAAATCTACTCCTGCAAGACTAGCTTCCATAACTTCTTTAGGCATATGAATACTGTCAATCATAGAAATAACTTTCTTACGCTCGTCTTCAATAATACCCCGTTTGCAGCGAATAAAATCATTATCTATCAAGTTTCGATCAAGGACTAGTTTAGGCTCATACCCTTTCATGTAATTGTGACATTGATCTAACGTTGGACAAGAGTCGCAATCATGTGATTGAGATATAAATTCATATAGCTTACTCAAACTACGATCGACTATCTCCTTATTGATGTCTGAGGCGTTTTCCTCAAGAAACTTCTGCACTCTAGGGTCTTCTAAGACTTCCTTTTTCATATCGTTTAGTCGAGTAGTAAATTCAGGCGATACAACTCTCTTGAGGGTTTCATTAATACGTTCCATTCTTGTCACCTACCTTTTCAACATGCCTAACTCTGCTAATAGTTTTTGACGTTCTTCATCGATATTTTGAATACCATTAGTAGTTTTACCTGATGATTTCTTCGTTTCTCCATCTTTTTTATAAAACCAATCAGGCACTTTTTCCTCGCGTGTCGGCTTTTTTGTATATGTTTTTTGTGGAGAGCCTTCATTTTTCCATTTTACATACTGTTCGTGTTCGTTCCTAGCAAGCTCCATCGCTTCTTTGGCTGTTTTGACATCTTTCCGCATCCAATGAGAAGCAATTTTCTCCGCATAATTTTTCGTGAGTTTCATGTCTGTACGCAATAATACATATTGTAACAAAACATTAACAACTCCGATCGGCATTTTGAAATGAGTTACAAAATGATTAGCTAACTGAACATCCGCGAGAATTGGCTCTTTTCCGTTTGCGATATCCTTTAATACTGACACCGGTGGCGTTGTTTCTAAATAATGGATTAACTCACCTTCCTTCGTTAGGGGTTGAGCGGATTCCAAAGATACCACTTGTTTTTCAATCTTCTCAATTACAGGCGCAACTTTGGAAACAGTAAGTTTGTAATAATCCGAACATGCTTTTTTTAATCTTGCTTCTGAAAGATGTAATTCATCATCTAACGCAAGAATAACTACTTTTTGCATTTCCACTGGACTTAATTTATATAAAAAGGCGAGTTTTGCAATTACTTCTCTCGCTTCTATTGTCATCGCTGATTTAGGTACTAATTGCTCAGAAAGTCCCTCTTGAAGTAATGAAAAATCAAATTGATCATAATAAAATGGAACAGCTGATTTCCTTTCCTTCGATACGAAAGTGTCATCGTAAGATAGAGAATTATCCATTTTGGAGGATGGTTTAAATACATCCATAAATGTTCTAGAAACGTCATTAAAGCCATCATTCCAATTGGAGTTTTGGATAAAACGATTACGTAAATGTTTGAAAGCATTTTCACCAACTTTATTTAGCAAAAACATGGAAAGTAATGGATCTTTTAAAAATGACTCTGCATCTAACGGTGCCGAAAGATCATAATGGAATATATTCCCTTCATCCATCGTTTTTTTCCATGTACGTAGAAGACCAATTGCCTCTAGAGCAAGACGAGCTTGAAAAACTTTACCTATAGGCATCCCGAGAACATTCATCAATTGGTAATGTGACCATCGCTCACTGCTTTTTTGTTCTCCTTCTGCCCAAAGTGTTAAATACAAACTAATACTTTCTGCTCCAACTAACGGCTGATAAAACAAAGTTAGCAATTGCCGATCATAATCAGATAAAGAATATGGTAAGCGAATCATATACAAATCTGCTGGCTGTAGCTCTTTATATAACATCGACAATTGTATCTACTCCCCTTTAGAATATATTAAAATATAGAACGCTGTTTCACAAAATAATACTTCAATTTATAATGAAGGATTTTTCTTTAAAATTTCCTTTAACTCATCGATAAATACATTTATATCTTTAAATTGGCGGTAGACGGAAGCAAAGCGGACATAAGCTACCTCATCTACTTCTGCAAGTTTGTCCATTACAATTTCACCGACGTCTTCTGATTTCACTTCTGCATTACCCATTCTTCGTAATTCTTTTTCAATAGAGAAAACAATATTTTCTAGTTGTTCTAATGCAACTGGTCTTTTTTCACATGCACGAATTAGCCCTCGTAACACTTTTTCACGACTAAACTCTTCTCTAGAACCATCTTTTTTTACAACGATTAATGGTGTCTCTTCTACTTTTTCAAACGTAGTAAAACGAAATCCACAATCTTCGCATTCTCTTCTTCTCCTGATTGCCTTATTGTCATCCACAGGACGAGAATCGACAACTTTTGTGCCATTGTATTGACAAGTTGGGCATCTCATATAGATCTCTCCTAATTCTTCACAGTAGTTTTATGTATCTATTATAACAATATTTTCGGGTAAAATCGAAAAAGCAGAGGAATCTCTTCCTCTGCTCACTCAGTCAGGTATAAATCTATTACGCTTGAACTGTCAATCGTGACGCAGGCTTTTTAACTGGTCCCATACCACGTGGCATTTCTAACGTTTCGCGTGTTCCAGCATTAAGAGCATCTGCTATATAGTTAGCTGCGATTGATGGATCTAAATCACCACATGTATACACATCAATGCTTGCATAACCGTGCTCTGGAAAGCTGTGAATCGTTAAATGCGATTCGGAAATAATAACGACTCCACTTACACCTTGTGGCGCAAATTTGTGAAATGCAACTTCTCTGACTTCTGCACCAGATTTTAGTGCAGCATCAACAAATGTTTGCTCGATAAATTGCATATCGTTAAGTTTGTCGAAATCGCACTCCCATAGTTCTGCAATAATGTGACGTCCCATTGTTTCCAATGTCCGTTTCCCCCTTTGATAAGTTTTATTTTTAACCTCAAAGTTGACTACCACGGGGGAAAGTTAGTCCAAAGAGGTCCTAACCCTTTAAGTAGTCGGTGTACAAGTAAAGTAACACGATTCTCATTATATGTTGTTTTATTGAAATATGCAAGAAATAATTAACCTCTTTCTAATCGCTAGAAAGAGGTTTGGATAATTATAGAGATAAAGCTACTTTTTTAGTAAGGTCAACCACTCTAGCAGAGTAACCCCACTCATTATCATACCAAGCAAGAACTTTTACTTTACGGTCACCAATAACCATAGTAGTTAAACCATCCACCGTTGTAGATAGAGTTGTAGTGTTAAAGTCGATGGATACTAGAGGTTCCATCGTAATACCTAATATACCTTGCATTGTACCTTCAGATGCTTTAAGGAAAGCCTCATTAACTTCTTCTGAAGTAACATCTTTTTGCAAATCCACCACTAAGTCTACTAAGGAGACATTTGGAGTTGGTACACGTAATGCCATACCATGAATCTTCCCTTGAAGCTCTGGCAATACAAGTGTAAGTGCTTTTGCAGCTCCTGTTGAGGTAGGAATGATTGATTGACCACAGGCACGTGCACGACGTAAATCCTTATGTGGATTATCTAGATTATTTTGATCGTTTGTATATGCATGAACAGTTGTCATTAACCCATTTTCAATACCAAATGTGTCATTCAATACCTTCACTACAGGTGCTAAGCAGTTTGTTGTACAGCTTGCATTCGAAATTATATGGTGAATCGATAAATCTAACTTATCATCGTTTACTCCCATAACTATAGTTGCATCTTCATTTTTTGCAGGAGCAGTTATTATCACTTTCTTTGCACCAGCTTCAATATGTGCTTTAGCTTTTTCACCATCATTAAATTTACCAGTGGATTCAATTACGATATCCACGTTTAGCTCTTTCCAAGGTAATTTTGCTGGATCACGATCATCCACAATTTGAACACGTTGGCCATTTACAATTAGAGCGTTTTCTTCTAGTGAAATATCTCCAGTGAAAGTACCATGTGTTGAATCATATTTAATAAGATGTGCCAATGTCTCTAACGGATATCTCGCGTTTATTGCTACCACATTCAAATCCTCTTGTGCTATTGCTTGACGAAAAACCATACGTCCAATACGTCCAAAACCATTAATCGCAATTGAAACTGCCATAAGAAAAGTCCTCCTGTAACTATGTGATACTTATTGTTTTTTAACCTTGAATTAGTATAACACATTTTATGTATTGTGTAGCCCCAAATATACAGAATAATAAAGTCGATATTTTCAAATAACTTTTCATTGGTTCAGTAGAGCTAAGGAACAAAGACAAAACCTGTTACTACCGATTTTAGGAAGCCTTTGGACATACAGTTATTCACTTAATTAAGACATAGATATGCCGTTGATTTCCGCTTTATATAATCGAATAATTGGATATAAAACCATATAAATATACGTATTTTATCTTAAAATAAGTAGGGATGAAATGGACTCAGATAAAAGAAAGCCTACTTGCTTCTTTCATCATAAAATAGTATGCACCTAATCGGCAGACGATTTTTTCCCTATAATAAATTTTGATAACTCTAATTATCTCAGCGATATGCTTGCTCTATCTCCGGAGTGGAAAACTACACTCTATATTGATTGAAGTGTAAGGGGACGGCACAGTGGGATGAGTGATACAGATGAGATATCACATCGATCACCCCACGGAGGCTAACAGGATGTTGGTCACGAAGGCGTTGCCACACGATGTGGCGCTCTTAGATTTGAACCCCACCTGAAACGGAAATCAGTGGGTTAACATTTCTTTTAAGTCCCATGAATCAAGTGTTCACAGGACATCTTTATATACTTTTAATCTTTTCAAAAAAGCACCAGAATATTTACCTTCTGGCGCTTCTCTTATACTTTATATATTAAATACTAACTATTTGCGTTTAGTTTTCAGTTTTATTATTCCCAAATAGCTAATATTTTTATCAATTGTTGTTTAGTTTCTTCTATTGTTCCATTGTTATAAATAACCGCATCTGCCCCTTTTTCTTTTACTGATAAAGGTAATTGGGATTGAATACGTAATTTAGCTTCCTCCTGCGTAAACCCATTCCGGGATATCAATCTTTCCAATTGGGTTTGTTCAGTTACTGTCACAACAAGAATTTTATCCACAAAGGATTGCAATCTACTTTCAAAAAGTAACGGTATATCCATAATAATGACTGGATGTCCTTGTTGCACAAGATGCCCCTTTTGGGCTAACATTTCTGCACGGATAGCAGGATGTATAATATCATTTAATAACTTACGTTTAGAAGGGTTTGTGAAAATAATTTCACCAAGTTCTTCCCGATTTAAGGATCCATCCTCTTGGATAACCCCCGAACCAAAAGTTTCTTTAATCTTTTCAAGCGTAGCAGTTCCTTTTTCAACTACTATACGCGCGACAAGGTCTGCATCTATAATGGGAAAGCCCATTTCCTTTAACATATTTGCTACGGTGCTTTTCCCACTAGCGATACTTCCTGTTAATCCAATTATCATCTAGTTGCTCCCTTATTTTTGACATGTTGGACAGTAGGTAGAGGTACGACCACCGATTGTTTTCTGTTTCGTTTTCGTACCACAGACCCCACATTCCTTTTTGCCATACATTTGAAGTCTATTTTGCATATTTCCTGCTCCACCGTTAATAGTGCGATAATCTGAAATCGTACTACCTCCGTTTTCAATACTATCAAGCAAAACAATTACTATTTCTTGAAATAATTGAATTTTTCGCTCTCTACTAATTCGTTTTACTGTCCGTGCCGGATGTATTTTCATACGAAATAACGCTTCAGTCGCATAAATATTTCCGCAGCCAGACACGACATGACCATCCATGATAAACTCTTTTATTGCTTTATTCTCATATTTGGGTAATGCGCTCATATGCAGAAAATGATCTAATGCATGTTGATCAAAAGGCTCAGGTGCCATTAATAATAAAGGAGGGTAGTCCGCTTCTGTTTCTATGAATCGCAATTCGCCAAATCTTCGGATATCCGCATAGACCAGCATGTCACCCTCTTCAAAGTAAAGAGTAACATGCGCATGCTTTCTAAATTTTTCTTCTGTAATCTCATGCAAATTTTTCACAGAAAACCATGCTCCTGACATACCCAAATGCGATACTAGCATATAAGGGAGGCCATCCTTTAGAAGATGAAAATAAATATATTTGGACCTTCTTTCTAGATGGTCAATCTTTGTGCCAGGTAAAGCTAAACAAAACTGTTCTACATCTAACCCTTTAATAATAGCTTCTTTACCATTTGCTTTTGAATTATAAATGGTTTCCGAAACATCAACTGACTTAATAGTCTTTCCACTTACAATTGGTTGAAGGGCGCGTAATACGCCCTCTACTTCTGGTAATTCTGGCATACGAGTAACCCCCTACTTCGTGTCATACCACGATGAACCAAAGGCATAATCCACTTTTAGAGGTACAATCAGCTTAATAGCATTTTCCATTACTTCTGGTACTATTTTTTCTAATAATGCAATCTCCTCAGGAGGTGCCTCGAAAATTAACTCATCATGTACTTGTAATAACATTTTAGTTTGCATATTTTCAACTTTTAATCGAGCAGCCATATCAATCATTGCTTTTTTAATAATATCTGCAGCACTCCCTTGAATTGGTGTATTCATCGCCGTTCGTTCTGCAAAGCTTCTTAGATTAAAATTTGAACTCGTTATTTCCGGTAAATACCTTCTTCTATTAAGGATTGTAGTAACATATCCTGATTGTTTTGCATCATGAACAATATCGTCCATATATTCCTTTACTCCAGGGAAGCTATTTAAATAATTCTCGATAAATTTCGCTGCTTCTTTTCTAGTAATATCTAGATTTTGCGATAAACCATAATCACTAATACCATACACAATACCAAAGTTAACCGCCTTGGCAGCACGACGCATATCGGATGTCACATCTTCCTGATCCACATGGAAGACATCCATAGCCGTCTTAGTATGGATATCTAAATCATTATTAAAAGCATCTACTAAGTTTTCATCCTTAGACATATGCGCAAGAACACGTAATTCAATCTGAGAGTAATCCGCAGCGAACATTACCCATCCAGGTTGAGAAGGAACAAAGGCTTTTCGTATTTTTCTACCTTCCTCCAAACGTACTGGTATATTCTGCAGGTTTGGATTTATAGAACTCAAACGTCCTGTTGAAGTTAGCGCTTGTTGATAACGAGTATGAATTTTCCCATCATCTTTGTGAATCTCTTTTAACAATCCTTCAATATATGTCGAATTGAGCTTACCTAATTGACGATATAGTAGAATTTGTTCAATTATTTCATGTTCATTTACTAGTTTTTCAAGAACATCCGCTGCGGTTGAATAACCTGTTTTAGTCTTTTTAATAGGTGTAAGTCCAATTTTTTCAAATAATATTACGCCTAATTGTTTAGGAGAATTAATATTGAATGTTTCTCCCGCTAGTGTATAAATGTCTTGTTCAATCACCTGTAATTTAATATTGAGTTCATGACCCATTTCTACAAGTATTTGTTTATCGACTAAAACACCATCGGACTCCATCGTGCCTAGGATAGATGCAAGAGGTAGCTCTATTTCTTTATACAACTCGTACTGTTCATTTTCTTCAAGCTTCACTTCTAACTTTTCTTTTAAGTCCCATATTGCATTTGCTTTTCTAACTGCATGTTCTGCAATTTTCTCGATTTCAGGAGGAGTTTTTTTGGCACCTTTTCCGTAAACAGTATCGTTTGTCAACAAGTTAAAGTAACCAAATTCTTTCGCAATAGCTGCAACATCCTCTGACGAAATAGCTGGATTTACTATATACGCTGCTAGGAGCAGGTCAAATTCAACCCCTTGAACATTAACATTGTGTTTTCTGCTCACTGCTTGTGTTGCTTTGGAATCTGCTAAATACTTTTTATTTGTATCATTCTCTAACCACGAACAAAAATCCTTAGATTGAAAAGCAACCTCTGCGGGAGCAAAGTAACCTTTTTCTCCATCCGATAATGCAATGCCTAATAATTCGCTTGTATGGTATTGAACATCATACATTTCTAAATGGACTGCCATCACTTTATCTAATACAGTAGAGTCTATTTTTTCAACAATTTGGAATTCCACCTCTGTCGTTTCTGGCTCTTCAGAAACATATTCAGATTTCTCCAAAAGTGTTTTAAAGGATAGTTCCTTCCAAACTTCAATTACGTCTTCCATATTTGGACCATTATAAGAAATATCCTCAATTGAAACTTGGATTGGTGCTGCTATTTCTATCGTAGCTAGCGCCTTACTCATAATTGCCTGTTCTTCATTAGCAACAAGTTTTTCCTTTAGCTTAACACCACTCACTTTATCAAGTGCCTTATATAAATCCTCTACCGAACCATGTTCTTTTAAAAGCTTAATAGCTGTCTTTTCTCCGACACCAGGAACTCCGGGTATATTATCGGAAGCATCCCCCATTAAGCCTTTCATATCAATAATCTGTAAAGGACTTAAACCATACTTTTCTTGAATATGCTCAGGTGTGTATTTTTCAATATCGGTAATTCCTTTTCTCGTAATATATACTGTTGTATTATCAGTAGCTAATTGTGTTAAATCTTTATCTCCAGAAACAATTACGACTTGTTGACCTTTTTCATCTGCTTGCTTACTTAAAGTACCAATAATGTCGTCCGCCTCGTACATTTCCAGTTCATAACGCTTAATACCATATGCATCGATCAACTTACGTATATATGGAAATTGTTCTGAAAGCTCTGGCGGAGTTTTTTGTCTTCCACCTTTATATTCGCCAAATGTAGAATGACGGAAAGTTGTTTTTCCGGCGTCAAAAGCCACTAACATATGAGTTGGATTTTCTTCTTCCATAATTTTTTGTAGCATCATTGTAAAGCCATACGCTGCATTTGTATGTACACCATGTTCATTCGTTAATAGGGGTAGGGCAAAAAAAGCTCGGTAAGCCAAACTGTTGCCATCTAATAATAGGATTTTTTCGGTCGCCAAATACATTCACTCCTTAATAATAAAAACCGTCATTCCCTATATCTTACCATGACAGTAAGGGGAATGACGATTCATATACTATTCTAAGTAACCTGATAGAATATTCGCATACGGAGAATCTGACGGGATGATTATCATCGTTTCATCTCCAATTGTTTTCTTATACGATTCTAAAGTTCTGTAAAGTGAATAGAACTCTGGATCCTTAGAAAAACTTTGGTTATAAATTTTTGCTGCCTCTGCATCCCCTTCAGCCGCTATAATAGATGCATCTTTATTGGCAGTTGCCAACATTTCACGAACTTCACGGTCTGTTTCAGCTTCAATTCTTCGTTTATCTGCATCACCGGTAGAAAGGAATTTTTGAGCAATACTTTGTCTTTCAGAAATCATCTCATTGTACACAGATTGCTCATTTTCTTGAGGAAGATCTGTCCGTTTAATACGAACGTCTAGTACTTCAATACCGTAATTATCTTTTTTCAATAATTCATTTACATGACTAGTTATTTGATCATTTAAGCTTCCTCTTGAGGAATTTTCATCGTTAATAATCTCATTATAATTTAATTGACCAAGCTCAGAACGAACGACCGAATAGATAAATTCTTCCATACGAGAGCCTGCACCAACTAATGTACCTGCACTAGAAATCATTTCCTTAACATTCACTACTCTCCACACTGCATAATTATCAATAATAATTCGACGTTTATCTTTTGTATTTATTTCTGCCTCAGATAATTTATAATTCATTTGATATTTAGGTACTGTAGTTACAGTCTGAACAAATGGTATTTTCATATGAATCCCAGGAGTATCTTTAACATCTTTGATTTCTCCGAACTGACGAATTACTTTAAACTCTCCCTCTTTGACCACAAAGATATTCGCAAGAGCGATAATGAACAAGACAAAAACTAGGAAAATTGCGATAAATGGCTTTGTATATTTTTTGTAATCTACAGGTTTTTTTTCTTTAGGGGCGTTACTTGCCTTGTTTTCAACTGTTTTAAATTTCGCTTCTAAATTGGAGAATGGATTTTTGTTTTCAGCCATTATTTTCCGCTCCCTTCTTCTTTTTCTGCCTCTGTTTCAGTAGTCGTAGTTGCTGGTGGAGTCGGTTGTTTACTTGCTTCTAAAGATTGTAGAGGAAGATACTTCATCGTTCCACCATCATCATTCATAATATATAAATTAGCATTTGGTAGTACGGCATCTAATGTTTCCATTACTAAACGCTGTTTAGTAATCTCTTTATTATTTTGGTATTCTGCATATAGCTTATCAAAAAGTGCTACGTCTCCTTTTGCCTGTTCTATACGAGCAGTTTTATACCCATTTGCATTTGAAATGATTGCATCCTTTTCACCAATTGCTTCACTTAACTTCTGATTTTTGTATTTTTCTGCCTGATTTACTTTTGTATTCTTAGTCTCCTCGGCATCCGTTACTGCAGTAAACGCAGATCTAACTTCTGCATTTGGAAGCTCTACATCTTGCAGCTTTACTGTTAATACAGTGATCCCTATATCATACTTCTCTATTAAAGAGCGTAATAGATCATTTGTGTCACTCTCAATTTGTGCTTTTCCTGAAGTAAGGGCATCATCTATTTTGGAATTCCCAATAACGGAACGAATAGAAGCAGAAGTTGCATCATGAAGTAACTCTTGTGGGTTTTCAGCATTAAATAAATAAGATTTAGGGTCTGTTATTTTCCATTGAACGACTAAATCAGTTAACACAATATTGTCGTCCCCTGTAATCATTTTAGTATCCTTATCAAATGATTCGATTTCTCCATCTGCAGATTGGCTATAACCGAATTTCAGACTAAATGTTTCTTTGGAGAGTTTTTCTACTGATTGAATTGGCCAAGGCATCTTAAATTTTAAACCCGAATCCACTATTGGTTCACTTGCTTCACCAAATGTGATGACGATTGCTTGTTCCGATTCATCTACTGTATACCAAGATGTAAAAACAGCAGATATTAATATAATGCCAATTACACTCATGGCGATAATAGTTAGTAACCTTTTCGTACTCATATTATTTCCTCCTTTTTATGTATACTTCCTTTTACGGTTTAACTTAGTAGTTGGTTTCAAAAATAATAGAATTGGTTATCTCATACATGTTTTCTATGAATAGCATGTTAAGTAAACTTTTAGGATTTAGTTGGAAAAATAGATACTTATACATCCTTGTTTTTGCTTGAAACAGTAATGTTGATTTTAGCCTCCTAGTCGCTGCGAAAACATATGCTCCTGCGGTTACTCGTCGCAAATACATTGGTCAAACAAAGTTCGACCAATGTATTTCCTGCGGGGTCTTCAGCACAAGCTATCCCGCCAGAGTCGACACCTTCCACTATAATCAACATAATGTGTAGTACTAAACTCTATGATTTGCCAAGGTGTATCGCTTAGCTTAGTGATAAAAACGTCTGACCGATTAGGTATACTATTTTATAATGAAAGAAGAAAGTGGATATTCTTTTATCTGAGTCTATTTTATTTGAAGATAAAACACGTATATTTAGAAGGTTTTATATACAATTGTTCGTTTATATAAAGTGAAACTAGTTGATTGGAGCACAGCGGCGACTCGAGTGGGAACAGCGCGAGCTGAAGACCCTGGACTGAGCATCACGAGGGAAGCGGCTGAAGCCGTGCCCACGGAAAGCGTCCGCTCGTAGCGAATTTCAACGGTATATCTACATTTTGTTTTTAGAGGATCGGGTATCTTTTACCCCGTTTTTTTATGTAAAGAGTAATTTCATCAAGCCCGCGGAATGCATCCACCTGAAACGGAAACCAGTAGTATTATTCGTTCTTAAATGTCCTGTAAACCCAGTATTCATTTTGCATTCTCTCTATAATAAATAAAAAAAGCTAGCAAATGCTAGCTTTTTTAGGTAAATCGTTTGGAAAAGGGGTCTAATTAAATATAACAAACAATTGTAAATCTCCCGTTAATACTTTGTAAATATTTCCTTACCAATTATTGTTTTTGTATTTTTTATAATAATTAAACTGCCGAGCAATCAAAAATAATTTACGAGTAAAATGCTTGTCCTTTTTGTAAAAGAGTGGATTTCCCCATTTACCGGATTTCAAAAGTCCACTTACTTCTTCTCGAATCTCATCATTTTCAACAAAGTTCCTTAGCACTATTTTAGGCACTACGGTAAACAAATAATGCTCATTCAATAGAGTAAGTGGTTTTTCCTTTTGATAAATAACATCATCTACAAAATATCTAGCCATATTATGTCCAAGTGCAGTTGTATAGTAACTAGATCTTCCCTGTCTAATGTTTACCTCAAATACTTTAAACTTCCCATCTCGCTCATCAAACTTTAGGTCGAAGTTTGCAAAACCGACATAACCTACTGCTTCTAAAAAGTGTTGAAGTTTTTTCATTAACTCCTCATTATATCGAGTAATTAACGCAGTATAGTTACCAATTGCAGTGACAGTATGCTCTTGAAGAACCACTTGTGCAAGTGTACTAAGTTGTGCTTGTCCCTTTGAATTCATATAAAATACTGAATCCCACATATACGTATCATCCCCTGGAATATAATCCTGAATGATTAGGTCTTCTGTATATCCACTAGCATTTACTTTGTTAATAATATCATCAAGTTCAGCTTTAGACTCTACACGATAAACTTTTTGCTGACCTGGAAACTTGTTTTTGTAATACATAACACCATTGCTTGGTTTTATAATTAGAGGGAAAAGTACATCTTCGGTAAATGCTGCTTTTTTTGCACATGAATAATAATACGTCTTAGGTGCATCTATTCCATGCTCTTCACATAGCTTATAGAAATTTGATTTCACAAGTAGATTGTTCATTAGTTCTTCTGACATATAGTTAAAAACATACATTTTCTTTAGTGCAACTGCATTTTCAATTATTAATCGTACATAAAAGTCATTTGTTCCTATTAGAAGCAATTGTTTGTCTTGCGTTTTATATTTTTGTGCTACTTCAGAAAGAACTTGAACAAAAGAAGATTTATCCCATAAATTTGGTTGAATTTCTATATGTTCAATCACGCTACTCCATTTGGTAAAGGACATTTCTTCTTTACCTACTAATATCGGCTTAATGTTGTATTCCTCATGAAAAGAAATCGCCATATTATAAGCATTCATATCTGTCCCAATAATTATAGGGATAAAGGGTTGGTTATTCATAAAGACCTCCGTTAACTTTTAACAAGTGGAATCGATACAGTAAAGACAGTACCTTTTCCTACTTCACTTTCTACTTCTAACAAGCCGTGATGCGCTTCCACTAGATGTTTAACAATTGCTAGACCTAGACCGGTTCCTCCAGAGTTTCTACTTCTAGCTCTGTCCACTCGGTAAAAACGCTCAAATACTCGGTTAAGCTCTTCTTTTGCTATTCCTATCCCTTCATCTTGGATACGGAATATTCCACATTTTTCGTTTTGACTGATAGATATAGTCACGGTTTTATTTTCAGTGGAGTAAGTTAGTGCATTCATCAATAAATTCATCGTTATTTGGATTAAACGATTTAAATCCCCTAATACAAAGACCGGTTCATCGTATATCGTCTCGAGACGCATATTCTTTTCCTCTACTATATGACTAGTCATTTCTTTACTTCGCTCAACAACATCTAATAAGTTGACCTTTTGCAAGTCCACTTCATACCCAACCTGCTCCACTTTTGAAAGATCTAATAAATCATTGATCAGCATTTGAAGTCTATTACTTTCTTTGTGAATTATTTCAAGGAAAGAAAGTAAAGTTTCTTCGTTTTTATATGCGCCATATAATAATGTTTCTGAAAATCCTTTAATACTTGTAACAGGTGTTTTCAATTCATGAGATACATTTGCTACAAAATCTTTTCTGACCTGCTCCAATTTCACAAGCTCCGTAATCTCATGCATGACAACCACTATACCAAGCCATTTTCCATGTTCACCGATAACTGGCGCACCGTAAGCATCCATGTAATAAGTATGTATGTTTTTCTTTACTGATATTTGTTCCCGATTAGATGCCTCTGTTAAAAATAATTGATCAATGAACATTTCAATCTTCTTTGGAAGACCAATTTTATTAAACAACTTTCCATCAACGTCTTTGAACGAAATATCAAGCTGTTTAAGAAAAGCACGATTCACAATGGTGATATACCCGTTACGATCAATCATAATAAGTGCACTGCCCATATTCTCGATTAACGTTTTCAAACGTTCTTTTTCAGTTTCTCTCATGACGGATATATCATGCAAATTTCGTGCAAGTATATTAATAGAGTTACTCAGCTTGGACATTCCAGAAAATTCATCTTCAAACGCACGAATCCGATAATTACCTCTTGCTAATTCCATAGCGGTTTCTGTTAAATGTTCGATTGGCTGAGCAAACTTTTTGAAAATACTTGTCCCTAAAAAAAGTGCAACCAGAAATGTTATACCTAAAATGATGAATAAGAATAACCATAAGGAATGAGAATCAATCAAATCTGCTCGTGAAAAAGAAGAAGCTAGCTTGTCCCTAATATCCCTCTGTTCATCTACTGTTAGTCCTGTTGCGGCTAAATCTTTAGATACTTCCTCTATCTGTGTGTTTATGACTTTTTCAGAAGAATTTTTGGCGTAAATAGGAAAAAGCTGTCCAAGTATTAGTCCTAGACAAGCTAATATTAACCCTATCATAATAGAATAAGTTCTAAAAAGTTTGGAATGAAATGATTTCATTAGCTCTTAGGCTCCTCAAACTTGTATCCTAATCCTCTAATTGTTTTGATGAAATTAGGCTTTCTACTATTCTCTTCAATTTTATCACGTAAATGACTAATGTGGACATCTACTATACGAGTATCTCCCGCAAAATCATAGTTCCATACAGCACTTAAAAGCTGATCGCGTGTTAACACTCTATTTTTGTTTTCTATTAAATACACAAGTAATTCAAATTCTTTTGGAGTAAACTCAATGACTTCATTGTTTAAAAGTACTTCAAAACGTTCTGGAAACACCTGTAACTGCCCAAAAGTATACATCTCTTCTATGGTTTTTTCTTGCTTATGCTCTGTAGATAGACTTGAACGACGAATCATTGCTTTTACCCTTGCAGTTACCTCTCTCGGGCTAAAAGGCTTGGTCATATAATCATCTGCACCTAGTTCAAGTCCTAATACTTTATCGAATTCTTCATCTTTTGCAGTTAACATTATAATAGGTATTTGCACTTTCTTTAAACGAAGTTCTTTACAGACTTCCATGCCATCCATATGCGGTAGCATCCAATCCAGTACAATAACCTCTGGCTTTTCTTCTAATGCTTTATTAAGCCCTTCTAAACCATCACTTGCTGTGATAACTTCAAAACCAGCTTCCTCAAGATTATATTTTAATAAAGTTACAATCGAGCTTTCATCATCCACAACTAATACTTTTCTCATTTTTTTGCCTCCAAGGTTGATTTGAAACCCCCATTCCAAATCCATTAAGCTATAATCTTATTGTTTCTCTAGAATAGGAGGCGTTACATGAAATTCGCCATCCACAATAATTTCATTTTGGTCATTTCGAGCTATTACTGAAATTACTATATTATTTGATTGTTCTATTATTTCCTTTATTTCAAATGTAAATTCTAGTATTGAGTAATGGTAAGTAGGTGTTGGAAAACTAATATATTGTTTTGTTATATGTGATCCCGGGCCCGGCAAGTATTTTGAGATAGCAGATGTTATAATACCCGTTAACATAATCGACGGTACGATAGGTTTTTCATATTGAGTCTTAGCCGCAAAATCATGTTGAATATATAAAGGATTGTTATCATTGGTTAGTCCAAGATATAGAAGCAAGTCTTTGTCCTCTATTTTTTCTGTAAGTGTTAATTTTTCACCTATCTCTATATCCCGTATATGTCTCCCTATTTTTCGAGTTTTCCCTAATAACAATAGCTGCTCCCCCTTACAAATAGCTAATTCTATATTAACAATAAACCTACACAAAGTGCAAGGTGATGATAGGACCTGTTCCTGTTGGGCTATCTTTTACCAACCTTAGGTAGCCCTTTTTTTCATAATAATAGCACTAGCAAAAGACATACACAGAAATTTAAGCTCATCACCAGTTTCCGTTGTTCTCTAAGGGCTTTGGACAAGCATTCCCTCTATGATAGAAAGGTGAGTTTTTAGTGTTATTAATTTTCTTACTATATTAACTAAAACTAATTCTATTATCCTAACCTAACTATAAGCTATAGTCACAAAAAGGGGCAAAATTTATGTGCACCACATGGTTTGGTAACATCCTGTTTATCCAAGTGAATTGTAAGCTTTTAAGTATTTTCTTATTAAAAAAATCGAGTAGGTTTCCCCACTCGATTGATACCAGTATTATAGTTAAGCTAAAACTTTCATAACAGCTTTGACTGCATCTGCAGATTTGTTTAATAATGCTTTTTCATCTTCTGTTAATTCAAGTTCGATAATCTTTTCGATACCACCAGCACCAAGCACTGTTGGAACACCAAGGTAAATTCCATCCATACCATATTCGCCCTCTAAATATGCGATAGATGGTAATACACGTTTTTGGTCTTTCAGAATTGCTTCAGCCATTTCCACTAAAGAAGCAGCTGGAGCATAGTAAGCAGAACCATTGCCTAAAAGGTTAACGATTTCCGCTCCACCTTTACGTGTACGATCTACAATTTCATCTAAACGAGCAGTGTCAATCAGATTTTCTAATGGAATTCCACCGGCATAAGAATATCTTACTAATGGAACCATATCGTCACCATGTCCTCCCAGAACAAAACCAGTTACATCTTTAACAGATAGGTTTAATTCTTTTGCAACAAACGTACGGAAACGTGCAGTATCTAGTACACCAGATTGGCCGATTACGCGTTCTTTTGGTAAGCCAGATTCTTTATAAACTGTATAAGTCATCGCATCAACAGGGTTTGTTAATACTAATATTGTTGTATTCGGAGAATACTTAACGATTTCAGATGTAACAGATTTCATAACTTTTTGGTTCGTTTGAACTAAATCGTCACGGCTCATGCCAGGTTTACGTGCAATACCAGCAGTGATAATTACTAAATCCGAGTCTTTCGTATCTTCATAATTAGAAGTACCAATGATATTAGCGTCAAAACCTTGAACTGGTCCGGCTTGCGACATATCCAAAGCCTTACCTTTTGTAGCATTTTCTGCCTGTGGAATGTCTACTAATACAACATCACCAAGTTCTTTTTGAGCAAGTAGAAAAGCTGTTGTAGCACCTGTAAATCCGCCACCGATTACTGAAATTTTACTTCTTTTCAATGTCATTAGAAAACTCTCCTTTTATGTTTATTAGTAGAACCGGGCTAAAAAGGCCTGTTCTATTAAGCGCACACCTGGAACGGAAATCAGTAATATTATTCGAATCCCGTGTTCACGGTACATTTTTATATATTCTTGTCTATTAAAGAAAAGGAAGGGAAAATTCCCTTCCTTAAAAACCAAATCTCATTTTAATATTACATGTTTTTAATAAGTTCATCAGCGAACTCAGAACATTTAACTTCAGTCGCACCATCCATTAAACGAGCAAAATCATAAGTTACCACTTTAGAAGCAATAGATTTCTCCATTGAATCCATGATAAGTTTCGCAGCCTCGTTCCAACCTAAATGCTCTAGCATTAAAACTCCTGAAAGGATAACAGAAGATGGGTTAACTTTGTCAAGACCAGCATATTTAGGAGCTGTACCATGAGTAGCTTCGAAAATAGCATGTCCAGTTACATAGTTAATATTAGCTCCTGGAGCAATACCAATACCACCAACTTGTGCAGCAAGTGCATCAGAAATGTAATCTCCATTAAGGTTCATTGTAGCAACTACATCAAACTCTTTTGGACGAGTTAAAATTTGTTGTAAGAAGATATCAGCAATTGAATCTTTTACAAGGATTTTACCAGCTGCAAGTGCATCAGCTTGTGCTTTGTCAGCAGCTTCTGTTCCTTGCTCTTCTTTAATTTTATCATATTGATTCCAAGTGAATACTTTATCCCCAAATTCTTGTTCTGCTACTTCGTAGCCCCAAGTTTTGAAAGCACCTTCTGTGAATTTCATGATATTCCCTTTATGAACTAATGTTAAAGAAGTACGACCTTCTTTGATAATATAGTTAATAGCAGCACGTACTAAACGTTTAGTACCTTCCTCAGAAATTGGTTTAATACCGATACCTGAAGTTTCTGGGAAACGAATATTTGTCACTCCGAATTCAGTTTGTAAGAAATCGATTAGTTTTTTTGCATTATCTGTACCTTTTGCATACTCAATACCAGCGTATATATCTTCAGTGTTTTCACGGAAAATAACCATGTCAGTATCTTCTGGACGTTTAACTGGAGATGGAACACCAGTGAAATAACGAACTGGACGTAGGCAAGTATATAGATCAAGCTCTTGACGTAATGCTACGTTTAACGAACGAATTCCTCCACCGATTGGTGTAGTTAAAGGTCCTTTAATAGCAATTAGATACTCATTAATAACATCTAAAGTTTCTTGAGGTAACCACTCGCCAGTTTTATCGAATGCTTTTTGACCAGCAAGAACTTCTTTCCATTCAATTTTCTTTTCACCATTATAAGCTTTTTCTACCGAAGCTTCTAATACACGTGATGCTGCAGCCCAAATATCTGGACCCGTTCCGTCTCCCTCAATGAAAGGAATTACCGCTGTGTTTGGTACGTTAAGTACGCCGTTTTCTACTGTAATTTTGCCTGTTGTCATTTGTTATTCCTCCTACTATCATAATCATAGGGCAGTAAACACAAATGTGTTTAAGCCCTATCTTATAAGATAATACTAATACTATCTTTCTTCAATTGGAATATATTTTTGCATTCCAGGTCCTACATATTCTGCACGTGGACGGATTAAACGATTATTTGCATATTGCTCAAGAATATGTGCGCTCCAACCAGATACACGTGATACTGCAAAGATTGGTGTAAATAAATCATGATCGATTTTTAAAGAATGGTATACAGACGCAGAATAGAAATCTACATTTGGAGGTAGATTCTTTTGTCCCGTAACTATTTCATCAATACGAATAGACATATCATATAATTTGGATTCACCATTAAGTGTAGTCAATTTTTTAGACATTTCACGTAAATGCTTAGCACGCGGGTCTCCTTTTCTATAGACACGGTGACCAAATCCCATAATTTTTACTTTGTTTTCTAATTTTTCGTTAATATAAGCGTCAACATTATCAAGTGTATCAATTTCTGTTAACATTTTCATAACTTGCTCGTTTGCTCCACCATGAAGAGGTCCTTTTAAAGCTCCAATAGCTGCGACCACACCAGAATAGATGTCTGAAAGAGTTGCTACACATACGCGAGCAGTGAATGTCGAAGCATTCAATTCATGATCTGCGTGTAAAACAAGTGCTTTGTCAAACGCTTCTATTTCTATGTCTTGTGGTAATTTTCCATGTAGCATGTACAAGAAGTTAGCAGCATAACCTAGGTCTGTTTTAGGTGCTACAGGCTCTAGTCCTTTACGGACACGTGAGAAAGCTGTTACTAATGTCGGGATTTTTGCTTGTAATTTAATTGCTTTTAAGTAATTTGCCTCATCGGACATATCTTCTGCAGCATCATCATATAATGCAAGCATAGAAACTGTTGTTCTAAGGGCAGTCATTGGATGTACATCATTGATTGGGAATGTTTTGAAATGATTCAAAACTTCTTGTGGTACAGCCATGTTGTCAGCTAATTGTTGTTTCAATTCAGCTAGCTCAGCTGTGTTTGGAAGACGTTTATGCCAAAGCAAGTAAACTACTTCTTCAAAGCTCGCATTGTTAGCTAAATCATCAATATCATATCCAACGTATGTAAGTGTATCATCGATGATTGAACTGATGGACGTTTCTGCCGCTACAATTCCTTCTAAACCTTTAGTTGTTGTCATATCAAAGTCTCCCCTTCACAACATAAGACTTCTGACTAAATCTACACTAAATCAGAAGAATTATATGTATATATTAATGTTTTTAGCATTGCTTACTTATACAGTATAATCAATTTTGGCGTTTTTGTGAATGAAAACGCTTAAGTTTATTGAAAAATATCTTTAAATCTCCTAATTAATTGAAAAGATTGGATGAATTTGATTACTCTACAATTAAATAAAAAAGATTTTTTATCACAATGGGTACCATTTGGAATAATTATACTAATATCATTTGTTGCTTACCCCCTTACTTTAGCAATAATTGGAGGTTATTTTCTATTTCCTGTCACTAATTTTTTACATAAAAAATTTAAAATTCCAGTATTTATAAGTGTCTTACTAACTGTAATTTTAATTTTATCGAGTTTTTTAATGATATTATTTTTTCTTATTCAAACATTAATTGATTTAATTCCTTTCATCCATGAACATGTCGTTTTACTACCTGTAATGGAAATACAAAATCACCCCATTTTTACGATGTTTGAAGGTAAATTTCAAACATTACTAAATAAGCTATTGAATGATTTATTACTAAATGTAACTCATTTACCCTCTTACTTTTTTGAGATATTCTTATTTAGTATTGGATTATTTTTTTCATTAATCGAATCTATAAAGGATCGGGAATGGTTTCTAGTTTATTTCCCGAAAAAAATGCGAAACCTTTGCCATAGAGCATTACTTAAATCCTCAACAATTATAAATCAGTTTATTCATGTAGAATTTAAGTTATTTATTTTAACGTTTATATTAATTTCTATTGGTTTCTCAATATTAGGTTTACATAATCCTATTAAATATGCGTTTCTAATTTCTTTAGTCGATAGTGTTCCTTTTTTAGGTACTGGCTTAATATTGATACCTTTGTGCATTTACTTTTTTTTAATGGAAATGCAGATGGTAGGTACAATTGTCTTACTTTTATACCTTTTCGTTCAATTGACAAGACATATCGTCGAATCTGTACTCTGGTCTTCTACGACACAAATAAAGGCTGTCCACGTCTTTTATTTGAGCGCGGCAGCCATTTTAATCTTTGGATTTATAGGAATTTTGTTTAGTCCATTTATTTATCTATTTGCCCATAAATGGGAAAGTTTCACGAAGACTTCATCACAATAACTTGGCCGTTTTTCATTTTTTTGCGTATCCATCTATAAACAAGTGGTTTAAATAAGTTTCTAGTTGGGGCAAATAAAAGCATGAAGCCAAAAATATCTGAGATAAATCCTGGGAGAACTACTAGGATAGCTCCCATAAATATACTAATACCATTAATCGCAGCTTCGCCTGGCGCTTGATAGTTTTTGACGCTCTCTGATACTTCTCTAAACGCTTTAAGGCCCTGTCTTTTTGCCAAATAGCCACCAATTATACCACTTGCGATGATCAATAAAAATGTATTTCCTACTCCAATAGTTTTACCCGATAGCATAAGAATATATAATTCAACCGCTGGGATTAAAATAAACAAACCAATAATCCATTTCATCATTTCACCTTCCTATAATAAATGCGCAGGGCATCTTTTAAGTTCAAAACCTGTTTCTATCGTTTTCGAAGCGCATTGGACAGACGTGTTGCTATATTATTACCGAGCGAATTTTTAGTGATGCTGGTTGTGACGTCCGTCACAACCAGCATCACTTTTTTCGGTAATCTTATTTCTTCTGTCTGTCCATCACCCTCCTACAACTCTTAGAAACAGGTAAGTGCGTTTTTGGATAACTAGAGAAAAGATGCTTTCCGATTCATAGAGGAAGCGCACGAAGATACAATTTCGTTCGCTATTTCGCTTCTTATTGGAGAAACACTTACTATTTTTCTTTTTTTCCACTAGTATAAAAAAAAATCTATTTTCTTCATCCTTCATTACGGAATAGTATCACTTAGTTAACATACAGTTTTATCACTATATTAACTTTGACTATTATTATCATCCATGCGATAGGCTATGCAAAATCTTATTGTTAGATACTACTCTCTTAATTGATTGTAGTGAAAGGCGGCGACTCCAGCGGGATAAGCGAGAAAGTCGAGACCCCGCAGGTAGCGTAGCGAACGAGGAGGCTCGGCCTCGCCAGCGGAAAGCGTCCGCCTGAAACGGAAATCAGTAGTATTTTTGGATAGATCTTAATACACTTATACCTGATTTTCATTCAATAAAAGCCCCACCTTTTAAGGTGAGGCATTCTATTAAATAATACTAGCGTGTCCATGATAGATAAAACCACTTTCGGCATCTATCGTTAGTTCTTGACCATTTTTTATAAGTGTTGTTGCATCTTTAACACCTACAATAACCGGCACTCCTAAGCTAAGTCCAACTACTGCAGCATGGCTAGTTAAACCACCCTCTTCGGTGATTAAACCTCTGCATTTTTCAATACTCGGGACCATATCTCGGTCAGACCCTAAAGTTACAATAATGCTATCCGTTGTATCTTGTCCGGCTAATTCTTCCGCATTATTTACAACTATTGCTTTTCCGAATGCAGTATTCTTACCAATACCTTGTCCTCTTGCAACTAAGTCTCCAATAATATGAACCTTCATCAAGTTTGTTGTGCCCGCTTCTCCAACAGGTACACCAGCTGTAATCACAACTAAATCACCATGAGTTACGTAGTGGTGAAGAATACTTTCCTCCACAGCTACTTCCAAAATTTCATCTGTTGAGTGAGCTTTTTTGCCAACAATTGGATATACTCCCCAAACTAATGTTAGTTTTCTAGATGGGGTAGCAGATGAAGTCACAGCAATAATCGGAACACCAGGTCTAAATTTAGCAATCATTTTTGCAGTATATCCACTTTCAGTAGGTGCAATAACTGCTTTTACCTTTAAGTTAATCGCTGTATGAGCAACAGCTTGACCAATAGCATCAGTTAAGTTCACATCACGTGCTTTACTAATCTTCGTTACATTTTCACGATAATCGACTGCATTTTCTGTACGACGAGCAATTTTATCCATCGTTTGAACAGCCTCTAACGGATAAAGTCCTGCAGCTGTTTCTCCAGAAAGCATAATGGCATCTGTACCATCAAATATAGCATTTGCGACGTCACTTGCTTCTGCGCGAGTAGGTCTAGGATTACGTTGCATAGAATCGAGCATTTGAGTAGCTGTAATAACAGGTTTTCCAGCTTCGTTGCATTTAGTAATTAGTTTCTTTTGAACTAAAGGTACCTCTTCTGCTGGAATTTCTACGCCTAAATCACCCCGAGCAACCATTAGACCGTCAGATACTTGAATAATTTCATCAATATTATCTACGCCTTCTTGGTTTTCGATTTTAGGAATAATTTGAATATGTTCACCATTATTTTCTTCTAATAGTTTACGGATTTCTAACACATCTGAAGCTCGGCGAACGAAAGATGCAGCAACAAAATCTATGTCCTGCTTAATACCAAAAAGGATATCCTGAGCATCTTTTTCTGTCATGCCAGGTAATTGCACTGATACTCCTGGTACATTTACACCTTTATTGTTCTTTAACGTTCCTGCATTTTGAATATAAGTGGAAATAATTTCATTTTCTTTATCAATTTTTTTAACGATTAACTCAATTAGTCCATCATCCAATAAAATAACAGAACCTTCGTGAACATCTTCAATTAGTTTGTCATAGGAAATAGAGAAGCGTTCTAATGTACCTAACACTTCTGTCATCGAAATTTCAATTGTCTGACCAGATTGAAGCTCAATAGCACCATTTTCCATTTTATGTGTGCGAATTTCCGGGCCTTTTGTATCCAATAAAATCCCAACAACTTTACCTATTTTTTTAGAAACTTTACGGATTGTTTGAATTCTTGCAGCATGTTCTTCGTGATTTCCATGTGAGAAATTCAATCTGGCAACATTCATACCAGCATTAATTAATTTCTCTAACATTTCTTCCGATTCACTTGCGGGTCCAATTGTACAAACTATTTTAGTTTTTCTCATAGTACATTCCTTTCTATAATGGGAAGATATTACCTCATTAAATGGATAATTCTTTAGATAATTGATACATAGACATATCAAATTCTTCATGATTTTCAAATGCTTTATTCATATCATAGTCTACCACTTGATGATTCTGGATGCCAATAGCACGTCCACCATTTCCAGTAAGCAAAACCTCCACAGCTTTTGCTCCAAACAAACTTGCTAGCACACGATCACGACCCGTCGGAGAACCTCCACGTTGAATATGTCCAAGTACCGAAACCCTTGTTTCAATATCCGCTAAGTCCTTTAGCTTGTTAGCAAATTCTGCTCCACTCATCACACCTTCAGCAACAATAATAATACTATGCTTTTTCCCCCGTTCGGAACCGCTTTTTAGACGCTCGACAATCTCGTCCATATTTATCTCTACTTCAGGAATAATGATCGTTTCAGCCCCACCTGCTAGACCAGCCCACAAAGCCAAGTCTCCGGCATCTCTTCCCATTACTTCTACGATAAAAGTACGTTCATGCGATGTGGCAGTATCTCTGATTTTATCAATACTCTCAATAACTGTATTTAAGGCTGTATCAAATCCAAGTGTGTAATCTGTACCAGGAATATCATTATCGATTGTTCCTGGTATTCCTACACAAGGGAAACCATTTTCAGTTAGTTTCATAGAACCTCGATAAGAACCATCCCCACCGATAATTACCAATCCGTCAATACCATGCGCCTTTAATTGTGCTATTGCTTTTTGTTGCCCTTCTTCAGTTCGGAACTCTGGGCATCTTGCAGAAAATAGTTTTGTTCCACCTCTTTGAATAATGTCCCCTACAGAGCCTAAGTCTAAAACTTCCATTTTACCATCAATTAACCCTTGATAGCCATGGAAAATACCAACTACCTCAAGTCCCTCAAAAATGGCCTTTCTTACAACAGCACGAATAGCTGCGTTCATGCCTGGAGCATCTCCCCCACTTGTTAATACACCAATTCTCTTCATCTATTTCTCCTCCATACAATGAATTTCATAATGTAAGCTTATCATGAAATGAACTAAAAAAAAATGCGCCATTATTGACGCATTTTATTCATTGAATTCCCCTATATTTTTAAATTTTGAATATCGGTTTTCAATTAGCTCTTCTGGTGTTAAATTCACTAATTCTTTCAATGAAGTAATGAGTGTCTCCCTCATATAATTAGCCTGTGCCTCTATATTTTTATGAGCTCCTCCGTAAACTTCTTTGATGACAGTATCAATTATACCCATTTTCTTTAAATCAGGTGCAGTAATTTTCATTGCTTCGGCAGCTTGTTTTGCCAAGGATGCATCCTTCCAAAGAATAGATGCCGCTCCTTCCGGTGAAATAACCGAATACGTAGAGTTTTCTAACATATGAATATGATTAGCTACACCTATTGCTAATGCTCCTCCACTTCCACCTTCTCCAATAACAACACTTATTACTGGCACTTTCAATCCAGCCATTTCAACTAAGTTTCTGGCAATGGCCTCACTTTGGCCACGTTCCTCCGCAGCTTTTCCTGGATAAGCACCTTTTGTATCAATCATACAAATAATAGGACGATTAAACTTTTCTGCTTGTTTCATTAATCGCAATGCTTTTCGGTACCCCTCTGGATGAGGACTACCAAAATTACGTTTAATATTCTCTTTTGTATTTAACCCTCTTTGATGGCCAATAATTGTTATTGGTTTCCCTTCAAACAAAGCTATCCCACTTATAATTGCTGCATCGTCTCCATAAAATCTATCACCATGGAGTTCAATAAATTCTGTACATAAAAACTCTATATAATCCCTTGTTGTGGGACGACTAGGATGACGAGCAACCTGAACACGGTCCCAAGGTTCCATATTTTCATATATCTCTTGCTCTAATTTTTCTAGTCTTGCTTCTAAATTGACGATTTCTACTGACATATCTACGTCAGCACTTTCTGTATACGCTTTTAATTCTTCTATTTTTGTTTTTAATTGTACAATTGGTTCTTCAAAAGGTAGTACTTTTACCATTTTGCACCCTCCTTAGTCGTATGAAGATGAACGATGGAAGCTACTTTTTCCCGCATTTCTTTGCGATGAATAATGGCATCTAACTGGCCATGATTCAATAGAAACTCAGCAGTTTGAAAATCTTCTGGAAGTTTTTCTCGCACAGTCTGTTCAATGACTCTTCTACCAGCAAAGCCGATTAAAGCTTTAGGCTCTGCAATATTAATATCTCCTACGGATGCAAAGCTCGCAGAAACTCCACCCGTCGTGGGATGAGTAAGAATAGAAATATACAATAGACCATGGTCACTATGTCTTCTTAAAGCAACAGACGTTTTAGCCATTTGCATTAAGGAAAGAACACCTTCTTGCATTCTTGCCCCTCCACTTGCAGTATAAATAATAAAAGGAATGCCAAGTTCCGTAGCTTTCTCAATAGCTCGCGTAATTTTCTCGCCTACTACTGAACCCATAGACCCCATTCTAAAATGTGAATCCATAATTGCTACTACGACTTGTTGCCCTTCCAGCTTTCCAATTCCAGTAAGTACGGCTTCGTTCAACCCCGTCTTTTGTGCGTCAGCCTTTATTTTTTCCGTATAACTTGGGAAATTCAAAGGATTTACTGTTTCTAAATGATCATCCATAGACTCAAATGTATTTTCATCTAGAAAAATTTCTACACGCTCCCAGGCTGTCATTTTCATATGGTGATCACATGTAGGACATACTTTAAAATTCTTCATCAAGTCTTTTGTAAATACATTTTTTTTACACTCTGGACATTTCATCATAATGCCTTCTGGTACATCATTTTTTGCTTTTTCCGTCGGTATTGTAGCATATTTTTTCTTTTGATTTTTTCTAAATATATCTCGAATGCTCATTTATACATCTCCTCTATTAATTAACAAAAGCCATTCATTATATAGAGATAACGCTTGTTGTTCTTCTCCATTTTGCATAGCAATAAGAAGCTGAATCCAAAGGGACTTCTCTTCCAGTTTCATATTTTCTTTGTAAGGCTCTCCTGCAAACTGCTTTAACAAAAACCATATTTTTAAACCCAATCGATTATTGGAAATGATAATAATTTCACGAATTATATCTTCTCGTAACATATCTTCTACAATTAGTTTTTCTTTAAATGCATCCCAAATATGTAGTGTATAAAGTCTCTTTGACATACAAATCGTATAAATTGCATCTCTCTCCAATGCTGCTCTCGTTATATGTACATCTTCCTTCGACTTAGACTCTTGAAGGATAAATGTAGACAGCAGCTCGACTAGCCGATGCTTTCGATAATCCGATAGAAAAGTACCTTCTCCTCGACGTGTTTCTATTAAACCGAGTAACTCTAAACTCCTTAGTGCTTCCCTAACAGTTGATCTACCTACTTGAAGTCGCTCTGCTAGCTCCCTTTCAGATGGCAATTTTCCACCAACAGTAACATTTTCATCGGTAATGATTTGTCTCAACTGCTTTACAATTTCTAGAAACATTTTTTTAGGATTATTCGTTTGCTCCATTACGCCTCACTCTTCCATAAATTACAAAGTGGTCTGACCACTAATAATTATTAGTCTACAAAAGATTTGTTCAAACGTAAAGAAAAAACTGCATCTTAAATATGCAGTTTATTTTTCCATATATTTTGTAATGATTTGAGAGCGACCATTTCTACGCTCTGACTTTCCAGTAATAACAAGCATTTCCTGTTCTTTTAATAACAAATTGTACTTTGCGTATTCCTCCGGAAAAAGTGTTACGGACAAGCTACCTGTATCATCCTGTACAGTTAGAAAAGCCATTGCTTCACCTTTTTTTGTACGAATTCGTTTTATATCCTGTATTAGCCCTACTATCTTCACAGGCATATCTCTTGTTGACTGCAAAATATCCCAGATATTAATGAATTTATCCTCTAACGTTTTCTTTTTGGATACTGTAGGATGCTCTGAAAAATATTGTCCCAAGACTTCTTTTTCAAATTGAAGCTTTACCATAATCGGAAGTGGATCTGATAGTATATACTTTGACTTCCCAAAGTGAGAAGCATCTCCACCAAACAAGTCTGATTCCTCTGTAGGGCTTATTAATTCAGCATATTTAATAGCTGCATCTAGAGTAGCTAACAGACTCGACCTTTCGAAACCAAATTCATCTAGAGCACCTGCCTTTATCAATGGCTCTACATTTTTTCTTGTAAAATGAACAGCTGACAAATCAGATGCCAGATCAAATACATCTTCCCACTTGGTTTCTCGTTCCATACGTTTCTGTATTAATTTTTGTATAAAATTATGGGAGACTCCTTTTATAGCTTGTAAACCAAATCGCACTCTTCCGTTTTCAACTGTGAAGAATCGTTGACTACGAAAAATAGATGGAGCGAGAATCGCCATATCTTTTTGCTTCATTTCCATCATTAGCTCATTTATCTTCGCTTGGTTTCCTGTAGCTATGCTCAATAATGCACTATAAAAAGCAACTGGGAAATGCGCTTTTAAATATGCCATTTGAAAAGAAATAACACTATATGCTACAGCATGGCTTTTAGGAAAACCATAGTCAGCAAATCGGACGATTAAATCATAAACAGCTGAAGCAGACTGTTCAGAGTGTCCCTTTTGAATAGCTTTTTGAACAAAATGTACACGTTCACTTTGTAAAACTTCGCGATTTTTTTTGCTCACAGCTCTACGTAACAAATCTGCTTCCCCGAATGTAAAACCTGCCATTTTTGAGGCAATTTGCATAATCTGCTCCTGGTATACAATTATACCGTATGTTTCTTTCAATATTGGCTCTAGTATTGGATGTTCATAGGTTACCGGTGCTTGGCCAGCTTTTCGCTGAGCATAAAGAGGTATGCTTTCCATTGGACCTGGGCGGAATAAGGCATTTACTGCAACTACATCTTCAAATTTTGTTGGATTGATTTGTTTGAGAGCTTGTCGCATTCCTGCCGATTCCAACTGAAATACCCCTGTGGTATCCCCTTGCTGTAATAACTGAAAGGTCTGTTCATCGTGAAGCGGAATTTCTGTTAACTTAAATGGGTTGGATTGTTTATAATTAATGATCTTCAAAATTCTTTCAATAATCGTCAAATTTCGTAACCCTAAAAAGTCCATTTTAAGTAATCCTACTTGTTCTACTTCCTTCATCGGCCATTGTGTTAGATAAATATCGTCATGTCCACTTTGAATAGGTATAACATCTACTAAAGAAACTGGTGATAATACTACACCTGCTGCGTGTGTGGAAGCATTCCTAGGTAAACCCTCTAAAGCAAGTGCTACCTGAAACCATTTTTTTCGAATTTCTTCGGTTTGGATAAACTCTCGTAATTTTTCGGACATTGAATATGCTTCTTTTAACGTAATACCTGGCTTTGAAGGTATAAAAGATGAAATAGCTTCCAAAGTAGTCGATTCAAACCCAAAAACTCTAGCAACTTCTCTTGCTGCTGCTTTTGCGGACAATGTACCAAAAGTAATTATTTGGGAAGCATAGTTTTTTCCATACTTATCTACGACATATTGAATAACTTCCATTCTTCTCGAATCAGCAAAATCGATATCAATATCCGGCATTGTAATTCGTTCTGGATTTAAAAATCGCTCAAATAGTAAACCAAATCGAAGAGGATCAACGTCAGTGATATTCAAAGAAAATGCTACAAGCGAACTTGCGGAAGATCCACGACCCGGACCAGTTAGTATATCTTGCTGTTTAGCAAATTTCATAAAATCCTGAACGATTAAAAAATAGTCCTCGTAGTTCATTTGGCTAATAATGGACAATTCATAATTTAGACGCTCTATATAAGGCTGAGTAACTTCCTTTATCCGTTTACTCAATCCATCTTCACAAAGTTCTCTTAAGAAATCCCTAGAATTCTTAGCTGCTGGTAATGGATACTTTGGCATAATAGAAGCTGATTTTTCGATAGATACGTTACAGCTATTTAGCATAAACTCTGTGTTTTCTATCCAGGATGGAACATCTGAAAACCATTCACCCCATTCTTCACTAGAAAGTAAGTGAAGAGAGTTGATAGAGGGTTTTAAGCGGGCATGATCATTCATTTTTAGCGATTGATCCATCGCATTTAATACTTCATACGCAAAAGCATCTTCTTTTTCTATGTATCGACTCATATGGAAGACAGTAACTGGTATAGATAGTTGTTTACTGAAATCGATGATTAATTCTTCATGTTCTAACTTTTCACCATTCGGTCGCTCAATTGCTAAGTAGAAATTAAGTTCTCCAAATATCTTTTGTAATTCGGTCAGCTGCATAAGTGAAGTGGAAGACTCTCCTTTATATACGGCGATCAATCCTTTGTTATATGCTTCTAACCATCTTTTAGGTAGAACTGTAATTTCTCTTGTTTCTATACTACTAGATATTTTCAACAAATTTTCATATCCATTATGATCTTTTGCATATAGCACTAATCCTACAATATCTGACTCTAGTTGGACATTGACAGTGAGTCCGAGTACAGGTTTAATCTGTTGTGCATGTAATGCATGCCAAAAAGGCAGTAATCCATACAATTTACTATTTGTAATGGCAGCTGCCTGTGCATTATTTTGTTTTAACTTTTGAGTAAGTTGTTCCAATTGTATTGTGCTTTTCAGCATATCCGCCGATGTCACAATTTGTGGATATACTGTTTTCATGTAAACACCTCAATTTACAGCATTTTTAAATCTTTTATCACCAAAGCGGCTTCTTCCCATGACTTTACAGCAGCTCCCGAAGCAAGTGGATGTCCCCCACCACCATATTTTTTAGCTATTCCATTGATAACTGGACCTTTGGAACGTAGACGGACTCGAATTTCTGAGGAATCTTCTATAAAAAACACCCAACACTTCATACCTTTTACATCAGCTAAGGCACTTACTAGCAGAGAAGCTTCTGATTGATCAACTTGATATTCTTGGAGAATTTCTTTCGTTAGTTTAACATGCCCTATACCAGTTTCATCCATTTCAAAGTTTGCATATATATACCCTTTTAGTTGAAGAAGATTTCGTTCGACTTCATACATTCCATTAAACAAAGTTGTACTATCAAAACCATATGTAAGCAACTCACCTGCAAAATCCATTGTCTGCTTAGTTGTACTTTGGAACATAAATCTACCGGTATCTCCTACAATTCCTGCAAATAATAACCGAGCGATGGATGCATCCATTTTCCATTGTTTATATTTTTTTGCTTCTTCGAATAGTTCACAGATCATTTCACTTACCGAACTTGCTTCTGTATTTACCCATAGTAAATCGCCGTATGCATCATCATTTGGATGATGATCTATTTTTACAAGGAAACTTCCTAACTTATAACGTTCATCATCAATTCTTTCCGTATTAGCTGTATCTGTAACAATGATTAAAGCATCTTTAAAGTCTTCATCGGAAACCTTATCTGGATGTGCAAGGAAATTTAATGTATCATCATGAGTCCCAGTAGCTAAAACTTTTTTTGATGGGTAATTTAGTACAATGAGCTCTTTTAGCCCTATTTGCGAACCATATGCATCTGGATCAGGTCTAACGTGGCGATGCAAAATAATCTTGTCATACTTTTCGATTGTGTCTATGATTTGTCTTTTCATCTGGAATTACCTCACTTGTCTGGTTTTACTATTCGCATTTTTTAAAATTTCCCTTTACAATAGATAGAAGGTTAACTTTTTACTGGAGGTTCATTATGATTAATATTATATTAGTAGCTGCAATAGTGATTACATTTGTTTGGTATTTTTATTTTAAAACGAAACAATTCCGCACACCATTACCAATTCGCAAAAAATGGTTCGGTGCAAAAGCATCTGTATGTCTTGGTTCTTTTTTGTTATTTTTCGGTATAAACTTTTTAATCATTTATCAATCTTCTATAACGTATGTTGTTGCAGGTCTGTTTATCTTATTGGGAGGTTATTTTACGTATCACAATGTAAAAGTAGCCAAGCATTACGGTCAATTTGTAGAAGAAGAATTATCTATAAATCAATGATGCAGCTAAACTAGCTGCATCATTTTTTTCTTTAGATTACATAAATAACACTGTGAAATTCCGTTGCATCGTACTTTCATGTTTCGAAGCTAGCGTAGCGATGCAGAAATAGTCGGACGCTTTCCGAGCAAGTTCGGCAATCCTCCGCTATTTTTATCTCTCCAATAGCTGATACGTTACCATAGCTTTTCCAACTAAAAGTTTGTCATTAAAGATTTCAATATCCATCTTAGCTACTTTTCTGCTCAGTTCTAGTACTCTAGCTTGAATGCGTAGAATACTTTCTAGCTGAATCGGTTTCGTATAGTAAATGGTCATATTCTCTACTACACTTTCTCCACGCTTACGAATTTTCAAGGTTTGTGCCCCTGTTTCCGTAACTAATATCGTAAAAGCTCCGTTGGACATAGCGCCATAATGATCTGTCATTTGTGGTGTAACTACAAATTCAAAAATATAGTCTTCAGTTGAAATGATTTTTATTTGCTGCTTTACAATATCATCAATCGTTTCACCGTTTTGAGGTTGTCTAGCAGCTGCTTGCAAAGCTTTTAATACATCCTGTCTACTAATGACACCCTCTAAATAATTCGTATCCCGAACCACTGGCAACAGGTCTACACCTTCCCAAATCATTCGATGACTAGCAGAAGATACACTTGTTTTCATCGTGACAGAAATAGGATTTTTCGTCATAACTTTTTCAATCGGTTCATTGTTGGATTTGCCGATAACATCTCTTGCAGTTATAATTCCTACTAATTTCTTCGATGCATCTACTACTGGGAAAACACCATGCGTCGTAATGTCATTTAGTACACGATACTGTTTGACCTGATCTGTAGCATACAGATACGACGTCTCTTGGAGCGGAACATAAATATCTTCGATTAACAATACATCTTTTTTTATGAGTTGGTCGTCAATCGCACGATTAATCATCGTTGCTACAGTGAATGTATCATAACTAGTGGATATAACAGGAAGTTCTAGTTCATCCGCTAGCCTTTTTGTACTCTCTGTAACATCAACCCCCCCAGTAACTAATACTGCTGCACCGGCTTGTAAAGCAGTTTCATGAACTTTCAATCGATTTCCTGCTATTAAAAGATTGCTCGGTTCTACATATCGCATCATGTCTTCTAGTTGCATTGCACCAATTACAAATTTATTTAAAGTTTTATGCAATCCAGTTTTACCACCTAAAACTTGTCCATCCACTATATTTACTACTTCTGCATAGGTTAAACGCTCGAAATGCTCTTTTTTCTTTAACTCGATCCGAATAGTTCCTACCCGTTCAATTGTACTAACTAATCTTCTTGTTTCTGCTTCTTTAATCGCACGATAGGCTGTCCCCTCACTGACAGTCAAATCCTTGGCAATTTGTCTAACAGATATTTTATCGCCAACTGGAAGTTTTTCAATGTAAGCTAAAATCTGTTCATGTTTTGTTGTCATGTAGTCACATCCAAACGATTATTATACGTTTATTGTACCACATAAGCATCATTTCCTAGTCACGATTCCACTGAACAGAGTCTCCGGCTTTCAACACTTGAACTTCTGCAGTGTCAACAAGATTCTTAAATATTTGAGGATCCTGTTTTATCGGAGGAAATGTATTGTAATGTACAGGCACTACAATTTGCGGTTTTAATAGCTGTACAGCATAAGCTGCATCCTCCGGTCCCATTGTGAAATTATCTCCGATTGGGAGAAATGCAACATCAATATCATTTCGGTCCCCTATTAGTTTCATATCTCCAAATAAGGCTGTATCCCCCGCGTGATAGATTGTTTTGTCTTGTAATGTTAGCAGTACTCCCGCTGGCATTCCACCGCAAATAATTTCTCCACTCTCTGTTGTATAGGAATTGCTATGGAATGCTTGTGTGAACTTCACTCTTCCAAACTCAAAATCATACGCTCCCCCTATACCCATTGCATGCACATTAATGCCAAATGATTCGATATAATTGGCAAGTTCGAAAGTTGCGATCACCGTGGCGCTATTTCTTTTTGCAAGGTCTACTGTATCCCCTAAGTGATCATTATGACCATGCGTCAATAAAATAATATCTACTTTTTCTTCGGATGCAACTAAATCAGTTTGTCCATTTCCTGTAATAAAAGGATCAATTAAGATCGTGTGCGCGTTTGTTTGTATTTTCACAACTGAATGACCGTGATAGCTGATTTGCATGATGTATTCTCTCCTTTTTGAAAGTTATTTTAAAAGTATTACTTATTATAATTCATTCAACGTAGATGTCAGAAATCCTCTATTCTGGTATGCTTAAAGTATTAAATTTAAAAAGAGGTGCCCTTATGAAACAAACAGAAAAAATACAATCATATCTACAAGAACATCAAATTGATGCTGCATTTATCACAACTCCAGATAACGTTTTTTACTTTACTGGATTCAGAAGTAATCCACATGAGCGTCTGCTAGGTGTAGCAATTTTCAAAGACTCAGCACCATTTATAATTTGTCCTAAAATGGAAATTCCAGATGCTAAAGCAGCAGGATGGGATGGAGAAATAATCGGACATGAGGATACCGATAATGCATGGGACATCCTCGCACAAAAAATCCAAAGTACAGCTGGTAATATCCAAAGCCTTGCCGTTGAGAAATCACATATGACGGTGGAAAGATTAGAAGCTCTCGATGAAAGAATAACTGACCTTCAAGTATCTAGAATCGATGAAAAAATCAATGACCTTCGTGTTATTAAATCGGAAGCAGAACTAGTGAATATGCGCAAGGCAGCTGAGCTTGCAGACTATGCAATTGAAGTAGGTTGCAAGGAAATTGCAGAAGGTAAAACGGAGCTTGAGATTTTAAATGCTATTGAACTGGCTGTAAAAGAAAAAGGAGCTGCACAGATGTCATTTGACACAATGGTACTTAGCGGACCTAAAACTGCTTCTCCTCACGGAACTCCTGGAGATCGTAAAATTCAAAAAGGAGACTTCGTCCTATTCGACTTAGGGGTAGTTTATAACGGCTATTGCTCAGACATCACTCGTACAGTTGCATTCGGAGAACCTTCTCCAGACAAACGTGAAATTTATGAAACTGTTCGTAAAGCTGAAGAAGCAGCAGTTGAAGCAGTGAAACCAGGTATTACTGCTATGGCTCTTGATAAAATTGCAAGAGATATTATTACAGCCGCTGGTTACGGAGATTATTTTACACATCGTTTAGGCCATGGACTAGGAATATCAGTTCACGAATTCCCATCAATTACTGGTGTTAACGATATGAAACTTGAAACAGGAATGGTATTTACAATTGAACCAGGTATCTATCACCCTGAAATTACAGGCGTTCGTATTGAGGATGATGTAGTGGTGACAGATAATGGTGTAGAAGTGTTAACGAAGTTCCCAAAAGAATTACAAGTTTTATAATAGATTTTATAAAGCACTGTGGATGGTCTGGAACTGCACCCCAAATGTTAGAGTTATTAATCTAACTTTCGGGGTGTTTTTAGTCTTCAAACGCTTTTACAAGCGGCCACATTCTTACCTCGATTATTTTGGAATAATGAAAAATTGCACTGTCATTCTCTACCACAATTCCTTGACTACTAAGCATTGTGTTTTCTTTTATTTCGGATTCTGCCTGTTGTAACAGCCAAGGATGATGTAATATATCACATCGTAATGGAACACCTTTTGAATTTAAAGTATACAGACAATAACGTTCCACTAACCACTCTTCAAAAGAGCCTTTCTCCGCAAAATAAGGCTTTGAAACTGGACGATAATCTGCTACGAACCGTGCATCCCCCTTCACTCTTTTACTCTCATATTTAATCAGATCTGCATGCTTTTGTACTTTTATATGTGCATGCACATATGGTAAGTGATAGAACGTTCTAGCAACTTTTACAGCAAGAAGATTCGTTGCATCTAGACTAAAAAAGTATACTCCTGGTTTTCCATCAATAATTACGTATGTCCGAACATTCAGCTCGGGAAATTTATCAGTTCCTGGTACAGGAGGTAAACCACGCAATCGAATATCAGTCATATGAAATGGTACTACTCCAACCCAACACTTACCATCATATGTATCTAAAGGTAGTACTTCAGGTACTAGTTTACGTAAAACTTCATATTTAACCGGAAAATGAGCAAAAAGTAAATCATTCCACGTTTGCTTCATTACCCATGGCAAGTTAGGTAGTGGCCATAATCTGTGGCCAGCATCCCAATTCGTTTTATTAGGTTTTTGATAGTCTTTCAAAATTTCTTAGCTCCTTCTCACTTAAATCAAATAATACGCACTCAAGATGCCTTTTTCAAAATTGTTTCTAACTCTAGAATACCAAGTATCCAACATAGGCAACAGCAAATCCTCCCGTATAAGTAGAAAGGAAATATATCAGCCATAATTTAGGATGCTTTTGCAAGGAATATAGTTCTTTATTTAATGTAGAGAAAGTGGTCAGGGAGCCTAGTAATCCTATACCAATTAGTAGCAGATAAATTTCTCCTGCTTGTGCACCTACCAATAAACCAAGTAAAAGACCGCCAACAAGATTAACTGAAAGGGTTCCAAATGGAAAAGCACCACTTGTGTTTTTATTCAGCTTTTCAGAAATGATAAATCGAATATTTGCTCCTATAAATCCTGCAATACCCACTAAGATGAAACTCATTTACTCACCTCGTTTTTCCAACCAAAATTACTCATTAAAATTCCACCTAGAATACTAAGTATTATATAAAGTACTGCTAGATAAACTTGTCCATCCTCTATCATCGTTATCGTTTCCACACTAAATGTAGAAAAGGTAGTAAAAGATCCAAGGAAACCTGTCCCAATAGCAACCTTTAGTTTACTAGAAATCGGTAATGCTCTGGACGTTATATATGCCAATGCATAACATCCAATCAGGTTAACTAGTAAAGTAGAGAATGGAAATCCTGAGTCATATACCATAAAAATATTAACCAAATACCTTGTAATTGCGCCTAAAGCACCTGCTATTCCTATGTACATATACACCATAAAAGATCACCTCATTAACTAGAAATCACTCAAAGCATTATTGCCTTGAGTGACTAATTTTAAAATATTAGTTTAAAAGTGTTGCTACGTCTACATATGGTAGGCCTTGCGCCTCTGCAACTGCTTTAAAAGTAACATGACCATCTAATGTATTAAGCCCTTTTTGTAAAGAAAGGTTATCTAAACAAGCTTGTTTATAGCCTTTATTGGCAATTTGTAAAGCATACGGTATTGTCGCATTTATAAGCGCCATAGTAGAAGTTCTTGGTACTGCACCTGGCATATTAGCAACAGCGTAATGTACAACACCATGCTTTTCATATGTTGGGTTATCATGTGTTGTAATGCGATCAGAAGTTTCAAAGATCCCACCTTGGTCGATTGCAATATCAATAACAACAGAACCTGGAGACATCGTTTTAATCATTTCTTCCGTTACCAGTTTCGGAGCTTTTGCACCAGGTATTAATACACAACCAATAACTAAATCCGCTTCTTTAACTGCTTCTGCAATATTATACGGGCTAGAAATTAATGTTTGAATGGTTGATCCAAAGATATCCTCTAATTGGCGAAGACGATCCGGGTTTAGATCGATGATGGTAACCTGTGCTCCCATTCCAATTGCAACGCGAGCGGCATTTGCACCAGCGATTCCTCCCCCTATTATTGCTACTTTTGCACGTGGGACTCCAGGAACTCCTCCAAGTAATATCCCTTTTCCTCCGTTAATTTGCTCTAGATACTGTGCGCCAATTTGGGTTGCCATACGACCTGCAACCTCACTCATCGGAGACAATAAAGGTAATGTATTATTAGGAAGTTGAACTGTTTCATATGCAATTGCAGTAACTTTTTTGTCTAATAATACTTTTGTTAAATCTGCTTCAGGTGCTAAATGTAAATATGTGAAAAGAATCGACTCTTCACGTATTAAGTCAAATTCAGCACGAGTAGGTTCTTTTACTTTCATAACCATTTCTTGATTCCATGCTTCTTTAGCCGTTGATACAATTTTTGCTCCTGCAGCTATATAGTCTTCATCGGTAAAGCTTGACCCAAGACCAGCACCAGTTTCAATAAAAACTTCATGTTTAAAATGCGTTAAACTTACTACACCAGCCGGTGTCATTGCAACGCGATTTTCATTGTTTTTTGTTTCCTTTGGAATCCCAATACGCATATTTCGCATCCTCCTATGTAAACCATGTTGTTGTGAAAATGACACATTATTTTCTTGCATCATTTCATACAAATCCATTCTATCATTTATATATTTAAAATACCGCAACAATTTAATTTTCTGTTACAAGTATTCACAAATACGACTTAATAAAAATGAATAATAAGGAGGAATATGTCTAACAATCTCGAATAATATATATATAACCAACAAGGAGGTTTTTAAAATGACATTAAAATATAATCAAATTTTAGTTGCTGTCGATGGATCCAAAGAAGCAGAATATGCATTTAAAAAATCTGTTTCTATTGCTGCACGTAACAATGCAACATTAAATCTTATCAATATTATTGATACTCGTTCATTTGCAGCGATTGAGGCTTATGACCGTTCTATCGCTGAAAGAGCTCAAACGTTTGCAGAGGATTTACTAGGTGGATATAAAAAAGAAGCGCTTGCCGCTGGAGTACAAAATGTGAATGTCGTAGTTGATTACGGCTCGCCAAAAACAATGATCTCTAAGGATATTGCTAAAAAAGTAGAAGCAGATTTAATTATCTGTGGTGCAACTGGTCTAAATGCAATGGAAAGATTTTTAATTGGTAGCGTATCCGAATATATCGTACGTTCTGCTACTTGCGATGTACTAGTAGTTCGTACTGATGAACCACTAGAAGCGTAGTATATAAAACAATAAAAATGGTTGGTCGTGAAACTTTTCACAACTAACCATTTTTTTGTTTAAGATAGAATTGCCTAGCTTCTCATATTCTATTCAAGTGTTATTATGATTACCTACACCTATTGATATACTCTTCTCTTACTTACATCTTTTAATCCTATCACATATAATATTCACAATCTCCAAAACTGGCAAAGTCCCATCTACACTTATGTCAGAATCGGGTTTAATCGTCTTTAACATCTCAAGATAGCCCCTTCTTCCACGCGAAACATAGTTATCCAGATCCTGCAAAATAATTCGATTGGTATCATTTTGAAAATCGCGAGTTAACCTACGCGCAAGAGCAACATCTAAAGGGGTATCAATAAATACAGTAAAATCTATGAATCCACGTATCATGGAATGCTTATATGCAAATGGATAATCTAATATTATAAAGTTCAGTTGTTCTGAAAGTAGTATTTCTAAGTCCTTTAAGAGAGGAGATAAATTCCAATCGTCATAAATAGCACCGCTATCTACCCAATTTATAATGTCGTCCGGCCCTTCAAAATCATAGTTATCAAAGAAGAGTGATTTAGAATTATGTAATTTTTCGCTTAGCTGTCTTACTATAGTTGTTTTCCCACCACCAGACACGGCAGCTATCGAAATGACAAATGGTCGCATTTTATCCCCCCTATAAAAATTCAAAAATCTCAGTTCTTCCTTTTCAAGTGGAACGACAGAAAGTTTAAGTTGTTCCCTCCTTTTGTTAATCTATTTAAGTAATATTATTCTTTTTGATATTTGAAAAGATAAAGATTTCCATTACCAAATAGAGCATACTTAATGCTATTTAAGTATCTGTAGGGTGTGGGTGTGGGTGTGGGTGTGGGTGTGGGTGTGGGTGTTATACTTCTTCTACTCCCATCCTCTCTTCTGGTATTCTATAAAATCTTCCATATCTCCTGCCTTTCTTATTAACAAAAAAGGACATAGAGTATTCTCTACGTCCTACTTAATAGTACATTTTACACATGTGTTTTTTACATCTAATGGGAACAAGAATTGCATATTATTCTCAATAGTTTTCGTTTAGCCAGTGGTCCATAGAACTTCTTTATGTCACCTGATACCTCTTACAGCTTTGCAATCCTCACCGTATCTCTAGCTATCATAATTTCTTCATTTGTTGGAATTACAATTACTTTCACGGGAGAGTGTGGATAATTGATGAAAGTTTCTTTCCCGTTTATTTTATTTAAATCTGGATCCATATAAACACCCATAAACTGGAGTCCCTTTAATACTTTTTCCCTTATTACTTCACTATTCTCTCCGATACCAGCTGTAAAAATAATGGCATCTACGCCATTCATACGTGCAGCATAGGATCCCATGTATTTATGAATTCGATCGGCAAAAACGTCAAGTGCCAGCTGCGCACGATCATTTCCTTTAGAAGCTTCTCCAACAATATCTCGTAAATCACTAGAGAATCCTGAAACACCTAGCATTCCAGATTTTTTATTAAGAATATCTAGGATACCCTCTGCATCTTTACCTGTTTTCTCCATCAAATAAGGGATTAAAGCAGGATCAATATTACCAGATCTTGTTCCCATTGTTACACCCGCAAGCGGCGTAAAACCCATGGATGTATCGATTGATTTACCATGTTGAATAGCTGCAATACTTGCCCCATTTCCAAGGTGACAGGATATAAATCTAGTTGTTTCCAACGGTCTATTTAAGAGGACTGCAGCTCTTTGCGATACGTACTTATGTGAAGTCCCGTGGAAACCATATTTTCTTATACCGTATTTTTCGTAATAGTCATAAGGAATTGAGTACAGATAAGAGCTTTCTGGCATCGTTTGATGAAAAGCAGTATCAAAAACTGCTACTGCTGGAACATTTGGAAGCTCCTTTTTAAATACTCTTATTCCAGTAATATTCGCTGGATTATGAAGTGGTGCTAATTCCGATAATTCTTCTAGCGTATCTAGTACCTCTGCAGTTATTAAAACAGAATCACTATAAACCTCACCACCATGTACTACTCGATGCCCAATTCCTTGAATATCATTTAACGAATGAATCACATTCTTTTCTATCAGCATACTCATCAATAATTTTACCGCTTGTTCATGATTGTCCACCTGTTCAATAATATTAATACGTTCATCATTTGTCGACATTGTAAAAATAGGATTTCCTAGACCAATTCTTTCTATTAGTCCTTTAGCAATTACCTGTTCGTCTAACATTTCAAAAACTTGGAACTTTAATGAAGAGCTTCCTGCATTTATTGCTAAAATTATTGGCATAAAAAACGCTCCTTCGTTGAACTAGTACTTTAATTGTACCGTTCAAAGAAGGAGCTAGCAACTCACTTGGTATTCTGTTCTTGCCAAATTTCGATCTTTTTCAAAAATAATTCCATAGCTTCTTTGTTCATCATATTCGGAACCTTCGCTAATAGTACCTCTCTTGGAGCTTTCAAATCATTACTCTTCTTTTGTAATATCAAAAGACTTTTCTCTTGTCCCTTTGTTTTGAAAATGGAATTTGGGAATTGAATAACAGCTTGAATCCAACCATTTTCCTTGATGAATTCATGAAGTTTCGGTGCTTGTTTAGATTCAAATATAGTATCTGGCACTAAAAAGAATAGATAGCCACCCGGTTTTACATGCTTCATCGACTGCTCCATAAATAAATGATGAGCATACGACATTTCTTCTGTACTGTGGAGGAAGTAGTCCTGTGAAGTTTCTGTATCTGGATAATATCCAACAGGTAGATCGCTTACGACAATATCCACAGGGTCAATTAAAAGAGGCTTTAAAGCATCTTGCCTAAATAATCGTATGTCATGCGTAAGGAGTTCACCTGTCTGCGCTGCTAATTGAATTAGTAATTCATCAATTTCTACACCAAATGCATGGTTTTCTGTCGGCAATGCATTCATAATAGTATAAAGCAAATTGCCAGTTCCTAATGCAGGGTCTAGAATTGACAATTCCTTTCTATCTTTCGTCATCTCTTTTACAAAATAACTTACTAATAATCCAATTGCATCCGGTGTCATCTGATGATTAACCTGAGCAGACTTCTTCATGCCTTTTAATATAGCTAATTGTATAGCTTTTCGAATTTCTTCTTTGCCTGCGTCTATTATAGATGGCCTTTTTTTATCAGATAACCAAAGTTCGAGTGCATATACGACACCTTCTAAATACGTTGCAGAAGCTTCGTTCTCGATGTAACTACTCTCTTGATCAATATAAGTAAAAATTTGTTCAACATGTGTGTGCATAGTATTATCCCTCATAGTAAAACCCACTCCTTACTTCAGAGTGGGCTTGCATTATTTTAGTTAATTAATTCGTTAAGGCTTTTACTGCTTCTAATGCTTTTTCATAGTTTGGATGATCTGTTCCTTCTCCAACATATTCAGCATAAGTTACAACATCGTTTTTATCTACTACAAACACAGAACGTGCTAATAAGCGTAATTCTTGCATTAGTACTCCGTATGCTTCTCCAAATGATGCATCACGGTGGTCAGATAAAGTTTGGATTGCTTCAGCAGCATTAGCACCACACCAACGTTTTTGAGCGAAAGGTAAGTCCATTGAAACAGTTAAAATTACAACATCGTCACCTAAACTAGCAGCCTCTGAGTTAAATTTGTTAGTTTGTGTAGAACAAACTCCAGTATCAAGGGAAGGTACTACACTGATTAAACGAATTTTACCAGTTGAATCTTGTAAAGTCACGGGTGATAAATCATTTGCTAGCACTGAAAAGTTAGGTGCCTTTTCTCCAACTACCACTTCTTTACCAACTAATGTTACAGGATTATTTTTGAATGTTACTTCTGCCATAATATGTAGCCTCCTTTTTCATACCTTCATCTTACTAGAATACATTCGGCTCATGCAACTCTTTTGCAACAGCATTTTCATATGTTACTTTCTCTTTTAAATCATATACAGATTCATGTACAACTAATGTATCCGCGATAAAATCATGTACACCTTGTTTTTTAGGTGTGAAAGCTACAACTAAATAAGGGATATTCAACGGGATTATAGAAATTAAACGACCAACCCACTCCCTAAATAATACAGTACCCCATTTTAGTTTTCCACCATCTTTAGATATAACACGAATGCCAAATACCATTTTTCCAACAGTCTGACTACAGAGCTTCGTCATCAACACAAAATACGCGTAGAAGATAACTGCTGTGATGACCGTAAAGGGTGCATACCACTCAGAATTATTTAACTCTAATGAGAACAAACGAAAAATAGGTTTGATCAATAACATTCCTATTGAAGCTAAAACGAGAATATCTACAGTATATGCCCAAAAACGAATCCAAAAGCCAGCAGCCTTCTGTTCATATTGTGCAGTTCGATGTACAATTACTTGCTGGGTTGCAGAGGTGTTCGCTTGCACATGCTGCTCTTCTGTTTGTACAAATTCACTCATCTAAAACCCTCCTTATTCATTCCCGTATAAATACATCATTTTTGGGGAGCTATTTTCTGTGATTAACTGTGCAATGAGCTTAGATTCCATGTCTAAACCTAAGAAAGATTGTGCTTTCACTGCAAACAACGAAGCGAAATTTTGTGAGTATCCATATTCAAATACTTCTGCTTTCTCTAAGTTATGGTCCGTTTTTATAGCTTGAACAACGTCCTCTAAAAAACCATAATCATCAGCTAATCCAGATTCGATTGCTTGACGGCCATTTAAAATTCTTCCGTCAGCAACTTTCTTAACATCCGCTTCCGTCATGTTTCTACCTTTTTCGATAATATCAACGAAGTCCTCATACGAGTCGTTTAACATTTCTTGTAGCATCGTTCTTTCTTCTTCTGTCATTTCTCTAGTAGGACTCATAATATCTTTGTATGGTCCTGATTTAATAGTTACAAATTCCACACCATATTTTTCTGCTAACTTACCATAGTTAACACTTTGCATGATTACACCAATTGACCCTGTCATCGTTTCTTTATTTACAAATATTTTATCTGCAGGAGCCGAAATGTAATAACCTCCCGAGGCAGCCATACTACCCATTGAAACATATATTGGTTTTTCAGTTTCTTCTTGAATTTCAATAATTTCTTTATAAATTTGTGCCGATTCGACAACTCCACCACCAGGTGAATTTACTTGTAATACAATTGCTTTTACCGTTTCATCAACTTTTGCTTGCTCTAACTGTTGTAAGAAAAATTGATGATTATACCCTTCTGCTGCAAAAAGTGAACTTGCACTCCCTGTATCTTGTATTGTCCCATCTACTGTTAGTAATGCAATTCGTTCGTTCATACTACCTTCTTCTACAACGGTTTCAAAGAATTCTGAGCTAGAAGCAGATGCAAATTCATCTAAATACGATGTCCAATCTGTTGAAAATGCTGTTGAAACGGTATTGACGAATATCGAAATAAGTAATAATAATGATGCTCCCAAAATAGCAAACCAGCGTTTCATATTCATATGTACAATTCCTCCTTTAATACTTCTCTTTACATACGTAAAGAATATCTAAATGTTTCACGAAATGGTAAAATAAATATATACAATAGTAAAGGAGAATGTTTATGGCCTCCAAAAACGCAATATATTTATATACTAAGAATGACACAAAATCTTTACAAAGAAAAGACAGAATCGCCGAAGCAATACATAGTCATGGTTTTAAGGTTGTTGAAGACTCCGGGCTTGCTTCTATAATCGTCAGCATTGGTACGGATGGCTCCTTTCTACAAGCAGTTCGTAAAACTGGATTTAGACAGGATTGTTTGTATGCTGGTATTTCCACAACGGATACACTCAGTATGTACTGTGATTTTTTAGCAGATGATATAGATGCTATGGCTGAAGCAGTTCTTACTAAGAATATTCAAGTTCGGAAATATCCATTGCTAGAAGTTTCGGTAAATAATCACCCGAAATTTTTATGTCTAAATGAATTTACGATTCGCTCAAACATTATTAAAGCATTTGTATTAGATTTAATTATTGACCAGAAGCATTTTGAATCCTTTAGAGGCGATGGCATAGTAATATCTACTCCAACAGGTAGCTCAGGTTATAATAAATCATTGAATGGTGCTGTAGTTGACCCGCTTCTTCCATGTATTCAAGTTGCAGAAATTGCTTCTGTTAATAGTAACGAATATAGAACTCTAGGCTCATCCTTTATATTAAGTGGGGAAAGAACACTAGAGCTTCGCTTGCATAAGGACTGGAATGATTACCCTTCGATGAGCACTGACAACGAGGCACTTAGTATTCAGCATGTAGAAAGTGTCACAATTTGTTTGAGTGATAAAGTTATCAAAACTGTTAGACTGAAGAATAATAGTTATTGGGAAAAAGTGAAAAGATCGTTTCTATAATTTGAATCCGATGTGTAAAAACAGATAGTTCCGTTATACAACGGAACTATCTGTTTTTCTTACTTGCATTATCTTAGATATTGTAAACAATATTAGTGCAAGCCAAATACAAGAAAATGATAAAAATTCTATTTTGCTAAATGCTTCATCGTATAATAATATCCCAACTAGCAACATTATTGTCGGTGCTATGTATTGAAAAAATCCTGACATATATAGTGGCATTGTTTTCGTTCCCTTAGCAAATAATATTAATGGCACAGCAGTTGCAACACCAGTGAATATGAGTAGAATGACAGTACTTGCATTTGATGTAAAAAATACTGCTTTATCTGAAATCACAAGATAGACAAAATAGATTAACGCAACAGGTAAAACAAAAAAAGTTTCAATCGTTAATCCTCGTAGTGGATCAATTTTAATACTTTTCTTTATCAGACCGTATAAGGCAAATGTTATGGCAAGCGTAAATGCTATCCATGGAACTTCGCCATAAGAAACAGTTAAAATAATTACACCAATAGCAGCAAGCAGTACGGAAAACTGTTGAGCTCTTGATAATCTCTCTTTTAAAAATATTATCCCCAGTAAAATGGAAAGTAGTGGATTTATATAATATCCTAAACTTGTCTGAACGATAAAACCAGCATTCACTGCATATATGTATGTAAACCAATTTCCTGTTACTAGATAGGAAGCTACAAATAGCCCCCAGAAAGATTTTTGGTTTGCCCATAAGTCTTTTAGATCTATTTTCAACTGTTTAAAATTTCTACCTACCATTACTAACATTAGTGTAAATATAAATGACCAAATCACCCTACCTGAAAGTATTTCATCACTTGAAACATGCTCTAATAGCTTCCAGTAGATTGGCATGAACCCCCATAAAACATATGCCAATACTACAAATACAATTCCTTGTTTTTCTTCTGTACCCATTTATGACACCTCTTTACTTTGTAACTCGAAATATTAAACCATTATATTGCTTTAAATTACTAAAGTAAATAAGAAAACACGGAGAGATAATTTCTCTCCGTGTTTTCATATTACTTACTGTTTACTCTGTTCTTTCTGTCGTAATTCCAATCTCCTAATTTTCCCAGAAGTTGTTTTCGGTAATTCTTCGATAAACTCAATTTCCCTTGGATATTTATATGGAGCAGTTATTTGTTTCACATGATTTTGTAGTTCTTGTATTAAATCTTCAGAACCCACTTTAGATGTATCACGTAATACAACAAACGCTTTAACAATGCTTCCTCTTTCAGGATGTGGTTTACCGACTACAGCGCACTCTTGTACTGCTGGATGTTTCGTCAATGCATCTTCTACTTCAAATGGACCAATCGTGTAGCCTGAGCTAATAATAATATCGTCTCCACGACCTTCAAACCAGAAGAAACCTTCCTTATCTTTTTTCGCCCGATCGCCTGTAATATAGTAGTCCCCTCTGAACTGCATAGAGGTTCTTTCAGGATCTTTTAGGTATTCCTTAAATAATGCTGGTGTTTCTAGATGAACAGCTATATCTCCAACTTCTCCAGGCGGACAAATTTGACCTAGGTCATCGATAATTTCAACTGTATTTCCTGGTGTTGGTTTACCCATTGATCCAGGTCTTGCCTCCATGCCTTTCATCGTTCCAACAAGTAACGTATTTTCAGTTTGCCCATAGCCATCTCGCACTTCTAAACCAAATACTTTTTCGAAAGTTTCTATTACCTCTCTATATAATGGTTCCCCAGCAGAAACAGCACTATGGAGAGAAGACAGATTATAATTGTTTAATGTATCAACTTTCGCCATGATTCGGTACTCAGTAGGTGTACAACAAAGAACATTCACTTCCTTCTTTTCAATAATCCTCAAGTAGGTATTGGGTTCAAACTTGCCGTTATATACATAGCCGACTGCACCACTACCTAGTGTCGCTAAGAAGGGACTCCAAATCCACTTTTGCCAACCTGGGCTTGCTGTTGCCCATACCACATCACCTTCTTGAATCGCTAACCAGTTTGGTCCTGAAGTACGTAAATGCGCAAAAGCCCATCCATGTGTATGCACAACACCTTTTGGATTTCCAGTCGTACCACTTGTATAAGAAAGGAATGCCATGTCATCCTTTAACGTATCAATAGTTTGAAATTCATCTGATTCAGATTGTATATCTTCCGTCAACGAAATCCACTTGTCTTTCTTATTACCGATTGCAAATAATAGTCGCTTATCTAAATTACGAACTTCCTTAAATTGATCAAGGAATGGCTCATAGGCAATAATTGCCTTTGCTTCACTATGTGTCAAACGGTATTCAATATCCTTTGCACGAAGCATTTCAGAACTTGGGATAACAACAAGACCAGCTTTCAATGCAGCTATATATATTTCATATGCTTCGATTAAACGTGGTACCATTATTAATACCACGTCCCCTTTTTGAAGACCTTTATGGGTGAACAAATTGGCAATTTTATTGGCTTTCTTTATTAAATTTTTGTATGTACTTTTTTTCTGCTGTCCATCTTCAGATTCCCATATTAACGCTAACTTTTCTTCATCTACTGCGTACTTTTCAAATTCTGTCACGAGGTTATAATGTGTAGGGGCAATTAAATCTTGTTTGTTCATTAAATCTCCTCCTTTTACTAGTTAATTATAGAGGAAGATCAGCACTTTTGGTAAACAAAAGATAAAATTTTCAGATATTTTGTGCAAATCTAAATTAGACATTCACTTTTTAGAATGTAACTTAAATGTGCAAATGCGGATTTTCACAACCTTAAAGACTGTTTAGCAAATTTACTGTTTACACTAAATAGCTTTCCAATCTGAGTACAATCTAAATGAAAAACCGGTAGCAGAAGCTACCGGTTTTTTGTTTAATTATTTTTGAAATCCATTCATTTGTTGTTGGGCTTGGGCAACCAATCGCTTCGTAATTTCTCCGCCTACGGATCCGTTGGCACGCGATGATGCTTCACCACCAAGTTGTACTCCAAACTCTTGAGCGATCTCATATTTCATTTGATCTAATGCTTGTTGTACACCAGGTACTAGAAGTTGATTTGAGTTATTATTGTTTGGCATGTTCCTCACCTCCTTGTGAAATTAGATTGTTCATTTTCGTCTAATTCATACACAGGGAGGAAAAGGTATTTTTTACTAATTGTTAAAGAAGACTTGAAAATTCATTCGACTTTCTCATTGGGAATGAAAGAACTTCTCTATTTTGCACTGCTTCTGTTATTAATTCGTCAAAATCCTTAAAGCTTTCGTAATACTCAACCTTCTCAAGCTTTGGCTTTGTTTTGGGACAGGATGGTGTAAAAATAGTACAACAGTCTTCATAAGGCAAGATGGAAGTTTCATACGTCCCTATTTCCCGGGCAATATCAATAATATCTAGCTTATCCATAGAAATAAGTGGTCTGAAAATTGGTGTAGATGTTACAGCATTAATGGCAGTTAAGCTTTCTAATGTCTGGCTTGCAACCTGGCCTAAGCTCTCGCCAGTAACAATTCCTAATGCTCCTATTTCTGCACGGACTAGATCGGCAATTTTCATCATCAGACGTCTAGTTGTAGTCATTGATACATTCTCAGGGATTTGAGCTTGTATACTTTGTTGGATATCTGTAAAAGGTATGACATGAAGTCTCACAGTTGCCCCAAAGTGACTTAACTGATTGGCCAAGTCCATTACTTTCTCTTTCGACCGTTCACTTGTGAATGGTGGACTATGAAAATGTATTGCATCGAGACGAACCCCACGTTTTAAAAGCATATATCCAGCAACGGGGCTGTCTATTCCACCTGATAACATTAATAAGGAACGACCGTTCGAACCTAGAGGCATTCCACCCGCACCAGGAATTACCTGTGCCATCATATAGACAGCATCATTTAACACTTCAATTCGTAAATCTATTTCTGGCTTTTTCATTTGAACTTTTAAAGTAGGGTTTTGTCTTAATACATTACTCGCTACCACGCTTTGCAGCTCATAAGTGTCTAATGGAAAAAACTTATCAGTGCGTTTTACAGTAACCCGAAACGTTTTATCTTGGCTTTCTAAGCTATCCATTATTTTGAGTGCAGTTGCTTGAATATCATCTAAGTCTTTTGAACAAGAAGCTACTGGACTAAATGATTGAATTCCAAATATTTTAGGCAAACGTTCGATTAAGGCATGAATTTCGGAATCATCTGATGATGTTAAAAACATGCGATCTCTTTCAGCTTGAATCTTAATATTAGGCAAATCTACAAATGAAAACCTTATATTATTGCGTAAATGTGATATAAATTGCTTCCTATTTTTACCTTTGGTAGATAATTCACCATATCGTACTAATATTTTTTCCCACTTCATGCTTTTTAATCTCCTTTAATTACATTCATTACATGCTTGAATACATTTTTAAATTGGTCTACTTCTTGCTGGGTACTAATGGTGCTAAGACTTATTCTTAATACACCTTTAATATAATCGTCTGAAATGTGCATAGCTTTTAATACATGACTTGTTTTCGTTTGTCTAGATGAGCATGCACTACTAGTGGAAACAATAACATCTTGTTGCTGTAACGCATTAATTAGTACTTCTCCCTTCATTTTTTTCACCGAAAATGAAATGATATGAGGGGCTTTCTTAGTTGGAGATATTACTTTTATAAAAGAAAAAGACTGTAAAAATTCTATTAAATCATCCGACAGGGATTGTAATTTCACTGCTTTACTCCCCAGATTCTCCATAGCAAGCCTCATTGCTTTTGCTGTAGAGACCGCCAAAGGTACAGAAGTTGTACCACTGCGAATACCTGATTCCTGTCCACCACCGTACAATATCGGTTCTATTTCAATGAATTTTTTTAATGCAAGTAATCCCGAGCCTTTTAATCCGTGTATTTTATGAGAAGAGATGGTTATAGAATCTACATCTAGATCGATAAAATTAACTGGAATTTTCCCGAAACTTTGAACTGCATCCATGTGAATAAGGGCTCTGCTTTTTTTCCTTACAATATTAGAAAGTTCTTCTATTGGTTGTATTGCCCCTGTTTCATTATTCACATGCATAACACTCACCAATACGGTGTCATGTCGTATACTTTTTTTAACTGACTCCAACAAAATGATTCCTTCCGAGTCTACGGGAATCCACTCAACTTCAAATCCTAGTTCATTCAATTTTTTAGCTGCTTCTATAATAGAAGGATGCTCAATTTCAGAAATTAGTACATGCTTACCTCGTTGCTTATATTTTTGAGCTAAACCAAATATCGCAAGGTTATTAGACTCTGTACCACCAGATGTAAAATACACTTTTTCACTCGAGGTTTTTAGTATCGCTGCAATTTGTTCTCTAGCAGATTGTAACAATTCATTTGTCTGATGTCCAAACGTATGAATGGATGCTGGATTTGCCCAAAATTTTTCGTTGACAGTCACGAATGTATTTAATACCTCTGGATGTACTTTAGTCGTTGCACTATTATCAAAATAAATCATTTTCAATATCTCTCCTTTTCGGAAAAAAACCACCGTCACATAGTGAGGTGGTTCACGTTTGTATACAAAATGTGATTTTCAAACATCTACAAGTTCATACTGTTTTTAAATCGTATGATTATGTACGCCAAGCGTCTTCTTTCACTAATGCATCAATTTTCTTTAAAGCTCCCGGTTCTACCTCTTCGACTGCTGTTGCTGCATCTTCTAAAGCCTTAGAATAACGTAATTGTCTAAACGCTTCCTCTGCTTCTAGTAGTCGCGCATGAATTTCCGGATGACTTGCACGATAGCGGTTACCGTATTGAATAATTTTCTCTGTCAGTAACACATTTTCTAACATTTCTTTCGCTCTGTTATGTACTTCCTCCATACATGCCTCTGCTTTTTCTAAATAATTATCCACTAAAGACATATTTAGAGGCACTTCCTGGAGACTTTGCATTGCTACATAAATATGCTCTTCCGCTTCTTCTAAACGAACGTCCATATCCTCTGGAATTCCAGGAATATTGGCTTTTTGTAACATGCGGTCGGTATCATGTAACATATCTTTAAGTTCATCTAGTTTTTCACGCGCACTATTTTCATCGATGCGAAGGTTTTTCAAGCGATTTGCAAATCGGTCCTGTTCTTCATATAGCCGATCAATTTCTTCAGCAATTTCATTTAGCTCTTCTTGTAGGCTTGAGTATGCAGATTGTTCTTCTTCTACCCGGCTAGAAAGCAATTCATACTTCTTCTCTAATTCCTCCAGCTCTTTTAAACAGCTTTGTGGAATTTCCGCTTCTTTTTCTGGTAGACGATAGCTCTGTTGTACATATGCAGCCTCTTCACTAACAGCACGAGTAACAGATGTAACTTCACGTAAACGTGTGCCAGTTTGTTCTTTATATTGATCAACATATTTTTTCGCAAGTACTTCTTTTTCCAATAAATCATAGAAAGTGTCTAATTCGTCTTTTAACTCTTCTACTCTACTTATTGTTTTACCGACGTTCAGTTCAATGATTGCTTGTTTTAACTCTACAAGTTCTGCTTCTATAGAATCCAATTTTTTATTCATTTCAAGATGCTGTAAGTAATAAGAACCTTCTTCCATTTCTTTTTGCCCATTACGTAATTCATGAATAATGGCTGGAATTTTATGTTGAATTTCGGATAGAACTGTAGGAATATCATGTAATTTTGGGAAGAACTTTTGGCCATCATCTTGAACAGTTATAACAAGTTCTCGTGCACTCAAATAATTTCCTGTATCCGTTAGTCTATCAAATTCCTCAAACTGCGGAATGAAGGATTCTAACTTTTGTTCCAAAGCCTTCACTGCTTCTCCAAAGGAATACTGATGTGCAAGAAGTGTTTTTCTAGCTGCACGATGCTGTTCCTTCAATTGTTCCATCTCGATACGGTTTTTTTCTTCACTACCGATTAGTTCCTCGAGTTCGGTTAAAATTTCAGACATTTTTTTATCACAAAGAGATATTAACGTTTGAATTTCTTTTTCAATTTTAGTCGCCTTTGGGAATATAAACCTATCTATACTTTCTTCAGCGTCAAATAATAGAACATCGATTTTGGGCATATGCACATCCATTACCTCTGTCCATGCATTTCTCCACCTTTCAAACATTTCCTCTGTTTGACCATTCATATTCAGTTGTTTTACTTTTGTCATTTCTTCTAAAATCGGTTTGTTTTGAATTTGATGTTTCTCATGTTCTAATCTCTCTATTTCTGCGTTATGTTTTCGTCTTATGATAAATGCAAAAATTGCAATTACTAAAAGTATAATGACTGCTGGGATGATATACTTCATCGTAAGCCCCCTGTTCCAAATTCAAAAAGTTCTATTTCCAATGTTACTCTATATCTTACCATGCTTTTTATGTTATTGTTTCATAAAAGAAGAGAAAAGCAATTAATTCTTAAAAAAACTTATATTTCTATAATTTGGAGGCTGATTTCTGTTGAAAAGGAATGGACATATCCACACACCTTATTGTCCACATGGGACAGAAGATTCCTTTCATTTGTATATTGAACAAGCAATTCAAAGTGGCTTTGAGGCAATTACCTTTACTGAACATGCTCCCTTACCTTTAGGTTTTATAGACCCAACACCTAATAAGGACAGCGGGATGAGCTTGAACCAATTGGAATTTTATATTTCCGAGTTACAAAAGTTGAAAAAAGAATATAACCAGGATATTGTTATTTCTACAGGTTTAGAAATCGATTTTATAGCTGGATTTGAGCAAAATACTACATCTTTCTTAAATACATATGGGAAATACTTAGATGACTCTATTTTATCAGTTCATTTCCTAAAATATGAAGGTGACTATACTTGCATTGATTTCTCTAAATCTACATTTTTAAAATTCGTTGACCGACTTGGTACCCCAATGTCTGTGTATAAATTGTATTATAAAACACTAATGGATTCAATAACGAGTAATCTAGGTCATTTTAAACCGAAGAGGATAGGACATATCACGTTAGTCCACAAATTCCAACATACCCTTACCGAAAGAGTGCAGGACCATGAAAATATAGTAGCTATTTTGAATGAAATCAAACAACAGCGACTAGAACTTGATGTAAATACTGCTGGTTTAGCTAAGCCCCATTGTTTAGAGATATATCCACCTCTGCCTTATATAAAACTAGCGAAGGAACTCGAGATTCCTCTTGTATATGGATCTGATGCACACCAAGCAAAAGATTTACATCAGTTTTATAATGAAATAAGTAACTTACTATAGAATGGAGAATGTAAATATGTTCACAAAATCAATCTACTCTGAAGATTTAACAGCTAATTACACTATGCTTTCCAAACAATTAGATGCTCTTTTAACTGGAGAAACAAATGCAATTGCAAATTTAAGCAATGCTTCTGCACTATTAAATCAATTTTTTGATCAGATTAATTGGGTTGGGTTTTATTTAATGGAAGATGGAGAACTTGTACTGGGACCATTCCAAGGGTTACCTGCATGTGTTAGAATTCCACTTAGTAGAGGTGTTTGTGGAGCAGCAGCTTCCAAACAAGAAACAGTTATTGTCCCAGATGTACACGCTTATCCAGGCCATATTGCATGTGATGCAGCATCACAATCTGAAATTGTAGTTCCTATAGTTAAAAATGGTGAACTGGTAGGGGTCCTAGATATCGATAGTCCTATTAAAGATCGATTCACCGAGCAGGATGCAGAAGGCTTGGAACAATTTATTAAAATATTGGTTAAGCATATATAAACAATGGCTGTGCCAATATATTGACATTAGAGGAGAAGTAGGACCGTTTAGAAGGTCCTACTTTTTTCAATGCAAGACTGGCCTAAATATTGTTAATCCACTTTCAGAATACCTTCTAGAAGATAAAGATGGACTATGCTACTCGCTATAAAGTAGAAAGCCAAGATATTTGAAAACCTAAGCTAAAGGATGAATGGAAGCTATAACTTTTTTAAAATCAGGTGATGTAGTTGCATTCTCACTCAATTACGGGTCTTTACTATCAGCAATGACCTCCACAAGGTGATTAAAAGGAATTATATAAAATAAAGAGCACTTAACTATACGTTAGGTGCTCTTCCTCTTTGATTAAAACAACTGTTCGTCAAATAACAAACTATTATTGTTCACTTGGATAACCTATTTCAACTTTAATAGAATTACAGTAGCTACTTCATCCCAAAATTTTACATTCTTTATATGATAATTTCTATTTCCAAACCACCGTGAGTCATATTCTCAAAAGGAACATGATCTGATTCTTTTGTTTGTTTTATACCTATCGTAACAGTTGAATTCGAAACATGATGACTGTAAATATAATCTATTGAATGACTATCTGATGTTAGTCCATTCTCTCCTGTTTGAGAGAATTTTACCAATGGTACAATGCCGGGAGAGACATGTTGAAGCTTGACCACTAACCCCTTAGGATTGCTCTCAACTAAAGAAACATAAGGTTGCCCGCTCTTAAATTGAATGCTCCCATTTCCATTATTTGCTGCCAGGCTAAATACAATTGGCTGACTCTGAAGAGGCTGGAATACTGCATTACCGCCTACTAGTGTATTATGTCCAACTGACCCAGTTGTTTCTGCAGTGAGTGGTACTCCTTCATCCCCCATCTTAATCGTATTTCCAACTACCCCTACATCCTTACAATTCCATATTCTTAACCCGTATTGAGTTAAAGGATTAGGTGTTTTAATCGTGTTGCCTTGGACCGATCCATCCTGTAAATTTCGGACTAATATTCCTCCTGCTATTCTTGGATGATCTACATCTACTATATTATTGGTCACATTTCCACCAAAGTTTGGTTGAGTAGGAATGGAATATCCAGCATAAATCACATATGGCTCAAAAATGGTATTTGCAATATCCAGCTCATCTGGAACTCCGTGAATGATATTCCCATCAACAATCAATCGATCAAAAGAACCTACAAAAATAACTCCGTCTGTACCAAAGCAATTTTCAACATGATTATTGGTCACTATTGCATTCGTCTCTTGATTGACTTTCGTTTGCCTTTGTACTCCTCCAATATAGATAGCTCCTAATGGATTTTTAGCATAACCACAATTTTCGATTTTATTGTTAGCTATAATACAGTCCTTTGCATATTGCTCTACATTAGTCCACTTATAATAGACCCCTCCAACCATGGAATCAGATATAAGATTATCTGTTGCTATTAAACCACCGCCAGCATGGCCATCTATAGCTTTACGTTTATTTCCCCTAAGCGTACACCCACTTATTAAAAGATCGTTGGCTTTAGAAAACAACGTACCCAGTGAATTGATCCCATAGCCAGGATCTACATAAGTATGATGTTTGGAGGCATGTGGATGCCCTGCCCTATCGCTTATACTATTAATTACCCGCGGTCTTTCTACTGCCGAGAATACATAATTGCTAGAATAATTATCATGAGCATTACATTCTATAAAAGTTATGTTTGCATTATCTCCGTATTCTAAATCGGTTGGTAGATAGTCCCCTAAATGTCCTACCGAAAATCCTGAGTAATTAAATCCACTACTTTCACAAGCTCTGAAGATAATATTATTACAACCACGATGTACTAAAACTCCACTTCCTACATTCCCTATAAATCCTCCGCCAAATAATCCGAATGGTTGACCATCATTTCTAGCACGTGCACTCGTATCGAAGCTATTATTTTTTCTATAATTCCAAAATCCAGATGTTGGATAGCCCCCAGCAGAAGTACCTTTTTCCCCATAACCAGTTACAGGATCTATTTCAGGGAACTCACCATATCCCTCAAACTTGATACCTTCAATAATACAATCCTCACATAGCTGAAGCTCTAATATTCCCTGTGCATGAGTTCTTGTGAATAAAACAGCACCATAACCTATTAAGTGAATTCGCTTCTTACCTCTCAGCAGCAGACAAGGCTGATCATTGTTTGGAAAATCATTTAGCTTTGTATTCTTCTCTAGCCAATAATTTCCTGGAGGTAAAATCAGGGTATCACCATCATTTGCATGATTAAGAGCTAACTGTATTAAATCCTGTATTTTAGTCCGCCCAGTTGTGTCTGCCTTTATAGTCTTAGCCGTTCCACCTTCTATTTCATCTAACATTTCAAAATTACGTGTTATCCCCTGAAGGAAATCCTTTGAAAGTTTGTCCTCGATATTGGTTGGAATATAATATTTTTTCTTGGGTGTATAATTTGTCATTTTTTATATCTCCCCTTAAATTATTTTTCTAAGAACTACAGGCTTCCACGATTTTTTATTCCATTTTTGTAAGAATGATTGGTTGCTATTTAAACAATGGGAACAATCTTCTAACCCCCTCTAATAATCTATCAATAGTTATAATATTCCATTTTCTAATAAAAAGGTAAAGAGAGAAGCTATAATTTCCGCCAAAACAAATCTTAAGAATTAATTTTTAAAAGTTATTCTATGACACTTACACTACCACCTAAGGAAAATAGTGGTTAAATTGATAGGGTGAAAAAAGAGAATCGCTAAGTACTATTTTCTAAAAAAATATCCTGCTATTAGTGAAGATATTATTCCAAACATCAGAAACGCTTCTAAGATACACTCCCCTTTCAATATTTTTCTTTAATTCATCAAAAAATTAACTCAGACTAGACTAATTTCCTTGTTTAGTACACTAAGTTCTATAAAAAAAACGTTAATCCTTCTCGAATTAACGTTTCTATCTATATTAAATAATAATTTTAAGCCAGGTCATTATTCGAATAATCTCGAATGGTTTAAACCAAGTATATAAAAAGAGAATAATAAAAAATGAAATAACGGATATGTATTTCATACTTCCTTTTTCTTCTTTAAAGATAGCTATAAAACTAAATATACCTCCCATTAATAAACATATTGCACCTATAAGTAGGAGGGGTTCAAAATAGCTCTCTATTATCCATGTGAATACAAAAAATAAACTCCCCAATACAATAAAGGCAATTGACCGCATGCTGAATGGAACCATAATACACCTCCAAGGTCATTTTCTTAATATGACTCTATGTAGCATAAAAAGTTCCAATTCTTTCTTTCAAATTATTTTTAATGTAGTTAAGTTGCTTCAATAAAAATGTTCCATAAGCTGTTCTTATTTTTAATGTTAATGCTTATATTATAAACTTTTTTCAAGAATAATTTTATGCAATCCTTTTTCATCGGTATATGTCTCAATGACATCAAATCCATTTTTTATATTCAAAACTAACATACTGCGCCATCTGTTCATTGTTTTTGTTTGTACAAGACTATAACCTTTTCCCCTTAAATAGTTGTGTTGTTTTTCCATTATGGTAGAACCAATCCCAAATTCTCGAAAATTAGTAGCCACCCCGCCTAACCAACTATAAAATTTAGTATCATCTAATGCATATCCAATCTTGTACCCTATAACTTTTGCACCACTCATAGCAGCAATTACTAATAATCCAGGTTTATTTGCCATTTTGTTCGTTAAATCATCAGAAGCACCAAAAATATCTGTATGCAATTCAACGATTCTATCTAATAAAAGTCTATTAGGTAACGAGTCAAAGATAAGATAATCAATCTTCAATTATATTTCTCCTTTCATTCCACTTACTTAATAAATCGATTTCAATTTAGCTGTTAAAACTCTGCATTTTATATCCAAAAAGTAGTTATTCGCGGAAATGTCTAACACAAAATCATCTACTTCTGGAACAACAAGATTAACATGGGGAACTTATTCATTTCATAAAAACAAAGAATTACTATCCTAAGCACCCCCACCTTCTACCTTCAGATTGAATTATATCCAACAAATTACGTTATGCTCACGTAGGCGTACACAAAAAAACAGAAGGAGATTTCTCCTTCCATTTATTACATATTAGATAAAGCCTGCTGTAAATCTTCTACGATATCACTAGAGTTCTCCAGCCCAACAGAAAGTCTTAATAAACCTTCTGTTATACCCATCTCTAATCTTTCTTTTACAGGTACAACCGAATGAGTCATCGTGTAAGGATGCTGTATCAGTGTTTCAGCGTCTCCTAAACTCACGGCAATTTTTATTAATTTAAGTTCATTCATCAGCTTTTGTGCTTGTTTCACTCCCCCTTTTATAGTAAAGGAAATGAGACCACCACCAGCTTTCATCTGTTTCTTCGCTACATCGTATTGAGGATTATCCTTATCGAAAGGATAATAAATATTTTCTACAGATGGATGTGCCTTTAAAAAGTCGAATACTGTACTGGCATTTTCCGAATGTCTGTCCATACGGATATGCAACGTTTTTAAACCTCGTATTAATAGCCATGCATCGAATGGGGAAATGATACCGCCAAAGTCTTTTTGAACAGTACCTCGGATTGTCTCCATTTCCTCCTTATCTCTTCCTACTAAAATCCCTGCGATAACGTCTCCGTGTCCATTAATATATTTTGTAGCACTGTGAAGAACGAAATCTGCCCCTAACTCAATCGGGTTTTGTAAATATGGAGAGGAGAATGTATTGTCAACTACTACCGGAATTCCATGTTTCTTAGCAATTTTTGTGATTAGTTCTATATCTACAATCTCCATCGTCGGATTAATCGGTGTTTCTATATATATACAAGTAGTATTTGGTTTAATTGCATTTTCTACCTCTTCTTCTGTCATTAATGCTTTTAAGTCATGCGTAATATCGTATTTTTCATTTAAAATTTTTAGTAGTCCGAACGTACAACCATAAATTCCTCTAGTACATAGAACATGATCACCTGATTTAGTAAGGTGAACTAATATTGTACTCACAGCAGCCATTCCAGAACCAAAAGCTAGTGCTCCTCCCCCTAACTCCATTGTGGCAATCCGTTCCTCCAAAACTTGTACGGTAGGGTTTCCTAATCGGGAATATATCCCACCAGTCTCTTCTCCAGCAAACCTTCTCTCTCCCTGCTCTGCTGTGTCAAATGCAAATGTTGATGTTTGGTAAAGTGGAACTGAAAGGCTATCTTGATGCTTTCCAGTTTTATATCCTTTATGAATATACAATGTCTCTTTAGAATAACTTGAATTACTCATATAAATACCCCCTTTTGTAAACGCTTACATATAGTGTACATGGAATATAAAAAAAAGAAAAGGCACCTCCTCAAGAAGAGTGAGATGCCTTATAAACACGTAATTGATTTTTACCATTGTTTTTTGCCTTATACAATACAGTATCTGCATTGTGGAAAAGATTATTGAAACTCAAACCATCGCTTCGGTGCCAGTTTGAAATACCAATAGAAACTGTAACAGAAGGGCTAGTCTGTTGTGGGATGGTCACTAACAACTGTTCACACATTTCTATGCCTTGTTCTAGTGACATATGAGAGAAGTATAGGGCTAGCTCTTCCCCACCCCACCTTGCACTTATTCCTTTATTTTTTATCATTCCTTGAATAACTCTTGCTATTTGCTTTAAAATTTCATCACCAATTTGATGACCATGAGTATCGTTTACCCTTTTAAAATTATCAATATCAATAAGCACAAAGACACCTTGGTCATCAGTATCCATCGCCTTTTCTACATATCTATCCAAATAATTACGAGCGAATAAATTCGTTAAGTGATCACGATCCACCATTTTTTGTAACTTATTTCGTAGAGTCGAATTACTAATAGCCAAAGACGAATGTTGTATCAAGGACTGCATTAACTTGTAATTGTCAAAGGAAAAATAATACGGTTCCTGATGCATAATAATACTAAATCCAGTAATATTGCTTTGTTCTTTTAATGGTATGGCCACTAAAGAACGGTATTCATATTTTAAATCTGTTAAACGATTGAAATCTGCAATAAATATAGAATCCTTCTGTGTTTTAAAATGATTAGTGACATATTGAATATATAACTGCCCATCAATCGTATGAAATAAATCAGTACTTACTGATGAAATCTTATATTCATCATTTTCTATAAATACAAAGCCAACGTGCTCGGGTTGGAAAAATTTAATTAACTGGTCTCGTAAAAAAACAAGCATCTCTTCCAAGGATAAATTCATATTTAACTTATGCGACGTTTCATTTATTAATTGTAAATCGGAAACCAATCGATGGGATTGGATATATAACTTAGCGTTTTCCAAGGCATTACCTGCTGCTTCAGCAAGCAAAATGGCAAAATCTTTTTGTCTGATTGAAAATAAGTAATCTAACGGGGCAGAAATTTGTAAAATACCATAGATTCCTTGTTTTCCTACAATAGGAATATTTAGTAATCGAACACCTAAGTCCTGTGCTAATTCTGTCGTTATTTCACCTGATACATATGCTTCAACTGTAGTATTTCTTTCTGTTGTATAATCGAATAACTTATAAGGAACAGACGTTTTACGCTCCTGATCATTTGATAGGATAAGTATTGACTCGAATTTAGGAAAAGCTAATTGAATGGAGTGTAATGTTCCTTCTAAAATTTGACCGATATCTAATGTTGAATTAAACATTTTCGTTACATTAAACAAATTTCGATACTGGTTCTCCTGTTGTGTTAAGAATACTGACTTTTTAATCGTTTTAACTAATTTAGTAATCGTTTCTATGAATTCATCTAATTGAGGTGTTTGTGAAAATTCTTTCCATTTTTCCGTGGTTTCCATTATGATTAATCCTAATGGTTGTTGTCGCTCAACATCTCTTAATAATAATGCTACGTCATTATCGGAGGAATGTTTTATTTGAAGTGTGTGCACATCGATATAATCTTTATCATAGAAAAACGTTTCAATCTCTGCCCATTTTATAGCATTGAGCTTTTTCGAAAATGAATGATTCCATGAAAGTTCCAAAAACGTCTCGGCGTCATATATAAAGTATTTTGCTTTTTGTATACCAAAAAAATCAAATAAAATTTCTTGTAAATCTTCGAACCATTTAATGCTAGATTGGTGTGTAAAAACACTTTCATTCCAAACATCTAGAATACCACTTTTTAGATGGATAATCTTATCTTTGCTTTCCATTACTTCACCTCTCAGCTTTCCAAGAGCAACTATGATACTTTTTTCATAGTTCCGAATAATTCAATATAACTATATTTTATCTTATTTATCCATTCTATGTCTATTATATTTTTGCTGCTATTTAGGTTTAGATTATCGTTTGACTTTTACTATATATAGAGATACAATGGACTTTGTGTAAAATAAATGCAGCAGTTGTATGGCCTAGATTGCTCATTTTGTTCCTCTATTCTATAGATGGTGTATCCCGTAACCCTCGGCTGCTAGGGCGATGATACATGAAAACAAAATGTCTGCTAGTCTGAATACATCTGGTCTTATTTTACAACAAAAATAAAACCAACATAGAGGAGGAGACATACATGTCTCGTTATACAGGTCCATCATGGAAATTATCACGTCGTCTTGGTATTTCACTAAGCGGTACTGGTAAAGAATTAGAAAAACGCCCTTACGCACCAGGACAACACGGTCCTAACCAACGTAAAAAATTAACTGAGTACGGTCTTCAATTACAAGAAAAACAAAAACTTCGTCACACTTATGGTGTAAACGAACGTCAATTCCGTACATTATTTGATAAAGCTGGTAAAATGCAAGGTAAACATGGTGAAAACTTCATGATCCTTCTTGAAACTCGCCTTGATAACATTGTATACCGTTTAGGTCTTGCTCGTACACGTCGTGGAGCACGTCAATTAGTAAACCACGGTCACGTTATGGTTGATGGTAAACGCGTTGATATTCCTTCATACCGTCTAAAAGCAGGTCAAGAAATTTCTCTTCGTGAAAAATCTCAAAACCTAGACGTTGTAAACGAATCTATCGAAGTTAATAACTTCGTACCAGAATACTTATCTTTTAACGCAGACAACAAAGTAGGTACTTTCGTTCGTAATCCAGAACGTGGAGAACTATCTGCTGAAATCAATGAAGCTCTAATCGTTGAGTTCTACTCTCGTTAATATTATTGCTTTATTAAAAGCCTTCGAAAACTTGGTATGCACTGACCTAAACAAATGAGACAAATAAAAACACCTTTCGTTGAAAAACGGGTATACAATACCTAAATTCAATACGGAGGTGTTTTTTCTATGGGAACAAGAGTCAGTTATCCAGTAGAAGTGAAAATGAAGGCCATTGAAATGCGGTTAGCTAAGGTGCCGGTAAAAGAAGTAATGGAAGAATTGAATATTCGGAACAAAACGCAATTGAAGACATGGATG
>FOUN01000008.1 GCA_900114885.1 Psychrobacillus psychrodurans
ATCAGAAGAAGCAAGCTTCTTCGTCATTCGCTCGACTTGCATGTATTAGGCATGCCGCCAGCGTTCGTCCTGAGCCAGGATCAAACTCTCCATAATAGAGAACTTAAAAAGCTCATTTGTTTTGCTGGCATCATCATTAAATGATGTCAAAATTGTTTTGCTATCAGACTAACAATGTTAGTTGATAAGCTGTATGTCTTAACGTTTTGCATGTTCAGTTTTCAATGTTCAATATTCTATGGTATTAAATAATGGAGCGGGTGAAGAGAATCGAACTCTCATCATCAGCTTGGAAGGCTGAGGTTTTACCACTAAACTACACCCGCATTAAATTATGTTAAACTGTTATTTGACTGGTGCGGCCGAGAGGACTTGAACCTCCACGGGGTTATCCCCCACTAGGCCCTCAACCTAGCGCGTCTGCCGTTCCGCCACGACCGCTTAGTAAATAATAGGACAAGGTTGATTATACTCTCTTACACCTTAAATGTCAATAACAATTTGATGAGCCATGTAGGATTCGAACCTACGACCCTCTGATTAAAAGTCAGATGCTCTACCAACTGAGCTAATGGCTCAAAAATGGCTGGGGTACCTGGATTCGAACCAGGGCATGATGGAATCAAAATCCATTGCCTTACCGCTTGGCTATACCCCAACATGGCGGTCCCGACCGGGATCGAACCGGCGATCTCCTGCGTGACAGGCAGGCATGTTAACCGCTACACCACGGGACCGTTGAAAATATTAAATAATAAATGGTAATGACCCCTACGGGATTCGAACCCGTGTTACCGCCGTGAAAGGGCGGTGTCTTAACCGCTTGACCAAGGGGCCATAATGGCTCCGAAGGTAGGACTCGAACCTACGACCGATCGATTAACAGTCGATTGCTCTACCACTGAGCTACTTCGGAATAATTTTTGTCGTTTTGTTTTACTCGACTTTTTCTATTATAGAGAGGGTTTTGCAAAACGTCAACTACTTTTCGAAAATTTATTTCAGATTCTCAAAATAAACTAACACTAAATCTCCGTAACACTTGCCACAACGGTATTTCTTCGTGTTTAAACGGATTTTTCGATTATACAAAATGGAGCATTTTGCACATTTATACGTATACCTTTTTGTAGCCTTCCTTCCTTTTCCCTCTACTAGAGTAGAACAAAATCTAGGTGAATTTGTTGCTTTGAGTAGCTCACGAAAGTCGGCATCCCGATGTTGATATCCTTTTCCTTCTATATGTAAATGATAATGACAGAGCTCATGTTTGATAACGCCAACCAATTCATCCATCCCATATTTTTCGAATACTAACGGATTTACTTCTATATTATGCGACCTCAACATATACCTTCCACCAGTAGTTCTAAGCCTTTTATTAAAATACGCTTGATGTTTATAGTCTTTCCCAAAAGCTTCTTTTGATACACGGCATACAAGTTCATACAATTTTTCATCTGTCATATTAATCACCCCTATTTGAAAAGAGGTTGTCCAATGACATATCTCATTGGACACCTCTATAAGTTACACTTGCTGTTCTGGTGGAAGCATTGTTAATGCAATTCTTCCTTTATTGGCATCAAACTGTTCAACCCATACAGTCACTATATCTCCTAGTGAAACAACATCTAAAGGATGTTTGACAAACCCTTTTTTAAGTTTAGAAATATGGACTAAACCATCTTGTTTTACACCGATATCTACAAATGCACCAAAATCAACAACATTTCTCACGGTACCTTGTAATTCCATCCCTGTTTTTAAGTCTTCTAATTTGAGTACATCTTTTTTCAAGATTGGCTGCGGAAATGCTTCACGAGGATCACGGGTTGGCTTGATCAATGTATCTACTATATCTTTTAGTGTGATTTCACCTATTTCTAATTCTTTACTTACTGTTTCTATTGAAATTTTCTTTAGTGCCTCTTCTGCTTCTCTTGTCCCTATCTGTGTCTTCTTAAGACCGGCAATTTCTAGCACTTGCTCTGCTCCTTTATAGCTTTCAGGGTGAATTCCCGTTGCATCAAATGGATTTTTCGCATCTGGTACGCGTAAAAATCCAATTGCTTGTTCATATGTTTTGGCCCCAAGGCGTGGAATTTTCTTTAGCTGCGCTCTAGAAGTAAACCTACCCTGCTCATTTCTCATATTCACAACGTTTTCTGCCACTGTTTTCGAAAGTCCTGAAACGTATTGTAATAACGATGCAGATGCTGTATTTACATTTACACCTACTTGGTTAACTGCAGTTTCTACTATAAAGGATAGGGAATCCGATAATTTCTTTTGTGAAACATCATGCTGGTATTGTCCTACTCCTACTGCTTTTGGATCTATTTTCACTAGTTCTGCCAGAGGGTCCTGTAGTCTTCTTGCAATGGATACTGCGCTACGTTGTTCTACTTGTAGATCTGGAAACTCGTTGCGCGCAGTTTCAGAAGCTGAGTACACACTGGCACCTGCTTCATTCACTATTACATAAGCTACTTCCCCCTCTGCTTCTTTCAAACAATCCACGATAAATTGCTCTGTTTCACGAGAGGCTGTTCCATTTCCAATGGCAATCAAAGAAATAGGGTAGTTCTTTAAGTAACCAAGCACTTTATTCCTTGAGCCTTCCACATCCATTTTTGGGGCATGTGGATAAATAGCAGAGACCTCTAAAAGTTTTCCTGTATCATCTACAACCGCTAGCTTACATCCTGTACGATAAGCTGGATCGACACCTAGAATTACTTTTCCTTTTAATGGTGGTTGTAATAGTAAATTACGCAGATTTTCAGAGAAAATATGAATAGCCTGTGTTTCTGCTTTTTCAGTAAGCTCTGCTCGAATTTCTCTCTCTACTGAAGGCTGAATTAGTCGCTTATACGAATCTTCTACCGCCAACTCAATCTGTTCCACTGCATCACTAGATGAAGATTTAATCCACTGTGCTTTCATCACATTAGTTGTTTTTTCCATTGGAATCTGAAGAGCTACTTTTAAGATATCCTCTTTTTCTCCTCGGTTTAACGCTAATATACGATGAGGAACAATCTTCTTCACAGGTTCTTCATACTCATAATACATCTCAAATACGTTTTTTTCGTCTAGCTCTGCTTTTTTTACAGACGCAACAATCTTACCATCTGTACGGGTAATATTCCGAATTTGCTCTCGTATTTTGGCATCATCTGCGAATTGCTCTGCCAAAATGTCCCTAGCTCCTAGTAAAGCGTCATCCACAGATAAGACTTCTAATTCTTCATTAAGAAAATCTTCTGCTAATATAGCTACGGATTCCTTAGGAAAAGTCATTATTAGAGTAGCTAGAGGTTCCAAACCTTTTTCTTTTGCAATGGTAGCTTTCGTTCTGCGTTTTTGTTTATAAGGACGATATAAATCTTCTACTCGCTGAAGTACTGTCGCATTATTAATAGAAGTTGTTAACTCTTCGGTCAATTTACCTTGCTCATCAATTAAGCGAAGGATTTCTTCTTTTCTTTGTTCTAACTGTTGTATGTAGTTATAACGATCTTCGACTGCTTTAATTTGAACTTCATCTAAAGATCCTGTTTGTTCTTTTCTATATCGGGCAATGAAGGGAACCGTATTTCCCTCTTCTAGTAATTTTATAACCTGTTCCGCTTGCGATGATTTAACACCCGTATCTTTTGAAACAAGATGGAGCATCTTCTTTATTTCCAAAACAAACACGTCCTTTCTATATAGTACTCATTTTACCATATCTGGCGCCATCTAGAAAAAGACAAACAAAAAAGCTTACTCAATATTAGAGTAAGCTTCCAACTATAAATGTAGAGTCGTCGCCATGTTCGATTTCTTTAAAGACTGTTTCATAGAGACATCGAGCATTCGCTGCAACTTTAATGGTTGATTTTGGACTATTCATCACAACACCATCCGAGTGCAACATAAACAAGTCATTTTTTTCACAAGCGTATGTTTGCGTATTAATCCTTTGTTTTCTCCCGGATAAGTAACCCATTACTGGTAAAGGATAAATCATTTTATCTGTAGCCCGTTTGTACATATAAAACTTCACATTCCCTACACAACTGTAAGAAATAGTTTGGCTTTTATAATCTATTTTTACTAGCGCAACTGCTGCACCTCGTTTTTGAATCATTAAATCATTGCAGCGTAATAATAATTCATCTAACGTTTCGTCTTTATATTGCTCTAAAATTTCTGGGATAATATCAGCAGACTCTTTAGCTACTGGTCCATTTCCCAATCCATCTGCTATAGCACAAAGCATAAAATCGTCTGTCTTTGTAATATAATAAGTATCTCCAGATTCTAAATTTCCACTTTTGGCTTCTTGGTATACAAATAAGTCTACTTTGTCATCTGAAAAATCTATCATTTCCCTACTCCACCTGACGATAAAATGGCCTCTTGTAATTTCTTTATAGCTTTGCGTTGAATTCTAGATACGTGCATTTGGGATATATTGAGACGATCTCCCGTTTCTTTTTGACTCAGCTGCTCCATATATGTAAGTTGAATTATTTCTTTCTCTCGTTCAGACAAAACATTAAGTGCGTTAGCTACAAGTAAACGTTGATCAGTTTTCTCATACTCACTATCTGTTTTACCAATTACATCAAACAGCGTAATCGTACTACCATCTGAATCCGATTCAAGTGAATGATCCATAGATAGTGCTTGATAACTTTTACCCATTTCCATAGCTTCTAGTACATCTTCCACTTCTACCCCAAGGAAATCAGCTATTTCTGGGATAATAGGTGAGCGCTGAAATTCCACTGTTAGTGTTTCAACTGCTGCTCTAATACGTGGTCCTAGTTCTTTTATTCTTCTTGGAACATGTATAGCCCAAGTTTTATCTCTCAAAAAGCGTTTAATCTCACCGATAATTGTCGGAATTGCAAAAGCTTCAAAGTTTTTACCGAAAGATGGATCATATCTTCGGATTGCTCCAAGCAGACCAAGCATACCTACCTGCGCAATATCCTCATGATGCGATTTACCATTAGAATATTTTCGAGCAATAGATTCAACCAACCTAGTATAATTTAGTACTAAATTTGTTTGAGCCTCTTCACTTTCGGTCTCTTGATATTCTTTGATCCATTCCAATATTTTCTCTTTCGATTCTTTATTAGGAAGGGACGTGTTCGACATTTTCATCCACCTGCTCTACTCCGACATGTTTCGTCATAAATACAGTAACACCTTCTTGGTGATGGACTTTAACTTCATCCATTAACGTCTCGATTAAATATAAACCAAGACCGCCTTCTCTTAAAAAGGATACCTCTTCCAATTCATGGTATGGTCCTACTTTTGCTTTTGTTTCTTCAAAATTAAAGCTTTTCCCATGATCCGCTACCATTATCTCCATTTTTTCCTCGTATAATGCGCAGCCAATGACCACTTCGCCTTCCTCATTATCCGCATATGCATGCTGTACAGCATTTGTAATGGCTTCACTTGCAGCAATTTTCAAGTCTTCTATATCGTCATACGTAAACCCAATGCGATTTGCCAAACCAGAAATTGTGAGTCGGGCAACGCTAACGTACTGAGGTTTCGCAGGCACCCGGATTTCCACATAATCAAACGGTTTCATCTATTTTCACCTCTTTATCTGTAGCCTGGATATCCATAATTTCCACTAGACCAGTTATATCGAATAAACGTTTCAATCTAGATGAAAGTCCCGTTAACTCCAAATGCCCATTTGCAGCAGTTACACTTTTATAAAAACCAACAAAAACACCTAGCCCTGTACTATCCATATATGAAACGTCCGTTAAATTCAACTCAACATGTATTTTTTCTAGTAAGGTTATGTCTGAAAGTTTCTCTCTAAGGATCGGTGCTGTAAAAGCATCAATCTCTCCACCAATAATTCCTTTAATGTGCAACTCATCTAATGTATTTAGTTCAACTGAAATATTCATTTACTATTCCCCCGTTTTCGCTATATTTAGTCTGTATACCACCAACTAGCTTTTGATAAACCTTAAATTACTTCTTTTTGAAAATAACGAGTGTAAAGTCATCTCGTTGTTCAAACTCCTGTAATTCCTCCAGCTTATGAAACACATATTCCACCATATCTTGGGCGGACTGATCTCTTACGCTTTCGATAATATCCATCACGGTATTTTGGTCAATGAATCCATCTTTTGAACGACATTCAGTTACACCGTCGGTCATCATAACGATAAAATCATCTTTTTCTAAGGAAATAGAGTGTTGTTCATATTTAACATTGGAAATAACCCCTAATAATAATCCCTTTGCTTGTAATTCTGAAAAGCTATTAGATTCAGCGCAATAAAATAAAGGCGGTTCATGTCCAGCAGATGCATATGTAAATAAACTTTTAGAAGTGTCATAGGTCCCATAGAACATTGATATAAACATCGAATCACTTACACTTTTCTCAACAATTCTATTAATGACGTCTAGTACAATGGTAGGTTCAGTTTCTGCTCCATTCAAACTATCCATCCCATACTTAATCATGGACATGCATAGAGCAGCAGGAATTCCTTTTCCGATCACATCAGCAACAGCTATACCTACGGTTGTATCATCATGGAGAAAATGCGTATAATCACCATTCATTTCTTTTGCAGGAACAGAGATCATTCCGATATCCAAATCAAGCATATCTGGAACCTTTGTTTTCAACAAGGTTTGCTGAACATTGGCTGCAAGCTCCATTTCCATTCTAAAGTTTTCCTGCTTTTGAATTAACGCTTCATGTTCTTTTAATGCTAGTCCATATCTAATCATCACTTCTATTAATAAATCAAAAGAATGCCAAACATCATTAGGTAGCTCAGGCAAAATCTCTTCTAAAGAAGCTTTATGTATACTTATAACTTCTTCTGGAGAAATGTTCTTTTGAATAAGTTGTCTACTGATATTTTGGCCCTCATACAAATTATGTTCTGTTTGTCTCAGCGTATATTGTTCCAAAATTTCTTTGTATTGTCTCTTAAACTCTTGAGGCATACTTTAACTTACCTCCTATCTTAGCAACTTAGATGCGCTAATTGTAGTACCTTCCCCTATTACAGTTTCTATCTTAAAATCATCCATTAGTCGCTTTACACCTGGTAGACCGGCACCTAAACCGCCTGATGTTGTATAGCCATCTTCCATAACTTTACGAACATCTACAATCCCTGGGCCTTTATCAGATGCAATTACTAATAGACCTCTAAGATTACCTTCTGTAACTTGTCTAATTTCTATCTTACCTTTACCTGCATATAAATATATATTTCGAGCAAGTTCACTAATCGCTGTTGTAATTCTCGCTTGGTCAACTGTACCGAAGCCAACGTCTTTCGCTTCATTTCTTCCAAGTTGCCTTGCAGCAACGATATCCCACTCAGTTATTATATCAACAGAAGACCTTAAATTCATAATGGATTAGTCCTCCAATTCTCGTTCTAATTTTTCCAATCCATTTTCTAAGTCTAGTGCCGTGACTACATTCTCTAGCCTAATGCCTAATTCAATGAGGGTAATAGCTACCGCAGGCTGAATGCCCGTAATCACTACCTTCGCACCCATTAGGCCAGACATGCTTATAACATCGCCCAGTACCTTTGCGATGAAAGAATCGATAAAGTCAATCGGCGTTAGATCAAGTACTACTCCTCTTGCAGCTGTTGTATGAAGTTTATCAAGCAAATCTTCCTGAAATGCAAGAGCAGTTTGATCATCTAATTCCCACTGGATAGAAACAATTAAACAATCTCTCAATTTTAAAATAGGTATTCTTGACATCATTATATATCCACCTCTACTATTGCACGATTTGTCATTGCTAGGGCTTGTTCCATCCCTTTTTGTAAAGTGCTTGTTGTTGTGAAATCATTTAAATTTATACCTAGTGTGACAATAGTCTGTGCAATTTCTGGACGGATTCCAACTAGCATACATTTGGCTCCTACTAAACGCACAGCATCAGCCGCTTGAATAATATGATGGGCAACCATCGTATCTACTACAGGAACTCCTGTAATATCTAGTAATACTACTTCTGCTCGATGCTTTACAACTCCCTGTAGCAGGTTTTCCATTATTAGTTTTGCTCGTTCCGTATCAATTGTACCAACTAAAGGCATTACCGAAATTTTTTCAAAAACAGGAATTAATGAAGCAGATAGTTCTTGTAAAGCAATTTTTTGTAAGCTCACTGTTTTTTCCCACACCACAGAATAAGCATCCACAATACTATGGTTTAAAGGCGTGATCCAATTAGTTAATATTTCTCTATGAGATTGGAAACCTTCATCTAAGTACTCCGCTTCGTCCATTTTTTCATAAATTACTTCCGTAAAGTTGGTTAGCGCCTTTAATACAAAAGAAATAGACCATCCATAACGTACAATTTGAACGGAAAAATCATTTAATTTTGCTGTATATGTCGCTTTTTCTTCCGTTATACTCGAAATCATCAACTCTCCGAATTCACGAACAGTATTATCAACAACTTTATCCGACATAATTTGGAAGAACCGATCATCCTTCTCTTCTTCCATTTTGACTCTCCAGTTTTCTAAAATTTCATCAATATTTTCGTGAATATACGAAGCAATTCTTTTATTCATTGTTTCCCATACATCTCCTTGTTGAATATTAGTAATTATATTGTACAGAATTTCATCTTACTTTACACCTTTTATACATAATTACGTGATCATTAATACTTGTCCACATAAAAAAAAGCAGTTATTCCTTACTGCTATTACAACGTTCTTCTTCGTAGAGCAAATACAATCGGTAATTACTTCCACCACTTAAATCTCACTTTAAAACACGGTTAATCAAACCTTCTATATATTTACAAGCTAACACAAACTTTCTCCCTATTAAAAAACACAATGTGTCTTTGTCGGTTACACATTGTGTTCTTACTATGTATTAAAATTTAACGATACCTAAGCTAATCCCTAAAGCATGATCAACATCTTCCATCACGTCTACGTCTAGGTGGGTGATTTTATCCGTGAGTCGAGATTTATCAATTGTTCTTAACTGTTCCAATAAAATAACCGAGTCACGTTCAAAATCGTATTCTTTTGCATTTATCTCTACATGCGTTGGTAACTTAGCTTTTTGAATTTGAGCTGTGATAGCTGCCACAATGACAGTTGGACTAAATCTATTACCGATATCATTTTGTATCACCAAAACGGGTCTGGTTCCACCTTGCTCAGACCCGATTACTGGTGATAAATCCGCAAAAAAAACGTCTCCACGTTTTACGATCAAATTTTCATCCTCCACTTACGAGTCGCTCTGTCGTATGTTGAGCTTCGTATTCTGCATGTAAACACTCCGTACAAATGGATAGATTTATATGAGACATCTCAACATAGCCTTTCATCATCGCTTCTCTTATAAGATTTGCCTGACCATTTTTTACATATTCATTTGCTTGGACACGAACGAAACTTTCTACGCCAGTTAATGATTGTTTTACGGTTTTTACTCCTTCATTAACCAATTGATTTGGAAGCTGAATAATAGCTTCCTTTTTCTTTTTATCACTTACCACAGCAAACACCTCCGACAAAACATTTCCCTATATGACAATATACTTCATCTTACCATTTCTCTAGCTGAAATAAAAGACATTACGAGAAATCGTTAGACAAATTATGCATATATTCTTAAATTTTGTCGAAAGTCAATTTGCTATATATCCTAGGAACTCTGTCAGAAAAAGTACAGCAAACTTCATAAGGGATAGTTTTCAATGCTTCAGCCCATTCTTCTATTAGAATCTCTTCATTTCCTTGCTTACCTATTAATACTACTTTTTCACCAATCTTTACTTTTTCATCGAGACGAATCATGCATTGATCCATACAAATTTTCCCGACGATTGGCATTTTCTTTCCTTTTATCAACACTGATTGATTATGTAGTTTTCTTAATAAGCCATCTGCATAACCAATCGGAATTGTTGCAATCCACTCGTCTGATAAAGCTACATAAGAAGCCCCGTAGCCAATGGTTGAGCCCTTCGGAACCTTTTTTATATGGGTAACCTCTGTGTGTACCGTAAGTGCTTTTTCTAACAAAAATGGAAGTTCTCCTTTTACCCAAGGAGACGGTGGTATCCCATACATAGATATACCAAAACGCACAGCATTCCAGTGTTGGTCAGGATATATCAATGCCGCCGCACTATTAGAGGTGTGCACTAAGGCAGGTATTTGCTCAAATATATTTAATAACTTTTCAAATGTTGAAACTTGTTGTTTGAATAGTGTTTGGTCTTGCTCATCTGCGGTTGCAAAATGCGTGAAAACTCCTGTAACATGTAACCAATTTCTTTCTTGAATAAAAGTAAGTGCCTGCTTTAACTCTTTTTCTTCCGTAAAACCAATTCTACCCATACCGCTATCAATTTTTATATGAAGCTTCAAAGGTCTATGGAGATCTCGAGTAGCATTTAGCCACTCATATGAATATGCTGTAAGTGTAATGTTATGTTTGGAAGCCTCTTCTAAGAAAGAGAGCGGAGATGTACCTAATAAAAGTATATCCGCTTGAATACCAGCTTCCCTTAAGTGCAATGCCTCTTCCGGGGTGGCAACAGCCAGAAGATTAGCTCCTGCTTTTAATGCAGCTTGTGCAACAGCAATATCTCCATGGCCGTATCCATTTGCCTTAACAACGGCTATTACCCCAGTATTTTCCGGAAGTGTTTCCTGGAGTCTTTTTATATTATTTTGTATAGCTTGTAAGTTTACTTTTATGAACGTTGGTCGGTAATGCTGTAGCGACATATAGTTCCCTCTTTTAATCAGTTTACACCGATTATCCTACTAGTGTAATGAAGTAGTCAACCCTAATCACTTTAAACCACCAGTAGTCATTGATGCTGCAACTTCAATCATCTCTTCTTTTGTTAAAGTTGATGAAGCAATAAAGAATGACATTCCATCCTGTTCCCAAGAAAGAGATTGGTCTGTTATGGCACCAATTGCAACCCCTAGGTCAACTGGGTCACCAGGTGAAAATACAGGAATGATAGAAGAATCGCCTTGTACACTTCTATGTTGAATAATTGTAAATTCTTTGTCTCCACTATATGTTAAAATAACTCTCTTTTCTCCGTCCACTTCCATTAATTTTTCATCAATGTTATGAACTTGTTCCCACCCTTTTAACATTGGATAATACGTTTCAAATTCAGTATCATCAATCTCTGCTGATGCCTCTACTGTTTCTTCTGTGTCCTCTGCTTTACCAGTAGGGCTTTGTTCAACCTTATACTCAGCTGCTGCATGTGATTTTCCTAGTGATACTTTATCGAATGTAATATGAATTTGTTCTTCTTTGTTTTCATTTAAGATAGAAACATCCGTTGGTAGTAATGTCTTTTTGTTGATATAAATTTTTTGATAAGGCAGCATGTTTTTGTGGTTATTACTAGTTTTTGTTTCAAAGACATAATTGTCTCCTTCTTCTTTGAAGGTTGCTGTTTTATCATTTTTTATGTCGTTTGCTAGCGATCCGATTAGATACGCTTGGCTATTTTCAGTTGGCCATTTACTTTGGAATTTATACGTTTTGTTCAGTGCTGGTGTTACGACAAATACACCTTCTGTGTTACGAATTATCATTTGTGTATTTTCAGCATTTGTATCCGACACTTCTACTCGGTAAAAATCTGGCTTTGTATGCCAAACTTCCACACCGTACACTCTTGGTTCATCACCAGTTAAAATGCTCATCTCCGCTGTGAGCTCATACCCCTTTGAATCCACCCACTTGTTACTCAGTTTTTTTACAACGTCTTCTTTCGAATCGGCCCCACATGCAGATAGTACTAAGATTGTTAAAAATAAAAATAATAGTTTAGCCACTCGGCTCTTCAATCAGTCCATCCTTTCTATTATCACTGCGTTCATTCATTGTATGTAGATGGACGACCGGTTATGATTGTAGAATTACTTGAGCAGCCGCATAAACTTTTGTATGAGTTATAGAAACAAATCCGTTAACTTCTATTCCCTTAAAGTACAGGATTGGCTTACCGGAAGGTTCTTTAAGAATTTCAATATCTTGAAAACTGCATTCTTTTCCTATTCCAGTTCCTCGAGCTTTAGAAAATGCTTCTTTTGCTGCAAATCTTCCTGCTAAATATTCTGTTTGTCTCTCCTCTGACAATTCGTGTAATTGAATTCTCTCTTTGTTGGTAAGTACACGCTCTTCAAATTTACGAGTTTTAGCTTGAATTGATTTAATTCTTTCAATTTCAGTTATATCTAATCCAATTCCAATTATCATGAATGTTTCTCCTTTCCAAATATCCTCCTTACAGGATATACTAATAGTAGAAAACTTGAGGTGAAATAATGTTTAGTAGAACAGAAAATTTTAAACAATACATAAAACTATATCCAGTTGTCTCTTCTTTACTTGCATTAAATATAGTTATTCATTTGTTAACGCTAATTCCTATACTTGGATCACAACTTTTTAGTTTCGGCGTTCATTTTAACTTATTAATCAGTGAAGGCGAATATTGGCGTTTACTTACTCCCATATTTTTGCACGCTTCTTTTTCTCATTTATTATTTAATATGTTCTCCTTATACATATTTGGACCAGAATTGGAACAATTAGCTGGGAAAGCTCGTTTCCTAACTATTTATATGTTAGCGGGATTAGTCGGTAATGTTGCCACCTACCTGATACATGACTGGAATTACACTAGTGTTGGTGCAAGTGGAGCCATTTACGGTATTTTCGGTGCTTTTGGAGCTTTAGTTTATTATACGAGAAATTTTATGCCACAGCTAAAACAAATCATTATTCCTATTATTGTAATCGGGGTCATTATGACATTCTTACAACCACAGATTAATGTCACTGCCCATATAGCAGGGTTGATAACCGGTTTTATACTAGGAATGGTATACTTCCATCCTAAGCGTATAGCTACTTGGAAGAAACGACAACGTAAGCTTAAATCTGTATAAGTGAAGAAAAGCTTTCAGTAAATGTCAATTAAATGACATTAAAATCACATGATCACTAGCTTCCCTAATTTTATAGCGATTATAAGGATACTTCTATCGGTTCATTAACTTGAACTAATTCTATCATCTGACAATGGGCTGGTTAATTCTTAAAGTTGGGCACTGCTTAATTGATAGAAGTGAAAGGAGGCGACTCCAGCGGGAGAAGCGTTAGGTGAAGACCCCGTAGCGAAGCGAGAAGACTGAAGCTACACCCGCCCGCGGAAAGCGTCCACCCTTGACCCGAAATCAGTAGTATATTCTTCAAAGTACATGGAATATCTGAACTTAATACTTTCTAAAAAAAAGAACAGCCCCTATAAAGGCTGTTCTTTTTCTCTATCTATAGGTTCTTTTCTAGTTGGTTCATACCATTCCATAAGGTTTTCTGCATCAGCTTTTTCTATTGATGGGATAGTAGTAGCAGATCCAGTAACACCCGACTTAATAGTAGTTACAATAGAAGAAACATCAGCTTTTTTTTGAAAATACGTAGTACGTTCTGTCATAGCCTGAATACGTTTCTTTTCCATCCATAGAGATACTCTACTAAATAGACGGTACTGTACAACAAGTTGTTTTTCGTCCTTCCAATATCCAGCCGTTTTATGCTGCCATGCCCCCAAAAGAAAACTTAGTGGCAATAGTAATAGAGACATCAATCCAAATGGATAAAAGAAATAACTAACACTTGCCGCTACCGGGATCATCCATAGAAAGTCTAAGCGATAAAAGAACTTTCTGGAGCGCCTAGGAACTCGCGTAAAGTTAGGTTCAAAATGATAATCCGGGAAAATTTGGACAAGAATAGGATTGATTCGGTTCTTTTTAATAAGTGGAATTAATCTGATTTTCTCGTCCTTCTCTGCCAATGAGCCCCCTGCACTGTCTACGATGACAGCTGCATGCCCTGTAAGCTGGCGGAGAGGGTTTTCCACAATACGCACTCCTTGAATGCGCGATAAAGGAATCGTTACCTTTTTCTTTTCTAGTAATCCTCTAGTAATTATAATTTCCTCATCTTCTACCCGAATAGTAAACTCATAGTAATTTATAAACGTTATTGCAACTGATACCATCCAGGCTACAAGTAGTACAAAAAATACAGCTAAAGCTATTAGTAGAGCTCCAAACCTAATAAACATAATAATTTCATTATAAATAGTTTCATATGGGATTAATTCTGAGATCTGCGAGACAAACACAGCTAAACCAGAGAAAAAGACTCCAACTCCACCAGATGTACTAGCTAAAATTAGTAAATCCTTTTGAGACATCCGGAATAAAGGCTTCCGCTGCTCTACTACCTGATTTTCTGATTGTAACGCTTCATTAAGTATATTTAACTCCTTATTCTTGGCGAGACTCATTTCTTTTTTTATTTGTTCGGCTGCTTCTTTAGAAATTGCAGTCAACTCTGCATCCGCTTCTTTCGTTGCTCCCCCACCAGCCGTTTCTACTTTCACCTTTACCAATCCGAAAGGTCTATGAAAGATTCCTTCAGTGTAATTTAAGCTTTGAATACGCTCAAATGGAATATACCTTTTTTTCTTTACGAAAAGACCATATTCAATGCGAAGCTCTTCCTCTTCGAACCAGTAACGAAACCTCTTCCATTTTATGATTCCGCTAACCAACATAGCGATTAATAACACTGCATAAATAATATAGACTATATAGGAGCTCCAACCTTCAGATTCTCCTCTTCCTCCAAATCCATTTACTGCAATAACTACTATTAGAGGTAATATCATTTCCTTTAAAACTTTTACGAAATTAATAACTGCAGATATAGGATGTAATGTAAATTTTTCCTTAGACATCATCTTCCGCCACCCTTGCAAGTACAGAAATTCTACCACGAAGTTCATCTGCTTCCGCAGTTATGAGGGCAGGAATTGTGTGACTAGTTGCAGCAGTTGAAATAGTAATTGATGACAAATCATGTTTCCTCAATATCGGGCCTTGTTCAGTATCTACATGCTGTACACGAACCATTGGCACAAGCGTTCTTTTGACGATAAACAAACCATGCTGCAACTCGATTTCTTGCTCACGCACTTCGTATCGCCAACGAGTCCACCTAATTTTCGGGAATAAATAAATTAATAAATATCCAATGAGTAATATCACTACTCCATCTACTATGTATAGCCATATATATTGTCCCGTGAAATAATTGATAACTCCAGCCCCTATACCTACTAATAAGGCAACCAAGGTTTGAAATATTCCATAAATCCTCCATACACGTAATCCTTTTTCAGATAATCGATTAATTGGTTCTTGTCTCATATTAAACCCCCTCTTTTATCATTGTATACGAAACAGACCCTAAAATGTTTCAGTATCTTACAATTTTCTACACATCCATTTAGATGAAGTCTAATGGTTACTAGTGCGAGACCAGACCATATATCTTAAAAAGAAAAAGGATGAGCTTACATCGAAATGTAAGTTCATCCTTTGAAATTTTGTCTAGCTTCAACACCTAACTCCCCGAGTCGCTTCAGAATTTCGATAAAGGCAAAGGACGCCTTTATGCGAAATCCTTACAGCGCTTATCTGAGCTGCATAGGTGCTTATGCTTTTCAATTTAGTTTTCGCTACGTGATGAGCGAGTTCTTGTGCTGCGTTGAGTCGAGCCGTCACGTGGACCACTGCTACGACGTCCACTAGAGCTTGGACGTGAACCGCCACCTGAACGTGGTCCGCGATCGCCGCTTCCGCCACGACCACCTGATGAACTACGTCCTCCACCACTACTACGGTTACCTTTGTAACCACCGCCAGAACGAGAACCGCCTCCACCGCTACGTTCTCTACGAGCAGGTAGTGGGCGTTCTTCAGAAAGAGAAATCGGAGTATCATCCGGTTCTTTCGTCATTGATTTTAAAGCTGCAGCAATTACATCTACTGCTTCAAATTTTTCAAGCATTTCTTGTGCTAATGGACGATAATCGCCTAAATCATTTTTGTTTACAATTTCAGATAAAGATTCTACTGCTACACGTTTAAGTCCAACTAGTGCTTCATCTGAGCTTGGAGGGATTAAAGCTTCCATACGTTTTTTCGTTGTATTCTCAACGATACGTAAGTATCCCATTTCTCTTGGTGTTACGAATGTTGTAGCGATACCACTTTTACCTGCGCGTCCTGTACGACCTATACGGTGAACATAGCTTTCAGGATCTTGTGGGATATCAAAGTTATACACATGTGTTACGCCAGAGATATCTAATCCACGTGCTGCTACATCCGTTGCAACAAGAATATCAATTTTATTTGATTTGAATTGTTTTAATACAGACATACGTTTCGCTTGGCTTAAATCACCATGAATTCCTTCTGCAAGGTAACCACGAATGCTTAGTGCATGTGCTAATTCATCTACTCTACGTTTTGTGCGACCAAAGATAATCGCAAGCTCTGGTTGATGTACATTTAAAATTCTTGAAAGAACATCAAATTTTTCACGCTCAGTAGCTTTTACGTAGTACTGTTCAATATTTTCAACAGTCATTTCTTTCGACTTAATCTTTACTTCAACTGGATCTTTCATGAAGCGATCAGCAATTTTACGAATTGGTCCTGGCATTGTAGCAGAGAACAATAATGTTTGACGCTCAGGAGGTACGCTTTCTAAAATTGTGTTGATGTCTTCGATGAATCCCATGTTAAGCATTTCATCTGCTTCGTCTAAGATAAGTGTTTGAACTTGATCAAGCTTCAAAGTACGACGGTTGATATGATCAAGAATACGACCAGGTGTCCCAACAATAACTTGAGGTTTGTTTTTTAGTGCACGGATTTGACGACCAATTTCTTGTCCACCGTATACAGATAATAGACGAACCTTTTTGTCATATCCTAATTTATAAAGCTCTTCCGAAACTTGGATTGCAAGTTCACGTGTTGGAGCGATGATTAACGCTTGGATATTCGGGTTTTTAGTATCAATTTTTTCAATCATAGGGATACCAAATGCAGCAGTTTTACCTGTACCTGTCTGTGCTTGACCGATAACATCGCGTCCACCCATAGCATGTGTAATAGTACCTTCTTGGATTGGTGTAGCTTCTTCAAACCCCATACGTTGTACGGACTTTAATGTAGAAGCGCTAATATTTAATTCTGAAAAATTTGTCAAAATTTTAATCTCCTTTTTGTTTGTTTTGACAAATGGTTACATTTTCAGATGAAATTGCGGCAAATTCGAGCCTATACGAGGAACGTTTCCGTTACTTAAAATTCTCTGTGGTTTTAGATCAGAGGGGTCTTATATAAAGGGAAAGCCCGGTCTTTTGCCGAGCGGTCTGTTAATGAGTGATCGTGCAATACTACTTCAACAAACCGTTATGTTCAAAAAAAAGTACTCTTCAATAAACGCTGAAGAGTCTTCACACAAAATGTATCCATTGCTCTAAACGTAGTATATCATGCAACAAACTCAGTTGCAATGAATAAGCAACTGTTATAATTATTAGTTAATTACTTGTAGTCTCTTCCTCCTCTTCTTCCTTTAAAAATTTTAAAGCAGTGTTATACCAATCTTCGCAGTCCTCGCTATAACAAATATGGTGTTTCCCTGATTCCGAATAGACTATTTCCTTTTTCAAAGATCCAATTTCATCGTAGATAAACTGGGCAGTCGCGTAAGGTACAATACCATCTTTTTTGCCTTGAACTATATAGACTGGTACTGTAATTTGACCATAATAGGGCTGAACTATACGTACTAATCGCATAAATTCTAACGTCGCAGGAATTGGAGTTCCTTTCACTTTGTAACTGTATTGTTTATATAAAGAGTTTTCTTCGAGCCTACCTACCACTGCTTCTTTGGCTATATCCTTTATATCTTGTAAAAGCTGTGCCGGATATATGTACTTCGCTGCAGCACTTAATAAAACAAGCTTATATACTGGATAACGATTCGCCAAGTACATCGCAATAATTCCACCCATCGAAAAACCTACAATAATTACACGGTCTACTTCCTTTTGCATTTGCCTAAGAGACTGTTCCGCTGTCATCATCCACGATTCTGCGGTTAAATTCTTTAGTTCCAGCGTTTCTCCATGACCAGGTAATGTGGGGACAACAATTTCCCAGTTTGTATGAACTTTCAAATAGTCAACAAATGGTTGAATCTCATATGGTCCACCTGTAAAACCGTGAATACCTAATACGCCTGTTTTCATTGTCCCCACACCCGTCTTATTATTTTTGGAACGGCTCAATAACTCTTTCTAATTGCATTCCCCTTGAACCTTTCACTAAAACAATAGAGCGGTCATTAATTTTATTTCTTAAAAACGCAACAAGTTTTTCTGTGTCGTCATTGACCCAAATGAGTTGTTCGTCTGTAAATTGATCTACAAGTTTGTTATACAGCCATTCCATCCGTGGTCCATATAAACACACTCCCACAAATCTCTTATTTGAAATAGATTTGCTTATGTCTTCATGATATTGCCGCTCATTGTCTCCAAGCTCTAGCATATCACCTAATACAAGCCACTTATCAGTTTTAATAGATGACTTTTCAAGGAATGAAATTGCAGCAAGCATGGAAGTCGGAGCCGCATTATAAGCATCGTTTATGAAAATTGCATCATTTACTCCTTCGATCACCTGCATACGCATATCAGTCAAAACTATTTGTTTTAAAGATTTACGCATCTGCTCTGCAGTTAATCCAACTTCTTTTCCGATTAGCAGTGCAGCAAGTGTATTTTTTACTTGATGCTCACCTAACACAGGAATAGACATTGTTTCGTTTAGCTCTCCTTCAACACGGAAGGCACTTCCTTGCTCAGTAAAGTTTACTTCAGCAATACGTAAATCATTTTGTTCCTGAACACCAAATGATTTCGCCTGTACATTGGGATTTTTCTCCACAAATGGTCGAAGTAATGGCTCATCCCCATCATAGAATAATTGACCAGTGGCATCTAATCCTGCAATGATTTCAAATTTTGCTTTTGCAATACCTTCTCGAGAACCAAGATCTTGCATATGAGCTTCCCCAATATTTGTAATGACTACATATTTTGGCTTAGCCAAATTTGATAAAAACTCGATTTCTCCAAAGGAGCTCATACCCATTTCGAGCACTGCAAACTCTGTATCTTCCTCTAGAGAAAGAATAGTTAATGGTAATCCTAGTTCATTATTAAAGTTACCCTCTGTCTTTTTCACACTAAAATAAGGCGACAGCATACCTGCTACTAAATCTTTTGTGGATGTTTTACCATTCGACCCAGTAATGCCGATAAACACAGAGTTTAATTCTGCTCGATAAGCCCGTGCCATTTGCTGGAGTGCCTCTTCGCCACTTTCCACGAACAAAAGCGGAACGCCCTTAGGTGGATCCGGTTCGTCCTTCAACCAAAGCGATGCTGCTGCTCCTTTTGCAAAAGCATCTTGAACAAACCGATGCCCATTTACTTGTTCTCCACGAAACGGGATAAACAAATCGCCTGGTTTAATTGTTCTTGTATTTATCGAAACTCCCGTAACGACCGGGTTATCGTCTGTTTTCTTTTGAATGTGTAACCATTCTGCTATATTTGCTAATGTTTTTTTCACTCGGTCACTTCCCGTCTTTCGAGTGTTCAAGCTGCTGTTTTTCTTCATGGCGTTCAATTGCCAAATGGATAAGTTCTTCTATTAGACCCGGATAAGAAAGTCCCGATTCCATCCAAAGCTTTGGATACATACTGATTGGTGTAAAGCCTGGCATTGTATTTACTTCATTGATAATGACCTCTTCTTGATCCGTTACAAAAAAGTCTGCCCGGACAAGTCCCGAACAATCCAAAATTTTAAATGCACGAATTGCAGCATCCTCTAGTTTATCTTGAAGCTTTTCAGAAATATTAGCAGGGATTGCGTAATTCGTCGTACCGTCCTCATATTTTGCTTCGTAGTCATAAAAATCCTTAGTTGGTAGTACTTCTCCCGCTACTGAGCATCTTGGTTCATCATTTCCCAGAACACTCATTTCAATTTCACGAGCAAATATCCCTTGTTCCACAATAATTTTACGGTCATATTTAAAGGCATATTCAACCGCTTTAATAAGTTCTTGTCGGTTTGTAACTCTACTAATTCCAACACTTGATCCAAGATTGGCAGGCTTTACAAATAAAGGCCACTTTAAGTTTTCTTCTATATTTTGTAGTAATGCATCCTGATTCTTTTTCCACTCTTTACTTATGAAATAGACATAAGGAACTTGTGATAAGCCAGCTTGCGCAAATAATTGCTTCATAACCACTTTATCCATTCCTGCAGCAGATGCTAATACCCCATTACCTACATACGGTAAATTCAATACTTCTAACAATCCTTGTACCGTTCCATCTTCCCCATTAGGTCCGTGCAAAAGAGGGAAAATAACATCTAGTTGAGTGGTATCGTCTCCTTGTTGTGGAAGGAAACTAGAAATGGTATTAGGAGTTGTTATTTCATTGCCAAATTTTAGAGATTCTATTGACTCTACCGGCGCAGTTAACTGACCTTCTTTTCTCCATTCACCTGTTTTAGTGATGAAAATTGGATATACTTCAAATTTTTCAAAATTGATCGCTTGTGAAACTGCTCTAGCAGTAAGTAGTGACACCTCATGCTCTGCAGATTTCCCACCATATAATAAGCCTACTTTTATTTTCATAAGTTAAAATTACCTCCATGTTTTGGATATTATTAGTTTATCACGGACAGCCTTAATAGTTGAGTATCTAACCGAACAATTTAAGACCCACTACTCCCATGATAATACAGCTTAGAAAAAACAATTTCTTTCTACTTTTTTTCTCCTGAAATAAATACATCCCGAGAAGTACACTTCCCGCAGCCCCAATTCCTGTCCATACTGCATAACCAGTACCGACCGCTATATCCTTTAAGGCTAATGATAATAAAAAGAAACTTAAAGAAGCAGAAATGACCGTGAGAATCGTATATTTAACATTTTTGAAACCATCCGATAACTTCATATTAATAACAAAAGCCACTTCAAATAAACCAGCAATTATTAATAAAAACCACTCCATCAGGCCACCTCCTCTTCATCATCCACCAATTTTAGACCGATGATCCCAAAAAGGAGAACAAATAAAAAGAATAGCTTTCCAGCACTTACTTCTTCTTGAAACCAAATAATTCCTACAATAGCCGTGCCTGCTGCTCCAATACCTGTGAATATAGCATATGCTGTACCTATCGGAATCGTCTTCATAGCTTTAGCAAATAGGAAAAAGCTCACGATTAAAAATATAATCGTTACAATAGAAGGAATGAGCTCCGTAAAGCCATGGGCCTCTTTTAAACCAATTGCCCATATTATTTCTGTTAATCCTGCAATTATTAATAATATCCAGGCCATGCTTTTCACCTCACCACATAATAAACGCCCCTGCCTCTTTCACTTGGCAAAAGCGTTCTCTTTATACTTCTATTAGTACATCTACCGGTTTAGCTATATGTAATTTCAAATCCTCCAAAACTTCATCCGGAAAAATATTCTCAGGAAGAATACGAATTTCTATACCATAATGAGATTTATCTGTTTTGAATAACGACATTAACACACCATCTTCAAATAGCTCGTTGTGTTCGGTTACTTTTTCAGCAGACAATCTTGGTAGGACGATATTGTTCTTTTTACGCCAAAAAGCTGTTGACTTAGACTTATTACTAATTAGCCCTGTAACCACATTTGCAACTAATTGGTTAAAGTCTTCCATATCTCGGAAATAGATTTTTGTAATTTTCTCACCTTCATCCGATAGATAGACAAATCTATTTTGTAGGTGATGATAGAAGGGCGATCGAAAAGCTTCTTTTTTATGTGCTATGTATAGTAGCTCTGCTTGTTCTTGAGGAGAGAGCATATTTAATTTGCGCTCATCTTCAAAATCCATGAAGCAAACTTCAAAAGGCCCTTCAGTAAAATCCTTTACGAAATGGTTGTATTGCTCAGGAACTATAAATTCAAGCTGCGTATGCATATTAAAAGAAGCATCATCATAGCTATGTTTTAGCAACAAAAGAGCAGACAAGTCAGAGAAATTCCTTATAAACTGTTGAACCGTTATTCCGCTAAACAGAGCAAAATGCTCTACCTCATTTACGTGAACATATAAATGTGTGAAATACTCATCCATATCTCTCACTTCTTTCTTTGCCACTAAAATCACTCCTTTATCTGTTCATAATAATAGCACGATTTATACAAGGAAACATCTTTAATCCCTTTCACGTCTCTATTAAACCAGCAAGCAAAAAGTATTAATATACGTTATAATAGGTGAAGGAAATTTGAAGGAAACATAGGTGACTTACATGGAGAACAAAAAAGGCTTTGCTGATCGTTTTGATTGGACACTTGCTTTTATTATATTATTATTTCTTATCATTAGCTTACTTGCTATTTCGTCAGCACAAACCTCTGGACAATATGCAACAAACTTTATACCCAAACAGCTATTTTGGTATGTTGTCGGTTCCATTATCATTGGGTTTGTCATGTTTTTTGAACCAGAGCAATATAAAAAATTATCCTGGTATATATACGCAATTGGCGTATTTTTACTTCTTGTTCTTTTCATACTCCCTGATTCATTAGCTTTAGTTGAGCCGAGAAATGGTGCGAAGAGTTGGTTTCACTTACCTGTTGGTGATATTCAGCCTGCTGAATTTATGAAAACCTTTTATATATTAGGACTTGCCCGGTTAATCACGATTCATAATGAGAAGAATCAAATCAAGACAGTAAAGACAGATTTAATTTTGCTAGTTAAAATTGGAGTAACATTAATTATTCCCCTAGCTTTTATCCTTACACAACCTGACTTAGGTACCTCTTTAGTGTTCTTGGCAATTACGATAGCACTTATTATAGTAGCTGGAATTGCATGGAAAATAATACTCCCCTTCTTTATAGGTGGTATAGGAATTGGTGGTCTCCTATTGTGGATGGCCGTCTATATGCAAGATTTTCTAGAGGATAAGTTTGGATTCGACCCATATCAATTCGCTCGTATATATTCTTGGTTAGACCCCTATTCCTATGCATCAGATGAAGGAATGCATTTAATCACTTCTTTAAATGCCATCGGCTCTGGAGAGATTTTCGGTAAAGGTTATGGAGAACGTATTGTGTATGTTCCAGAAAATCATACCGACTTCATATTTGCCGTTATTGGAGAGGAATACGGTTTCGTTGGGGCAAGTATTGTTGTTAGTCTTTACTTCCTACTTATTTTTCATTTGACGAAAATTACACTTCAATTAAAAGATGCATACAGTACTTATGTCTGCGCAGGAATCATCGCAATGATTACATTCCATGTATTCGAAAATATTGGCATGACTATTCAATTATTGCCGATTACAGGTATACCTCTACCATTTATAAGTTACGGGGGTAGTTCGCTCATGGGGAATATGTTAGCCATTGGTTTAGTATTTAGTATGAAATTTCATCATCGGACTTATATGTTTGCAAAAAACGAAGACGATTGATTATAGTGCGAGTAGAAAATTGGTTTACACCATTTCTACTCGCTTTTTTGTTGCTACAGAAACCTTTCTCTAATCATAACGTTTAATATTATACTCAGGAGGATGATTATGGAAATGAAGGAAGTAATAAGAGAGAAAAGAATTGATGAACTTGATTACATAAGGGGTTTTGCATTATTAGGGATTATTCTAGTTAATATACTTGCACTACTAAACATAGGTATTCCAGAACTAAATACGTTAGACGCAAGCTACCAGAAGTTTTTATATTTATTTGTAGAAGGACGATTTTTTACAATATTTTCATTTCTATTTGGGCTAGGCTTTTATCTATTTATTTCTCGCTCATTTGCCAGAGGTGAGAAAGCATACATTCTTTTTACACGAAGATTAGTAATATTGTTGATTTTGGGAGTAGTCCATTCAATGTTCCATCCAGGAGAAGCATTATTGTTTTACGCAATTATCGGTATTATTATACTACCGTTTTATAAAGTAAATAAAAAAATAAACCTAGTAATTAGTCTTGTATTATTAATAGTATTTGCAGTTCTGGCAACTAAAATACTCTTAATAATTCCACTAATGTTATTAGGGTTAGTTTGTGGTCAATACCGTGTATTCGAAAACCTTGTATCTAAAACAAAACAAATAATGCTTTTTACGATTCTTACTTTAGCAGCTAGTGTTATTGGTTTTTATATTCAATATCAAAGTATACCCTCGCAACCATTCATCAACATGATATTTATGGAGGCTGATGGTACTTATGATCAAGCAAGTACATTTTTAAGAATAGGCATAACTATTGGTCCTTTATTATCAGCTTTTTACGTTGGGCTACTGTTATTACTATTGCGATTTAAAGTATTCCAACGACTATTATCACCATTAAAATATTACGGGCGTATGGCATTAACAAATTATTTAGGACAAACGATCTTTATCTTAATAGCAGGAAAGTTATTCATCACACCTCAACTCAGCTATATAGATACGCTACTAATATGCATTACCGTTTACGCTATACAACTAGCTTTCAGTATGGTATGGCTACAGTTCTTTAAAATGGGACCTCTAGAATGGATATGGAGGATAATTACTTATTGGAAAGTGATACCGATTAGAAGAGGTTAATTGTATTTTGTGTTACAGCGGGTCTTGGCCTTGGACTAGATAAAAAGAAGGTGACTCTAACTTCATTTCGTAATGAAGTTTCAAGTCACCTTCTTTTTAGTTTTGTGCGTGAGGACTTTGCGCTGGTGGTGCTAAAGCTTTAAGTAGGTCAAGTCTAGATTTCGTCATTGTAACAGTAACACCAAGCTTTGAAAGATTACTAACAATTTTCTTTAAATCAACTTCCTTTGCCATTGAATCCACCTCGTCCTTCTATCTAATAATTACGATTTTCTCTAAAAAAAGTTTCTTTTTAAAACTAATTTAATTTATTTTATTATACCACTTTTTACCTAAGTTGAATCTTTCAATTTTGTTACATATATTATGGACTTGTAAACCATGCTAATTCCTAAAGGAGTGAATGGTTTGAATATAAAAGATGTAATGAGTAAAGAAGTAGTAACCTGTAACCCTCAGGACTATGTGAGCGAAGTAGCAGATCAGATGCGAGTGTTGGACATAGGCTGTTTACCTGTAGTCAGTAACAAAAAATTAGTTGGAATGATTACGGATCGAGATATCGTGACAAGGTCGGTAGCCAAGGATATAAAAAGCAAGGTAGAGGATGTTATGACCAAGACCGTTATCTCCGTCTCCCCTGAAGATTCTACAGCCGATGCTTCTATTGTTATGGCGCGCAATCAAGTTCGGCGACTTCCTGTAATGGAGGATGGTAATCTCGTAGGCTTTGTCTCTTTAGCGGATTTAGCTTTTCCTTTCCCACATGTCCAAGAAATTTCAAATGCTATGGAAAGTATATCCGAACCACGGTAATTCTAAACACACAAGCTATCCTAAATCAGGATGGCTTTTTATATTTCTCCATATATCAATTAGTAGTACAGCAAATTCATTTACCCCGGTTTCTGTCATAATTCCTACTACCCGATTACAACGTGTCAAACATAATAAAAACGTGTAATATATAGGATAGAAGAATTGCAGAAAGCAGGTTCGATGCATGAATAAGATTATATTTATACTAATGTCTATCCAATTTTTAGTTTATCTCGGCTTTGGAATTATTATTCCCGTACTGCCAGAGGTTATTTTAGAGCAAGATTATAATGAAATCCACGTAGGTGGTCTATTGACGGTTTACTCGTTAGCTTCCTTCTTCACGGCTCCATTATGGGGAATGCTATCAGATCGTATTGGACGAAAAACGCTTATTTTAGTTGGTTTAGTAGGATTCAGTTTAAGTTTTTGGTTGTTTTCATTATTTTTTGATTCGCTTTTCATGCTTTACCTATCTCGTGTAGTGGGAGGATTATTTTCCGGTGCTTTGTATACCGCAGTTACGGGATTTGCAGCTGATTTGTCAAATGAAGAGAACCGTAATAAGTATATGGGATTCCTTGGCATGTCAATTGGTTTAGGTTTTATTTTTGGTCCAGCAATCGGAGGAGTATTAGGACATATAGATTTGGCACTTCCATTTACAGCTTCCGCGATTTTATTGCTCGTGATTTTTGTTTATGCCTTAATCATTTTAAAGGAACCAGAACGTACGGGTGAAGCGAATAAACGCGCACTTCTTCCGAAGGGCGCTTCAAGTCTATGGAATTACCGTATTAGATATCTATTCTTATTTTCGTTCATGGTGACGTTTTTACTAGCAGGTCTTGAAGCAACGTTCCAGTTATTCCAGATCGAAAGAATTGAAATTACTCCACTACAAATCGGCTATTTGTTTATGTTCAGTGGATTTGTCGATGCAGCAATTCAAGGTGGAGTCGTACGCCGCATTAAAAATGGTACGGAAACAAAATGGTTATTATACGCGCAAGTTGTAACAGCGGTTGGATTATTTTTGACTGTTTTTACTCAAAGTATTTTCTGGGCTGGACTTTCATTATGTATTTTCACCGCAGGAAATGCATTAGCACGAACTACAATTGTCTCGCTTACTACAAAAGAATCTGGTGGACTCTATGGTACAGCTGCCGGAATGTCATACTCTATGGATAATCTAGGGCGGATTATCGGTCCGTTATTGTTTGCTTGGCTATTTACAATGCAACCCGACAATATTTACATGTTATCCGGAGTGCTCGCAATTCTTTCTATAGGTTTAATTTTTGCATACCGCAAGTCAACTAAGTCATGAATGAAAACAGGTGAAGGAAAACGAATCGTTTCCTTCACCTGTTTTTTTATGGATTAAGCACCCTCGTAAATGGTTCGCGCACACGCCAAGCTTCTCGTATAGGCATGGAACTCTCTCACATAAGAGGTTTTCTTTCTCGTATAGGATAATTTCTCTCTCGCATCACAAAATTTGATCAGCTCTCCGTTTTCAAGTACTCTACTTTTTTCTGTCCGAGCTCTGGATGTGCTGCTCTAACTACAGATGGTCTTGCCAAGAATAGAATTACTAATATCAACAAAACGCTTGAAACAATTAAAATACCTTCCGCTGGGAAGACGTCATATAAAAATCCAAATAACACCATACCAATTGGCATTAGAGCCATTGCACATGTTTCTATTATCGAGAATACGCGTCCCTTATAATCATCCTCTATCATTTTCTGCATCATCACCTGTATTGGAGTGTTTGTTATAATCATTGATGCTCCAAAGAAAAACATTAACGCGACATAAAATACAACTATTACTGTATAGGACATATCTATCAACAACGGTATAGAAACCGCTCCAATAATAACACCCATGAAAACAATGCTCCATTTAGATACTAGAAACGGAAATTTCAATTCCTTACGTGCAGAAAAATAAATTGACAATAGAAGCATCCCAACTGCAAATGCCCCCTCTGTAAAACCAAAGTGTTGAGCACTAATCTTTAATTTTTCAATGAGGATAAATGAGTATCCTACCTGATAGGCACCAAACAAAAAGTTGATGAATAAGGAGATAACAACCATTGTTTTTAAAATAGGTTTTTTCATTAAGTAACGGAAGCCTGCTTTCATACTCTCTAGCATTGGTTCCTTCGGTTCACCTTCCACTACTTCTTTTCGCTTCGCAAATAAATTAAAGTCCATCGTGGATTCCAAGACTACAGCGATAATCGAGGCCGCCATATACATTATTAGAAATACTGGCATAGACACAGCTCCGTAGAGAAGTCCTCCTACCGCCGGGCTACCAATTGCCGCAAACGAAATGGACATTTGATTAAGCGACATCGCTTTCTGAATTCGCCCTTCATCTACTAATCCAGTAATAGACGAACTGAAAGTTACCCCAGAAAATAGAGAAGTCAACGATAAAATCACGGTCGTACTATAAATCGCAATTAAAGATAAACCCATCGTCATGCTCACAATAAGTAATCCACCAATTGCAATTGTCGTAGCAATTTGCGATACGATGACAATCATTTTACGAGAATATTTATCTGCAGCGTATCCTGCAAACGGCGCAACTAGAGTCCTCGGTAAAATATTACAAATTAAATTTAATGCAAAACTAGATGCAGATCCTGTTAATTGCAAAATGTAAAAGCTGATTGCAAACGAATACACCTGTGCACCAAAAGTGGAAACTAACTTACTGATAGTAAACGTCCACAAGTGATATGTGGCTTTTTTAAGCTTTAATACTTCTTCCATCTTCCCTACCCCTTTGTTTTAAGAATTATTCAAAAGTTTAATTTTATTAAACAAAGAATAACATTATTATCCTTTCAATTCAACTAAAAGTTTAATATAATTAAACTTAATAAGAGGTGAAAAGATGTCCACATTAGGCGAACGCATTCGTACATTACGTAAACAACAGAAACTGACGCTTGAAAATTTAGCAGGCACAGAGTTAACTAAAGGCATGCTCAGTTTAATAGAAAACAACAAAGCAAATCCTTCTATGGAAAGCTTAAACTATATCGCTTCACAGCTTGGTGTTGAATTAACTGAGTTACTGGAAGAAATAAGCGGACAAGAGTTGCGAAATGTAATAGATCAAGCAGAATTATTACTCAACACAAAGAACTATGAGTTTGCAGATGAAATTGAACAGGTAAAAAATCTAATAGAACCATATATACCAAAACTAACTCAGGGATATGAGGCAACGCGATTACTCGACATTTACGGAAGATGCTTAGCTTATTCTTCTCCTGACGAATCTGTAGCGTTGCTGAAGAAGGTTGCAAGAATGTATGAAGACTTGCACTTGATAACTAAAAGCGCTGACATAGGGAGAAATCTTGCAATAATTCCATTTATGAATCATCACTATCAAGTAGCACTGGATGTTTTATTAGAAGAACGAAAAAAACTGGAAGACAATCCACTTTGGGTTGATCCATTATCACGCATGGATTATGACTATTTAGAAGCAGTACTTTACTTTGCAGTTGGCAAAAATGAGGAGGCCATTCAAGTGATGAATGATGCCATTCTCTATTGCAATGAACATAAAATATTTAAACAAATAGATAATCTATTTAGACTAGCATCAGCACATGCAATGATGGAAGGAAACATAGAAAGAAAAGATTATTATTTAAAAAAACTGGAAGCCTATAGCGAATTTGCGGATGATGAGGATTCTAAAGCTTTTATACATTATGCCAATCTACATTACTTAAATACATACAAAAAAATGTATATAGAAGCAGATGCTTTATACCACAAATACTCTCTTGACCAGGTAAATATAAAGTTATTTACTCACTACTTCCAACTTGAAAGAGCTAAAACTTTATACGGATTAGGAAGAGTTACTGAGGCATTGGAGAAATTTATCGAGGTGAAAATTCCTGACGTCGTCCACCATCCAATCGATTTATCTATTTTCTATGAAAAGGATGCATACATTGCATTATGCTATCTAGAACTAAACCAAGTTGAAAAGGCTGTATTTGCTGTAAAAGTTGCAATGACCAACATTGAAAAGATGCCAGACACACCATATAAAAAATTTATCCATACTACGCATGAGAAAGTAATGATGCGTTTATAGGGGGATCAGATTATTGATGAAAGAAAAGAGGATGGGACAGAAGTAGAAATTATATTGGATAAGGAGAGGCTTTACTAAATAATGGATATTTAATAAAATGATTGGAATGGAGGGGCGACTCCTGAGACTACAGGCTCAGGCCACGCCCGTGGAAAGCGTCCCTGGAATGGAAATCAATTTTGTGCACAGCAAAAAAACAGCATTTTTCTCTATGAGAAAAATGCTGTTTCGGGGTTCTGTCCAAGCCTCTTATTTTTATATATACTTCGTAGCCGTTGTTTTTCGTTACGGCGGACGCTTTCCTGGGGGCACGGGTCGAGCCTGTAGTCTCTCCCACGCGCTTGTCCCCTAGGAGTCGCCGCCTTCACTCCAAACAACTAATATCTCTTCTATATCAAGTAACCCCTGCATAATTTCAAGTTTAAAAAAGGACAGCTTCTGTTAAAATTTAAGCATCCTACTACCAAATTCTAAATGAAAGAACTTATTCGTCAGGAGGCGATTTTTATCGACGGCACAAAAAAAGAAGCGAACACCAATAAATTCACGTTTGTCTGGAAGAAGTCCGTTAAAGGCATCATTCCATCCTTATTGGTGAGAGGGTAAATCCTTGCCTCCATATTTCCAAAATAAAGTGAAAAACGTGAAATTAAGTTACTGATTTCACGTTTTTCAAGTTCATAGACTAATTTTGTCCTAGCCACTTTTATTATTTGGACCTCATACTAAAAAAATTGTTTTCAAAAAGGCGTAAGAAATTGTACAAAATTAATAATGATAAGTACGGTAGTTGTCCAGCCAATCCATAAACTTCACCCATGCAACTTCAAAATCTGGTTGAATACAGGATACCTGCAGTAGATTCTTTGCGATTAAGTAATCGCTTTTATAGTGAAGATCGAATCCGGACATTCTTGCGTCCTCTGCTAGGTGTGGAAAATTATCCTCTTTCCATGTAAATATCATCGGATAGTGATTATCTGAAAGTAATTCAATCCCATGCTTGTACACTTCATCTTCGATAAATTGCATGCGACTATGCAATAAATTGTACCTCATTCCATTTTCATAGGCCTTTAACGCAACTTCTAAACTATGTACAAACTGAGAAGGCATCGTAAAAGGTGTCGCATTATTCACGCTCAGTCCCAGATCTAAATACGAAGGAATATCACTGCTCGATGTTATCTCGGTGTTTGCAAATACAAAAGCTAAACCGCTCATTGTTCCAATGGCTTTACCGCTTACACCTGTTGCGAGATATACTCCTTCCAAGTTAAATGGAAGTGCCCCAAATGAACTTACACAATCCATACAAAGCAATATATTATAACGGGTACATAATACCTTCATTTCTTCCAGGCTATTTAACATACCAGTAGATGTTTCGCCATGAACCATTAAAAGCCAACTATAAGCACCTGTGGCAAGCTTTTCTTCTATTAACATTAGATTATGTGGGCTTCCCCATTCAAAAGACGCCACATCAAAAGATAAACGCCAACGTTCCGCTTGTTTTTCCAACCGGTCACCAAAGGCACCATTTTTAACGATTAAGCCCTTCTCTCCTAACACATGTATCTGTGCAATCATCGCCTCATTTGCAAGCGTACCACTACCTAACAACAAATGGGCATACTTGGCTCCACTCATTGACAGTAGGTTTTTCTTCACTCTTTCTAGCATGACCTTAAACTCATGTGTTCGATGTGATATAGGCCTAACTGTAAATGCTTGCTGAATTGCTTCAGACTGCTGTACAGGTCCCGGGTAAAAAGAATATCTTTTTTGTTTAAATCGAGCAGCAACAGAAAGCTCAAACCGATCCCTTGTTAATACCATCGGAATATACTTTGCTTCCTCCGTTCCTACAGGGTCTGCAAACGGTTCAAAGCCAAGCTGATTATATAGTTTCTGTTCTCTTACCGTACCAGATATTACCGCTGCTCCATATCCATTTTCATAAGCATAATCGGATAGAGCACGTGCAAGGTAATAAAACACTCGCCCATTTCGATGTGCTTTATCCACCGCCAGCAATCGTACTTCACATAACTGTCCGTTTAATGCATCCTTTGGCAGAAATTCCTCCACTGAACCAAGCTTTAAATCTAAAGAAAAGGGACGGGTAGCTTTAAATGCCACCATCCCTGCTAGCTCCTGATCCTTTAGTACAATAACATATACGTTTTCATGATGGAACGCATCGACCCGCATTCCACTAGGATCGGGCTCATGTTGAGGTATCTCCTCCACAAACGTTTCATAATTCAGTCGTGCAATCGCTTCAAACTCTTTTTCTGTACGTGCAATTTTACACCAATACATCCCTATCTCCCCTATCTATTCGCTGGAATGATAGCGTTCCGTTCTTTTTTCCAATAAAGTAATCCCTACCACTAATAGTACTACTGCAATACCTACCATCATACTAACATACGTCCAAACACTACTTAAAGTTCCCTCGTATACCGTTACTCGTTTCATAGACTCCATTGCATAATAAATAGGAGAAATCCATTTCATCGCAAGTAACCCTTCTGACTGAACTATTTCTAGAGGCCAGTACGCCCCACCAATCATTGCAAAGGCTACTGCTACAAGTGAAATAATAATACTGCTCTGACTTACTGTTTTCACTAAAGAAATAACAAAAACAGAAAACGCCATTACAAGCAATACATAGAAAGCAGCAATGATTATTACTTTCCAAAAACCATCGTACATATTGGTCCCTAACACATAGCGGAAAACGAACAGGACTAACAGCATTTGAACAAACCCAATAATATAGCTAAATGAAAGATGACCAAAGTATAATTGGAATCTACTAATCGATGCTAGTTTCAATCTGTTCCATACACCTGTGCGCTTATCATCCAATATAAATTGAACATTAATAGACACCGTATAAAAAACAAAAAATAACATAAAACCAAACAAGCTTTGAAGAGCATTATCGTAACGGAAAACCTCTGACTCATCCATTGCCTCTGTTTGTAGGAGGAATGCTTGTTTTTCTTGCAGACTCACTTCTAAATCAGACCATGCACTCTCTCCACCTGCCAAGATTACTTGTTGCTTAAAACTTGCATCGCTATAAGCCGATTCAACTATAAGAGTTAGATTTCTCACACTATCTGAATCTGAGGCAGAAAAAATGGTGTAGGATGCTTCTTTCAACACAATTCCGATCATTCGAATATCTTCTTTTGCTTTTTGTTTTAACTCCTCTTCTGTAGTCTCTTTAAGGGAATATCCTCCCTCTTCTTTTAGTCTTTCTAGTACGGCAATACTCAGCTCAGAGTCATCCACTGCTACTGATACACTCATCTTCCCATTGCTAGTGCCACCTACCAAATATGCCATCACCAAGGTCATTACCGTCATCATAATTAAAACGGTAGGCTTACGTATTAAGTTTTGAAATCTAGCAATCCATATTCCCGTCATTCTGTTACACCTCTTCTCGGAAAGAAAACAATGGAAAGTAATACGCACACAACGACCAGTAAATATATAGCAAACATAAATGGCCAAATAACTGATAAATCTTGACCTTTTTGTATAGATAGTATCGCGGACATCGTTGCACCATTGGGAGTTAAATCTCCAATTTTCCCAAGTATTTCTGAGATGTCTCGAATGTTAAAGAAAGATCCACCTAGGAAAGAAAATACTGTAATGAATATCCCGTTGAATACATTTGCAATACCTTCTGTTTTTGTTCGAAACTGGAGGGTTGTCATTAAAGCTGATAATGCACCAACAAATACACTATAACTAATAACAATAACCGTCATTCCTTCTAAACTGATCCATTCTATTCCTAATACAAACATACCAAATAAGAGCATAATAGCTTGTTGGATAAAGGCTACAAGAGTTCCTGTGAAGAAAATCGAAAGTGTGTATAAAATAGGAGAGACTCCAGCCAATAAAATACGGTCATATACTTTCCACTGCACTTCCTGCAGAGCAAAGCCTGCTAGAAAAGCAGGAATATATAACGCAAACATCACTAGCATCCCAACCGTGTAGTAAATAGATGCAGGAATCTTCCGCTCATTAGACTCTAAAACCTGTTCTATTTTCTCAACACTATTGACACTACTCATTACTTTCTCGGGTGATAAACCTACATCTAAAAGGGCCGCTGATTGCGTATATCCACTTTTCCAATCAGCTAGTACTGATTCGATTATGGAAGCACGAATGTCATTATCTTGGTTTAAGTATAAGGATAGTTCTGCAAAGTCAGCGTTGTTAAAGTACACCGATTTAATATAATTCAGTCGGAAATTAGATGGAATACTTAAAATGCCATCTATGTTTTTATCCTGCCGAGTGACCTTTAAATCGACTGTCTGTTTATAGTCCGTTGCAATATATTTTTTCATTTCATCTGAGGTCAAAATGGTGTTTTTCAACAATTCGACTGGATCACTATTTTTAAACTGACTAAGCAAAGCATCCATAGGTGGTCCTGTAACTCCCTCTTGTTCTAGAAAGAGTTTAATTGCTTCTTCCTCTTGAACCCAGGATGAATCATCTACTATAAGTAAATTTGCTTGAATAGCCACTTCTTCTCCACCATCCATCATACTTCCTAATGCATTTGAAAGAATGGTTATTAAAACGAGTGGCATAACTAACAAAATAATCAACGGTTGCTTATTTCGTATAAGCATTTTCATTTGTTTTATAATTAAACTAAACAGCATGACTCAGGTCTCCTCTCTTAATCTCTCAGTGCTTTTCCAGTCAAATGCAAAAACACATCTTCCAGAGATGGCACTTTGACAATCGCAGAGGTTATCACTACATTATTTGCAGCAGCAATCGCAAAAATAGTAGCTAATGGCTCTTCACTTTTGGACATTGAAATCGTTAGTATCTTTTCTTCTATTCGGAGGGTTGCTTTTGGAAAGCGTTCACCTAGAGCCTTTTCAAAATTTGCAGTAAATAAGTCCGCTTTCAACTCAATGGTTTGGTTATCTGAGACCAGCTCTTTAAGCTCCTCTTTTGTACCATAAGCAATTATTCTGCCCTGATCCATAATATAAATTTTGTCACATAGCATTTCTACTTCTTCCATGTAGTGACTAGTATATAAAAGTGTCATTCCCTCTTCTACAAACTGTTTAACTGTTTCTAAAATATACGTCCTAGATTGAGGATCAATCCCGACAGTGGGTTCATCCATAATTAGCATTGAAGGTTTGTGTAAAAGAGCCGCCCCAATGTTTAAACGTCTTTTCATACCACCTGAAAAGGTTTTAACTATATCCTTTTGTCTATCAGACAATCCAATTTTTTTTAGGACTTCTGTTATCCGTGTTTCTAAAAGTTCCCCTTTCAACCCATATATTCTACCGAAAAAAGCCAAGTTTTCTCTAGCAGAAAGCTCAGGATATAGGGCAATTTCTTGAGGAACTACCCCCAATGTTTTACGCAATGGCTCAGGATTTTTTGAAATGGACTTATCATTCCATAGAACATCTCCACTTGTTGGTATGACTAAAGAGGACAACATAGAAATAGTCGTCGATTTCCCTGCACCATTTGGCCCTAATAGTCCAACTGATTCCCCCGCCAATAGTTCCATGTTAATTTCTCTTACAACTTCCTTTGTTTTAAACTTTTTGGAAAGACTTATTGCTTGTAGCATTCTCCCATCTCCTTACAACCTAGTTAAATCGATTATAGCAAACTACTACACCATATTATGTAAAAGTTTTTTAAATATTTCGCATTTAGATAGTGTAGTGGCTGGGTTCGAGAATTTATTTTAAACATAAAAAAACGGGCAAAAGACGCCCGACTTTAAAAACAGAATCATAGATATAATGTTGATTGTAGCGAAGGACGGATGCTTTCCGTGAAGGAGGCTCGGTCTCGCCCGCCGAAAGTGTCCACAGGATTACTCTTTCTTTTAAAGCTAAAAAAAGCCATCCTTTGAAAGGATAGCTTTTCTAATAATATTTTATGCTTCTTCAGTTACTATTTTACTTAAAGGTGTATTATATAGGTCCTTATCTAATTCCCCAGTGATTTTCGCAGTTGCGACACCAGCAGTCATTGAACCACTTACATTTACTGCTGTACGTCCCATATCTATTAACGGTTCAACAGATACTAGAAGCCCTGCTAATGCAACCGGTAAATTTAATGCAGATAGAACAAGGATTGCAGCAAATGTTGCGCCGCCTCCAACTCCTGCAACACCAAAGGAACTAATTGCGACTACTGCAACTACAGTTAGGATGAACATAGGATCTAATGGATTGATACCAGCTGATGGAGCTATCATAAATGCTAGCATAGCCGGGTAAATTCCGGCACAACCGTTTTGACCAATAGATAACCCAAACGATCCAGAAAAGTTAGCAACTCCTTCTGATACACCCATTTTAGTCGTTTGTGCATTAATATTAATCGGTAATGTTCCTGCACTTGATCGTGAAGTGAATGCAAAAATTAATGGTTCTGCTGCCTTTTTAACATACGTAATTGGATTTAATCCAGATAGCGTAATGATTAATAAATGGATAGCAAAGACTACTGCTAACGCTACATAAGAAGCAAGAACGAACTTACCTAAATTATAAATTGCACCAAAATCTGATGTCGCAACGGTTCTTGCAATAATCGCTAAAATTCCGAACGGAGTTAAGCGAAGTACTAGCGTTACTACTCGCATAATTAGTTTGTAAACTGCATCAATGCCAGTTTTAATAATAGCTGCAGTTTCTTTCTCTTTACGAGCTAATCCTAAATAAGCAAAGCCTAAAAATGCCGCAAAGATAACAACACCGATAGTTGACGTTGGACGTGCTCCTGTAAAATCTAAAAATGGGTTTGCAGGTAATAAGTCTAGCATTTGGTCTGGAAGTGCTTTATCTGCAACTTCTGCAGAGCGACCTTCATAGTATTCTGCACGTTCTGTTTCTGCATCCCCTTGAATGATTTGTTCTGCATTCAAATCGAATAATGCCGCAGAGCTAATACCAATAACAGCAGCAATGGCAGTTGTTCCTATTAAGAAACTTAAAATAATTGCCGCCATTTTACCAAAGTTTTTACCAATCGTAATTTTTGTAAACGCCCCTAAAATAGAGATGAATACCAATGGCATAACGATCATTTGTAATAATTTTACGTAACCAGTACCAATCAAATTGTACCAAGGAACTGTTTCTGCTAATACTTCCGAATCTACCCCATAGGCAATATTCAATATTAACCCAAGTAAAATACCCAATCCTAGTGCTGTAAATACACGCTTCGAAAAGGAAACATGTTTTTTTTGCATTATGATTAATACCCCAACTAAAAGCAGTAAAGCTACAATGTTAAGAATAATAAATAATAAATTCATATAAAGACCTCCATCTTTTGTGCTCACCATATAATAATACTTTTATCCCTATTGGTCAAGTAGGAATTACTTTCTACTTAATATATGTCTACCCTACTTTCTTTGAGACAAATCGGCTATACTAGAAATAAATAAACAGGCACCGGGGGGTGAAAATTTGATAGCAAGTTTTTATGGTATTATCGTTTCCGGCATTCTAATTTTAAATATTTCTTTGGCGATTGCTCTAATATTTTTAGAACGTCGAGATGCCTCTGCTACTTGGGCATGGATTCTAGTCCTTTTCTTTATTCCGATCTTAGGCTTTGGTATTTACTTATTGTTTGGAAGAAAGCTAAGAAAAAAAACATTATTCCGTTGGGAAGGAAAAAACAAGATCGGTATCGATAAGCTCATTGAATTTCAAATGGAAGCTATTGAAGACGACTCATTCGATTTTCGTTTAGATGATGCTATGCACTACAAAGAGTTAATCGTCATGCATTTACATAATAACCAAGCTGTCTTAACTCAAGACAATAAAGTAGAAATTTTCATCGATGGACGAGAGAAGTTTGATGCACTCATTCGCGATATTGAACATGCAAAGGATCATATCCACATTCAGTACTATATATTTCGATTAGATTCACTTGGTCAACAAATTTATCAGGCATTGTTAGAGAAAGCAAAACAAGGGGTAAAAGTAAGAATTTTATACGATGATACTGGATCGCGTTCTTTAAGAAAGAAGCATTTTAAAGAACTTATTGCGCTGGGTGGTCGTGTAGAAGCATTTTTCCCTTCTATCTTCCCACTAATCAATCCACGTATGAATTACCGGAACCACCGAAAAATTGTCGTAATTGATGGAAGAATAGGGTATATCGGAGGGTTTAATGTTGGCGATGAATATCTTGGGCTAAAAAAGAAATTTGGATATTGGCGCGATACGCATTTACGTATTGAAGGTAGTTCAGTCCATCCGCTCCAAACTCGATTCATTCTCGATTGGAACCAAGCCTCAGCAGAGCATGATATCGAGTACTCTGACATATTTTTCCCAGCTATTCCGATGAAAGGTTCCGTTGGTTTACAAATTGTTTCAAGTGGACCTGATTCCGAATGGGAACAAATAAAAAATGGGTACCTTAAGTTAATTATGATGGCTAAAAAATATATTTATATACAGTCTCCATATTTCATCCCAGATGCTAGCTTCATGGACACGTTACGAATCGCATGTCTTTCTGGTATTGATGTAAGAATCATGATTCCAAACAAACCTGATCATATTTTTGTTTACTGGGCAACTTATTCATATGTTGGGGATTTAATAAGAGCTGGAGCTAAAGTGTATATTTACCAAAATGGGTTTTTGCATACCAAAATGATTGTTATTGATGATGAGGCTTCTACGGTGGGAACCGCAAATATTGATGTGCGAAGTTTTAAATTAAATTTTGAAATAAATGCATTTATATATGACCGTGAAACTTCTCATCAGTTAGCTGAATTATTTGAAGAGGATATGAAGTTATCCACGGAGATGACTATGGAAGTATACGAAAGTAGATCTAGAATTATTAAATTTAAAGAGTCATTAGCCCGTCTGATTTCACCAATACTTTAATAAAACTACAAATTACCGAAAAATCCTTTTAAGAATAAGACCTGTTTCTATCGTTTTCAGCAGCATGCTTAGGACAGTCTTGTCACTTCATAATTACCTTATGATATTTTTATAAAAAATATTATTCTTCCAAAAAAGAGGTTTCCAGAAATGGAAACCTCTTTTCAATATTCTTATTCTGGTCACTTAGAGATCCAAGAACTCTTCTAAAGTTACGTTTGCTTCATACACTTGAACAGCTAATTCTTCACCAACATACCGGAAGTGCCAAGGCTCATACATATAGCCTGTAATTTTTTCTGATCCATTAGGATAACGCATGATAAATCCGTACTTATGGGCATTGGCAGCCACCCACTTCCCGGCCTCCGTTTCACCGAAGCTTTCCTTCGCAAAATGTTGCTCAAAGTGTTGCTCTCCTATATCAAAGGCTAGTCCCGTTTGATGTTCAGAATAGCCAGGACGTGCGCTATAACGATCTGCAGCATCTTGACCGTCATTCGTCACATAACGATCATACAACTGAGTTTGATAGTCAAAAGATCGATATGTACTGAAAGCTATAAGGTCATAGCCAGACAAAGTTGCCTCAGCAGCCATTTCTTGAAATGCTGCTCTTGCCTCTTTGCTTTCACCAGGGGCATAGGTTGAGGGAAGAGGATACTTTTTGCTAGCGATTAGTACACCGTTTACTATTGTGGGTTCCTGAGGCAATACTTCATTTCCAACATAGCCCTTTGCACCAGACATATCTACTTCTTCTATAACAGGCTCTTCTTTAACAGGAACATCCTGTTTTGGTTCTTCAACAATAGGTTCTTCTATAATAGATTCTTCTGTTTTATCTACAACTATCGTTTGTTTACCCTCTGTAAGATTACGAAGTTCCTCTATACTCTTATCGATACTCCATTGATTCATCCCTACCCAAACTACAATTACTCCTATCAGTAGTCCTGCAATAGTTCCAGAAACAATATATGGCCATTTTTTTTTCTTTTTTTCCTGTAACAAATTATATCTTGACTGCATATTTTTGGACTTCCTTCTTTCTTATTACGTTATTTCTAGTTTACCATTTTTCCAATAACTATTCTCGTATTCAAATTAAACTAACCAAAATAATTATAACCATCCTTCTCGATAATTGAATCCTCCTAAATAAGTAAAAGCGCATCTACCCACGATAGGTAAATACGCTCTTATTTTCTTATTAAAAAAATAGCAGAAATAACACAACAAAAAATAGGACAATAAACAATATGGACATACCCTTCATCCATTTTGCCTCTTTAACGAATCCTTTTTCTTTAAAGCTGATCGCTCGGAAGCCATTACTTAATGCGAAGATTGCCGTCATAAATAAGACAGCCATATTAATATTTCCTTTAATAATAAATACCAATGCAGAAATACTGACCGCTGCGATAAGTAGGCCAAAAATCCAATTTCTTTTCATTCCTATACACCTCCTATGAAGAGCGCTGGAAGTCTGGACACTCAAGAAAAAAACGAAGCAACAAGCGCTTCGTTTTAATGTTATACAGATTCTTCTGCTTTTTCTGGATGATTCGAGTAAAATTTACGCCCCAAATATGTTTGGAATATTAATAATAGTCCACCGACAGCCCAATAAACCGGCAATGCAGCCATCGAACTAAAGGAAATAAACATAATCATAATAGGTGAAATATAAATCATCATCTTCATTTGTTTCTGCTGCTGCTCTGGTACTGTCCATAATGAAACTTTCGCTTGGATGAAATAAACTGCTCCAGCAATTAATGTCATCGCAATATCTGGAGAACCTAGGTTAAACCATAAAAATGGATGTGTTTTAATATCGTCTGAATAAAGAATTGCAAAATACAATCCCATAACAATAGGCATCTGAATAATCATTGGCAGACAACCCATGTTTAGTGGGTTTACCCCATGCTTACGATATAACCCCATCATTTCTTGTTGTAGAGCCATTTGCTGTTCTTTATCTTTTGTTTCTTTTAGTTTCTTTTGGATTTCGTCCATTTCTGGTTTCAGCTTGTCCATTTTTTGTTTCATGCCTTGTTGGTTTTTATAATTTTTAAGCATTAAAGGCATAAGAACAAGACGAATAAGTACAGTAATCGCGATAATCGCTAAACCATAACTACCATTGAACATTTCTCCAAAGAAATGTATAAGAAATTCAAAAGGTCGAACAAAAATATTATAAAAAGTACCTTCTTTGTTTTCTACTCCAGAGCACCCACTAAGTACTAATGCCGCAAATATAAGAATAGAAAATAAACTAATCTTCTTTTTCATGTCTATTCACCTTCACTCATCAAACTATAAAGAAGTATACCTTACTATGAAGCTATTTATCAAATATAACCCAAAATATTTAACCCGATTGTTGTTCATTAGGAAAATTATAATTAAAACTTGGATATTCTTGGTTATCACGATATTGCTTCGGAGTTAGTCCTGTATACTTTTTGAATATGCGAGTGAAATAGCTTTGATTACAAAAATGAAAACTATTCGAAATATCGGATATAGCCTTATTTGTATTTCTTAAAAAGTACTGACATTCTTCTACTTTACGAACATTTAAATATTCCACAAGAGTAACACCCGTATGCTCTCTAAAGATTCGAGAAAGATGACTAGTACTTATATTGAAATATTTAGCAATATCCTCTACTGTTAAATTCTTTTCTATTTCATCATTAATATAAAGAATGACCTTGTTTACTGTTTGATGCCCAAATGACGGTTTCTTCCTTTCCGTTATTACCATCACAAAAAACTCTACCAGCTCATCCGCGCATAGTAAAAATTGTGCATCACTCATTTTCGTCTCAATTGTTTCTACACATGCAATATTAAAAGCCATAACCTTATCAGTCGGTACTTGACTTTCGTGTAATTTTCTCGCCATGACAGCTGATAGTTGTATGTAGTAATATTTTACGTTTAGAATCATATTTTTACGTGTTCTAGCTATTATTATATCTATTATGCTTCTCAAAATTTGTTTTGCTTCCGTTAATTCAAAGGAAAACATTTTTTGAAATAGCTGTTCTTCTAATTCTAAGAAGAAATCTAAACCCTCTACTTTTGTTGTCACACCAGTTTCTCTATTATATATTTTGGAAAAATTCTCTAAAAATTGCTTCTCTACAGTCCTCATATGTACCTCATTTTCCTCGTTTTAGGTCTTTTTAATCATAATAACCTATTAGGTATGTTGTATCAACCTATATCATTATCCTGGAAAATAAAAGTTATTTCAACTATTACGTATTAGTTTTTTTGAGGAATTAACATTTTTATATGCTTAGGTAATACTTTAATTTCTAATGGTGTGCAGTCTCCTTCATCCCCATCCACATTACAATACAATGGGTTTTCTGATTCTATTAACACACTGCTTGTTTCAATCACTTCAACTCCATTATCCTTATCTAGATTTCCCAATAATATTTTAGCGCCCATTCTTGCTATAGAAGTAAGTCCTGCCTGTTTTATAATATAAATATGTAACTTTCCATCATTTACCTCAGCTGAGTTTACCATCTTTTCAAACCCACCTACTGAATTCGTTAACGCCACTAGTAAAAGCAAAGGCGTTCCCTTCCAAATACCTGAATCGTGTGTAATTGTCATTTCTACTTCTTCATCCGATATAATAGCTTTCATACCTTCTAAAAGATAAGCAAGTGAGCCCATTTTTGTTTTTTGTTCAACAGTTGCTTCTGCTACACGGCTAGCTATTTCACCGATTGCTACTATATTCATAAAATATTTATCACCTATCTGACCAATGTCAACCATTTGTGTGTGAGTCATTTTCACCGCTTCAATGGCTAGGTGAGGGTCTAATGGAATTCCTAGTGCACGTGCAAAATCATTTACTGTGCCAAGTGGAATAAATGAGAATAAAGGACGATGCAGTTGTTCTGCAAGACCGTTTACTACTTCATTTATTGTCCCATCTCCACCCATCGCCAGTAAAAAGTCTATTTTTTCTGCGCAGGCCTCTTTGGCAAATACCGTTGCATCATTTTGTTTTTCTGTCTCCTTAATGATAACTTTATATCCTAATCCTTCTAATACATTAATAGTGGTTTCTTTATACTGCTCTGCATCTGCTTTTCCAGAAGATGGATTATAGATAAACATTGCCTTCATATGATTTCCTCCTAGCATATTTTGTTTGTTACAAATTCCCTTTTTCGATAATATTAAAACCTTTATACTATTAATAACTGTTAGACTTAAGTAAAGATCACTATAGAAATGAGGAGCTGCGATGCACTTTTTTATATATATTATTATTTTTTTCTCGTTCTTCGACTTATTTTCCCAATTACCAATTATGAGTCCCTTTGCCGAATCGCTTGGTGCTACTCCCTTTGTAACAGGTTTAGTGGTAGGAATGTACTCCCTTTCGAATACAATTGGTAATATTGTTTCAGGATTTTTAACGGATAGAAAAGGACCCTTTTATATCCTCATCATCGGTTTGTTTTCGACGAGCATCTCGTTATTCCTTTACCAATTTGCCAGCGATCCTGTTGGGTTATTAGTTATACGTTTTTTACATGGTTTAGTTGCTGGACTAATTGTACCTGCAGCGTTTACTTATTCGGCCAATAAAACTTCAAAGGATAAACGTGGCAAAGGGGTAGCACTATCTGGGGCATTTGTAGGACTTGCCGCAATTGTAGGTCCAGCAACTAGTGGGATACTCGCTAGCAAACAAGGTGAAGTATTTGTTTTAGGGATGACAGGTTCCATTATGCTTGTATTAAGTATATTATCTTTAGTTTTGTTAAGAAAAATAGCTATAGAAAGGGAGGATAAGGTAGATTCCTCACCATACTCAGTGCGCTCCATTTTTCAACAGAATGGAATAATAAAGTCATTTGCAGGTGCGTTTTTCTTAATGTTCTCTCAAGGGGTATTAGCTTATATGCTACCTCTAAAGGTATTACATCTGGGGTTTGACACTAAAACAAGTGGGTTACTTTTAAGTACGTTTGGTTTTGTTGCTATTCTAGTGTTTATACTTCCGATAAACCGAATATTCGACCGAGTGAAGCCGGTCTACACACTTGCTTTTGGGATGTGTATCATGGGAATCAGTATGCTATTACTTGGACATACAGATCCACTGAGCATACTTTATGTCTGGATGGCTTTATATGGAATAGGGTTTGCGTTTCTATTTCCTTCTATAAACTCACTTTTAATCGATTCAAGTGAACAGGCATATCGCGGAAAGGCTTATGGCTATTTCTACGCATTCTTTTCTATTGGAGTCGTTGTAGGATCAAGCATTACAGGTTTTCTGGAACTAGATGCCACCGGCGGATTTACGTTGACAGGAGCCATATTGATTACCGTGTCTATTTTGGCACTTGCCTGGAGGAAATAATAAAAACAGGGTGTGGTCATACACACTCCTGTTTTATTAGCACTATAATGTTATTTGATCATTAAGGTTAGGTTTCTTTTCTACATCTTCAATATCCTTGGAAGACTTCTTCGACTTTTCCTGTACTTCTTCATTATAGTACTGAACGCTTGTCATAGCCCCTTCATCTACCATATTGTTATCTGGTATATCGTGAGGATCAGGATGTCCCGCTCCCGTTAAATCAGATTTTTGGTGTTTCTGCGAGTCTATGTAAGCATTCACTTTAGATTTTGTATTATTAAATGCTACCATTGCTTTATCACGATTCTCTTTTTTCCTAAAATAAGCATAAGCACCTGCTGCTAATCCTGCTAATAAAAGTGATTTGTTTTTTGCCATCATAATAACCTCCAAGTTTTATATATAATCTATATACCCTACTATGAATAAATTCACACCTAATTTTAAGTAGATTTTAATCTTAAAATATCGAAAACACTACTATATGGCTCAGAAGGTTTATACTTTGTCATTCCTAAAAAGGAATAGTTTACCCAATTATATTACATTTTGATTTCTAATTGATATTAATTCTATATATTTGTAGAAGATTAGAGTTATTTTTGTTATGATTACAAAAAGAATTCAGAGGTGATTTCAAATGATTAGGGCGACTACGTTAGATGATATTTCGATGATTCAACAGATCGCAAAGGTCAGTTGGAACGATACATATAAAAACATTATACCTATTGACATACAAACGCTTTTTTTAGAAAAAGCTTATTCCCCTATGATGCTAGTCAAAAGAATAGAAAAAACTATTTTCTTAGTCGCTGAATATGAAGGTAAGCCTATTGGTTTTGCCAATTTTACATATGTGGACGAAGACGGCGACGCGGAACTAACTGCAATTTATGTATTGCCAGAGTACAAACATATTGGTTATGGAAAAAAACTATTATTGGCGGGGCTAAATGAGATGCCAGCTGGTCGACAACTATTTGTTTACGTTGAAAGCGAGAATGATAGCGCTCGTCATTTTTATGAAAATTTCGGTTTTGAGTGTTTAGAAGAATTCGATGAATACTTTGAAGGACATCCTTTAACTACTGCAAAATATGTATATCTATTGAAAACACCGGCCTATTAGGTCGGTGTTTTTGTTATTTAAAGTGTTTTCTCTGTAGTATAGTATTCTTCTTGCTCCGCTAGTTGCACAGGTGGTTTGCGGACAAAACACAAGATTGCTGCAATGTACAATAGAATTGATGTCGGCGATAGTATACCTGCAAATAAGCCTGCTATGATAAACATAATTCCTGCTAATTTCGGGTTTTTATTTTTTGAAATAGAAATAATTCCAATAACATTCAAGATTAAGCTAATTACAAGAATGAAAACAAATACCCAACCAAATATGCTAAACGCATCAATAACTGCAGGCATATTATCGTTTATAATTTGTAAATCCGTTTCTGTCATGGTTGGATCCTCTGCAATGATATCTTGGAATTCACTATTGAATAATTCATCATTCATTGCGTTACTTCCAGTTACCACTAAAATTGTTACTAAAATAATACTAAGTAATGTCATAATTGCACTAATGACACCTAATGCTATTTCTCCTGTACGTGACATAAAGTTCAGTCCCCTCATTTTTATATGTTCCTTTTAATTCTACGATAAATACTTAAAAAAGTTTCGTATAATTTTAATGTCCCCTCCGTGAAACTGATTAAACTTGTTTAAAAAAATATGAACATGGGTACTAATACTAATAGACTACCAATGAGAAATGAGAGGATGAGATTTCATGGAGAAAAAGTTAATTTTTAACCAGTCAGATTTCCTTTATACGTTAGCAGGTGCATCGGCATTAACAGGAATTCTAGTATTTTTTACACAAATTTAATATGGTCATCATAAAAAGGCAATCCTTTTCTATTTAGAAGTGGATTGCCTTTTTGTTTTATGCTTTTACATCATCATATTCATCAGATTTCGAGAAAGCCGCTACTACGTACGAGCAAACCGGCTCCATCTTTAGCTCCTGCTCTCTCGCATAAGAAGCAGCGCTATCTAATAACTTTTTAGCAACTCCCTGACCTCTCAACTTATCAGAAACATATGTGTGATCCATCACCATTACATCCCCAAGTAAGGTCCAGGTAATTTCCCCAAGTCTTTCTCCCTCTTGAATATACTGATACGCATAAACATCATTTCCTAATTCTTTGAGTTGAAGTTCCATCTTTAACCACTCCTTTTCTGAATTTTAGCATATTTATTTATTGATTGATAGCGGACGCAACTTTGCTTCAATTTCCGCTCTCCTTGGTTCTAAAAAAGGAGGTAGAGCAAGTGTTTCTCCCAAATTCTCCAATGATTCATCCGTGTCGAACCCTGGCTCATCCGTAGACAGTTCAAATAAAATACCATTCGGTTCTCTGAAATAGATTGCCTTGAAGTAGTATCGGTCCACTAATCCAGATGTCATAAAGCCGTTTTCGCGTAAACGCTCCTCCCATTTCGGATAATCCTCCAACGAAGGAATTCTAAAGGCTACATGATGTACACTACCACGTCCAGGACGCTCCATCGGTAAATCAGTTCGTGTCTCCAAATGAACCTCTCCAGCAGGACCACCTTTACCTGTTGTATAAACTTGGATATGTGGCATTTCTTTGATGTCGGAAGGATAGGAACCTGCTAACTCAAATCCAAGTATTTCTGTTAATACTTTTATTGTAGCGGCTGATTTTCGAACAGTAAGCTTTATCGGACCTAAGCCAATAATTGCATTATCAGCTGAAATTTCCTTCCTTACCCATGCTTCACTATAAGGTATTCCAGCTCCATTATCGACAACTAGCATATGTCGTGCACCCTCAAAGTCTTCAAAGTAAAGCGTCTTACGACCAAATCGTTCAGTTATGGAGTCATGTGGTACATCAAACTTCTCAAATCTACTTTTCCAAAATTGTAGAGCTTTCTCGCTTTTGACACGGAAACCTGTGTTACTAATACTAGATACACCAGGATATGTTCGTCCTGCTTGCGGTATGTCAAAGTATGTCATATCTGTACCAGGTGTACCTACCGCATCTGCGTAAAATAAATGATAGGATGACGGGTTATCCTGATTTACACTTTTTTTCACTAATCGCATTCCTAATATTCTTGTATAAAAGTCATGATTTTTATCGGCGTCAGCAGTTATTGCTGAGACGTGGTGGATTCCCGCTAATCTCATTTGTCTACCTCCTAATGAATTTATCTTGAAGCCGAGATATATTAACTTAATAATATCAAATAATCTTTTTTTGTGCAAATAATAGCACATAGGCTTCGCTTTAGAAGATTGCCACCTGCGAGAGAATAGGGGCTATACGAGAGTGAGCATATCCCCAAATTATTCCACCGAACAAAACAAAGCCCTCCTATCAATTGTTTAAGACGGAGGGCTCACATATTAGTTGAAGATTGAGCGAATAGAATCTATTAAATCGCTAAAGAAGTTTTTGACACTTTCCCAAAATCCTTCATTGTCGACTATTTCTCCAATCTTGTCTTCAATTGTTTTACTTAAATCATTCAGTTCATCTGACCATTGACTGAAATCGATATCTAGTTGACGAATGCGGTCCATTAAATCGATTAGCAGCTGACGATCTTTATCCGAAAGCTCAATTTTTAGATTGGCTAATTGCTCGGAAACGATTTTCTCCACTTCTTCTCGGGAAACTGGGTTTTGTTCAGCAATTTGCTTTTTAATTTCTGTTAATAATTCACTTACTTTTGCTTCATCAATACCCGCATCTTTTGCTAGATTAGTAGCAATTGAAAGTTCATCATTTGCCACATCTGTGCGTTCTGGATCTAGTTTTTCACCCGTAACCTCATATGCTTTGTATATCCCTACTAGGGCTGAATGGCCAGTTACAGGCTTAGGTGCAGCGATTTCTACTACTGCATCCTGAACTCCTGCTGTTAGCATTGCATTAGCATACATCTCAGAAGTTACCTCGGTAATATCATCTGGTGTAACAATGCTTATCACTAGACCTTTCCCTGCATCTTTACGAGTGATTTTAGCAGAAGAGAACATTCTTGCAGATGCGTCTCCATCCTGTAAGTACGTTGCTAGGTCCTTACCAGTTACCTCTATTTCTTGAACATCTGATTTATCTGTTATTTTCAAACTTTTCTTTACACTTTCTTTTTGTTCAGCAGTTAGGTTTCCACCATATACCACGATAGGTGCACCAAACTTTTCGTTTACGACTTCTTCAGTGGAGCCATCTGAATCTGCCAATGAATAAGTAGGTGCAATGATCATACCAATTAATAACATCGCTGTAATGAATGGCAACAATAATTTCTTCATTCTATTAACCCCTTTCTCTTCCATTCCCTCAATAATACGAAAACAGGAGTAAAAAGTTCCGACTAATCGATTCTCTTTACTCCGTATGAATTACATTTTCAATTGTGTCCAGCCATCTTCTTGTACAATTTTTTTATCTTTCATAAGTTTACCTAAGGCGCGTTTGAACGCTGCTTTACTCATGCTGAACATTTCTTGGATTTCGTCTGGAGACGACTTGTCTGTAAATGGCATTTTACCGCCGACATCATTTAGGTAGCGGAATATAGATTCTGCATCGTCCCCTAAACGTTCATGTCTACGAGGCAGTAGTGATCCATTCAGTGATCCATCCTCTTTCACATCAATAATGCGAACAGTCAAATCTTCACCTAATCGCGGTTCATTAAGGCGTTCTGATTCATGAACAAAAATTCGATAGTTTTCTGGAAAACTTAACAAAAAGGTACCTACAGGAAGTAAGCGGTATGCACGTGCTTGAAGATTCTGATTGAATAATGTCGTTGGAGCGTCAATATACAATTCCTCTACACGGTCTTCTGTTGCTAAACGACCGAATAACTCACCATCTTTATCTGTGCGGAGAGTCATATATAAATGATCACCAACAGCTGGCCATAATTCTTTTATTTTCGGTAGATCGTCTTCTTTCACCTGAACTTCCTTGGACGTACCAATGTCGACGAAAACACCTTCTCTATCAGCTACTTTAATAACCCGAGCCCAACCGTATGTGCCCTTTTGGATAGATGGAAGCTGCGTTGTAGCAGATAAATTGCCTCGTCTGTCCACAAACAAGAATGCTTCAATTGTGCCACCAACCTCTAAGTCCTCCGGTGCTTCTGAAGCATTTAGCGGAATGTCCATTCCATCATATGCTAAAATCCATTTCGATCCGTCTTGTTCTTTCACTTGTAACTTTACTATTTCTCCTGATGCTGTTCCTATCAAAATTACCGCTCTCCTTCTGACCAAATATGGTACTGATCTTACCCTGTTTCATTAGATTTATAGAACGCTTTGTCAGCTCAGATAAACAATGATACTTTATCTAGCTTTTGTAACACTGCTCCACCCTAACTTACCGACAATGTTTGTCCAAACTACAGCGTCTTTATTACCGTTCCTTATATCATGAACTTTCAAAAGAACATTATGTGCTACTTCCCCTATAACCGATTCGTCTAAATCGTAAACAACAAATGCAAATGCATCCCCACTAAAGTGTGAAAAAAACCTTTATTATCAATTACCTCATGTAATTCTGAAGAAAATGTTTTACAACACTCAGAAAAACTCAACCCTTTTAGGTTGTATGTATAACCCTATTTATATTCTAAAATGTATATATCCAAACCATGTAATTCTTTCATTTTTTCTAGATTCCAAGCCAATATTTCATATTGCTTACTATTTATTGTCAAAAGATTACTCACTATCTGGGTCTTGTAATTCCAAAAGCTTTGACTGTAACGCTGGGTCCTCCTCTAAAAATAATACTAAATCCGCAATACGGTCGATGGAATTCCAGCTTAAATGATGTTCAATTCCTTCTACATCATTGTAAATATTCTCTTCCTTAACACCAATGATCCGTAAGAAATCTTCTAAAAGTTCATGTCTTTTCACCAATTTTTTGCCAAGTTTCATTCCTTTTGCGGTAAGAGTTAGTCCCCTATATTTTTCATATATTAAGAAGCCATCTTTATCCAGTTTTTGAACCATTTTTGTTACGGAAGATGGTAATACAGACAATGCTTCTGCAATATCAGACACGCGAGCATATCCTTTCTGCTCGATTAACAAATAAATTTGTTCGATATGGTCTTCCATGCTTGGTGTTGGCATATATATCTTCCTTTCATCTCTGCTCTATATATTTTACTACAATGAAGACTCTATCACAATTATAGATATTTTTTCCTATATGCCTTATGAAAAGTCCAAGCACCTACGTCAGCCCCTACAACTTTCTTCTGCAACAAGCTGAACGCTGGAGCAATTGCTGATTACTATTAAGGAACTTATTACCTTTATTCGCAATTCTGAAGCGACTCTATGGGCTAGACGTTCGAACTGGACAAAAGCTGAGTGAACAGCATTCACCTTTTAGTAACGAAACATATGAAAAACCTTATCAAATAAAGACAAGGTTTTTAGTGACGATGTGGATATTTCCCCACAACATAAATAGAATGAATAATTCTTTTGTTGATCCACTCTAAGTTTTCGGTTGTATTTAAACGTTCGAAAACAGCTGTTCTTCCTTTTTCTGTTGTAACGTAATGTGCCGGCAATGTATTTAAACTCAATGCGATAATATCTCGCTCGCATTGTTCACATTTGCAAAAGGTTTGGTATTCCGATCCTCTCATCATTACTCTGACAAGACTATGAACTATTTCTTGCATCACATTCGTAAGCAATGACAACACTCCTTTCATGCATTTAAAAATGGAAGCATGTTTAATACTATACCCAAAAGGGTAACTTGTTAATATCAATATTACTGGTAAATAAAAAAAAGAGAGGATGATATTCAGATGGGTAAAATTTTATGGGGAATCATCGTTGTATTAATCGTACTTTGGTTACTTGGTTTAGTATTGAAGATTGGCGGAGGGCTTATTCACGCACTATTAATTATCGCAGGTATCATCTTCGTAGTTCAACTAATCAGCGGAAAACGATCACTGTAGGGAAAGGTGTTGCCAAATCGGCAACACCTTTTATTATATCTTTATATGGATTCTCTTACATAAGCATATATACATGTATTCCTTAACTTCTTCCCATCCGCAGATAAAGAATCTTTTTGCAGGACGCCTTCCAGTGTAAATCCAGCTCTTTCTGCAACAGAGCGGCTTCGGACATTTTCACTATCACATCGAATTTCTACTCGATTGGCATGTAGTTCCTCAAATGCAAATTGAGTGATACGTTCACATGCTTCCGTCATTAGTCCTTTTCCTTCAAACTTACTATCAATCCAATAGCCAATTTCAAATTTCCTAACGTCCCAATCAATTCGATGTAATCCAGAAGCACCTACAAATTCACCGGTATCTCTTAAATACAACTGAAGTCTTAAATCTTTTCGAGTTATAAAATCCGCCACTGCTTGGCGCATATTAGTAGTGATTTGCTCCAATGATTGTTTTTTTTGCGCCCAGTTCATCCACTCTTTTAGAGCTGCATCTGAATTGATTATCGCCTTCCAAATTTCTTCGGCATCCTCCACTTTAGGTGCCCGTATCAACAAACGCTCTGTGTAAAATTCCTCGGGGAAGGTCAGTTCCTCTTTAACAGGTGCAGGTTTGTGAAAATCTTCATCCCATTTTACAGGTGTCGCAGTTCCTTTTAAGAAATCTTCTCGTGTCAGGCCATATGTTACTGCATCATAATAAGAATCCTCTTTAGGGGAAAACCAAGCTTGACGTAGCTGAGCTTCCTTGACAAATCCCGCTCGCTCAAAGGTTTTTCGCATCGCAAAATTATCTTGTCTTGTATGTCCTTCTAAACGAATTTTCGCTTCTGGCAATTGAAACACATATTCTGCAACAAGTTTTAATGCCTTTGGTCCATAGCCGCTACCCCTAGCATGATCAGCAATGCGCAAGTCAAAAAGGGGAATCTCATCTTGTAAATCATAAATTTTAACAAAACCAACTTTTTCATTTGATTCGTTTTCAATCCAAAAGGTTTTCACTTCATCCGATTGATATCCACCCTCTTCAATCGTTTTTTCTATTAGTTCTCTTGCTGGGTGTGAATTTCCATGAAACGGCCAACTATTTGTCGTCATGAAATGGATTAGCTGCTCTTGTTCTTCCATCGTCCATTCCGTAAGCTTCATATTCCCGCCTCCGTATGTGCTATTTGTTTACCTTTATAAGACGCAAAGAATTCAGCACTACTAGTAATGTAGCCCCCATATCTGCAAAGATGGCAATCCATAAAGTTAACCACCCAGGAATAATGAGGAGCAGTGCAATTATTTTTAATCCTAATGCAAACATAATATTTTCTTTAATAATATGCAATGCTTTTCGACTTAAACGGATTGTATAAGGTAACTTTTCTAGGTCATCTCCCATTAAAGCCACGTCCGCTGTTTCAAGTGCCGCATCTGTTCCTGCTCCACCCATTGCAATACCAACAGTTGCTGCTGCTAATGCAGGAGAATCATTAACACCATCTCCAACCATTGCAACCGTCCTGTACTTACCTATTAAGGATTTTATAGCAGAAAGTTTTTGTTCTGGCATTAGCCCCGCCTCTACATCGGTCATTCCTAGCTTCATCGCAATTGCGTTTGCTGTACGTTTGTCATCTCCTGTCAGCATAACAGTATGACGTATACCTGCTTTTTTCAGTTTTTCTAGTACAATCTTACTTGTTGGGCGTACTGGATCTGCAACAGCTATAAACCCTTGATAAACACCATCCGCTGAAGCTAGCATGACTGTATTTCCTTCTGTTTGTAGTTGCTCAATTTTAGTAGTGACTTCAAATGAAACATTACTTATAGAGGAAATCCAACTAACACTTCCGACTGACCATTTCGTTCCTTCAACTACTCCCTCTGCCCCTTTACCGGTGACAGATTGGAATTGCTCGATTTCTATACTATCAATTTGCTCTTTTGCACCGTATTTAACGATAGCCTGAGCAAGTGGATGCTGAGAGTAATTTTCGATTGACATAACTTTTTGAATGAATTCTTTTGGTACATCTGCTTCTACATGTGTTACCTCTGGATATCCTTTTGTTAACGTACCTGTTTTATCAAATGCAATTGCTTGAAGTCGACCAATCTCCTCTAAGTGAATTCCACCTTTGATCAATACCCCCTGTTTCGCTGCATTACCAATTGCTGTTACAATTGCAACGGGAGTAGAAACTACTAATGCACACGGACAGCCTACTACTAAGACTGCAAGTCCTTGGTATATCCATGTTTGCCAATCAGCCCCGAAAATTGGAGGAACTGTAGCGACTAATATAGCAATCATAATAATCACAGGTGTATAATACTTCGCAAACTTATCTACGAACTTTTGAGATGGAGCTTTCTCCGCTTGTGCTTCTTCAACAAGATGGATGATTTTCGCTATGGTCGTGTCTTCTACTCGCTTCGTCACTTTTACTTCAAGAGACCCTTCTTCGTTTAGTGTGCCAGCAAATACTTCATCCTCTATCGACTTCATAACTGGCACGGATTCTCCGGTAATCGAAGCCTGATTGACTGCTGAAGTACCTTTTATAACGATTCCATCCATGGCAATTTTTTGTCCTGGTTTTACAATCAGCACATCATTTATTTGAATAGAGTCTGTATCAACCTCTATTAACTTGCCATTTTTGCGTATTGTTGCTGTTGGCGGTGCAATATCCATTAATTGACTGATTGACTGACGCGCCTTGTTCATCGAGTAAGCCTCTAACGCTTCACTTACCGCGAATAGGAATACTACTACAGCTCCCTCGCGCCATTCCCCAATTATCGCCGCTCCAATAATCGCAATCGTCATAAGTGTCTTCATATCAAAATAAAAACGTGATAAATTGACTAGCCCTCCTTTAAATAAGTCAAAGCCTCCCACTACTATAGAAACGATGAATAATCCTATTGAAAGCGGATGCGATTCCTCATAAACAAAAGATCCGATAATCCCTGATACTAAAAAAACAAAGGAAATAACCGTTAATACATTTTCTTTTCGTTTAAAGAAAGGAATTTTTTCTGGTTGACGCTGTTTGACAGTTGTCACTTTTATGCCATCGAATGCTCCAGCTTTTTCAATTTCCTCTACTGTTGCTTTTCCAATGACGGATACTTTAGATGCACCAAAATTAACCGTTGCATCTTCAACCTCAGGGAGGTTTTTAATGTTATGTTCAAATTTCATGGCACAACTGGCACACGAAAGATTCTCCAATCGATATTCTTGCTTAGCTGCTTTCCCCATCCTTTTCACCCTCTTCTATCGCATGTTCATATGCGAGCTTTACTAACGCATTCACATGATGGTCTGCTAACGAATAATAGACTTGTTTTCCCTTACGTTGTGATTTAGCTAGAGATATATCTCTTAAAAATCGTAAATGGTGGGATGCTGTCGCTGTCGACGAACCTATAATTTCTCCAACATCACAAACGCAAAGCTCTTCTTCTATCGTTAATGCATATGCTATTTTCAGTCTTGTTTCGTCTGCAAGGGCTTTAAAAATTTGAGCAGCCATTGCTAGTTCTGGCATTTGCTTCTTTACGGAAAGTACTACATCTTCGTTTATCTTTGTTACTTCACACATGTCTTTCGCTTGCATATTTTCACCTCATTCAAATGATCGTTTGATTGATAATAGTATATGTTCAATAAATTCAAAACGCAACTTATTCAAATGTTTATTTGAATGTTTTTGATATTATTTCTTGTTTACTTGCTTTCACCTATCTTTTACTTGCTCTCCTTTGTTTTGTACTTGCTTTCATGAGGAATTTACTTGTGCTCCAGACTCCTTTACTTGCTTTAAATTGCCACATACTTGCTAAAGGGATTATATTTCCAATTAATAAAACAGCCGAAGACAAATATGTCTTCGGCTGCCTTATTTTTAGTTTGCTTTTAATAATAATTCATATCCTTCTTCCACATTACCGTCTATTACAGTAGTATGGTAGTTTCCTTCTGCCCAATCATCTACTTGGCTATGATACCACTCAGATTTCATGTGACCGCTTTGCCCTGGTCCAACGATATGATAACCCTCATTTAAATTAGCCAAATCTGCAACAAATCGCCAAGACGCTCCATGATCCACTTTTCCGTCTTCCCCGAATCCAGCTGCTTGAACAGTTATATTGGATCCTCCGATAGGTACTGGAGTTGGATTTAACAGATAAGCTAAAATTGGAGAAGCCCCTCCTAGAGGATGATCAAACGTTAGCTGATGGTAATCGCCCCACTTCCATTTCTTTTCGTTAGATCCAAACTCCTCGGATATTTCTTCGGTTGCTTCTACAAATGATTCATATACCCATTTGTCTACACCACCGTATGATTCTAACCAAGCACTTCGCTCATTATTATAGCCTTTTCGTAATAATTGATCTGAAATATTACCTTTACCAGGTAACATCGAATATACATCTTCAGGCATTTCTTCCTCTAGCAGAGTCTGAGGTAGTTCCTTCATCCATTTATGAAATACAAGCGGACCTGCTTGGTCTTTATCATCAACTTGATCCCATTGCTTCAACAAGGAGAGGATTTCTTTATATTCACCCTTGGCATCTAGTTTTTCAACCGACCCAAGCATTTGTGTTAAGAACTCTTTAGCATATAAATTCGTTTGATCCATCTGTAAATTCATCATATCTTCTTTTGTTATATCTGATTTACTTTCAAGTACTTCGGCAATTCGTTCATATCGATACGATTGAGCCCAAAAATTAGTAATATGATATGGATAGGAATCATCCACGACTTCATTGTTTGCTGTTGCTATAAAGCCTTCTTCTGGGTTCACGACAATTGGAAGTTCATCATAAGGAACAAAGCCCACCCAGTCATAATCAGCTGAGTCTCCAGGTACAGGCAATTGGCCATCTCCTGTCTTTCTTAAAGGTATCTTACCATTCGCTTTATATGCAATCGTTCCATCTTTAGCTGCAAACACAAAGTTTTGTGCTGGTGCATGGAAGTCTTCCAAGGCTATTTCAAACTCTTCCCAGCTAGACGATTTGTTCATTTTCAATATTGCCTGTAATTCAAGTGTAGGTTCTAATGCGGTCCACTGCATAGAAAACAATGCAGAAGCCTTCTCGTCTTTAAATAAGACATCAGAAATAATAGGACCATGTCGTGTCACTACTACTTCAAAGGGCAAATCATCCTGTCCCTTTACTTTAATAGGTGAATTACGAACCTCTGCCTGCTCCCATTCCCCTTCATATAAGAATTGTGTACGGTCATCAGGATTTGGCGTTTCGATGTAAAGATCCTGTACATCCGGTCCTACATTCGTTACACCCCATGCAACCTCTTCGTTATGACCAAGAATAATGCCGGGTATACCAGCAAATATAACGCCACTCACATTTTGTTCAGGCGATTTTAGATGCATTTGGTACCAAATGGATGGTGTACTTAATCCTAAATGCGGGTCGTCTGCCAGTAATGGAAGCCCACTCGCTGTCTTTTCCCCGCTTACTACCCAGTTATTACTACCATTAAATTCGTTCGGTAAAACGGAAGAATCAAAGTAACCACTTACATTTACTGGTTTACTAATATTCGCCTCAATAATAGATTGGGCATTTTCAGGATATGTTATAAAAAGCTCCTTCGCCTTTTCTTCATCTAATTCACTTAAAGCCCAATGTCTGATTGCAAGTGTTGACCAGTTTCCACCCAAGTCATACGCCATATATTTCCCAATCGACAGGGAGTCAGTTGGAGTCCACTCTTCTGGCTCATACCCTAGTAATTTGAATTCATAGCTTAATTTATTTTCTTCTTTTGCGAATTCAATGAAATCATTGACTCCTTCTGCATACCATTTCAATACTTCCTTTGCTTCCTCACTATATCCATCATAAGATTTCTCAGCAGCATCACGTAAGCTGAAGGTTAAGAAAAACTTATCTGTATCAACCGCGGACTCCCCTACAACTTCTGCAAGACGACCACTAGCTTGTCTTCTAGCCAAATCCATTTGAAAAAGTCTATCTTGTGCTTGCACAAACCCTTGCGCTCGGTAAAGGTCAGCATCTGATTGTGCAGTAATATGTGGAACCCCGTTAGTGTCTCGCACGACTTTTACATCCGAGTCCAGTACCTCCATCGCAAGTTCCCCTTCAATAATTGCCTTCGTGCTAGACAAATACATATTCAACCCAATAACCACAACAACTCCTAATACAACAATAATACCTAAAATCCAGGCAGTAATTTTCCACCCTTTTCTCATAAGCCAAGCCCCCTTAGTTATCCTTTACATTATTCGACATTTTTAGAAAATTTCCTTCCAAGAACAAGCGAAATCGCAGGATAGTGTATCTATACCATAATGCATAAGTATCATTCTTAAATAGCAGTGGATCGCTCTTGTTTACATAAGCAATATTCTCGTATAAAAACCATATCACTCTCGTATGACATTAAGGATTCACACTTGGACCAGACATGTTGAATTTAAACAAAAAAAGACCCATGAATAATTATATTCATAGGTCTAGGCTTGTATTAATCTATATTTTCCCCAACAATTTTCACTTCTAACTCTAACTCGATGCCAAAGTTTTCTTTTACTGTTTCTTTCACCATTTCAATCGTACTAATATAATCAGTTGCAGTAGCATTATTTTTGTTTACGATAAAGCCTGCATGCTTCGTGGAAACCTCTGCTCCTCCAAAACCTTTACCCTGCAAGCCACTGTCTTGAATGAGCTTTCCTGCGAAATATCCTGGGGGTCTTTTGAATACACTACCAGCAGAAGGGTATTCTAAAGGCTGTTTTGATTCACGTTGAAAAGTAAGATCTGCTATTTTTGCATCGATCTCTTCCTTATGCCCTTTTTCCAATAAAAACTCAGTCGATAATACATAATAGCCCTTTTTTGTAATTATACTTTTCCGATAACCTAGCTCTAATTGCTCTTTTGAAAGAACAAGCTTTTCTCCAGCCGGAGTTAGCACTGTACACTGAACAATTACATCTTGGATTTCTCCGCCATAAGCTCCAGCATTCATAGCCATGGCTCCGCCAATAGAGCCAGGAATACCACAAGCAAATTCTAAGCCTGTTAGGGATTCCTGTGCCGCTGCCCTTGACACATCAATAATATCGGCACCACTCTCGGCAATCACACGGTTTCCATCAATTATAATTTTATTTAAATTTTCTAATCGTAGCACAATTCCTCGAACTCCACCATCACGAACAACCATATTTGACCCGTTTCCAAGTAGTAATAACGGTATATCGTGCTCATGTGCATATTGAACAACAAAGGCCGCCTCGTCTTGAGTAGTAGGCGTTACAAATAAATCTGCCTTACCACCCATTTTAGTTACTGTGTGCAAATTCAATGCTTCATCTATTTTTATATTTTCTGGATTTAGTTTTTCGTTTAAGCTTTGAAACCATATTTGTTTATTCAAAAGAGACAATCCTTTCTACATTAGCCTGTTACCCTTACATAGTATGCATTTTCACTCATAATATATCAAGCGAAAATACTATAACCATTCTTTAGACCAAGTCTCAATTCCGCCAACTACTTCTTTTAGCGCAAGACCTTTCTCCGTCAAGTTATATTCTACCCGTATAGGTACTTCTGAAAAGACAGTTCTTTGAACTATTCCCTCTTTTTCAAGTTCCTTTAAACGTTCCGATAACAACCGTCCACTTATAGGAAGTGACGACTCAATTTCATTAAATCGTTTTGCTCCATCCATTAGTTGATGCACGATGAGGGCAGTCCATCTTTTTCCTAGCAACTCCATTGCCTTTGACAACCTTGGACATAATAACGTTTCTTTCATCTGATTCACCTCTATTGCTTCCTATTATAGTCTTTTTAGCTCCATTTGTAAAATTAAAGTAATTTAATTACTTGACGTAACCAATGTATTAATTTATATTTAGTTACATAAAGTAACTTAATATTTATCCCTTAAACAAATAGGTAAAGGAAGTTATAGTCCCATAATATTGTTTCGAAATAAAAACTCTTGATTTCAAAACAATATTGTTTTATACTAAAAAAAACGAATCTTAGGAGGAAATTAACAATGACAAAATTCAATCTTGACGCTGCACATTCTACAATCGACTTTTCAGTAAAACACATGATGGTTTCAAAAGTAAAAGGATCTTTCACTAATTTTACAGCAGACTTAGATGGGAATGCGGAAGATTTAACTGGCGCTACAATTAGCTTAGACATTGATGTAAAATCTATCAACTCAAATAATGGAGATCGTGATAACCACTTACTATCTGGAGATTTCTTTGACGCAGATACTTACCCAAGCATCAAATTTATAGCAACTGATATTAAGAAAACAGATGATGGTGAGTATGACGTAACTGGTGACCTTACAATTAAAGACGTTACAAAAACAGTAACATTTGATGTTGAATATGGTGGTAAAGGTACTAATCCATGGGGCCAAGAAGTAGTAGCTTTCTCTGCTGATACAAAAGTTAACCGTAAAGAATTTGGTTTAACTTGGAACCAAGCATTAGAAACTGGTGGAGTTCTAGTTGGCGAAGATATCAAAATCACTGTTGAACTTGAACTAAACCCAGCTTAATAGACTAAATTACAAGAGGCTATCCTAAGCTTTAGGATAGCCTCTTTGAATGATAGATGGCATTTAACTACTCTAAGATTATTCAGAGTAGTTTTTTTAATTTTGAAACTTTTATTTTAGATTTTCGTATATACTTATATAAAAGCTTTGGAGGGATATAAATGGAAGAACTTATAGGATTGGTTGCCATTGTTATGGTGTTTTCAATACCGCTTACTGCAATTTGGACAACACATCTACGAAAATCGCAAAAAGTGAAATCATCAATTATAAAAGATGAAATTGAACTAGAAAAACTCAAATATAATAACTTTTTACTAGAAACTGAAAAAATGCGCATCGATCTCCAGCAGAAACAAACAAACTTACTAGGAAGCTCAGATCCACTTATTTTAGATTTACAAAAAAGTTCAAAAACGGAGACAAACACTATATCTTCGTAATACAATCGTGCTGATTTCATTCTGCACGATTGTTTTTTATCAATAAAACTTCACTTCAATTCTTCTCAGTCGCAACTTTACGTGTCCATCGATTACACTATAGGTATCTACTAAACGAAATAGGAGCCTACTATGCAAACATCTACCAAAGGTTTTTTCCAATTACTTAAAAGTCTAAAATGGCCAGTAAAGATAACAATTATAGCGGTTGTTCTATCCCTATTAAGCACAGTTATTGGATTAATCGTACCTCTTGTAACAAAAGATTTAGTTGATACGTTAACAACTACTGCTTTTAATTGGAAAATGATTGGCGTATTACTGGTCGTATTCCTCTTGCAGGCGATTTCCGGTGGATTCTCTTTTTATTTATTATCCTATATTGGAGAATTTATCGTTGCGGACCTTCGTACGAAACTATGGAGCAAAGTACTTCATCTACCTGTTCTCTACTATGATCAAAATGAAAGTGGTGAAACGATGAGTCGTATTACACAGGATACGACAACGTTGAAATCACTTATTACAGATCATTTAGTAAATTTCGTGTCTGGAATTATTACAATTATCGGTTCAGTTATTATCTTATTTTTTATTGATTGGAAAATGACGCTGATTATGCTAATTAGTGTGCCCCTGAGCATGGCAATCATGATGCCACTCGGTACAATGATGCATAAAGTTTCAAAAGCTACTCAAAAAGAAATGGCTTCGTTTTCCGGACTTTTAGGACGAGTGCTATCTGAAATACGGTTAGTCAAATCTTACCGAGCTGAGAAAACGGAAACTGTTAGTGGTAGCGAAGCCATTCAAAATCTCTATAAATTTGGCTTGAAAGAAGCAAAAATACAAGCGTTCATCTCCCCTTTTATGACGCTCATTATGATGGCAATTTTAGTCGTCATTTTAGGCTATGGAGGTTTACAAGTATCTAAAGGAGTCCTATCTGCTGGAGATCTCGTTGCGATTATCTTTTACTTAGTGAATATTATTGTTCCCTTTGCACAGATGGCAACATTTTTCACCTCTTTCCAAAAAGCAGTTGGAGCAACGGAACGTATCCAGGAAATATTCTATATGGATAGTGAAGCAGTAGAACTAGAAGCTAAACAGCCATTAGAGGATGGTATAGTGGCTTTCGAAGACGTTCACTTTTCGTATGGCCCTGATAAAAAAGTGATTGATGGTATTTCTTTTGAAGCAAGACTTGGTACTGTCACAGCATTTGTCGGTCCAAGTGGTGGTGGTAAAACGACGATTTTTTCATTGCTTGAGAGGTTTTACGAGCCTGATTCAGGGAAAATTCTGTTCAATCAAAAACCAATTACCGATCTCTCTTTACGCTCTTGGCGTTCTAAAATGGGCTATGTTTCACAAGAAAGTCCTTTAATGAGCGGTACAATTTTATCGAATATGACTTATGGCATGTCAGAAACCCCTCCAATGGATAACATCATCCAAGCAGCTAAAGCAGCTAACGCAGTTGATTTCATAGAGGAATTGCCGGACAAATACGATACACTCGTTGGAGAACGTGGTATCAAACTTTCTGGTGGACAACGTCAACGTATCGCAATTGCTCGTGCTCTCTTACATGATCCCAAAATATTATTATTAGACGAAGCAACTTCCAACTTAGATAGTGGCTCAGAAGCTTCCGTACAAGAGGCATTAGAACGTCTCATGAAAGGGCGAACTACATTAATCATTGCACATAGACTAGCAACAATTGTTCATGCCGACCAAATATTCTTCCTAGAACAAGGGAAAATCTCAGGAAGTGGCTCACACGAAGAGCTTCTTGCCAAACACGAACTATATAAAGAATTTACACATGGGCAAGGACTATCTTGAATTAGAAACTCCAATGAGCACAGTCATTAGACTTGGAACATTCGAGTTTCTAAATATCTGAGTTAATTATGTAAAGAACTGTTCTTTTCCATATTAAATACTTCATCTGTGAAAGTAGCTTGTAAAAAATGTCGATTTTCAGTAGTTTTTAAAAACTACTTTCATAATGTTTGCTTTCTATGGTTTTATAACTATAATATGGTATATTAGTAATATAATTGGATTTGTTTTCCTTTTCTTTGGCTTAGAAGGGGGTGTAGGTTAGATGAACCTAGGACAATTGATCAAGTTAGAGCGGCAGAGACAGAATATAAAGCAAGAGGCATTGGCTATTGGTATTTGTGTCCCCTCTTATTTGAGTAGAATCGAAAACGGATTAGTCATTCCAAGTGAAGACATAAAGCATCATATTCTGATGAGATTGAATATTTCGTTAGACTCGTTGAATGGTAATCGAAATGAAAAGAAAATTGTTCAGTTTAAAATACGGTTCAAGCAGATTCTAAATTCACGAGACAAAAAGCTTGCTAAAGAGCTTCTTTCCGAAATTCATCTTTATATCGAGGAACATCCATTAGATGAAGAACGACTAACGTTACTTTTATTAGAAGCTCGCCTAATGGTTATGCTGCCTGAGGTATTGGATATGAAAAATAATATCCACATTTTGAAAGAATTCAAAAAAGAAATGACAATTGAACAGTTATTTTACCTCTACACGATTCAAGGTATCACTGCCTATCAAGATAATCAGTTTAGCCAAGCATCTCAAATTTTTAAGGAAGTCTTTCAGTTGATCAAAGGATTTCGAATGGACGACTGGGAGATGGCAGAACTATATTACATATCTGGGTTATCACTTTTATCTGAATCCCGCTACATTCTAGCTATTGATTATGTAAAGGAAGCAATTTCATATTTCAATCAAGAGATTTTAATAGAACGATCGATTGAGTGTTTAATAATCCTAGGGATTGCACAAAAGAATACAGGACTCTTAAAGGAAGCTCTCGCTACTTTTGAAAGAGCTAGAGATATCAATTCAAAAATAGAATCCTCTGAGTTTAATGGCATGATTGAACATAATTTAGGTTCCTGTTACTCATTACAAAAAGATTCTCATCAAGCATTGCAGCACTTTTTTTATAGTTTAGATGCAAAACATTTCCCTGATGATAAAGTTGTGACTATTTTATCTATTTTGAAGGAATATCACAAAAATGGTGATTTACAGAATGCATTAGTATGGCTACAAAAGGGGCTAGAGATATCCGAGCACCTATCCAATAGCAAGAAGGATCTTTATACAAACCACTTCTCCGTATATGGAGCGATATTACTGGAGAAACAAGAGATTATCGCTATTTTTAAGAAAGCTTTGGATTATTTCGGTGGCAAGCAGGACTATAAAAATTGTATGATTTATTGCCACGTTTTAGCTAAGCGATTAGCTGAAACTAAACAATATAAACAAGCTTCAATTTACTATGATTTAGGTTTTCATTTTCATTTGAAGCAATCAAAAGTATCTAGTTGGGAGGAATTGTCATGAAGAAAATTGTATTTGGAGTTCTACTTTGTTTCGTTCTATTCACACTACCGGTTTTGAGTTCAAATCATCTTGCAGAAGACGACAAGCCAAAAATCACTTCTGTTGGCGATTTTATCTAACCAAAACGTATCGAAAAACAGATTTAGGAAACATAAAAACGAGTCCTCTTCAGTACATGGACTCGTTTTTAATTATTAAATTGAACTGTCTCCATGATCTCTTATTCAACCGTCACTTCTTCATCCAGTATAATATGTTGACTATATACCTCTACAAACTCCAAGGATTCTTCAATATTATCCACTAGTTCAAATACATCAAGAATCATTGCGAGCTTTATCGTCGTGTCTTCACCAAAGATGTTTTTATAGGTGACATCTTTATAGTGAGCCTTGACTAGTCGATCAACATCCTCTAATTTTACAGCCCGAATAATATTAATAGTCTCTTCATATATTTTGTTTGACATAGTATCAGTTGAAGAAATATGTTCGAACAATAGTTTAACAGAAAAAATTTTATACATTGTGCTCACCTCTTACTTATAACTGTATTATGTGAGCACATGGAATGCTATATATTTCATGTGTGAAAGTATAACCTGAATAACGTACTTAAAACACGTTTTTTGTTCTTACTTTCATAGATGCAAATAATCTCAAACTTTATTTATGTTAGTTCAAATATTAAACTGACTTTCATATAGTTCATAATAGAATCCTCGTTTATTTAGAAGTTCTTTATGCGTTCCAGCTTCAATTAGTTCACCGTGATGAATGACTAGAATTTTGTCCGCATTTTCTATTGTTTTTAAGCGATGGGCTATGACAAAACTAGTACGGCCTTCCGAAAGTCTATTTAGTCCTTGCTGTATATCTATCTCCGTTTTCGTATCAATGCTTGAAGTTGCTTCATCTAAGATTAATATATCTGAATCAGCTAAAATAGCACGAGCAATCGCTAATAATTGTCGCTGTCCCTGGCTTAAATTAGACCCATTTCCAGTAACCTGCGTGTCATACTTATCAGGTAAATGCTTGATAAACCTATGAGCAGATGCAAGTTTAGCAGCTTCTACTACCTCTTCATCGTTTGCCTCGAGTCTGCCGTAGCGAATATTTTCTAAAATAGAACCTGAAAATAGAAAGGTATCTTGTAAAACAATACCAATTTTTTCACGAAGCTTACTTATTTGATACTCCCGAATTGATATCCCATCAATTTCAATCTCCCCAGAGTCAATCTCATAAAACCGCATGAGCAAATTAATGATTGTTGTTTTCCCGGATCCTGTTGGACCTACTAAGGCAATCTTTTCTCCTACTTTTGTCTCGAAGCTAATATTCTTTAAGATAGGTTTTCCAGTCTCATATGAAAAGTGAACATTAGAAAATTTAACGTCCCCTTTTAAAGTATCTATTGTAATTATGCTCTCCTGATCTTGAAGGTCGGGAGTCTCATCCATTATTTCAAATACTCGCTCTGCTCCTGCTATAGCAGACTGAAAGGTATTCAATAAAGTTGAAAGCTGATTAATTGGTCTAAAGAATTGTCTTGAATAATTTACAAAAGCTGCAATTATACCGACTGTTGCCAATTCTTGTACAGTCATCACAGCTCCAATTCCAATAATTAATGCAAGACCTAAATTGTTGATAAAGTTGTTGATAGGCCCTAGAAATCCGGATACAGTATCAGCTGCGGTTGCCGAGTGCCGTAGTCTTTCATTGACAAGCGAGAATTTGTTGAAATTCTTTTCTTCTTGCCCAAAAAGTGTAATTACTTCATTTCCTGAAATGGCTTCTTCTATAAAACCATTTAGCTCACCTAAATCACGTTGTCTTTTGATGAAGTTGCTACTACTATACGTAATAATTTTTTTCGTCGTGAAAATAACTAATGGTACTACTAACAGTGACACTATTGCTAACACCCAGTTAAGCAGAAACATCGCTATCGTTACACCTGTCACCATCATTACAGTAGAAATAATTTGAATTACACTTTGACTTAATGCGTTATTCAAGCTTTCAATATCGTTCGTAACTCGACTCATAAGATCTCCATGAGTACGTTTATCGAAAAACCGCAAAGACAGAGTTTGAAACTTTTCATATAAATCTTGTCGTAATGACCTAATCGTTTTCAAGGATACTCGAACCATTAAAAAATTCTGTAGCCAAGTAAACGCAGCAGCAGCTGTATACACAATTGCTAGTATTACTAAGAAGCGTATTGTTCCTTCCATATCCTTAGGAATTATATACTCATCAATGGTTACACCAATCATATAAGGAACTAACAAGTTTAATAGAGTAGATATTATTACTAATATAATCGAAAATACAATAGCAATTTTTTGTTTCTCCATATATCGCCAGATTCGTTTTATCGTACCTTTTTTATCTTTTGCTTTCTCTACTGGTCCACCAAATCCTCTTGGGCCTCTTGCACGCCCTATTGCACTAGAAGAAGGTTTAGCTGAAGCCTTACTCATAGGAAAGGACCCCCTTTCCACTTTGTGTTGCATAAATACTTTGGTAAACCTCACTCGCTACAAGCAGCTCTTCATGGGTACCACTTGCTACGATCATTCCATCCTCCATTACAAGAATTCGATCGGCATTTATAATAGAAGAGACTTTGGATGATACGATGAATACAGTTGTATCCGATAAATACTGTCCAAGAGCTTGCTGTACCTGAACTTCAGATATTGCATCTATAGCTGAAGTTGAATCATCTAAAACTAATATTTTGGGTTGACGTATGAATGCACGACTCATGGATAATCGTTGTTTTTGTCCTCCTGACAAATTGGTTGCTCCTTGCATAAGCTCATGTGCAAATTGGTCTTCTAATTTTTCTATAAACTCACTTGCCGCTGCTGAGTTTGTCGCTTTTTCCATATCTTCTAAGGTAGCTTCTTCTTTTCCAAAGCGTATATTCTCTGCTATTGACCCTGCAAATAGCTTTGCATTCTGCGGTACAAACCCAATTGACTCTCGTAAATTCTCAATAGTATACTCTTTTATATTTATCCCGTTGATTAATACCTCTCCTAAATCTGGGTCATACAATCGAGGAAGAAGTTTAATGAGCGTTGACTTCCCGCTCCCTGTTTGTCCTATAATTCCAATAGTTTCGCCACTATTCACATGAAAGGAAATATCCTTTAATACATATTCTCCGTTTTTACTATAGCTAAAATAGACCGATTTAAACTCTACTTCGCCTTTGATATTATTATCCGATACAGGAGTTGTAGGATCAGTTATATCAATTTTTGTTTCCAAAACTTGTTGAATTCGAACAGCAGATGTGAACGACCTCGTAATTTGCATTAATACATGACTACTAGATACCAGCCCGTTCATAATAATCGTTAAATAGTTGGTGAACGCTAAAATAACTCCGACCTCTAACGTTCCCTCATTTACTTTTATAGCACCCATCCACATCCCAATTACTACACCAATATTGACGATAAATAGCATAACGGGCATTAGTGTAAGAATCACCTGTTCTGCAGACATATTGCGTTTCGTTAACTCTTCATTTACACGTTTAAATGCTTTTATCTCATAATCTTGTCGATTGAATGCCTTAATTACACGTATACCCGCAAACGTTTCTTGAAGCTTAGTATTCACTTTGTCTATAGCTTTTTGTACTCTTGCAAATAATTTCCCTGTTTTATAAGAGAAAAAGTAGATTAACACAATTAGTATGGGAATAACAACCAGTAGTACAGGGAATAGCTCTCTAGCGGTAAACCAAACAATCGCAACTGCTCCTATAAATAATAGCGGTCCTCTGACAAAAACACGAAGTGTCATCATAAGTGCTTGTTGGACAGCAGTTATGTCATTCGTCACAATCGTTATTAATTTACCCACACCAATATTGTCCATATTTTTACTTGAAAACTTCTCAGTCATTTTGAAAACATCTCTTCGAATATCAGCCGCAAAATTTACTGCTGCTCTAGTACTATATATAGTACAACCTACTCCACCTATCAGCCCAATTACTGCAGCTACAAGCATTAAAATACCAAGTTTTACTACATAAGCTGTGTCATCATTAGCAATACCATCATCAATAATATGTTGCATGATTGTCGGGGATAATAAATCCATGGCCACTTCAATACACATAAAAATTGGTGCTAAAATAGCAAAAAGCATATATGGTTTAACATAAGGAAGTAATTCCCTAAAGGATTTCATATTATCTCACTCCCTAATAGTTCTCTGTCTGTAATCTCTCTGTTATTTCTTTCATAAATGCAATAAGTTTTGGCGAATTCTCGGGAGTGTTTCGGCTTTTCTTTATCGCTTTTCTAAGCTCCGCCTCCCACAAATCGATAATCTCCTTTAAACGAATAGCTTCATCAGAGTTTTGCCAGCTCCATCGATCCTCCCAGTTGCTCCAAAATGCACCTTCTTTACTTTTTGCAAACTCCTGCAATCGAATTTTTCCCTTTTCTTGAATGCAATAAGTCTTTTTATCGGAGGAAGGTTCGAGTTCTATCATTTCCTTTTCCAACAATTCTTGAAGTGCCGGGTATACTGTTCCCGCACTGGCAGAATAATGTCCTCCCGACCTAATTTCTAATTCCTTCATTATTTGATATCCATGCATCGGTGCTTCCTCCAATAGATGCAAGATGGCCATTTGAATAAATCCTCTACGTTTTTTCATGTAAAACAACTCCTTATATATCGATAATATTAATCGATATATCGATTAATAACAATAGTAAAAGAGTTACCCAATATAATTTAGGTAACTCCCCTGTGATCAGACTATTATGGAATCATATCTTCCAATTACTATTAATCGACGTATTCAACTTTTTCTAATGGTTCAAATGCAGGTCCTTCTAGTACGTCCCCTTTATAACTAAATCTTGAACCATGACATGGGCAATCCCATGAACTTTCCGCATTATTAAAGGAAACATTACAGCCCATATGTGTACAAGCAGGTTTAACAAGGTATACTTTTCCCTGATCGTCTTTATAAGCCCCTACCTTTTTACCATCCATCATTATTATATCTCCACTACCGGATTGTATATCCTCTAGCTTTAAATCTACCAACTCTGTTTTCCCTTTAACTAGTTCCTTTACAACACTTGCATTCGTCTTTGCAAAGCTTGTTATATCTTCTTTTTTCAGTTTAGAACGGGCTGGATTATAAAGTTCTATATATCGGTTATCCCTTTCCAGCACAAGATCACTCATGATGCTTGCGGCAACTATACTGTTGGTCATCCCCCATTTTGCATATCCTGTTGCAACTAATACATCTGACTTTCCTGCAGTCATCTCACCAACATATGGCAGTTGATCTAAAGTGACTAAATCCTGAGCAGACCAGCGATAATCATAATTTTTCACTTTAAACTGTTCTCGTCCAAAAGCTGCGAGGTTTTCATAATTTTCATTAGTATCGCCTTCGAATCGACCTGTTACATGACCTTCTCCACCAATCATCAAATACCTTTTTCCATCATTACCTAGTGCAGTTCGTACTGATCTAGTGGGCTTCTCCACATTTATATACATTCCCTTTGGATAATTGGACGGTGCGATAGAAGCCAAAGCATAGGAACGTTCTGAATGCATTCGTGCAAAGTATAATCCATCTCCATCATTAAAAGGGAAATGACTACATACTAATACTTTGTTTGCACGTATAAGTTGGCCTTCCATCAATTCTACTGTATTCGATTTTATAGTTTTAGCGCGAGACTCCTCAAAAAATTGCACACCATTCTCTATTGCTTTATCCATTAAAGCCTTTGCATATTTTATTGGATGGAATTGACCTTGGTCTTCTAACTTAAGCGCTTGCTTCACCGTATAAGGTAGTCCCGTATCCTTCGTCAAGGTTGCACCTTCTATGCCAAGAGTGTTGTATGCCTCCATTTCCTTTTCCACTTTTTCTATACCAACCTCGGTATCTGCATAAATATAGGCAGACATTGTTTCATAGTCGCAGTGTATGCCTAGTTGTTCGATTGTCTGTTTGATAAATTCTTTAGCTTCTGTATTTGCATCATAGTATAACCGTGCCTTCTCTTCTCCAAAGGTAGTAATTAGTTGCTGATAGATAGGGCCATGCTGCGCAGTCACCTTGGCAGTTGTGAATCCTGTAGTTCCTACCAATATTCGACTCCCCTCTACTACTATCACCTTTCGACCGCTACTACTCAGCAAATAAGCTGCGGTAATTCCAGTTAGTCCAGCACCGACAATAACAATATCCGTTTCGATATTATCATTTATTTTAGGGAATAGTGGAAAGTCATTAGTTGCTCTCCAGTAGGATTTAGATTCCTTAGGTAAAATTTGATCTGACAATTGTATTTCCTCCTTTTTCTACAGTGTCTATCTATTGTTGAAACTTTATTCAATATTTTGCGTATAACAGAAAAACAGTTTTTAGTAAGGGGTATGTACATGGATAATTTTGGTTTATTTTTTGCTGGTGGTATACCTATATTTGTTGGTGCTATATTTTTATTAGTATTTGGAATTATTATTTTCACGATTATTAAAAGTCTCTCCCAGTGGAATAAAAACAATAACTCGCCTAAGTTATCTGTACCCGCTCAAGTAGTAACTAAACGCTCAAAAACGAGTGGTGGTGCAGGAGATAGCTCAGCTTCCACGTTCTACTATGTTACTTTTCAATTTGATAGTGGCGATCGTTTAGAATTGCATCTTAGTGGCTCAGATTATGGGATGCTTGCAGAGGATGATCTTGGTGTATTAACCTTCCAAGGTACTAGATATCATTCTTTTGAAAGAAAATAAAAACGTGCATGCTCAATTTGAGCTGCACGTTTTTTGTGAGTGACTTGTATTTGTAATTGCGCTTCAAATCACCGATCCTCTTCACCCCAGCACTCCGTGTTCTTTAGACCAGGAATTGTTTTTGCATAAAACACCGGATTTTCTCCTTTTTTTCGTTGCTTCGTGTAATCATTGAGCACATGGAATGCTGTTTTGCCAAGGAGCAGTATCACAGCAATATTCAGCATCGCCATTAGTCCCATGAATAGATCTGCTAAGTTCCAAACTAGTTGTACATGTGCAAGAGATCCGAACATGACCATTGCTAACACTAGCACGCGGTAACCAGTCATCCACCCCTTATGTGTATTGATAAATTCAATATTCGTCTCACCGTAATAATAATTCCCTATTATAGAACTGAAAGCAAAGAAGATAATAGCTATCGCTACGAAATATGGTGCCCAGCTTCCAACATGTTCTGCCAACGAATTTTGCGTTAACACAATTCCATCACTTTCTCCTGTCTTATAGAGACCTGCCAGAATAATAATGAATGCAGTTGCCGAACATATGATAATCGTATCAAAAAATACTCCAAGACTTTGTACTAAGCCCTGTTTTGCTGGATGAGATATACTTGCCGTAGCTGCCGCATTTGGCACACTACCCATCCCAGCCTCATTGGAGAATAACCCACGACGTACACCTTGCATGATTGCCGCACCCAAAGTGCCTCCTACTGCTTCTCGAAGACCAAACGCCTCCGTAAAGATCAAACTAAGTACTGTAGGTATTTCTGAGAAATTAGTCACCACAACGTATATGGCAACTATTAAGTAAAATATAGCCATTACTGGCACGATGATTTGAGTCACCTTAACAATTCTATGTACACCACCAAAAATAATTGTTGCCGTTAGCAACACTAACAAAATCCCTATTACATACGGAGGAATACTAAATACTTCTCCTACGGAAGCTGATATCGTATTAGACTGAACCGCATTAAATATAAAACCAAAGCACAGTGTTAATAAAATACTAAATATAATAGCTAATTTACGAGTACCTAATGCTTTCTCCATATAATACGCCGGTCCACCTCTAAAGGTATCTCCGTCCTTCACCTTATAAACTTGTGCAAGTGTACTTTCGATAAAAGCAGTTGCCATACCGATTACGGCAATTACCCACATCCAAAAAACAGCCCCTGGGCCACCAACACCAATTGCAAGTGCTACACCAGTAATATTCCCAGTTCCAACACGTGAAGCTGTACTAATTGTAAAAGCTTGAAAAGGTGAAACTCCACCCTTCTCTTCTTTCTTTTCGACAATCAATCGAAACATCTCTCCAAACATACGAAATTGTACAAATTTCGTTCCAATGGTAAAGTAAAGTCCCGCTATGATTAACAAGGCGATCAGTATATTACTCCATAGAACATTATTAACTGAGTCCACCATACTTCCAATCCATTCCATAGTTTCTCCTCCAATTTTTTGTTAACTTTTTTTCTATACCCTTTTTTCCATAAGAAAAACCAATAGTGGATTCCCCTATTGGTTGAATTGGGCATCATTTTATTTTAGCCTACAATCCTTCTTCTTCCGCAACTTTTTGTAAAGCACCAACGAATGTTTCTGTTGGTTGAGCTCCTGAAATGGCATATTTGTCGTTTATAACAAAGAAAGGTACTCCCCGGACACCGATTTGCCCTGCTTTAGCAATGTCTATACGTACATCTGCTAAGTATTCCTTAGAGTTTAAGACTTTTTCTGCTTCTTCTCTTGATAGATCAAGCGATTCTATCAAATCAAGCAGTACATCATTATTTCCAATTTCTTTCCCCTCGATAAAGTATGCATGTAGCAATAACTCATTTGCTTCTCTTGCTTTACCTTGTGCAGATGCCCATTTTACTAATCGATGTGCATCTAAAGTATTGGCTGGCTTCATTGCTTCAAAATTATAATCTAGTCCTACAGTTTTTGCTTGCTCTACTACTCCAGCCGTCATCGTTTTCGCAGCTTCCACAGTAGAACCATATTTTTCTGCAAGCACTTCATACATAGTTCTATCTGATTGTTTTGGTGTATTTGGATCTAATTCAAAGCTTTTAAATTCTACCTGTGCTTGTGAAGTAAAACCAGCTTGTTCTAAAGCTTCCTCTAATCTTCTTTTACCAATATAACAAAAAGGACATACAAAATCGGACCAAACTTCAATTTTCATTTTCATCATCACCTCTTCTACATTGTAATAGGATTAAATCTTGAATTCAAAATTACTGCTTGTTGGCTTATATGTGAAAAAAACACAGTCTATTGATTGACAGAGGTACATTCATGTTGGATAAATATTCCGTTTCGCAAGTAAAACTCCTTCTTGAGCAAGTAATTAGCCATCCAGCGCAAGTAACCAAAGAGGAAAGCAAGTAATTTCTCCCTGAGCGCAAGTAAACGACATGTCAAAGCAAGTAAATACTTTTAGAAATTAGAAGATGTCCGCATTCTGCATAGAAAAAACGATGCAATTTGCATCGTTTTAGTATTTCTTAGTCAGCTAATGCTTCTGTTAAGGCAGGTACTACTTGTTTTTTACGAGACACAACACCTTTTAGAAGTGCAGTATTGTTTTCAAACTTCACATTGAATGCTGCTTCAGCTTTTAATGCTAATTTCCCTAATGCTAGTGCTACAGAGTCATTATTTAGAATATCTGTTACGACAAAGAAGAATAGATCCAATTCTTTTTCTTGGATTTCACGAGTGATTAGTTCCTCTAGTTCTGCTTGACGACTCATCACATCGTTGACATCAACCGCGTTCACTTGAGCGATGACTACCTTCGATTCACCCATACCAAACTCTTTTGCATCTAGTGTAAGTAGGTCCTCTAAGCTCTTATCGCTTAAATCTGCTCCTGCTTTTAACATTGCAAGTCCATACTTTTCTACATCCACTCCAGCAATTCCCTCTAGCTCTCTTGCAGCTACTATATCTTCCTCTGTGCAAGTAGGCGATTTAAAAAGTAATGTATCTGAAACAATAGCAGATAGCATTAATCCTGCTATATTTGCAGGTACCTCTATGCTTTTTTCCTTATAGATTTTGTTTATAATAGTCGCTGTACAACCTACTGGCTCTGCACGGTAATATAGTGGATCGGCTGTTTCAAAGTTTGCAATACGGTGATGATCGATTACTTCTGTTACTTGAACCTCTTCGATACCATCTGCACTTTGTTGTTTTTCATTGTGATCGACTAAAATAACTTTTTTTGCTTCTGTGGAGACGTTTTCTATTAATCTTGGTGCTTCAAAACCAAATTTTTCTAATGCGAAGATTGTTTCATTATTTAAATCGCCTAAACGGACTGCCTCCGCTTCTACACCAATCTGATTTTTTAAATGCGCATAAACGATAGCAGATGTAATTGTGTCTGTATCAGGGTTTTTATGTCCAAAAACGAGTACTTTTTCCATGAATAATCCTCCTAAAATCTATTTCCGACTATATTTTATCATACATCCTTAGCGTCATCGAAAAGTAATTCGGCTAATTTATGCTTTTGATGCAGAAAGTCTGCCAATGTATATCCATCTAGTACTTGTAGATAGGCATTCAGCGCTATACGAAGTGCTGCTCGTAATCCACAAACTGATGTAATAGCACAACTATTCGTTTGACAATCAAAGCATTCCACAAGATGAAAGTCGTCTTCAGTATGTCTTACAACTTGTCCTATATTTATAACTTCTGGTTCCATTGCTAAACGGATACCGCCGCCTCTTCCTCTAACTGTATCTATATAGCCAAGTTTCCCAAGCTCATGGGTCACTTTCATCAGATGATTTTTTGATATACCATATGCCTCCGATATAGCTTTAATTGTGGAAAGTTTATTTTTTTCCTGGGCTCCAAGGTATATTAACACGCGTAGTGAGAAATCTGTATACATAGTCATTCTCATATTTCCACCGCCATTCTTCCATTATTATAACGATTTTGACAAGATTGTGGTATAAATGTGTCTGATTTATTAAAGATGTATTTTATATATTGCTTTTAAGGTTTTACAGGAGTATATTGTGTTTGTAATCAAATGAAAAGGACGTGTGTATATATGTTATCTCAAAAAACAATCGACATCGTAAAATCTACAGCACCTGTTTTAGAAGTACACGGTGTAGCTATTACCACTGCTTTTTACAAAAATATGTTCGAGGCTCATCCAGAACTATTAAATATATTTAATCACGCCAACCAAGCAAAAGGTCGTCAACAAACTGCTCTAGCGAACACAGTTTATGCTGCTGCTGTTCACATCGATAATCTTGCAGCAATCATTCCGGTAGTAAAACAGATTGGTCAAAAACATGTTAGTTTAGGTATTAAACCAGAACATTATCCAATTGTTGGAGAACATTTACTTGGAGCTATTAAAGAAGTACTCGGTGATGCAGCAACAGATGATATTATTAATGCCTGGGCAGAAGCATATGGGGTAATTGCGGATGCATTTATCGGCATTGAGGAAGAAATGTATACTGCTACTGAATCTAAACAAGGTGGTTGGAGATTCTTCAAGGACTTTGTTATTGCTGACAAAGTAAAAGAAAGCGATAATATCACTTCTTTCTATTTGAAACCTGCAGATGGTTCTATATTACCATCTTATGAACCCGGTCAATTTATCACGATCCGTGTAAGCATTCCAGGAGAAAAGTATTTGATGAATAGACAATATAGTTTATCAAAAGCAACGGACAGTGAATCTTTCCGTATTTCTGTTAAAAAAGAGGATGAAAATAATCCGGAGGGTAAAGTATCTGTCCACCTTCATAATAATGTAAATATTGGAGACAAAGTAGAACTTACTGCTCCAGCAGGAGATTTCATTTTGGATCCATTAAAAACAACACCAGTAACATTCGTAAGTGGTGGTGTTGGAATCACACCGATGATGAGTATGTTCGAGACGATTGCGAAAAACAATCCGAGTCGTTCTGTATCCTTTATCTATAGTGCCCGTAATGCAAACTTACATCCATTTGATAAAGATATTCGCTCTTTGATGGACAACATGGATGATGCAAAATATGTTGCGCTTTACTCTGAAAGTGGCGATGGCTTTATCACGAAAGATGTTCTAAAAGAACATGCTATTGTAAACGGCGATGTTTATGTATGTGGTCCAGCAGGATTTATGGAAGCTATGATCAATCACTTATTAGAGCTAGGAGTTCCAAATGAAAATATTCATTTCGAATTCTTCGGACCGGCAATGCAATTAGAATTAGTACAAGCTTAATAATTCCATGTTAAAGTGTTACTTCCATACGAAGTAACACTTTTTCAATATAGGAACAATTTTACTAATAGATAGATTTAAAGTTATGTTTACTTATCAACAATAATGTTATAATTAGGATATAATTCATACTTAAGTAGAAATGAGTGAACATGCCTAATGCCCAAAAACTCCGAGAGCAAATACATACCGTTGGCTAACTTTTTTAAACAGTCCACTAACAAAGAAATTACATTAACATACACTGAAATTGAAGCAATTATTGGACATGTTCTTCCTAACGCTGCGTATTTAAGTAGTAGTTGGTGGAAAAAAACTAAGCCACCTGCGCTCCATTATTTTGCATGGACAGATTCCGGATATTCCGTAAAAAGCGTTGATCTTGGAAAAGCAGTTCATTTTCACAGTGTTTTGCATGAGACAGATGAACGGACATCTGATGATAAGAACACTCAGGACATTCTTATTATTCGCGAGGCAGATTTAGAAGATGCTCGTCCCTTTATTAATTTACAGGAAACTATTTTTGCAGAAACAGATTTTATGTTATTCGGAAAATCTGATCGACAATTAACGGTTCAAAGTATCCGTAAAAGCTTGAATACTTGGAAAACTTCACCGAACTCTATTCTACTTTTAGCTATTATGAACGGACAATACGCAGGCTACGTACAGTTTATAGGAGGTCCAGCTCCACGTGCTGTACATCGAGCATCTGTGGTTATTGGGGTCAAACAAGCCTTTTCTAAGAAAGGAATTGCTTCTTCTCTAATGCTTCAAGGTGAAAAATGGGCAAAAGAATCTGGCATTTCAAAGCTAGAACTTACTGTTATTAAAGAAAATATCAATGCCCAAAAACTCTATAAAAAGCTTGGTTTTGAATTAGAGGGTACACGAAAAAACGCATTAATCATACATGATCAATTTGTAGATGAATACTATATGGGAAAACAAATTTAAAATCGTTTTAACATATTCCTAAAGAGGCTTCCAAAAATTTAATTTTGGAAGTCTCTTAATTTGAAGAAAGTTAAAATTGTATGCACTTGATATCCAGTATGTTTTGCCTATCTTTTCCTGTGAAAAGGAATTTGTAGCATTATGTCGAATTGTTAAATAGATGGGGTGAATATATTGGAGTTTAAAATAAATAAGGTTTGTTTTACCAAAGCAATTTCAGATGTTAGTAAAGTGGTATCAACGAAGGTGCTTTTACCAGTGTTATCAGGTATTAAGATAGTGGTTAATAGTGATCATTTAATCCTAAGTGGAAGTAATTCTGAAATAGCTATAGAAAGAGTTATTCCATTAACATTGAATAACAATATAGTATTAGATGTTATTGAAACAGGTAGCGTTGTGTTATCAGCAAAACATTTAAGTGAGATTGTAAAAAAGTTACCCGGTGATATTCATATTAAAATGTTGGAGAAACAATTGGTAACTATACAATCGGAAGAAATCACAATACATTTAAATGGTTTCAGTTCTGAAGAATACCCTACTCTTCCAGACATCGATTTATCAAAACACATTAGCATACCGAGTAATAAACTGTTAGAAATTATAGAACAAACTATGTTTGCTGTTTCTAAAAATATTTCGAGACCAGTATTGACAGGTATCAATATTACATTATCCTCAAACGAAATTTCATTTATCGCTACTAACTCACAACGTCTAGCTTCAAGAAAATATTCATTAGTATCCGACTTTGAAGAATCATTTACTATCTCTGAAAAAAGTTTGCGTGAGCTTTCTAAGTTAATTAAAAATGAAATTCATCTGATTACTATTTATTTTTCGGGAAAGTATATTGTATTTAAATCTGATGATCTAACACTTTTTTCAAGCCTTATCGAAGGTAGTTATCCGAACACATCGAGATTGTTCCCAAAAGATGCTAAAACGATTATCACTTTAAACACAAAACAGTTTTTACAGGGTATCGATAGAGCCTGTCTTTTTGCAAATGAATGGAGAAATAACAACGTGCATCTAGAAATAGAAAATAAAACTAAAATTAAAATTTCATCATACTTTTCTGAGATAGGTTTAATAGAAGAAACACAACCTATTAAAGAAATCACCGGCGAGACAAATTTAAAGATTTCACTTGATGCAAGCTTTTTAATGGACGCTTTAACAGCTATCAAAGAAGAAGAAATAAAATTGAGTTTTAGTGGTTCAATGGGTCCTATTTTAATCGAACCAATCAACAATCCTTCTTATATCCAACTAATTTCACAAGTCCGCGCAAACTAATATTTCTCATAATAAAAACCAGAGGCGACCTATTTTTTAGGCCATCTCTGGTTATCTTGATTTCGATACGAATGGATTATCTGTTTCCCAGAATCTATATGGATAATGGACAGCCTCTCCGCTATTTTGAATACCTATTCTTGGACCAGTAGATACAGACGCTACGTGTTCGCCTTCCGCCATATACAAAGGCTTGTCTGTCCAATGTGAACCATAGTGTTCCATGGATATACCCATAGCTTTTGTTAATTTTCCTGGTCCGCTTGTCCACTGTTTCATCGGAAGATCGTTACGAAATTCCTTCATCAAATCTAATCCTTCCACAGGTTCTACTGCTCGAATTAATATCGCATTAGGGATGTCCGTAGGTGCCGAGACAACATTGATGAGCGTATGCGTATGCATTTGATATGTATATATCAAACCTGGCTCACCAAACATAACCTCTGTCCGCTTTGTTCTCCTATTTCCAAAACTATGTGCCGCTCGGTCATCTGGTCCCATATATGCTTCAGTTTCTACAATCTTACCAATGAGCACCCCTCTTGGATGCTCATGAACAATATATTTACCTAATAATTGCCGTGCAAGTTCTAGAGTTGGTTTTTGAAAAAAAGTTACTTCAATTGGTTTCATATTAAATAAAACCCTTTTTTTTCGCTTCAAATGTTAACTCTTCTCTAAACTTAGGATGCGCAATGGAGATAAGTTGTTTGGCACGTTCTGAAATTGGTTTTCCAAACATTTTAGCTACCCCGTACTCTGTAATAATCATGTCTACATCATTTTTGGTAGTCGTGATAACTGAGCCTGGAGTAAGACTTAGTTTTATACGAGAGATTTCATCGTTCTTGGCTGTAGAAGTCATACATACAAAGCCTTTTCCTTCTTTAGCAAAGCGAACTCCACGAGCGAAGTCTGCTTGCCCTCCGGTAGAGGAATAGTAATTTCCTGCTACCGTTTCAGATGCACATTGTCCAAATAAGTCGACCTCCGTCGTCGCATTAATCGAAACAATACGCTCCTCCTTAGCAATTTCTCGTGGATCATTCACAATACTTACAGGTAAAAACTCCACGGCAGGATTGTTGTCTAAGAAGTCATACATTTTCTTTGATCCATGGGCAAATGTAGCAATAATTTTACCTTTATTCGTAAACTTCTGTGTTCCGTCAATGGCACCTGCTTTTACTAAATCGACAATTCCATCAACAAACATCTCTGTATGAATACCTAAATGACGATGATTTTTTAAAAGACTTACTACTGCGTTTGGAATAGATCCAATACCTATTTGTAGTGTATCTCCATTTTTAATAGTCTCCGTCACATACTCAGCAATTTTCATATCCTTCTCGCCAATAGGAACTGCAACATCCTCAAACAATGGACGATCATTTTCCACATATCCAGCTATTTGGCTAATGTGAATTTGATTTTGCCCAAAAGTGCGAGGCATATGTTTGTTCACTTCTAATATAAATGGGACTGTACCGATAAACTCACTTACGATATCCGCCTGTGTTCCTAAGGAAAAGTAACCAAATTCGTCCATTGGCGAAGCTACAGCCATAATCATCGACAGGTTTGTAGAGCTTCTTATTATACGAGGCATTTCATGAAAATTATTTGGTACTAAGTCTACTAAGCCTTGGTGGAATTGTTTTCTCGTCGCCCCACTTAAAAAGTAAGAGACATGGTGTAGCTTTTCAGCAAAGGCACCATTCATATACTGTCTAGATTGTAAGGCAAGCAATTGATGTATTTTTACATTAGTTAGTTGATGTGCTTGGTCCTCTAAAACATCCAACAATTTATGAGGTTCGCCATTCGTTAGCGGAAGAATAATGTCTGCATTATGAGGAATTAGATCGATTACTTGTTGTGCTGTTAGCTGTTTGTTATTCATGATGTTATTCTCCTATGGTGTTCGTTTTAGTTAACATTTGGCGCGGTCATTAGAAATCCTTCAACTTCTTTAGGATTTCGCAAAACGCATATATCTGTATTTTTTACTTTTTTTAATATGTCGAGTGTATGTGGACGTACATTCTTCGGAAAACGCCATACCCATTTTGCAAATTCTATGTCCATTTTTTCTTTACAGCCTGGTGCCATATCCGGGCGTGTTTTGCCGCGGTAGATCCATGCTCTTTTGAAAACTCTATACGTGCATAATACCCTAGAGAAATCCAAAAAGACAATTAAATCTGCATAGGATGCTCGCAACTCTAATGTCGAGTCAAAATTGCCATCTATGATCCACTTATCTTTTTTTAGTTCTGCTTGTATTTTTTCACGAAATTCCGGCTTTGGTGTAGGCACCCATCCTTCATTCCAAAAAAGTGCATCTAAATGGATTAAAGGCAAATCCCATTTTTCAGACAGTAGTTTGGATAATGTAGATTTACCTGCACCGCTTGAACCGATGATGAGTATACGTTTATGTTTTAACTGAAACATCCTCTACCCCCTTTGTTGGCCTTCTTCATTTTACTATGTTTTTCTCTGCTGGCAAAACAAAAACCTGCTCTCATAGGAACAGGTTTTTGCATTTATTCTAATTCTACTTGTTTTGTTTCTGTACCTAGGAACAGTACTGCTAATACACCGATAACTATTGCAATACAGAAGATAGTAAAGATATAGCCAATTTCATAGCCCCTCATTACAAGAGTTCCAACAAGCAACGGTCCTAAAATTCCCCCTATACGTCCAACAGATGCGGCCATACCAGAACCGGTTGCACGAATGACAGTTGGATATTGCTCTGGAGAGTATGCGTATAGTGCTCCCCAAGCACCAAGGTTAAAGAATGATAGAAGTATTCCCGAAACTATTAGTAACGTAGTTGTCTCTGCTGAACCAAAGACGAAAGCACTTGCCGCAGTACCCAATAAATAAGTAACTAGTACAAATTTGCGTCCTGCCTTCTCGATTAACCAAGCTGCAGAGAAATAACCTGGTAATTGAGCAATGGTCATGATCAATACGTATTCAAAGCTTTTAATGAGAGTGAATCCTTTAATGACCATCACACTTGGAAGCCATAAGAACATTCCATAATAGGAGAACACGACCGTAAACCATACAATCCATAACATTAACGTTCGCTTCGCATATTTCTTTGTCCAAACTTCACTCATGTTTTGCATAATACTTCTAGATTCCGATTTTTTCTCCGTATATTTAGGGGAATCAGGTAATTTTAAACGTAAATAAATTGCATAAAATGCAGGCAATGCAGTGATTAGTAAAGCAATTCTCCAGCCGTAATCAGGAATAATAAAATAAGCAATTATTGCAGAAATAATCCATCCAGCCGCCCAAAAGCTTTCTAATAAAACAACTACTCTACCACGTTCTTTTGCCTCCACACTTTCAGATACTAATGTTGAAGCTACTGGAAGTTCTCCTCCAAGTCCCATTCCAACAAAGAATCTTAAAATTAGGAATGCAGCTAATGTTGTCGTTAGAGCGGACAGTCCACTTGCGATAGAGAACATCAGTAGAGTGATCATAAATATTTTTTTTCGACCTACTTTATCTGCAAAAACTCCAAATACGAGAGCCCCTACTGCCATCCCTATAGAGTTGACACTTCCGATCCACCCCATTTGTTCTGGAGATAAATTCCAATCTACCGCTAAAGCCGCAATTACAAATGATAGAATTCCAACATCCATTGCATCGAACATCCATGCAAGCCCTGCTATTCCTAATAGTTTATTTTTCGATATCTTTTTTTGTTCTTTCATAGCCGTGTATTTCTCCCCTGTCTTTACACCTGTAAAGTTTTTAGTTTACTTGTTTAGTATACGCTTGGAACATCAAAGTTACAATATAAATTTTATCTTGTTTTTTCCACTTTATTAGAGTAAAATGTCCTTTATACAAATACATATGTTTATTCAAGGAGAACAGAGAGGTGGAATTTATCATGGCTTGGCAAGGATTAATCGAAGAATATAAAGCGTTTTTACCAGTAACAGAAAAAACACCCAAATTAACTTTACTTGAGGGTAATACGCCTCTTATTAAGTTGGAAAATTTATCGAAAGAACTAGGTATTGAATTATACGTAAAGATAGAAGGAGCAAATCCCACTGGATCTTTTAAAGATAGAGGTATGGTTTTTGCGGTTGCTAAAGCAAAAGAAGAAGGAAGCAAGGCAGTTATTTGTGCTTCTACAGGAAACACTTCAGCTGCGGCAGCTGCCTATGCCGCTCGTGCAGGTATGCGAGCAGTTATTGTTATACCAGAAGGAAAAGTAGCTGCCGGAAAGTTGGCTCAAGCATATATGTATGGAGCAGAAGTAATTCAAATAGAAGGGAACTTTGATGTAGCACTTGATATGGTCCGTGCTATTAGCGAAACCTCTCCAATTACGCTTGTGAATTCTGTTAACCCATATCGAATTGAAGGACAAAAGACTGCATCCTTTGAAATTTGCGATGTGTTAGGCACTGCACCTGACTATCTAGCAATACCAGTAGGAAACGCAGGTAATATTACTGCTTACTGGAAAGGATTTAAAGAGTATAACGAGAAAAAACAAACAGGTCTACCTCAAATCTTCGGTTTTGAAGCAGAAGGATCTGCTGCCATTGTTCAAGGAAAGCCTATCGAATTCCCTGAGACAATTGCTACTGCAATTCGTATCGGTAATCCTGCAAGCTGGAAAGGCGCAGAAGCAGCACGGGATGAGTCTAATGGTGTCATTGAAGCTGTAACTGATGATGAAATTATCGAAGCCTACAAACTAATCGCAAGCAGAGAAGGTATCTTCGCGGAACCAGGCTCATGTGCATCTATCGCAGGACTATTACGCTCAGTAAAAAGCGGAAAAATAAAACCAAAAAGTAAAGTAGTTGCAGTATTAACTGGAAATGGCTTAAAAGATCCGCAAACTGCAATCGACGTAAAAGTTTCTAAACCACATAAACTTGAAAGTAATGCATCTGCACTTAGCGCATTTATAGAGGAGGTGCTAGCATAATGGTTTGGTGTATATCTATACCAGCAAGTACTGCAAATCTTGGACCGGGATTTGATTCAATTGGCATTGCTCTAGATAAATATTTAGAGCTTGAAGTCGAGCTAGGTTCTGCCTGGGAAATTATTAATTTAACAGGTAATCTTCCAGATGTTCCAAATCCACAGGATCACTTAATAGTCCAAGCTGCCGAAAAAACTGCTGAGTTACATGGGTTTTCACTTCCTCCATGCACAGTACGAGTGAAGAGTGATATTCCACTAGCACGCGGGATGGGAAGCAGCGCCTCCGCCATTGTAGCGGGGATTGAGTTAGCCAATCAAATTATGGAATTACATCTTACTACACAAGACAAATTAAAAGTAGCAACACTTATGGAAGGACACCCTGATAACGCAGCTGCCTCCATTTACGGGGGATTTACCATTTCCTCTAATGCAGACAGTGGCGAGATAAATGTATTTCATGCTAATCATATCGAAGCTTCATTTGTGCTATTTATTCCTAACTTTGAGTTAAAAACAGCAAAAGCGAGACAGGTACTACCGGACACCTATACACGTCAAGAAGCAGCGCAAGCAAGTGCGACTGCAAACTTGTTAACCGCAGCATTTCTATCACAAGCTTTTGAACAGGCTGGTACTTTTATGGAACAGGATTTATTTCACGAGCCTTACCGACTCGATTTAATCCCACAGAGTAAAGAGATTAAAGTTGCCGCTAAACACGCGGGTGCTTATGGAACTTGTATTAGTGGTGCTGGACCTACTCTGCTCTCACTTTTAGAAAAAGGAGCAGAAGATGATTTTATCTCCAACTTAAAAGGGCAGTTCCCTAATTTTGAACTGGTCGCGGTACCTATGAATCGTACAGGTATTGTTGTGACGATAAAAGATGTAGAAAGTGCCCGATAAAGAAAGTGTCCACAAAATAGAGAACTATTATACGTTCCTAATAAAAAGGCAGTGCAACCTTCAAACGAAGTCGCACTGCCCTTTATTAAGCTAATAATACTAGACTTAATGCCATTACTAGCATCCCTGCAACTACTCCGTAAATAGATGAATGGGTTTCATCATATTTTTTCGCTGCTGGTAGTAATTCATCCAATGAAATAAAGACCATAATTCCTGCTACTGCTGCAAATACTACTCCAAATACTACTCCATTTAAATATGGCATCAGTACTAAATAAGCAACGAACGCTCCGACTGGTTCAGCTAAGCCAGATAAAAAGGATAATTTAAAGGCCTTCTTCCGACTTCCTGTTGCATAGTATATAGGTACTGCCACGGCAATCCCTTCCGGAATATTATGAATAGCTACCGCAATTGCAATTGCAATTCCTAAATTGGGATCTTGTAAAGCAGATGCAAAGGTTGCAATTCCCTCTGGGAAATTATGAATTCCTATTGCAAGAGCTGTGAATACACCCATTTTCATCAATTTTGTATGCTCTGGGTTGCTTAATTTGACATCCATATCTTCTACGCTTTTAACTTCGTGTGGGTTACCAAGTGTGGGTATTAATCGGTCAATTACTGCAATTACAAACATCCCACCGAAAAAACCAACTAATGTCATCCAATAGCCATTAGTCTCTCCAAGTTCTGCTACGAGTGAATCCTTAGCCTTCACAAATATTTCTACCAAGGATACATAAATCATGACACCAGCTGAAAAACCTAGGGCAACCGATAAAAATTTTGTATTTGTGCGAGATGTCAATAAAGATAGCAAACTACCAATCCCAGTTGCAAGACCAGCAAATAATGTAAGTAACAAAGCAAAGACTACATTTCCATCCATTGACCCAACTTCTTTCTTTTTAATCTATTTTCATTTATTATACGTAAAATGTTTCCTTAGTGCAACTCTTTTTGACCGACGAAAACATTATTTTTTTATTTTTCGACAATTACCTTTCCTAAAACTTAGGGTAGTAACACCCCCTCATTCAATTTGTTCCCCAACTTAACTAGGTTTAACCTATATTTTTGCCAAGTCGATTGAAATGGAACGACGCCACATCTCTCCTTCATATAAATGAAAAAGCACTGGAAAAAGTGTATAAGACACTTAACCCAATGCTACATTTTAATATATAAAATTCTTATATAATTACGTGATTGCTATTATTCTATTCCACCACAGTGTAACTACCATGCTCCATAGCGATTACATATTCAGGTTGTGGTGGTTTTCCACCGTGCTCTTTAATTTTATTTTTATGTCCCGCAATATGCTCTGGACTCTTTTCCCATGCCTTCCAAGCCTCTTCTGAAGCCCAACGAACAATCATTAATACTTCTTCTTCACCTCGGCGAACATTTTTCACTAATAACTCACGCCCTATGAATCCTTCACGTTGCTCAATTAATGATGGACCTTGATCCGGTTTTTTCTTAAAACGTTCAAGAATTTTATCAGCATTTCCTTCTGTCACTGTCCATTTACGAATTTGTACTAACATTTCCATTCCTCCAATTAAAATATAACTTTGTGGTGCTTATTTTTAGCTCTGTGTATCAATTGACTTATCTTCATATGTAACTTCTTGAGTCGTTTCCACTACTTCATATAATTCAAATAACTGTGCAAACTCCTCCATAAGAGTTTCCACTGCCTTCAATTCACCCACTATAATTGGATTAATTGATTGTAATTCTGGGGTTTCTAATTGTTTCTTTAACGATATAGATTTCATATTCATCATATCATAAAAAGCTAGTGCTCGACCTCGTCGGAACGTTTTAGCTCCATTTCTTTTTTCTGTTCCTTCTACATCGTCTGATCTTCCTTTACGTCGTCCTCCGCGATGGTGCTCGTCAAGGTGAGCACGTCTACCTCTTGGATGTGATTCACTTTTCATTATTAGTACCTCTCTTTGTATACGTTTGTATACTTTAATGTAATTGTATACAAACGTATACAAGGAGTCAATATTTTTTAAAACTTTTACTTATCTTTTATAAATCTGATTTCAGTTAATATTTCCTATTCGCTAAATAATTTCCGATATTAAACCAATCTTGCTCGAGGAAGTCTCGATTGGACGGTCGATAAAATACGGATGCAGGATGGTAGGTAGGAATAATCATATAGCTTTCAGTCGACCATATAAATTCAGTAGAACTAAGAGATTTCAGATGGCGCACTGGTCGATGAAGTAACTCGCCATGCAATACAGAAACCTTTGCATCTTTTCCCAATAATCGTTGTAAACCTACATTTCCTAATGTCACAATAATATGAGGTACAATATTTTCCAGTTCATAATCTAATATTGGTGCATGTGCTACCACCTCTAATTGAGTAGGGGGACGATTATACTTTCTTTGTATTAACTCACCATTTCGAGCCTTCTTTTCCCTCCATACATATGGACGACTACGAACTGCACTTGTCATATATACGTCTTCTCTAGTCAATCCAATGCTCGCTAATGACTTATTTAGTTCGTCTCCAGCTCTACCGATAAACGGTATACCTCCTATCGCCTCTTTCTCTCCAGGAGCTTCACCTATCAGCAGTATACTTGGTTTTTCTGGTCCTTTTCCTTTAACAAATCCCTCTACAGGAAATCCCTCTATACGATCGATCCCTAGTTTTACAAGCTTCTCTGGTATTTCGAACATATGTCTCTCTCCTCCTAAAAAAACCTTTCCAGCCTGGAAAGGTTTTTACTGTGTATGCTTTTTAAAAACTCTGTTTCTATATTCATACCACAAAGCCACGATTACAAACCAAGAATACCCAATCATCCATCCAGCTAATACATCTGAAGCAAAATGCCGGTGTTCAGCAATCCTAGATAGCCCGACCATCACACTGATAAATATGGTAACTATCCATATTAGGATCCGATTCAGTTTACTGGACTGATGCTCAGTTAAAAAGTAAGCAATCGTAAACAAACATAAAAGTCCTACCATTGCATGACCGGAGGGAAAACTAAAGGTCTCTAACTGTTGTGGGACATCAGGACGTTCTCTTTCAACCCACTTTTTAAGCATTTGATTAAGTACATTTCCAAACCCTATAGATAATACAACAAAGAGCATTCCACGATAATTTTTTGAACGAAACCATAAATAGACTATTAATATAAGCGTAATAAATATAATAAATTTAGTTTCCCCTAAGTAATGAAATAACCCAATCACTTTATTATCGCCAAAAAACTGTGACATCTGATAGTCGAACTGAGCTATTTCTTTCGTATTGAAATATAAAAACAGAGTAGCAAATCCTAATAATGTTACTACACTAAGTGGATAAAACCATTTCTTCACAAAATCCCTCCTATCCAATAACAAAATTATAAGCTAGAAAATTGTGGATGTACAATAAATACAAGGCTGTCATCTGTACATGGTAACGGGCGGTATGTACAGAGTTATGGGCTATCTTGCATTCCCTTTGGGCTATATTCGAAAACTTATGGGCTTTCACCTTGTTTTTTAGGATACGTAGCTTGGTTATGGGCTGTATGTACATAGTTATGGGCTATCTTGCATTCCCTCTGGGCTATTTTCGAAAACTTATGGGCTTTCACCCTGTTTTTTAGGATACGTAGCTTGGCTATGGGCTGTATGTACATAGTTATGGGCTATCTTGCATTCCCTTCCCTCTGGGCTATGTACTATAAATCTTCAAGAAAAAACGGAGAAAAACATAGTGTTTTTCTCCGTCCGCGCTGACTAGATTGACTTAAGTATATTATTTAAGTGCTTCTAATACTGAATCGACTTTAGCCTTTTCGGATTCAATACCACCACCAGCTAAGTACCAGATTTCTGGATCAAGGTAAATAATTTTACCGTTTTTAGCTGCATTCGTTTTATTTACAATTTCATTTTCAACTGCTTTTTTAGTACCTGATTCGCCTGTACTCACTACTGCATCGCGATCTACAACGAATAGGATATCTGGGTTTTTCTCTAATACATATTCGTAAGCTACACTTTGACCATGTGTAGAAGCTTCGATTGCTTCATCAGCTTGTGGGAAACCATAAACATCATGGATGACACCAAAACGTGATCCAGCACCATATGCACTTAATTCACCTTCATTGGCAAGTACTACTAATGCTTTTTCTTCCATACCAGTAGTTTTCTCCGTTACTTCAGCAATTTTCGCATCAATTTCTTCTAATGCAGCAGTTGCCTCTGCTTCTTTTTCAAAAATTTTACCTGCTAATTCTGTATTAGCTTTAAAAGAATTCATGTAATCTGTTGTATCTACACCAACGAATACTGTATTAGCAATTTTACTTAGTTCTTCATATGCATCCCCTTGACGTCCAGAGATAAAGATAACATCTGGGTCCATTGCAGCGATAGCTTCGAAATCAGGCTCTTTTAATCCACCAGCATTTTCATATGCCGCTTCATCTGCGTATTTATCCAAATAAGAGGGAACGTTAGCTTGTGGTACTGCTGTTACATCCACTCCAAGTGCATCTAATGTATCAAGGAAACCAAAGTCAAATACTACAACTTTTTCTGGTTTTTCTTCTAACGTTACTTCAGCATATCCTTCAGGTTGAGCAATTGTTAATGGGTATACAGATGCTTCTTCAGCCCCGTTTGTTTCTTCCGTTGCTTTTTTATCTGTTGTTGATGAGTCTTTTTTTGTTTCATCCTCTGCACCACATGCAGCTAAAATTAGTACTAGTAAAGCAAACATTACAGCTAAAAACTTATAATTCTTCATTTGTCTAATTCCTCTTTTCCTATGAGTTAAAATATACACAGATGCGACAGCTATTCATTTCTTGGATAGGAATATCCATGTCATAAATTTCTTTAAGTGCATCAGAGTTAATAATTTCATGTGTTGGTCCGTCTTTTACAACACGACCGTCTTTTAAGGCTACAATATAGTCTGAATAAACAGATGCAAAGTTGATATCATGTAAAACAATAATAACTGTTTTACCTAAATCCTCTACAAGCTTACGTAAAATCTTCATAATTTGAACAGAATGTTTCATATCTAAGTTATTTAAAGGCTCATCGAGTAGGATATATTCGGTATCTTGGGCAATAACCATTGCGATAAATGCTCGCTGGCGTTGACCACCGGAAAGTTCGTCCATATAACTATCCTGTAAATCACCTAAATTCATATATTCTATTGCTTGGTCGACCATTTTCTCGTCTTCCTCATTTAAACGGCCTTTAGAGTAAGGAAAGCGTCCAAATGAAATTAGCTCACGAATAGTCAAACGGACATTCATAAAATTTGATTGCTTTAAAATGGAAACGCGTTTTGAAAAGTCATTGGATTTCCATCTTTTCACGTCTGATTTATCTAAAAGAACTTCTCCCGTGTCTGCGTCCAATAAACGACTAACCATTGATAATAGTGTAGATTTTCCAGCACCGTTTGGTCCAATAAACGATGTTATTTTACCCGACTGAATATTTACACTAACATTATCCACAACTGGCTTTTTAGCAAAATACTTAGAAACCTCTTTGACTTGAATCATGAAGTTCGACTCTCCTTTAATAGTAAATAGATGAAGTAGATTCCTCCAATGAAGTTAATAATAACGCTCAGCGTTGTATCGAAAGTAAATATACGTTCAACAACCCACTGACCACCAATTAAAGCTACTAAACTCATTAAACTTGCTCCAATGATTAACGTTGTATGCTTGTACGTGTTAAAGAATTGGTACGATAGGTTCGCTACGATTAGTCCGAAAAATGTAATAGGTCCAACAAGTGCCGTTGAAGTTGCTATTAATATCGATGACAATACTAGCATTGTTTTAACAATTTTGTCATAATCCACACCAAGGTTAATGGCGTTATCTCGGCCAAGTGATAATACGTCTAGTTCACGTATGTTTCGCCAGCCATAAACTACTGTTAGTAAGATAATAACTAATGCTAGCCAGACTAAATCACCATTCACATTATTAAAGCTTGCGAACATCTTATTCTGTAAGCTTGTAAATTCGTTTGGATCAATGAGTACTTGAAGGAATGTTGTAATACTTCCCATGAACGTCCCTAGAATAATACCTACAAGTAACAGGAAGTAAACTGGACGTTTTCCTGCCTTGAATAGAAACTTATATAGTAGTAATGCAAATACAATCATTGCAATAACTGATATAGCAAAATTATAGTTTTTATTTATAACTAAAATGGACATGGAACCAAAGAAGTAATAAATAATTGTTTGGATTAACATATATAGGGAATCAAGGCCCATAACACTCGGCGTTAAGATTTTATTATGTGTAATCGTCTGAAAAATAACAGTTGAATATGCAATCGCTACTCCTGTTAGCGCCATTGCCAATACTTTAATCGCTCGACGTGGTAATGCATAATCATAGCTTCCATTCAATCCATGGAATAGATAAAGTGCTGTTGAAATTAAAACTATGCCTATTAATATCATCATTTTCGTACTGTTACGCATATGCTTTCCCCCTAAACAACATGAACAGGAAGATTGCACTTCCGATTACACCAACCGTCATGCTAATCGGAATTTCATAAGGGAATATAATTACCCGTCCTATAATATCGCATATCAATAAGAAAATAACTCCTAGTAATGCTGTGTGTGGTAATGTCTTTTCCAAATGATCCCCTTTAAAAATCGAGACAATATTTGGGATGATTAATCCTAAAAATGGAATCATTCCGACCGTTAAAACAACGGTAACTGATATTAAAGCGACTAGTACTAAACCTAGATTCAACACTTTGTTGTAAGAAAGACCGAGGTTTTTTGCAAAATCCTCACCCATTCCTGCTACTGTAAAGCGGTTCGCAAAAATATAAGCAAGAATCAGTACTGGAACACTTATGTAAAGTAATTCGTATCTCCCCTTTAATATTAAAGAGAAGTCTCCTTGTAACCAGACAGACATATTTTGAATAATATCTGATTTGTAAGCAAAAAACGTCGCAATAGAAGATAAAATATTTCCGAACATTAACCCTACTAGCGGAACAAATATTGCATCTTTAAATTTAATCCGATTTAAAATTTGCATGAATAGCAGTGTTCCTGCTAAAGCAAATATAAATGCAAAGGAAATTTTTTGCATATATGTTGCATTTGTAAATACAAGCATCGAGATTAAAATCCCTAAGCGAGTCGCATCAAGCGTACCAGCAGTAGTTGGAGATACAAATTTATTTCTACTAAGACTTTGCATAATTAGACCTGCAATACTCATCCCTGCTCCTGCAAGTATTATGGCAATTAGTCTAGGTAGTCTGCTTATAAGAAAAATTTCGGTCTCTTCCGACTTAAAGTCTAATAAATCCATTGGTGAGATACTTGATACACCAACAAAGAGAGATAAGAGAGAAAGCGCTACTAGTGCAATTATAAGATATCTTTTTTTCATAACTATCCTCGTCATTCTTTTTGTGAATGGGCGATATTGAAAATCATTATCAATTACTCACAGTCCAATTATAGCACCTTGACTATTTATGTCAACGGTTAAATGAAAATGATTTTCAATTGATAATACACCTATATGCCTCTTCAGCGTATTTTAGTCCTACTCTATCTTACTATACTTTAACCCTAATTTAAAAAAACTGTTGTAATTGTTGATTTTTCGCAACAATTACAACAGCCTCCTGTTAAATGCTTAACAACTATAATTTGATTAAATCGCTGTAGCACCATCAATAACTTCTTGTGGAACGACTATTTTATCTATTTCATTGAACTTAGAGAAATCTGTTTTAGCATTCATGTTCAAATTGATCATCTCTCCGTTCATAGTCATATCCATATCTATCACCATATCTAATTTGTTCGTTTGGAATGATTCTTTATCAATATGAACTAGGTAGTCAACCGAATGAATAGTAAAGTCTAAGTTAACATTTTCTTCTGTAGTGAGACTTTGAAGTGCTTCATCTACCTGATCTTTTACAAGACTCGTAAACTCTTCACCACTACCCTCAAGTGTTAAAATATAGTTTTCATCGTCTTGCTCAAATTCCACTTGTTCTAAATACTCTTGTAAAGGCTGCAGTTGAGTTGCAGGATCAGTTTGGTTTGTAGCACCCATCATTTGGTCTACCATCTCTTGAGGAAACTTCATCCATTGTGCAGTAGTTCCTTCAAACACATACATTCCATCTTCTGTAATATAAGTCTCCATCTCAGTCACTTGAGATTCACCGCCTTCACTAACACCCATCATAGTGGTTGTACCTTTTTGGTGCATTTGCATCGGCTCTATTATATATTCCATATCCATCACAGATTTAATATCCAAAGTCATTTCTTCACTTGGAATACTCATTGTCTGTTTCATATCTATCGTGCCTTTTACGCTCTTCAGCTCTTCTGAGGCTTTCATTGATTTGTCATATACTTCTTGTAAAGTGAGTTTACTAGTTTCTGTTACCTCTTTTTCTTGTACCGGAGTTGCAGTTTCGTTACAAGCAGCTAGACCTAACGATAATGTTGCTACTGATAATAACATTGTCCATTTTTTCATAAAAATATCATCCCTTCTCAGTAAGATACTTACTTTACGGGATGATTACTAAAAAAGTTTCATTATTTTGAAAGAGTGAATAATACTGCGATTTCCATCTCAGCTAGAATCGTCAATTTTCACTTCAATTAATAGATTGCCGAAAAAAAAGTGATATTGGTTGTGAATGACACCACACCAATATCACTAAAATTCCCTCGTTAACAATAGAACAAAACGTTCAACTATAGCCCTTCAAACACGCTAGAAAAAGGTATTGACCTTAACAAAACGTCCATGTTTTTGCTCTTTTGAAATCACTTAACGCCACGCATATATTTTTGGATCAATGGAGTCATGAAGTAGAGTAATAAACCAATAACTAAAGCTACTGCTCCAATAACACCGAAGTAAATAATTTCGTTTTCCGGCGTGTAAAATTTAACTACTTGAGCATTGATAGCTTGAGCTGATGCATTCGTCATAAACCATAAGCTCATCGTTTGAGCTGCGAATGCTCCAGGTGCAAGTTTTGTAGTTGCAGATAATCCTACCGGTGATAATAATAATTCACCTAATACTACAAGGAAGAAGCTCAGTACAAGCCAAAAAGGGCTAACTAATGAGTCTGTTCCATTGAAGTAAGCTGGAATAATCATTACGATAAAGGACATCCCTGCAAAAAACAAACCAAAAGCGAATTTTTTCGGAGTTGACGGTTGTCTATCTCCTAGCTTCACCCACATCCAAGCAAACATTGGTGCAAATGCAATGATAAATAATGGATTTAAAGATTGGAACCAAGCAGGTGAAATCTCAAAAGATCCCATCATTAAATCTACGCGTTCATCAGCATACTGTGCTAAAATATTCGAACCTTGCTCTTGAATTGCCCAGAACATCATAGCAGCAACAAAAAGCGGAATATAAGCTAGTAATCTAGACTTTTCATCTTCTGTTGTTTTGCTACTTCTATACATAACTATAAAGTACAGAGTAGGGATAACGATACCTAGAATAGAGACAGTCATGATGAAACCATCAATCGTTAATATACCCTGTTGTATCAATATAAATCCGGCCGCCAGAATAATAACTAAAGCAATACCAATTCTCGTTAATACCTTTTTACGTTCTTCTTTAGACATTGGATTTGGCACATATGTACCCGCTAATCCTAAATATTTCTTTTTCGTGATTAAAAATACAATTAACCCTAACGCCATACCAACTGCAGCAATTCCGAATCCTAAATGGAAGTTATATTCAAGACCAATTGTCCCGACGATTAAAGGTGCGATAAATGCCCCCATGTTAATCCCCATGTAGAAAATACTAAATCCTGAGTCGCGGCGAGTATCTTCTTTCGAATAAAGATCTCCGATAATGCTTGAAATGTTTGGTTTTAGCAAGCCTGTCCCTATGATGATTAATGCCATCGACACAAATAAAGTAGTCAATCCTCCAGGGAATGCCAAGACGATATGACCAATCATTATTAGGACACCACCGTAGAAAACAGTTTTCGTTGTACCGAATAGGCGGTCAGCAATCCATCCTCCAATAATCCCAGACATGTATACTAGTGAACCATACACAGCCATAATTGAGTTAGCAGTAGAACGTTCTAGTCCTAGTCCACCCTGTGTTACTTCGTAATACATATAGTAGATTAGGATTGCGCGCATTCCATAGTAAGAAAAACGCTCCCAAAACTCTGTGAAAAACAATGATAGTAATCCTTTCGGATGACCAAAAAACCCTTTTTGAGGGACAGATTTTACAATCTCTTCTCTTGATGCCATTCTTTTTACCTCTTTTCTAATTTTGAAAATATTAGGAATAAACTCCACTTAATATAGTTAGAGCATATGAAAAGTTACCTAATACCTTAAACTAACAAGACAATTATTATAAACTTCCCTTTTTCAATTGTCAAAAAACCTTTTATATTTCAATTAGGAAGATTACTATTAGAAAAAGCGTAATTTCAACATTCTCAAATGATTTTCTCCAACTAAATTGACGAAAATTGGAATTTTTATTTATTCTATCGAATTTAATTATTTCGACTTTTGAAATTGTTAGTTATAATAGTCGTTATGACAGAAGGAAGGAGCGATTTAAATGCTCAAGAAGTTTTTTTCATATTACAAACCGCATAAGCGACTGTTTATCATTGATTTTAGTAGTGCTGTTTTTGTCGCAATTTTAGAGCTCGCATTTCCAGTAGCAGTTCAACGGTTTATCGATGATTTGCTACCTACTAAGGATTGGAGCATGATTACACAAATAAGTATCCTGCTGTTAGTAGTCTATATAATCAGCACTTTTCTACAGTATGTTGTAAGTTATTTTGGTCATAAGCTTGGGATAAATATCGAAACCGATATGAGACAGCAATTATTCACTCATGTGCAACGCCAATCATTCCGATTCTTCGATAATACTAAGACAGGCCATATTATGAGTCGAATCACAAATGATCTATTTGATATTGGTGAACTTGCCCATCACGGTCCTGAGGATTTGTTCATCGCATTTATGACAGTAATTGGGGCATTTACAATTATGTACAATATCAATCCCGAACTTGCAATTATCGCAATTGTCATGGTTCCATTCTTATCCATCGTAGCAACGTATGGCAACATTATGATGAATAAAGCTTGGAAAAACATGTACGGTAAAATTGCCGATGTAAATGCTCGAGTAGAGGACAGTGTATCTGGCGTTCGCGTCGTTCAATCATTTACCAATGAATCTTTCGAAATTGCTCGTTTCAAAGAAGATAATGGTCAGTTCCGTTTAGCAAAACTTGTTGCCTATAAAGTAATGGCCGGCACACATTCTAGTATTTATATGTTAACTAGGCTAGTAACACTGGTCGTACTTGTTGTAGGAGCTTGGTTTACGTACAAAGGAACTCTTAGTAATGGAGAGCTTGTAAGTTTTGTTCTGTATGTCAACGTGTTAATCAAACCAGTTGATAAAATTACTGCACTACTTGAACTATATCCTAAAGGAATGGCTGGGTTCAAACGCTTTTTAGAGCTTGTTGAGCAGGATCCTGAAATTCAGGACTCGCCTAATGCACTTACAGTTCAGCATTTAAAAGGAGATATAACCTTTGAGAAGGTTGGTTTCCGTTACGATGAACATAAACCCGTATTAAACGATATTAGCTTGTCTATTAAAGCAGGAGAAACTATCGCTTTTGTAGGTCCATCTGGAGCTGGAAAAACTACTATTTGTTCGCTCATACCAAGATTTTATGATGTTCAAGAGGGTACCATTTCCGTTGACGGATTGAACATTCAAGATATTACAACGAAGTCTTTACGTTCACAGATCGGGATTGTTCAACAGGATGTATTTTTGTTCACAGGCTCTATTCGTGAAAATATTGCCTATGGTAAACAAGATGCTAGTGAAGAAGAAATTCGAGATGCTGCCAAAAAAGCACATTTAGAGGACATGATCGCCTCCCTTCCCGAAGGCTATGATACACAAATCGGTGAAAGAGGACTTAAATTATCTGGTGGACAGAAACAGCGTCTAGCGATAGCTCGTATGTTCTTGAAAAATCCACCAATTCTAATTTTGGATGAGGCTACATCAGCTCTTGATACTGAAACAGAAAGATTTATCCAGAAGGCTTTAATGGAGCTTGCTGAAAATAGGACTACCCTTATTATTGCGCACAGACTGGCAACTATTCGTGATGCGGACCGCGTACTTGTAGTAACTGAGGATGGGATTGCGGAAGATGGATCTTATAGTGATTTAGTGGCACAGAATGGAATATTTGCTAGACTGCATAATATACAGTTTCAAGAGGTTTAATACTAATTAAACCAAAAAGTTGTCTCCCGGTAGAAAACTACTGGCGAGACAACTTTTTTATTTATAACCCATTAAATCTTTTCTTCATTCTAGTGATTCTTTGTTACATTCTAGCGATTCTTTGTTACATTCTAGCGATTTCCTGCGTCATTCTAGCGATTTTTCGTTACATTCTGGCGATTCTCCGCAACATTCTAGTGATTCTATCTATTGGACAAATAGAAATTCTTGTAAGCGATCATAATCTGACTTTTTCAACTCTACTTGAACAACAGTTCCCTGTTCTTCATATGAGGTAGAGGAAACCGATGCATTTTCATTTAAGTAAGATACAATATCTCCACGTTCAAACGGGACCAACAATGAGCAACGTACATAATTAGAAAAAATATGCTTTCTAATAATCTCCAATAGTTCATCTAGTCCTGCTCCATCTTTCGCAGAAATCCAAATACTATCTCCGGCCACATGTGGGAATTTCATATCTGCTAAATCAGATTTGTTGTATACATATACAGTTGGGACGTCCTCCACACCAACAGCATGTAATGTCTCATTAGTAACATCCATCATAAAACGGTGCTCGTCATTTGAGACGTCCACAACATGTAAAAGTAAATCTGCATTACGAGCTTCTTCTAATGTTGAGCGGAAAGCTTTCACTAGGTGATGTGGAAGCTTACTAACGAACCCTACCGTGTCAGTAAGTAAAAATTCCTTTTGGTCTGGAAGTTTAATTTGTCTTACGGAAGTTTCTAGAGTCGCGAAAAGCATATCCTTTTCAAATACTTGTTTAGATTCCATTTGCCCAACTTTGTTGAGTAATTGGTTCATAATTGTCGACTTACCAGCATTCGTATAACCTACTAAGGACACCACCGGAATTGCATTTTTCTTACGTTGCTTCCGTTGTGTTTCTCGTTGATCTTTTGCATGTTCAAGATCTCTTTTAAGCTTAGCAATCTGATCCTCGATTTTACGTCTATCCAGCTCTAGTTTCGTTTCCCCAGCCCCACGGTTTTTGAATCCGCCTCCAGTTCCTCCTCCTTGTCGACCTAGAGACGCTCGAAGACCCACAAGACGTGGAAGCATGTATTGAAGCTGTGCCAAATCTACTTGCATCTGTGCTTCGTTCGATTTTGCACGACGAGCAAAGATATCGAGAATTAGCATCGTACGGTCGATAACTTTACAGTCAAGATCACGTTCTAAGTTTCTAATTTGAGATGGTGAGAGCTCATCATTGAAAATTACCAGATTGGCCCCAGTTTCTTCATAAAGGTTTCTAATTTCCTCTACCTTACCTGTACCAACGTAATGGGAAGAGGTAACGCGTTCAAGATTTTGCGTTACTTCTCCAACTACTTCCACATCTAATGCCTCTGATAAATTGTGTAGTTCTTCCAAGCCATACTCAAAATGTTCATCTTTTTGTAGTTTTACTGCAACGAGTATTGCTTTTTCTATTAATTCATCCATATAATTTCTCCTTTAAAGAAAGCGATAGATTGCTTGCTCGTAAGTAACTTCTTTATGTAGATTAGAACCATCGATATTGATGCTTACAAGTCGCTCTTTTGTTTCACTTAGATTTTGTTTAAATACTAATTGTGTATTTTCTAAAAGTAATGTTTGTTCATCCTTTTCAATCAGTTGAAAATAGCTTTTCCACTTATCCATTACTTCCCTCGGATTTCCAACATGAAACTCACAAGTAGTAATAGATAGCTCCAAATTACTTTTATCGATTGTTCCATCCTCTTGAAGCAAAAGGTATCTGGTCTCATCGCTCTCCTCCCATTCTATAAAGAACGGTAAAGGTAAATCGTTACTAATTTCTTCTTGTAAAAATAGCATTTTCCACTTACGTACTAATCCACTAGTCGTCTTCCTTTCAGCATGTAGAACTCCGGATGTTTTTATACCCCGCTCCTCTAGCTGATTACAAAGACTATCTATTGTCGTAGTGCGAATGCAAATTGTATTAAACCCTACTCCACTCGAATTTAAGTCATGGAGCATAAGATCTATTAAAGGGTGTTTGGCCATTTTTGTAATTTCCTCATGCTCAACAGCAAGCCACTCAATATAGCTGGTTCTTGTATAAAGCAGTGCATTATATGTTCCCCACTGAGTATGTTGGCCTCCCACGGCTGCATGAATTCCTTTTTCGATCCATTCACCAGCTACTTCACCTGGCTCTTTTTTAACGCTATGAACGATATGATCCAAATACAAGGTAGAACCTCCATTCAATAATTCCCATATTATGAGTATATCAATAAATGTTATGAGCATCGATTTTCAAATCAGATGCTTTCATCTTTTAAAACATTAAACCTTAATAACTTGTGTCTTGACAACAATATCATAAAGGGATCTTTTTCGTTTAGTAAATAGCGCTGTTAGGATATATGCAAACATAAGCGCATAGATAATTCCACCAACGATATAGTAATTTAACGGTACTTCTCCATCTCCGAGGTAAACAAGACGATAAACAAGATAATGCGAAAGCTCCCAAGGTAGAAATTTCAGGATTGTTCTTAAGATTGCATGTAATATCGGAAGAGTTTCATTTCTTTCATTAACCACCTTAATCCCCATTCTTCTCTTACCAAACGTCTGTCTCCCTATCACTGAATCACTAATAATAAAGTAAAGTGAAACTGGTAAAGTCACCATTAGAAACCCTGTAAATTGTGCTAATACAAGTGAGCCATTAAATAAACTTTGTACAGATGGAAATATTAATATATTGAAGATAGCAAGCACAACCAAATAGGCAAATATAAGCAAGTAATCAAGCATAAACGCTTTGAAACGCATTATAAAAGTTACATTCACTTAGAGTTACTCCTTCTATTGGATTTGTTCTCTTTATAATCTTGTCGATTTCCCAGGAAATAATTCGAATTACGCCTCGGTTTTCTCTTTCGACATTTCTCGAAGGAGAAACTTTTGGATTTTCCCTGAAGCTGTCATTGGGTATGCATCTATAAACTCAATATACTTCGGTATTTTATGAAATGAAATTTTCCCTTTGCAGTATTCCTTTAATTCATCAGAAGTTAATTGCTGACCATTTTTTAAGATAACCCATGCCATAAGCTCTTCCCCGTATTTTGGATCTGGCACTCCAACTACCTGTACGTCCTGGACCTTAGGGTGCTGATATAAAAATTCTTCCACTTCTTTCGGATAGATGTTTTCTCCACCGCGGATGACCATATCTTTGATACGTCCTGTTATATCGATATATCCATCTTCATCCATGACTGCTATATCCCCAGTGTGAAGCCAGCCACTGTTGTCTACTGCGGACTCAGTTGCTTGTTCATTTTTATAATAGCCTTTCATCACTAGATAACCCCGAGTACAAAGTTCACCAGGAACTCCTGTTGGCGTATCTTCCCCAGTTACTGGATCAATAATCTTAACCTCAACTCCTGGGTGTGGTTTCCCAACTGATGACACTCGTTTCTCAATTGGATCATCCGTTTTAGTTTGTGTAATGACTGGTGAGGATTCGGTTTGTCCATAAGCTATAGTTATTTCGGTAGCGCCCATTTCATTCATCACTTTTTTCATGACTTCTATTGGACAAATGGAACCTGCCATAATACCTGTTCGCAGCGTATTCAATTTAAACTGTTTAAATTCAGGGTGATTCAATTCTGCGATGAACATTGTCGGTACTCCATGCAGTGCTGTACACTTTTCATCCTGTACCATTTGAAGTACTTTACCTGGATCGAACTGCTCGATAACGACCATTGTGGTCCCATGTGTAACGGATGCGATTGTTCCCATTACACAGCCAAAGCAATGGAAAAATGGTACTGGAATACAAAGACGATCTTTTTCTGTCAAATATATATAGTCGCCTACAAGCTGTCCGTTATTTACTACGTTTTTATGTGAAAGCATAACGCCTTTAGGAAAGCCAGTTGTTCCAGAAGTATATTGAATATTAATCACCTCATCATTTTGAAGTGACCTAAAAGCATTCTCTAGTGTTTCGTCCGTAACCTTATCTGCATGAGATAATAGCTCCGACCAAGTATACATACCTTTATAATGATTCTCACTCATTATAATGACGCGTTTAAAATATGGTAATTTTTCTGATCGAATATTTCCTTTTTCTGCTGTAGTGATTTCCGGACACACTGCTCGCACAATATCTAAATAGGAAGTTCCTTTAAAAGATTCGCATAATATGAGAGTTGTAGCATCAGATTGCTGTAATAAGTATTCCAGTTCTTTCTCTTGATAATTTGTGTTTACCGTTACTAGGACTGCACCCATTTTGCCAGTTGCGAATTGGCTAAGTAACCACTCTCTCTTATTATCCGACCAAATTGCCACATGCTCGCCTTTTTTAATACCCATACCGATAAAGGCTTTTGCAAGCTCATCTGTTTCTTCATCAAATTCTTTATAAGTTTTTCTGATACCAAGTTCTGGGTATACATAGGCTTCTGTGTCTGGAAATTTTCTTGCTGCTTCTTTAACAATTTCCCCAACTGTTTTTTCATTTAACAAACCAATCACCCCTTTGAGGTTTATATATATTCTATTTTATCATAAAATTCTGATGAAATAGACATTTCCTTTTCTAATTGACAGTCTGTTGAAACATGGTAAAATCCTAATTACTTTAACGATTGAAAGCGTTGAATTGACGAAGTGTATAAATTTATTTAGGAGGTTATATAATGTTTCGAATTCCATCTACGATTACGCCTCCTTTTAAAGAGGCATTATTTCTTATTTTACTAATCATTACTTTAATGGCAGTTTGTATTATAGAATTTAAGTCTGTACCTCATATGCCCATTCTATTTGCTATTTTACTTTTAATCATTTATGGGTTCATAAAAAAGGTATCATTCAATTTATTGGAAGAAGGTCTCATAGAAGGAGCTAAAACGGGACTTGGAGCAGTTTTCATCTTTTTCTTTATAGGAATTTTAATAAGTAGCTGGATGATTGCTGGAACTATTCCAACACTTATTTATATAGGTTTTCAATTCATTTCTCCACATTTTTTCTTTGCAATTGTCTTTTTAGTTACTTGCGTCATTGGGTTATCTATTGGAAGTTCATTAACAACCGTTGCAACTATAGGTGTTGCATTTGTCGGAATAGCAGGTGCTATGGATATTTCATTGGCTATAACTGCAGGGGCTGTTGTATCTGGTGCCTTTTTCGGTGATAAGATGTCTCCCTTATCAGATACAACGAATCTAGCATCAGCCATTGTTCGCGTTGATTTATTTGAGCATATCCGAAACATGGGATGGACTACAATTCCCGCTTTTTTTATAGCGATTATCGGTTATATAATACTTTCACCTAGCAAGGAAATTCAGCAGCTAGAACAGATAAATACACTAAAGGATGGTCTACTTCAAACTGGGATGATTCATTGGTATTCATTGCTGCCTTTAGCTTTACTTATTGTACTTTCTTTTAAAAAAGTACCAGCTGTTTTGGCTCTTGCATTGACCTCTACTTGTGCAATAGCTGTTGCATATTTCCATCATTTTTTTACTGCAAGTGAAGTATTAAACATCCTATTTAGTGGTTATACATCCCAAACAGGTATAGCAGCGATTGACTCCTTACTTTCTAGAGGGGGAATGACTAGTATGATGTTCACTATCTCTCTTGTTTTACTGGCCCTGAGCATGGGTGGTCTTTTATTTACTTTAGGCATCGTGCAAAGTTTACTTCGGAAAGTGGAGAGTTTACTAAAGAGTGTCGGAAAAGTAATTTCAGCTACGGCTTTTACAGCTATTGGTGTGAATGTACTTATCGGAGAGCAATACTTATCAATTTTATTGACAGGTGAAACATTCCAAGCCCATTTCCAAAAAGTCGGATTAGCAAACAAAAACCTGGCTCGTGTGATGGAGGATGCAGGTACTGTTGTAAATCCACTGGTCCCTTGGAGTGTATGTGGAATTTTCATCACAGATGTATTAGCAGTATCAACCATCGACTACTTGCCTTTCGCCTTTTTCTGTTTGCTTTGTCCAGTACTCACAATATTGTTTGGACTGACTGGTAAAACACTAACTTATAATAAATGAGTTCAATATGATACACTATTTCCAAGTACATCACGGAAAAAGTAGGCGATATTATGGAATTTCAGGAAATGAAAGAATACTTGCTTGAGCAAATAGGAACGAAGCAGTTAGTCAGCGCAACCATTAGTCAACCACGCGCAAAGTCAAATGAAGTGAAACGTGTTAAATTAAAACCGATTGAGATAAAAAACACCTATCATATCCAGCTAGAATACCAATATGAACGAGTGTTAAAGCATGAAAATATCACATTAAATGCTTTTACAGAGAAATTAGATGAACTCTTAGAACAGTTCCGTCAACTTCATATAGATTTCAAAGCGGAAAAAGTACAGGCTCAGCTTTCTAAGAAAAACAAAGTCATTTGGAAATCCGAGAAAGCAATAGACACCAAAACGGTAGACCTATCCCATAACCGTAAAAAGAATTATTTGTTGGATGAAAATACACCATACCCATTTCTTATTCGATTAGGTGTTCAGACACCTGACGGAAAAGTCAAAAAGCAAAAGTATGATAAGTTTAAGCAAATAAATCGGTTCATCGAGTTTATAGATGATACACTAGCCTACTTGCCAAAAGATAAAACCGTTCGAATTCTCGATTTTGGATCTGGTAAATCTTATTTAACATTCGCATTGTATCATTATTTGAAAATCGAAAAAGAGCTTGATATTCGGGTTACTGGACTTGATTTGAAAAAGGAAGTTATTGAAGAGTGTGCAAAAATTGCCGCTGATTTAGAATACGATCAGTTAGAGTTTCTAGTAGGAGATATTAACGACTACAACGACGAAACTGCTGTCGATATGGTTGTCACGCTTCATGCCTGCGATGTTGCAACAGATATGGCACTTTCAAGAGCTGTCAAATGGAATGCAAACGTAATTTTAAGTGTACCTTGCTGCCAGCATGAATTAAATACACAGCTAGATGCACCAGGGCTTCATATTATGTTAAAACATGGCCTAATAAAAGAACGTTTTGCTGCTCTAGCAACGGATTCCATTCGAGCAGAGATTTTGAATATGGTTGGATACGAGGCACAATTAGTTGAGTTTATCGATATGGAAAACACACCAAAGAACATATTGATACGTGCTTATAAGACGGGCAAAAAACCTACTTCTGAACAAATGGCCAGTTATCAGCAATTTAAACAAATGCTGAATGCAAAGCCGTTTTTGGAGAATGAATTGAAGGATTATTTGAATTGATATCGCATAAAATACTATACCGCCGGAGGATCTTATGATGAAAGAACCAACAATTAAAAAAGTTGCTTATGGTGTAGCTATGGCCATTGCAATAATCGTTGTGCATTTTATTGATGCTCGTGTTTATGCAATGCAACCTATTTTCGCTTTATTCTTGGCAATTTTCGTTACTTATCTTGGTATTGTGTTAATAAATAAGTCTAATAAATTTGATCAAACGATATCAAGGACTAAATATAATTTAATAAATGCTGGAGTTGTATTTGTACTTTTTATTGCTTATTTTACGATTTCCAGATAGGAAAAACTGGCAAATAGACGTCTAGTTTAAGTCTAAAACCTGTTTCTATCGTTTCCGAAGGGCTTTGGACAGACATTTTACTATATGATTAACGAGGGAATTTTTAGGGATGCTGGTTGGTTGTGACGTTCGCCACAACCATCCAGCATCCCTTTTTTTCATTAATCTAATGGCTTTTGCCCCGCATTAACGGGCAGTAGATAACTGCCCGTAAAATCCCGAATGGTTCAACTAACAATAAGTGGAGATGAAGCCCCACTTATTGAAGTTTCACTTTATCTGTCCGTCGCCCTTCTACAACTCTTAGAAACAGGTAAGCACGTTTTTGGGTAACTAGAGAAAAAATACTTTCCTATTCCTAGAGAAAGCTCTCGAAGATACAATTTCGTTCGCTATTTCGCTTCTTTATTTAGTGAACACTTATTATTTCACTGTGTATTTCCAATAGAATAAAAAAATCTACTTTCTTCCTCCTTCATGACAGAATAGTATTCCTAATTCCACAGTCGGTTTTATCCCTATATTAATTTTGACTACTCTTATCATCTAAGCGATAGGATTTGCAATATCTTATAGTTAAGTACTACACATTATATTGATAGTAGTGGAAGGTGGCGACTCCAGCGGGAAAAGCGAGAAAGTCGAGACCCCTCAAGGAGCGTAGCGAACGAGGAGGCTCGACCTCGCCCGCGGAAAGCGTCCACCTGAAACGGAAATCAGTAGTATTATTCATTCTTTTAAGTCCCATGAATTCAGTATTCATACTACATTTTATATACTTTCTTTTATAGTTCCTGACGTAATGCTTGAATCACATCAATCTTAGTTGCTTTGCGAGCTGGTCTCCAACCAGAAATCATTGCTACTCCGATACTAATAGCAGACGCTAAAACTACTAGTTGCCACGGGATTAATGAAAATGTAATAGATAAGTCTTCAAGTCCATCCTCCCCTAATGCAGCCCCAACAACCATCGGAAGAAGCCAGTTAGCTAGGTAACTCACTACGTATGAAATAACGACCGCCAGCACAGTACCAATTATTCCAATCCATGCACTTTCCATTAAGAACAATCGTTGAATCAGCTTTGGGCTAGCTCCAATTGCTTTCATCACACCAATTTCACGAGTTCGTTCGGTTACAGCCATTGTCATTGTGTTGAAAATACCAATAGATGATATAAGAATTGCAATAGTTCCAACGAATATTAGTCCAATTTTAAACGCCATAAAGAACACATCGATTTGCTCTAATTGCTCTGAAACAGAATATACATTATAGCCCATATCCTTTAAATCTTTTGTTACTGATTTCACATGTTCTAAACTAGATGTATAGATTTTTGTGGTCGTATAAGTAAAGTCTTCGGGAATTCCTTCTTCATTTGCTTCATAAGCTCCCGTTAATTCCGGTAACCAGGATTTATCCATTAAAATACTTTGATCTACAATCCAATCTTTCGCTGGATTATCAGTTACTCCTACTACCTTAAAATCCCATTGTTCGGGGAATGCTTCTTCAGAATCATATGGTTGTAATGATAATGAAACTGTTTTACCTATAATCGACTTTTCATACCCCTTTGGTAGATCCTCCTCTTCTCCTACTTCCTCTACTTTTGCTCGTTCTGCGTCTGTCCATAAATTCTGCGCAAAGTGATACCCTACTATTATTTCGGATTCATTTTGCGGTAATCGACCTTCTGATAATTTAAGGTTTGACTGTTCTTCCTCTTTTATATCAGTTAACTGCAAATTCCCTTGTATTGTACGATTCTCCAAATGAAAGCTTGTCATAATATCCATACTTGTTCTTTGAACGATTGCACCAACATACGGAACAGTTTTAATTTCTTCTAGATTTAACTCTTCATTTTCATTCGGGTAAACTTCCACTTCTGTGATAGCTTGATCTTGTAGGATTTCCTCTCGCATCGTGTCTTGTATACCAAATCCAATGGAAGCTAATACGATTAAAAATGCACAACCCATTGTAGCCGCTAGTACTGTCATAAATACACGTAGTTTATTTTTCTTAATATGTTGGCGAACAAAGTCGACCTGATCTTTAAATAACATTATAGAACGTCCTCCTTCACTAATTCCCCGTCACGCATTTTAAAGGTTCTATGTGCAATGCTTGCCACTTCCTCGTCGTGTGTGATCATCACAAACGTTACTCCTAGTGTTTTATTTAAATTTTGTATTAGTAATAAAATATCTTGCTCAGTTTCGGAATCTAGGCTCCCCGTTGGCTCATCTGCAAATAGGATGGGTGGGTTTGTTATTAAGGCACGCGCAATACTTACACGTTGCTGTTGCCCCCCAGATAATTCATTGGGATAATGGTCTCCAACCTCCGTTAACCCCACCTTGTCCATCATTTGCCCGACACTTGCTTTCCTTTTTTTCGGGGATATACCCTTTAGTTTTAGTGGAAGCTCTACATTTTCAAAAGCTGTTAATCCAGGCATCAGTTGAAAATTTTGAAAGATGAAGCCAAAATTGTTTAAGCGAAACGCTGCTCTTTCAGTTTCATTTAAATTAGCTGTTTCTTGTCCATTTACTGTAATTGAGCCTTGTTCTGGACTCATAAATCCTGCTATCGTATGAAGTAAAGTAGACTTACCAGAGCCACTTTTCCCTACAATCGCCACGATTTCTCCTTGCTTTACGTCGAAAGATAGCCCTTTCAAAACCGGTACTTTCTTCTCTTTTCCTTTTTTTCCTATTAGAAATGTATGATTCACTTGCTTAACTTGTATCATTTATTGACCCTCCTATTTCACTACTCCACTCATTGTACCCACCATTTCTTAACATTCTAGAAGGATAAAAATGAAGAAATTCTTAAGATAGCCCGAAATGTGAAGGATGCCCGATAGCCTCGACAAGCGTTGGAAGAATGACGGTAAAGGCGTCCTTTGCCTTTATCCGACATTCTGAAACGACTCGAGAGGCTGGCGTCCGGAACTGGACACAGTGAAATGTGAAAGCGCCTGACAGCTGAACAATAAAATTAATAAAAAACCAAATAAAAAGACTCCTCTTGTCCTTTAAAAACAGAAACATAGATATGCCGTTGAGTGTAGCGAAGGGCGGACGCTTTCCGTGGGCACGGCTTCAGCAGTTTCCGTTGCTCCTGCGCAAGCTCGTCGCAAAAAAGATTTTCGCTAGCTCCGTCCAGGTTCTTCAGCTCGCACTGTTCCCACTGGAGTCGCCGTCCTGTGCTCCAATTAACCATGCACCTGATGTAAACGGATAATTGAAGGCAATAGCGCTTACTATTTCATCATATAATTGGAAATAAATAATGTGAAATGGATGCTATTACAAAGAAATTTTACTGTCCGCATTTAACATTAGATGACAGCATAAATAAAATTGGACCACTCTTTCCATCTAAGCGATAGGCTTTGCCCAATCTTATAATGGAAGGCTACACACTTGTTGATTGAAGTGGAATGTGGCGACTCCAGCGGGATAAGCGAGAAATTCGAGACCCCACAGGTACGAGGAGGCTCGGCCTCGCCCGCGGAAAGCGTCCACATGAAACGGAAATCAGTAGGATTATTCCTTCTCCATAGTCCCATGAACCCAGTGTTCATAAGAAATAATGGGATTTACTATACTGTAAAATAAAAAAGTGCACAAAGTTTTCACTTCGTACACTTTCATCACTTTATTATATTTTAATAGCCACTCTTTTTGTAAGCTGGCGAATGAGCCATAGAACTATGAAAATTATTACTACTACACCTAGTATTGCTATTGGTAACGAAAAATCATAGGAAGAGAATCTGTCTGGTACTGTCAGTCCTAACCCTATGCTTAATAATGCATTTTCTAAAAGTGCCAAGACAATTGAAACTCCGATAAACACTATACCGACTATCACACCAAAACGATAGAATGCACTACCTATTAACCAACCTAGTAGATAAAACGTTAAGAGGTTTAAAATAACAATGAATATCGCTAATAACCAGTTACTTTGAGGGTCGACGTATGGAGCTATAATAATGGATTGAATGATTTCAGCGATTATCCCGTCATCTTCCATGTTAACTCTTTCTCCAAAAGTGGTCGTGAATATAGTAGACATATTAAATATTTTCAAGATAAATAATTCAATAACAGAAACTATGCTTGTAATCACTGGAAGTGCAATAGAAAGGCCTACAGCAGCAAACGTAGCTCCTTTAAAGTAATCTTTTCTCGTCACCCCATTACTGACATAGTGAGGCAAAAGTCCATAAGATGAGATAATTCCTATAACAAGCATAAATATATTAGCAGCTACAAATGTCGAGACAAAATACACTTCTATATCATTATCACTGTTTATAGCTAAGACTACTTTTACTACATGAATAGCTAACATTATTCCCAAGAAGCCGAATGCCCAAAACAATTGAACCCAGAATAAGTCCATTGCTACCTTTGAAAAAATCGATGCTTTTTTCAACTTAATCATCCCCCTCTGTCAAATGTATAAACAGATCTTGTAGTGAAATTGGACCAACCTCAAGGCCCTTTTGCTGAGCTACTTTTCGATCACGATCATTCAGTTCTCCGTATACCATAACGGACTTTGTATTACCCAATTGTTGTGTATTAAGCTGTTTCATCGACAGTACAAATTCATCTACAACCTCTGCCGCTCCTGTTATGGAGGACCCTTTTGTTATTAGTGATTCAAAATCCTCTTGCAACACGATGCTCCCTTTATGCAAAATGATTACTTCATCAAACAAATAATCCATTTCGGATACTAGATGTGTAGATAGTATAATAATGCGTGGATGGTTTGATTGATCTTCTAGCAGTTCACGGTAAAATATATCTCTAGTGGGGGCATCCATTCCAAGATAAGCCTCATCAAATATCGTGATTGGAGATCTGCTTGCTAAACCGATCGTTACATTTAAAGCGGATTGCATACCCTTTGAAAATTCTTTAATCGGTTTTTTCAATGGAAGTTTAAACTTTCCCACTAAATATTCAGCGTATTTCAAATCAAACTGTGAACGATATCGTGCTACATACTTTAATGCTTCTTTTACATTATCTGATTCATCCTTATAGTCCTTACTGAAAATGAAAGATACATCCTGCATAATTTTTGCATTCTCAAATGGAATCTCGCCACCTATTGTGATAGCGCCACTCGTTTGCTCTTGGTACGATGCCAAGATAGACAGTAGAGATGTTTTTCCAGCTCCATTTCTTCCTAATAACCCGTAAATTTTTGGTTCATTCAACATAAACGAAACATCCTTTAATGCGGGGTAAGAACCATATGTTAAGCTCAAATTGTTTACTAAAACATTTAAAGTCATTCTGAATCACTCCTTTTCACTTTGCTTATTAGCTGAACGATTTCTTTTTCAGTTATACCTAATTTCTCAGCTTCTCTCACTAGACCCACAATATAATCATCTACGAATGCGTCTTTCCGATTTTGGACTAACACTCCTTTTGCTCCATCTGCTACGAACATTCCTATCCCTCGCTTTTTAAATAATATTCCTTCTTCCACTAATTGATTGATCCCTTTTGATACAGTTGCATGATTAATTTTGTAAAAGCTAACTAATTGATTCGTAGAAGGAGCCTGCTCTCCCTCTTTTAGTTGATCGTTTACAATTTGATCTTCAATTTTTTCTCGTATTTGCAGATAGATCGGTTTGTCATGGTCGAAAAGTGTGCTCATTACAATAACCTCTCTCCTTATCACTTATATGGTTATACACTTATGTATATAACCATAACAGGTGGAGTATTTTTCGTCAAGCAGGTACATTACCTATAAAATAAATAAAAGTCAAACTTTCTTCCGCCTAACCCCGTCTAATATTTAATACGTTCGAACGTTATAGTTAGAAAAAGGAGCACACCTCTGTCATGACAAAATCAGAAAAGTTTAAACTAGTGGAAAACTATATAATTGAAAACCAAAATGCCCATTACCGACTCGCCTATAGCTATGTAAAAAATAAGGAATCTGCACTTGATATTATTCAAGACAGTATTTTGAAAGCTTTAAGATCAATTGATTCCCTTGAGCAAATCGGGTATTTGAAAACGTGGTTTTACCGTATTTTAATAAATACTTCCATAGATTTTATTCATAAAAACAAGCGAATGATTGTAGTGGAGGATGAAGTTTTAGACTTTCATTTACCCTCCCACGAAATGGATGTACCAGATATCGACCTTTACGAGGCAATCGATCATTTAACACCCAGACAGAAAACACTGATTATACTTCGTTTTTTTGAGGATATGAAAATAGAGGATATTGCAGCAACACTTGGTGTAAACCAAAATACAATTAAAACAAGATTATATGCAGCTTTAAGGAAATTACGCACGAATATGGAAGAGAAGGTGAAGGTATGAGTAAGTTACATGAATCTAAAAAACAGTATGATGATATTGAAATCCCAACAGAACTGCAGCAAGTAGTAAGTAAATCCATTCAAAATGCAAAAAAGGAACAATCGAGAAAAATGCCGTCTTTCAAAAAGTTTGGAATTGGATTTGTTGCTGCTGCAGCAATTTTTATAGCGAGTGTCAATATAAACCCAGCTCTTGCTCAATCATTGTCGACAGTGCCTATTCTTGGCTCCATCGTTCAAGTCATATCGATACAGGAAATCACTATAGATGAAGACACTTACAACGCAGATTTAAAAGTACCAAATGTAACTGGTTTAACTAATAAAGAGCTAGAAAATAGCTTGAACGAAAAGTATATTGCAGAAAATAAAGCACTTTATGAAAGCTTTCAAAAAGAGATGGAAGCCCAGAAAGAGGTTGGTGGCGGCCATCTTGGTGTCGTATCTACTTATGAAGTAGTGACAGATACAGATGAGATTCTCTCGATTAGCCGTTACGAGGCGAATATAGTAGGTTCTTCATCAACTACTATGAGAACAGATACAATCGATAAGAAAAATGAAGTACTCATCACATTACCTAGTCTATTTAAAGACGACCAAGGATACATCGAGACAATCTCCACTTATATTAAAGGAGAAATGACAAAACAGATGGCTGAAGACGAAATGAACATGTATTGGATTGCCAGTGAAGAAGAAATTGGTTTTGAATCCATTCGTCCCGATCAGACATTTTCTATTACTGCAGACCATAAGCTAACGATTTCTTTTGATAAATACGAGGTCGCTCCTGGTTATATGGGGGTTATTACATTTGAGATACCAACTGATGTCATAAAGGATGAGCTAATCAGTGATTATTATATTAAGTGATTCTAATGATATTTGACCGATTTTCTATTTAATTCTACCGATTTTAAAACTCACACTCACAAAAAACTGCTCCTTCACAAGAGATTGTGAAAAGGAGCAGTTTTTTATTTAAGAAGGCATTGGCGTATCAGTTGGAGTAGCATAACCATCTTTATACGTTTCATCAATTGTATTGCGAATTTCTACTAGTGACTTTCCTTCTTGGATCATTTGGATGGAAGTGATTGCCGTCTCTAGGCAGGCCGCACAACGAGTTCCATGATCATCCCAAACGACTTCTCCATTTTCTTTGATTTCATGGACGAAGCAGTTGAAATTATTTTTGTGATCTGCACTATCTCCGCAGCCACAGTAGCAAGGCATCCATTTGAGTACATCATTGGCCTTTGCAGCAGCTTGATAGACAAGCTTCATATCCTCAGACTGTGTATCTAAGAAAGCAGGCAATATGTCTGTTGATTCTGTTGTTTCCTGTAAATCTCCATTTTCTAGATGACCTACGTGATTCTCATGTTCTTCATGGTTTTCCTTCTTATTTTCCTGTCCACATGCGGACAACAATAATATACAAGCAAGTAGAATAAATAATGTTTTTTTCATATAAGAAAACAATCCTTTTTATTTATTATCTGTCTAGCTTCAGACGCCTAGCACCTCGAGTCGCTTCAGACTTGTAAATAAAGGCAAAGATCGCCTTTATTGCAATTCTTCCAGCCTTGTCGGTGCTTACTCAGGCGCTTGCGCTTTTCTCTCTGTCTAGCTTCAGACGCCTAGCACCTCGAGTCGCTTCAGACTTGCAAATAAAGGCAAAGATCGCCTTTATTGCAATTCTTCCAGCGCTTGTCGGTGCTTACTCAGGCGCTTGCGCTTTTCTCTCTGTCTAGCTTCAGATGCCTAGCACCTCAAGTCGCTTCAGACTTACAAATAAAGGAAAAGATCGCCTTTATTGCAATTCTTCCAGCGCTTGTCGGTGCTTACTCAGGCGCTTGCATCCCTTTACAGGACGGTTTCTGTTACTTTTCTTTCATCCACTTAAATCATATTTTCAGGTATGACAATTTCATCAAATTTATCCGCAGTCAGTAAGTCTAACTCAATAGCCGCCTCTTTTAATGTTGTGCCATTTTTATGGGCATGTTTTGCAATCTTAGCTGCATTTTCATATCCGATATAGGGATTCAATGCAGTAACGAGCATTAGTGAGTTATCTACGTGATGCTTTATCGTATCAAGGTTAGGTTCAATTCCAACTGCGCAGTTATTATTAAAGCTTAGAATTGCATCACTTAATAAGCCAACTGATTGTAGGAAGTTGTGAATGATCACCGGTTTAAATACATTCAATTGATAATTCCCTTGGCTTGCAGCAAAGCTAATAGTTGTGTCATTTCCCATCACTTGTGCAACAACCATTGTCATCGCTTCACTTTGCGTCGGATTTACTTTTCCAGGCATAATGGAGCTTCCAGGTTCATTTTCTGGAATAGAGATTTCACCAATTCCAGAACGTGGACCACTTGCAAGTAAGCGTACATCATTCGCAATTTTCATCAAGTCTGCAGCTAATGCTTTTACTGCCCCATGTACGTAAACAACATCATCATAGCTTGTTAAAGAATGAAATTTGTTTTTAGCAGATGTAAATTCTATACCAAGTGCCTTAGAAATTTCAGCCGCTACTTGATCTCCAAAGCCTTTTGGTGCATTTAACCCAGTTCCAACAGCTGTACCACCAATTGCAAGTTCCTTCATATCTTCTACACTTTGCGAAATCATTTTCGCTGATTTTTCCAGCATTCTATGCCAACCACTAAACTCTTGCCCAAGCGAAAGAGGTGTTGCATCTTGTAAATGTGTACGCCCAATTTTGATAATATCCATAAATTGCTCAGATTTTTTTCCAAGCGTTTCCTTTAATACATCGATTGCTGGTAGTAGCTGGTTCTCTACTGAAAGCACTCCAGCAATATGCAGGGCTGTTGGGAACGTATCATTTGAACTTTGTGATTTATTTACATCGTCGTTTGGATGAAGACGTTCTTCGCTCCCTCTTTCCTCAAGTAATTGGTTTCCTCTACGAGCAATAACTTCATTTACATTCATATTGGACTGGGTACCACTACCCGTTTGCCAAACAACTAACGGAAAATGCGCATCTAGTTTTCCGGCTAGTATTTCATCTGCTGCTTTTGCAATAGCATCTTTTTTTGCTTCTGATAGATTTCCTAGCGAATGACTAACGATTGCGGCAGATTTTTTTAAAAGGGCTAAACCATGAATTACGCCAATTGGCATCTTTTCCGTACCAATTTTAAAGTTATGTTTGGATCTTTGCGTTTGTGCTCCCCAAAGACTATCTTCTGGAACATTAATTTCTCCCATAGAGTCGTGCTCAATACGATAAGACATTAACCTCGCTCCTTTTAAATCCATTTATTTTGTTTTTCTTCTAGCATTGCTAAAAATTCATCCACTACCTCCGGGTGAAATTGAGTGCCTTTTCCACTTTCCATCTCTTGAATGGCCTCCTCAATCGTCATCGCCTTACGGTACACTCGATTCGTGGTCATTGCATCGAATGCATCCACCACTGAAACGATAGAAGCTTCTATAGAAATTTCATTTCCTATTAAGCCATGTGGATATCCCTTTCCATCATACCTTTCATGATGTTCTTCTACAATAAAAGCGGCTTTGCGTATTCGTTCTATTTCATGATTTCGCATCATCTCTGCACCCAAAGTTGTATGCATCTTAATGACTTTCCATTCATCGTCTGTTAGTTTACCCGTTTTATTCAATATTTCTATTGGAATTGCCAACTTACCAATATCATGAAAATAAGAGCCCATCGAGAGAATAGCTACTCCTTGACCATTTGGTCTCATTCTTTTCCATAGCTCAATAGAATAATCACGAATTCGCGAACAATGATGATAAGTATACCCGTCCACCTCTTGAATTCGCTTAGCATCTCGTTGAATAATCTCACGCTCAGTAAAGCTTTTCTCAAATGTCGAAGAAGTCATTTCAAATAAAATCTCCACATGAGATTCTGTATTACAAGTTACTATTCCCCCATACTTATTTACATCAATTACATCACCACGATGCAAAGTAGACTTTTGACCATCCCAATCTATTTCAAGTTCACCATTTAAAATTGTATAACGCTCCACAAAATCAGCGGAATTATTTGAGTTATAATAAACCCAAGTTGTTGTATTAGGAAACAATGTGTATAAAGAGTAAGAAATATTTTCTGCACTTCCAAGGTATGTAGTAACCGATTGATCTGTAAATACTCTTGGTAGATATGCTTTCATTCGTATATCTTGTATCTGTTCAACTGTTAGCATATATTACACCCCTATTCCTATGACAACATTCAGCTTTATCTGCTTTTATTATACAATTCAATCAACTTAAATGAAATACAATAAAAAGAACCTATGAATATTTTCATAGGTTCTTTGAGGTAAAACGTTATGCAGTTTCATTCACATTTTTTATTTCTTCCGTTAATCGCTCTATACTTGGACGGATATTCCCTTTACCAGCATAGCTTTCAAGCATTTCCTTCACATCAATTCCAGAGGATGCTTTAAGCGTTTCTTGTAGTGTAGACATTAAATTCGTTGCATATGAAGTGACTTTATTGGCCCCTCCACCTTCTCCACTACCAGTGTCGACAACCGTAATTTTGTCGATATTTGAAAGTGGACTCGCAATTTGTTTAGCGTATTCAGGAAGCATATGAACGATCATATCGAGAACAGCTGCTTGACCGTACATTTCAAAAGCTTCTGCAATCTTACGTTTCGCTTCAGCTTCTGCAAGACCTTTAAGTCTAATAACATCCGCCTCTGATTCCCCTTGTGCTCGTTGAGAATCTGCTTTTGCTTGACCATCTAAACGAACTTTCTCTGCATCAGCTTTTGCTTTAGCTTCAATTCGATACTTCTCTGCATCCGCCTCTGCTATCTCACGTGACTTAGAAGCTTCTGCATTTTGTTCAATGGCATAACGATCTGCATCGGCTTTTTTCTTCACCTCAGAGTCATATTGCTTCTCACGACGTAGAATCTCTTTTTCCTCTAGCTCTATTTGTTTTTGACGCTCAATAATTTGAATTTGCATTTCTTGCTCAGTTACTTCTTGCTTAGAACGTGCTGTTTCTAGTTCATACGCTTGGTCGGCACGAGCTTTAGCAATGTCCTGCTCACGGCGATATTCCGCTACTTTCAACTGATTATCCTTTTCCGCTTCAGCAATTTCCGTAGCTCTTTCGATTTCAGCCCTTTGTGCATCCTTAGAAGCTTCTGCACGCTTAATACGTGTTTCTTTTTCTGCCTCTGCTGTTGCGATATCCGCATCACGCTTAACTTGTGCAATTCTTGGCTTCCCTAGCGAGTCCAAATATCCGTTTTTATCACGTACGTCTTTTATTGTAAAGGATACAATGACTAATCCCATTTTTGCTAAGTCTTGAGAAGCTACACGTTGTACTTCCTGTGAGAATTTGTCTCGATTTTTGTATATTTCCTCTACGGTCATCGAACCTAAGATGGAACGTAGATGACCTTCTAATACTTCCTTCGCTTCGTTTTCACGATCTTCCTTTGATTTACCTAAAAACTGTTCAGCTGCTGTAGCAATTTCGGAAATAGAACCGCCAATTTTAAAAATTGCTGTTCCATCCGCCATTACTGGAACACCCTGTTCAGTATAAACTTCAGGTGTAGTAACTTCTAATTTACTAGAAAGTAAACTAAGCGGTTCAGCTTGTTGGAACACTGGAAATATAAACGCCCCTCCACCACGAATAATTTTAATGCGATTACCAGATTCGTCTGTATGCACATTCTTAGAGCCTAAATAACTTCCTGTTACAATGAGTGCCTCATCGGGTCCTACCGTACGATATTTCGTAATAAAAACAGCTAAAATTGCAACTATAACAAACACTACTATCCCAATAACTATCAACATTTCCATTTGCATTACTTTTCCCCCTCTTGTCTATACTAATGGTACATATTCTTTTACTAAAAAAGTTCCATTATCAAAATCAATGATGAGTACCTGTTTATCGTATTCAATCTCTTCATTGTCATAGCCTGCTGCTCGTTTAGAAATTACTCCATTTACCGTTTCAATTACTATTTCTCCAAACCCATCCGATGGTATCGGAATTATGACTCTTCCAACTTGGCCTTGTAGAGATTCATTTGTATATGCTGTGGAAACCTCCGCAGAAGCGAGTGGAACTAATATAAAGAAGTATAGTAAGAAAGTTAATATACTAGAAATAATAAGAGCCGCAAGAATAACAATTTTCTCGTCCCAATCTGTTAGTTTTAATAGGATAAAACCTGAAGCACATATAAATAGTAAGAAAGACAGAATCGTTGTTGGGTTGAAAATGCCACTATCCATTCCATCAATTGCATCAGCAAATAGCACATACAAAATAGTGATTAAACCTATACCGATTAATCCATATAAAAAAACTTGTTCTATATCACTCACCCCTTTCCGCGAAAAAAGTTATCTTAATTGTATATACGGAGATACTTTCAGAAAGTTTCATATATTTACCTTTTTTTATAAATATAATATTAATCTTTGTTTAAATTGCATTTTAATTCTATAAATTCCGACAAAAAACGGTTTTTTTCGAACAAAAAAGTGCTTATTTGTTCAATTACATAACTCTAATGTTACAGTATTGTAAATTTGGCTAATACAGAGTAAAAGTTGTGTTGATTTTGTAAATTTTTTGTTATGCTATTTTAGGAAAAAGTAAACATATTAAATAAGTCCAGGAGGCTTTTATGATTAGTTCAAAAAAACCAGATCCATTTTTCGTATCTCTATTAAAAATTGCTGAAAACGTGCGTGATAGTGCTCATTATGCAGATGACTTTCGTATTAATACGGCTGCAGATTTAAAAGAAATTAGTGTACATTTAAAAAATTACGAAACCGCAGGAGATACATTAATACATGAATTAATCGTTATGTTAAATAAATCCTTTATGACTCCGATTGAACGTGAAGATATCCTTGAACTTGCGATTCGTATGGATGACATTTTAGATGGCATTGATAATTTCACTGCACACCTGGAAATGTTTTCATTAATTGAGATTGATGAATCTATGCGCACATTCTTAGGTTATATTGTCAAAAGCACAGATGAGATCGTTAAAGCAATGGGACTTCTAGCAAGTAAGAAGCTTCTAAAGATGCACGAACATTCTATCCTTATTAAAGATTACGAAAGAAAATGTGATGAGGTACTTCGTTCATCAATTAAACAGTTATTTTTGAATGAAAAAGATCCAATTCGCATTATTCAATTTAAAGACATATATGAACAACTAGAAGAAATCGCTGATTATTGTCAAAACGTAGCAAATACGTTGGAAACTATTATCATGCGAAACGCGTAGGGTGTACACATATGGAAACAGTATTTATATTAACCATTCTAGTAGTAATATTCGCTCTTGCATTTGACTTTATCAATGGGTTTCATGATACCGCTAATGCCATTGCTACATCGGTTTCTACAAGAGCACTAAAACCTAGAGTGGCTGTTCTAATGGCCGCAATTATGAATTTTGTTGGCGCTTTAACATTTACCGGAGTAGCTAAAACAATTACTAAAGATATTGTAGATCCTTTTGCCTTGCAAAATGGTTCTCTAATCATTTTAGCTGCATTACTTTCCGCGATTATTTGGAATTTAGTTACATGGTATTTCGGGATTCCTTCCAGTTCATCTCACACGCTGATTGGTTCTATAGCCGGAGCAGCAGTATCATCTGCTGGCTTTGCGATTTTAAACTGGGAAGGTTTCATTAAAATTATTCAAGCGTTACTCATTTCACCATTTCTAGCGCTTGCTGTCGGCTTTTTAATGATGTCATTATTCAAAGTCATATTTAAAAATGGGAGTTTATATGGGACAAACAAAAGGTTCCGTATATTCCAAATTGGTACGGCTGCTCTTCAATCCTTTACGCATGGAACAAACGACGCTCAAAAAGCTATGGGTATTATTACAATGGCTTTAATCGCAGCGGAATGGCAAACGAATGACGATATTCAACTATGGGTTCGTATCGCTGCAGCTACTGCAATGGGTCTCGGCACCTCTATTGGTGGATATAAAATTATTAAAACGGTCGGCGGTAAAATTATGAAAATACGTCCAATTAACGGGGCCGCGGCTGACTTATCTTCTGCAATGATTATTTTCGGGGCTACTACAATTCATTTACCTGTTTCTACTACACATGTTATTTCTTCCGCAATTATGGGAGTTGGATCAGCGCAACGTGTGAAAGGCGTGAAATGGGGAGTTGCTAAGAAAATTGTCTTAACTTGGATTATTACTTTACCAATTTCTGCTGCAATGGCAGGTGTTATTTTCCAAATACTAAGTTTATTCTTTTAATAAAAAAATGAACCCTTGTCTTTAGGACAAGGGTTCATTTTTTTGTTTGGGGAGTTAGTAATTATATTACATTGATGTGGTACTCTCATATAACAACGATTTCTCTTGTATAGAAGCTGAGTTCTCTCTATAGCCAGGCATGGCGGTCACACTCACTCTTTTGGCAGAGAATCCCTCTCATAATTACTCTATTCTTTGATCTTTAAACCTAATGATTTGGCAAAGCCAACCGCTTGTTCCGTGGAAACCGTACAATTCTGCATTTGATCTAGCGAAACAGTTAGTTGTTCATATGTATTCGAGCTTAGATCGATTCCTGATAAGGCAGTGCCTGTGAAATTCGCTTCATTTAATTCACAATCCTCAAAATTGACCTTATCAAATGTGGCTTCTATAAAATCTGCACGGTTAAATGCAATTTTAGTGAAGGAGACTTTTTTCAATTTAGAAAAGCTCATACTCACATAGTTAGCAACTGAATCTACTATTTTCACTTCGGTCATTCTACTCTGTGAGATGTTAGCCCCTAATAATTTCGAGCCCCGAATTTCCACTCGGTGGAACACCGCATCGCCAAAATCGACATTAGATAAGTCACATTTCTCGAATAGGCAATCGATAAACTCCACCCGATGAAAACGTACTCCCTCCAAGGAAATATGCTGAAAATGAATTTGGTCAAATATAATCTTTTCTTCTTGCTCCCGGTCTAATTCTAATGTTGTAACTAATCCATTAGATACATAATTATCTTCTAGTAGTGCTCTTTGCACGTCTAATACATCTAATGATTTTGAGATTTTCGGTGAAGCTATTTTCAATGGAATCCCTCCTGTGGAATTGCTATTCATATTCTATCATTATATTAGTATTTTTGACTCTTTTTGCCTTACAATGTAACTAGGTTTTATTTGAGGAGGAATTTCATGACAGGCTTGTCCAAAATAGTGACACGTCACTATAAGTTGATTTTGGGTATTTGGTTACTTTTATTTGCACTCTTAGCTGTATTGGCTATTCGTCTACCTGGCCTATTAGAAGGTGATGGATTTAGTACAGACGGAGAACATGCCGAAGTGATGGACGAATTAACGAAAACATTTGATTTTCCAGCTGAGTCCCTATTTGTAGTTTTTGATCAAACGTCCAATAGTACGATCGAACAAACGTTAAAGGAGATAGAACAATTGGAACTTGCAGAATCTATCCAGTCTCCTTTAACGGATGATTCTTTATATAAAGATCATGTTGCCTATGCAATGCTTCATTTCGACTCCGATGCTGATATGACAAGTGCGGTTGATGACATCAGAGAAGCTATTGACGGAGAGCAAGGCGTTACGTTAACTGGTGGTGCAGCTATTAACAAAGACATTAATAGTGCCAGTCAAAAAGACTTAGCTAGTGCTGAGGCAATAGGCTTACCGATAGCTATAGTCGTATTACTACTTGCTTTTGGTAGCGTCGTCGCAGCCTTTATCCCACTTGCAGTAGGAATTGTGACGGTGGTTTCTGCATTTGGAGTGATGACCTTATTTAGTGAAGCGATGGATTTATCCATTTTTGTTATGAATATTATTCCAATGCTTGGATTGGCATTAAGTATTGATTTTGCCCTGTTACTCATTAATCGATACAAAGAGGAGTTAGCAAATCATTCGATAACCGAAGCTGTACAGACTGCTATTCAAACAGCCGGGAGGTCCATTATATTTTCAGCGCTATGTGTATTTATTGGTTTAGGAGCAATGCTTGTCATGCAAGTAGAGATATTCCAAAACATCGCACTCGGCGGAATGCTAGTCGTGACGATTGCAGTACTTTCGTCTGTTACCCTACTCCCTGCTTTATTAATGCTATTAAAAGACCGTATAAACAAATGGACAATTATTCGTGTTAAGCCAGGTGCTACAACTAGATGGCGTAATTTCGCTTCTTTCGTTATGAAACGTCCCGTGACATTGATACTTGTAGCACTTATTGTGTTAGGTATTGGTATAATTCCCGTAAAGAATATGGAATTGACTATTCCTCAGGTGGATTCACTGCCAGAGTCATATGATTCTAGACAAGCGTATGAATTGATGGACAAACAGTTTGGTTTAGGGGAACAATCCACGGTTTATATGATTGCAGAACGCCCAGATGGTTGGGATAGTACTGCTGGATTAGAGGACATAAAGAATATAGAAGACAAACTACTTGCAGATAATGATGTCTTGTCGGTTGACACTATTTTCACAGCAAGCGAGATCCCAACTGTAGAGCAATGGGAACAAAGCCTATCTGTGCCAGAAGTCGAGGTACAACTAACTCCTTTAATGGATACATTTGTTCAAGACAATAAGTTACTAGTACCTGTGTCCCTAAACTTAAACGGTTCTTCTAATGAAGCACAAGACTGGGTACGAGAATGGTCAGAAAAAGAGTTAGGAGTCGACTTTAAGCTAGGGGGTCAACCTAAATTTAACCAAGAAATTTTCGATGAGATATTCGATAAAGTAGGATGGTTATTAGCAATTATTTTAGGCTCTACTTTTATCATCTTAATGATTGCATTTCGTTCTATTCTAATACCTTTGAAAGCGATTATTATGAATATCATAGGTTTAGCTTCCACCTTTGGAATTCTCGTATATATATTCCAATATGGACATTTTGGAATTGAAGAGACCACGATTGCATTAATAATTCCTGTTATTGTGTTTAGTCTCGTATTTGGCTTAAGTATGGACTATGAGGTATTTTTAATCTCTCGTATACAGGAAGAGTATTTAAAGCATCAAAACAATACATTAGCAACGGTTGATGGTTTGACTTCGACGAGTAAAATTATTACTTCTGCCGCTTTAATCATGATTGTTATTACGGGTGCCTTTGCGTTTACAGACGTAATGCCTGTTAAGCAAATTGGGGTAGGTATAGCAATTGCAGTAGCAATTGATGCGTCTATCATTAGATTATTACTTGTTCCAAGTTTAATGAAGCTTTTCGGCAAATGGAACTGGTGGCTTCCTTTTAGAAAAGGACCGTATAAAGCGAAAAAACTACATTAATATCTTCTGTCAGAATGTTATCCTGAAGCACCGCAAAAAGCCAAGCATAGAAAATTCTGCTTGGCTTTGTTTTTTGTTTTTAGAATTTCAATTGATACCATTGTTTTGCTGCTTGCACTTCGTCTTGGGTTAGTTGATGACCATATGCATGCCAGTAAAGCTCTACCATTGCACCTGCTTCTTGCAATAAGTTCTGTAGCTCCTCTGATTCTGTTGCGGGGCACATATGATCATTTTTACCTGCTCCGATAAATACAGGAGTTTTTGACATCCTTGGTAGCTCTACACCACGTCTTGGAACCATTGGGTGATGTAGAATCGCACCGTTCAGCACATTTTTATATTCGAATAAAAGATTCGCAGCAATATTAGCACCGTTTGAATAACCAATTGCCACTACATTGTCTCGATCAAATTCATAGTTTTCTGCTGCTTCATCGATAAAGCTTTTCAATTCCACCGTTCTAACCTGTAAATCTTCTAGATCAAAGACCCCTTCTGCTAAGCGTTTGAAAAATCGTGGCATCCCATTTTCTAATACATTTCCACGTACACTCAAAATATTAGCAGATATATCTATTTCTTTTCCGAGACCCACTAAATCATGCTCATTTCCACCTGTGCCGTGTAAAAGTAATAGTGTCGGTCTGGAAGAATCCTCACCTTTGTAAAAAACATGATTCATGCTATAACTCCCTTTCAATTATCTTGAATTTGAGATAATTATAACGGATGCATATTTCTAGGTCAAATATTTAGTTTCTTCTTCATATGAAAGAATGAATTTTAGACGCTCCGGTTCATCCACACGAATAGCAAATTCGGTTATGCTCTTTTTCATCCCCATAAACATTGTCATCTCAACTGGTCTTCCAAGGTGTATAACAGCCTGGGGTTCAACAGGCTCAAAATCTTTATAAATAAATCGTATTGTATCTTTACTCGGAATTCTTCCTCCCCATTCTATCACTTTAATCGCCTGGAGAGGCACTACAATTCTTTTGGTAAGTCCTTGCGAAATGTATAGCTTTCCGTTTTTAATCTCCAAAGGATGTAATTTCATAATTTGAATTTCAGCCATAAAGAAGAACACCGAATAGATATTAAACATTAATAGAACAATTGATAGTACAAGTGATTTATCATGTAACCACCAATGGATTCCAATTGTTTCAATGACAATCGCATGAATCAGCATCATATGGAGAGCTATTGCACTTGTTTTTTTATGCATTGTTACAACCCCTGCATGATTAGGAGCTTTCTTCTTCCATGTAAAAAAAGCATAATACATCATTAGAAATTCAGACATCACAACCCGAACTAATATATTTTTTGTCACTACTTTTTCAACTGAGGGGAGTAAGCTGAATAATGCTCCTTCATTCACTTTTTTCATTTGCAATCTAATTTTGGGTATTTTCAAAATTACTAAAAAAATTAAAGCAAGTTCTGCAGTTATTAGAAGTATCTCTATAGTGACGCCAGCGTAAAGTATTCCACTATACGGAATGAACAATTCGTCAGGTATGAGTATTTTTGCTATCAATAAACCACCTACGATAATTCCAATAGTTTGCTTGATAGATAATTTAAAGGCTGCATACATTAAAAACGGCACTATAATGGCTAAATCGATTAACGATCCTACTACAGCACCAGTATTTAGTTGTAGAGAAAAAAAGTCTTGAACAGTGGATTGATAAATAAGAAAGTTGGTAGATAAAACTAGGAAAAGTAGAGCAACTGCTACGTTTGCATACTTGGTTTTACGATAAATCATCAAATCCCTCCTTTTGTATCCTTTCTTAAATTATATATATATTTTTATTTTAAAATCTACACTAACTTTCTAAATAGTAGCACAATTTCATGTCCAAAAAAGCCACTCCCTTATTCCAGGAGTGGCTACTGTTAAGCTATTTTCTTCGTACCCTTCCATAAAATAGAACCAATTGTCGTTGCTACTAATACGACTAGCCCTAGTATGAAAGGATATATAATATTCACATCATATAATATTCCAGCAAGCAATGGACCTAATACATTTCCAATACTCATATAAGCATTGTTCATACCCATTGCAAATCCTTGTTCGTTTCCAGCTAATTTAGAAATTAAAGTTGTTAACACTGGACGCAATATTGAAGTCGAAAGGAAAATTATCATTGTAATGACAAAGAAAAATGCATAGCTCGATACTAAAATAGAAAGCAAGAAACCAAACGCTGCAACACCTAAAAAGATTCTCAACACGTTTGCTTCCCCAAAACGACGAACAACTTTATCCACCACGAACAATTGGATAATTACACTGACAATCCCAGTTCCCGTGATCATCCAGGCAATGTCCTGTGGGGATGCGACAAACTGATCATCTACAAAAAGACCTAGAACGGATTCATAGGCAAGTAACCCAAAACTCATCACCAGCGTAATAACGAGCGGGATGAAGTAAGGCTTTTTAAATGATTGAGCAATTTCTTTTACCATCGGTTCTGATTTACCCTCAGGAACACTTACATCCGCTGGCTTACTTTCCTTTAGAACTAAAGTGGAAAAGATAACAGCTACAACACCTACTAATGCAGAAACGAGAAGGGGCATTTTCAGTCCGTATTCCGCTAAAAACCCACCAATCCCAGGTCCTACTACTATACCTAAAGACATAGCAGCAGATATTAAACTATTACCTTTTGCACGCTGATCCATTGAAGTAATATCCGCCACGTATGCAAAAATAGCCGGAACTAATAACGCCGCACCAACTCCGCCAATAACACGAGAAACATACAGAATACCTATAGAATCTGAGAAGTAAAATACAAACATAGATAAAGCAAGTCCACTCAGACCAGCAATAATCATAATTCTTCTCCCGTATTTATCTGCCCATTTACCTGCAATTGGAGACATCACAAGCTGTGCTCCAGCAAATATTGATATCATTAGGCCAGCTGCTATCCCACCTTGATCAATAGATTTTAAATAGGCTGGTAAAATGGGAATAATAATACCAAAACTCCCTATCGCTATAAACATATTAATCATTAATACAAATAATTTCTTTCTTTGATCGTTCGTCATCTCATACCTCTTTCTTCCACAATAGTAATACATAAGCAATAGATTAACATGATTTATCCACTTAAGTAAACAAAGCTAACTTATACCCAATGGAAATCGGCGGCTAATATCTTCTGTTTACTTATTTATTCAATAAACTCCTCAAACGTAAACTAGAATTACTAGTTAAAATTTATACTCTTCTTAAAAGGAACCTTAATATTAGATACACTTAGCCAATAAAAATGCAAGCTTCCCAACAGAGTAAAAAAACCGATGTAACGAGAGTGTCATCTACGCTATTTCGGTTCTTTTGTTATTATTCATTTATCTTTTCAATCGTCTTGGCTGTTCCTTTAGAAGGATATGATTCATCAAGCTCGGTATATCCAACCTTCACTTCATCATATGACTTTAATGAATTACGCTGATCCATGGTCAAAGAAAACCAGGTGGCATCATTACCAGATTCCAGTGCTTCTTCCACCGACATATTCTTCGCCTCACCAACCGATAAGCCACCAATTACTAAAATGGAGGTATCTTGGATATCAATAATAACTCCTTCTATGTAATCTGTTGGTTGTTGTGGTTGAGTTGGATTATCCTCAAAAAACTGCATAATAAAATAAAAGCTCGCACCAATCGCAACTAATACAATAGCAATCAGTATTCCTACAGTATACTTTCCCTTCATTATAAGAACCTCCTTATCTTTTGCTATCTAGGCGGAAGCCCTCTTCTAAAAGATAAGTTTTTGCTTCGCTATAAGAACCAAAGCTTTCCTCTAAATTATACCCGTGATAGATATTCCATAATGTATCTTCTTGTAATAGCGTTAACTTAGAATTTTCTTTGTTTTTCCAAACTTCCTCTACTTCTTCGTCCTGTGGCTCTTCTTCCTCTGTTGAAAGATAAGTAATCGAGTCTTTAATAATACTTCTAAGCTCATCAGCAGAAGCTTCCCGAATATTTAATAACCCTTTATCGTCAGCTGCTTCATATTGCGGAAGATCACCTACGTAAACAAAGCCATTTCCATTCGGATGAAGATGATAAACAACAGTTGTTTTTTCATATAAACTCTTTTCGAAATGATAATTAACTCGCTTCATCGATACTTCTTTACGAGTTAGCTCCGTAAATTCTTGAATAATTGCTTCTTTTTCTTCAAATGTTAGCATGTGATTCCTCTTCCTATACGTTTTTTCATTTACCTAGTATAGCACACTCTTTATCCTCTTCGCGTCCACCATTCCGCTAAAATAACGAAACAAATAACAACTGCAATTGCTACTGCAAAAAACCAATCTGGTAAGCTCCCCAAAACTACGCCTCCCTACTAATGCGCATCACGAATCTTTCAAAATTCTGTGAAGTAAACCCTTCGACTTCCTCTATTGAATAGCTTTCTAATAACTCTCTTACTATATTTTGTGTTTTCGATGCATCTTCTAAACCTACGACAAACTCACTTATCCCATCAAAGTCTGATCCTAACCCTATCAAATGCTTACCACCAAGGGATTCGATATGCTCGATATGCTTCAACAAATCCTGTATCTCAACTGACTTTTTTGTATCACCTATAAATGGAGGATAATATACAACATGTATAGGACTATTTTTAGCGATTAATGCTTTAATCTGTTTGTCGTTTAAATTTCTAGGAGAGTTACATAAAGCTTGTGCATTGGAATGACTTGCCATTATCCATTTCGCTTTAGGAAGAACATCCCAAAAAGATTGTTCACTCAAATGAGAAACATCAATAATTATATTTTGTTCGTTCAATAAAGACACGACTTCTTCTCCAAATGGTGTTAATCCAGTACTAGATTCTTCAGAAGAACCATCGGCTACTTTGTTTGGTCCATTCCATGTAAGTCCAACTAATTTCACACCATGAGATAGTAATAGTTTCAGCTTATGCATATCTCCATCTATCATATCCAGTCCTTCTATCGATAAGACTGCTCCTATTTGTCCTTCTTTTAGTGATCCAAGCTGCTCCCATTCATATATGGGGATAATATTGTCATCCTTCCCCACAATTTCTCTGTGGAAAATTTCAATTTGACGAATTGCCTCCAAGAATAACTGTTCTTTAGGAAAACCTTCCGAAACAAATACTGCAAACACTTGAAGCGCAATTCCCCCTACCTCCAACGCTTTTTTACTAGCTTGAAGTTTTGGAGAATCGGCAAATGAAATAGTATTCTCTGCTTGCGCTAATTTGTATAGTACATCACAGTGTAAATCATAAACTTTCATCTTACCCTCCCCCAAATATTTACTCAGGCGCCTCTTCACCAAATGCAAGCCATTCGTCCTTTGATGGTCCGTACATTCCCGGAACTGATAATCCGGCTTGTCGCATTAGTATCGTCATCTGCCCACGGTGATGTATTTGATGGTAGATTAATGTTTGCAATACAGTTGCAACAGTCCATAGTTCTCCGTACATATCTTGTTCTTCTAGAAGGCTTTCGTTCGTCCATTGTTCTTTTATAGCCTTAACAATAGAATTGCTAGATTGTCTATATGCCTCCACCATTTCTTTCGTCGTCAATGGCTGAGGTGTTTCATGCGGAGTTGCAGAAAACTCCAACCCAGTTCTTCCTATCATTTCATCTATACTAATAACAAGATGCCATGCAAGTGTTCCAAGTGTACGACTGTCTTCAGACACTCTTTGTTGTAATGACATATCTGTCAAAGCTTCTAAAACTTTCAGTGTTGAATCACTTTCATGCTGCCAAACAGTTAAAAAATCTTCTAGGTTTCTAATCATGTTCATTCCTCCAAATAATATTATGTTAATCAATTTCATATTTACCTGTTTAAAATAAAAATACAATTTTTTATTCGCTTTTTCTAAAAAGGTCGATCTTGTTGATTGAAAAGTGGAAGGCGGCGACTACAACGAGAACAAATCGAGCTGAAAACTCCGCAGGAAAGAAATTGATCGAACTTTTTTGACCAATGTCTTTGCGACGAGTATCCGAGGAGCATATGTTTTAGTGACGAGGAGATTGAAGCCATCCCGCGGAAAGCGTCCGGCTAGAGCAGAAATCAACGTTGTACGGATTTCACTAATTAATAACTTTTATGAAATTAACTCATGTAATTAATTTCGTCACTTGTTATAAATAATCCTGCCACCAACAAAATACCTTTCAAATAGATATTGTAGTTTAGTTCTGATATACTAAAGGACAGACAATAAGAGGACGTGAGCGAATGATTAAAATTGAATTACCAAAACCAACTGTAACGATCACCCAGCGTGAACAAGTACTAAAAGAAGGCGACATAGAAATTCCAGCAATTCATGGATTTATCGACTTCCATCAAATTCCTCGTGATAAAGGTGGCATATTCTTTTTCTATAATAAGAATGATGAACTTTTATTCGTTGGTAAAGCGCGTAAAATTAGACAACGTATAAAAAAACACTTTGAAGACAATGTATCTCCGATGATTAAACATCGAGATGAAGTGTACAAAATCAGTGTTTGTATTGTAGAAGAGGCAATGGATCGCGAAATTTATGAAACATATGCAATCAATACTCAAAAAGCGAAATATAATATCGACAAAGCATTTTTTAGATAAGATGAAATCCCATGTTCTCCAAAAGAGGACATGGGATTTTCTCTGTCTAGCTCCAGCTCCTAGCCCGCCTGAATCGCTTTAGGATTTCAGCGCTTGACGGAGGCCCACAGGATGTGGTTCAGTCAGTCGTCTCAACACGATGTCGCAAACTTAGACTGACTTCCAATACATAGGTGCATACACTTTTCTATTTTACTTCTTCAAAAATACTCGTACTATGCTTTGGTTGTACTCGAGCTTTCGGATCTATGAATGCTTTAATATGGCTTATAGCAATTGGAACCTCTCCAAAGCCTACGGCAATCAGTTTTACTTTCCCATCATGCGTACAAACATCACCCGCAGCATATATTCCTTCAACACTTGTTTCCATTTTTTCATTGACTACTACAGAATTTTTCTCCATTTCCAGACCCCATTCCTTTAGAGGGCCTAGTGAAGCAACGTTTCCGTAGTTCACTAAAACATGGTCTACTGCGATTCTTTCTTCAGCTTTATCTTTACTGACAATCACGACTTCTTGAATTTTTTCACCATCACCAGTTACTTCTTTTATGCCATATGGTGTTTTTACTTCAACAGACGAGTTTTGAAGCTGTTGAATAGTCATTTCATGTGCAGTAAATTGCTCCCTACGATGACAAATGGTTACCTTTGAAGCAACACCCTCTAACATTAATGACCAGTCGAGTGCTGAATCTCCTCCACCTAATACAAGAACATCAGAATCTCTAAAAGCCTCTAAACTCTTTACCTTGTAATGAAGGTTTTTCCCATCGTACTCGGCAACTCCTGGAACGTTTAACTTACGCGGCTGAAATGAGCCTATCCCAGAAGTTAATAGAATAGTTTTAGAATAATGCACATTCTTATCTGTTGTTAGTGCAAAGTAATCTGGTAGTTTCTCAAGCGCTATTGCTGTTTCCTCTAAGCAAATGGTTGGATTACTATATGCAGCCTGCTCCTCTAAATTTGCCACTAAATCCTTTGCTAATATCTTTGGAAGTCCGCCAATATCATATATATATTTATCAGGATAGAGCTCCATCAATTGACCGCCTAGTTGTGGAAGGCTATCGATAATTTTCACCTTCAAATCACGTAACCCACCATAAAACGAAGCAAACAAACCTGTGGGACCACCACCAATAATCGTTACATCGTATAATTCACCATTCATACCATTTCACCTCATAACTATTTATCCCGCATTAACGGGTAGGCCGATTAAAGTTCACCACGTCCTACAGCAACCTCGGCACTAGTATGTCCTGTACGTCGTAAGACTTGCGCTTCCTAAGTAACTAACAACAATGGGAGATTACTGACCGTAAAAGCCCATGTGATTCAACTAACAATCAGCGAGGATAAAGAAAACCCAACTGATTGAAGTTTCACTCTGTACTTATATTATTTGATGTACAGTACACAATGATGCATTGTCACAGAAATCTATTTCGTATCTCAGGTGGTGGAATCATACAGCTATCTTTTTTCCCAAACCATGCATAACGATTTTTCGCTATAAATTTATATACTATGTTGCGTATAGGTTTTGGAATTACCTTTAGCACATATAAACAACTCCAAAGTCCATTTAAATGTCTGCTAATTTGGAGTGCAGCATCTGAGGAGTAATACACCTTATGTTGGTCAATAACTAATATACTATCCAAAGTGTCAGGTACAGCATACTCACGTTTGAACTTTGCCCCAATATCACTTTGTTGCGCTGCAAACTGAAAATAACCTTTTGGATCTCGTTTAATTATAAACTGCACACTTGCATCACAAAAATTGCACTCTCCATCAAACAAAACAATAGCTGGCACAGGGATTCCACTCCTTTCCCCTAGTGTACTATAATCACTTCTGAAATGCGCTTAATCGGCTTTCTAAATATTTTATCTTTTCTTTACATAAACTAAATATTTCAATCTCAAGACAAAAAAACTGGGCAAAAAGATGACCTGTCCTTAAAGGTCAAAACCTGTTTCAATCGTTTTCGAAGGGCTTTGGACAGACATTTTACCGAGTGAATTTTTAGGGATGCTGGTTGGTTGTGACGGACGTCCCAACCAACCAGCATCCCTTTTTTTCGGTAATCTTACAACCCTCAGAAACAGGTAAGTGCGTTTTTGGATAACTAGAGAAAAGATACTTTCTTATTCATAGAGCAAGCTCACAAACATGCAATTTAGTGAGCTATTTCGATTCTTTATTTAGTAACTACTTACTATCTCTCTTTATTTCTACTAGTAAAAAAGGAATTCTACTTTCATCACACTTCATAACAGAATAGTACCTTTGATTAAATAGATCGTTTTATCACTATATTAATTTTGACCACTATTATCATCTTAGCGATAGCCTATGCATAATCTTTTTGCCTGCATACTACACATTATATTGATTGTAGTGCAAGGCGGCGACTCCAGCAGGAACAGCCACGGGCTGAAAGCCCCATAGGAACGTAGTGACGAGAAGATTGAAGCCGTGCCTGCAGAACGGCGTCCACCTGTAATGGAAATCACAGTATTATTCATACACTCAAGTATCATGAACCTAGTGTTCACCGGATATTACTTACCTCAAAAAATGCCCTTAAGTCCAGTAAGAACTTTAAGGACACCTCTATCCATTTCACTGCTTGTCTTGTGGTGTATCAGATGAACCAACCTCTTCTAGTATCTCAAAGCTGTTGGAATAATCGCGAAGTCTTTCGTCTTCGTCCTCCACCGGCTGATCTGTTGTAGAATTTAAGAGTGATTCTTCTACCGGACGAATTTCTTCATTGACCTGTTGATGAGCATGTTCTACACAAGTCAGAGCTGTAGGAATTGCCTCTAAACGAGCGAGTGAAATTTCTTCTCCACACTCCGTACATTTCCCGTATGTACCATCCTTTATAGCAGTTAATGCTTTTTCAATATCTACCATTTCCTCGTCAAAATGTCTATTTAATGCCAGCCGAGTATGTTGATCAGTTAAATCCGTCGCATTATCTGCAGGGTGATTATCATAATTAGATAACTCAGTCGTTTCAAACTCTTCTTCATTTTGCTTCTGGTGCTCTAACTCTTCAAAACGCTTTTCTAATGTATTTTTTAATTTATCGTATTTTGTCATTTAAATTCCTCCTTGGGTTACTTAAGGATTACCCAAAAATCAGCGAAATAAAACAACTTGCACATCTACCTTTAATACAAGCAAATACGAATACAGTTGCATACGATGATGAACTAAGTGATTCATAATTTGCAGAAACCACTCTCCTGTACGATATTCACTCCCCCAATAGGTTGTAAAACCCTTTGAGAGTGCCTCTTCGGTATGTTTTTCTATGTGCTTCATAACCTCCTGGATACCTGCCAGAAATTGTTCTTTTGCATCTTGTAAATTGACTGGTTTACTTTCTTCATAATACAGCCGCATTTCATCTAAGTTATATCCTTTGCAAATAAGTAAATCTGCCTGTGGAATTTGCGCAAGGTGCACACAAACCTCCCAAACAGTCATTTTATTTTCAATAGGACGTTTAGAAAGTAACTTTTCGTCTATATAATCAAATAACTGTGTTATTGTACCTGAGATATAATTTAATTGGCTTATCATAGAGTGAATCATTTTATCTCACCTTCAATTCAGAGTGTTTTAGTATGGTATTTTTTTGTTTTTCCAGTATGATTAATAATAAGGGAGTGTTTGTTAATGGGTATACACAAATTTTTTATGAGTATGAATGATTTAGAAAGAATTATCCGATGTCCTGGACGCTTTAAATTTGAAGAACATAATGTGGCTGCACATTCATGGAAAGTTTCTCAATACGCTATGTTTTTTGCGACTCTTGAAGAGAATAATGGAGCAACAATTAATTGGAAATCACTTTACGAAAAAACGATTAACCATGACTTTGCAGAAATTTTTATCGGCGACATTAAAACACCAGTTAAGCACGCATCTCCTGAGCTAAAACAAATGCTAACACATGTGGAAGAAAAAATGATGGAAAAGTTTATATTGGATGAGATACCAAAAGAATTTCAGCCCGTATTTTTTGACCGTATGAAAGAAGGAAAAGATGATACTATTGAAGGCCGTTTACTTGAGTTAGCCGACAAGCTAGACCAAGTATATGAAGCTTTTGCTGAATTACAACGTGGAAATACGGATGTTGAATTTGTAAACATGTATGAAACGGCTTTAAGAAAAATTCTTCATATCCCGTTAGAAACTAGTATAAACTATTTTAAAGAAGTTATTATGCAGGAAATTATGAAGGAGCAATCGGTCATTGATGTGAAATCTATTACCGTACAATTACTAGTAGAATAATTATTTTCCATTTTTATGCGATATATTGTATAATTTATTGTATAATATTTTGGAATTATTAAGATAATTCAAAGGGGGGAAATCGTTTCATGCCTATTCCAGTTAATCACACTAAGCCTGTCCGTACAACAGCTAAGTTGCACGCTTTTAACCAGTTACAACAATGGATTATTGATGGTACTTTACAGCCAGATGAAAAATTAAACGATATTGAACTTGCACAAGCATTAGGGGTGAGCAGAACGCCTATTCGAGAATCCTTACAACTTTTGGAATCTCAAGGCTTTGTAACGATGCAACCAGGGAGAGCAACTCAAGTCACAACTGTAGAAAAAGAAGATATTAATAATCTCCTACCACCATTATCAGTATTACAGGCACTTGCAGCAGAACTTGCAAGTCCTAATATGAATGAAGAGATTCTAAGTCTATTAGAAGAAAAGAATAGAGAATTCGCTGAGGCTTTACAAGAAAAACAATTTACTACTGCTCTAAGAGTAGATGAAGAATTTCATCAGCTCATTGTAGACACCGCCAATAACCCATACATACATTCCATGGTAGAAATGCTTCAAGCTCATGTACGTAGATTGTTTTATTATGAAAAAATTATCTTACGAGAATATTCTGTTGAGCAACACGGGAACCTAATTCGTGCATTCCGCGAAAATAACACCAAGGAACTAGCAGAAGTAATGCGTGCAAATTGGATCTATACAATCGAAGAATTTTAATAGGAAAGTAGTTTGAGAAGATAGGGTGAGAAGTGACCAACTCTCCATTTCATCGAAAACAAATATGGTGGTCTGGAAAGGAGTGATATTCACAACCTTCCTGACCACCTTTTTAAGGCATATTAAGAGATTAATAGATTTATCGTGAAGTTATATCAAACCTTGACACTTTAGTTGAATATGAATTATTACCAATGATAAATTCAACAATTAAATTGTCCGGCTATTAGGGTGTGTCCATTTTGAAATTCATTGAATTTGGATTAGGCAACACATGGTTAATTAGAACTGAAACAGAATCTGAAGATGGCACGGAATATGAAGAGAAAGGAATAAAAGGACCAATAAACTTTTATTCAATGTATTTCAGAGTTTGGATAGGTAAGACAGTTGTCATAGCAGATTTAAAAGAAGGTTTTAAAAGACAAAAGAAAAGCCGTACCGATTTTAAATTTATTTTTGGAATAGTTAGTAATTAAACTATATCACCAATAAAGGGTGTTAATTATAGATTATGGAGTAGCTTTTCATATCGTACTAACCGGTATATTTTGAGGAATATTAAAAGCATGAGCTAGAATGTAAATAACACCAACACCTTACTTGTTGATAATACTAGGAAACATGTGATAAAGTACATTAATTTGCGTAGTTGGCGATGAATCGGCCGACATCTCAAATTATAGATGAGGAGATGTTTCAATGGAGTTTAAGGGATCTAGTGTTTACGATCAAACTGACTTTTTTAAAAATTATATGACTAGAAGAAACAGAAATGATAGTCCAAATAACGCCATTGAAGGACCTATCATCTATGAATTAATCGGGAGCTTTCAAGGTAGTAGCGTCTTAGATTTAGGGTGTGGTGATGCATCGTTTGGAAAAGAACTCTTGCATTTAGGAGCAAAAAGCTACACAGGAGTAGAGGGTTCGAAGCAAATGGTTGAAGCTGCACACTTAAACTTGCTTGAACAAAATGGGACAATACACCTTGAAACAATGGAATCTTATGATTATCCATTAGAGGCATTCGATATTGTTACATCTCGATTTGCCATCCATTATGTTTCAGACATTTATAATCTCTTTGAAAATATTCATAAAACACTTAAAGAAAACGGAAAGCTTACTTTTAGTATCCAACATCCACTGACAACCTCGTCATTTGCTAGTAAGAAAACTGGAGATAAACGTGGTAATTGGATTGTCGATGACTATTTCCATGAGGGAGAAAGAAAAGAGCCCTGGATAGACCAAATAGTGGTGAAGTATCATCGAACAATCGAACATTATTTTACAGCACTAAAACAAGCTGGATTTACAGTTCTAGAGTTACGTGAAGGCACACCAAAGCGGGAACATTTTAGTAGAGAAGATGAATTTGTTAGAAGACAACGAATTCCAATTGTACTAGCTTTTTCTTGTGTTAAGTTAACAAAATCCTATTTCTAAATGTATAACTAACATGGACTTTACTTGATAAAGAAACTTTTAAAAAAATTGGTAGTTACCGATGAAAATAGAAACCTGAATTGTGTAGTTGGTAAACGGAGAGGATTCTGCGACAAGCAGATAAACTCCATAATATTAGTAAGAAATAGAGGCTGATCGTGATATGTCACGATCAGCCTCTATAAAAAACAAAAGATTATAATATAGCATCATGCTTGTCCAAAGCACACCTCAAATGTTAAGAACTGTTTTACTTAAAAGTTGCACTTGGATTTCCTACCCTCAAGCTGATTTGATTTCCTTTTTTAAAAATCTCGAAATGATGCCTGTTACAAGAGTTACTATAACAAATGGTATTAACCATCCCAAACCTACACTATAAAAAGGTAGTACATTCTCGTAAAAACTTACGATAGGTTGTAGCCACCCATAATATTCGATATTTAATGACCCACAAAGAGCTTTAAAGCCATCTACTAAGCTTATTAAGAAGGTTACAAACATCACACTAACATATACTAATCTTGCATGATTGAATAATGGTGATAAAAAGGTTAAGAATATCAATACTATCGCTAAAGGATATAGCAACATTAATACTGGAATGGAATACGTAATAATATTAGATAATCCAAAGTTCGCAATAATACAAGTGAAAACACTAAAGAAAATAACAAATGCTTTATAACTAATCTTTGGCATTAATGTGTGGAAATACTCACCACAAGCAGTAGTTAAGCCAATGCTCGTTGTCAAACAAGCTAAGAAAATGATAACTGATAAAAGTATAGCTCCAAATGACCCGAAGTAATGCTCTGAAGCAGCACTTAATACTGGTCCACCATTTTCAAATAATCCATATATATTCACACTAGTAGCCCCTAGGTAGGCGATCCCAGCATAAATTAAACCTAAGAACAAAATTGCTATCCCGCCAGATTTAGCTGTGGCAACTAAAATCCCCTTAGTAGAAGTTACACCCATAGATCGGATAGCTTGAATCACGATAATCCCAAATACTAAGGAAGCCAATGCATCCATCGTATTATAACCTTCCGTAAATCCAGTCATAAAGGCGTTTCCTACATAGCTTCCTTGTGGCTCTTGAAAGTCTCCCATCGGACTAATAATAACAAACAGTAATAAGAATAATAATCCTATTATAATTCCAGGAGAAAGATATTTTCCAACATTGTCTACAATTTTAGATGGATTCAAAGAAAGCAATAACGTGATTCCAAAGAAAATAATCGTAAATATTAACAAACCAAGTTGAGCATTATTTTGATCCATAAATGGAAGAATTCCAATTTCAAATGAAACTGCCCCTGTTCTTGGCAAAGCAAAAAATGGTCCTATTGTTAAGTAAAGGAGCGAAGTGAAGATAACTGCAAAAATAGGATGTACTCTGCTAGAAAGGTCCTGTAAATTTTTACTTCCCGAGAATCCCATCGCTAAAGTACCTAAAAACGGCAAGCCAATTCCTGTCAGTAAAAACCCAATGGTGGCTATCCAAACTTGTGTCCCTGCATTTTGCCCTAAACTTGCTGGAAATATTAAATTCCCCGCACCAAAAAATAATGCAAATAGCATAACTCCAATCACTAAATGATTAGAAAATGATAATTTATTTTTCATCTTGTAGTTCCTCCTGTGATATTAGAAATAATCATTTCTTATGTTTTCTCGATGCTTGTTACGAATGCTATACATATGATTTTCTCTAATCACGGCCGTATGCAATATATCAATGTTGATAATACTATGGAAATTGGTAGAATGCAATATATTAGACGAAATTAATTGAACATTTATTTTATTTTCACAAATGTATCAATTTTATAAAAGCACAGCATATAGTAAAATCCGAACAACTTTGTTTTTTCTCTAGAAGAATGATTTCCGCTCAACACAGCATCAATCTTCTTGGAACAAAAGATAATTGGGCCAAGCCATAACTCAAGGAGTGTCGATTAGCCTTTGTTCCTTAGAGTTCTCCTAAGTACTTATAGCTCATGATGTTCCCATTGGAGTCACCCTCTCCCAATTCAATAAACAAAAATCGAATTTAAAAAGGCGAATAATTAGTTGCTAAACAACTTAAACATTCGCCTTTTCCAATAAAAATGGTAATTATGTAATTAACAAAAATTGATTATATAACAATCTATTATGAAACTCATTTCATTTTAAATATAACAAAAAGCTATACAATTAGGATAAACTCCAATCATATAGCTTTTCATTTGTTATTTCTTCTCTGGAAATAATACTTCCTTTAAAGCATCATCTGAGGAATTTTCGGTAAGCTTCACTTTCGAACGATACGCTGCACGTGTTAGCAAGTGCCCAGAAACAGGGGCAGTCAAAAACACAAATAATATACCTAGTATAAGACGAACGCTTATAAAATTCTCACTTACCCAAAAGTGTATAAATGCACCAGTTAGAGACAACAGTACTGCTACTGTTGAGCTTTTTGTAGCCGCATGTGAACGTGTATAGACATCTGGAAGACGAATAATACCGAAGGCACTAATCACACTCATGATACTCCCTAAAAAAATGATAATAACCGCTACGTACTCAATTATCTGACTTGTGCTCAATGATAGCCCCCCTCTCGATATACTTGGAGATGGCAATCGTACTTATAAAAGCAAGTATACCTAGTATTAGAATGGCCTCTAAAAATGCCTTTGTCTTCAATACAATGGAAATAATGGCTATCATTGATATGAGATTTACACCTATCATATCTAACGCTACTGCTCTATCGGGCATAGAAGGTCCCTTAATGATTCGAAAAAGAGCTATTGCAATTGAAATAGCAAATAAAGTTAAAGAAACCAACAGTATTTTTTCTATCATTATCGAGTCACCTCCATTATTGCTTTTTCAAATTTAGTAATTGATCTTAATACATCCGTTTTAGACTGCTCTATATCCATTGCATGAATATAAAACATATCTCCCTCTGGATTTACTTCCATAACTACGGAACCAGGGGTCAAAGTTAACAGCATTGCTAACGTGGTAATCTCCCAGTCTCCTTTAAGTTCTGTTCTATAGGTGAAAATTCCAGGCTTGAGGTCCCAGCGAGGATTTAATATTTGTTTACTTATAAGTATACTCGACTGAGCCAACTCTGATATGAATATGAAAATTAACTTAATAATGGAAAGTAATCTTCTCAAATAAAACTGAGTCCCAAAAAAGCGATGCATTAAGAATATTATGAAGATCCCTACGATGAAACCACTAAAAAATGTCGTCATCTTAAGTTCATCTTCGTCCTTTAATGTTGTCCACAAAAATGCGATGAATAGGTTTAGTAAAAATTGTGCCGGCATACTTCTCACCTCTCCCTTCACTTATTTCCACCCATTACTGCATCAATATACACGGAAGGATTAGATAGAGTATGAGCTGCGTCCGTGACATAACTGGAGATAACCTCTGCTCCTAGACCTAAAGAAATCGTTGCAATTCCCAACAAAACAATGGGAATAATCATTCCCATTTCCATCGGTTTTTCATCTTCTAGACTTATAATAGTTTCCCCAAATATAGTATTTAAGAAAATTCGAAGAAGCGAATACAGCACAACAATGCTGGAGATAAAGGCCAGCGCTAATAGTATGTAAGATCCTGATTCAATAGAACCTTGTCCAACTAGTATTTTCCCTACAAATCCGCTCAATGGTGGAATACCTGCCAATGAACAAGTAACAAGGAAGAACATCCACCCAAATACAGGATAATTTCGTATTAGCCCACTCATTTCATCTATCTTTGATTTCCCAGTTAAGTAAATCATCGTACCAGCTAGTAAAAATAACATTGCTTTTGCAATCATGTCATGAATTACGTAGTATATAGATCCAGCAATTGAAGTTTCAGTTCCCACCGCAAGACCAATCATTATAAACCCAACAGCAATTACCACATTGTAAGAAACAATTAACCGGACATCCTTAAAAGCAATTGCCCCGATACATCCGACAATTAGTGTTATTCCTGCCATTATCCCTATTACCGTGTGTGATATTAATGGCTCGTGATAGAATATGAGTGTAAATGTACGGAAAAGAGCATATATTCCAACCTTTGTAAGTAACGCTCCAAACAATGCGGCAACCGCAGTTGGTGGCACTGAATAAGATCCCGGTAGCCAAAAGAATAGCAACAACCCAGCTTTTAAACTAAATACGACTAAAAACAAAATACTTATCGTAGTAAGTAGCGGTCCTTGTCCTGATTCCGCTACTCTTTCTGAAATATGAGCCATGTTTAAAGTACCTACAGTACCATATAAATAGGCAAGGGCTACTAAGAAGAACCATGAAGCAAGCACATTTATCACTACATATTTAATCGATTCCCTCAACTGCGGCTTAGTCCCCCCTAATGTAATTAATACATATGAGGCCAATAACATTACTTCGAAACAGACAAACAGGTTAAATAGATCCCCTGTTAAAAACGACCCATTAACTCCTGCAACTAAAAACAACACAAATGGGTAGAAGTACATTTTCTCATGTTTATCTCCTATTGAAGAAAAAGCATGGATTAGACAGATTCCGGTAACTACACTTGCCGTAAGCACGAGTAACATCGCAAAGGAATCCGCCACAAACAGAATTCCAAATGGTGGTTCCCATCCTGCAAAATCTAATCGTATAATTCCATCTGTCTGAACTCTATTTAAGATAAATAAACTTATACCCGCAATACCAATCATCGTTAATAAACTAATTACTCGTTGCCATTTCACATATGGACGTAAAAATACCAGTATAATCCCAACTATAATTGGAATGATCAACGGTAAAACAATTAAATTATTCATCTTTTGCCCCTCTCAATTTATCGAGATCATCCGTACCAACATCCTGATAAGTACGATAGGCTAACACAAGTATGAAAGCTGTTACAGCAAAACTAATCACGATAGCAGTTAATATTAGTGCTTGTGGTAAAGCATCTGCATAAGGCGCATCTGCTTCCTTTAACAAGGGAACATTGCCTTGCTTTAAGTCCCCCATCGTTAATATGAGCAAATGGACGGCATGTGAAAACACAGCAGTACCTAAAATTATTCGAATTATATTTCTGGAGAGGATTAGATACGTGGCAACAGCAACTAAAATACCTATTAACATAATGATTAATGTTTCCATTGTTTATCCACCATCCTCACTAATGCTTAAAATAATTGTTACTAGTACACCTACAACTGTCAAGGCTACACCTGCTTCAAAAATAGTCACCGTTGTCAGTTCTGTTTTTCCAAAAATCGGCAAATCAAAATAGGCAAAGGTTTGAGACATAAATGGAACTCCGAATACTATTGACCCAAAACCTGTGGATGTAGCTAATAACACACCAATCGCTGCAACATATTTAAAATCTAAAGGAAGACTCTTTTTTACCGTTTCAATATCCGTGGACAAATATAGCAATACAATTGCACTTGCTAGAACTAATCCACCTATAAATCCTCCACCGGGTGTATTATGACCCGAAAGAAATAAATACACACCGAATGTCAAAATTATAAATACAACAATCCTACTAATTGTCCGGAGTATGACATCATTAATCTTCAATGTTTTCATCCTCCTTTTTAGTTCTTAGCTTAATCATGGAATACACACCTAAACCAGCTATAAATAGGACAACCACCTCGAGCATCGTATCAAAACCACGGAAATCTCCCAATATAGCATTTACTATATTGGCTCCTCCAGCTAGTTCATAAGCATCTTCAAAATAACTAGAAATAGGTTCAAACTGATTGAAATCTACTACTGATAATCCAACTAAAACAACTACTAATCCGACCGCTATTGATATTATTCCGTTGACTACTTTTGTTCCTTTTGGAAGCTTTTCCTTCTCCCAATCCGGTAAATGAGAAAAAGCTAGTAGAAATAATGCAGTAGTCACAGATTCTACGACTAACTGTGTTAGGGCTAAATCTGGAGCCCGGAAAATGACAAAAAAGATTGCAATAGAGTATCCTAATACTCCATTCAATAATGTCGCTGTCATTCGAGACCTCGCAAATAACATGGACATAGCCGCTACTGCCATAATAGCAACTAAACAAACTTCATAGACCCTGAACGATGCATTTGTAGAAATATCAAACGAGAAAGCTCTTGAATAAAACAAGTAACCACCCACGGTCACTATAAAGAATACAAATATATATATTAAATAATGTCGTAATAATCCATTCATATAAAACTTAGTTATTGTGTTAGATTTGCTTACCGAAGAAGCCAATAAGTTACTATAAAGTGCATTAAATGTGAAACGTGAAGAAAACAATCCATAAATCGGTTTCCAAAATTTAAGAAATTTGAAAAGAATAGCACCTACTATAATAACCCCTATAGTCATGAGCAATTCAGGGTTTACTCCATGCCAAGCCGATACTTTTGGCGTCAAATCTACTGCTTCCCCAAAAGTTGGATAAACACTACTCATAGCTGGTTGTAATATATATTGCCCTAATAGATTCGGGAAGAAGAATATACCAACAACTAAAGTGGCAAGAATCATTGGAGATATTAACATTCCAATTGGAGCTTCGTGAATAGGTTTATCCAATTTCTCTGGCTGAGGATTACCAAGAAATGCTTTAAAAACGATAACTGCACAGTAAACAAATGTAAATACACTAGCAATCCAAGCTACAACTGGGAAAATAATTCCTAAAGATGGCAAAGAAAAAATATCTACCTCCATAATATGTACAGTCGCTGCAAAGAACATTTCCTTACTAAGGAACCCATTGAATGGAGGCAAACCAGCCATCGATAAACTTCCTATTAGAGCAACTGTAAATGTAAACGGCATGAAGGTCATTAATCCCCCAAGTCTTCGAACATCCCTTGTCCCTAGCTCGTGATCGAGAATTCCTACGACCATAAACAATGCACCTTTAAAGGTCGAATGATTTATCAAGTGAAATAAAGCGGCAAATGTAGCTTGCGTATACAGAACTGAATCAGCTGAATAGCCAAACTGCAGCGCTATCGAACCTAAACCAAGCAAACTCATGATAAGTCCCAGCTGACTAATAGTAGAAAAAGCTAGTAATGCCTTCAAATCTGTTTGTCTAACAGCATTAAAGGAACCCCAAAATAGAGTAATCATCCCAACTACACTTACTACCCAAAACCATACTTCATCCGCTCCAAAAACTGGTGTGAAACGCGCCACCAAATATATACCAGCCTTTACCATCGTCGCAGAGTGTAAATAAGCACTAACTGGGGTTGGCGCTTCCATAGCATCCGGTAGCCAAATATGGAAAGGGAATTGTGCTGACTTCGTAAATGCTCCTAGCAATACTAAAATCATCGCAGGCATGAACAACGCGTGGTCACTGAACTCACTCATACTCGAAATTATTTCTCGAATACTGAAAGAACCAGTCATCGTATGTAACATGATAAAACCAACTAACATAGCAATACCACCACTTACAGTGATTAGCATAGCTTTTTGCGCTCCAAATCTGGAAGCTTGTCGATGATTCCAAAAGGCGATTAACAGGAATGAAGAAACACTCGTTAATTCCCAAAAAACGTATAACACCATCAAGTTATCAGAAAAAACAACTCCAAGCATGGCACCCATAAATAGTAATAAATAACAATAAAAATGCTGTAAGGATTCTTTAGAGGAAAGATAAAAAATAGAATATAAAATAACTAAACTTCCAACACCTGTGATTAATAGAGCAAAAATCATACTTAGACCATCTAAATATGTTGTGAAGTTAAAATCTAATGTGGGAATCCATTCATATGTATGGACATAAGTTTTACCACTTGCTACCGAGGGAATTAGCCTAGCAAGTATGACAAACAAAGCTATAGGCACGATTAATACAAACCAACCGAGATGGGTCTTTTTAAATCGCCTATATGTAAAAGGTAAGAGTGCAGCTACAATAAATGGGATTAATATAACTAAATTAACGGAAAACAAATTTTAACCTCCTATTGGTTAAGTAGAATTAGGATTGGGCAGTTATGAGGGTTAAATTACTTTTTCAAACTATAGACTTGACTATCCTAACAACTAGTAGCATAATAGGATTCCATATGAGACCCTTCAAAATACACTAGAATTTAGGATATATAACTTGCTTGTATTAATAGCTAATGCATATTATGTATAGAATTGAAGTGATTGTACTACTTTACATGCATTTAATAATTATACATGAAAGAAAGGTACAACACACTTTTAGTGTCTTGAAGCATTATTTATAGAAAATTACACGAGAAATATATATAGGAAAACAAAAAAGAGGTGTATAAACGTGAAACGCGTAAAAGGTCGAATGGATGAAAGTATACTTGTCTGCGTATACTACGGACCAAATGGAGAGCGGCTAATTAGACGAGGACATAAAATGGCAAGTATGCTTGATTGTCCACTGTATATTCTTACAGTCGATCCACTTCCATATGATGCATTCGATGCTGAGAAATCCCAGTATATCGAACAGTGGAAGACTTTAGCAGAAGAATTAGAGGTTGAAGAGTTTATCATTCGTGATAACGAAAAACGTTCTTCACCAAAAGTTATTCAAGAAGTTGCCCATGGATTAAATATAACTCAAATTATTATAGGACAAACTGCACAAAGTAGATGGGAAGAAATAACAAAAGGATCCTTCATGAATGTCTTATTAAAAGAAATTCCTTTTGTGGACTTCCATGTTGTTTCAGTTGCCCGCTACATTAAAGATGAAGAAGATGGCATTTTCGAAAAAGGAGTCCGTGCTTATTTAGTAGTAGATGGAGATTCTTATAAAGTGTCCTTCACTTGTGCGAAGAATATGTGCCAAGAAGGTATTTTCTTCAAAGAAATTGGTACAGATTTTGATAATGGTATTTTCAAGTTTATGCATAACAATAAAATGCACCAGGTTCATATCCAAGATAACCTAGTTACCGATTCGTCTCAAGTACCTGATGGTTGTAGCTTAAAAGCATATAAATAGAAAAAAGGAAACTCTTAGAGTTTCCTTTTTATTATTACTTGATTAAATTAAAAGCACGCCTGAAAGGATAATCACTCGATGTTCATTAATTTGACAGCGTTATTTTACGGTCCTTGGGTAATCCCAATCCTACTAATCCTATTATTGGTAGCGTCGCCACAACAATCATTGTCGTATAAACACCTACATAATCCATTAATATACCGATCACAACTGCTCCAATTGCTCCCATTCCAAATGCTAAACCTACAGTTAACCCAGCCATCGTCCCTATTTTACTCGGTACGAGTTCTTGTGCGTATACAACGGTTACCGAAAAGCTTAACATGATGAAAAATCCTATTGCGATGAGCAACAATATAATTGCCCAAACAGGTACGTAAGGTAGTAGTAGACTTAGTGGGATTGGAACCGCCATCGACAATATAATAACATTTCTTCTTCCCATTCGGTCCGCCATTGGTCCACCGAAAAATGTCCCTACTGCCCCCAGTGCCAGAAAGATAAAGATAATTAACTGCCCTTCTTTAATAGTCATACCGTAATTCTCCATTAAATGAAAAATATAAAAGTTGGTCATATTAGTAACATAAAAAGAGCGGGCGAAAATTAACACCATCAAAAGAGTTAAGGCGACGCCAACTTGTTTTTTAGATAAAGCTGGGAGTGAAGAAAGAAGCGTCCTCTTTCTTTTGGATAGCTTTTCTAACTCCAACTGTTTTTTATACCATGCAGAAATCTTCGATAACAGAAATATTCCCACCGCAGCAACTACTAAAAAAAGAGCTGCACCTTTTTGACCTAATGGTACTAATATAAATGCGCTTATAAGAGGCGCAAGTGCTTGTCCAGAATTCCCCCCCACTTGATAAATCGATTGCGAGAGACCTCGTTTAGAACCTGCTGCCATAAAGGACACTCGCGAGCCTTCTGGATGAAATACCGCTGAACCCAATCCCAAAAATATTACCGAAACGAGGATCATCCAATACTGCGGCGCAAAGGCTAATCCCGCCATTCCGACAAAGGAGCTCATCATCCCAAGCGGTAACGCATAAGGCATAGGTTTTTTATCGCTTATAAAGCCTACAACAGGCTGGAGAACCGATGCAACAATATTTAACACAAATGAGATGAGACCTAATTGGGTAAACGTTAGACCTAGTTCCAATTCTAAAACAGGAAACATCGCAGGAATTACCGCCTGCAACGTATCATTAAATAGATGACATACACCTATAGCAAACATTATGGGATATACTGGATTACCCATTTTATGGACGGAATTAAACTTGGACATATTTTCACATTCTTTCTAGATTTTCACCAATAAAGTTATTATAGCTCAAATTGGACAAAGTATTTCATTATGAATGGAATACTAACAAAGTTCATGGCAACACTAAGCAATACGTCAATAATGAAATGGGGTTATATGAGTTATATGGAGACCTTTTTCGAAATGAACTTTTGGGAAATGATTTTGAGATCCACCCTTTCCTTCATCGTATTACTTGTATTAGCAAGGCTATTAGGAAAGAAACAATTAAGCCAGCTCACTTTTTTCCACTATATAACTGGTATAACAGTTGGGTCTATAGCCGCAGAAATTGCCTCTCAACATGAAACACCTTTTCTAGATGGATTGATTGCAATTATTTGGTGGACGGCCCTCACTTTATTAATGAGTTATATATCTTTGAAATTTCCTACAGCTCGAACATGGATTGATGATGAACCAACAATTGTTATAAGAGACGGTAAAATCAGTGTGAAGTCTTTAAGATCCTCACGTTTACATATGGATGATGTATTAATGATGCTGAGAGAGCAATCTATTTTTTCTATCCAGGATGTTCATTATGCAGTCCTTGAAACAAACGGCGAACTAAGCGTCATGAAAAAGGTTGGTTTGCAGGAGGCTACAAAAGAGGACGTTAAAGTGCCCCTTACTCTTCCTTTGTTCATACCCTCTGAAATAATATCCGACGGTAAAATTGTAAAAAAGAACTTGGAAGAATTAGATTTAACAGAAGAATGGGTAATGAAAAAGCTAAGAAAACATGGAGTAGATTCAGTTAGTGATGTGTTTTATGCACAATTACAAACGAATGGCTCATTATATATTAGCTTAAAAGAAAATGGTGTTTAGCAAAAAAGGAGCGAGGAAATGTGACATAATCACTTTTCTTAGCTCCCTTCTATTTATCCGTGATTTAAATAAGTGAGAATGGCATTACCCAGTTCATCCGGCGCCTCATACATACTCATATGACCTGCATCCCCTATGACTACTTGTTTGATATTATCTCCACTTGCTGTGAATGTCTTGTCAGCTGGGATAAGTTGGTCACTTTCTCCTGCTATTAATAGTACTGGTAGCTCTGTCTTCTCCAAAATTTCCGTACGATCTTTTCTATTTTTCATCGCAAGAAGTGCATTTTTAGCTCCTTGAGGTTGTACTTCATATCCAATCTTTTTAACTTCCTCCATCGATTGTTTATGACTTTCTACATTTTCTGGAGCAAATAGTTTTGGAACAAGACCATCGATGAATATATCGATTCCTGCCTTTTCTATTTTATCGGCTGAGGCAATTCTTCCTTCCTTAGCTTCTTCTGAATCAGGAAATCCTGTGGAATGAATTAAAGAGAAACCGCTTAAATATTGATTATATTTTTCTGCAAAAGCTAGTGTGATATAGCCACCTAGTGAATGACCGAACATGGTCACCTTCTCTATTCCTAGTTCCTCTAAGAAGTCTTTTAGAATTAATGTGTATTGTTCTATATCATTCACGCTATCGAGCACTTTAGATTCTCCATGACCAGGAAGATCAATTGCAATAACTCTATATTTTTCCGATAACATTGGTATTACTTTTCCCCAATAACCAGAGCTTCCACAAAATCCATGGATGAGTAATAGGACCTCTCCTGTGCCTTCCTCTTTGTAAGCAATGTTGGTATTAATTGTTTTCATTAAGTCATCTCCCTAATGTTTGATTAATTGATTGGTTCAACTCTTCTATGTTTACCCCATCTATTTGTTTATTACTCAAATTATATTTCTTCTTAATAGAGAGAATCCGTTTCACGCTTTCATCGATTCTTTGTTCCGTAATTTCTCCATCTTCTATTGCTTTAAGAATTGCGTCTACCGTTTTTTTTACATTTGCGTAGTTATGCGCTACTAACACTATGTCATTTCCTGCTTTTACTGCAGATACGGCTGATTCACCTATTTCCAAGTTATTTAGGATTGCTTTCATCGTCATATCATCTGTTATGATAATACCTTCATAGCCTAGTTGTTCCCTCAATACATCGGTAATAATTCTCTCTGATATGGAGGCCGGATATGTAGAATCAATTTTCGGAAGTAAAATATGACCTACCATCACGACATCCGCACCTTGCTCTACCGCATGCTTAAAAGGTATTAACTCAAGAGCTTGTAATTCCTCTAAGCTCTTTTGAATTATTGGTAGCTCTTTATGCGAATCCACTGCAGTATCGCCATGTCCGGGGAAATGCTTTATAACCGAAATAACCTGCTCACTTTGAATGCCTTTCATCATCTGTAGCCCCAGCTCACTTACTAGCTCCGCATCTTTTCCAAAGGATCGGTCTCCAATAATCGGATTATCGGGATTGCTGTTTATATCAAGAACAGGAGCAAAATCTAAATTGAAACCAAATGCACTTAGTTCTTTCCCTAATAGCTTCCCTATATTATAAGAAAGAGATATATCATTTCGCTTTCCTAATTCTTCGTTTGTCGGTAACTTAGTTAACTCTGGGAGCCTAGAAATTCTACCACCCTCTTCGTCAACTCCTAAAAACAATGGAACTTTATTATTAGTATTTTCTTGTTTAATGGCATTCAATAAGGAAACAGATTGATTGGCATTCTTTAAATTGTCCTTGAACAAAATAATACCGCCGACTTGATGTGTAGATATGATTTTCTTGGTCTCATTTGTAATATCCGTCCCTTTTATACCCGCAAATATCATCTGGCCTACTTTTTCTTCTAGGCTTAAATCGGAAAGAGAGAAGTCTTTTTCAAATTCTGTGAATACAGATATGTGATGAACTTCTGGATTTGGCTCTTCTTCCGTTGGCTTAGGCATTATCCATTTCAATTGAAAGTCTGTTGTGACATCATATATAAAAATCGTTTGGTCTACTTGGTCATCCTGATAGCTTCTAACTTTATCAGCTTCACCTTTAATGGATTTAATATCCTCGAGACGGATTTGTTGGATTTCAGGTGAACTGGACCGTATATCAAAAACAACTTCAGATTGATGACCCACTGTTGCATCGTTCGATAGAAATTCTTCATAGATGGCACTAGCATTCTTACTTTTTCGATCTGGAGCTCCCCATAGTTCATGCACTTTTTGGATGGTAGTTTCTCCTACGATAAAAGGTGAATTAATCGTTTGCCCTTTTTCTGCTAGGTCAAACAAGAGGGATACAAAGGATTCCGCATCTGAAGACATTTCTATCGGCACTTCCTTTTGTGAATCGCTATCTTCCTTAGAATCTTTGAGCATTACAACTACGGCAATTGCAAATAATATTAGAAGAAGTATTACTACCTTTTTGGTCATCATAAAACCTCCAAACAAATGATAATCTTACCCTACTTCCATAAGCCTAACCAATATCCCTTTAATCTAACTAAAAAAAGAGCTTTATATTTGATATATTTTCACTTCTCAAATATAGTACTATTTGAATCAAAATAATATAAAAACGACTGAAAAGAGGAATAGTTATGTCTAATAAAGATGCTATGATATGTGATATAGAAACTGGAATTTGCGGACCTGCAGAAGAAAGTAATTCTGTTATAGAGCTAATTGACCTAACTGCCCTGTCTACAAAAAAAGAATCTGATGCAGTTACTGTACAAACTGAAAAAGACAAATGAAATAGTTAAAACGCCCTTCTGTAATTAGTACGGAGGGGCGTTTGCCATATCATTGCACTTCCTTCACTTCTAAATGCTTCATACAGTTAAATAAATGACAACTGTTACCTTGATCGTTGAGCTCCACAATTGAAACGGAAGTGTTTCCGATATCACGAGAAAACTCTCCATTTGGAACAAGTGCATATAATAATCTACTTATGAAGCCTCCATGACTAACTACGAGCACTCGTTTTCCCAAATGTTTTTGTTTTACTTCTTCTATAAAAGACATCCCACGAGAAAGAATATCTGCCTCTGATTCAAAGCCGATATCCTGGTTTCTCCAATCCAGCCCCCATTTAGCAATTCGTTCATCCTCAGTCGTTCCTTCGATTAAGCCACCACCAATTTCTCCAAGACGTTTGTCTTGAATAAAGTCGACTCCCGAATGATTTTCAGCAATAATTTCAGCTGTTTTCTTTGCACGAATTAATGGACTTGTATAAATAACGTCCCATTCTTCGAACTGCATTCTTTGCGCTGCACGCTTAGCCATTTGAATTCCTTCTTCATCTAATGGCACATCTGTACTCCCCTGAGCTCTACCTTCCTTATTCCAAGCAGTGACACCATGTCTTACAAACCCTATCGTCGTCATGTAATTTCCCCCTTACTTATTGTTTCATTATAATCAAATTAAAATAATTGAACAATTATTGCTTGACCTTCACGCAACGTAAAGGTTTAAGCTGAATATATAAGGAGGTGATGAATTGGAATACACGGTACAAAAACTTGGGCAGCTTGCTGGTATTAGCGCAAGAACACTACGATATTATGATGAGATTGGGCTACTTAAACCTACACGTATCAATTCATCAGGATATCGTATATACTGTGTAACTGAAGTAAATCGGCTGCAACAAATACTATTTTACCGCGAACTTGGAGTAAATTTAGAAAGTATTAAAGAAATCATGACATCCCCAGCATTTGACGGTACACAAGCGCTTCGAGATCATCGTGATAAACTGCTCGAAAAACGTGTGCAACTTGATGCACTTATTAATAACGTGGATAAATCAATTAAACAGACAGAAAGGAAGATTAGCATGACAGATAAGGAAAAGTTTGAAGGCTTTAAACAAAAACTTGTTGATGACAATGAGAAGAAATACGGAAAAGAAATTCGAAAAAAATACGGTGAAGATACAGTGAATGCATCCAACGTAAAAATAAAGGGCATGACCGAAGAGGAGTATGCGAAAATACAGAAATTAGAGGAGCAAATGTTCATGAATTTAAAAGCAGCAATGGATACCGGAAATCCCGCCGGAGAACAGGCTCAAAAAGCGGCAGATTTGCATAAACAATGGCTTTGCTTTTACTGGGATCAATACTCTAAAGAAGCTCATGAAGGTCTTGCAGAAATGTATGTCTCTGATGAACGATTCACTGCATATTATGATAAAGTACAATCAGGTGCAACTGAATTTTTACGAGATGCAATTGTTATTTACACAAAAAGCTAGAAGGCTCATACCTTCTAGCTTTTTCTAACTATCACTTTGTATATTTTATCGATTCCATAGACACCAACCAATAACAAAAAGAAGGCAATAATATAGTTGGACAAACTCTTTTCTATTTCGAGGATATTTAACAAATAAAGAAAAATAATAGCCCAAATTATTATTAATACGGATTTAATAATTCCAACCTCCTAACTAATTTGGAAGTTTGTCCTTTCCATTTTGTAATACATTCTCGATTATGTGGATATCCTCTGGATAAGCTAAATCCAAGTCTTGGATTTCCTCGAATGACATCCAGGCAATTTCGTGAATAAATTCATCTGGGTCTTGCAATGTTATTTCACCGCTTATTATTATAACTAAAAAATAGTCTACATCGTAAGAGATTCCGTGTTCACTGAGAGTTCCACTTTTATTATGTACCTTGTCAATCGTTTTCACTATGAATCCAGTTTCCTCACAAAATTCTCTTATACAGCATTCTTCTATTGTTTCTCCTTCTTCAAGCGTCCCAGAAGGAACTGTCCATTTCTTATCTTCTCCTGGTGCTGCTTGAAGTACCATTAATACTTCCTTCTGATCATTTACACAAATACCAGCTGCACCTTTCCAGCTAAACATCAGCCTTCACTTCCTCTCCTTATATCCACTCTTCTTCTATTATATTTGGATCATAACGGGACTTTTTTAAATCTACACATCCATTGGCAAGAAAGTGGACCCCTTCTGATTCTAGCATTGCTTTTTGAGAGTATGCCGATTCTTCATCAGCCATTACAATTTCGCCCTTCGCATTAATCACACGTTGCCAAGGAATATTATGTTTTGCACTCATAGAATGTAAAACACGAACTACCTGTCTTGCTCCTCGAGGGCTTCCTGCAACTTTTGCAACCTGTCCATACGTCATCACTTTTCCCGATGGAATGGACTTTATAATATGAATTACTTTTTCAGTAAAAGGATTCATCCCGTAACTCCCTTTCATTTCCTCTAATTATAACTGACAATTTATAAAATTATAATTGCATTTAATGTAGTACCTTGCATAAGATAATACCATATGATATATTCTATCTAAGGTACTGTTCATTAGTTAGTAGTGGAAGGAGGAAAAAAAAGATGAATATTCAATTTAAAAAAGGAGTATTAAACTTATGTGTGCTCGTTTTATTGGATAAGCAAGATCGATATGGTTATGAGCTTGTACAAAAAATATCCGATCAGATTTCAATTTCAGAAGGATCCGTATATCCATTATTAAGACGTTTGACAAAGGAAGGCTATTTTACCACATATCTGCAGGAGTCCACAGAAGGACCCCCACGGAAATACTACAAACTCACTGATTTAGGTCGCTCCTACTTACATGAACAATTGAAAGAATGGAAAAGTTTTACGACTGGTGTAAATAATCTAATTGAAGAGGGTGTAAAAAATGACTGAACAACAATTTTTAAATGAATTAGAAACTGCTTTAACGAGGCTTCCAGCTGAAGAGAGATATGATATTCTTTCTGATATTAAAGAGTACTTCTCAAATGGCCGAGAAGATGGAAAATCAGATAGTGAAATTGCGGCTTCTTTAGGGTCACCAAGAGATATTGCTAAGGAGCTTTCCGAAAACCAAGTTCAAATTCCAGAGAAAGTTACAACTGGCAATAAAATCATTAAAGTCCCTCATGCGAACTTCTCAAATGTGATGATGGATATAGAATTCGGCTCTTTATACGTAACTCCTTCGGAAACAGACGAAACAACTATAGAGCTAGTTGGAGAAAATGATAAATTACAATTGACCGTCGATATAATAAACGACACATTATCCATTCAATTTAAAACCAAAAAGTATAAACTTTTTAGTTTCATGTTCTTAATAAAAGAACTAAGAGTAAACGTTTCCCTACCTAAAAAGCTATATACAACCGTTATTATGAAAACTACTTTCGGACGAATTCGTGCTGAAAAAATACTCGCGAAGAATATAAAAACTACATCAGATAACGGGAGTATTGGATTAAAAGAATTTGCTACAACCATTCTAGAAGTAAAAACCGATAATGGACGTATCGAAATGGATAAAATTCAGGCTGATAGGCTCACTGCTGAAACTGATAACGGCAGAATTGAGCTTCGAAATATCGATGCCGAGCAAGTTCACACGGAAACAGATAACGGGAGAATTATGATGCAATACGTAAACGGAAGTATTGTAGGAAAAACTGATAATGGCAGAATCGAGTTACTAACTGCTAGCTTGGATCGAATGATTGAATTGGAGACAGACAACGGGGGCATTTTAGTAGAAACGGAAAATGAGCCAACGGACGTATCTATTCATGCAAATGTAGATTTTGGCAAAATAAGCGTGTTCGGTGAGAGAAATACTCGAACTGTTTTCGGAAACGGAACAAACAAAGTCCGACTTTCATCGGATAATGGGAAAATAGCGGTAGAAAAGAAAAGCAGAGTAGTAGCTTATAATTAAGAAAAAGTCCTTCAAGACGACAAATCATCTTGAAGGACTTTACTATTTTGTACGTATTAGTTTTCTTCTATTTCCTTACGGTTTTTCTTGAATAGTTTCGATAGGATTTCATAAACAATCGGTACAACTATTAACGTTAACAACGTTGAACTTGTTAAACCACCGATTACTGTAATACCAAGACCCTTCGAGATTAAACCGCCACCACCTGAACCAACAGCTAATGGAATCAATGCACCAATAGTTGCAATTGCAGTCATTAGGATTGGACGAAGACGAGTTGCCCCCGCTTCCAGAATTGCTTCACGCATACTCAGACCATCACGTTCCATATGAATGATTCGGTCTACTAGTACAATCGCATTTGTGACTACGATACCGATTAACATGAGCATACCCATCATTACTGATACAGATATAGTTTCTTTCGCGATCAATAAACCAACGAATGAACCTATTACTGCAAACGGTAATGAGAATAGTATAGCAAATGGTGCTACACCCTCACGGAATGTTACTACTAAGATAAAGTAAACAATTGCGATAGCCGCAAGCATTGCTATTCCAAGCTGTGTAAATGTTTCAGTCATATCTGCTGCAACACCTGCAACACCAACTGTAACACCTTTTGGCAAGTCTAATTTATCAATTGCTTCATCTACTTCTGATGTTGCAACTGAAATATCATCCCCAAGGATTGTTCCAGTAACAGTTGCATAGTACTCCCCTTTACTACGAGCAAGAGTATTAAGTGTTGTTCCTTCTTCTACTGTTACCAGCTCAGAAAGAGGCATTGTCGTACCCAATGCTGTAGGTACTTCTGTAGCTAAAATATCATCTACTGATTTTGGTTGTTGTGCTTTTTCCTGCTGAACAATTACATCTAACGAATTGCCATCTTTTTCAACTGTCGTCAATACTTCTTGTGTAGCTGAAGAACTTAACATCATGACAATTTGGCCTGTTGTTAAACCATACTGAAGTAACTCATCTTGCTCTACATTGAATGTATATTCTACATAAGCATCCTCAGTACTAGAAGAAACGTCTTCTAAACCATCATTTTTCTTCATTACATCTTCTACCATTGTTACAGCTTCATTTAGTTTGTTTAAGTCTTCACTATAGAATGTATAGCTAACTTCATTTGAAGACATTGACATAGCGGAGAAGTTTTGGCTCTTCCACTCACCTGTTTGCCCAATATTAAATACATACTCTTCAATTTCTTCACGCACTCCTGGGAAGTCTTCCATTTCTGGATCGAAGATAAGGTACATTAATGCACCGCCTGCTCCGCCTCCCATCATTGCAGCTGCCGGATCAGCACTATCACTATCTGTCACTGATAATTGAAGTATATCAATATCTTTACGTTTTAATAACTCTTCTTCTACCGTGGCAACATTTGCTAATGTATCATCTTTTAGCTCACCGGCTTCTGGTGTATACGTTAAATACATAACTTTTTCTTCTTCACTTCCTAAGAAGCTGAAGCCGATTAATGGCGTTAAAGCTAAGCTACCAACTAGTAAAACAATAGATACTATAGAAGTAATTATTTTATGGTTAAGCGTCCATTCCAATATACGCTTATAGCCATTAGCTAGTTTACCAACCTCTTTATGATTACTCTCATTCTTTTTACTATATAATTTCTTCTTAAACAAGAAGTGAGATAATGCTGGAACGATTGTGATAGCCACGATCAATGATGCTCCAAGGGCAAACGTCATTGTTAAAGCAAATGGCATAAACAATTCTCCTACCATACCACCTACAAATAATAATGGTGCAAATACTGCAACCGTAACTAGAGTAGATGACAAAATAGGTTTGAACATTTCAATTGTCGCTTCACGTACTAGCGCACGTCCCGATAACTTCTCTTCTTTTAGATGAATTCGACGATAAATATTTTCCACTACTACAATGGAGTCATCTATTACCCGTCCAATCGCAACTGTAATAGCTCCAAGGGTCATAATATTCAACGTAATATCCATCCAGTTTAATAGTAGTAACGCCATAAAAATAGAGACTGGAATAGATATGATTGAGATGACTGTTGATTTAAAATCACGTAAAAACAGTAATATGATTAATACTGCAATTAAACCACCAAATAATGCTTTTTCAATCATCGTGAAGACCGATTCTTCAATTGGCTCACCTTGGTCTAGCGATATATCAATAACAAGACCATCAATATTTTTCTGCTCTTCTTTGATTAATTCTTTGACACTATTAACAACATCAACAGTATTTGCTTGCTGTCCTTTAACAATTTGAACAGAAATTGCATCCTCTCCATTTGTACGTGAAACTGATTGAACTCTACCAACTTCTTCAATAGAAGCAATATCGCTAAGTTTCACAAATGGAGATGGGTTCGCTGCGGATGGTGTTACCGGAATAAGCATTTCCTTTAGTTCATCTGATGTCATGAACTTACCATCTACTGAAACTGCCTCTTCGCCTTCTTCAAACTCGTATAAACCTAATGAAACCGCTAAGTCACTTGCTTGTATCATTTGTTTTACATCATCTTCTGTCAATCCAAGCTCGGTCATTTTTTCTTCGTTATACGTAAGGTTAACTTCTTCTATATGCTGTCCTGCAATAGTTGCAGAAGCTACACCATCAATTTTCTCAATCTTAGGAACTAATAGATCTGAAACTGTAGAAGTTAACTCCACAATGTCTTCTGTCTTACTACTAACACTTAATGCTACAACTGGCATCATATTCATGCTAAGAGCAGTGACAATTGGTTCCTGTGCTCCTTCAGGTAATTTTACCGACTCTAATGCTGACTTTAATGCACGATTTGCTTCGTCCATATCCTCACCATATTCATATTCCACTTGAATACTTGCCATATTCGAATTGGAATTAGAATAAACCGATTTTACACCCTCAAGGTTTTCTACTACTTTTTCCAAGGGCATGGATACATCTTCCATTACCTGTTCAGGTGTTGCACCAGGATAGACATCCATTACCATTAAATACGGTATTGAAATATCTGGAATTGTTTCCATGTTCATACGTGTCCCTGAATAAATACCGGATACTGTGATAATAATTGTAAGTAGCCATACCGCTAATTTATTGTGCAGGACAAAATTAACTAAACCTTTCACTCTTACACCTACCCCTAATTGACTTTAATTTCTCAATTACTTATAATAATGACTTATTAGTCAGTTGTCAATAATATGAACTAGGAGCGGTAGTTTCAGATGGGTAAAAAACAATTAATAATGGAAAAAGCATTAGAGCTTTTTGCACAACAAGGATTTGAACTTACTTCTGTTCAACAAATCACTGAACACTGTGGGATTTCTAAAGGTGCTTTCTATTTGTCTTTCAAATCAAAAGATGAATTGATATTAGCATTAATCGACCAATTTATGAGTCAAATGATTTCAGATACTGACTATCGGGTCACAACCTCCCAAAACGATGAGAAAACATTATATGAATTTTACTTTACCATGTTCCAATCCACTCAAAAGCATTCCGATTTTGCAAAGATTTTGATGAAAGAACAGTCCCAATCATTTAATAAGGAGCTTGTTATAAAATTTCATTATTATGACCGATTACTAGAGAAAACTATCCTTACTTTGATGGAAAGGTTATTTGGGGAAAAGATCGAAAACACAAAACATGATTTAGTATATTGTATTAAAGGGTTCATCAGTATTTATTCGGAATTAATTCTATTCAATAATGTCCCAGTAGATTTGGATCAGCTCGCGCAATCATTAGTGGAAAAAACAAACCTGCTTGCGACACACGCTACAATTCCATTTATCACCGAAGAAATTTTCCAGTTTAAACGGTTGACCCATACGGAAGTAACGATTGATCAACTGCTTGAAATCTTAGAGCAGAATTTAAAAGATGTAGAGGAGCCACTTGAAAAAGAATCGCTTACCTTGCTAAAGCAACATATACTAGAGCCCTCTCTAAGCCCTGCTGTAGTAGAAGGTCTTTTAAAAAATATTCAAAGCTATCCTAGTTGCAAATGGGTTGCATTCTTACTTCGGAATTACTTCAAACTTGAAAATAATGAGGGAAGATAAAATAGGGACATTACCGGTAGAAATCGTCTATCTGTTTCCGCATCGTTACGCTAGATTCGAAATATGAAATTACGTTGGAGCAAAAATCAGCATTAATTCACGTAAATATTAGTTGGTGATTATTTCAAGGTTCGTTCGTACATAAATCGGGTATTTTATAGACAACATCACATTTATAGAGAGTTGCGATAAAATGTTTGGATTTTCGGATTTACTATCTTTGGTAATTTCAGCATTTATCATTTTGCCTATAGTTGTATTTCTGCGAGAAACAGGTTACTTGATAGCAAGTGAGATTTTTGGTGTGAAGAATCCAAGACTAACTATCGGTTCTGGACCACGGGTTTTCAAGTTTTGGATAATTGATGTTCGAAAATATTATCATCTATTTAGCTGGTTTTCATATGATTCTTTAAAAAGGAAAAGTAAGCTAGCATATATATGTCTTTACGCAGGTCCGATCTTCATGAATCTTTCTGTGGCTCTATTATTAAATGCATTATTAGCAAACGGGTTATTAGAAGAACATAAAACGTTTTGGAATCGCTTTGTATTTTATGCTTTTTACTATGTTTTGTTTGATATTATTCCGATGAGAACAGTAAATGGCATGCCGAATAACGGACTGATTATTTATGAAATGCTTCGCTATGGAAAACGGACTGACTTTAACCATGAACCTTTTATATACAAAACAACCGATATTGAAGAGGAATACCAAGACTCTTTAGAAGAAATAGAGGATAACAAAAAAGGTGAAGGAAGATAAAGTAATTCTAAAGGGTAGATGAAGAGGGTTGCTATTTCCCGTCCTTCGTCTACCCCCTTTTATAAAGTATCTTTCATTTATCTTACCGTAAAAAAGTATTACTATTTTGTTTCCAATTTCAAATGAACAGAATCTACGAGCTTCTGATAGCCTATTTCTTGATAGATTTTGTTCGATGTTGGATTGAGCATATCTGTATATAGTACACAAAACTCGAATTCCTTCAATAACTCTTTACTCACTGTTGCAACCAATGTTCTTCCGTACCCTTTTTTTCGTTTTTCAGCGGGTGTAAAAACAAGTGAAACTGTTATCCCATTTGTTGTTGGCCTAGACTTTTTCATCATGGATACAACCTCTCCTTGGTCTTCCCAAAAGAAGACTTCCTTTCCATCCAACATATTTTTTACACGTTTTTTTATTTCTTCTGGAGCTGTAACGGATAACCCAGTATCTTGTTCAAACTGACTGCACCATTTCTCTATAAGCTGTGCGTCACTAATCGTTGCATAACGCCATTTCCCCTGGACTCATTTCTAGTGATTCCTCTACTTGGTCCAGTCTATATAGCCCTTGATCCATCATTAAAGAATAGTTCCCATCGGTTTTCTCCTGCCATTTTTGTGCAAACAGAACAGCCCATTCCTTCACACTAATAATTGATGCTACCGGTACGGCATGCTTGGTTAATTCAGATATACATAAATCTATGCACGTAGATATTTGATTTTCATCAACAAATATAATATTTAAAGGATGTGGTGGAGTCATTTGAAAGATTGCTAGTAATTGACCGTTTTCTTCTATAGTTGCCATGTACGGATTTTTGTATGCACCAGCTTTTATCCCCTTCAAAACACCTAGAAACAGGCTAAATTTATCTTCATTTTCTTCCAAAAAGGGTGTTACTATTTTTGCAAATGCATCTACGTTTTCATAACGCTGAAAATTTATAAAATTGCCCTCCTTTTATCTTTGTATGTTAATATAACCTAAAACAACGCTGGAGGGGATACTTTTATGAAAGTTGTTTCTATCAGAGATATCCATATAGGAAAAGGTATACCAAAAGTCATTGTCCCAATAATGGGGGATACTCTAGAAGCGCTCCTTTTGGAAATAAAAACAATTAAACAAATAAACCTAGACATCGTCGAATGGCGTGCAGATTTGTTTGAGGATATTGAAGATTTGGCTACGGTAAAACAAACACTCTCAATCATTCGTAAAGAGCTACACTCTATACCGCTCTTATTCACTTTTAGAACCCATCGGGAGGGTGGCAACAAAACTATTGAAGATTCGTACTACAAGAACCTTCTTGTGGAAGTGATGAAAACAGATGAAATAGATTTAGTAGACGTAGAGTTGTTTTCACCCAAAGTGACAGAAATTATGGAGATCGCCAAAAAAAGTGATGTCGTTACCATTATGTCTAATCATGATTTCGAAAAGACTCCTGCCAAGGAAGAGATCATGTGGAGACTTAGAAGAATGCAAGAATTGGATGCACATATCACTAAAATTGCCGTAATGCCGAACAATCCAGCAGATGTTCTGACATTGCTAGAAGCGACGTATACCATGCAATCATTGTATGCAGACCGTCCGATTATCTCCATGTCTATGGATTCTACTGGTGTCATAAGTCGATTAGCTGGAGAAATTTTTGGTTCTGCAGCAACATTCGGTGCTGGTGTAGCACCATCTGCTCCTGGTCAAATCCCAGCGAGTGATCTTAAACGTATTTTAGAATTACTACATACACAATAACAAAAGCGAAGTGCTCTTGGATATTGGACAGAATTAGCTAAAGCACAGGGAGGGATGCACTCCCCTCCTTTTATAGTAGCTGCCTTAGGCGAATCATATCTACACATGGGATACCATTTTCGATTATTTCCTCTTCATAGTGAGCTGTGAAAAAGTCTATATCCACACCGACAATTCGAAATCCACATTTTTGATAAAGAGCTAGCTGATCAATACTTGAATTGCCTGTACCTAATTCAATGACTCTATATCCTTGTTCCTTTGCCATATTTATAGCACCTATTAAGAGCGCTTTCCCAAACCCTTTACCTCGATAATGCTCCTCTATAGCAATATTAACGAGTTCTACAGTTTCTGGTCTAGTTGAAAGTAGTACAAATACGCCTACTATTTCTCCACCTTCTTCGCCTATGTAGCATTTCCCCCGCTCTAGATATTGCTGGATAAGCTTCTTAGAAGGATCTGCCTGTAATAATAATTCTATTGGGTATGCTTCATATATTCGTCTTATTTCCATGTAATTTCCTCTACTTTCTTTTGTAAATGTCTAATACACACTGTATCATCTCTACCTTCCTTCTTGTATACTTTTAGCATAACTCATTTTCCTAATATTACTAAGAACGTATAAAAGAGGTGGCATAATTTGTTTTGGGAAGAAGTAGACGACAAAATACTATTACATACTCCATCTGGATTTAGCTTTTCTAATAATCTTCAATATCTCTCCAGATCAACTAATGAGTGCTTATTTCATATTCAGAACAATAAAATCCGAAAAGCAATACCATTAGGAACTTGCAACCTATTAGTAGAAATCAGCGAATACAAAGATGAAATTCTAGCAATTAATTTTATAAATGATACATGTCCCGATGGTAAAAATCGCAATGAAGAGATAGTAGCCTATATAATTGAGTGGTTTGACCTCAATGCGGATTTGCAGGAATTTTATAAACTAGCCTCCAATGATCCAATATTGTCACAAGCGGCTAAAAAATTTGAAGGGCTACGCATTATGGGTATTCCTGATTTATTTGAGGCAATGACATGGGGCATCCTAGGTCAACAGATTAACCTTACCTATGCCTATACATTGAAGCGTCGTTTAGTGGAAACTTATGGCCATTCTATTCATTTTGAAGGTCATGATTATTGGTTATTCCCTACACCTGATACTATTGCAAATCTGACCGTACATGACTTAAGTGGACTAAAAATGACCGTAAAAAAATGTGAGTACTTAATAGATGTGGCAAACTTAATCCACAAAGGTCTACTGACAAAAGAAATGCTCTTAGCAGAAATTGATGTAAAAAGAGCTGAAAAGATTCTTACTCAAATCCAAGGGATTGGTCCGTGGACCGCTAATTATGTATTAATGCGCTGTTTAAGATTTCCTTCCGCTTTTCCTATTGATGATGTAGGACTACATAATGCTATTAAACAGGTAACTGGCTCACCGACTAAACCTACGAGGACTGAAATTATGCAACTGGCTCAGCACTGGACCGGTTGGGAAGCATATGCAACCTTTTATTTATGGAGATTACTTTATTGAAGGTCAAAAATTGCAGGAAGCGTCGAATTTAGATTGCCCTCCATTTGAGGTGACACTCTTATCCTTCGTTCCTCCACTCGAAACAGAAGTCAGCACTATTATTCACTCTTAAAAGTGTCGAAAACTCAGTGTTCATGATACATTTTTATATACTTCCTTATCTTTAAATAAACCCCATCCTTCTCAACTAGAAAAGGATGGGGTTATGATTATTTTAATATATCTAGAATTTCTTCTGATACATATGTTTTCTTATCTTTTAGCACTGGTCGTTCTAAAAATAATCGCAGACTTTTATTGTAGCTGTAAATATTCATGTTACGTATAACCTTAATAGAACTATTCCCCTTTGTAAGTGTTACTGTCTTTTGTGAAGAGGCAGGATAAGACTCCACTTTATATCCAAGTTGTTCAGCCACTTGAAGAAGCGGAATCATTTTTACCCCATTTTGTATAAAATGATCATTATTAATAATTTGTTTCAGATCGGCTGAAAGATAGTTTACAGCAACAATTTTCGTTGGAACTGTTTGGGCTGGAATGCTTTTTGTAGTGATATTATAAAAAACAATTAGCTCTTTTCCTTCTAAATCCTTCTTAGTTATTACTTCCCCATTTTCATTAAGTATTTCAGTCTCTGTGGAAATATTTAATTTAAGCTCTCCATCTAAACTAATCATATCTTGGTCAAACTTCGACACTTTCGAGAAGCTAACTTTTTCTTTATCTTGAACAATGAGAATCTCTGGTGTTATTCTTGCTGGATATATTAAGATCATTGGCTTGTTTTTATCATAGTAAGCATCTATTTTTTGGCCCACTTGAAAGGATTCTTTTTTAACCGCTTCAGCATTGGTCCCATTTAAAAGAAGGACATTATTATCTAGTGTGAAAATAGTTGTAGTTGGCTCATCTTCTTCTGTCACTACTGTTAGTGCAACCTGATTTTTATCGTTTGTTATATCAGTAATGACACCTGAAAATTTTACGAAGTTTGAAGCTTCAACTGCTTCTTCAGCTTTTTCAGGTGAAATTGCTACTACTTTAGTTGGGGCTGTCTGAGCTGGAATGCTTTTAGTCGCCACCGTATAGAATACAATAAGCTCTTTTCCACTTAAGTCTTGTCGTTCTATTTTTTCTCCTTCAGTGTTTTCGAAAGTAGTTTTACCATCTACTTTCAGATTCAATTTATTATCTAAACTACGCAGTTCTTCATCAAACTTCCCTACTTTAACGGAACCGAAAGTTTTAGCATCATGTACGACTATTAATTCAGGAGAAATTTGCGGTGGATATATCATGATCATCGGTTTATCTTTACCATAGTAAGCATCTATTTGTTGCCCTTTTTGGAATCCCACTTTTTCCATCTTTTTCGTTGAACCGCTAATGTATATCATTGTTTCGCTCGTTACGGTGTAAAAAGTGATCTGTGGCTCTTTGCCAGTTGTTTCTACCGTCAATGTAACAGTGTCCTTTTTTTCTTCTACATTTGTTATAATCCCAGAACCTTTTACAAAGTTAGTTGCTTCGATTTTCGCATCGTCACTTTTCGCATATACTGATCCTTGGCTCCATCCTAGCCCTAGCATTAAAATCATTGCGAAAACTCCAAAAATTTTCTTCATCAAATCTCTCCTTTTTTTGCTTCTCTTTCCATTTGACGGGCCTATTTACAAAAACGTTACAATTTTTTTGAAACATTCTTAAATTTGATTCGTATAAAGTGTAAAGAGAAAAAGATAGGAGTTTGAATATGACGTTATCAATCAACCAAGTAACTAAGAGATACCAAGACTTCGTCGCTGTTAACAGTTTGTCCTTTACAATTGAAAAAGGAGAAATCTTTGGATTGATCGGACAGAATGGGGCTGGTAAAACAACGACATTTCGCATGATTTTAGACTTACAGGAGACTACTGAAGGAAATATTATGTGGAATGGGAAGCAGATTAACTCCATTAACCGAGACATTCTAGGCTATTTACCTGAAGAGCGCGGCATCTTCCCTGCAATGACAGTGGAAGACCAATTATACTTCTTCGGAGAGCTAAGAGGGAAGACAAAAAAAGATCTTAAAAAAGAAGTAGATTACTGGATTAATCGTTTTGAATTAGAGGATAAGCGAAAATCAAAAGCGGAAACCTTGTCCAAAGGGAACCAACAAAAGGTCCAACTTATCGCTAGTTTTATACATCAACCAGAGTTCTTGATATTAGATGAGCCTTTTAGTGGCTTGGACCCTGTTAATATGGATTTACTAAAGCAAGCAATTCTGGACTTAAAGCGCAAGGGAACGACTATATTATTTTCTAGTCATCAAATGGATAATGTTGAAGAGCTTTGTGATCATTTATGCTTACTGAAACGTGGTGTGTCCTTGTTTTCAGGTAGCTTATTGGACTTAAAGAAACAATACGGTAAAACAAAATTAACGATACGTACAGAAATTCCAAGAGAAGTCTTAGCTGGATTGCATGGTGTAAGGGATATTCAAGTTGGAAAGGATCATTATACATTAACACTTGAGGATGAATCATATGCGCAGTCTATCTTCGACTATGTATCTAATGGAAAATATATAGAGAAATTTAGTTTGGATTATTTATCATTAGATGAAATCTTCAAGGATAAGGTAGGTGGTACACATGTCTAAATTTTGGCTATTAGTTAAGCAGTTATATGTTCAAAAAGTAAAAGCGAAATCATTTATATTTTCTATCGTACTATATGTTGCAGTGATCAGTGGAGTTATGTTCTGGTCAGATATTAAAGAAGCGTTTTTCCAAGAAGAAGCTTTACAGATTGCTTTAATCAACGAAACAGATATAGAAATCGAGGCTTTATTTGAATCGACTAACGACATAGAATTCACCTTTCCAACTGATGAGGTAGAAAAGGTAGAAGAACAAGTCGTCAACGGGGACTTTGCCGCTGTAATTTTCGTTGAGGATCAGGACAATTCATTGACAGCAGAAATCGCCACCTTTGAACCACTAACATTTAATGATCAGCAAAGCCTTTCTTCAACTCTACAGTATGCAGGGAAAATATATGAAGTACAGCAGCTAAATTTAACAGCTGAGCAAGCTGACAAAATTCTTCAATCCGAAACTACTATCACGATGAAAAATCTTGATGAGCAATCTGCCTCAGGTAAAAGTGAGGATGAGAAGGCTGCAGGAATTGGTGCTTCCTTTTTAATAGGCTTTTTAATTTATTCATTTGTTATGACATTTTTATCGATGATTACAACTGATGTTGCTTCCGAAAAAGGTTCACGTGTTCTAGAGGTTTTACTCGCTAGTGTAAAGCCAGCTACACATTTTATGGCGAAGTTAACCGGAACATTTCTCCTAGCATTGACACAAATTGCGGGATTATTACTTGTTCAAGGATTGTTATTCGCACTGATTGATGGCGGATCTAAATGGGATGTTGTCCAGGAAATTGCCAACGAATTATCCCTTGCATTTATCGGATACTCAGTAGCATTTTTATTGATAACAATCATTCTATACTTAATACTTGGTGCATTATTAGGGTCTTTAGTTTCCAAGGTTGAGGAATCAAGTCAGGCGATGATGCCTGCGATGATGGTAGGAATTATTGGATTTTACGTTTTAATCTCAGGTATGGCAAGTCCTGATACGCTGCTGATTAAAGTATTCTCTTATATTCCGTTCACGTCAGGTATGGTAATGCCACTACGAATTGGAGCAACAGATATATCCACATTTGAACCAATTCTGTCCATGGCTATACTAATCGTCACTGTAATTCTTCTATTCCTATTAAGCTTATCCTTCTATAAACGAAGTGTTTTAACTTATAGTAGTGGGGGAATAATTCAAAAAATCAAAACCGTTTTAAAGGTCACAACTTAATATATTTCACAGAAATAATCGCGAAGGTATCCACCCTTGCGATTATTTTTTTGATACAATTTTTGATTTCTTGCATAAAATAATGGATGAAAGAAGGGATGCATATATGTGTGGAATTACTGGTTGGATTCATTTTCAAAGAGATTTGCGAAACGAATTATCAGCGGTTTCGAAAATGACGGAAACCTTAAAGAAGCGTGGTCCAGATGACGATAATATTTGGAGTTCTCCGCACGCCGTGTTTGGACATCGACGTCTAACAGTGGTAGATCCTGTTGGTGGAAAACAACCAATGACTAAAAACTATCAATCAAGTGAATATACACTTACGTATAATGGAGAGCTATATAATACTGAGGATCTCAGAACAGAATTGTTGAAACGTGGGCATTCCTTCTCTGGCCATTCGGATACCGAGGTTTTATTGACCTCTTATATTGAATGGAAGGAAAAATGCGTTGACTACTTTAACGGTATATTTGCTTTTGCAATTTGGGATGAAATGGAACAAAAAGTGTTTATTGCACGCGATCGCCTTGGAGTTAAACCACTTTTTTATACTGAGAAAAATGGGGGTTTCCTATTTGGCTCTGAGCAAAAATCGCTCTTCGCACATCCTGCTATTTCTCCAATCATAAATAGAAATGGCCTTGCAGAGATTATTGGTTTAGGCCCATCTCGTCTCCCTGGTTCAGGCGTGTACAAGGATATACATGAATTACGCCCCGCACACGCACTAAGCTTAACTAGTAAAGGACTCCGTACTTGGCGCTACTGGAATGTAGAAAGTAAGGAGCATACAGATTCTTTAGACGAAACAATCGAAAAAGTTCGCTTCCTAGTAACTGATGCTGTAGAAAGACAACTTGTATCTGACGTACCTCTTTGCACATTTCTGTCTGGTGGTTTGGATTCTAGTATCATTACGTCAATCGCTGCCAAATCCTATTCACATAATTCTAAATCCTCTCTGAACACTTACTCCATTGACTATCAAGACAATGACCATCATTTTAAAGGCAATACCTTTCAGCCATCAAACGACCTCCCTTGGATTCAAAAGGTGACAAACCATCTAGAAACGAAACATCATTTCTCTATTATTACCCAACAAAAATTAGCGGAGTTTTTAAGAGAGGCTGTTCACGTACGTGATCTTCCTGGAATGGCCGATATCGATTCATCTTTACTTTGGTTTTGCAGAGAAATTAAACAGGATTTTACAGTAGGACTTTCTGGAGAGTGCGCTGATGAGATTTTTGGTGGCTATCCATGGTTCCATCAGGTTGGAAACGCAGAAAAAGGTTTTCCCTGGATACGATCTACCAATGAACGCTTTCAGCTATTAAATGATAGTTGGCAAGGTAAATTAAAAATAGAAGAATATGTACAAAATGCATACGATTCAACTATAGCTGAAACTCCTCTGCTAGAGGGGGAAACAGATATAGAAGCAAAAAGACGAGCATTATTTTATACAAATATGACATGGTTTATGACTACCCTTTTAGATAGAAAAGATCGTATGAGTATGGGTGCTAGTTTAGAGGTCCGCGTGCCATTTGCGGATCACCGATTGGTAGAGTATGCATGGAACATTCCTTGGGAATACAAAATGGTTGGCAACCAGGAAAAAGGTATTCTACGAAAGGCATTTCAAGATAGCTTGCCATATGATGTACTTTATCGCAAAAAAAGCCCATATCCCAAAACCCATAATCCAGTCTACACAGGGATTGTAAGTAATATGTTAAAAGAGCAATTGCAAGATAAAAACTCTATTCTGCATGAGCTTTTCCAAAAGCAACGTCTAGCTGATTTAGTTGAATCGAATGGGGAAGCATTTAAAGTACCATGGTTCGGTCAGTTAATGTCTGGTCCACAACTTCTTGCATATCTAGTGCAAATGCATATTTGGTTTAAGGAATATAATGTTCAACTGGTGGATTAAAAACTCCAGCCACACTTCAAGAGATTTGTATTCCTAACTAGGCAGAGATGCGTGAGATGGATAAATTTCCCTTTCCGCAAGTAAATCATCATCCAGAGCAAGTAAACAAACAGCGAACACAAGTAACTTATGAATTAAAGCAAGTAACTGCCCGATGAACGCAAGTAACTGGCATGCCAAAGCAAGTAAATGGTTAAGAAGGTTAGATCTTCGCTTAATAATTATGGGAAAATAAACAAAAGAAGCTACTCAATCCTTAGACAGAGTAGCTTCTTTTGTATTAACTTGAAATTTCACGAAAGTAGGAATCTATAAATGGCACAAGATAGTCAATCACCGCTTCATCTGGATTGAGCTTCGGATGATGCAATCCATAAGGTGATTCAACTCCAGCCCAAAATAACAGTCCCGGTATTTCTTGTAGGAAATAACCAAAGTCTTCGCCAGTCATAGCCGCATCACATAAAATGGCATTAGTTGCAGGATGCGCTTCTGCAAATGCCAAAAACTCGTTCGCAAGTACCTCATCATTTTTAACTTGATAATAGGACGAACCATAGTTTATTTGAACAGAGCATTCAAAAGCAATTTCTGCTGCTCGACAAAATGCCTCGATCTTCTCTTTAATAATTGTCATTGTTCCTGCATCCATTGTACGAATAGTTCCCTCTAACCTAGCATGTCCAGAAATTATATTCTGTACTGTTCCAGAGGTGAACTTCCCAATCGTAAGTACTGCGGGATCCATTGGATTGACAGAACGGCTTACAATTGTCTGAAGTTGCAATAGTAGCGTAGCGGCCGCAACAGACATATCTCTGGCTTGATGCGGAAATGCTGCATGCCCCTCCTTACCAATGACATTGATAAACAATTCAGATGTATTGGCAAATAACAAACCTGGGCGCGTAGCTACAGTACCAACAGGGAATTCTGGTGCTACATGAAAGGCAAATATTTTATCAGGTACCAAAGCTTGTTGCTCTTCTTTCAGCCATTCACGCATTGGGAGAGCACCACCCGGACTTTCCTCAGCTGGTTGAAACAGAATAACTGCATGATCTTTTATAGGGTTTTCTACTAATTTTCTTAGTAGCCCCAGTGCCACAGTCATATGCATATCATGACCACAAGCATGCATTTTCCCCGGATGACTGGATTCAAAGGAAAGCCCAGTCACCTCTGTTATTGGAAGACCATCGATATCCGTTCTCCAGCCAATCGTTTGTGTAGGTTCGGTTCCTTCTATTTTCACAACTATACCTGTTTTCCAAGTAGTAATTGTCAGTCTATCCTGTGGAAGTGTACGAATTTGCTCTAATAAATAATTTTGTGTTTTTACTTCTTCAAAACCTAATTCAGGTATGCGATGTAAATCTCTCCGAATATCTTGTAAGGTTTTCATCAGCTACCAACTTACAACTGACGTAATTCTTGCATGATTTCCGTTTTTGATCTTGTTTGATCATCAATTTCTTTAATCACTTTTGCGGGTGCTCCAACGGCAACCGAGTACGGTGGAATATCCTTCGTTACAATTGCACCAGCAGCTACAACTGCTCCTTTACCAACTCTACAACCTTCAAGAACTACAACATTTGCACCAATTAGTACATCATCTTCAATAATGACAGGAGTTGCAGAAGGTGGCTCAATTACTCCTGCTAGCACTGCACCAGCACCAATATGACAGTTTTTCCCAACAGTCGCACGACCACCCAGAACTGCACCCATATCAATCATCGTACCTTCTCCAATAACCGCACCAATATTAATAAGTGCCCCCATCATAATTACACTATTATCGCCGATACTAACTTGATCTCGAATAATTGCACCTGGCTCAATACGTGCATTTATCCCCTTCAAATCTAAAAGTGGAATAGCAGAATTACGACTTTCGTTCTCAACTACTACATCTTCAATTTGATCTTTATATTCATTTAAAACGGATTCGATTTCAGACCATTCTCCAAATAATACTAGGGAATTTCCTTCACCAAAAACTTTTGTATGTTCTCCGAAAGAAATCTGATTTATGCCGTTTCCTTTTATGTATACTTTCACCTGCGTAGATTTCTTTGCATGCTGAATATATGAAATAATTTCGTTTGCATCTAGTTGTTTCATTCTCCATACCTCCTCAAATATGTATCTATTCTACAGTAATTTTTATTAAAAATCACGAATTAAAATTCATTTTTCAAAATTTAACCAACAGTAAGTTATTTTGAAGCTAGTGAAATATTATTGATGATAAACTTCCACGATAACTTTTAACTTACTAGATAGTATTATGCAGATTTCACCAATTATTATCAAATTATCAGAAAATACAGAGAACATGTTGTAAATTATCAGATTAATAATATAATAATATTAATCTTCTATTTTTAAGTACTACAATTTTAAGCATTTTTTCTTGTAGGTACTTTCAATTGAGTGGGAGAAATAATTATTTTGGGGTGAGAAAGTTGAAGAAAAATCAATTCAGGTTTTTAGCTTTACTTCTCGGCATGATATTATTACTCGCAGCTTGTAGTGAAAGCAAAAAAAATATTGCAATTGGTCCTCCTGCCAGTGAAACAAATTCAGTTTCAAAAATTATCTTGGATGCCTACGGTCTCGAAGAAGGAGATTATAATGAGCATCAAGAAGGATTTGGAGATGCTGCTGACGGTGTGCAGGATGGAAACATTGACATTTCAATTGGAATTCTAGGACTTCCAGCCGCAAGTATTGAAAGCCTCCAAGCCTCCTCTGGTGACGTTGTGATGATTAGCCTTACTGATAATGCCATCAAGCATATTGAAGCTAATAGCGGATATAGACGTCATACAATTCCTAAGGACACATACGATTTTCTCGAGTCTGATGTCGAAACTGTTACTGCATATGCAATCCTCATGGCTAATACAGATACAATTAATGAAGAACTTGGTTATAATCTAACAAAAGTTATGATTGAAAAAGCAAGTGAAAATACACATGCTCAAGCTAAACAAATGACCTTAGAAAATGCACTATTAGGTTCAGAAGGGCTTCCCATCCATCCTGGAGCTAAACGCTATTACGAAGAACAAGGATTAACAGTAGAAAACCCAGTTGCTGAACTTAGTGCAGATGTAAGTGATGCCAAGAACGAATTTATCCTTGGTACCGGTAGTCAGGGTGGCACTTACTATCCTTTAGGTGGTGAAATGGCAAGCATTTGGAATAAAAATATTGATGATTTTAACGTGACAAACACCGAAACCGGAGCATCTGTTGAAAACTTATCTAGTATCCGAGATGGACATATGGATCTAGGGATGACAGTACATGTACCAGCATTACAAGCAATAAACGGGGAGGCTGCATTCGAAGGACACAAAGTTCCAAACACCGCTTTTATTGGTCATATTTATCCCGAAGTCATTCAAATTGTTACACGCGAAGATTCTGGTATAAAAAGCTTTGATGATTTGAAATAAAACTTCTAGTTTAACTCAATGAATTTAAAAGTGAGGTGGGAAAATGCAGGATAAGCAACCTATTAGTGCACAGGAAATCTTAGAAAAATACGATAAAGAAAATCAGTTCCGTACAAATATCGGTAAATGGGCATGGGTTGTCACATTTTTAGGTGTATCTCTTACTGTGTTCCATCTATACACAGCGTATTTTGGCACTCTTCCCTCCCAGAAGCAAGGGGCCGTACATCTTGGTACCGCCCTTGGTGTTATATTTCTTTTGTACCCCGTTAAAAAAGGGATGCTAAAAGTACAAAAAAGAATTCCCTGGTATGATATATCACTAGCCTTCTTGGCAATGTATGTAACCTATCATAAGATTATTTTTTATGAATCGATTCTACAAAGTCGTATTTCAGGATACAACACCCTAGATATAATCATTTCCTTACTAGGTATCCTTTTAGTACTTGAAGCTACAAGAAGAACAGTTGGCCTCCCAATTGTAATAGTAGCTTCAGCAGCAATCTTGTATGCAATTTACGGAAATTTCGTCCCTACACAAATTCTTTCACACCCAGGTTTTTCAGTTGATCGAACAGCAACCACTCTCTGGTATAAGGAAAGTGGTATTTTCGGAACTCCGATACAGATTTCAGCAAAATTTATTTTCCTCTTCTTATTTTTTGGCGTAATGCTCGTGCAAACAAATATCGGAAAATTCTTCAATGACCTAGCATTCGCTTTAACCGGCCGCTATACAGGGGGAACTGCAAAAACTGCCGTAGTAGCAAGTGCATTACAAGGGTCTGTATCCGGAAGTTCTGTCGGAAACACCGTTGCAACCGGATCCTTTACGATTCCAATGATGAAGAATGCAGGATTTAAACCTGAGTTTGCAGGTGCAACCGAAGCAGCAGCATCTACCGGTGGGCAAATCATGCCACCAATGATGGGGGCAGCAGCGTTTATTATGATGGAGTATCTAGGAGTTTCTTATGGAACAATAATGTTGGCAGCACTTATTCCAGCTATTCTTTATTTCACTGGAATTTTCATTGGGACGCACTTTGAGGCAAAGAAATTAAAAATACACGGTTTACCAAAATCTCAATTACCGTCCTTTCGAAAACTTATGAAAAAAAACTGGTTTATGCTACTCCCACTAATTGTTATCATCGGAACGATTATGTATGGCTTCACACCCCAACGAGCTGCTCTTTTTGGAATTATTACTGCATTTTTAGTTAGCCTTGTTCGCCAAGAAACAAGAATGTCGTTTAGAAAGACTATAAACGTCCTAGAACAAGGTACCAGAGTAGCACTTCCCGTCATAGCTGCTGTAGCAACAGCTGGCGTCATTGCAGGAGTTGTTAGTATGACAGGTCTTGGCTCAAAGTTTGCAGCTGGAGTAATTGAACTTTCGAATGGTTATCTAATTCTTGCTCTATTCTTCACTATGATTGCATGCCTTGTTCTTGGAATGGGTCTACCAACAACAGCAAATTACGTTGTGACCGCAACAATTGCAGCTCCCGTGCTTATAAATGAGTTCGGAGTGGCGCCAATAGCTGCTCATTTGTTCGTCTTCTATTTTGGAATTGCCGCCGACATAACCCCTCCAGTATGTTTAGCTGCATATGCTGGAGCTGGGATAGCAGGTGCAAATCCATTTAAGACTGGAATGATTGCTGTGAAATTAGCGATTGCTGCGTTTATCGTCCCATTTATTTTCATTTACAATCCAATTCTAGTAATGGTAGAAATCGAACCAGTTATGCTAGTATTCTCAGCGATTGCTGCGGTTATTGGTATGGCTGCTGTCAGCAGTTCGATGATAGGATATTTTATTCGAAACTCAAAGATTTGGGAAAGATTTATTCTTTTTATAGCAGGTATCATGCTTATCTTACCCGAGATTACTACCACTATAATAGGTATAGTATTAATTGTAGCCATTTGGTTCATACAGCATCGTCGAACAGATGATGATTATGGACTTCAAAGTTTAACAGGTAACATTTCTACGACAAATTAATGGGAATATGCTACAATTCAATTAACAAATTCGAAGGGATGATGGGTGGACAATGATTTAATAATCTTATTTCTTGCATAATATTTGCTGCTTCGTGCAGAACAAAATATTTAGAACGCAAACGGAAATAGGATTAGTCTGCCCATTATTCAAAAAAGTACGAATGATATTCTCTACACTGCAGTGAATGTGTAGTGTTTTTTCGTATATTCTACATGGTCAGCAACATCCTTCCGTATAATTCGGAGGGATTTTTTTATTCCTCCAAAGAGGAGTTGTTTGAATGACTTTATTAGGAAAACTAAATAATATTAGCATTACATTTGGGGATACTGAATTATTACAAAACGTAAATGTAGATATACCGGCAAATGCCGTGATTGGAATCGTTGGTGGAAACGGAGAAGGAAAATCTTCACTGCTTACCGTTCTCTTTAAAGAAGCCCTTCCTACTATTGGTAAAGTGGAATGGATTGGAAAATCCCCTTCTATCAGCTACTTCAAGCAGGAAGAAGAGCAATTTGATCAAACAGAATATGAACATGATGAAAGATCCTATTTCAGTAAATGGGCTGTTCCAGAAGAGAGGGAATATGCTCATCTTAGTGGCGGAGAAAAGATGAAAAGAAGACTTTCTCGTGTGTTTGCAGAGAATTCTCAAGTTTTATTGCTAGATGAACCTACTAATCATTTGGATCAAGATAGCTTATCCTTCTTACAAAAACAAATCCTCTCCCACAGTGGCACATGTATTTTAGTATCACATGACCGTTACTTCTTAGATGAGGTAGCAGATTATATATGGGAAGTTGAAAACAAAAACTTGACGGTATACACAGGGAATTACTCGACTTATAGGGATAAAAAAGCAGAGCGGCTACTGACTCAACAAAGGCTATATGATGCTCAACAATTGAAAATACAGCAGGTCGAGAATCAAATTACCGAGCTGAAAAACTGGTCTTCCAAAGCACATGCAGAATCCACCAAGCAAGAATTCAACAAAGAATACTATCGTGTGAAAGCGAAGAAAATGGACGTTCAAATACGCTCCAAAAAGAAAAGGCTTGAACTGGAACTCACCAAAAATACTATAGATAAACCAGGTATAGAAAAAGAAGTGTCGTTTTCCATTGAGGGAAACAAGAAAAAAGGTAAACGTGTCATAGAAGTAAAAGATTTGAGGAAAGACTTTGAGAAAAGAACACTCTTTCAAAATACTTCATTCACCATACTAGCCGGAGAACGCGTAGGATTATTGGGTTCAAACGGCAGTGGAAAATCGACATTTTTTCGCATGCTCTTAGGGGAAGAAAGCTTTCAAGGAGAACTTTGGAAAACCGAATCTATGAATATTGGCTATTTACGCCAAACTGTTTTCGACTTACCAGAAGATCAAACGCCATTTGAATTTTTTGGACCAACCGACTTTAAAGCAAGGGGACGTATCCAAACACTCATGACAAATTTAGGCTTTTCAAAAGAACACTGGTCGCGATCCATATCAACTATGAGCATGGGGGAAAGAGTGAAGCTGAAGCTAATGGAGTTTATGCTCGATCAAAAGGACGTATTACTGTTAGACGAACCAACGAACCATTTAGATCTTCCTTCCCGTGAGCAACTAGAAAAAACTCTTTCTACTTACCCGGGGACCATTTTACTCGTAACACATGATCGATATTTTTTAGAAAAGCTAACGAACAAGTTGCTTGTAATTGAAAATAAATCAATTCGAAAGTTGGAAATGAATTATAACGAGTGGATGCATAAAAACTATGAATCACATCTCGAAAAAGAACTTTTAACATTAGAAACAGAACGACAGGCCGTACTTGGAGAACTTAGTTTCTTAAAGAGTAAGGATCCAAAATATAACAAGCTAGATGTACAATTTAACGAATTAACTAAGAAGATAAATGAATTAAAAAAGGGATAGTTTACAAGTTAGCCCCTCCATAGGGACTGCCTTTATTTTATTCAAAGTTTGTCGTTTTAAATTTTATCTTGGCAATTTCCCGGGAAATTTGTCAGTGTATGTTACCCTGTTTACTTTTCATGGTAATCACTTTATAATCTAATAAATCTAATAAGAAAAGTAGGTTTTAATATGAGAACAATCCCCAAACCTCTCGTGATGATAAATCAATGGACAATTGTATTATCTGTAATCATCTCGCTTATAACTCAAACTGCATGGATTTTGCTAATCCCATTAGTTGCAAATATATCAAGTTTATTGATAGGATTCCACCCTATACTAGTTGTGGCCAAAAGGTTTTTATCTAAACCCGCCAACCAGTATATACAAGAAGACTATGCGCAACTTCGGTTCAATCAGTGGCTTGCTGTTAGCTTTTTGTTAGTAGCTAGCATCAGCTTTCTATTGAATTGGACAATACTTTTCAATACAGCAGCTATTATGGTCGGTCTAGCTGCATCCATTGCATTAGCAGGGTTTTGCATAGGCTGTTTCGTTCGATTCCAATTTCAACAATGGAACTATCGAAGAAAAAAGTCAGCTTTATAAATCAATTTATAAAGGCATATTAAAAATTGGCTTATATAATACGAAAATAGCCTTTCCTGTTAAATAGGAAAGGCAGTTTATTTGTTTTCGAATCCATTGATGCATTGAGGATCTAAATAGAAAAAATGAGAAAAGTGCAGGAAATCGTAGCTCCCCCATTTGAACTTTCATGACTCCTTCTCACCCCTTACCTATTTCCCTTGCCGTTTCACTTATAATCAGACTAAGCTTTAAACTATTAAACCATTTATCTGACTCACTAACATTCCCATTCAAACCATTTATGTCTTCATGATACTCTAACCCTTCAACGGCACGGAAATCTAATTGTTTTTTAGCCATTCTCCAAATAATCATTGCCCATTCTGCATCTGTCATCATAGCTTTTGAATATCTATTTATAAATTTTGCACTTCCATGCGAAAAAGCACATGAACCAGCAGTTATGTCGACTTCTTTTCCTAGTTCTAGGGAGAATATATGATTTGTTATTTTTTCAGTTTCAATCCATTCTATTGGATGGGAGTTCTTAGCTTTTTCTGTCCTTCCTAGTATTAAATAATTATAGGTAGGTATGTCCTCTACTATTTCTCTTAATTCCTTTGGGTAGCACTTAACCCATGTTAAAATCCTATCAAAATCACAGTAATGATAGAAATCACTAATCCCCCGAAATGCAAGTTTCAATGCTTCCCTTCTTGCATTTGCTACTCCTTTTTTAGGAATAATCTTAACGTTAAATTTACTTTTTTCAATTTCTGTAATTAACCCTCTAGAAGTTTCTTCACTAACAGCAATAAAAAGTTTCGAATAAATTTGTTCTAATTCTTTTTTATGTTCCTTAAAAAGCTCAATACTTTTCCCTTCTGGGTAATGAATTACAGTTACAAGTGCTGTATTCAATAAACAATCACCACCGATGTCGTAATTAGTTTTCCTTTTGTTAGAGTACCCTCCAATTCATTCCATTCTTTTATTTCCATAATAATTAATTCCTACAATAGCAAGTAGGATAACCAGTAAAATTGAGCCAATAAAAACTGGGGTACTTATATTTCTTGTACCAAATTTATTAGCAGCATACTCCCCATCTCTTGTGGCCTTAATATATGTTCCAACTTCCTCCTGTATAGCAATCGCTTTATCTGTGGTTATTCCTTGGATAGAAAAATACTTTGTTCCTTTCTGATAGGAATTTGAGAAATTTCCAGAATAGGTTCCTTCCTTATCCGAATACTTTGTAACATGTCCAATTTCTTTATCCACCTCATTGACCCGTTCGTCCGTGATAACATACACAGAACCCTCCCACACGACGAATGCAAATGACCAATCTGCAAATGTTTTAATAGGAAATAATATATGGACAAAAAGAATAAAAACGATACCAACACGCATTATTTTTTTGCTATTCAAACAATAATCACCCCTATAGAATATCGGACATTCTAACTTCGTCCCTGTTCCACTAACGTTTTATTTTAAAAAAAGGCTGCTTCAAAGCAGAAATCTACTTTAAAACAACCTTCATATCTATCATTCTCCTAAATCTACATTGTGGTAGACTTGTTGAACATCTTCTAAATCTTCAATTGCGTCGATCATTTTCTCGAATTGTGCTTGAGCGTCTGCATCTAAAGCAATATCATTTTGCGCAAGCATTGTTAGTTCCGCGACTGTGAAGTCCGTTACCCCCGCCGTTCTTAATGCTTCTTGTACGGCATGGAATTGATCTGGCTCTGCATAGACGATTACTGCATCTTCCTCTTCTAAAATGTCGCGCGCGTCTACTTCTGCTTCCATCAAAATTTCTAGTACGTCATCAGCAGTTTTACCTTCTAATCCAATAACTGCAGTTGCATCAAACATATAAGCAACTGAACCACTGACACCCATATTACCGCCATTTTTACCAAATGCAGCACGTACATCGGATGCAGTACGGTTTACGTTATTTGTAAGTGCATCTACAATTACCATAGAACCATTCGGTCCAAAACCTTCATAACGAAGCTCATCAAAGCTTTCTTCTGATCCGCCTTTTGCTTTTTCAATCGCTTTATCAATAATATGCTTAGGCACACTGTATGTTTTTGCACGTTCCAATACTACTTTAAGCGCTTGGTTAGATGTAGGATCAGGCTCACCTTGTCTTGCAGCAACATATATTTCACGACCAAATTTCGCATAAATGCGGCTAGTATTAGCATCTTTGGAAGCTTTCTTTTCTTTAATATTATTCCACTTACGACCCATAAGTCCCACTCTCTTTCGCTAAGCTAAATTTTATACTGTAACATTATACATGAAACCCTTATAAACTAGCAAAATAAATACATTAACTTCCATTTATATACTATTGATTTGGGTATAATTCTTGCAGGAATGCGATCGATTTTGTAATCATTTCCTTTAAAACATCTTCATTAACATCCTCGACTTTGTTTATATATACGCATGATTTTCCTGCTGTATATTTCCCGAAGCGTTTGAGAGCTTCTTCTCGTGCCGTGTCCCCAGTCGTAATATATAAACTAATCTTTGCCTTTCTCGGTGAAAATCCCACTAAAGGAGCATCTCCTTCGTGACCTGAAGCGTATTTATAATGATAAGTCCCAAAACCAATAATGCTCGGTCCCCACATCTTAGCTTTATAGCCTGAGGTCTTCTCAAAAATTTCTAAAAGTCTGTATGCATCCTCACGTTTCTTCGTATTATCGACTGCCTCTATAAATTCAATTACACTAGCATCTGTCTCTTTCATCTTTGCTTCATATTTAGCCATTTTCTGACTCCTTTCGATAACTACTTTTTATAATAATAAGCCCGTGACACGAGTAGTCCAACCACTCCCAGAACTATAAATAAGAATGCCTTAATAGCTACAGATACAAATGAAATATCGAACAATATGATTTTCGCTAACGTCACAAACAGAATACTGACACCGACATACTTACCTTGAGGCAATGAAAAACGACTAACTACCATAAATAAGATAGCCACTATAATCCATAAAGAACTAGTAATGACTCGCTCGGCATTGCTACCAATATCCCCTGAAAGTAAAGTAGCAACCATATGCAAAAAGTATAAAATCATACTCGCGATAAATGATACTCCAATATTTATGACAGTTTTCTCTATAAAAATTCTAGATAGTAAATAAACTCCATAAACTGTACCTACTAAAAATACTATCCAGTGTAGCATTTCCCATGATATCCAACTCATAATTGAAAAAGATAGCACATAGTAGAAAGCCACGATATAACTAATACTCAAAAGAATTAGATGTAAAATATGTTTGAAACTTTTATATACAAAGAAGTATATATAGCTCAACCCGATTATCCCTTCAAACAATAAATTATCTAGCTGAAGCTGCATTATATTTAACAAAGCAACTGATCCATTCGCGATAAAAATAGGTGTACGAATAGAATCCTTTTGATATACATAATAACAAATTCCATAAATTAGCGTAATAATTACCATTAAAGCTGTTGCTTCTTTGTCCGTGAATATTATACCTATCCATAAGACAGTTAATAGCATAATTGAAAATAGCGTATACGCTTGTTCCTTTAACATCTGCTTTGTCTTCAAAAGACTAACCAATAAAGCAACATGCTGCGCGAATACGGGAAGCATTGCGATCCATTTATATGCGTCAGGTACATTTGTAAAAATAAAGAAAACTAATATTGCGACCTGTAGGAAAATGACCGAAATATAATATAGTGCCTTGTAGGAATATTTTAAGGCGATCCATAGAAATACTGTAAAAAGAACTGTTTCGTATAAAGAAAACAATGGAATATTGGGCAAAGTGCTTTTTATCAGAAATGGAACAAATACGCCCCCAACTATAGCTACAATTCCAATTCCTTGTGAGCGATACTTATAGGTAAAAAATAATCCTAATGCAATCCAAATAAGATTGAAAATAAATGCTACTGTAGGTCCGGATATATTATAAAGCTGATGCATCGCAAAAGTTGTCAACATTAGGATTGGAATAGAGCCACCAAGGAGCATATGCCCTAAATTCTTACGACTTTTTTTAATTTGCCATATACCTAATGCGATTAATACAAAACCAACGACATAACCTATGATTACTTTTACGGCCGGTTGTAAAAAACCGTAATCTGACACCGCTTTGAATCCCCAAATTATTCCCATTATAAATACGACAATAAATAAGGGAGGAAGTATTTTCTGAAAGATTAGTACATCCCATTCAACAGGCTGTTTCACTTGTTGTTGCTGTTTGACAAGTCGCTCGGGTTGAGAGATATTTGGTTTAGTATGTATTTGCTCTTCTAAAAATCGAACTCGTTCTTCTAATTGCTCTATTCTCTTTTCAAGAAGTTCACTCTTCTCCACCCAATCCCTCCTTTTCAATAAGTTCATACTCATACTATTAGACAAATATTGAAAATATCCTTTAAGCTGCACTGATAATTGATCATAAAAAACATGAGGAGTTATCATTTAAATAACTCCTCATGTTCTCTTTTATTTCGGCAATAACGAATTAATTTCATAAATGAGTCAATTTCATAATTACTTGTTTCATTTAAATTGGAGTGGCTGGCGGCGACTCCAGCGGAAACAGCGCGAACTGAAAGCCCCGCAGGAAAGACATTGGTCGAACTTTGTTTGACCAATGTCTTTGCGACGAGTAACCGCAGGAGCATATGTTTTCGTAGTAACGAGGAGATTGAAGCCGTGCCCGCGGAAAGCTTCCGCCTAGAGCGGAAATCAGCGTTGTTCGGATTTAACTATATAATATTCTTTATGAAATTGATTCAAATAAGTTAAATTTCTAAACCTACTTTTTCACTAGTCGTTTTTTCATAAACTTTAATAGAGCCTCCAGAAGGTCCGTAAGTAATCGTTGAATTTACCCAACCATAGTTTTCATAGTACCCTTCTAAATCACTAGATAAATAAAGTTTCTCATATCCTAGCTGCGCACTCACATTCAATCCATGTTCTAAGAGACTTTTACCAATTGACCTTCCTCTATACTCCGGCTTCACATATAAGCAGGCTAACCAAGGGAACAAATCTTGTCTGCTATTAATGTCATTTCGAAGCAACGCATAAGTACCAATGATTTCCTTACCCTCGATAGCAATATAAAATCTTGGTATAGCATCCTTATCTTTACTTGAATGTCTCATACAATCCTTGTAAAAATCATAGTTCGTTTCATTTCCCCATTGCCCCCAAAATATTTCCACTGATTCATTAAACAAATCAGATTCATTTTGGATATTTAAAATTTCCATATTAGCACCCCTTTTTATAACTTCTTTATCTTATTTCGCTATATAATATAAGATACCTTTATTTCCGTAGGATGGTGAGAAAAATTAGAGATCGTGGAGCAACCATAATTATTGAAAACGGCCAAGTAGCACTCATTAAACGAACAAAACCTCATATGACGTATTATGTGTTTCCAGGGGGAGGATTAGAAGAAGGAGAAACTCCAGAGCAAGCGGCGATTCGCGAAACATATGAAGAGATAGGCGTACATGTAAGAATCCAGCGTCCTTTTAAGATTCTTGAACAAAGTGGTACTCAACATTTTTTTCTAGCAGATATAATAGGAGGAAAATTTGGACCCGGAGTCGGTGAAGAATATACAGATTCATCTCCTCAAAGAGGCGGTTATGAACCGATTTGGTTAGATATTAAAGATCTATCCTCACTGGATGTACGTCCTAAAGAAATCATCGAGCTAATTACAGAGGTCTAAGCAGTCCAATAACCGCACAAAATGACAGGCTTACCTCTTTGTTTTCCACTAAAATACATATTAGGAGTGAAGCCAATGGGATGGGTAGAGTCGATTCAACAAGCAATCAGTTACATGGAAGATCATTTACTAGAAGACTTATCAATAGAACAAATTGCTAAGGAAGCTAATTCTTCTGCTTTTCATTTCCAACGGACGTTTTCCATCTTAACGGATATGTCCCTCGGAGACTATATTCGAAGAAGACGACTCACTTTAGCTGCGCAAGAACTGCTGAATACAGACAATAAAATTATCGATGTCTCCTACAAATTCGGCTATGACACTCCTGAATCTTTCACTAAAGCATTCCGTAAACAACACGGTATAACGCCTAGTGAAGCACGAAAAAATATAGGGAAAATAAATTCCTATAACCGCCTTGTTATTCAGGTAAATTTAAAAGGAGCTGAGCCAATGAAGTACAAAATTTTAGAAAAAGATAGCTTTCAAGCTGTTGGAGTGAAAAGAAGATACAATTGTAAGAACGGAGAAAATACACAAGGTATTCCTTTGTTTTGGGATGATGTAAATGCGGACGGAACAGATGATTTGCTATTCCAATTAAACAACGGAGCAATTAAAGGTGTACTTGGTGTTTGCGTTGCAGACGAAGCATATCAAGAGAATAGCTTAATCGATTATTGGATTGCAGCAGATTATGTTGGCGAAGTACCAGAAAATTTATCAGCTATTACAATTCCGGCATCTAAGTGGGTTGTGTTCGAGGTACACGGTGCGATGCCAGATGCCATGCAAAATACATGGAAACAAATATATTCCGAGTGGTTTCCATCCAATCCATATGAGCCAGCAGGAACACCAGAGTTAGAAGTATATTCTACTGACGACCCTACTAGCCCAAACTGTTATTCAGAAATTTGGATACCGATTAAATAATAACAAAGACCCGAGGAGCACAAATCCCTCGGGTTTCCATGTATTATATAGTTCTCATTTCCTAAAAAAAATTGTTGCAAATTTAGGACAAGTTTAAAATGTTATTTAAATAATTCCGGGTACACTGTTTTAGCAACCAGTTCTACTGCTTCACCAATACGCGGCCCAGGTCTAGATATAACGTCACCGTCTACTAAAAATACTGAATCACTTTGTACAGCTCGGATCTTGTCCCAACCTGCACGAGATTTAATCTCGCCAGTTGCATCTTCTATATAATTTGAAGTTGTTAAAATAATTTCTGGATTTTTGGCAATAACATCTTCTTCTGATACACTAATCCATCCTTCTTGATCGCTAAACACATTGTCGACAGATGCTGCAGCTAAAATTTCTTGCTGGAATGTTTTACTTCCCGTTGTATAAATATCTGGCGATGGGCTAATTTCATAATATACTTTTTTTAATGAGGCAGCAGTTTCCACTTTTTCTTGAACTTCTTGAATAGTAGTTTGAATTGAAGAAATAATTTCCTGCCCTTTTTCCTCAACTCCCATTACTGTAGCCAGCTGCTCGATATCTCCGTATACATCCTCAAAAGAAGTCGCAGACTCAATAACAAAGACTTTTAATCCAGCTTCCTCTAATAGTTGTAAAGCCTCTTCTTGACCGATTGTATAAGCGATTACTACGTCTGGGTTCAGTTCTGTAATTCGTTCCGCATTAAATGCAACTGAATCAGATACTCGTTCAATTTCAAGCGCTTCCGCTGGATATGTATCATATTCTGTTGCACCTACAATTTTATCCCCTACTCCTAACGCAAAAAGAATTTCTGTATTGCTTGGCTGAAGAGAAACAATCGTTTCGGGTACTTCTTTAAATGCAACCTCATTACCTGCATCATCAGTTACTGTGTATTCTTTTACTTCATCTACTACTTCCTCTTGTTTCTCTACATTTGTTGTTTCTTCTGCAGAACAGCCAACAAGTAAGAACGAAAATAGCAGCACTGCTAACCAATTAAATACATGACTTTTCTTCATATTATTATTCCTCCTTTTGCTTCTTTTTTCTCATTGGATACGACTTACTGACAAATTGAATTTCTTCCACAGCATGATGTTTATTAACATAAACAGCCATAGCAAACAACACGTTTGCCAATAACTGTGCATAGTCAAATAAAATCTCAGGTACTTCCCTTTCTAATGAAACTTTATGTAGAGCTCTAACTGACTTCTTTGCTTCACTTCTACAAACGTGTAATTCACAAGCTGCAGTTGTTCCTTGTGGTAGTACAAATATATCTACTCTTCCTTTTACTTCCTCCACATAGAAGTCGTACATATCACTTAGAAACTGTAAATCACCTTCTGTTATAGCAACCTTACCTCGAACGGACCCGTTTAAATGGTAAGCCATTGGCGCCAAATACATTAGATCCTCGTAAACCTTTGGTACATCCTTGGTCAAAGATGCCGCTAATCCAATTCGTGTAGTCAATGAATCTGTTCGAATTTCAAAATCTACAGTAGAAGGTGTCTCACGCATAAATGGATAACAAATATAGCGGATATCTTTTTTCATCTTTTTTCCTCCTCTCCTCTCGTTTGTGAACTTTCCGGCATACAATACTTAGTTAGTTAACAGCACAAAAAAACGCCACCCAAATTAGGGCGGCGTGATACCTATTTATCGAGAAAATAAAAAAGAAAAATAGAAACGTGCCGTACAATCCCTTAACTTCCGAAGAGTATCTATACGTTCAAGAAAAGGTTGGTCTCCTGGCTCATGCATCCATTTACTCTAAGAACCTTCCCATTGACTAATCAACAGTGGTATTTTTCTTATTTCATCAGCATTTACAGTTGCGGAAACAGCTTCGGATTTTAACCGAATTCCCAAATTAAGCTAACAAGTTAGCACCTTTTCCCTGCGAAAATTATTCACTTACCACCAGTGTACCATAGCCATCTCGCTAACTGTAACAACAATTTCACACATGAAAATTCCTCATTTTTATGCTAATGTCAGTATATGAAAAAACTTATACCTCTTTTACTTTTACTTGTTGTTGTATTTTTAGCATCAGGACAAACAGCTGAACAGCAATCTATGCAGGAAGTTTTAAAGGCATGGCTACCTAACAAACCTTTAGAGTCTTTTCTTTCTATATTTCAAGTTCCATATTGGGGTATTCTCGTTTCGGTGGAAGAGCGTGGTTACTATGCATTTTTAGAATTTTTGATACGAAAAGGAACACATTTCATTTATTTTGGAGTAATTGCTTTAGCCATCTATATTGCACTATCAAGAATTAAGTATCGAAAGGCCACCGTGGTCGTAATTACTATGTTTCTTGCCATCGCTGATGAATTTCGTCAATCTTTTACAATCGGTCGGACGGCTTCCCTTCAGGATGTCATATTGGATACATCCGGGGCAATTGTTGCTATACTGTTACTAACATTATATCAGTGGTACAAACAAAGAAAAAACGTTGCACAGTAAAGTCAACGTTTTTTCTTTATAAGTAAAACTAAACCAAACGACATAACCGCAACGAATGTGAGCATCAATTTAACGGGAAGGATAGGCTTGAATATAACTTTTTTATCAGTAATCTCATATACCCCAATTGGCTTAATGGAAAAAATACCTCCGCCTCCTTCTCCTTGTCCAATTGACACAGCCTGCTCTTCATCCAATTGCCCACCACTTCCTCCTCCCACAAAATAGTTTACTTTGGCAACAGGTAATACCTGCTTATTCTCCATAACAATGGGCTCTCCGTAAACTAACGCAACATCCTTCTCACGAGAGAACTTTTCAAAAATAGAACGTACTGGTGCTTGAAACATCGGATATTTCACTTCTGGTTTTTTAGTCATAATAATTCCACCCTCTATTCTAAAATAAGTGACATATGCTGTTCTTCGTAATAAGTATCCCCTATCTTTAATGCCATCTCTTCTGTACCAAATACTTTAAAACCTAATTGAAGATACAGATTCTTGGCTGCCTTATTGCTTGAAACGACAGATAGGTTTATCTTTTGAATTTCTTCACTTTCTTTGGCATGTTCAATTGCCATCTCCATTAACGCCTTGCCAATACCTTTTCCTCGGGCCTTTGGACTAATATACATAGCGAAAATATTAGCTCTATGCCTCATCTTTAAAGTACTTTCTTGTAATAGAGTAACTACACCAATTAATGTATGTTGTTCGAAAGCTCCAAATGTATAATTTTCCTTTACTTTAAAATTATCTTTTACTCGTTCAATTGGATTGTCCCGTAGAATCGCTTCCTCATAGCTCGTGCCAAAAGCTTCTGGACTATTTTGCAATGCTTCTAGTCTTAACTTCCAATACGCACTCGCATCTTTACCTACTAATTGTCTAAACTCCATTCTTATACCTCCAAGAAATATTTATCATTACATAATTCATGAGCATATAAAACAAAATGTCGACAAGCTTCTGCACGTAAACTTTCTGTATTAAATAATGACTCAGTTTGTCTAGACGAACGTATTCTTAGACCCTCCATCAATAAAGGTTTCCACCGTTCAGGCAATGTGTCTATTCCGTTTTCTAATGCTATTTCCTTTGAAATAATCTCTTTTTTATCTAAAGAGTATAGAATTCTACAAATAGTTGTCGTAGCAAATTCCACCATTTCATCTGAAACTGAACCCCTTATTTCTTTTGCCTTACTGTACCAATATTCATTAATATTATATTTTAATGTATTGAAAACATCTTCCCATTTAGTAGCAATGCCAAGTTCTATAATTGGTGTTCCTTGTAGTACATTTCCGTATTCCTTTAAAATCCACCAGGTTATATGATTAATATCCCAATGACCAACCTCTAGACTTCCATCCGAATAGTAAGGATAGGGAGCTAAGACACTATTTGTTTTCCCTATGTCGTCTTTTAAAATATACATTCCATCCATACGTGCTCCAAGGTTTTCATTTGTTAATTGAACATGAATATCGTCCAGAATTTCTATTTCCTTTTTATTTGCTGTTCGCTTCAATAACACAATAAAGTCAATATCGCTTTTCTCCTGTTCAAATGCGCCTATTGCAGTAGAACCATAAATATAGATTCCTTCAATTAAATCCTTAGTTAAATATGTGTTCAATAAATGCAAAAACACTTGCATTAATTTATGTACCTCCTGTGGTAATGTTTGCTTCATGATTCACTCTCCTTTGAAATTATGTTCAAAATATGTACTAGGCTCCGAAATACCTACAAAATATGACATATAACACTATTGCTAATATTAAGTCTGATGTAAATTAGCGCTAATAGGATTGCAAAAAAGGAGCCCTTAAAATTATGAAGAAAAAAGTTGCTTGGATTACTGATACCGCCGCTTTATTAGACCCAACTTTCATTGAAAAACATAATATTTATGTCCTTCCCTTGAATATCGTATTTGAAGATGGTGCTTTTAAAGAAACAATTGAAATGACGCATGACGAATTTTACGACAAGTTACGCAAAGCAAAGGTTCATCCAAAAACTTCACAGCCTCCAATCGGTGAGATGGTGCAATTATATGAAGACTTAAAAGCAAAAGGATACGACTGTGCCGTTGCTGTTCACACATCCAGTGAGTTGTCAGGAACCTATAATAGCTCACAAACTGCTTCAAAAATGGCAAACTTTCAAGTGTATTCAATTGACTCTAAAATAGGATCATATCCAATGGTCAAAATGCTAGAAGTCGGTAAGCGTATGATGGAAGAAAATCACGACATAGAGGAGGTTGTTGCTCATATTGAAAATATGACGAATAACTCCGAACTTTCCTTTATACCATCCAGCTTAACGCAACTCCATAAAAGTGGTCGTGTATCTGGAACAAAAGCTTTTCTAAGTAACCTTTTAAACATAAAAGTTGTTATTTCCTTTGATAACGGAAAAGTTGTTATGAAAGAAAAGGTTCGCGCAGATAAAAGAGCGAAGAATTATGTAATGAATTTGCTACGAAACGACATGAAAATTTCCAAGGTTCCAGAAGTTGCGGTTATTAATTGCAACAATACGATTGATGCTAGAACTTGGAAAGAAGAATTGCTACAAGAATTCCCTAAACTAAAAGTAGTTGTTCTTCCTCTTAGTGCTTGTGTTGGAGTCCACGCTGGTGAAGGAACAACAGGACTTAGCTGGGTTAGATATTAAAGAGTTTGTGCTGCGGCACATTCTCTTTTTTCAATAAGGAACAAATTGCCGCATCACAAAAATACCCCTTTTCAAACGCTGATTGCCTTAAAACTCCTTCATATACAAAGCCTGCTTTTTCTAGTGTCTTTTTTGAGGCTAAGTTTTCGGGATCATAGAGTGCTTCAATTCGATTTAACTCCATTGCCTCGAAACCGTAACGTAAAACAGGCTCTAAAACCTCAGTCATAACGCCTTTTCGCCAAAACTCTGGTGTCACTTCAAAACCAACTTCTGCTTTAAAATGTTCCTTCTCCCAATTGTGATAACCACAGCTACCAATAATTTTATTGTCTTCCTTCGTAGCAATTCCCCAGCGTAACCCCTCTTTTTTATGGTATCGCTTTTGCCAGTTTTCTATTAATACTTTTGCTTCCCTTATGTCCTTAAACGTATTTAAGTCATAATACTTGGTGACCTCGTCTTGTGAAAAATAATGATATACTTCCTTTGCATCACTTATTTCAATTGGGCGCAATAAAAAACGTTCTGTTTCCAATCTTGGAAATCTTTTTTTATGGTTATCATATAGAAAAAAAACTACAGATTGTGCTATAACAAATAACCCCGTCAGTGAACTTATAGATATACTAACCCAGACCTGGTCCGCAATTTTCCCGTTCCCAATTGGCCCTACTCTCGGCTGATACATAGAATAGATGCCCCATACATTACCAACTAGAATAGCAAGACCCCCAAATAACAATAACCACTTTCTCATAACTACCTCCTTGTTCTGTCTTTATTCATTCGTTATAAAGTATGGAAACTCCTTTTCAATAATGTGAATACTTGTGCTCTTTTGAGTTATTAAGACAATTGGTACAGTATTTATTCACTTAAAGCTTATTTAGAATTGTCTATCCAGAAGGAGCAACAAACATTTATAGTAGCAGAGTTTTAATTGCTGCACTCTAGGGCTATTTGTCTCCTCTTTTCAATTCCTCTATAAAAGCTGAAATACTCATCTCACCCAAAATACCTACTTTGTGTTTGCGAACAGAAACTGCATTATTTTCTCTTTCTTGATCGCCTACAATGAGCATATAAGGATGCTTTTGCATAGCTGCTTCACGTATCTTCAAGCCAATTTTTTCTACCCGATTGTCCACCTCCACTCGATATCCCTCTTGTTCTAGCTGTAGCTTTACCTCCTCCGCATACTCAATATGCGCATCGGAAATGGGTAATACCTTGACCTGGATTGGGGATAACCACAGCGGAAAGCGACCTTGAAAATGCTCTAACAAAATAGCCATGAATCGTTCAACGGATCCATAAATCGCACGATGGATCATAATTGGTTGTTGTAATTGATTGTTCTCGTCGATATACTGGCAACCAAACTTCTCAGGCATTTGAAAATCAAGCTGAATAGTCCCACATTGCCAACTACGTCCCAACGCATCTAAAATATGAAAATCAATCTTCGGACCATAAAATGCACCATCTCCCTCATTTATTTGATATTCTACCCCCTTACTCTGAAGAACAGTTTCTAATGCTAGCTCTGCTTTATCCCAAGCCTCTACTGACCCCATATAATCTTCTGGGCGCGTAGATAGCTCTACTTTATAGCTAAAGCCAAATTCTGAGTAAAATTCATCTACAAGATCTAGCACCTTTGCTAATTCACTTTCAATCTGCTCCTCCAAAACAAATAGATGAGCATCATCCTGAGTAAATGCTCGAACTCGTAATAATCCATTCAAAGACCCTGATAATTCATGGCGGTGGACCAGACCAAGTTCCGCATATCGAATAGGCAGCTCTCGGTAGCTTCTTCGTTTGCTATTAAAAATTAAGACAGCTCCTGGGCAATTCATTGGTTTTATCGCATACTTTTGATCATCTACGTCTGCAAAATACATATTTTCATGGTAGTGATCCCAATGCCCTGATTTCTCCCAAAGCTCCTGCTTCATCATAATGGGAGTTTTAATCTCTTGATAGCCTGCTCTTTGATGCTTTTCTCTCCATAGATTTTCAAGTTCATTTCGCAGCACCATCCCTTTAGGTAGATAAAACGGCATACCAGGTGCTTCTTCCATCGACATAAACAGCTCTAATCTCTGCCCTAAATTTTGATGATTAACTCTTTCTTCTGCTTTAACTGACATTTGAATTCCTCCAATTTAATTAAATTTCACCTAAAAAAAGACCACACCCATCCCAGTAAAGGGACGAGTGTGGTCGTGGTTCCACCCTAATTTGCAACACAAATAGATGCTTGCTCTCATATAAGATAACGGTTTCCCGATTATGGATAATTACATAAATGCGTTCCCCATAATTGCTCCAAGGTGGTAAATCATTTGCTTTTCTTTAGGGGCTTTCAGTCGGTGACCCCATTCTCTGGTAAGAAAGTTTTAAATAATTCATGTCCTTTTCTTCGCTTGAATATTAAATTATCATTTTTTACTGACTTTCCATAATACAAAAAGACCACACCCATCCCGGTAAAGGGACGAGTGTGGTCGTGGTTCCACCCTAATTTGCAACACAAAAAATACTGTTGCGCTCATACAAGATAACGGTTTCCCGATTATGGATAATTACATAAATGCGTTCCCCATAATTGCTCCAAGGTGGTAAACCATTCGTTTTTCTTTAAGGGCTTTCAGTCGGTGACCCTATTCTCTGATAAGAAAGTTAAAATGATTCATGTCCTTTTCTTCGCTGGTTACTAATTATTTTTTTTAGTATATGCAACAAAATGCAAATAGTCAACATTACTTTTTTATTTCTTTACAGTATTTCGTTTTGCCAATTGCTGTAACGGATCCCAAACTCCATTAAACGGAGGAGCATATGCAAGGTCAAGATCCAATAACTCAGAAAAGGTCATTTGATGATAAAGAGCTGTTGCTAATACATCAATTCTTTTATCTACACCATTTCCACCAATAATTTGGCCACCTAAAAGTTGTTGGTCACCAACACTGTAGATCAGTTTTATATGCATCGTTTCCTTGCCCGGATAATAGCCTGCGATGTCCGTTGATTCCTGAACATGGACTTCATATGAAATACCAAGCTTTTTTGCTTCTTTCTCAGATAAACCTGTTTTTCCAAGTGCCAAATTAAAAAATTTCATGATGGATGTGCCAACTATACCTTTAAACTCTGTCCGTTGACCAATCATATTTAATCCGGCAATTCTCCCTTGTTTATTTGCAGTAGTTCCTAGAGGGATATAATCATTCAATTCTTTAATACGATGAAAATGAGTTGCACAATCTCCCGCCGCATAAATACTATCTAAATTCGTTTCTAAATGATTATTAACTACAACTGCCCCATTTAGTTGCATTTCAATGCCAGTTCCCTTTAAAAATTCAGTTGTTGGTTTAACTCCGACAGCCACTAAGACTAAGTCAGTTGGATAACTCCCTTTGTCTGTTATAACCGTATTTACCCGATTAACTCCCTTTAACGATTGAACTTCTTCATTTAATAATACTTCTATATTATTTTCCTTTGCATGCTCATGTATAAAAGATGCTACATCGTTATCAAATATACCAGCAAGCTGATTGCTTCTTTGAATAATTCGCACCTTTTTCCCAATACCCACAAAGTTCTCTGCCATTTCTAGCCCGATGTATCCCCCACCAATTATTGTAACTTGCTGAACATTTTCTAGATCTGAGATAATCGCCTCTGTATTTGGAATCGTTTTAATCGTATGAATCCCTAATAAATGACCACCATCCCATTTTGGGATAACTGGGGTCGCACCAGTTGCTATAAGTAAACGATCATAATTTAATATAAAATTTCCCCTAGTTTGTAAGATTTCCCCTGATACAGTTTTATTTATGTTATCCACCTTCGTCACTTCGTATCCTGTTTTTGCATCAATCCCATACTTACTTCGGAACATTTCTACACTTCGAGCTATTACATCTGTTGAAGAAGGAACATGCTTTCCGACTACATAGGGTAATCCACACTGCCCATAGGAATAGATATGCCCTTTTTCTAGCGTTGTAATCTGAGCGTCTGGATCGTTACGTACAATTTCCATAGCTGCACTCATCCCAGCTGCATCTCCACCGATTATTACATAATGCATGAAATTTCCCCCTCTGCTTTTGCTTCTACTCAGTATCTGTAAACCTCTGTCTATATTATACACAAAGAAAAAATGGTCAAACGTTTTCTCACTAACACTATATAATTTATGTTCTATGTAAAATGGGCATGTCCTAATAGTTGGACATGCCCACTTGATATTTATACTGCTCTGTTCCAGAATCGATGCGCAGCAATAGCTTTTAGGAAACTGTCCACGAAACTTTTCCCAGATTCTTTGGAGAGTACACCAGCTTGACCAGTAAAGTGAAGATTGTCAACTAGTTGCTCACCACTAAATGTAGCGCCAATCGGTTTAAAATGTGCATAAGCTTCCTTGATGAAATACGTAGCCTCTTTTTCAAACATAGCTGTTTTACCATGTAAACTTGCTACATATACCGCATCAAATAATACCGAATCAGCTGTTAGGAAAGTATGGTCTACTGGCAGCAACGTCCCATCTGCTCCAACAACTGATCCATGATGATCACTCACTATTTCCGGCATTGTTCCGCCTGCTTTTAAATCTGCTAGAATTGTAGGTAAATCCTCTTCAAATCCTTCTCCAACTAAAACAGCTATTTTTCTAGTATGTGGCTTCATAAAAGTATTTAACTGACTAAGTGCCGGGGAAGATTTTGTAGTAGTTGTAGTACTCACACCTTGCACTACAAGTCCTAAATTTTCCGCTACCTTATTCGATAAATCCAAATCAACTTTCGCGAACATCTCTAGAACTTGTTGACGAACGGTCAATTCTTTACACTTACCAAGTTCGAAGCTAAATGCACTAATAATATGTTCTTTTTCTGGATTACTCATGCTATTCCAAAATAACTTAGCTTGCGAAAAATGGTCTTTAAAGCTCTCACTTCGTGCACGAACTTTTCGAGCATCTATCTTCTCCTGGTAATGCGAATACCCACCTTCAGCTTCACTAACAGGTATCGGAGTATTCCCAGCAAGAGAGTTTTTATGATAGTTCACTCTTCCCACATTAATCGATTGTCTTCCATATCCATCACGCTGGTTATTGTGGAATGGGCAAACAGGTCTGTTTATCGGTAGCTCATGAAAATTAGGACCACCAAGACGGATTAATTGTGTATCTGTATAAGAGAATAATCGCCCTTGAAGTAGTGGATCATTTGAGAAATCTATTCCTGGTACAACACTTCCTGGATGGAACGCAACTTGCTCAGTTTCAGCAAATACATTATCTACGTTACGATTTAATGTCATCTTCCCTAAAATTTTTACTGGTATCTCTTCCTCTGGCCATAGTTTAGTAGGATCCAAAATATCAAAATCAAATTTAAATTCGTCTTCCTCTGCGATAAGTTGGACTCCAAATTCATACTCAGGATAATCCCCATTATCTATCGCATCATATAGGTCACGACGATGGAAATCCGGATCTTTCCCATTTATCTTTTGTGCCTCATCCCATACAACTGAATGGGTACCAAGTAGTGGTTTCCAATGAAATTTTACAAAATGGGATTTACCTGCCTCGTTAATGAAACGAAATGTATTTACACCGAACCCTTCCATCATACGAAAGCTACGTGGTATAGCCCTATCTGACATTGTCCACATGATCATATGTGCCGTCTCCTCATTGTTAGCAACAAAATCCCAAAACGTATCATGAGCAGTCGCAGCCTGCGGAATTTCATTGTGTGGCTCTGGCTTTATAGCATGCACCAGGTCTGGAAATTTAATAGCATCTTGAATGAAAAAGACAGGAATATTATTTGCTACTAAATCATAATTTCCTTCTTCCGTATAAAACTTAGTAGCGAATCCTCTAGCATCGCGAGCTAATTCACCAGATCCACGTGAACCTGCCACAGTAGAAAACCTTACAAACACTGGAGTCTTTGTACCAGGTGTTTGTAAAAACTTTGCCTTCGTAAATTCACTAGCTGATTCGTATAATTCGAATTCCCCATGAGCCGCATAACCTCTAGCATGTACTACTCTTTCTGGTATGCGCTCATGATCAAAATGCGTCATTTTTTCACGAAAATGGAAATCTTCTATCAAAGTAGGACCTCGTTCTCCTGCTTTTAGAGAAAATTCATCCTCAGATATTTTTAGTCCTTGATTCGTAGTCAATGCTTGTCCTTGATCGTCCACACGGAATTTTTCTAATTGTTCATCTTTGCTATTTCCAGTTACCTTCTTATCCAAACAAACTCCTCCTCTACTTATATCTACACTATTGTTAATACCCTGAATGACAGTTCAAAAACCCCTAAAATAGAATCAAATACTTAATCCATAGTAAATCGATAAGAATTACTATTGACTTCTTGCAGATTAAGTAGTACGATTATTCCCACAACTCCATACTACTTATTAAGAGAAGCTGAGGGACTGGTCCAATGATGCTTCAGCAACCGCCACTTCTATGGTATGGTGCTACTTCCAGCAAGAAACTTGAGAGATAAGTGTACATAAAACTACTTACTCTTTTGATTTTCAAAAGGGTTTTTTATTTGCATTTAAAACCAACTTAACACATAGGAATAATTAAAATTAAAAGGAGACGACAACTGTGAATAACTTGTACATCAAAACGGAAAAACAGCAGTATTGGATTAATCAGTTATATGAGTTAGAAGAAAAATTTAAAAGTAAATCCGCCGAAATTGATGAACAATCTATTTTTCCAAAAGAAAACGTGGATGATTTGATCAATATCGGATATGCAAGCCTTACACTACCTGAATCGTATGGTGGGAATGGATTTTCTGTATACGATATGGTTCTTTTACAAGAAACACTTGCTAGCTTTGATGCCAACACAGCCCTATCAGTAGGTTGGAGCTTAGGTGTTGTTGGTGAACTATTTGAAAACAAACTTTGGAAGAAAGAGAAACTCGATTTTTTTGCAGCAGAAGTATTAAATGGCGCACTCATAAATCGTTCTGTCAGTGAAGCTCAAACTGGAAGCCCAACGCGTGGGGGTAGGCCTGGAACTAAAGCCATAAGAAAAGGAGATTCTTGGATACTAAATGGACGTAAAATATTCACGACCGCATCCCCTGTACTATCCTACTTTTTAACATCTGCATGGATTGAGGAAAAAGAAAAAGTTGGTTTCTTCCTTATTCCTCGCAATACAGCTGGCCTTTCCATTGAAGAAACCTGGGATGTTGTATCCATGCGAGGAACGAGTAGTAATGACTTAGTATTGAATAACGTAATCGTTCATGAGTCATATCTAGTAGAGCTCCCCGAGTTCGCTAGTGGTGGAAAGATTAATGGGTGGCTATTACATATACCAGCGACCTATCTCGGAATCGCACAGGCAGCAAGAGACTACGCAGTACAGTTTGCCAATACCCATTCACCAAATAGCTTGAACGGATCTATTGCACAGCTGCCAAACGTTCAACAGCTTATAGGAGAAATAGATTTAGAACTTACGAAGGCAAGATTAGTCATTTACGGAGTCGCTACCTCGTATGACAATGAGGCTACAAAAGAACTACTTTCCAACGAAGTAAGTGTGGCAAAGCATATAGTTACTAATTCAGCCATCACTATTGTTGATAAAGCAATGCGTTTAGTTGGCGCCAAAAGCTTACAGCGAACTAATCCACTACAACGTTACTATCGAGATGTCCGAGCGGGACTCCATAATCCTCCTATGGATGATATGACCATTAAGAAACTAGCACTTTCAGCGTTAGAAGAAGTAAAAAATAAAAACTTAGTAAAAGGATAAGGAGAATGAACATGAAAAAGTATTTCAAATTAGTAGCGGTTGGTTTAGTATCCATAACTTTTTTAGCGGCTTGTAGTTCCGGGGAGGCTTCTACTTCGTCAGAAGGTGGTGATGTTCGCAAAGTAAAAGTAGCATATGACATGGCTTCTAAACCTATTTCTTGGTTGGATGACAATGGAAATGCCACTGGATATGATGTAGAAATTATGAAACTAGTAGATGAACTACTACCTGAATATGAATTTGAATATGTGGGGACTACAAGTGATGATCTATTAATCGGAGTAGAGCAAGGCAAGTTTCAGGTTGGTGTGAAAAATGCTTTTTGGACAGAGGAACGCACAGAAAAGTTTATTTTCCCCAAAGAATTCCTTGGTTTAAGTAGTGCAGGTCTCGTATTGAAAAAAGAAAATGAGCATATTAAATCGTTAGAGGATTTTGCAACTGCTGAATATTCTTTAGCACCGATTGCCGCAAATAATGCGCAGTATACTGTAATTGATGAATACAACAAAGCAAATCCTAATAACCCTGTAAAACTAGATGCAGGTGATGCATTTACCGTGGATGTAATCCAATGGGTCAATGAGGGGCGTGTTGACGGCGGAGTAATAATTGAAGGGCCATTCCAAAAACAGGTTTTAGATGAAACTGGTCCTTACTATAATCTAAAAGATGAAGTTGTTTACAATGAATTTGCAGTTATCAAGACATGGCCATTATTCAACAAAAAAGAGCAAGAATTTGCAGATGCTTACGATAAAGCTATTAAGCAATTACAAGAAGAAAAGAAAACAAATGAATTCAGTACAGAGTTCTACGGTCGAGACCTTTTTGAAGTGTTAGACCAAGTTGAAAGATAATTGTTAAATTCCTATAACGTAAAACAACAATGAGTAGGGTTTTCTTCACCCCACCTTATTTTAGGAGTTTTACGGGCAGTTGTTCCACCTATAAGTAGTTACTATAGAATAAAGCCTTGGATTGGAAGTGTCACTGCCCGTTTATTCGGGATAGAGGCTGCCTGGCGCAGGATGCACAGGTAGCCTTTAAAATATCATAGGGGGAATAATGCACAATATGGAAAAATACTTTGATGTATCGTACATATGGAACTCACTTCCGATATTGCTTCCATTTTTAAAAGTAACTTTTGTCGTTGCTGGATTATCCATGATTTTCGGTTCTTTTTTTGGTTTGATTCTCGCTATGATGAAGCTTGGAAAGAGTAAAATTGCTCAAAAACTAGCAAACTTCTATATAACGATTTTAAGATGTACACCATCTATCGTACTACTGTTTTTAGTGTATTACGGTGTACCTGCTTTAGCCGACAACTTCGGTTTATATTTACATGATTTAAATACAGCAGTATTTGTCGTCATTACCTTCACCTTACAATTCGCAGCTATCATGGCAGAGGTTATTAGATCAGCCTATGAGTCCATAGAAAAAGGTCAATTTGAAGCTGCTGTTAGCGTTGGTTTAAGTCCCTTTCAAGCATATAGAAGAATCATTTTCCCACAAGCACTTGTAGTTGCACTTCCTAACTTCGGAAATGGCCTTATCGCATTACTTCAGGAGGGGTCACTTGCATATACTATCGGGCTAATCGATATCGTTGGGAAAGCCAATTTAATCATTGCAGCAAACTATAATACACATGCATTAGAGATATTTATCGCACTTGCACTAGTTTACTGGATTTTATCCATACTTATCGAAAAGTTCTTTGGAAAGCTTGAAAAAGTATTTAGCAAAGGAAAGCATACAATTAACACAAATTAAGGAGTGTAAATAATGTCGGAAGGTTTAAATTATACATTTTTAATCGATACATTCTTCATTGCATTATCCGGTGTACCAATTACGCTTCTCGTTACCGTTGTAGCTTTGCTTATTGCACTACCTTTAGGCTTTTTATTGGCTTTAACACGTATCAATCAAGTACCTGTATTAAACTGGTTCTCAAGAATATATGTTTCCTTCGTAAGAGGTACACCGATTATTATTCAAATTTTCATCGTTTATGCGAGTGTTCCCTTAATACTTTCCTTGTTTTTTGAGAGGTATAATATCAACATAAACGTCTACGATATCAACCCTATTTGGTACGCTTTTATCGTATTCTCTTTCAGCACTACAGCTATATTGATAGAAGTATTTAGATCGGCTTTAAGCACTGTCAACAAAGGACAGCTAGAGGCAGCTCAATCAGTTGGACTTTCAAATCTCCAAGCCTACCTTAGAATCGTAATACCTCAAGCGTTGGTCGTAGCATTACCTAATATTTGTACAGCTACCGTGAATCTAATAAAAGCTACATCACTTGGATATGCAATGTCCTTACAGGAAATCACATTAAAAGCGAAGGTAGCGGCAAACGTAGGCTATAACTATGTGGAAGCTTATATAGATATTTTTCTTGTATATATAATTTTGTGTAGCCTTGTCGAATACGGATTTAAATTATATGAAAAACGTCTACGCAGATACAAATATGTGAGCGCTTAAGGAGGATTATCAAATGTTAAAGATCAATGAAATTCATAAATCATTTGGGAAGAATGAGATATTAAAGGGAGTAGATTTAACTATTGATAAAGGTGATGTAGTAGTTATTCTCGGTCCAAGTGGCTCTGGAAAAACGACATTATTGCGCTGCATTAACTTTTTAGAAAAGGCCGATAGTGGTATGGCAACTTTTGGCGAGTTGCAAGTAAATTTGCATGATGCCTCTAAAAAAGATATCCACACCATCCGACAAAAAACAGCTTTCGTATTTCAAAATTATAATTTATTCAACAATAAAAATGCCTTAGAAAACGTGACGGAGGGTCTTGTCATTGGTCGTAAAATACATAAAACTAAAGCTACTGATATTGGTAAAAAAGCGCTAGACAAGGTAGGTTTATCAGACAAATATAATTCCTACCCAAGTCAGCTTTCCGGTGGTCAACAACAGCGTGTTGGGATCGCACGAGCAGTAGCATTAAATCCTGATATTATTCTATTTGATGAACCAACCTCTGCATTAGACCCTGAATTGGTTGGGGAGGTACTAACGGTTATGAAAAATATCGCCAATGAAGGTACTACTATGTTAGTTGTCACACATGAAATGTCCTTTGCAAAGGATGTTGCAAACCGAGTTATCTTTATGGATGGCGGCGTAGTAGTAGAAGAAGGTACCCCTCATGATATTTTCATAAGTCCAAAAGAAGAACGCACGAAGAAATTCTTAAAACGTGTGTTACCAGAGGATTATACATTTTATATTTAGCACAATAAAAAGCTGGTCTTCTAAGAACAGAAAAGCAGATATGCCGTTGATTGTAACGAAGAGCGGACGCACGCTTTCCGTGGGCACGGCTTTAGCCGCTTCCCTCGCTTACGCTCAGTCCAGGGGCTTCAGCTCGCGCTATTCCCACTGGAGTCGCCGCTCTGCCCTCCAATCAACTAGATTCACTTTATATAGACGAATAATTGGATATAAAACCACCTAAATATACATGTTTTATCTTAAAATAAATAAGGATGAAATAGACTCCGATAAATGGAGATCTACTTTCTTCTTTCATGATAAAATAGTATCCTTAACCGGACAGACGGTTTTATCCCGCTATTAACTTTGACTATTATTATTGTCTAAACTAGAGGCTATGCTAAACCTTTTAGTAGAGTACTACTCACTTAAATCATTGTAGTGAAATGTGGCGACTCCAGCGAGATAAGCGAGAAAGTCGAGACCCCTCAGGGAGCGTAGTGAAGACATTGGCCAAACTTTATCTGGTCAATGTCTTCGCGACGAGTAACCGCAGGAGCATATGTTTTCAACGAGGAGGCTCGACCTCGGAGGCCAACAGGATGTTGGTCACAAAGGCTTTGCCACAGGACGTGGCGCACTTAGCCTTTGTTCTCCACATGTAACGCAAATCACTGTATTATTTATCCTTTAAAGTCCCATGAATCCAGTGTTCACGGTATATTTTTGTATATACTTATTATCTAAGAAGCGGCGGAAAATGACTAATTCATTTTCCGCCGCTTTTATTCGTGAATATTAATTTAGCCCATTATATTATAGCCAGAATCTACGAAGATGACCTCACCTGTTACACCACTTGATAAATTACTTAATAACGCAACAGTCATATCGCCTACTTCTTGTTGAGTGACGTTCCGTTTTAACGGAGACTTTTCTTCAATCTGGTGCAAAATCGTATTGAAAGAAGAGATTCCTTTTGCAGCTAGTGTTCGAACTGCCCCTGCGGAAACAGCATTTATACGTACATTATTTTTCCCTAAGTCCAAAGCCAAGTACTTAACAGAGGCTTCTAGAGATGCTTTGGCAATCCCCATTACATTGTAGCCTTCTAGTACACGTTCAGCCCCTAAGTATGTCATTGTTACGATAGAACCACCTTCGGTCATAAAAGGCGTTGCTTCTCTAGCTGCAGCAATAAGCGAATAAGCACTTGTATCTTGTGCAAAAGCATAACCCTCTCTTGAAGTTTGTAAAAAATCACCTTTTAAATCTTCTGCATGTGCAAAGGCAACGGAGTGAACTACACCATGGATTACTCCAGCTTCCTGTCCAATTTGTTGAAATGCCGCCTTAATACTTTCATCGCTATTTACATCACATTCTACTACTAGTTTTGCCTCTAAACTATTATCTTTCAATAATTTTTCTATTTTTCCAAGGGAACGTTCTTTACGGTATGTAAAGATAACATTTGCACCTACTTCAAATAATGACTTCGCAACTCCCCATGCAAGGCTACGCTCATTCGCAACACCCATAACAACAATATTTTTATCTTTTAATTGAATTAAGTCTCTCATATGTACCTCCACTTTATTATTCAGATATATTATACCTGTTATTAGCACCTGGTTATTAGTTTAATCATACCATAAACTCTACTGATTGTACTAAATCATTTTGTTTTTTCGCCTTAAAATGCATATGCTAATGACAACTAAAATCGAAATGATGATAGCGTAAGTTCTCTTTAAGTGAACATACTATTTTCTCGAACTGGCGTTACAACTTCATGCGGATCTCGATTGGTAATCTTGCTGTATCTACCGATCATCGTTCCACTACAACTACAACTTTCAAAAAGATACGGACTTTGTTACTCAAGAAGCATGTGACTTCATATTATTTTTGATTAACTTGATACTATTTTTTGTTTACTTGCGCTCACCTTTTGTTTACTTGCTTTCATTTGTTTCTTACTTGCGGTCGTATGGAATTTACTTGCTCTTATTCTATATTTACATGTGCCCCATGATCTTTTACTTGCAAAAAGGATAATTTAACCAAAATACTTTGTTTATTCACAATTAAAACCTGTAAAGTTAAATTACTAGAAGTTGTTCTCTACTCTCTAAGTCAATAAAAAGTCGAAAACATGCAATCACTAAGATTACAAAAAGCTACCAGCCCAATAAGGTGCACTGACCTAAACAAATGAGACAAATAAAAACACCTTTCGTTGAAAAACGGGTATACAATACCTAAATTCAATACGGGGGTGTTTTTTCTATGGGAACAAGAGTCAGTTATCCAGTAGAAGTGAAAGTGAAGGCCATTGAAATGCGGTTAGCTAAGGTGCCGGTAAAAGAAGTAATGGAAGAATTGAATATTCGGAACAAAACGCAATTGAAGACATGGATG
>FOUN01000033.1 GCA_900114885.1 Psychrobacillus psychrodurans
AGCCGTAGTATCCTATACCCAGGTTTTCACATTTTCATTCTCTGTGGTGTAGCGCTGATTTTGCGCTACATGGATGGCTAACGGGTGCTTTACTTCAAGAAGGAGTAAAGCCTTTTTCTTATTGAACTAAAGCCGCAGGTTAGTTGAAGAGTGTTGTTTATCATGTGTTCAACAATCGGGCCATTTAATTGAATAAGTGAATATCTGCATCTGTTATAAAGATGCAGTTTTTTTATTAAAAAATGTTGTAACGAAATCAATAATTTTGTGATAAATAGGTGAATGGCCAGACGGAAAAGGGAGGGGTGGCAGTGGATAAGGACAATATATACCAAGAATATGGGGATTTTATTTTTAAATACTTGTTAACTTTGACAAACAACCTTGATTTAGCAGAGGAGCTAACTCAAGAAACATTTTATCAAGCGATTAAATCCATTAATAACTTTCACGATAATGGTAAAGCCAAGTTTTCCACGTGGCTCTGTGCAATTGCTAAAAACGTATGGCTGCAAGAATTAAACCATAAAAATAAAAACCAACAATTGAAGGACTCACTAAAAAGTGAAAGCGCAACATTTTACGACTTGGAAGATGAGTATATAAAAAACGAGGATAAAGTTATGTTTTTTAAAAAGGCTCATCAACTCAGTCAGGATAAACGAGAAATACTTTATTTAAGATTGTTGGGTGACTTATCGTTCAAAGAAATTGGTTCTATTTTTGAAAGGACAGAAAACTGGGCAAGAGTGACTTTTTATAGAGCAAAACTTGAAATCAGAAAGGGTGAGTAGGGTTATGAAACATAGTGTATTTAAGGATTTGGCTCCTGCTTATATTGATAAATTAACAAGTGAAGAAACAAACGAACAGATAGAAAAACATATGGATCAATGTGAAGAATGCCGAAATTATTTAAACAAAATGAAGGGAGATTTATTTTTAGAAGATGAAATTGAGAGAAGAAAAGTTAAAAGGAACATTGATTATTTCAAAAAGGTACGCTCGAAAAATAGAAAAAAGATCTTAGTTATCGTATCATCACTACTAGCAATGTTTCTTGTTCTGATAACTGCTTATTACTTTGTGTTTGTAAATATGTGGCAAGCAAGTTCCAGTAATGTTGAAACAAACATTCAGAGTCAGGGCAAGATGGCTACGCTCTTATTCAAAGCAAAAAAGGACAATCATTATATAATTTTAACAGATGCAAAAACAGATGAGGGATATACAGATACTATATTTGTGTATGAAAAAAGGAACGATTTTTCTACCCCAGCCAAACTCCTAAAAGATGGGAGTGGCATTTCTTTCACATTTTCAGATGAAAACACATTATTACTGTACAATGGGAAGAAGAAAAAACTAACGGATGAAGATAAGGTAACTATACAATATAAAGATAAAACCGATGTAATACCCATAAAAGAATTATATGATAAAGGTAACGATGCTGAATGATTTAAAAATGGGATAGAGGTTATACCGCAAACGGGCGCGATTGTTGAATAAGCTTCACTTTTCTTGTTCAACTAACGAGGTGCGTTAGTCAAAATAGAGCAACATCATTATGACGTTGCTCCGCTCCTTTATATTTAAAAGTATTTCTGATAATACTCTTTCCTTAACCTTCCGCTTAATTGAGCGTAGATCCTAGTTGTTTCACTTTTCTCATGCCCCATAAGACTTTGTATGACTTCAATAGGAGCTCCATTATTCATCAAATGAGTTGCGTAACTGTGTCTAAGTTGGTGTGGGTGAATCTCTTTATTAATTTCCGCACGATTGGAGATCCGCTTGATGATGTATCTCATTTGGGCGACGCTCATTTTATGTGGCTGTCTGGCAGTTACAAAGATTGCTGGATTATGGTCATTACGACTTTCCATATAGCGTTTAAGCCATATATCACAACGTGTATTAAAATAAACTTCCCTTCGCCCTTTCCTCTCACGATCGCGGATTGATTGGACCAATTAATATGATTCTTTTCTAAGGAAACTATTTCGCCAATTCGACAACCGGTAGAAAACATGAATTCAAAAATTGCTTTTTCTATTGGGGAATGACAGGATTCACGAAGGTGTTCAATCTCCCGTTCGGTTAAATACTTAGGTATCCGTTTGCCTACTTTGGGTTCTTTAATCTTGGAAGTTGGATTCTTACTAAGAAGGCCTTCTTCATGAGACCAACGAAAAAATGATTTCATAAAGCGAATACGATGTGCAAGACTGGCTGGTTTTAAATGCTTACAGGATATAGCAAGATATTCCTTTAGTTGATTTGTATCCAGCAATGCCATCTCTACATCTTTAAAATAACCAATTAGTAACGAAGACTGTAACTGGTAGGCTTTCAATGTTTGTGGCGAAAAGCCCTCTATTCGCTTATCAGCTTCAAACGAAGCCCATGCTTTTGATAGTAACAATTCTATTCCCCCTAAAATAGTAATATTAAAAGGATTATTGCCAATTTAATAGAATTATAGACATAGGGTGTTTTTTTACTAACGCAGCAGTTTAGTTGAATAACGGAGTATTTGAATCTAAAAGAGAGCTGTCGGAATTGAAACGAGATATAAAGCAATTTTCAGAAGAATTAAAGGAGACAAAGCAAGAAGTTTATCCTGCTGAAGAAACAGAAAAAACCGCTTAATATTTTGGGCTTAATGGAGTAGAACTCCATTCTGTGAAATGCCTGAGGTTTCATATTTGGAAGCAAGCTAGTGAAACTCAGATGTTGAATAAACTTTTGGGCAAAAAGATGTGTAAGAACGGTTTTTCCCTTTCATTTTCCCAACTATTAAAAGTAAGAAATACTTGACTTTTTGTCCGGAGTTTTTTACATTTGAGATAGCAATCTGGGGAGGGAAAATATGGAGATAAAGAATCGATTAAAAGAACTGAGGGCAAGATCCAACCTTACGCAAAAGGACTTGTCAGAAAAAGTAGGCGTAACACGTCAGACCATTGTCTCGTTGGAGAAAGGAACCTATGTGCCATCGCTGTTACTCGCGATGAATATAGCGGAAGTGTTTCAGGAGCCAATCGAAAAAATATTTTTCAAGGGGGATGGCAAGTGAAGACTGTTCTATTTGAAAGTATCAGCAAAATCATTATTATAGGCGTGTTCGCATATGCAGTGGGATTTACTTTTGAAAACATCTGGTTGATGGATGAATTTAATCGAGGGTTGGCGAATGGTGAAATCCTTTTAGTTGATGTAAAATTTAATTTATGGCCATTCATCGTCAGTATCCTGTTAATGCTGCTTCAAATCATTTTGTCTGTAAAATTGAAACCAAGAAAGCGGGCCGACATCCTGTTGAAATTCGGAGAATTCCAAGAAGCGGATGAACGGGAGCTGATCATCACCAATAAAGCAACTAGGGCTTCTCATGTTACGTTTACATTGGCTGTGATGATAGCAATGTTGATTATGGTTCTTTCTACAAATTACATTTATCTTTATCCTGCATTTTCTATCTATTTATTTGCGTCAACAATAGTGGCATCAAGCATTGCTTACGCTATAGCATGGTGCATTGAGTATAATAAATAACTAAAAATGCACCGAGAGATTTCTTTGGCAGCACATCTCAAAGTCAAGTATACGCGTTAATAAAAGAACAAGATGTTTGGATGATGGATAATTATCATTTAATCGTGTCAGCAAAAAAGATGAGAAAATAACTAATATCGTTCTTGTACTAACGTCGTGCTTTACTTCAAGAAGGAGTAAAGCTTTTTTCTTATTGAACTAAAGCAGCAGTTTAGTTGAATAAAGAATTAAAAGGGCATAGAGGATTTCGGCAAATGTAGGAAGAGAGGAATTAACGTGAAAGATAAACAGCAAAAAAAAATTGAAGAATTAGAGGGGAAAATTTATTCTTTAGAAAATAGTTTAAAACGCCTTTCTAGCTTAATTGAACCTAATTTAAAATACCCATACTGGCATAAACTCCTTTCTCTAGGTATTTTTGAAGAGGATAAAAAGAAACTTGAATATATTATGTCCTATCTATCAAGTCGTTTACATCAAGAACATGATAGTTTAAGGAAAGACCCAGAATTCCCTCCCGAATTATTCGAAAAAGATTTACCATCTTTAAATCAAACAATTACAATCATTTCATCTACTTTAAATATAAAATATGAAGGGATTATTCAAGAAATCCTCCTATCTATGTATCAACAAAGTATGTTTAAAGAACTTATTAGTTTTTTATTTCCGGAAGAGGTAAAAAAAATAGATGATGGTCAATTGTGAAACTTTTCACTTAAACTAACGGTGTGCTTTACTTGAAGAAGGAGTAAAACCATTTTTTTATTGAACTAAAGCGGCAGATTAGTTAAACAAATAATTGGGATATTTCGGTAAAATAACATTAGTGGGTGGGATGGATGGTTTTGAAAGAAAATAAACAGGCTCTGTATTTCAATATGATTTTGGGTACAATTGGACCTGTACTCATTTTTTTAGCTGCAGTGAGGTATATGATTAAAGAAAATGATTATATCGGATACATAAGTATATATTTTGGCTTTCTTTTAACGATTACCTATATCAATTACTTAGAAAAGAGAGCAGGAATAAGTAAAAAATTGATTTGGATTAGAATTATTGTATCTATAATTTTAGCTCTTTCTTTTTCATACTTCTTATTGCACTAAAGGTGTGCTTTAGCAAAATATGACCATCATTTTGATGGTCTATTTTTATGTCCAAAACAATAAGTTGATCTCAGATATGCATTGAGAAATGTTACACTTAAACTAAAGCAACAGTTTAGTTCAATTTGATACATCAAGGATGTGATTTAATGAAAGTATATATAAGGATCTTATTTAGTGTCATAACAATGTTGGTAGGCATAGGTATTGTCGATTATTTTATTGAAGGCGGTTTTTTCAAGTATCTTTTGATTGGGATAATTGTGGCATCAATTCTGCTTTATAATGACAAGAAAAATAAAGGGTTAAAGAATGTTCAAGCATAGGTAGCTCAGCTCTCTTTTCTTATTTCACTAACGGGTGCTTTAGTAAAAATAGACAGAAACAAATGAGCTTGGAAATGCTCCTCCAAGCTCATTTTTCTATACGAATTCAACTTACTAACTTAAACATAGCCAATAAAAATTTAATTCTTGTAACGAATAACACTTTAAAGCTATATATAAGTATCCAAGTAAATAAAATGGTGGGAAGGAGGGAAAAGGTGGAGGACTTAAGTGACGTCTATGAATCCTATGCAGACGAAGTCAAACGTTTTCTTATTGGTTTAACGTCAAACGTAGATGTAGCAGAAGAGCTAACCCAAGAAACTTTTTATCAGGCGGTAAAGTCTATTCATCGATATAACGGTGAATGTAAAATGTCTGTATGGTTATGTCAGATTGCAAAACATACATACTATAATCACTTAAGAAAGGAGAGGCATTCTACTCATGTGAGTGTAGAAAACATGATGCATATGGGGATGGATATCACATCTCCAGAACAGCAGCCAGACGTTAAGATTGTCAATCGCAATACACTTATTACGATACATAAAGAAATACATCTGTTAAATGAGCCTTATCGTGAACTATTTTTATTAAGAACATCCATTGAACTCAGCTTTAGAGAGATTGGCGAGATATTTGGTAAAAGTGAAAACTGGGCGAGGGTAACCTATTACCGTGCCAAATTAAAACTAGCAGAAAGGATTGAACCGAATGAAGTGTAATATCATTAAAGATTTATTGCCATCGTATATTGATGACATTTGTAGTGAAGATACTGCAAAGCTAGTGGAAGAGCATATACAGCATTGCAAAGAGTGTAAGATGTGTTTAAACAGGATGCAGCAACAAACGGGTTTTGTTCAACAAAAGCCAAAAGAAATTGAAAAAGCCATTTCACCGTTTAAAAAAATTAATAAAAAGCGTCGTATCCAAGTTATAACTTCCATTATTATCACCTTTTTTATCACGACCTTAGGTTATCTGGTTTATGAGAACGTAGGTGTTGTTCATGATTACTTTTCCCCAAGGGTGACCGCAGTTGCGGATGTAAAAGATGATTCGGAAGAGTGGCAAAGCCTAAACTTTAATGACAAAAATTATCTAATATATGACCGTGTTTTCTGGAAAAAGTCTATCGTAAATGCCGCTAGTAATGAATATGATAGTGGAAATGAAAGTGAAAGTGATATCCTTCTAAGGGTAAAAGATGTAAATGGTAAAGTAGTAGTAGATGAAATTCAAGTAAAGTCTGGAAAAAGCGTGAAACTGGAAGGCTTAAAGAAAAACGAAAAGTATTTCTTTGAAATAAAAGCACCACAAGGAAGATTTATTATTAATGCGATATGAGTACACTGGAGACCTAGATAGTTGCCAGAAGTATTTTATTGCACTAACGGGTGCTTTACTTCAAGAAGGAGTAAAGCCTTTTTTTATTAAACTAACGCCGCAGGTTAGTTGAATAACCAGTAAGTTTTATTCTGAAACGCAATAAATTATGAACTTCCAATTCTATTTGTTTAAGAAGTATATTTGTTTGGATTTGAAGGAGGAAGAATAGTTGAGCCAAAACAAACGAGATAAAATCCAAATGCAAAAAAAGGTGCAAGGTTTATATAGAAAGAAGAAAAAACAGCGTAGGGAAGATATGGACCATATGAATGAATACAGTGATATGGATGATTTGGTTGATAACAAAATTGCTATAATCATTTTACGTATTTGTGTTGTATTAGCGATTATACTTCTTGTACTGAATGCATTTATTAAAGATTTTTAGATTGTTTTACTGGGGGAAATTTGAGCGAAGAAATTTGTGAAAAAATGTACTTAAACTCCCATGAAAATTATAGTCTTCGATTTATAGAAAAAGGCAATACGAAATCGGACGCAGCTCAATAATTTTTTAAAAAAGTGCAGCGCCTAAATGAGAATTAAATTATGGGTTGGACTAGGAGGCATTTGGTTCAGTGATTGTAACGTTGTAACCTAAGTTTTCAAGT
>FOUN01000039.1 GCA_900114885.1 Psychrobacillus psychrodurans
TCAAAACTGGATAAACGACATTGTTACGTTAAACAAATTTGGTTAAGTCCTCGATCGATTAGTATTCGTCAGCTGCACGTGTCGCCACGCTTCCACCCCGAACCTATCTACCTCATCGTCTTTGAGGGATCTTACTTACTTGCGTAATGGGAAATCTCATCTTGAGGGGGGCTTCGTGCTTAGATGCTTTCAGCACTTATCCCGTCCACACATAGCTACCCAGCGATGCTCTTGGCAGAACAACTGGTACACCAGCGGTGTGTCCATCCCGGTCCTCTCGTACTAAGGACAGCTCCTCTCAAATTTCCTACGCCCACGACGGATAGGGACCGAACTGTCTCACGACGTTCTGAACCCAGCTCGCGTACCGCTTTAATGGGCGAACAGCCCAACCCTTGGGACCGACTACAGCCCCAGGATGCGATGAGCCGACATCGAGGTGCCAAACCTCCCCGTCGATGTGGACTCTTGGGGGAGATAAGCCTGTTATCCCCGGGGTAGCTTTTATCCGTTGAGCGATGGCCCTTCCATGCGGAACCACCGGATCACTAAGCCCGTCTTTCGACCCTGCTCGACTTGTAGGTCTCGCAGTCAAGCTCCCTTCTGCCTTTACACTCTTCGAATGATTTCCAACCATTCTGAGGGAACCTTTGGGCGCCTCCGTTACACTTTAGGAGGCGACCGCCCCAGTCAAACTACCCGCCTGACACTGTCTCCTACCCGGGTTACGGGTATGGGTTAGAATTTCAATACAACCAGGGCAGTATCCCACCGACGCCTCCTCCGAAGCTGGCGCTCCGGGCTCTAAGGCTCCTGCCTATCCTGTACAAGTTGCACCAAAATTCAATATCAAGCTATAGTAAAGCTCCACGGGGTCTTTCCGTCCTGTCGCGGGTAACCTGCATCTTCACAGGTACTATAATTTCACCGAGTCTCTCGTTGAGACAGTGCCCAGATCGTTACGCCTTTCGTGCGGGTCGGAACTTACCCGACAAGGAATTTCGCTACCTTAGGACCGTTATAGTTACGGCCGCCGTTTACTGGGGCTTCAATTCGCACCTTCGCTTGCGCTAAGCACTCCTCTTAACCTTCCAGCACCGGGCAGGCGTCAGCCCCTATACTTCACCTTACGGTTTTGCAGAGACCTGTGTTTTTGCTAAACAGTCGCCTGGGCCTATTCACTGCGGCTCTTCTAGGCTATGCACCCAAAAGAGCACCCCTTCTCCCGAAGTTACGGGGTCATTTTGCCGAGTTCCTTAACGAGAGTTCTCTCGCTCACCTTAGGATTCTCTCCTCGACTACCTGTGTCGGTTTGCGGTACGGGCACCTATCACCTCGCTAGAGGCTTTTCTTGGCAGTGTGAAATCAGGAACTCCGGACATACGTCCTTGCCATCACAGCTCAATGTTACAGAATGCGGATTTGCCTACATTCACACCTTACTGCTTGGACATGCATAACCAACAGCATGCTTACCCTATCCTTCTGCGTCCCCCCATTACTCAAACGGTGGTTTGGTGGTACAGGAATATCAACCTGTTATCCATCGCCTACGCCTATCGGCCTCGGCTTAGGTCCCGACTAACCCTGAGCGGACGAGCCTTCCTCAGGAAACCTTAGTCATACGGTGGACGGGATTCTCACCCGTCTTTCGCTACTCATACCGGCATTCTCACTTCTAAGCGCTCCACCAGTCCTTCCGGTCTGACTTCAACGCCCTTAGAACGCTCTCCTACCACTGATACCAAAGGTATCAATCCACAGCTTCGGTGATTTGTTTAGCCCCGATACATTTTCGGCGCAGCGTCACTCGACCAGTGAGCTATTACGCACTCTTTAAATGATGGCTGCTTCTAAGCCAACATCCTGGTTGTCTAAGCAACGCCACATCCTTTTCCACTTAACAAATACTTTGGGACCTTAGCTGGTGGTCTGGGCTGTTTCCCTCTTGACTACGGATCTTATCACTCGCAGTCTGACTCCCAAACATAAATCATTGGCATTCGGAGTTTGTCTGAATTCGGTAACCCGGGATGGGCCCCTAGTCCAAACAGTGCTCTACCTCCAAGATTCTAACGTTTGAGGCTAGCCCTAAAGCTATTTCGGAGAGAACCAGCTATCTCCAGGTTCGATTGGAATTTCTCCGCTACCCACACCTCATCCCCGCACTTTTCAACGTGCGTGGGTTCGGACCTCCAGTAAGTGTTACCTTACCTTCATCCTGGACATGGGTAGATCACCTGGTTTCGGGTCTACGACCACATACTCATTCGCCCTATTCAGACTCGCTTTCGCTGCGGCTCCGTCTTCTCAACTTAACCTTGCATGTAATCGTAACTCGCCGGTTCATTCTACAAAAGGCACGCTATCACCCATTAACGGGCTCTAACTACTTGTAGGCACACGGTTTCAGGATCTATTTCACTCCCCTTCCGGGGTGCTTTTCACCTTTCCCTCACGGTACTGGTTCACTATCGGTCACTAGGTAGTATTTAGCCTTGGGAGATGGTCCTCCCGGATTCCGACGGAATTTCACGTGTTCCGCCGTACTCAGGATACACTCAAGAGAGAATGAATTTTGGACTACGGGGCTTTTACCCTATCCTGCGGACCTTTCCAGATCGCTTCGTCTAACTCATTCCTTTGTAACTCTATGTAGAGTGTCCTACAACCCCAAGAGGCAAGCCTCTTGGTTTGGGCTATTCCCGTTTCGCTCGCCGCTACTCAGGGAATCGATTTTTCTTTCTCTTCCTCCAGGTACTTAGATGTTTCAGTTCCCTGGGTGTGTCTCAGATGCGCTATGTATTCACGCAAATGTACTGCTCCATTACGAACAGTGGGTTTCCCCATTCGGAAATCTCCGGATCAAAGCTCACTTACAGCTCCCCGAAGCATATCGGTGTTAGTGCCGTCCTTCGTCGACTCCTAGTGCCAAGGCATTCACCGTGCGCCCTTATTAACTTAACCTAAAAGTTAAAAAGTCTTACACGT
>FOUN01000014.1 GCA_900114885.1 Psychrobacillus psychrodurans
TTCTTGGTTTTAGCTGATTTTCTTTTTCCAGCACTTTCGTTATGACCAGGAACTAATCCTGCCCAAGAACACATATGAGCTGCGCTGGGAAATTGCTTTTTCACATCAGTACCAATTTCAGATAAAATTTGTTCCGCCATTCTTGTAGCTATTCCAGGAATAGAATCTAGTCGGTCAATATCATCTTGATGTGTACTTACTCTTTCAGCTACTTCTTGATCTAACATCTCGATTTGCTCAGTTAAAAAGTCTATATGTTTTAAAATAGTCTTTAACATTAAGCGTTGATGAGAATTAATATATCCTCTTAGGGCAAGCTCCAGTTCTTCTTTTTTCTTTTTCATAGTACGTCGAGCGAAGTTTGATAGAATTTCAGGATCTTTTTCGCCGTTGGCGATAGCGTTAAGCATATCTCGTGAAGAAACACCCATTACATTTGAAACAACAGAACCAAGTTTGATATTTGCACCCTCTAATACTTTCTGTATGCGATTATGTTGCCTAGCGCGTTCTTCAATAATACTTCGACGGTATCGAACTAGTTCTCGGAGTTCTCGTTGATTTCTGTCGGGAATATAACTAGCTTTTAAAAGCCCATGACTAAGGAGTTTAGCAATCCATTCTGCGTCCTTCACATCTGTTTTACGTCCTGGGACCGCCTTCATGTGTTGGGCATTCACAACTAGAAACTCAATATCCTCAGCTTCTAATAAGTTCACAATAGGTTTCCAGTAAACACTAGTGCTTTCCATGGCAACATGCGTACAGTTATTCTCTTTAATCCAGTCTACCAACTGTATTAAAAAAATAGTTTTAGTTGAAAACGTTTTAATCTCCTTTCCTTCTGGTGTGATAATGCAAGCGGTTATATTGTCCTTATGAACATCCATACCACATGCTCTTTCAATGACTACATCCATTGAAATACATCCTTTCTACGGCTCTAATTATTATTGGAGGCTGGTGCAACAATCAGAATAGGATTAATCTACCATGTGTGCTTCCCGTAAGGGAGCGACAGTCAGTGGTGCACCGTGGTCGTTGGAGTCAGACTAACGGATGGGCTCTAACGCACCATAGTTCATCGACCTTCCTCTCCCAGCCGTAGAATCAGTATGGACGGTTTTTCACCATTTTCATTCTCTGTGGTGCAGCGTTTTTTGCTGCATGGGTGGCTAACGGGTGCTTTACTTAAATAAGGAGTAAAGCATTTTTTTTATTGAACTAACGCGGCAGTTTAGTTCAATAAGAGGATATTATTTGAAGAATGACGAATTTGTCAATATTAGTGTAGTTTTTGAGTATTTCCTTTTACAAATGAGGGGTGACAATATGGAATTATTAGTTCAAGCAGGATTTTTTTTAAATCCAATTTTAGCAATAGTATTTTGCTTAAATTTAGTAGCATTAATCAAAAAAGTTAGTAGTGATAGTAATGCTGGTACCTCTAAAAATACATTTTGGATGACTATTTCAGCTACTTATATCATATTTAGTATAACTTGGTTGTTGATGTTTCTATTGTAATTCATTTACAACTCAATCTTTCTTCTTCAACTAACGGGTGCTTTAGTGAAAAAGACAGTAAAAAAAAGAGTTTGGAAATTCCAAGCTCTTTTTTCTATACAAAAACAACCATTAGCTTTAACATAGCCTTACATTATTTTAAATGCAATCCTTATAGGACAGAACATTTGAAGTGAGTTAAACAAAGTGACTATTATCGTGAACATAATAATCAAGATATTAAAAAGTGAAAAAATGTAAAACTCACAAATGTTTGGTCGACATTTGTGAGTTTTACATTTAATAAATTCTTAATTCTATTAGATTTCACTGGATACTAATGAGCCAATATTTAGGGAATCTGCTGCTTCTTCACCTATTACAAAGTTAAAAAATCTTAATAATCCTTCTTCGTATTGATCAAATCTTTCGCTAATAAGCTTTGTTGCTTTCCATGGCTTATCATTCAACCATTCTTCACCAAATATATCCTCTTCAAAGTTTGGTGAGTGGTAAAGTCTCCTAGTTTCATCTAAGTTAATTGACTCTAACATTCTTAAATTATTTCCCGAATTATATGGTTCACCATCTAAATCATGTATTATTACTGGTTCAATTCCGAAATGAGTTAAAACTTCGCAATACGTTCTTTGAGTAAGTTTTCCTTTGCATGAAATTATATTTATGTCTTTACAATAACTTTCAATTTCTTCCTTTATATTTGGATATTTAGAAATAAGAACATCTCTAATAGATTTGAAGCTGGCAATTTCACAGTCTCCCTCAACTAATATTACTCTCCTTGAAAAAAATGACTCAAGTGTTGATGAGTTAAAATTTAAAAGCATTCTCATCGCATTGCGCTTATCTATTGCATTATCCCCGTTATAAAGATTATCCTCTACTTGAGAAAAAAGTGTAGTGCCAGTTGTAAAATTACGTTTTGCTATTACAATTCCTTGATGACGATCTGCTAAATCAATAAAGTGTTCGGAGTGTGAGGTACAAATGACTTGCGACAGTTCAGACTCAGAAATTTTCAGTAAAGAGTCTCTCATTTTTCTTTGTAGCTGCGGATGTAAATATATCTCAGGTTCTTCTACTAAAAATAAAAAGCTTCTTTGCCATGATTCTTCTACTTCCTCTACAGTTACATCTAGTTCTTGTGACATCAATTCCAATAATGACAATATTAATAGCCTCTGTGCACCACTACCCTGATGGTCGGTTGTAGTTTCTACATCATTGTAAATTAATGAAAACGTAGTGTTCTCATGAAGTTTTTCAATGACAGGGGGGCTAAAGTTGACCCTCGCTTCAATATCCATTAACCTTTTTAACTTGAGGTTTAGGGATGTCTCTAAAGAACTTAGAGACTCATGACGATCTTCTCCAACGAATGCATTTGTTAAATTAGTTGCTGCCGTTTCAAATTCTACAAATTTTTGTGAAGTTCGCATTTTCTTTTCTATTAACGATGACATAATGTTTTTGGCTGCAGAGTTAGCTTTTGCAGGATTAGTTTCATCCTGTAATAACTTCATGGCAGGTATGTAAATTACTTTAGGCATTATTGATCTAAGCACGCTACTAAGTCCGTTAGGGTTTGCCATCCATTCGGGATCTCGATGCTGAACTAATGCTGAATTCTCCTCTAAAACGTATTGTAAAAAGGCCTCTTTTTTAGGCGCAGGAATTGTCCCAGTTAATCCTTGTTGAGCACAAAATCTTTGGTGTAGGTCTTGAAGTTCGGATGAAGAGTCTCGAAATGCAGCATTATTCCAAGTTGTACTACCTTCCAATTCATGAATATATGCTTGTTGAATATAAGCATAATAAGGAACATCCTTATCATTTAAGTTAGAAGAATTCCAAATTCTTTTAATCTTTAGTTCATCATTAAAAATGTATCTACTAATCTCTTTTTTACTTAAATCTTGGTCTGTGAATTTATGGAATGTTACACGTATTTCCATATGTTCAGCTTCATTGAGTGGGTTCGGTTCAACTTTTTTAGGAAATCGGTCTATATCAGGGCAATGCGGTTTTTCATAAGGGAAAAACATTCTTAATGCTTCTAAAACAGTTGATTTCCCTACATTATTTTCTCCAATTATTGTTAGCATATCTGAATTTCCATCAGATTTATTTGGAAACTTGATGGTACACAATTCATCTATGCCGATATTCTTATAATTTTTGATAACAAATTCTTTTATTCTCATAAAAATCCCCCCTTTTAGTAATATATTACATTAAATTGGAAATAAAGATATATAAATTAGAAATTTCTGATAAAAGTTTCTATTTACTTCATGCATTTTTGGACCATCCAGACATAATTGACGGAAGTAATTATTCTCCAGACTTTATGTACCTAGTGAATGATAGTGAAAATAATACTGAGTTACATTTGGTTGAGAGTAAAGGTATTAAACAATCTAATTTATTAAGGGAAATTGAAAGTGACAAAATAACCGCTGCTGAAAAAGTGTACAATCTTTTTGAGTGTGAAGGTATTAAGGTTAAATATGTTAAACAACTGGATAAAGACTCTATAACCAAAATTGTGAAATCTCTTATAAATAACTGAAATTAGACCTCCCGATATGACAATATTGGGAGGTCATTTTTTGCTATGTTAAAGGAAAGGTTGATTTGTCGTAAAATAATATAGTGACACCTACCTTATACCAGATTAAATTAGTGTTGTTTCCAACTTTATTTACATTACTTTATTTTCCATTAGTTTATTTTTGCTTGTTCGTTTCCAACTTTATTTTAATTTATGCAAAATTTAATAGCACTTGAACCCGCAATTTATATGGAATTGCGTTTCCAACTTTATTTGTCCTATACATTAATTTGTATAGAACAAATAAAGTTGGAAATGAGATTAAAAATAAAAAGATTTGGCGTAATTATGAAGTATATAACAGAAAGACGACAAACTTTAATAATATAATTTAACCCCAGGGAGAGTTATCCCTAGGGTTTTTTTATTGCGTAAATAACTGCATCAATGAAACAGGAGGAGCGCTTTTGTTTTCCTGCCTTACTCAATTATCTATATCCCTTATTAGTAAACAAACGAGGTTTCGCAATGACACAAATTAAGTGATTCTCTCAAGATAAATTATTGACTTCGAAAGCTACACGTATCCCAGATTCAATTGCACCCTGTATCCAACCGTGTGGGAGTGTAGTGTGTGCACCTGCAAAGTGAACACGACCCTCTGGTGTGGAAAGGTATGGAAAAAGTTCTGTTTCCTGTTCTGGCTTGAACATAGTGAATGCTCCACCTGAAAATGGATTTTGCCCCCAACTATAGGATGCTCCCGTAATAAATTCATCATAAACTTGTCGACCATGGATGGTAGCCAAGTTCTGTAAGGCCTGCTGAATTCGTTTCTCTTCACTCAAACTTTCCCATGGGAGTGAATCATCTTCCCAAGTATAGCTAGCTAAAATTACTCCAGTCTCGTTTTTATCGATATCATGGCTAGGATAATAACTAAATCGAATGGGCAAATCAGTTGCGGTTTGCCCACCTTGGATTCCTTGTTTCTCCCAAAATTTACTTTTAAACTGAAGACCTATTTTTGTGGAAGTGGAATAATGGAGTTCACGAATAGCTTTCCACTTATTATGCGAGAATGAATTATGGGGGATAACTTCAACAAATTGCAGAATCGAGAATGGAATGGTCAATATGGCTATATCGCACGTTGTTTCGAATGATTGTTTCGATTCTGTATGCTCCGAATATATAGTGACTTGGTTTTGGTGCTGAATAATTTTGGTCATCTGTTGATTAAAAATGATATTTCCCTCTAATTGTGGCAGAAATGAATTTGGGAGTTGATCGTTGCCTCCGGTAATTTCATAATACCGAGTAATTGGGTTTAAAAGAATTATAAACTCACGTAATATATCTAGAAATGCGAGCTCTGCTAAGCCCTCAATAGAAAGAAGTACCTTAATCATTTCGATGGCACCAGGCGATAAAGTCACGCCATTAGGGTTATATCTTAGAAATGCATCCATTGAATATTTATCATATTCCTTTATGACCCATTTCCAATTTTCCGTTGGATCTATATTGATAAAATCAATCACTGGTTGAATGACTGATTGTATCAACTCCAAAGCTGTTTTGCCTTTTTCATTAGGTGCGACAGGGTAGTCTAGTATATCTGGGTTTTGTTCATACAAGTATTGGCGTGTTATAATTCCGTTCACGTAAATCAAGTCGTTAGGTGTACTGTTTATAAATGGATTTATTGGTAAATTGAATTTTTTTATGTACGCTAACGTTAAATTGTGAGTCGATGGAATGCGCATCGCCCCAGCTTCCATATATTGATCGTTAATAAAAGGGAAGCGTTTCGTGTATATTCGTCCCCCCACTCTTTCAGAAGCTTCAATTATGGTGACACTATGTCCGGCTTCCTCTAATAGCGAGGCAGCAACTAACCCTGACATACCTGCGCCGATAATAAGTATTCTCTTTGAGTTTTGTTTTTTACTTAATCCGTGGTGAATCATTGAAACCATTTGGTCGGGGGTTACATGAGAAAACATGGGTGTCATACTCTTTCACCTTTCACCTTAGACTTAAAATAACCCTCAAATTTTTAAGTGTTACAATTTAGTCTATTCTTCCAAATAAATTTCTATGAAAATAATCTTATAAATATGGAAATTATTTAACACATTCAAAAAATATCAGATTTAAGTGTTGACAATAAATTAAGTTGAATATAATGTGTATATATGAACATATCATCATATATTGGTTTTATATATTAAACGGAGGGATTATAATGGCGGATAATCATGACCATACAAACGGTGCAAATAAAAAGGTATTACTGATTTCATTTTTCATCATTACAATCTATATGATTGTAGAAGCAATAGGCGGGTATTTGACAAACAGCTTGGCCCTTCTTTCGGATGCAGGACACATGCTAAGCGATGCCGTATCACTTGGGATAGCCCTGCTAGCATTTACATTTAGTGAAAGGGCAGCAAACGCAAGTAAAACTTATGGCTATAAGCGATTCGAAATATTAGCAGCAGTCTTAAACGGTGTAACACTAATATTGATTGCACTATTTATCTTTTATGAGGCAATTGAGCGGTTCGCGAATCCCCCTGTGGTTGCCACAAGTGGAATGCTTATTATTAGTAGTATTGGGTTAGGGGTAAACATCCTTGTAGCTTGGATAATGATGCGAGGCAGTGATACGCAAGACAATCTAAATATGCGTGGGGCATTTCTTCACGTGATCAGTGATATGCTAGGCTCAGTTGGTGCAATTATTGCAGCCTTGTTAATCATATTCTTTGACTGGGGATGGGCCGATCCATTAGCTAGTGTTATTGTCGCTGTGTTAGTTTTAAGAAGTGGTTACTCTGTAACAAAAGCATCACTCCACGTCTTGATGGAGGGAACACCTCAAAATGTTAATATAGACGAAATCGTTAAAACAATAGAAATGGAAAAAGAAATTTTAAGTGTTCATGACTTACACATTTGGTCTATTACAAGTGGTTTGAACGCACTTTCCTGCCATGTGGTGGTTGAAGAACAAATGACTATTGCAGAAAGCGAAAAGCTACTTCATAAAATCGAACATAATTTAGAACATAAAAATATTCAACATGTGACCATTCAACTTGAAACTGCAGCTCATAAACACGATAACTCTATTTTATGTACGGTAAAAGCAAAGGCACCAGATGCACATGCACACCACAATCATTAACATAATACTAAAACTTAAAAGAGAGGGTGCATTAATATGGAGAAAGAAGTACAAACTAACACACATGAATTAGATGAAGAAACTCTTTTTGTCGTATCCCAGACGTTTAAAGCGTTAGGTGATCCAACACGTATCCGTATTTTAAATTTGCTATGCTGTGAGGAGTATTCTGTTAATGATATTGCAGAGGCACTAAATTTAGGTCAGTCCACAGTTTCTCACCAGCTCCGCTTTTTGAAAAACTTGCGTTTAGTTAAGTTTCGTCGTGAAGGAACAACGTTGTATTATTCAAGTGATGATGACCATATTATGAATCTGTTGCACCAGGCAATTGATCATGCAAAACATTAAACAGAAAGATAAAAGGACTTAAGATTATTAGGTCCTTTTTTGATGAATAAGGATATGCAAAATAGTGCAGTGTAGAATTTTTATAAACAATAAAGCATTATACTTTACATACCCCCTATAGGTACTGTATTATATAAATAAGAAATAGGAGGTTGATGAGTTGGACAATTTAATAGAAGAGAATGCAAATACATCTGATCAATCTTGTAGAAAAAGTCATCATCCTGAGCATGTAAAAAAGGACTTAACGAATCGCTTAAATCGTATTGAAGGTCAAATTCGTGGAATAAAAGGGATGGTAGACAAAGACGTCTATTGTGATGATATTATCACGCAACTCTCTGCAACTCAGTCAGCTCTGAATAGTGTAGCCAAAGTACTTTTACAAGGGCATTTAAAAGGCTGTGTAGTGGATAGACTAGCAGAAGGTGACGATGAAGTACTGGATGAATTGCTTATTACGATTCAAAAATTAATGAAAAAATAAGAGGAGGAATTTAAAATGGTCAACCAAGTAACATTAAACGTACAAGGAATGTCATGTGGTCATTGTGTTAGTTCTGTAGAAGGCAGTGTAGGAAAGTTAGATGGAGTAAATGAAGTGAAGGTCGATTTAGAATCAGGAAAAGTGGACGTTTCATTTGACGAGGATAAAGTATCGCTAGATGTTATTAAAGAAACAATTGATGATCAAGGATACGATGTAAACTAGTTATGGAGGAGTGCTATGTAAGGCACTCTCTATCTCTCGTGAATTTATACCCCCTGGTAGTATTTTGGGGTGGGTGAAAACAAGATGTATAGTGAAATATACCCAGTGACAGCTCTAGCGTTTAGTTCTATATCGGTTTTACTGATTGCATTACGTTTTTAAAAGAGCAGAAAAAACTTGAGGAGGATGACGATGAAGAAAATAGTAATAGGAATTGTTACCTTGGTTACAGCATTCACGTTGACGGCATGTGGTAGTGATGAAAAAGAAACTAGCACACATGAAAACATGGAAATGGATCATTCTGGCATGAATCACTCTAGCACAGGTGAAGTTCCGGAAGATTTGAAAGTAGCCGATAATCCTACTTACAAAGTCGGAAGCCAAGTTATTCTTGAAACAGACCATATGGAAGGTATGAAGGGGGCAGAGGCAACGATAACGGGTGCATATGAAACAACTGCCTATGTCATTTCCTACATGCCAACATCTGGTGGAGAAAGAGTGGAAAATCATAAATGGGTCATTCAAGAAGAAATTAAAGAAGCTGGGGATAATAGTTTAGAACCAGGAACCAAAGTTACCATTGAAGCAGATCATATGCCTGGATTGGAAGGTGCTACTGCTGAAATTGAATCGGCAGAACCTACGACGGTATATATGGTCGATTACACTCCAACCTCAGGTGGAGAAGTAGTCAAAAACCATAAATGGGTGACGGAAAGTGAACTATCTGCCAAATAAGAGATAAACCTTAAGAATTTAAAGAGCTTATTCCATAAAGGATAAGCTCTTTAAATTTATTTTAAAAAATCTCAACTATTTTATTGAGTATACCAGTAATATCGAGAAAAACGAGGATAATTACTAGTGGAATAATGTATTTCATTATAAAAAGCCAAATATTAAATGCAGTAGCACCTAAACGAGAATGCTGTAATAATTCCTCCCGTAAAGTACTTTTTTCTATCTTATGCGAAACAAAAATAGAGATTAAAAGTACGCCTAACGGCATTAGTATATTACTAACTAAATAATCGGCAGAGTCAAAGAGGCTCTTCGAGAAAATAAGAATATCAGCAAAAATACTATAGGATAATGCCGAAGGGACTCCTACTAAAAATATTAAAATTCCAATCATATAAGCATATTTTGTTCGCTTTTCTGCTTTTTCTTTGACTATAGATGCCACAATTATTTCTAACATAGAAAAGGCTGAAGTTAATGTGGCAAATAAAAATAATGCTAAAAAACCTATTAAGAAAACTTCACCAAAAACAATTTGATCAAACACAGCAGGCAATACAACAAATAGTAATCCTGGTCCTTCAGCAGGTTCTAAGCCTAGGGAAAAGACAGCAGGGAAAATTGCTAAACCTGCTAACAAAGCAATCACTAAATTCATTGAAACGATTGAAATAGCTGGTTGTATTAAACTTTCTTTTTTGGAAAGATAGGAACTGTAAGTAACCATAACGGACACACCGACACTTAAAGAGAAAAAAGCTTGGCCCATCGCAAATAGGACACTTTCAGATGTAATATTCGAGAAATCCGGTGCTAAAAAGAATTTCACACCTTCCATAGCGTTATCTAGCGTTAGGGAGCGGATAATTAGAACGATAAATAGTCCGAATAAGGCGGGCATTAGAATTTTATTTACTTTTTCAATTCCATTTTGAATCCCTTTAGCCACCACTAAAACTGTTATAGCCAAGAACACAAATTGGGCAACAAGAACCAACAGAGGATTCCCAATTGTTAGGTTAAAGACAGACCCATAATCTGCACCCTCACTAATTATTTCACCAAACAGACCCTTTGCAATATATATAACAATCCATCCACCAATTACACTGTAAAAAGATAATAAAAGAAAACAGGTGAATACCCCTAATCTCCCAATCCAATGCCAGTTACTATTAGGAGCAAGGCTACGATATGCACTAATAGCTTCTTTTTGCGTACTTCTACCAATAACAAACTCCGCTAATAATAAAGGAAAGCCCATAAACAAAGAAAATAAAATAAATAGAAGAAAGAATGCACCTCCTCCACTTATACCAGTAACGTAAGGAAGCTTCCAAATTGCTCCTACCCCGATAGCTGATCCTGCAGCAGATAAAATAAAACCAATCTTTGATGACCATTGCTCTGTTGTTTGCAAACTAACCAATCCAATCTATTTTTATTATGTCTTCTAATTAATTGTTAAAAGACAAAAAAAGCCACGTCTCTATCTTTTACGATAGGGACGTGGCTGTTCACGCGGTACCACCCTAATTGGAAACAAGTCTATGTTTCCCACTTGGTAAAATAACGGTTTAATCCGTTTTTATACTATGTTCTTTAAAATATAGTATAAAAAAAGCTCCAAGAATGAAATTCACCTAATCTTTGTATCAGTTTTCACCAACCACTGATTCTCTTCTAACAGGGAGACCGGCTTAATAATGTTCTTTTCTTCGCTTGTTTAATATAAATAATATTAAACGAAATTATAGTATGATAACACCAATAGGTCAACCTTTTATTTAGTAGTAAACTCTTTGCCAACGGATTATTACTCGGCAATCGCTTCGTACCACTACATTCAGAGTCACTTTCCAAGTTTCTAAGCTTTTCTGAAAAAAATTTAGAAATGTATCTTAACTAAGGATCACGTCCAGAAATTTTCATTTGCAACATTGAACGAAAAGCTTGTTACAAATTCTCAAATCCAAATGAGAGTAGCTTGTATGTCTCGCGAAAACGAGCGTCATCACTTTTAGTACCCATTACTACTGAAATAAGTCGGTTGTCTCCTTGCTTTGCTGTTCCTGCAAAGCAATATCCGGCAGTTTCTGTGTACCCAGTTTTTAATCCATCTACCAGATTAAAATATAGGTCTTGATTTTCAGGATATAGCATAGAATTTGAATTCTTTAAGTTTGTACTATCGTATGCTAATTCATATTCAAGCAAATTTGTTGTGTCCACTACTTCAGGGAAATCACTTAATAACTGATAGGCTAATATTGCAACGTCCTCTGCTGTCATTATGTTCTCAGAGCCGTCTGTATTTACTAATCCAGTTGAGTTTACAAAGTTAGTTTTGGAAGAAAGACCAATTTCTTTTGCCTTTTTATTCATTAGTTCTGCAAATCTTTTCTCAGTGCCTGCTATATGCTCTGCTAAAGCTCTTGTAGCATTATTTGCTGAGGAAATAACCATTGCGCTATATAAATCACGAACAGTTAGAGAGTCATTGTCTTTAACATAAATTTTCACCGCTTGTGGATCCATATTATTAGCACTGTGTGAAATTTCAACCAGATCATCCCATTTAATATTTCCATTTTGAATTTGCTCCTGAACTATATATTCTGTCATTAATTTAGACATACTTGCAACAGGGAAGGCACTGTTTGCATCTTGTTTCAGTAATATTTCTCCCGAAGAAGCATCCATTAATATTGCTGCTTGTCCTTTTATGTTAGGTGCTTTTAATGATGAATCTATGAAGGTTGTTGAGGGTCCGGAAACCTCTATTATCTCGCTCATGAAACTTTGAACTTGACTGCTCTGACTAAACTTATAAATCCCTATATAGCACACCGACAAAATGATTAAGGTAATAAAAAAATTAACTTTCCTTTTTATCTTTCTGCGTTTCATCTTCTTTCCTCCGTTTCTTCTCCTTAATATTCATTAACATAACCATATTGTAGCTATTTGATATTAAAAAAAAGGAAAGAAAAGCTAAAAAATTTCTTAAGATTAATGAGAAATTAGTTTTTAGAAAGTATCTATGTTTATAATATAAGAAGAATTTTGGAATAGGTGGTGATGTCTTGTGGCAGAGGCTATTTTAATAATAGATGACGATAAAGATATTACGAAATTGCTACGAATTTATTTAGAGGCGGAACATTACGAGGTTCATTTAGCCCATGATGGTGAAGAAGGATTAAATATGCTTAAAAGGCATTCAGTAGATTTAATAATTCTAGATGTGATGATGCCAAAAAAGGACGGTATTTTAGTTTGTCGTGAAATTCGACAAGATAACCAGACTGTTCCAATTTTAATGTTAAGCGCAAAGGCAGAGGACATGGATAAAATATATGGGCTCACTACAGGTGCGGATGATTACCTTATTAAACCTTTTAATCCTTTGGAGCTTATAGCTCGAGTGAAAGCTTTGTTAAGACGAACTGGATATTTAAAAAGCAACTCTCCTAAGGAAGGTTTGATCTATGGTCCTTTAGTAATAAATAAACAGAATCATACTGTAAATATTGATGATACCCCATTAAAATTGACCTCAATTGAATTCGATATATTATGCCTACTCTGCAGTAAGCCTGGCCGTGTTTTTAGTTCTGAAGATATCTTTCAATTGGTATGGAATGAACAGGAAATCTATTCAAGTAAAACGGTAATGGTACATATAAGTAACTTAAGAGCAAAACTAGACAGAGTGTTAAAAGGAGAAAAAATGATTGTAACTGTTTGGGGAGTTGGTTATAAAATTGACTATTAAGTCTGTGTTAAGTGAATTGGTTTTTTTCTCGAGGTGGCGCATTGTTACTGGGATTATTCTATCTGTTATTTTGTCGGCAATTTCTTTATTTATAATTAAAAATGCAGTGGTAGGCTATGTTAATACCTCAGTTGTTGGTAGCGGATTGGTTACCGAATTCGTTACTTTAGTTGGTAAGAGAAGGGTTGAAAATATTCTTTATTCACCCTGGCCTTTCCTTTTTGAACAGTTAAGTTTTTTAATAGTATTTAGTTTCTATTTTAGCTTATTTTACCTACATGAAAAAAGAAGGCAGTTTTTTATATCCTTCGATCAGCTAGTTACAGAAACCAAAAAGTATGTAAGTAGTCCAGAAATTGGGTTCAGTCCTGGCTACCGGGATGAAAGATTGTTACAACTAACAGAAAGTATAAATATGATTATAAGTAAAATGGATACACTGAGACAGGAAGAACGGAATGCTCAGAGAACAAAAAACGATCTTATTACGAATGTCTCTCACGATCTGCGTACTCCTCTGACTTCTATCATTGGTTACCTGTCACTTATTACGGAAGATAAATATAGAGATGAAGTAGAGCTAAGGTACTACATTGATATTGTCTATGAGAAGTCAACATTATTGCATAGGCTAATTCATGATTTATTTGAATATACGAGAGTGCAAAATCATCAGCTTAAAGTAAATAAGGAACCTTTAAATATAAAGGAAATGCTTGGACAACTTGTTGAACATTATCGTATTGAGTTAGAGCAGATGCAGTATGTTTGTAATGAGAAGTATAGTTCTGAACCACTTATAACCAAAGCCGATGGTAATCTTCTTATTCGTGTTTTTGAGAACCTACTATCGAACGCTTTAAAATATGGGATAAGGAAAAAACAAATTGATATATCTGCTACTCAAAGAAATAATGACATCTTAGTAGAAGTGATAAGTTACGGGAATCCGATCCCTGCTATGGACTTACCTCATATATTCGAAAGGTTTTATCAGGTAGATAAATCACGCGGCGTGCATACTGAAAGCTCAGGATTAGGACTTGCTATTGCTAAAAGTATTGTGGAATTACATGAGGGAGAAATACAGGTAAAGAGCGACGAGGAAAAAACAGTCTTTTCCGTTTATCTGAAGCAGTTTACTAGTGTGGACAAATGAAGTATCCCTTTGGTTTAATTGTTTCATCAACTTCCTTAGAGGATGGGAAAATCGGTTATAACTAGATTTTTTAAGTGAAATGAAGTTAAGGCCCATTTGTATGTACAAATACAAATGGGCCTTTTAAGTACATATTAAGTTATTACTCGCTAGACTTTGTGTTTGAGTATTTTAACGTATTCACTATCTTTTTGCATATTTCTTACCATAAGTCATATAACGCCACATTTTCTCCAATGGCCCCATAGAAAAGAATTTGAACCAGACTATACTAAAGACTATCTGAATAGCATAGATTAAGATTGCAATATAGACAATATCCTTTGGTGAAACGACATCCAGACCAATAAGTGAAATGATAATTGTTCCTATAATGCTTTGAGCAATATAATTTGTAAAAGCCATTTGGCCGACAAATGAGATTGGTTTCAGAAATTTTAAGACATGTTTTTTTTCTAACAATAAAAATAATGTTGATAAGTAAAACAAGGTCGTTGGTATTGTCCCAAAAGCAATAAGTAAATCTACATTTTTGTCTCCGCTTTGAAAAGCATTCCAAATCGACAGAGAGAAAGGAATGAACAAAAGAAAGGTTCCAGCTTGCATCCATCGAATCTGTTTGGACAAACTTTGTATCTGTACAAGCCACCCTGCTTTAGCTGTTAAAAAACCAGCCAAAAACATAATGAATATTAGTATTAAATCGTTAGAAAAGAATTCTAAGATTGGTAAGAGCAGTTTCGTAGGCAAGAAAATCATTAATACTAGAGAAACTAAGTGGATAGTTGTCATTCCAACAAGCCACTTTTTGATGGTAGAAACTCTAGCGCGATAAAAAGGGATTAAAAACAACCCAACAATCGAGTATACATGTAGAATTGTTCCCCAAAATATGATTGAATGTATGATCCCAAGAAGTAAGAGAGTTAATAAACGTCTTACCATTCGTAATCTAGGTTTGTCACCCCGTTTTTCCGCTCTTGAAGCAAAAATAAATAGACCTGCACCAAATAGGAAAGAAAAAATGGAAAAGAATTTCTTCTCCACTATGATTGCTATTAGTTGGTGGATAACTCCATTAACACCACTATAATCTGGTAGTGGTTGTCCTTCTATAATAATTTTATATGCTGCAACATTTATCAGTAGTATACCAAGTAGGGCAATTCCACGAATAATGTCTAATGAAATAATTCTTTCTTTTTTTGAAATGGACGGATTCATTATAATTCTCCTTTAAGTTTTATATTACTTTGCTTAAAGGTTAGTATAATTATCGAACCTTACGTTATATTAATAGCAACCTTACAGCAACCTTAAAACTTTTAGGGCTGTGGTAGTGCTGATGAACACCACTTATTATAAGCCATCCGTATTTTTATCAATGGGTGCTTGGGTCATCTATTTTAAAGAATAAGAAAGTATATAAAATGTGCCATGAACTCTGGGTTCTTGGTACATTTTAAGAATGAATAATCCTGTGATTTTCTTACATGTGGACGCTTTACGCGGGCGTTGCCTAAGGCTGATCCCGCTGGAGTCGCCACATTCCACGATTAATCAATTATAGCGTAGTACAACAATTTAAATTTTGACAAAGTATATCGCTTAGATGATAAAATTGATCCAATTTTAGAAAGTGATTATATTCTTAGTAATCGCCTATGAATTAGAAGTGCTATTATTTAAAGATAGATGAAGGAAGTGAATTTTATTTGTGCTAGTCCATTTCAACACGACTTATCCAAATATACTCTAAATTATTTAGCGTGAATTCAACTATCTGTTTACTATAAGTGGACTTAGTTGATTGGAGCGCAGAGCGGCGACTCCAGTGGGAACAGCGCGAGCCTGGACTGAGCGTGCGAAGGAAGCGGCTGAAGCCGTGCCCACGGAAAGCGTCAGCCCGGAGCAGAAATCAATGGCATATCTAAGTCTCTGTTTTTAAAGGACCGGGATTGGGTAAAGGAAAACTTCGTTTCTATTTCGATGAAGCATATGATTAATACTCAACCAGAAAAAATAATGTAAAACCCGATTTCTAGTTAATAGAAGTCGGGTTTTTTCGGATTTAAGCTTGCTGTAAGGTTGGCATAAATTTGCTGTAAGGATGAGCATTTATAGTATACATATCGACAAAATTGAAGAGGTGAAAAAATGGAATCGTTATTAAAAGTAGAAAATGTGAAAAAAATATATGGTAAATCCAATGCAGCATACACCGCATTAGAAAATATATCATTCGATATTCAAGAGGGAGAGTTTGTAGGGATTATGGGTCCTTCTGGAGCGGGGAAGTCAACTCTGCTGAATATGTTGGCAACAATTGATTCTCCGACTGAAGGAAAGATATATATGAACAATACGAGTATCCACGATATGAAAGAAGATGCGTTAGCTGATTTCAGACGTGATAATCTCGGTTTTATATTCCAGGATTACAATTTGTTAGACTCTCTTACTGTGAAGGAAAATATATTATTGCCTCTGGCAATTGCGAAAGTTCCAGCAAAAAAAATTAATAGCTTAGTGACTAGTATTGCTAAAGTTTTTGGTATTGAAGACTTACTAGATAAATATCCATACCAAATTTCTGGAGGTCAAAAACAAAGAACTGCAGCTGCAAGAGCACTTGTGACGGAGCCTGTAATGATTTTAGCAGACGAGCCAACAGGTGCACTGGATTCAAAATCAGCGACAGATCTATTAGAAAGCTTAAGTAAACTAAATGAAAATAATAATTCTACTATCATGATGGTGACACATGATGCATATGCAGCAAGCTTCTGTCGTCGTATTATTTTCATCAAGGATGGTACGCTTTCAACAGAAATTTACCGTCGAGATAAAACACGGAAAGCATTCTTCCAAGAAATTTTGGATGTCCTTGCAACAATTGGGGGTGGGGTAGATGACGTTATTTAGTCTAGCGAGAAAAAACATTGCACGAAACTTTTCCCAATATTTTTTATATATCGCATCTATGGTTTTCAGTATTGTTATCTACTTTACATTTGTGACATTAAAATATAGCGATACGATTGCAGAAAAAACAGCTTCCTCGCAAAAATTGGATTCACTGATGAGCGGTGCAGCAGTCATTCTCCTACTCTTCGTTGCCGTATTTATAGCCTATTCGAACTCGTTCTTTATGAAGAAACGAAAAAAAGAAGTGGCATTGTATGCATTGCTAGGCGTTCGTAATCGTCAGATTGGCTTTATGCTCTTTTTTGAAAATTTATTATTAGGCTTGGTTTCATTAGTAGTTGGTGTTGTACTTGGGTTTCTTTGTTCAAAAGGATTTATGACGATTTTGATCCATTTAATGGGTTATGATGTCATCGCACCATTTACATTTTCGGAACAGGCAGCTTTGAATACCACTGTTGTGTTTCTAGCAGTTTTCTTTGTAACATCATTCCAAGGCTATCGTTTAATCTATCAGTTTAAACTCATCGATTTATTCCATGCATCGAAAAAAGGAGAAGTGGCTCGGAAGCCTTCTATGACTATAGCTATTCTTGGAGTTTTATTAATTTCGATTGGTTATTGGTTGGCACTACAAGATATGTTTACTTCAAAAGTCTGGGAAGCAGTTGGCTTTTTAATGATAGCATTAATCATTTTAATGACAGTTATTGTCGGTACTTTTCTATTGTTCCATAGCGTGACTGGTTTTGTATTAACGATGATAAAGAAAAATGAAAAATGGTTGTGGAAAGGACTTCATTTAATGACGATTTCCCAACTGTTATATCGTATCCGAGGAAATGCTCGTACACTGACGATTATTGCGGTGCTCAGTGCTACAACTGTAACAGCTGGTGGAGCAGTATATGGTCTATACTACAACATAAACGATCAGGTTATAACCTCTGATCCAAATACTTTTATGTATGAGCAAACAGATGAAAAACTCGATCAACAAGTCAGCAATGTGTTGCTAGATGTAAACTACGATGAAAATATCGAAGCGTTGTCTGTAGCCTTTCATACTGAACAATTAAACTCAGCATTCAATAACGCAGATAAGAGGATCTATACGATTATCAATGAAAAAACATATAACAAATTAGCAGCGATTCAAAAAAGGGAAAAACTACATGTTAATAACGAAAATGCCGTTATTTTAGACATTGGATACGACGAAAGGTTCTCACCTAAATACGAAGGAAAAACTGTCTCAACTGAGAACAACACTATTCTCACATTCCAAAGCTTTAAAACACAATCAGTATTAAACTCTGGTACGGCAGGGATTACAGTGGTAGTTTCAAATGATCAATTTAAAGCGTTACAAAAAGAAGGAGAAGCACTAAAATACCGAGTCATCGGTATTGATCAAGCTTCTATAGATTTATCTAAAAAGATTGCAAAATATTTACCTGAAGAAGCACAATTTTCAAGTGCCCCTCAGGACTTCCAAACAGGTATTGAAAGTGTAGGTTCCTTGCTCTTTATCGGGAGTTTCCTTGGTCTAGTATTTTTAGCGGCAACAGGAAGTATCATTTACTTTAAAGTTTTAACAGAAGCTGGGGAAGATAAGTCCCAATACAATATGCTTCATAAAATGGGAGTAAGTCCAAAGGAAATGCGTAAATCCATTGCATCTCAAGTGTTTGTCATCTTCTTTGTGCCACTAGCAGTAGGATTATTGCACAGTGCAATTGCTTTAAAAGCTTTCTCTAGTCTACTAATGATGGATTTAGTAAAACCGGTAGTAATCTGGATGATTGCTTATACAGTTATCTATGGACTGTATTATATCTTAACAGTAGCTTCTTACAATCGAATTATCACACAAAATAATAGAACAGAAGGATGATAGAGATGAAAAGATTTCTAATAGTAGTGGGTATTTTGTTTGCACTAGGAATAGTAGGGGTTTTTGCTATTACAAAAATAGATTTTAACCGTATAAATGCAAGCAATTATTATTTGCAAATTACAGAAGATGGCATACCACATGAGAACAAACTGGATGATGGTTCTGTTATGACTTCCTATTCTTATAAACTAGACGCTACAAATGAGGATGGTAAAACAATTTCGCTTGAATTCACGGCACATAAAAGTCTTCGCAAAGATGCCTACCTAAAAATGTACGTAAAAAAGGATGATCAAGTATCGTCATATGATGAAGTGAAACTGGAAGAAATACCGAAAAAAGCACAAAAACAATTAGAATAGAAAAAAGGGCTGTCTCCGATAACAAAGTGGAGAACAGTCCTTTTTTCTATAAAAGTATTGTTATAGTTGTTCCTTTGTTTTCTGAGCTTTTCAAGTCTACTGTTCCGTTATGGGCTAAGATGATATCTCGTGCAATCGCCATTCCTAATCCAGTTCCATGTGTACTAGTAGTATTTGTACCTCGATAGTAGCGTTCGAAAACTTGATCCATATCTTTAGAAGAGATTCCTCTACCATTATCAGCGATGGTAATTTGTGTATGGAATGCTGAGGCTGTGGATATGTTATTAGATTTTTGCTCTTGTCCACAATGTGGATAAACTTTATCAATTTGGATTCTTACAAAGACTTTTTCATTGTTATGCACAAGTGCATTGTTGATAAAGTTAACTATTGCTCGTTTCAGTAGTTTTTTATCCACTTTATGCACTGCTTTGTCCACATTAGCAACAAATTCTACATTTCGATTTCCGAACTGGGGATCATTTAACAGATTGATTGTCATTTCACGTATCAATCCAATAATATCCACGTCTTCCAGTAACAATGGTAGTTTTTTATTGCGCAAGCGCATCGTTAAGTTTAAATCATCTATTAGATCACTCATGTATTTGGACTGTCTATTTATAATAGATGTATATTCATGCAATTCTTCTTCTGTTAAATCCTTGGCACTATCTTGCATCAATTCTGCATATCCATGAATAGAGGCGAGTGGTGTCTTCATATCGTGCGAAACATTGCTGATCCATTCTTCACGCATTTGGTCAAGTTGATTACGTTCTTTCTCATATTGATCAAGCTTTAACGAGAGTTCATTCATATTGCGAAAAACATCTTCATACACACCATGTGGTATAGGCATTTTTTTAAAGCGTCTTTCACGTAGCTGGTGGATTCCATCTATTAAAATGTGAAGGGGACCTGTTAATCTTTTTCCGAATATAAATCCAACTATTAATGCAATGAAAATATCGACTGTTAGAATTAGTAAGAGTACGATATTAATGTTTTTAAGAACTTGTCCGTAATCATAGGTAAATACATATCGGTCAATTTTTTGATTTTTAATTCCTATTAAATAAGTAAAGTGATGGGCCTCTCCTATAAAAACTGTAGTCTTTCCATCTACTTCTTGATATTTATACGTTTGAACAACTTCAATTGGAGAATACTCTTTTTGTAAATTCTCAGGAGTATAAAAAGCTGCTACTTGGTCACCATTATTATTCAAAAATTGTATCCAAGCATTCAGTTCTCTTAGTTTTTCTAAACCTTTTTCATTGACCGTTGGTTTGTCGTGTTGCAGTGCTATATATTGTGAAAAATTTCTGCTAAAGTTTTCAGCAGACCCTTCGTCTGTTTCAAAATTACTCATTGATTTATAGATGAGTAAGGATAAAAGTATAATTGTATTCACAACCCCTACAATCACAACAATTGTAACAACGGATCCCAAAAAGCGCCGTGTCAATTTCCACTTCATTTTCCTTCACCTCTTGGTATGTAATTTATAGCCAAGCCCTTTAACGGTTAATATAAAGGAAGGATTGGAAGGCTCTACTTCAATTTTTTCGCGTAATCGACGAATATGTACCATTACCGTATTATCAGAACCAAAAAAGTTATCATCCCACACATGTTCAAATAAGGTTTCCTTACTTAGAATCTGATTCGGATGATGCATAAAACAGCTCATAAGTCCGATTTCTTTTGCAGTTAGCTCAATTGTTTTTCCATCTTTCTGCAATTCTGTTTCACTTGCACTGAGCTCAAAAGGCCCAACTTGCAAACTTTTCGGAGTCACATTTTCCTCTGAAAAACCAGCCCGCCTTAGCTGAGCCTTCACCCGATATGCCACTTCTTTGGGACTAAATGGCTTGGTAATATAATCATCACCACCAATCGCTAGCCCTAAAAGCTTATCAATTTCCTCATCCCTCGCAGACATAAATAAAATCGGTACATTGGAAACTTCACGAATTTGCTTGCATAAGTCGTAGCCTTCTCCATCTGGTAGCATAATATCTAACAATACAAGTGCTGGATTAAACTTCTGAAACTTTTCCCATCCATCTGCAACCGATCCTGCTGTTACAACATTCGTAATGCTTTCTTTGTATAAAACTTTCTCAAGGAGACGTGCCAAGTCTTCCTCATCGTCAATGATTAAAATCCACTGCTTACTATCCACGTTTTCACCTCCGAAACAATAATCTTTATCTACAGTATAACAATGTTCCTTATATTCGAAACCGTTTTGAATAGCTTGGCCACTCACCACCTTGAATTTGTTTTATCATCCACTTACTTATTTGTTAAGATAAACTGATTGATAATGGCCGATTTGGTTGCCAATTCATTTCAATTCCCCTCATTAAAATTTGGATAGATATTTGACCATCGAATTGGACCTTTTCATTATTTATATCATAGGTATGATAGAGAAGAAAGGAGTTGAAATGATGGAACCGATCATTCATGGTGTCCTGTTGGCATTTGGGCTTATACTTCCTCTAGGTGTACAAAATGTATTTGTCTTTACGCAAGGTGTCACTCAGCCAAGTTTGTTTAGAGCGCTTCCTGCAGTGGTAACCGCAGCAATTTGTGACACAGTGCTAATCGTACTCGCCATTTTAGGATTATCAATAATCGTTTTACAATTTGCGTGGTTAAGGATTATTTTGTTAGTTGCAGGAATACTATTTCTTTTATATATGGGAAAAGTGATTTGGTCTTCGAAATCAATGAACACATTAGGAAAAGAAGCATTACCTCTGAAGAAGCAAATTGTATTTGCACTTTCCGTGTCCATCCTAAATCCACATGCATTATTAGATACAATCGGTGTAATTGGGACAAGTGCTGTAAAGTATAGTGGACAACAACTACTTTTCTTCACAATTGCTTGTGTCTTTATATCTTGGATTTGGTTTTTGGGCTTGGCAGTTTTGGGTGCAACATTGAAAAAAATAAACATACGCAGCCAACTATTCGTTTTATTTAATAAATGTTCTGCAATTTTTATATGGGGAACAGCTATTTATTTACTGATAAGCCTGTTACCGGCGTAACTTTCCGATTATTGATTATGATATGAAAGAGTTCTAGCGTTAAAAGAAATATATGACAAGCGTTTATCGGAATATAAACTGGTGCAAATGAATTCTTTCTATGAAAATATAAATACAAAACACAAAAAAGTTTTCGAGTATAATATTCGAAAGCCTTTTCCTATATTATTGATTTTAACTTATGTCTAATCCTGATTCTCTACTATTAAAGCCTCTAAAATATTTGTTTACAAGACTAAGAGTTGGGAGTATTATTACTTTCAGTTTCATATTTCAAAATCGCTTAATCCATCTGGAACGGGGGAACCATTATTCGTGGCTACTTAAGCCGCGTGGGGTGAATCCTACGATTGTAGGGGGGGCTACTCTTTGCCCTAATCCGACAGCTAACTCCGTAAGCGTTGTGAGAGAGGAATTGGAGCTAGTGAGAATGATTCTATGCCCACTAGGCTATTACCTATGCCTTGTGGGTTTTTTGTTGTTTCATTGAAATGACTAGCTAATTTTGATTTTCAGCTTTTTAAAGAAATAGTTTTTTTCAAATTTAGTGCTAGGAGGTGTTCATATGCGAATAAGCAATAAGAAAAGAAGAACCGTTTCTCCACCTATTGTTATTGCTGGCAGTTTTTTATCTCTAATATTTGTGGGAACCATTTTGTTGAAATTACCTGTAGCGACCACAACCCACATATCTTGGATTGATGCATTATTTGTGGTTACCTCAGCAACCACGGTGACAGGACTTAGTGTATTTGACCCTGGTACAACATTGACTGTATTTGGGGAAGTTGTATTAATGATTCTTATTCAATGTGGTGGCATTGGTTTAATGACATTTGCTGTGGCTATTCTTATACTCTTAAAGAAGAAGATAGGTATTCAAAGCCGTATTTATATACAAGAGTCATTCAATCAAAACTCAGTAGGCGGTATTATAAAGCTAGTAAAGCTAATCTTATCATTTGTTTTATCGGTTCAACTTTTTGCAGCAACAGTTTTGACCATACACTGGATACCGACTTTTGGTTTTAACGATGCACTATATTTAAGTGTCTTTCATGTAATTTCTGCATTTAATAATGCTGGTTTTGCTTTATTCCCTGATAACCTGATTGGTTTTGCAAATGACCCTATTGTGAATATCGTATTATCGTTACTATTTATAATAGGTGGAATCGGATTTACCGTAGTAGTTGATATTCAACAAACAAAGTCATTTAGGCAATGGTCCCTTCACACGAAAATGATGGTTGTCGGAACTATACTTATCAATGTTATAGCTATCGCTTTCGTTTTCGTGTTGGAATATAATAATCAAGCAACAATTGGGGCTATGCCATTACAAGATAAATTAATGGTGTCTTACTTTCAAGGAGTGACCCCTCGTACTGCTGGATTCAATACATTAAATTATGGTGATATGGAGGATCCCACAATCCTTTTAACGATGGTTCTAATGTTTATAGGTGCGGGTAGTGCATCGACAGCATCTGGGATTAAGCTAACTACATTTATTGTAATAGTTTTAGCTACAGTATCTTTTTTGCGCAAACGTAGTGAACCAGAGTTATTTGGAAGATCTATCCGTCTGGAGACAGTAATAAGGTCTCTAGCAATATCAACGATTGGTTTATTCATAGTCTTTTTCTTTATATTTCTATTAACTATTACGGAAAAGATACCTTTTTTACCTTTGGCATTTGAAGTTGTATCAGCTTTTGGGACTGTTGGATTATCAATGGGTATAACTGCACAAATTAGTGACATAGGTGAAGTGCTATTGTGTATGGTAATGTTTATCGGACGAATTGGTCCTTTAACTTTGTTTTTCATACTTATGAAGCCGAAGAATGTTCATTATCGTTACCCGTATGATCAAGTATTTACAGGATAGTATCGAATAAATATCTGAAAAGAACCTTCAGCTTAGAGGGCTCTTTTCAGGGGATTATTATTTAATCTCTTCTTTACTTTTCAAGAAAGCATAGCCAGTTATAGAAGTAATGCAGATGATTGCTCCAATGACAAAGTACATAGTACGAATAGCTAAAAACTGAACACTGATTGTGGCAAATAGAATTCCAAGTGGAAGCATAAGACGCATAATTAATAGACGTACCGATGTAACTTTACCCATGAATTGATTTGGAATTCGTTGCTGAATTAGTGTAATGTTATAAATATTAAAAATAGCAATAACAATGCCTGCAATGGCCTCTGTCACAAGGGCTAGGAGATACCATGGAGTAAAAGCTAGCGATAAATAAGTACAGCCACCGATAAAAAGGGTGCTAAATAAAACTCCGAGTCCATTTAACGGCTTCAGTCTAGAGCTTAGTAAAGCCCCAATTGTATAACCAATTGGAAAGCCTGCCATAAAGAATCCATAAGATACAATAGGTTGGTCTAACACCGTTGTAATATAAGGCAGTGTTGTCACAATCGTTACCCCGACACCAAATTGAACAAAGCCGAAGAAAACACCCAACCAAACAATTAATGGCTGCTCAAAATAGGAATTCAATCCTTCCTTAAACTCCTCAATCCAAGGTTTTCGTAACTCATGCTTTAAATTCTTTTCATGTAGCTGTGCCAAGTTATATGTACTTAATAAAAATGCTATTGATATAATCACTAACATCCAGGTTACTGTTATAAAGTCTACTAAGACACCTGCACTGATTGGTCCCATTACTGCCATCACTTGACGAACGCTTTCAAGAGATGCATTTGCTTTTCCTAGAAATTCTTTCTCGACAATCGTCGGTAGAATGGATTGGTTGGCAGGGGTGAATATAGGCATTACTAGCCCAACAATAACTTGAACCAAATAAATGAGTGAAACAGAGAACCAATCGGAGAACAAAGTAATCGCTAACAGAAAAGCAAGGATAGCTCGGATTAATTGGCACCAAATCATCGTATACTTACGACTCCATCGATCAATATATGGTCCGATAAACAGCTGCATAAAAAAAGATGGTATGTAATAGATTAACCACACTAGTCCGAGTGCAGTTGCAGAGCCAGTATGTTCATAGATCAGTATAGAATTGCAAAAGGTAAAAAACGCACCACCAAGTTCAGAGGTGGCACTACTGAACCAAATAGAACGAAAGCTTTTGTTTAACTTCACATAATCACATCCTTATCTCTTGCTATCTTCTACAACGACTGTCTTTTTTCCTTTCCACGTTGGGTTATAAATGATATATAATGGCGGTATTGGCACAGTGAAATGGATGTGGAAAAATGCAAAAGAATATTCTGCTCGTAGAAGATGACAAAGAAATTAGTGAACTAGTAGCTAGTCATTTAAAACAGGAAAATTTTAGAGTACTGACTGCATTTAATGGGGAGGAAGCTTTAGTTATATTTAGAAACAAAGAGCCTGATTTAATTTTGCTAGATTTGATGCTACCAAGATTAAGTGGGATGGAGGTATTAAAGGAAGTAAGAGCAACAAGTATGATTCCTATATTAATCATTTCGGCAAAAGGTAACGAAATGGACAAAGCATTAGGCCTTGGATTTGGAGCAGATGATTATATTAGCAAGCCTTTTTCTATGATTGAACTAACTGCTAGGGTGCAAGCTGCTATTCGTAGGGCTACACAATACACTTCAGGAAATAATCAGACCACTTCACAAACATTAAACTACCTAGAGCTTACGCTGGACTTAAATACTTTTTCTGCAGAGGTTAAAGGGCGGCATATTCAACTAACATCCAAAGAGTTCCATATATTGAAGCTATTTATGAGTAATCCAAGTAGAGTGTTCACGAAGGAGCAGATTTACCATTTAATTTGGGAGGATGATTATTATGGTAATGAAAACGTCATTAATGTTCATATTAGGCGACTTCGAGAAAAGGTTGAAGAAAATCCTTCTACTCCGAAATATATCCAAACGATATGGGGTATTGGATACTAACTGGGAGAGAAATAGATGATTCCTATTTTAATTTTTATTATTATTTTTCTTCTAATACTAAATGGTCTTCAATACTTTTTAAGAGTTAAGATGAATAAAAACCTTAAGGAAATACACACAAGGTTATCAGATATTATCATAAATGAGTCAGCAGAAAAGGTGTTATTACAAACTGACCAAGAGGCTGTTCAGCTTGTACTTAACCAGATTAATCGTTTCTTAAGTTATAACCAAAAAGTAAAAGCCGATTATGTAAAAGCAAAAGACAGCTCCAGTAAAATGCTATCAAATATGTCTCATGATCTGAAGCACCGCTCACGGTAATTTTGGGCTACGTAGAAAAATTAAACTTGAATGATAATATGACTGAAGATGAACGAAAAGAGGTAAGCGACCGACTCTACCAAAAAACAAAAGATGTCATTAATTTGCTGAACCAATTTTTCGACCTTGTAAAAATAGATGCAGATGATTATGCAATTCCATTAAAGCAGGTGGCAATCAATGAAGTCTGTCGGAAAACAGTGTTGGAGTTTTACGAATTATTAAAATCCAAAGGTATTCAAGTAGAGATAGTTATTCCTGAACAACCACTTTATATTCTTGGAAACGAAGAGGCTCTGAGTCGAATATTTAACAATCTCATTTCGAACTCAATTCGATATGGAAGTGATGGCGGTATGTTCGGCGTGACGGTTCGTGAGGAAGAAGAGTTTGTTGCCGTTGACATTTGGGATAATGGTAAAGGAATTGAAACGATACATCAAGATCGTATATTTGAAAGGTTATATACATTAGATGATGCTAGAAACCCTGAATTTCAAGGGAGTGGTTTAGGCTTAAGTATTACAAAACGGTTAACCGAGTCGATGAAAGGATCGATTCATTTAAGCAGTAAGCCATACGAAAAAACAGTATTTAGCTGCATTTTCAAACGATTAATATATTAAAGCTTGGAAGGGATGTCCTACTGGAACGACCTTCTTTTTTTGCATACTTATAGAACTATATAAATTCTTAAGAAATTTGTAAGGAATAATACAGAAAAAAGATACCTTTGCCGATTATGATAAATATATAAGAACGGGAGGGATTAAGGTGGATTACGTAATTCAGACTAGTGGATTAACGAAAAAGCTAAAAGGAAAAACAATAATTTCTGATATAAATTTGCATGTAAAAAAGGGGGAAATTTATGGGTTTTTAGGGCGAAATGGAACAGGTAAAACAACGATTATGAAAATGTTGACTGGAATAACAACTCCTACTAGTGGGGAAGTATTATTGTTTAATCAAAAGTTGACAGAAGAAACGAAAACAGTTTTAAAGCGTGTGGGGAGCGTTATAGAATATCCAATCTTCTATGAGCATTTAACAGCGATAGAAAATATGAAATTGCATGGAGAATACTTAGGGTTTTATGATGAGAAAGAGATTAATGACGCTTTAGATATGGTACAGCTGAAAGATACCGAAGACAAAACCGTCAAGGACTTTTCACTGGGGATGAAGCAACGATTAGGAATTGCGAGAGCTATCGTCATGAAACCAGAACTAATTATTCTCGATGAGCCGACAAATGGTCTAGATCCAATCGGTATTAAGGATATACGAAACTTAATCTTAATGTTAAATAGAGAGTATGGAATAACTTTTTTACTTTCCAGTCATATTCTTGGAGAAATGGAACAGGTTGTCGATAGGGTAGGAGTCATTAATAATGGTAAATTGTTGAACGAAGTTACTTTAGCAGATATTCGTAAGAAACGAACGGAGTATATAGAACTGATGACCCCGAATATGGAAAAAGCACTCTATTTACTCGAAAGTAATTTCCAAATTTCCAATTTCAAAATGGTTACTAATAATCGAATTCGTATATATGACTTAACCCATTCACAAAAGACTATTTCCAAAATGTTAATACTTCATGATGTGGAAATTGAAGAAATACAAAAACACACGAGTTCTTTGGAAGACTACTTTTACGAGCAGGTAAATGGGGGTGGCAAACTTGATTAAACTTATTCTCTTAGAAGGAAAAAAGTTGAAGCGACATATAATAATTGGAGAAGTGATAATCTACTGGATTGCCCTCATGTTTTTACCGTTACTCTTTATAAAACAAGTTAGTGCAGATTTTGGTAATAGCTTTACAACAGTAATGGAGCTTAATAAGGCAATTCAAACAGGGCTAATTCTCTTCGGGGCTTCTCTTATAAATCAGGTGTTTATTGATGAATATAAAAATAAAACCATCTCTCTTGCATACAGTTATCCTATCAATAGAAAACAACTCTTTACAGCAAAAATTCTCTTTATAGCTCTTCTTGTTTTCCTCGTTACAATTATTTCCTATACACTGACAGCGGTTTCTACTTATTTAATTGACCAAGTACACCCTTTTATTATGGGAGAATTTAATCCAGATGATATACTTCTCTATTTCAAGGACATGATAATTCGATCTTTTCAGATTACAGTTATTAGTTTTATACCTCTCTATTTCCTAGGTATATGGAAAAGACTCACTATTCCAACTGTACTTTGTGCAATATTAATCATGCAATTACTTAACTTCGCTCCGATGCTTAATCTGAATCTCGACCTTTTAATAGTATTACTTTTCTTATTAGGAGGACTTAGCATAATTCTCTCGATTTTCAAGGTGAAGAAGGTAGGGGAAATTTAAGTGCGTCGAAGTATGGGAAAAGAATAATAGAATATGGAAAAGTGGCTTTCTACTTTGAAAATAGTAGGAAGTCTCTTTTCATATAGCAGCAGGTCTATCCAAAGCTTACTGAAATCGATTGAAACAGGTTTCGTTTAAAGAACCGGGTATTATTTTACTTACCTGGTTTTTCTTATTTTTAATTTGGGAAATCGTTAAGTTGCAAAATTGTAATGTAAACGTCATCTAAAGAGAAGGCTAAAGATAAGGTTACCTCCTATAATAAAGTCAATAGCAAGGAAGAGTAAAAATGAAAAGGAGCTAATCAAAAATGAAAAAATTACTAATTGTATTTCTAACTACTCTTATAGTTGCGTCAATATTAACAGGATGTAATATGTTTGCAAAAGCAAATGGAGTAATTCTCTATGGGGAAGAACAACAAATTATCGATTCTTTGGAGCGAGAGAAGGATGATTTAGCAAAGGAAGATCAGTACAAGATTAAGGTTATGGAAAATGGTGGACAACAAATCATCGTCCTAACAGATGAAACAGTACAAGCCCTTGTAAAGAAAAAGTTAATAAAAGAAATAACAAATCAAGAAAAAGGGAAAACAAAAGCAATTTCATCTCTTCCGAAAGTAGCTGAAGGCGAGGGAATACTTTTTGCAAAGAAAGAGCCAGCAGCACTTAACTTAGAAGGCAAGGATTTAAATGTAGAATATGAGGGGAATTTGATTATTGGAGAGGGAAGAGCCTATGGCGACATGTTTCTAATCGTAAATGATGCTGATTTCGATTCGATAAAAGGAACAGAAAAAATGATGGCTTTACTTGAGTATGATAAAGATCCAAGTGCAGACGGATTAGATTATGATGTAGAAAAGACACAACTTGTCAGAATTCAAGAATAAGTTAAGTAGGGACTGTCCATATACATGGGCAGTCCTTTTTTAAAAAGATAAGAAATTGTATAAAAATGTTCTGTGAACACTGGATTCGTAGGGCTTTAAAGAACGAATATTCTTGTGATTTACGCTTATGTGGACGCTTTCCGTGGGCGAGCCGAGCCCGAGCCTTCTCGTATGCTACGCTACCTGTGGGATCTTGACTTTTTCGCTTCTCCAGCTTGAGTCGCAGAAAGTAAAATTTCGTTGTACTAGCGTCCAGTTCAATATTACTGATTTCAAGTACACGATAAAATAGTAAGTACTATTGACTTCAATTATATCCGTTTACTTCAAGCGTACATGGTTGATTGGAGCGTATGTAGGAGACTCCAGTGAGAACAGCGCGAGCAAAAGACCCAGGATGGATCGAAGCGAAGGAAGCGTCCGCCCTTCGCTACAATCAACAGTATATCTATGTTTCTGTTGAGAGAGGACTGAGCATCTTTTCTTATTGGATATTTGCGATAAAAAAGGAAATACCTACCTAAATGTAGTATATATACTAATAACCATGAAGGGGGAGTTACAGATGTATCATTATTTTGAAGGGCTCGTTATTAGGGAAGGAACCATGGGTATTCCTGCTGAAAGCGTAGAAGAACTTTTTAAAGATGCCGGATGGAGTAATCATACGCCAGATTGGCAGAAAGAAAAATTTACGCTTATATTTGAAAACTCCACATGGGCATATACTGTTTGGGATGATGAAAAAATGATTGGGATGGTAAGAGTCATTTCCGATCAGATAATGGCAGCAAACATTATGGACTTAGTAGTGCATTCAGATTATCAAGGGAAAGGTATTGGCCGAAAGCTTGTGGAATTATGTGTTCAAAAGTTGCCTCATGGAGATTGGTTTGCCCATACATCAGCAAATAATTTTAGTTTTTATGAGAAATGTGGCTTTGAGGTAAAGGATTTAAGCCAACAAGGAACCTGTAGTTATTATGGGTATATACAGGCTAGAAAAGATGGACATAGATAATATAAGGAGTATAGACGAAGGAGTTTTTCTATATGAAGTATATAAATTCAAGTGTTACTGGATTCAAAGGTATGAAGATACCATATACGATGCATGGGAGAACGGACTGCGCAAAGGATTTAGTAATCTTTTTTCCAGGTTCAAATTATACGGTAAATAGCCCTATATTTCACTTTTTAGGTGAAATGATATTTAAACAGTCTGTACATATTTTAGAAGTCAATTTTCCATACAAGGATGAATTTTATGATGATTTAAGTCAGGAAGATTTATACAAAGCGGTCATAACGGATGCAAAAACGGTGATAGATAAGGTTCTTGAATCTCACTCCTATGAAAACTATATATTTATCGGCAAATCAATTGGAACAATAGCAATGAGCTCTGAGTTAAATCGAAAAATTTTTAAACGTGCGAAGGGAGTATGGTTAACGCCACTAATAAATAGAACCGAAATATTAAATGTGATAAGTGAAACCTCAAATAAAGGATTATGCATACTTGGAGATAAAGATAAAATTTATTCTGAGAAAAGATGGGGCATAATAGAGAAGAATCAGCATATTACAGCGAGACTAATACCAAATGCAAATCACAGACTAGAAGATGATGAAGATTTTTATAAATCCTTTGATATATTAAAAAGTATCATAACTGATATAGAAGACTTTTTATTAAGGGAAGTGATAAGTAATGAGTGAACGGTGGGAAACTAAAAAGAAAATTAGGAAGAACCGTAGAAAATATAGTGATCGATACACATTTGGTGACTTTATGTTTGAGGTTTTCTTTTGGATACCAGAATTGCTTTTCCTTCCTTTCCGTATGATTTTCTGGTTAGTTAGAGGAGTAGGAAGATTGATATGGAATCTGTTTGATGGTATATAATAGGGTTTAAAGTAAGGAGTGATGTATATGTGGAATTATATGGCCTTTGAAGAGTTAAGTCCTTTGGAGTTACAACGTATTTATAAAGAGAGAGTGGCTGTTTTTGTAGTGGAGCAGAATTGCCCATATCCAGAAGTAGACGATTTGGACCTAATAAGCGCACATATTTTTAAAGAGGAAAATAATGAATTATGTGCATACATGCGTGTGTTTCCAGAAGAGGATAATATCCATATTGGGAGAGTACTAGTGGCCGGGAATTATCGTAAATCTGGATTAGGGAGAGAGCTTGTAGCGAGGGGACTGGAATATATAGAAACAATTTATCCAGGAATGCCTATCTATGCACAGGCTCAAGCGCATTTGGAAGAATTTTATCGATCCTTTGGTTTTGAAACAGTGTCGGAAGTATATTTAGAAGATAATATTCCGCATATTGATATGATAATCCCGGCTAGAGAAATAGAATAGCAATTCTACATAAGTAAAACGGCTCCTTTCTAATTAGGGGCCGTTTTTATAAGGAAAATCTCAAATCGCAATTTGCAGTTCGAGAATCGCAACTCCACAACCCTAAATCGCAACATCGCACCCTCAAATAGCAAGTTCCGAGTCGAGAATCGCAAGCTAACCTGCTTATAGTTGTCCTTTTTTCGTTTTATGAAGAGTATGTGCTGTACCCCATTCGTGCATGGCTACCAAAATGGGTTCTAAGCTTTCTCCATACTCACTAATGGAATATTCTACTTTCGGCGGAACCTGAGCATAGACATTACGCGTAATGATATCTTCTTCCTCTAACTCTCGCAGCTGTTTTGTTAGCATTTTTTGAGTGATGCCAGGTACTCTACGTTTTAAATCACTGAATCTTTTTGTACCTTCTTGTAAAAGGATTAATAAAATAATTGGTTTCCATTTTCCGACTAGAATACCTAAAGCATCGTCCACTTTGCAAAGCTCTGGTTGCATATCCATATCCACAGTATAGTCTCCTCACAGTTAGTATCATTATGTATACTATACCACTTTTTTGTGCGTACTTACGGAAAGAGAATTTCAATACTATACTGCTATATGAGAAGTAATGATTTTATAGAATCTATTTATACAGAAGGGTGAGGTTAATGGAAAAATACCGTATTGATCAAAGAAAAGGTTTAGAATTTGGGTTATATACATTAGGAGATCATATGCCGAATCCTCATACAGGAGAACGTATTACTGCAACGCAGCGCCTACATGAAATTATTGAATTGGCAAAGCTAGCAGAACAGGCTGGAATAGATTTCTTCAGTGTTGGGGAAAGTCATCAGGAATATTTTGCAACACAAGCCCACACAGTTGTTTTAGCTGCAATTGCACAAGCAACTAGTACAATAAAAATTGCGAGTTCATCATCAATTATAAGTACGTCAGATCCAGTGCGAGTCTATGAAGACTTTGCAACAATAGATTTGCTGTCCAAGGGACGAGCAGAGATCGTAGCTGGACGTGCATCTAGAATAGGGCTTTTTGAGTTGTTAGGATACGATGTTCGATATTACGAGGAGCTATACGAAGAAAAGTTCGATTTATTACTAATGATTAACCAAGAAAATGTCGTCAATTGGAATGGACAATTCCGTGCACCACTAAAAGATGCAAGCGTCATACCACGTCCGCAGGGAGGCTCTTTACCTATTTGGCGTGCAGTAGGTGGGCATCCTGCAAGTGCGATTAAGGCAGGGAATGCTGGTGTACCAATGTTCTTAGCTACTTTAGGGGGACCTGTCTCCTCTTTTAAACGCTCCATTGAAGCATATAGAGATGCGGCTAAAAGGAGTGGCTTTGATCCTTCTAAACTTCCAGTTGCTACAGCGGGTTTCTTTTACGCAGCGGAAACGACGCAACAGGCACAAAACGAATACTATCCTTATATCAATGAAGGAATGAAATTATCGAATGGCAGTGGTTATCCAAAAGATGCATTTGCTTTAGGGGCAGATCCGCACAATGTCATGAATATCGGAAGTCCACAGCAAATTATCGAAAAAATTCTATATCAGCATGAAGTATTTGGTCATCAAAGATATATTGGACAAATGGATTTTGGAGGCGTACCTTTCGATAAACTTATGAAGAATATTGAACTCATCGGCAATGAAATTTTACCTGCTATTAAAAAATATACAGCTAAATAGTATTTATTGAATAGTAAAAAAATATATGGTAAAATGAAATTCACTTTAAAGAACGGGAGGTTTTCCTTTTGACAGCATCTATGAGACTTAGAATCCAAGCTTTGAACCGTTAATTGAATAGGATCAAGGGCTCTGCACTAGTGTGGAGTAAATGGGATTAGTCTGTCTTTTTGGGAAAACTTTATTTTACGTTTATCAAAAAAGAGGGGAAATCTGCCCTCTTTTTTGTTGTCTAAAAATAGTTATATACTTAATCTTTTTCGACTCGAGCAAAAAAGACCTTACCATTTACTTTTCAAGCAGAAATATTTAAGAAAAGGTCGTGAAGAAGATGAATACAGAGTTTGAAAATTGGAAAAGGAATATTATTATCTTTTTAAGCAGTCAAACGATATCGCTATTTGGTTCGTCGTTGGTCCAATACGCGATTATGTGGCATGTAACACTTACTACTAAATCTGGAATGATGATGACACTGTTTATATTATGTGGATTCATTCCTACCTTTATTTTATCTCCATTTGCTGGAGTTTGGGCAGATCGCTACAATCGAAAGATGCTCATAATTTTATCTGATGGCCTAATTGCTACAGCAACTCTCGTAATGGCAATTGTCTTTTTAATGGGATACGATGCTATTTGGCTCCTGTTTGCTATGGCGGCTGTTCGAGCTATAGGAACCGGTATTCAAGGACCAGCCGTGGGGGCTATTTTGCCACAAATTGTTCCAGAGGATAAACTTACGAAGGTAAGCGGAACTAACGGAAGTATACAGGCGATTATAATGTTTGTGTCGCCTATGGTGAGTGCAGCATTGCTGACGATGACTACGTTAGAAATAATTTTCTTTGTAGATGTTGTCACTGCAGCTATAGCAATCGCAACTTTGCTCGTGTTTTTGAAAATTCCAGCACATGCGAAGGCATCTATGCAACAAACGACTAGCTATCTTGCTGATTTTAAAGAAGGTTTATCATATATAAATAACCATGCATTTTTAAAGAAATTCTTTTTGTTTTTTGCGTTATTTTTCATTCTGATGGCACCAGCTGCATTTTTAACTCCACTACAAGTGACACGTAGCTTTGGGGATGATGTATGGCGATTAACTGCCATTGAAATTGCCTTTTCTATTGGTATGATGGCAGGGGGAGCTATTATTGCATCTTGGGGTGGCTTTGCCAACAAAGTGCATACGATGACACTCGCCAGTGTTGTCATGGGAGTTTGTACGATTGCCTTAGGTGTGATGCCGATCTTTTGGGCTTACTTACTTTTCATGGGGCTATTCGGAGTATCCATGCCAGTGTTCAATACACCAACTACAGTACTAATTCAGGAACGTGTTGAAGGTGATTACCTTGGGAGAATATTTGGTGTGTTTGGGATGATAGCTACTTCTATGATGCCGATTGGGATGCTCATCTTCGGACCCATGGCAGATATCGTGAGAGTAGAATGGATATTACTAGGCACAGGAATACTTATGTTGATACTGGGACTGTTATTAGGGAGAAATAAAGTACTATTAAAGGCAGGAGAACCTGTTGTGGTCCAAGAGTCAGTCGATTTAAATAATTAAAAATTATAAACACCTTGAGACGGTTAGTAAATCTTTTCAAGGTGTTTTAATGATGGATATTATTTAATTTCGTCGGCTAATGCTTGAAGCTTTTCTTTACTTTTTATTTTGTAGCCCATTTTTGTTTTTTCTATAATTCCTGCGTCGGCTAATTGGGCGAATGTATGAAGTAAATGGCGGTATGATACACCAAAATAATCGCTAATTTCCGTATGCTTTTCCTTATAGATGTCGTGGTGTGAGGACAAAAGTATAAATTCTGCTAGTTTGTTTTCAAGTGGATATGCTTGATGTTTAGTATATTTGGCAGAGTGTACCGTTGATTTATTGCTCAAAAATATACATAAATACTTTAGGAAGTGTGCATCTGCTAATAACTTTTCTTTACATTTTTCTATAGCAATACCAATACAAATGGACCTTGAGCTAGTTTGAATGCTTTTGGAATATTTTTCTTCATTTAACAGTTCAATTTCTCCCATAAATATAGGTGGAGTTAAAAAGTTTATCAACGAGACCTTTCCGTTTTTGTGGGTTACATAGAGTTTTGCTTTGCCTTCCACCATATAAAAGAGATATTCAGGTTCTGCTCCTTCTTGAATGATAAAATCACCTTTATCGAATTCAAAAACTTCTATGTAGGGAGAAATATCAAAGGAGAAAAATGATTGAATGGTATTGTGTTCAATATAATATAATTGCTGTTGTCCTTCTATTCTTTTCAAAATTACTCATCCTCCTTTGATAAATAATATGAGATATCTCCTATTATTATAATTTGACTCATGCTATCATTCAATCTAGCAATTGGAGGGATCAGAAGATGATAAATAATCAACGATGGCTTTCACAGAGCTTCTTTGTCTTCTTTTTTACATGGGGAATCTTTTTACCATACTGGACTGGCTGGTTAGTGCAAGCTAAGAATTTAACTGTAGCTGATGCAAGTATGATTATGGCATTTGGATTAGTAGCACGTGCGGTAGCGACAATGTTTGTATTTCCACTTATGTCAAAATATATGAGCAATAAAAAAATAATTATTACTTTTACTATGTTAGCCTTATGTGCAGCTGTTTTCTATATACCAGCTACTTCTAGAGTTTCTTTATTACTAATCACGATATTATTTAGTTTAGTGTATCCGACATTGATGCCAGCAATCGAAAGTGGAGCTTCATCACTTGTCCAACAAGGAAAGGTACATTACGGTAAAAGTCGTTCTTATGGATCGATTGGGTTTGTTATTGCGGTTCTTATAATAAGTATGTTAACGGGCTTTTGGGGAGAGCAGGCGATTCTATGGAGTATGATTATAGGCTTAATATTACTATTGATCAAACAGTTCATGCCGACTCCAGGACCATTGCTTACAAAGCCCTCTATAGAAGATAGAAGGCAAAAACTATCTATGAAGGAATTGTGGAAAGTAAAAACATTTCCGGTTGTTCTCATTGTAGTATTTTTACTTCAAGGTGCGCACGCGGCTTACTATAATTATGGATATATATATTTGCAGGAGTTAGATGTTAATGCTTTCTATATTGGTATGATTATTAATATAGCAGTTATTTTTGAGATTTTGTATTTCATGAAGGCAGATAACTTTTTGACTAAATGGCGTCCATCCTCCTTATTTTTATTGGCGGGAGCTGGGTCTACACTTCGTTGGGTATTAATCTTTTTATTTCCTAATGTAGGTATATTTATTATTTCACAAGCGTTGCATGCCTTGTCTTTCGGGATGGCTCATATTGCTTTTATTCGTTATTTAACGATTTCTTTGCCAAAAGAGCAAATTCCAAATGCACAGGGTATATATTCGGGATTGGCATTAAGCTTAAGCACAGCAATATTAACTTTTGTTGGGGGCTATCTATATGAAATTCAGCCAGGATTAGCTTTTCTTGGGATGATTATTTGTACTGTTCCAGCAATTATTCTTATACTAATATCACGTAAAAATTTAAGATATTAAGCGTAATGAATTGTGAAAAGTTCGTGACAATCATGGAATAATTATTCGCTTCGAATTCAAAATAATTGAAAGTAGCATAATATATCTGTTATCATAACCAATGTAATAACAACATTGGAGGAATTAATCGTGAATATTTTAGTAGTTAAAGCAAATAACCGTCCTTCTGCAGAAGGTATTTCTAGCAGAATGTATGATACATTTATGGGAAATTTAGAAGGTGCAAACGTAACAACTTATGATGTGTTTGCAGAAGACATGCCTTTTATCGGACAAGATCTTTTTAATGCATTTGGTAAATTATCAGAGGGTTTAGAGTTAACAGATTTAGAAGCTCGTTTAATCGCTGCTAAACAAAAAGCAATGGACGCGGTAACTGCTGCTGACGTAGTAGTATTTGCATTCCCGTTATGGAATTTAACAATTCCAGCACCGTTGCAAGTGTTTATCGACTATATTTATCAAGCTGGCTTCTCTTTCAAATATGACGAGAATGGTCAAGCAGTTCAATTATTGACTGACAAAAAAGCAGTTATCTTAAATGCTCGTGGCGGTATTTATTCTTCACCAGAAGCAGCACCAATGGAAATGGCGGTAAACTACATGAAAAATGTATTAGGTGGCGTTTTTGGTATGCAAATCGTGGATGAAGTAGTAATCGAAGGGCATAATGCTATGCCCGCACAAGCAGATGCAATCGTAGCAGAAGGCTTAGAAAAAGTTAAAGCCGCTGCTGCCAAACTATCTAAACAACTAGTATAACTATTATTAATAGACGTTCATGGAGTCTTTTACGAGACTTTATGAACGTTTTTTTTTTGCCCTAAGAATCTAGCTACTCTATGTTACGTTTATATTATTTGAATCAAGGGAATCACTTTGTTAAACAATACATAAAGGAGAGGTTAGTTTTTATGGGAAAAACAGTTGCTGAAGTAATATTGGATCAGTTGTCTTACTATGGAGTTAAGCGTATTTATGGTGTCACGGGAGATACAATCATTGGATTATTAGATGCATTAGCTAAGCAGGATAAGATTCAATTTATTGCAGTGAAACATGAATCAGTTGCAGCCTTTATGGCTTCTGCAGAGGCAAAGCTGACAGGAAAGCTTGCTGTTTGTACATCAACAATGGGACCGGGAGCAACAAACCTTCTTAATGGCTTAGGGGATGCCTATGCAGATAAGGCCCCAGTACTAGCGTTAACAGGTCAAGCGCCTTTAAATAAAATTGGAACCGACTTCCAACAATATGTAGATCAGCAAGAACTCTTCAAACCATTTGCTACTTATTCGGCTAATTTAGCAAGTGAAGATGCAATTGTAGAATTACTACAAAAAGCTACTCAAATTTCTTTGCAACAACGAGCGGTTACTCATTTGTCTATACCTAAGGATTTATTTGAAAAAGAAACGCAGGTGGAGGCTCGACCACTTCCAAAAGTAATTGAGGGAGCAGAGACATTCCAAAGTGAGGATTTGACAGAAGTGGCATCCCTGATGAAAACGGCAAAGTCCCCAATGATTTTAGCTGGCGCAGGTGCTTGGAAAGCCAATGAGGCAGTAATTAGCTTATCCAAGTTATGGGGAGCAGGCATTATTACAAGCTTCGGTGGGAAAGGACTTTTTGAGGAAACAACTCCGTATCTTCTCCAAGGAATTGGTGAAGGAGGAAATCCTCATGCCTCAGAAGCTTTTAAAGAGGCAGATGTTGTACTTCTTGCAGGTGTCTCCTGGTGGCCAGAAGGCTATGTTCCAGAGAAAGCTAGGATTATTCAGATTGATACACATATAGAAAGTGCTTCAAGTGGTATTCCTGTAGAAATAGCTATTAAAGGTAAAACAGAGCAAGTTATTCCACTTCTTCAAAAAGCTATTACTGGATATGAACCGAATACCGAATGGCTTAATCGTATCGAACAAATAAAAACAAAATGGGCAAATGAAAACGAACAAGAAGGGGAAATCACCGACTATCCTCTACATCCTTCGCGTATTGTTCGAGCTATAGAGCGGTCAGTTGCAGAAGACGCCATACTAACAATAGACACTGGAGATGTGACAGTCTGGATGAATCGTAATTTCCGCCAAAGCAAGCAAACTATCCTGTTTTCTGGTTATTGGCGTTCAATGGGCTTTGGATTACCTGCAGCAATCGCAGCGAAAATGGAGAAGCCAGATAAACAGGTCGTTGCTATCGTAGGAGACGGTGGTCTCGAAATGACACTTGCAGACTTGTTAACGGCGACGCGTTACAACTTAGATATTACAGTTATTGTGTTTAATAATGGTGCTTTGCAGATGGAAAGCGATAAAATACAAGCAGCAGGATTAAAGGAAGAAGGGACCGACCTAACGAATCCTGACTTTGTAAAAGTAGCAGAAGCTTGCAGTTGGACAGCTTTTGGAGTCAAAGAAGAGGGAGAGTTAGAATCTGCTATCCAGAACGCAATTAGAACAGCAGGACCAAGTTTAGTGAATGTATTAACTGCGCAAGCATTCTTTCCGGAAACGGAATAAAAAGTATTGGATTAGATTGATATGCATACAGATTAATAAATATTTTCCATATAAAAAGCGATATCTCCATTAAACATTTAATGGAGATATCGCTTTATCCCTCGAGTTACTTTAGGTTTTCGGGCCACGCGATGCGGGTCAGTCGATGTGACACTAAGTCACGAATTTAGACTGACTTACCCTCTGTAAGGTACGCCTTTAACTGAACCTTTCCATTGTATATCGATCGGTACTTCTAATTTTTGAATTAAAACATTGGAAATACATATGAGATTAAGAACCAAAGGACACCAAAGAATATTATTAAGTATGCGGCATATTTGATGAAAGTGGCACCAACCATTCCAGAATCTGTTCTTTCTTCGCGGCGCACTTCTACGCGTTTCTCTTCTTCCATTTTAGTTCACTCCTGCCGTTATAGTCTTATAGTTTAGGTACCCATAGGAAGAATATAGTAAACATCTAGACACCTACTAGGGCCAGTAAGTGGTTGAATGGAGGCAAGCAATGCATTAGAATGGAGATTAATAGTGAATGGAGGAATAATAATATTATGGAAGCTTTACCAAATTGTCCGAAATGTAATTCAGAGTATACATATGAAGATGGAAGTAACTTTGTTTGTCCGGAATGTGCACACGAATGGTCGCAACAGTCAGTAGGCGATAGTAATGAGGAACAACAAATTGTAAAAGACTCTAATGGAAATGTCTTAAATGACGGGGATGCAGTAACGGTTATTAAAGACTTAAAGGTAAAGGGTAGTTCCTCTACATTGAAACAAGGTACGAAGGTAAAAAGTATCCGCTTAGTAGAAGGAGATCATAACATCGACTGTAAAATTGATGGGTTCGGTGCGATGAAACTAAAATCGGAATTTGTGAAAAAGATATAACTAAAGAATTGAGGGTGTAATATATGATTAAAACGACACTTGGACAATTAAGGATTGCCGGCATTTTAGATGGTATTTCCCTAGTAATCCTCCTATTTATAGCGATGCCATTAAAGTATTGGATGGATATACCAATGGCGGTTACAATAGCTGGCTCAGTACATGGTTTTATCTTTGTGTCGTATGTGCTTGTTATTTTATATGCACAAATTCGATTAAGATGGAATATTATTTGGTCTATGTTAGCTTTGGCAGTAGCATTTATTCCTTTTGGAAACTTTTTTTATGACTGGCAATTAAAAAAGATGGAAACGCGGTTCCAAAACTAAAAATATTCATGTCTGTAAGTCAAGAGATTCTAGTATTTTGAAGAATAAAATCTATCTAATAATCCTGCTGAACTACATTATAGAAGGGTGCTTTCCACAGGGTAAGCGGTGAGCCTACAAATCACTGTGAAAGTCTTACTACGGAACGAAAGATAAGAGCGCAACTCCGTGTGGCAACGGCTGCGACTTACATCTTGTTGGTCAGCGCTGTACCCTTCTCATGCCAACTTCAGATAACAAATTGAATAATTAAATGTACTAAGAGAAGTATTTCTTGGCTCATTTTCTACCTATCTCTTCTACTAAAGAACAAGTTAATTGAATAACACTTTAGTTTTTGAACTCCATAAAGTGACTTGAATTTAGATAAAGTTTTCCTTTTGAGAATCCAATAGATGAATAAAATTCATCAGCCTGTTCGGAATCAGTGTGAAGCACCAAAATTTTATAATAACCTTTTGCTTCGTCAATTATCCTTTTTAACAATAGACTCCCTATACCAATTCTCCTATACTCTTTGCTGACATAAAATCTTCTCAGTCTGCCAATATGTGGTTCATTAGAAAATGGGTCTTTATTTAATCCACCAATAGCAACAAGTATATCTTCTTCGTTAAATACACCAAATAAACCTTCTCCAAAATGGTTAAAAGTATTCCTACCATTTTTATAATCTATTATTAATCTTTCTACAAAACGAAAGCCTTCACCTTTGCTTTGATTTACTAAACTATCCAAATCAACATTCAATAGATTATATATATGTTTTACCTCATATTTCATATAATTCCTCACTAATAGCGCAATTCCTGTTCAACTATTTTGTTCTCATGCTTTTTTCTATTATCAGCTGTTTTACTTTTACCCAATCATCATCGGTAATTGAGTATATAACTGCATTTCTAATATATCCGTTTTCAAGAATTCTTTCTTTCCTTAAGATACCTTCTTTAGTAGCTCCTAAGCGTTTGATAGCTTTTTGAGAACGGATATTTCTCTCATCTGTCTTAAATTGTACTCTTATCATCTTTAATTCCTCGAAACAATATTTGAGTAGTAGGTACTTACACTCCAAATTGACAAAAGTCCCTAAAAAGTTACCTGCATACCAAGTTGCTCCTATTTCACATGACTTCTGACTTAGGTTGATATCATAAATACTTGTACTTCCTATAATTTCATTTGTTTCTTTTAAAACAACCACAAACGGTAATGCTGTCATTTGATTGCGAAGTAGAATTTTTTTTGACACATGTTTTTCCATTTCAGTTTCCGAATTAATTGCACCAAACATATAAGTCCAAACTTCAGGGTAGCTAATAGAAAATAAATATTTTGCATTCTCTTGTTGTAAAGGCCTGAGTATGATGCTTTCACTCTCTAAGACAGGTGGTTCAGCAAACAATAACTGACTCAAATAGGTTCCCTCCTTCATAGAACATAATTTCACTAAAATAGTCTCCTTTATACTTTTATTTCAACAAATGTTATAACGATTCCTTCTTCAAAAAGGCACCTTATTTCATGAATCGTGTAAAAGTAAGTGAAACACGGTTATAACAATAATATGATTAAAATATCAATTAGGATTTTGAACTGCTGCTAGTTTTTATTGTGTTACAAAACTACGTTAAATTTTTCAATTAATATGCTAGATAGTTAGTTGTATTGATCATCGGATTATTTGTATATTGTTGAGGCAAAAGTTCATGGAGTTCATGCAATATGTCCAGATGATCATGTACTACTGAAAAGAGTTAGACTAACTAAAATTTTGGGTAAGTAAAAAAGCCCCATTAAAATAGAGCTCTCTCTTCTCATCACACTTATTAAGGAGTTAAAAACTTAAACAGCTAAATAAATGGAAGTTAATTATTGCTGTTTTTTTCTCCCCATTCACATAACTGTTCCAAAACAGGTAATAGAGTAGTTGCTTTATGTGTGAGACTGTACTCAACTTTAGGAGGGATTTGAGGATACTCCTTCCGTAAAACCATCCCGTCTGCTTCCAACTCTTTAAGTTGTGAACTTAACGTTTTAAAGGTAATAGCTCCTATTATTCTTTTCATTTCATTAAAACGAACAGGTTGTTTTTCTGCTAGTAGGTAGAGGATGAGCATTTTCCATTTACCACCAATCACTGATAATGTATATCCAAAAGGCGTTTCCTGGATATTCCCCTTTTCTTTATAATCAGCCATACTCATGTTGACACTATCCTTTCTGACAGTAGCTACCAAAAATGTGCGTACTATTTATTTGTTTCTGTTCATTCTATACTTAATTTACTTTAAAATAAAGGAGAGAAAAAGTAATGGCTAATGTTAAAACCTACAACCACAATCTTTGGGATCATGGAATTACCCAAGGATACAGCGTCAACGACACTATTTACATTTCAGGACAATTTTCCCACAATCAGGAGGGGGTGTTCGTAGGCGAAGGTGACATAGAAGCACAGGCACGACAAACCCTTGAAAATCTCGACCGTGTACTGGAGGGATTTGGTGTAACGAAGTCAAACATTGCATATGTTGAACTCTATCTAACAAATCCTCAAGAGCATTTCGAGCAAGTCATTGGACTGTTTAAGGAATATATAGGAGAGCATCGTCCAGCCGGCAGCTGTATCGGCGTGACTTACTTGGCGTTCCCAGAGCAACTGATTGAGGTAAGAGCTGTCGCGCACACCGATTAAGTAAACTAAATCTTACATTAAAGGTAGCAACTTGATTGAACCGAACACCGAATAGTGTACACTTGTAGAAAAGTGGATCTATTCGGTGTTTTTGTATTTCTATTGTGCTAAGTTATTATTAAAAAATATTTAAACACCGATTATAATCATGGAACAGAACCCTCTCCCATTTCCAACTAAACTGTGGGCGTTAGTGAAATCAGGATAAGACCCGTAGTCATTTTGTATTTCTAATAAACTAAGCAAAACAGTTATACTTGGTACAAATATTTTGTTTAGAAAGGATGAGTATAAAAATGGAAATTAATAATTTAATTAGAATTAAGACAAGGTCGGATTTAAGAGTTTGGTTTGAGGAAAATTCAAAAACAGAATTTTTTTGTTGGGTAATAGTAAGTATGAATGAACAATCAGAAGTCATCCAGTATTTAGATGCAGTTGAAGAAGCACTATGTTTTGGATGGATTGATGGCATAAAGAAGAAAATATCAGATACTGAACTAGCCCAAAGGCTTTCCCCAAGAAAGCAAAAAAGTAATTGGACACAATTAAATTTAGAAAGGGTAAGGAGATTAGATAAATTAGGCTGGATGAAAGAAGAAGGACTGAGAATTCTCCCTGATATGAGACTTGAATCTTTTACTATAGATAAAGATATTGAAACTCGTTTGAAAGAAGATGACCAGTTATATGAGAACTTCATTAATTTTCCTGAACTATACAGGAGGATTAGAATTGATACAATACAAAGCAATAGAAATGAACCTGAAGTCTTTAATAAAAGATTGGATAAGTTTATTGAAAATACTAGAGAAAATAAAATGTACGGTCAATGGAATGACAATGGTCGCTTGATCAATTATTGAGGAAAGGATAGGAAAAGAGAATTGAAGTTAGAGCGTTTGATATCAATTGTATTTAAGCTATTACATAATGAAGTTTTGTCCGCATCTAGTTTAGCTAATGAATTTCAAGTATCATCGCGGACAATTTACAGAGACATCGAAGCTATTTGTGCGGCTGGAATACCAGTTGTTTCATACCAAGGTACTAACGGTGGATTCGGTATAATAGAAGGTTATAAATTTGATAAAAGCTTAATTGGTTCTTATGACGTATTGAATCTTATAACAGTGTTAAGTAGTTTGTTAAGTATTTTTGAAGACAAGGAAGTTGAACAAACGATAGATAGATTAAAACTATTAGATACAAATAGCAGCAATAAGACTTTATTGGTTGACTTGGAAAGCAATAGGACAGAACCAAACTCATTAATAGATCTAAGGAATGCTATAAATGATCAAAGGGTGATCAGGTTTGATTATGTAAGTAATAAAAATGAACTTACATCACGACAATTAGAACCTATTCACCTTCACTATAAGTTTCGTAACTGGTATTTATATGGCTATTGCAGAGAACGTCATAATTATAGAGAATTCAGAGTATCGCGTATGATGAGTATAACTCTAACAAAAGAAAACTTTCTACAAAATCATGAAATTAAAGATGAATTGTCTTATTCAAATAATAATATAGATGGGTTTGAAGATGTAGTAATCTGGGTAAATCCTAACTCCTTAGCAGAAGTATTAGACCAATTCCAGAATTCCTCAAAAGTCATTAACGGGGATGGAAGTATGACATTTACATTTTCTGTTTATAAACCTCTACATGCTGGGTGGCTTAAATCTATTCTTTTAAGCTTTGGAAGTGGAGCTAAAATTATAAAACCTGTGGAACTGCAATCAATTATAATAGATGAGGCAAAAAAATTAATAAAAGTTTATCAAGATGTATGACAAGCTGCTGTCATATATCTTTTTTTATAATAAACAAGTACCAAGTTTAAAACAAAAAAGGAGTAGAGGTTAAATGCATCATGCAAACAATATGTATAATTACCATATTTGGGCTAATAAGGTGTTACTAGAAAGAGTAAAAGAATTACCAAGCAATGTCCTATATGAAGAGGTTAGCAGTTCCTATCCAAATATTGCTCAAACTTTTAGTCACATCTATGTGGTAGACGTTATGTGGTTACAAGTGCTTAAAGGGTTTGACATGAAAGAAGCATTAGAAGCTTCTATAGCTTTATTAGAAAAGACTAATCTATTTTCTGTAGATGAATTTGTAGAGTCATTTGAAGAACTGGCATCTCAGTATGAAAAATGGATGAATAGTCAAAAAGATTTGGAACAAAAAATTAATTTGAATAATCCATGGTCAGGTGCTAGAGAAACTGCTTACTCAGAAATTTTGTTTCATGTTACTAATCATGGTACTTATCACCGAGGTAACATAACAACTATGTTAAGACAACAGGGGTACGCTTCTACAATGAATGACTTGTCTTTATATTGGTATCAGAGTTAGGTCAACTAGCCCTATAGTTTAACAAGCTAAATACAAAAAAGTCGGTTCCTTATCGTACAGGAATACGACTTTTTCAGCTTAAACTTCCCTTAATGTACAAAATTTACGAAATGTTCGGCACTCCAGTTAGATGTCTCATATATATATGGTCATTTAGCAATAAAAGTCCCTCGTTACTTAAAAATATAATCATAATTGATATTCAATCAACCAACAATCCTGATATACTCCTTCGTGTAACTCGTTCTTAGGAAGTATTTTAACTTTTTTAAAACCACATTTCTGATAGCATTTTATAGCCCTTGCATTTCTTATTTGAGGGTCCATAATTACTCGGTCAGCCTTTTTATGTTCGATTAAAAATTTAACCATTGATGTAACAAGGAATGTTCCAATCCCTCTATTCCAATACTCTACTTCACCTATAAATTGATCTGTACCATAAATATTTTCGTCAAAATATCCATATTCTTTTTTCGTTTCATCATCCAAAAGATAGAATTGAATATATCCTATTTCGTTACCATCAAATTCTACAATGCATTTAAATTCATCATCTTCGGAATCATAAAAGACTTTATTAACTTTATCTAAATCAAAAGGATTGTCTCTGCCTTCATAAAATTCAAGAACTGACGGGTTCGAAAGCCATCTTGCTAACAGGTAATTATCCTTTTTTTCTAATTTACGAACTTTTAAATTCCCATTTTGAAACAACAAAATAATCCCCACTCTCAATTTAAAAGTCTTTTTAAATTAATTCGTTTTCCTTCAATGAGTTTTATACTATCCTGAAAGCTCTAGGGATTGCTCTTAGTTATTCACTAATTCTGCTAGATACTCTCCAGCCACAAGCATTCTAGAGCCGTACCAAAACATTTCACCATCGACTAATATTATTTCTGTATTTGGGAGAAATGCTTGAAACTCAGCTAAATGCTTTTGTTGAAATGGGAATGGTTCAGAGGCAAGAAAAAGTTTATCCAGATTGGCATTTGTAAGCTGTTCATTTGTTACTGTAGGATATCTCGATTCTTCATTTGTAAAAGGATTTTCAAAGCCCATTACTTGTAGTACGTCATTTATGTAAGTTGTACCACCAACGACCATATAAGGTTTTCGCCAAATAACATATGTAGCTTTACCGTTCTCTCTACTTTTTATAGACTGAAAAGATTTTTGACAGGCTGTTAGGAGAAGTTTTGCAGTCATTGTAGTTGCTGTAACTTCACCTAATGTAGTAATAAATCTATAAGCATTCTGTATGGATTTTACCTCTAACACAAAAACAGGTGCTATTTTTTCAAGTTCCAGTACTATTTCTTCTGTATTTTCCTCTTTTTCAGCAAAAATAAGATCCGGTTGAATCTCTTTGACTTTCTCAAAATTGATCTCTTTCGTTCCTCCAACAATCTGCACCTGGTCAACTATCCCTTTAGGGAATATACAATATTTCGTCCGGCCAACAATTTCCTTTTCTAACCCTAATGAGAAAAGTGTTTCGGTAATAGCAGGGCATATGGAAATAATACGTTTAGGCGACTCAGGGAGAACTACTTTTCTACCAAGGTGATCTGTTAATTCGTATGTCATTGTGTTCCTCCTTTTACTATTCCTCTATGTAATTAGTTCGTTGAAAGTAAAGAGTTCTCCTTTACATTTCAATAAAATAATATATACAAAAAGAAAAACCAAGGCATTCCACTGGAAGTCCTAGGTTTTCATGCTCATTTACTTACTTTTTCTCCCTATACTCATTCAATTTCTTTTGTCCCTCTGTTTTTCTCTCTTCAAAAGCTTTTGTATTAATCATTGTTTTCCCTAAAGTAAGTAGAGTTATAAACATAACTCCTGTACCTACAACCAGATAGAGCATTGTAAATATTTTACCTAAACTGGTAACAGGTGATAAGTTTGTATTTACGCCAGTTGGGATTAAACTCACAACACAAAAGTAAATGGCATCTATGACACCCCACCCTTCTTTTTTCGTGTAGAAGAGTGTACCAGATAGAATGATTAGAAATAACGTAGTAAAGAGAGACAAGAACATAGGATTTTTAAAAGCTTTAACAAAAGCTTCTAGAAATCTTTTTACGGTTAAAATAAAGGACAACATACTGATTTCACCTACATATTAGATTATTATTTAAGTAGTATATCAATAAATGTCCCACTCTACTTATAATAAGTGTGAGGATTCCTTATTATATTGTACTAACCGACACAATTTGGATTAATTGTTGTTTGTGAAGCTTTCCCATTCTTCTCGTAATATCCCCATACGAATCGAATCGTAGTATTTCCCGTTATAGATACGTACCTTTCGAATACGGGCTTCCATTGTCATACCTAATTTTTCACCAACTCGAATCATACGATGATTACCTGACCAAGTTGTATAGCCAACGCGAACAAGTGGCAGTGTTGTAAATAGGTGATTCATCCAAAGGCTTAATGCACGGGTCCCTAAACCTTTCCCCCAACTACCTGCTTCGTGAAATCCAATGCCCATTTCCAACCATTTAGAAGGCTCATGCTCCCAATAATAAGAAACAATTCCTCTTAACACACCATCTACTTCAATTCCCCAGAAATTTTCTCGATTAATATATGATTCAGCCTTTTCCATAAAGGTATCATATGGGACAGATGTATATTCATAATATGGGGCATCCCATTTTTTCCATTCTGGCTTTTCATCTTTGCACATTAATTCCCATAGTCTAGTTAAATCCTCATTCTTAATAGGTCTGATAACTAATTCATTGTCTTGGTACAATATTATTCCTCTTTTCATCCTAAAGTATTGTATAGGTTTATTGGATTGAAAAGAAAAAGTGTATTAATCTTTACTTCTCAATCACCTGTAGAACATTTTTCATCTTAATCACTCCTCTATAGTTATTATATAAAGTATATATAATAGTTCCGAAAATTCATATATTTAACAGGAATAAAAGTAGAAATGGCGAATTAACAATAGAGGTGAAAAGATGGTTGAAAAGAAAATATACTTAGTCAGACATTGTAAGGCGACAGGGCAAGATCCTATTGCAGAGTTAACGAATGAAGGAAGAGAGGAGGCTTTAAAGCTTGTTCCTATATTAGAAAAATGTCATATAGATCATATTATTTCTAGTCCATATCAAAGAGCTTTGCAAACAATTAAACCCTTTTCAGAAAGTATAGGAATTCCTATTATAATAGATGACAATTTACAAGAACGAGTGTTGAGTGCGGATCCTATGGAGGATTGGTTAGAGCATCTGGAAAGAACCTTTGTAGAAAGAGATTTAACATTTTCAGGTGGAGAATCAAGTATTCAGGCATTAAAGCGCATACAAAAGGTCATGGACAAGGTTTTCGAAAATGACCAAATGCATCATGTAGGCATCATTTCTCATGGGAATATTTTATCCCTGCTCATTAATCACTATGTTCCGACATTCGGATTTGCTGGGTGGCAACAGATGAAAAATCCAGATGTTTTCGTACTAGAGCAAGATAATGGCATAGTACATATAAACAGGGTTGAACAATAAAAAATCCTGTGTATACAACAACAGGATTTAAGGCTTAGTTATGATAATTCTTTCGTGCTAGGTGGAATTCGGTTACTGCTCATTTGTCGTTCTTGTTCCTGCTCGGCGATAATGTCGTTATCTTCAGCATTGTCTCGTGTAACTTTTTGTGTAAGGATGGCTCCAACTGCAACCAATATCATAACTGCAATATAATATCCTTTTTCATTTAGCTGTAAGTTATCAGCATTATAGAGACCAATACAGAACATGAAAACCCCGGCAATTAACGTAAAATACGCCAATACCGTAAAAGCCATCGTATTACGTCTGCGGTACCTTTTTTGATTCATGACAAACTCCCCTTTAAACTCGTTTTAATAGCTATTGTATGTATTATATTTTAGCAGAAATGAATAATGATGTGAAATATTCTGAAGTATAAGATAATAGTAGAGTGGGAGGGTGATTATGTGTTTACATTCAAAAAAATGGTTCATGTTCTTATCTTACTGGTTATATTTTTGCTCGTTTCATGTAGTAACCAAACACCCCTTATTATTGAAGAGGTTGACAGTATTACCGTCCAATGTATGGGTACAGAAGAATTGTTGGAGATAACTGATGAAAAAATGCTGAAGAAAATTATAAAGGAAATAAATAATAGTAGAAGAGAAGGTGCAGAGGAAATGAAGTTTCCAGAAGGTCACGATGTCTCACTTATAACGACCTTAGATGAAAAGTACAATATATCATTATATGAGGGTGGGAAGACGTTATTAGAAGGTTTTTATATTCACTCCAATATTCCGGATTTTTGCGACAAGTAAGGGTGAGGAAATTATGGTTCATAAATGTGATTTAACTATTAGAGTTATGAATGAAAACGATTATCCTTATATGACTAAATGGCTAAATGATGATTTGGTCTTAAAATATTATGGTCCAAGGCTAACATTTGAACAAGTCGTTACTAAATATGGCCCCAGATTTAACAATGAGCATTACGTGACGGCTTGCATATTGGAATATAAAGGTGCACCAATTGGTTATATACAATATTATGAAATCCCAAAAGATCAACTAAAGATATACGGATATCCTTTGGAAAAGTCTATCTATGGAATTGACCAATTTATCGGAGAAACTGGACTGTGGGGCAAGGGGATAGGGACCCAGATGATTAGTACTTTGTTAGAGTACTTAAGTTCAAAGTTCGATGTATCTATGGTGGTTCTGGATGTCAAAGACACTAACCAACGGGCTATAAATTGTTATGAAAAATGTGGGTTTCAAATTGTTAAGAATTTAAAAGATAATCACCTTTTAATGGAAAGGGTGATATTTTGAAAATAGAAGATTTTTAAATAGTGAACTCGTTTTGTTACAGTTATTCAACGAGTTTGAAGGGTACGAAAAGGAGATGAATCACTGATCGACTCGACACAAAGAGCATTAAATTTTGTTAAAAGTCACGGGGGATTAGAATGAAATTAAGCATACTCGAGCAGGCAGAAATAAAAACATTAACTTCCAGATTAAATGCCATACAATCAATCCCCGGTAACCCAATGGGGGTCCATCAATTAGTTAAGGACACAACTCATGCTTTTGCTGTTAAACATATTCCGGGTCCAGCTTTTAATACCGTTCGAGGATTGAATGAACAGGTACTTTCACATATAGAAGAGATCTTTGGCTTCTATGAGAATCTTTCAATAAATTTTCGAGTCGAGATTGCTCCTACGAACAGTTCAGAAAAGTTATTAAGAAAACTAGCTGAACTGGGGTTTTATCAATCTGGCTTTCATGCATCTTTTATAGGAGAAGTAAAAGGCTTTAAGAGTCAGAGTATGCCATCCTCTCTAGATATTCGACCTCTAGGTAAAAATGATTTTGATTTATTTGCTTCAATTTACGTGGCTGCATTCGGACTACCTGCTTTTATTCAAGAGGGGATTAAACAAAACAATGAAATTCTATTTGAAGTTCCAGGTTGGGAATTTTACATTGCTTACAAGCAAGATGTTCCGGTAGGAGTTGCGGTTTTAAATGTGCAAGAAGAGATTGCGACTTTGGCGGCATCTGCAACTTTACCTGGTTATCGTAATATGGGAGTACATTCTGCATTGCTTAAAAAACGTGTTGAAATTGCGATTGAAAAAGGAGCAAGGTACATAACTAGTGAGGCTACATATGGAAGTGGAAGTCATCGAAATATGGAAAGAGCAGGACTTAAACTTGCCTATACAAAAGCGATATGGACCAAACTTTAAGGGGAGACATGTTTTTACGAAGGGAGTTCTATGTTATACAAGTTAAACAAGTTGGATGAGATAAAGGTGGAAGTAATATGAAAAGTATTTTAGCATTTGAGGCACCTGAAGAAGCGGCGAAATATGATATTATCACAAAAGAATTGATGGCAAAACTAAAGGGATATCAGCATGTATTGGAAGAACATTATCAATTGACCGCTATTCCTAAAGGAGTACTTTGGACGACGGGGGAACTGGCGACTACTACCTTCTCGTCAATACCAATACCAGCATTCACGAGAGAAGATTTCATTTATATGTCCCCAATTCTAAAGGAGTGGCAAAACTTGTTGGTCTCCCAATTGGATGGTAAGGTAATACCCCATATTCAAAGTTTTTATGAGAACTTTAGTACTGACCAGTTATTTGTCATTCTGGCCCATGAACTAACGCATCATATTGATTTGTTCGTAGATGAATTTGAGGATGAACGACATGATAGTATTTGGTTTGAAGAAGGAATGTGCTTTTATTTGCCTAGAAAGTATTGTTTAACAGACGAACAATTTGAAGAAGTAACTGCTATTGAACTTGAGTTATTGACCACTTTTACAGAAGAATATGGTGATAATGACTTGAATGATTTCGGTTCGATGTCTTACCAGGGTTCACTTTCTAGTATTATGTTTGATTATTGGAGAAGTTATTTAAAAGTTAAATCACTGGTTGAAAAGGTGAATGGGGATGTCCATATAGTATTTGAGCTATATAACAAGTGGCATGAGCAAGGAAGGTATATTTCATTAGTCCAGTATTTCGGAAATAATTTAAAATAAATAAAAAGAGGTGTTGTTATGAAACAAGCATTATTAATCATTGACGCGCAACAGGAATTAATAGAAGGGAATGACCAGGAAGGTAGTGTATTTCTAAAAGAACAGTTAATAGAAAACATCAATTTAGTAATTAAAAAAGCAATTGAGTCAGATGCTATTATCGTTTTTGTAAGAGATACAGATGTGGCAGAAGGAAAAGGAGAAGGCTTCCAAGTCCACAGAGGTATTACTATACCTACAGACGCAAAGACATTCGATAAAGCTGCAACAAATTCATTTTATGGAACTGGATTAAGAGAATATTTAGAAGAACAGAAGGTTCAACATGTAGTAATTATGGGCTGCAAAACGGAGCACTGCATAGATACAGCAGTACGAACTGCAACCGTTTCACAATTAGATGTCACGTTAGTTGGAGATGGACATTCAACAACAGGTTCAGCAGTTCTTACGGCAGAACAAATTATTAATCATCACAATAAAGTACTACATGGTCATTATAATGTAGATAATTTTTCAATGGTAAGAAATGCAGCGGAAGATCTATTTGACCCATTACATGATACGCATCGATAAGTGGTAGGTTTAAAAAAATTTTTTATGACCGTATCTTTTTAGTCCATATTTCCGTTTATATTAGTGAAAGACAAATTTGAAGGAGGGGTAAACATGCGGCCGCTTGTTGAAAAAACTCCGTTTGAATTGAATGAGGAATTTGAGATGGCTATTAAGCCTTTTATGCATAGTTTAAGGAAGTATTGTTTATCCCTGACGCGTACAAAGTGGGATGGAGAAGACTTAATGCAGGAGACGATAGAAAAAGCATATATAAGTTGGATGAAAATGCCGAAGGAAATGGCAAAGTCCTATTTGTTTCGTATTGCCTCCAATGCCTGGATCGATAAGCATCGTAAACGTAAAATAGAAGAAAATTTGCATCAAGATATGTCCAATTATAATTATCAAGAAGGAATTTCAGCAGAACTTTTCCCAAGAATCTATGCGTTATTACATGAACTGTCCGCAAAGCAAAGGGTGGTGGTATTACTGGTCATGGGATTTGGCTACTCCTCAAAAGAAACGGCAAATTTGCTTTCGGTCAGTGAGGGTTCTATCAAAGCTGCTCTAAACAGGGCTAGGAAAAATGCTAAGCAAAAATCCTACGAATCCTTCCGATATGATGTTGAAGACGAAACAGCTATGTCTTATTTACACGCGTGGAGCAGTGGAGATCCGAATGCCGTTATTCGTGTTTATCAGAACGATCATCAACAACCATATATGCAAAGTGGAAAAATAGAACTCGCTTCCTCAAGTCACTCTATCGTCCATTCATACGTACAGGGCAATTCTTCTTATATGCTAATTTCGTTCCTCAAGAAAAATGGCGAAGTGCTAATTGTTCCGTTCTATCAATTAGAAGTAGCTAGGTTATTATCTCAGCTTACTTTTTGGAAAGAAGAGGGTCTTTTAGCTATAGCGTAGAAAGGGGAAAGAAAATGTCTAACCTTATTCCATATGTTGTAGAACAAACAGGACATGGCGAGCGATCATATGATATATATTCGAGATTATTGAAAGATCGTATTATTTTCCTTGGCTCGGAAATCAATGACGTTGTTGCTAATAATATCGTGGCGCAACTATTGTTTTTAGAAGCAGATGATCCGGAGAAGGATATTTCTTTGTACATCAATAGTCCAGGAGGCTCAGTAAGTTCTGGATTTGCAATTTATGATACAATGCAGATCATTAAACCAGATGTACGTACGATTTGTACGGGAATGGCTGCTTCATTTGGTGCGACGATATTAGTTGCGGGTGCAAAAGGAAAACGTTTTGCTTTACCGAACAGTGAGATTATGATTCATCAACCTCTTGGCGGGGCACAAGGTCAGGCAAGTGATATTGAAATCAGTGCTAGACGTATTCTGTTGATGAAAGATAGAATTAACCAAATCTTTTCAGACCGAACAGGTCAGTCCATTGAAAAAATAGCAAAAGACTCTGACCGTGATTATTTTATGACAGCTGAAGAAGCGATGAGTTATGGCATTATTGATCAAATCGTATAACGATATAAAACTCCTCACCTTATTTGGTGAGGAGTTTTATTAACTTAGAGCAGTTAATACCACAGCAATACCATTAAAGACGCCATGTATAATCATGCCAGGATATATGGATCCAGTTTTTTCATAAGTCCATGAAAATATAACACCCGTAAGAAAATTGACTGGCAATGTATTATAGGTAGGAATATGAACAAGCATGAAAACGGAAGAACTAAGTAATATCCCAGCTGGCACTCCCCACTTAACTCTAAACCATCTATAAAGAAAGCCGCGATAGAAAATCTCCTCATAAATAGGAGAAATGATAGCAGCTGATACGAAAGCGATGAGAAATGACAAAATTCCCATATTGCTTTGTAGGCTTTGTGTCTTTGTATTTTCTGAAGTCCCCCCAAGGAGTTCCATTAATATAACTATTATTACACTAGTTCCTATTAAAAAAACTGTCCAAGTTATAATAGACTTCCAATAGGACGTTTGGAATGAGTTGAAGCCGACAGCTCGCCATGAAAGGTTATATGGTCTCAAGGCGATGACATACACTCCTCCTGTGAAAAGAATAGACATTACGAGTCCTGTTAATGTGCCTGAATAAAGGCTATCCTCCAAAAATACAAACAAAACATCCTGTAATAGGTTCTCGATAACTATAGGAACAAATAAAAAAGTTATCAATAACAGCAGTATAAGTTCTCTCCAAGACCAAAACATTGTTTTGAACGAAAATTCTTTCATTTTGTAATTCCTCCAATAACGAAATATGTTATTTTTAGAATAAGTGGTGACGTAACGTTACCTGCAAGACATTTTATATGGAGGGGATGAATATTGGTTCACTACACTACCGGAGAGGTATCAAAAAAACTTCATATCTCTGTCCGTACTATTCGTTATTACGATCAAATCAATTTATTTAAACCAACAATGATTCATGAAAGTGGTAAAAGGCTTTATTCGGAAGAGGATCTCTTATCGCTTGAAAAGATAACCTTGTTAAAAGCGGCTTCGCTTCCGCTAAAGGATATACAGCAGATCGTGGAAAGAGTCTCTATTGCAGACATACTTAAAATGCACCGAGAACGACTCAATGTAGATATGCAGCAATTACAAAAATCTATTGAGCATACAAACACCTTACTTAACATAGTCCAGCTCGAAGGGATGCTAAAGTGGGAAGAATTAGTACCGCTTTTCCAACAACATCAAAAGTATAGTAAGGAAGATGTATGGAAGGAAATATTTACCGAAGAGGAAAGAGCAACCTTAACAGCTAGTCTGCCAAAATTAGAACAGGATGCAGATAACACAGTGAAATGGATCAATCTTATAAAACGAATCGAACTATGTTTGGCTGAAGGGAAACCACCAAATTCTCCAGAAGGAAAAATTATTGCGGAAGATATCCGTATTTTATCCAGTATTACATTCGCAAATGAAGACTTAGCTGATAAATTCTGGGAAGTTCGGAAATCTGAAGATACATCCGAAGCGTTAGGTCTCTATCCCGTTAGTCAGGAAATAATTGAGTTTATAGAAGAAGCGGTGGAAGGGATAGCTAGTGTGCAACAATAAGGCGATAGATAAGTGCTAGCTATTCAAAATCGATAATAACTAATTCTCTAAATGCTCCTCGTCACTCAGAGGATAAAACTAAAAATAAGATAAAAGAAGTGATATGTATATAGGTATAAGGAAACACACACAAGTATTTGTGTGTGTTTTTTTATTTTAACTTAAGTAATTAGTCTCAATCGTTAAGGTATTTTGAAGAAAAAAAGTGCTTATATGTAACTTTATGCCTCTAAAATAAGTCGCAAGGAAAGAATTTATGACTTTGTTTGTAGAAAAAGTAGAGGTTATGAAGAATCCGTTACCCGCAAATTTAGCGAAAGTATAATTATGTTAATCTTCTGTCACTAACTGATTAACTGTTAAGGAGAAGTGGAGGTAAAAATAAACTATATAACTATAAGGAGGTTATTATTTCTAAAATAATAGTTATAAAAGAATGGGCATATGGATAGAATGGTTGGGGCGAGTGAAAGGGGTGTAAACAATGAAAAAAGTTATAGGAACTATCTTGATATTTCTTGTTCTACTAGGATCCAGCACCATTTATGCCAGTGGTTTGCCACAAATTTCCCTTTCCAAATGGTATGGTCAATCATTTCAAGAGGAGAGTGAGGCATTTGAAGTTGTAACATCAAAAAGTATTAAAGAGATTCTAATGGAAATGAAATTATTTCTAACGACAACAAATGAAAAACTTGATGTTGATGTTTCAACTTTTTTAGACACTCAGGTAGAGGCAACAAACTCCAATTTGGAGGGATTTTCAAATGAAACTAAAAGAAGTCTTGCTGAATCAATAAAAGATTTGGAAAAGGTTAGCTTTGATGAGTATATGGACGAAGACGAAGAACTCATAAAAGAAGAGCTCGAACAAGAGGTTGAAGGACTATTAGCAGATGTGTTAAGTAAATAAACACTAATCTAAAAACTACAGTGCCAAGGGAGATTTTTCATTGAAAAAAACAGTTAAACGTAAACTAATCGCAGGAGCAGTGGTAGTAGGCCTAATATCGACTACAGGAGTTGCATTTGGAGCAACGGATGCTGGCGCAGGTTTAAAAGGTTGGTATGACTCACAATTTAAAAAGGCGAATACTGAGGTAGCTATTGAATCGGCAAAACATACTACCCAAAAATTGCTCGAATTTAATAATGAAGCAAAAGAATTAAAAACAGGTGCTACTGAAAGTATTAATGGGACAAGGGATACTGAAACAGAAGCTGCAAAAAGTTCCATTCATCAAGAAAGTAGAGATTATATAAATTCAGTTAATAATAAAAAAGCTGAAATTCAAAATAACATCGACAATCAATTTAAGAAAATTGAGGATGATGCGAATAAGGCAATATTAGCAGCTAGCAAATTAACTTATAGTTTAGCTGAATTGGATTTAAAAACACAAACAAGTAAGGAAGGCAAAGCTGCTCTTGCGTTTTTAAATACAGAAATTGAAAAAGAAACCAACAAAGCACTTAGTGACTTGGAGTGGGAGATTCGTACAACAAAGGGTTTCTTACAGGATTTGCTAAATAAAAAGAGTAGTGCCTCAATCGAATCCATCAATAAAACAGTGGACAATGAGATTGCTAGACTACTCGACTTAATTGCGAAGAAAACTGGAGAATTAGTAACTGCTCAACAGACTGCAATTTCGTCAAAAGCTGCAGAATTAGAAGCAGCTGCTAAATTAAAGTTAGAAGAACGAGTAAATGCATTAATTAATGAAAAATAAAATAAACATATTTGATAATTGTAAGATGGACTAATTCATACAAAATTATAAAATCAAAGGGAGATAGTTAATATGATGAAAACAGTTAAAGGGAAAGTAATCGCAGGAACAGTAGCAGTAACACTTTTTGCAGGGGCGGGGGCAGCATTTGGAGCATCTGATGCTGGCTTAAACTTAAAAAATTGGTATAAAGCTCAATTTACTAGTTCTTCGAATGAAGTAAATAAACAAGTAGCGGAATATGCGGGAAGTAAAGTAGAAGAAATTACAACAGAATATAACACTATTAAATCAGATGCTGGAGATAGTATTAATGAAAAAGGAGAATTTGTCGCAGGCGTAGCAAGTGATATTATCGATGAACGTAGTCGTGAGCATATCGATTCTATTAAAGATGAAAAAGCTCATATTGAAACCTACCTAGCAGGTCAATTTGATTCGCTTTCAACTTTTACACAAGGTTTAATAAATGAGGCAGGCAAAGAGGCATTAAAGTATGCAGACAAAGATTTAACTAAATATACTGGAGATACTGGAAAAGCGGCTGTTGAAAAAGTAAATACAGACGTTAAAGCAGCGACTGCAGTGGCGGTGAAAGATTTAAAGGATACAATCGATTGGGCAAAATCCGATCTTCAAGCGAAACTTGATAAAGAAACAGATTTAACAGTAGTAGAAATCAAAGCCATGATTGATGCAAAAATTGTTGAACTACGTGGGGAAATTACGAAGAAAACAAATGCATTAGTTAAAGAGCAAGAAAGAATTATCACATTGGCAGCTAAAGGTTTACAAATAGCTGGATTAAAAGAACTTGATGATTTAGTAAGTGGCATGAACAATTAATTAAAATTAATAAGGACCTCTTACTTTAGAGGTTCTTATTCTTCTAATTGGAGGAATATAAATGCTAAGTAGAATTGAGAAATACAAAAAGAAAAGACAAATTAAAAAAGCGACAATAATTATTGCTTTACTAATTATACTTTTGGGACTCTCAGGTGGTGTAAAAACTGCTTTAGCAGATCAAGATATTCAAAGTTTACTGAACAATTGGTTTAACAACAAGAAGGTGGAATCCGTTCAGGAAATTGAAGGGGCGGTCTCATCAGAAAGAGATCGTTTAATGCAGGATCTTGAGGTGGAACTACAAAGAGAAATGCAAGCTGCTGAAAATCAGCTGAATAGCTTTACAGCAACTCAAAAACAAACTCGTATTGCGGCGTTACAAGAATATGCTAACAACATAAAAGCAGGAATGACCATTGATAATAGTGAACAACAAGCTGCAATTATGAAAAACATAGATATTATTTTAGAGAATGCAAAAGCACAGCTGGATGGTCAACAAGCTAAGTTGAATTTAGTGGCAATTCCAAATCCTGAGGCAAATCCTATACCTAATCCAGTAGTGGTTCCAGAAACAAGCCCTGCCCCTGCATTAGAAACATCACCAACACCTGATACAGAAGTGATTTCCGAAATAGAAAAAGCTCCTGAAAAGGAAGTTAAGGCCTCATCCCCATCAGTAAAAGAAGAACCTGTTGGGATTCCTCCTGTCGAGGTAGATATTTACTCGGTTACAGATTGGTTTGTTCTGCCGAATACTTCGAATGTACAGATAGAAGAACTGACAATCACAGATGACGTATTTTCTATTAATTCCTCTTTTTCGGATATTTTGATGAACTCCCAGTCTCGAGGAATCTTGAATAGTATTTTACCAGGTTTAGAAAAACACCCGCAGTTTAAACTAATTCAATATAAAACAATTGAAGAAATGTCGCGTGTTGCACCAGGGCATTTTACAGAATCAATTTTATATCTATTAAATAAATCATTAAGCACAGTAAAAAAATAAAAAATACCAGGTAATTCAACAACTAACATTGTTGAATTATCTGGTATTTACTTTTTTGGGGTAAAAATATTTACTTTATGGAGTAAATAAATTGATTTTTAGAGTAATTTAAATTACTATTAAAAGTAATAAGGAGGGGTGTTATGGAAGATATAAGATTGAATGTTGCTTTACTAAGAAGAAAGGTTCCCAATTTGACGACCGCGGCGAAATCAATAGGGATTAGACCTGCGACCGTTTCGAATTTATGTACTGGGAAGATTGATTTGGGAAAGGCGGAGATAAGGACCCTTGTAGGTCTAGCGTCTTTGGCAAATTGTAAGGTAGATGATCTAATCATACGGGGGGAGAAGTTGGATATGATTGAAACAAAAATCAAAGCACTCGATTTTTTTGCTCCATTAGTAAAAGAGGGAACAACTGGTTTAGTTGCAAGACCTGGAATGGGGCAGTTAGTTATTCTTGCAGAACTTTTGCACAGATTTAAAGACGGTGATTATACGACGGTATTTTTATTGCCCAAAACACGACAAGAAGAACTTGAAACAGAGGGTATTACTGAGTTAGCAAATTATTTAACTGAATCCACAGAAGAGACATTTTTGAAGTTATCCGAAATTTCTGGGGATATCCTGTTAATAACAGATAATAGTTATGTGGTGTCGGGACAGTTATTAGATCTGCAAGAAAAAATGATCAAAGAAGGAATTAAAAATGTCACCACAATACTATTAGACCTTTCTGGGGAAGTGGTCGATGAGGATATTCCTTTTGGACCTTTAGAAACAGTGTGGCAATTGGATGCTGACCTTGCAGCACGTCACCTTTATCCTGCAGTTCAACCAATTATTTCTACTTCTTCACTTGTGGAAGGAGTGGACGTAGATCAACGTCACTTTAATTTAAGACAAAGAGCACAGAAATTACTTAGACGTTATAAAGAGCTGCGTTCGTTAGTTGTTGTGCATGGTTTAGATAAAATTAGAAGTAATGAATTAGAAACTTACGAACGTGGAGAACGACTAGAAGCGTATTTTACACAACCCTTTTATGTTGCAGAGTCCTTTACAGGTCAAGTTGGGCAAGAAGTTTCCCTGTCTCAAACATTGCAAGATGTCGAATATATTCTAGATGGTAAGGCTGATGAACAATCAGTAGATAACCTGAAATATATTGGAAGTCTAGTATAAGCTATATCGAAGAAAAGCAACTGAAGTTATTTCGGTTGCTTTTTTACTTAGTATTTTTGTTGACTATTATTATTTCTATATCCATACCCTTCTGTTTAAATCCTTTCTGAAAAGGAGAAACTTAGTTAAAAAAGGGTGTTAAACATGACAACTTCTGTAAAAACCTCTTCCATTCATAAAAAAAATCCAAATAAAAGAGTATATGCCAAACAGAATATGTGGACAGGTATTTTGTTTGGACTGGGAATTGTAGCTTTTATAGATGAAGTAGTTTTTCATCAGCTTCTTCATTGGCACCATTTTTACGATAAATCTACTACGGATATTGGACTAGTGTCTGATGGGCTTTTTCATGCATTTAGCTTCATAGCTACGATAGGAGCATCCTTTTTACTTGCAGATCTTCATAGGCGGCATGCTTTTTGGTTAAAGAGATGGGTAGGGGGAATCCTTCTAGGTGCAGGTGTTTTTCAACTGTACGATGGAATTATTCAACATAAGTGGATGGGTTTACATCAGATTCGTTATGGGGTAGATATCCTACCTTATGATTTAGTATGGAATATTTTAGCTGCTTTAATGATTATTTTAGGGTTTATTTTAATATATCAGACAAGCCATGAAAGGAAGGTCTGAGTATAAGTGCATACTCACGAACAGTATTCAGCGACTAGTCTCCAGTTTTTTTTAGCAATTCCTTTTATACTGTTATTTGTTTTTTATATTGTGGCGGTAGGTCTATCCAATCGAAAGAAAAAACCATGGTCAGTGTTCCGGTTAGTAGCATGGAGCTTTGGAGTACTGTGTGCATTGCTCGCAACAATTGGTCCAATTGCAGATTTAGGACACATGAATTTTTCTGTTCATATGATTGGTCATGTATTACTGGGCATGTTGGCGCCGCTTTTAATGGCGTTAGGTGCTCCGATAAAGCTCCTGCTGCGAACGATTAGTGTATATACAGCACGAAAACTAACTACAATCTTACGACGCAATATTTTTCTTCATTTCGTTCAACATCCTATTATTGCTTCTTTACTAAATATTGGTGGCTTATGGGTTCTTTACACAACTGACTTGTTTCTAATGATGCACGAAAATATGCTTCTTTATGTAATTATTCATGTACATATTTTTCTAGCTGGATATGTATTTGCAGTTTCAATTATTTACGTTGATCTGGTGATTATAAGAAAAAGTTATTTATATCGTACGGTCGTCTTTCTTTTTGCATTAGCGGGTCATTCCGTCTTAGCTAAATATATTTATGCGAATCCGCCAAGTGGAGTTCCAATAGATCAAGCGGAATTCGGTAGCATGATTATGTACTACGGTGGGGATACTGTGGAGATAGGGCTAATTTCAATACTGTTTTATCAGTGGTACAAAAAAAGTCGCCCTATACTCAATAATGGAAAGGATGGGTTTGCTATAAGTACTAAAAAATTTACAGTTGCAGGAACAGATATTGAGGAAGTTAAAAGATTAAATGCAAATGCAGGCATGAGTTATCGTGAAATAAATGAGTGGTTTGCAAAAAAACAATCTAAGGCTGGCACAGTAACTAAAAAAAGATAAATCGAGAGGGGTCAAAATAATGTATATGAAAGCTTTATTTATGAAATTTCTCATGATAACTGCGGTGCTATGGGTTGTTTTAAGCCTTATTTATGAAGTGTCTTTTACTGACGTAGTTATTACTAGTGTGGTTCTTACAGCAGTAGGGTATGTAGGAGATGTCTTTATATTACCTAAAATAGGAAATGTATGGGCAGCTATAAGTGACTTTGTTATTGCTTATGCAATTATTTACTTCCTTGGTTCCTATATTTATGAGCAACCACTAGCCTTAGGGACAGCGGCTTTTATATCTGCGCTGATATTAATGGTAGGAGAACTCTTGTTACATCGATATATGCATACAAATATCTTCGAACCGAGGAAATCGAATCCCAATGAGAAAGTGGGATATTACAACCGAACGAATTTACAGACTGAATTTGCAGAAGAAGTGGAGATTGAATCTTTGTCCAAAGAATTAAAAGGAAAAAATTCAAAGAAGTAATAATTTATAAACAATGAGGTATATATATCAGTCTTTAGACCATTCTAATATGGTCAAGGAGGTGAGCAGTCATGGGAAACAATAATAATCGCAATAATAACAACAACAATAACCGTAATAACAATAACCAAAATAATCCAGCTGAGTTCGGTGAGGATTTCAACTTTGACAATTTAAACGAGCAAAACCAAAACGAACAAAACAGAAACAATAACAACCAAAACCAACGTAATAACAATCGCAACAACAATAACAACAATAACAACAATAACAACCTTAAGTAATAATTGCTTCTAATACAGTTATTCCTAAAGTTAACTTTAGGAATGACTGTATTTTTGGTTTATGAATATCGCCAGTGAGGTAAATAAGAATAATAACTAAAAGTGGGTGGATAAAATGGAGAGTTTAGTAATACAACCTTTGGATGTTACGGATGCGTACATGACTTATCTATTCCCATTTTCTTTTCGAGAGAAAGATCGTCAAAAGTTAATGGAGCAGCTAGAAAAGCACCATTTCACCTTTTTTACTTTAGAAAAAGAAGAACTACAAGACAAATATTATGGAGATGAAATAAAAATCTCTCATGAGGAATTGGAACAGTTCTTTTTGCCATTCATTGAAGATAAACTATTCCCTCCTAATACCAATAATAGGGGATTTTTGCGTTACTCTAAAGTAGTTGAAGATTATTTTACATATGAATTGAATGATAACAAATTCAATTTTATCATTAATAGTGTGGACATTATTTTATGTCCTTTTGGTATTGGTATAATCACCATACGTGCTGCAATGAATCAGGATCAGGAGACATTAACAAGAATATTGGATCATATTAGCCACTTTCGCGTGCTAGAGCCTAAGCTTTCATTTGATAAAGGATCTAAAGTTCACTATAAAAGTAAAGTATTCCAAACTACAAATGAGCTCGTTTTTGACTATTTATGTCAGCCTCTAAAGCCATTTATCATTCACGACGAAAAGCTAGCAGGTTATTATGGCAGTCTCCCTTATTTTGAAGATGAGCGAATGCATACATCTGTATTTTTAGTTGGGGCAAATAATACTGAAATTACAGTAGACCAGTTGTTCCGTCTGGCGCATTTGGATGGGATGGATATAGAAGGGAATGAGTTTATCTCTAGCTCGAATTCCAATTATGTGAAGCGATATGTGAGCGACCGAATTCATGATCGTTGGGCACCGAATACATATGTAATTGCTTCAGAACACACCCAATCAACTATTTCCAATAAGAAAAAAGAAAGTTTAAAGCAAGAGATTTCCCAGTTTATGAGTGTGCATTATTATAATTTAATGCTGCATTATTACTATAAGATTATGCTATTAAAGGTTTCCTTTGAGCATAGTGAGGTTAGTTGGGCTAAGGATAAAAGATATGTGGAGGAGTTAATAGAACTTATATCAAAATTCTACTCACGTTATTACTTTGAAGAGGTTTCTGCTAGATCTGAAGGAAAAGAGCTAACGCAACAGTTACGTAAAGTATTCCGTTTACAGAATCTTTTCAATGAAGTAAAACAAACTGTAGATGACTTGTACCGTGCTCAAGACAATCAATCGGACAAACGAAATAATTCCCTGTTATTTATGTTAACTATTTTTACAGTAGTTTCCGGTATTTATGGGATGAACCTAGTCATTGAGGATTGGAAGGGAAAAACGGACTGGGCAAAAATTCCAGGGTATTCCTTTTTTGAGTGGATAGCGCTTATTACTTCGTTAACTGGAATTAGCCTAGCTATCGCCTTAGTAGGTTACACAGGTGGCAAAGGTATTTACAATAGGTATAGAAAATGGAAAAGAGACAGGTCCTAAAACTTCTTATCAAAGGATAAGGAGTTTTTTCTATTTCCTATTTTCAGCAATATCCAGTATATTAAGATTAGTTTATAAGTATAGAAAAGTATTAGAATGGGGTAAAAAAGTGAATCAAACAAATACATCTAAATCAATTGTGTTACCATTAATCATTTCCATTGTAGCAATTTCTTTTGCAGCCATTTTTGTTAAATGGTCACATGCACCCGCTACTATATTAAGTATGTATCGAATGATTTTAGCCACTCTATTGTTACTACCAGTCGTTTGGTTTAAAAGAGCGGAGTTTAAAAAACTAACAAATAAAGAATGGCTACTACTATTCGTTGCAGGTATGTTCTTAGCTTTACATTTTGCCCTATGGTTCGGATCTTTAAAACTGACAACAGTTGCTAGTTCAACTATCATTCTTGCACTGCAACCTATTATCGCATTGATCGGTGGTGTCATTATATTTAAAGAAAGAACGACTAAATCAGCACTTATGACCATGGGTATTGCAGTGATAGGAGCAGTGATGGTCGGATGGGGAGATTTTGGCCTAAGTAGAAATGCTATTCTTGGGGATATACTTTCTTTTCTAAGCGTTATTGCTGTTGTCGGGTATTTATTAATTGGGCAAAAAGCAGTAAAAAAGGTTTCGCATTGGATTTATAGTTTTGCTGTTTTTGGATTCGCTGCTATCGCGCTTGTTGTCTATAACATGCTGACAGGCGTTACAATGGGAGGTTATGATTTAAAAGAATGGGGAATTTTTGTATTGTTAGCAGTTGTACCAACAATTTCTCATTTGATAAATAATTGGCTAATGAATTATGTAACTGCAACAACTATATCTATGAGTATTTTAGGTGAGCCTGTGGGGGCAACTATTCTTGCTGCTATTTTCCTAGGAGAACGGCTAGTAGGCTGGCAAATTGTTGGTGGTATTCTTGTGCTCGTTGGTGTATTTTTGTTTATCCTGCAGCAGATGAATCGATATCCTACAAGTAAAATACAAAAAACTAGACAATCTTAGAGAGTCTAGTTTTTTTGCATTAATTTAGCTTGATCTCTATTTCAGGATGTTTAGTCTAATTCAAATTGCTATTTATTTTAAAAAGCCACCTTCTATTAATAGCTCTTTAATTTCTTGTTTGGTCATTAGTTTTTGTTTTGTATCTATTAGAATAGCAGGAACGGTTGAATTTTGGTTTGAAGAGTTTGAGGAAGAGATCTTTATCAAATCTTTGTTGAATACGGTAGCCATTGGTATTTCATTTTCCGCGATTAGTACCTCGTGGGTCTTTTCTCCAGCTCGAGCTCCGATTTCTATGATGTGGACATCTTTTTTGTGAAAGTACTCAATTAGTACTTCTGCCAAGTCGAGTATATTACAGGCGTTCATATGCATGACAAAAATCTCTCCTCCATTTCCTAACTCTGTAGCCTGAAGAAGAGTTTTGATTGCCTGTTGAGGCGTGACAAAATATCGTGTCATTTTTTTATCAGTAATGCGAATTTGATTTTCTTCTTCTAATTGTTTGATGAAAATTGGTAGTACACTGCCGCTACTTCCAAGCACATTCCCTCCTCGAATGCATAAGAACCTTGTGGGCGAGCCCAATTCGTTTGCACAAAGAATCAGCTTTTCTCCAAGTGCCTTTGTCATGCCATACGTATTAGCTGGGTCTGCTGCTTTATCTGTAGAAACGTAAATTACTTTTTTTACTTGGTTCTTTATGGAAGCTTCAATTACATTCTGCGTTCCAACTATATTCGTTTTAATAGATTCTAGAGGATTCTCCTCGCAGACAGGTACATGTTTAAGTGCAGCTAAGTGAAACACATAATCTACCCCAACACAGGCTGCGGAAAGAGCATTTTCATCTCGTATATCCCCTATATTAAATTGTAGTCTTGTATCTTCAAAATTTCTTCGCATCATGACTTGTCTATTTTCATTTCTTGAAAAGACAATAATTTTCCTAGGGTCAAGAAGAAGAAGTTGTTTGATTAATTCAATTCCCCATGAGCCTGTCCCCCCGGTTATCAATATTGTTGCATTGGTAAACACTATTTTTCCTCCCTAATAATTGATTGGTTTTTTTTAGAGACATTCGGTACATTCGGTCACGTACGCAAACGAATCCCACTTAACACCTCCCTCCATAAGTCATGATTTCCTTCCCATTTATCTTTATTTGGAAACTCAATCGAACAAATTTTTTCTAAAGGCCAACTTTTTTCTACAATTCCTTGAACATACGTATGGTTAATGAGTAAAACACTGAAATCATGTTTTACCAATCTAGAAAGGACATCTTGTAAAACTGCTGCATCTTCGAGCGTTCCTTCTGTTCGGACAAATAGTATTCGTTTGGCGTTATCCATTTCTGAAAGAAAGCGTTGTATTCTTCTTTCGTATTTCTCCATGACTTCCGCGTAACCACCTAAATAAGTTAGTGTATTTTTTTCTCCATCAAAATCATGGTTGGAAACAAGATTATAGCCATCATCTGAAACGCAGATAAATGTATCAGCATATCCGATAACTCGTAGATTGTCATATTCGAGGAAATCCATAAAACGATTTTCTAAAAGCTCATTTACCTTTGATAGTTCGACACTAGCCATCCAGTCTAGTACCCCTGAATATGGTCTCAAGTTGTGTTTTTTCAGTTGGATAGATGCTAAGCAAAGATCTCCTAGACTAAATATGGCATCATATTCTCCTTTAAGTTGACTTAAATCCATTTATTTCACCCCCTTCAATCTTCAGCTTCAAGGCGTCATGTACACCTTATTTAATAGTTAATGCGATTTATTAAAAGGGAGCAGGGGCTAGTTTCCTATAAGTAGAAAATATTTATATAGAGAGAAAGATAACCTTGAAGTTTTTTAGAATATCTTACTAGTCGATTGAAAGAACAAAGGCGATGTAGAGCTTTTATTCAAATAAAAAAAGACAGGTTGCCCTGTCTATTCTGATACAATCTCTGGATGGAAGTTGACTGTCTCCATAATAATGGGAGTTCCTTTGGGAATCTCGGAATCCTCTGGAAGAGAGATGAGTAAGGAACCTATTCCGTCCTCTCCAGCGGTATAAGAAAAGTTTTCATCCATCTGCAGTACCCCGTTAATATATACATTAAAATAGCTATTGTTTAAATTCAGGGCTGGTAACGATTGTGCCGTTTCACCTTGATCATCTAAAAAACTTGAAGCGTTGATCTTGTGAGTGGTAACTTCTGTTATTGTTTCTGGCACCTCATGAAAGTAGCGAGCGACAGTGGGTGAAGTTGAAATAGTTTGTTTTGGCGATATAGCTAGTTTAACAATTTTTAAAGCCAAGTACGTTCCTCCTTTTCATTTCTCTTCAACATATGACTCAGAGTGAGTAGGAGGTATGGGCAGATGAGCATTTCTTGAAAAACGGGAAGAATGACCTATGTATACACATTTTTGATTTTAAATGGATACACTAACTTTATCCCGCATTACGGGCAGTGAGGCTTCTGTCTAATGTAACAAAGATTAAGTAGGAGACAACTGCATGCAAATGCCCTGCCTTAGTAGAAAATAGACGAAAACGCAACGTCGTGTGGACTCGTCTATATGACTCGTTACCTGCGAGCCTCGGGCTAACATGACGTTGGTCGCTAAGTCATTCCATAGTTCTATTGTCAATCAGTGGAGGATGAAGAAATCCTAACTGATTGAAATTTTACTTTATTTCAGTTGGTAGGAGGAGGGAAGTAATGAAAAACCAACCGTACGTCCCGCGGAAAGCGACTGCACATTTTTCGCAGCCTTTAATCATTCCGATAATGGTAAACAGACCAGAGTCCAAAGTAATTAGTCATAAAGAGGTTATTACAACTGAATTTTTTGTGTTATCCGATGGTATCAAGAAAGTATATACAGAGAAAGACGCTATTGCTGATTATGGAATTCAACGAATTATGAATCCAGTAAGTGTTTCCTATATGAATCTTTTTATTAACGGGATTTTACAACCAAAAGTTAATTATCAAGTAACCGAAGGAATACTCATTCTATTGACAGAGGATGTACCTGAAAAGGGGTGTCCGATTATTCTTCAAATGATTCGAATTTAATCGCCCACACATTATGGAGTTAATAGAAATATGTATAGAACATGCGGTTAAAACGGGGAGATGTATAATTTGAAAATCTTGCTAGCCACATATTGGTCTATTCCTCATTTGGGTGGGGTTTGGAACTATATGGTTCAATTGAAAAAGAAGTTAGAGCAGCTTGGGCATGAAGTCCATATGCTTGGATATGATGAAGACAATTTGAATATCCATATGATTGGTTCAGATAAAAAGGTGCCAAGAGACAAGTTGCTACCTTTACTTCAAGCCAAAATTAACAAAGATAATTATCCTGAAATTTATGAAAACAAATTAGTTGAATACACAGAGTTCCAACGATATATTTTTGAATTAGGAACAGCTTACTTTGGCTTAGAAGATTATGATTTGATACACACACAGGATGTTATTTCAACAGCCTGTATCGATCGAATTCGTCCCAAGCATGTTCCGTTAGTTGCTACTTTACACGGTTCTGTCGCGCATGAAATCCATCATCAATTAACGACTATTCATAAAACACCTAATTCTTACATTGCCAGAGCGTATTACGATGATCTAGAACAACTTGGAGCGGGTACAGCAGAAAAAACTATCGTAGCGAACAATTGGTTGAGAAACATATTAATCGACGAATTCAAAGTGGCAGAGGAACAGATACGAGTACTCCATTATGGTTTTGACACAGAAAGCTTTATAAAACAAATGAAAGTAAAAACACTTATTACACCACCCAAAAATAAAAAAGTAATCATCTATACTGGAAGGCTTACTGACCTAAAAGGAATTAAATATTTGTTAGATGCTTTAGGAAAACTAAAAAAGGAACGTCAAGATTGGGTTTGCTGGATAGTTGGGTCGGGCGATGGAGAATCTAAACTTCGAGTTAAAAGCAAAGTGCTTGGGCTAGATGATTACGTGCAGTTTTTAGGAAAACGTGAAGATGTTCCAGCTTTATTGGGGAAGGCCGATATTTATGTATTGCCTACGCTGTTAGAAAATCAGCCATTATCATTAATCGAAGCACAAATTGCAGGTAAGGCAACAATTGTTAGCGAAGTTGGAGGTCTACCAGAAATGGTGCAACATAAGGTAACGGGTATATTGACACCTCCTGGGGATTCTAATGCGTTGTTTGAAAACTTAAATTTACTTCTAAGTGATGAACAGCTACGAAAGAAACTGGGAATGAATGCGAAAAAGTGGGGTATGACGCACTGGTCTATCGATCAAGGGATGAAAAGTTTGCTAGAAGTTTATAATGAGGTTGTTTCAATGAGGAAGAATGGTGACGAAGATGACTCGAATAATCCAATACATTAAACTTTTTTTTCTAGCATTATTCTATAAATGTAAGACTTGGTGGGAGGGCATCTGGAGTTCTAAAGAATTCAATACAATATCAGAAAAACCAAAAGAAGATACTATCGTGTCTTCGGAGAATTACAAGTCGAGATTTGCTAATGAGGGAATAAATTCAGAAGTAGCAATAGTTAAAGAGATTTGGAATCAGATAGATAGTTCGCTTCCGGAGGGGGTAAAGTATCCTAATAACTCCACTATCAACCTCTTTAAGCCAATGAAATCAGATTACTACAATTTGTTGTTTCCTTACTCACCAACTACTCCAAATTTATTTGTGGATCGTTCAATATGGACAGATATTCTGAGTCATTTGCCAGAGGGGTACGAGATTCCTCCAAATGTAACAATAAAATTAATGAAGCCGATGAGTAGTGAATATTACGAGAATATTTTCACTTCCTCAAAAGCAAATACGAAAGTGTTTGTAGATAATCGTGTTTGGGAAGAAATTATGAAGAATTTACCTAACACATATATGATTCCTAACTTTCAAACAAATATAAGTGTGTGGACTAAAAGACAGAACATGGCTTCCCCAATAATTATGAAACACCAATTTAGCAAAATTTCATAAAAATATATCCTTAGATGAATGATTCTTTTAAGATTCATTCATTTTTTTAGTATATTGGGATTCTGCTAATACCAGCATTAGGTAGTGCTGGACTTTCATTTTTATAAGGCGCATGTCCCCATTTTTCTATTCAACTTGCATATATTATGGAAAAGATAAAAGGAGATTGGATATGAAAGTAATAGTTTCAGGGGGGGCGGGCTTCATAGGCTCTCATCTTGTTGATGCACTTATAGACAGAGGTATTGAGGTTTATATTATAGATAATTTGGTTTCTGGACAGAAGGAAAATGTCAATCCACAAGCACAATTATATATCGTCGATATATGTAGCGAGGAAGCAAGTAAAATCATTATGAATATCCGGCCAGATGCATTTTATCACTTAGCTGCACAAGCGGATGTTGGAAAATCTGTACAATATCCCAAGTATGATGGGGACGTAAATATTATTGGAACACTAAATATGCTGGAGGCTTGTCGCAAAGCAAATGTTGGGAAATTTATATTTGCAAGTACCTCAGCTGTATATGGAAATTTAAACAATGAATTACTTTCGGAAGATGAGATCACAGTTCCTGCTTCTTTTTATGGACTGTCCAAGTTGACTGCAGAGTCTTACATAAGGCTTTTCTATGAGCTTTATAGACAATCATATACAATTTTAAGGTATGCCAATGTATATGGTCCAAGGCAACTTCCTAAAGGGGAAGGTGGAGTTGTGTCTGTATTTTTCGATCGACTTCGAAAAGGTGGTCATATCAATGTGCATGGCGATGGAAAGCAAACGAGGGATTTTATATACGTCAAGGATATTGTTACTGCCAATATTGCAGCGCTGGAGAATGGTGACCAAGAAACGATCCAAGTAAGTACATCACAAAGGACTTCTATCAATGAAATACTATCTTATTTAACAGACATTCACGGAATTTCCATTCTAAGAGAATTTACTGCACCAAGAGAAGGGGATATTAAGCATAGCTGCTTATGCAATAAAAAAGCTACTAATCTTTTAAGCTGGAAGCCACTCTATACAATTGAAGATGGATTAAAAGAAACATATGAGTTTCACCAACATGACATGACTAGCGCATATTTAGAGAGTGAGCAAATGGGATGACTAAGCAAAAATTAATAATAACAGGTGCAACAGGTTTTACAGGTATTCATGCATGTCGTTATTTCCAGCAAGCAGGCTACGAAGTAATTGGCGTTTCCAGACAACAATCCAAAATAGAAAACAATCAAGTCCATTTCGAGTCATGTGACTTAACCAATAAAGAAGAATTAACAGATCTGATACAAAGGAATAAACCAGACAGAGTGCTTCATTTGGCTGGTCAAAATCATGTGCCCTCTTCCTGGTCAAATCCAATTGCCTCATTAGAAACAAATACAATATCGACTGCCTATTTACTGGAAGCTATTCGCCAGCAAACTCCAAACTGTAAAGTCCTAGTCGTTGGGTCAGCACTTCAATTTGATGTAAATGACATTACAACCCTGGATCACCCATATAGCTTGAGTAAAACCCTACAAGTATTGGTAGCACAATCATGGGAATTATTATATGAAATGAATATTGTTATTGCTAAGCCTTCGAATTTAATAGGTCCAGGAAAATCCAACGGTGTTTGCTCCATTTTAGCTAGAAAGGTAGCAGAAATGGAATTCCTCGGAGCAGAAAAAGTACTTACGGTGAATAATTTATTGGCACAACGGGATTTTCTCGATGTCCGTGACGCAGTTTGCGGATATGAAATTCTATTTCAAAAGGGTCAATCAGGTAGTATGCATGATATGAATTCGGGATTGCCTAGATATTTAAAAGAAATTACTAGTAGTTTACAGGCTATTTCGAGCATTGATTTCACTGTAGAGTCTGTAGAAGACAAATTAGAAGAGAAAATAAGTAAACTTCCTTCAGATCTCTTATTAGAAAATATGCCAGCTTTAATCCCATTTGAAAAATCTATAGAGGATATTCTAAATTATCAGCGTAGTTTACTGCGATAGGTGGTAGAATCTAAAAGTGAAGCTATTTCGTTAGCGTTGCTCATGAACTTAACTGGTTCATGAGCTTTTCATTGTCTTTTATTATCCAAAAAGGAAATTGTATTGTTATGCTATTTCCTGTTATGGGGCATAGAAGTTTTTGAGGTTTGACCAAATTTAATTGGACAAAAGCGATTAACCCAAAAGGAAGCCAATAAGAAATTGTTTCCCGGGAAATAATAAAGTCGAGTTATGTTATATTTTTTACAGGAGGGATGAACGTGGCTAACTATACATACGAACAGCCTATTGATATTGAGGAGACTCCGAAAACCTCTGTTTACAATGAAAACGGAGAAATCGTGTATATATTTCAACGATATTATTCCAATGGTTTAAAGAAGCGATTAGATAAAATAATGGATTACCGTTACTTTCTTTGGTATAACGTTTACGATACAAATGGTGAATTAAAATGTATGTGTAAAAAAGTATCTCGCAAAGGAAAAGTTTATTTTGAAGCATTTGACTATAACGAACAGAAGAAATACATAGTTGCGTATGATAAGTGGAAAGAGCTAGTGCCAGACTTATTAATTACAGATGGTAATTTGCAGATTAAATTAGATAAAGAAATAGAAGGTTGGTCTAAATTTTTCTATAATGACAATGAAATCGCAAGGTGGAAAGCGAGTCTCGACAAGGTTTTTAAAATTCAACTTGAAGTGAATGACAATACTCCTGTAAATAACGCAGCATTCTTTATCGCAATTAGTCAGTGTGCTTTGTTTATAGGTTCCTAAAATAAATGTGTGTGAAGTTTTCAAGTCGAAAACTCCATGCATTTTTTATTATATAAATGCAAATTATTTTACATCGTACACGATGTAGTTTACTGTAATGAATATATCGTAGACGATTAAAATAGAAGGAGGATGTAATATGAGAACATTATACGAAACAACTATTGTAAACACAGGTGGTCGACAAGGTGAGGTACATTCACTAGATAATATATTTTATTTGGATATTGCTAAACCACAAGCATTAGGTGGAGAAGCAACTACTGCATCAAACCCAGAACAGCTTTTTGCTGCAGGCTATAGTTCATGCTTTAATAGTGCTTTAGAGCTAGTGCTCGAACATGATAAAGTAAAAGTAGAAAAGAGTGAAGTTACTGCAACTATTTCATTAATCACCGATAACGAAAACGGTGGCGTGAAGTTAGCTGCTAAGCTAGAGGTTGAAATTTTTGGCTTAGACGATGAGCTAAAAGAAAAATATGTAAAAAAAGCGCATGACTATTGCCCGTATTCTAAAGCAGTAAAAAACTCCATTGATGTAGAAATAATCGTATTATAAATAAATCTTTTAGGTGTGATTTTTTTGAACAAACCTTCCAAATTGGAACAACAGCTATGCTTCGAGGTATACAAAGCATCTAGTAATTTTTCAAAACTATATGCCCAAACTTTAGAACAATTTCATTTAACATTCTCGCAATATCTAGTACTTCTCACGCTATGGGAACAGAATAACTTGTTAGTAAAGGATATCGGAAATCAATTAGGGCTTGGGATTGGAACATTGAATCCTATTATCAACCGTATGATCAGTAATGGATGGCTTAACAAACAGCAGTCTGATAAGGATCGACGAGCATTCGTTATTTCGTTGACGGAAAAGTCTCTAGAGCAGGAGAAACCAATCGAACAGGCAATCATAAGTAAAATTACTAGTTGTAATTATTTAGATATTAACGCACAGACTTTAATGACCAATCTAAAAGAGTTAAATGCAATTCTAAATCAACTTAAGGAGTGAGTAATATGAGCATTTATGATATTAAAGTTAAAAAATCTGATGGCCAAGAGTACGAGTTAAATGAGTATAAGGGAAAGCCAATGCTCATCGTCAACACTGCAACTAAATGTGGTCTAAGCGGTCAGTTTGATGGACTTGAAAGAATATATAATGATTATAAGGATGATGGGCTCATTGTACTAGGATTCCCTTCAAATCAATTCAAGCAAGAATTAGGTAATGCTGAGGAAGCAGAGCAAGCTTGTCGAATGAGTTATGGCGTCACATTTCCAATGCATGAAATGACCAAGCTTAATGGAAAAGATGCGCATCCACTCTTCCAACATTTAACCGCTAACAGTAAAGGGATTTTATCGAAAAATATCAAATGGAATTTCACTAAATTTCTTGTCGATGAAAAAGGGGAAATCATTAAAAGATATGCACCAACAGATAGCCCAGAATCGATAAAAAAAGACATTGAAAAAATATTTTCTGAATGAATCATAAAACCTGGATATGGAATATTCAGGTTTTATATGTTTAGGATTGAATGTGAAAGGGAATAACAGGGAAAATGATGGAATGGGGAGATACAATGGGGAAATTAGTAGAAAAGGAACAAATACTTTTAGCATACTATGTTTGTAACTTCTTAGAAAAAAATGATAAAAACACAGATGAACTAGGAGAAGTCTTAAAAAAAGCATTAGGCAATAATTTGGAAAGTATTCAGGGTGAACTAAATGATAAAGGTCTACTAAGTGATCATGATCGAATGATAACTAATGAGGGAATATTATATTTGGACAATATATTACACATTCCATCCGATGCTGTGGAGCGGAACAAATTAGCTTATGTGAAGGATAACCTTTTGACGTATGAGTTAGAGTTATCTGTTCCTGAAATCAGGGAGTATATTCATAAACATGTAGGTATTGAATAATATATAATGCACGTTGACTTCCAAATAGTCAAACGTGCATTTTTGTATTACTGGAAAATTGTACGAAATCACCTCAGTTCTTATAGCGTCTGCACTTTTCCTATAAACCTATAGTAGAAATGCATTTTCTATGGTAAGATTCTTCTTATCAAAATTTCAAGATAAAGAAGGAGTTGCAGTGGTAGTTACTAAAAAAAGCAATTTAGGAGAAAAGTTAAGCCTGTTCACCTTGACTTGGCCGATTTTTTTGGAAGTATTTTTGTTTATGTTAATGGGAATTGCGGATACATTCATGCTAAGTGCCCTTTCGGATGATGCGGTTTCAGGAGTAGGAGCAGCAAACCAGTATATTCATATAGCTATCTTAGTACTAGAGGTTGTCGGAAATGGTGCGGCAATTGTTGTTTCTCAATATTTAGGCTCAAAGCGTTATATAGAAGCATCAAAGATTTCAGGATTGGCAGTAACCCTAAACTTATGTGTGGGGATTCTCCTCAGTATTGGATTCATTCTATTTTCTAAAAGTATGATGGTTGCAATGAATCTGCAAGGGGATGTTCTAGTCCATGCTCATCAATATTTGACGATTGTTGGAGGAGCAATTTTTTTACAGGCTATTATTAATGCACTTTCGGCTATTATTCGTGTTCATGGTTATACGAAGCAGACAATGTTTGTTTCCCTTGGGATGAATATTTTCCATGTCATAGGAAACTATGCGTTAATTTTTGGGAAATTTGGATTTCCAGAACTAGGCGTTCAAGGTGCAGCTATTTCATCTGTAGTAAGTCGTTTTTTAGCATTACTTGTATTCTTCTGGCTGTTATACCGAGTGATGGAGTATCGAGTACAGGTTCACTATTACTTCACTTTGTCCAAAGAGTATATTAAAAAGATTTTACGGATTGGTCTTCCATCTGCATTTGAACAGATTTTATACCAAGGCTGTCAAATTGTATTCTTATACTACGTTACCTATTTAGGAGCAGAATCATTGGCAGCTAGGCAATATGCTGTGAATATTTCGATGTTCACGTACTTATTTGCTATTGCAATTGGAATGGGAACAGCGATAATTGTCGGACGATTGGTAGGAGCAAATGAAAAAGATGAAGCATATAAATCAGTTTGGTTTAGTGTGAAATGGGCCATAGTTTTTACTGTAACAATGGTAACAATCGTTATCATTCTACGTTATCCACTTATGGGGTTATTTACTGACAATACACAAATTATCAAAATAGGTGCATCTGTGTTACTACTAAGTTTTGTATTAGAAACAGGACGAACGATAAATATAGTGATTATCAATTCATTACGTGCTGCAGGTGATGCAACTTTTCCGGTTATTATGGGTGCTCTATCTATGGTGATGATGAGTTTGCCATTGGGCTATTTTTTGATTTTTGTATTGGATTTAGGTTTAGCGGGAGTTTGGCTAGCAATAGCAGCAGATGAATGGACTCGTGCTACAATTATGTACTTTAGATGGAAAAGTAGGCGCTGGGAAAGATTTGCACTCGTACACCCAAAAGTGGAGGAAGATGGATTAAGAGATAACTAGGCAGATCCTGTCTAGTCACTCTTAGTCTTTTTTTCTACTCCCAAAGCTTGGAGATATATGTTAAACAAATAATATATATCTATTAAAGGGTAGGGATTATATTAGATTAAACTCTAGTGAACAAATATTTTCAGAACTAACTTTAAGGCCTATTCTCAACAGTTAAAGTTAATCTGCAAAAAACTTGTTCGTTTTAGTAGCTCCAACTAAAAACAATCTTTAGTCGATAATCAGACTAAAGATTGTTTTTTTTATCGGGATAGAAACTCATCTGTTATTTTTGGATTACAAAGAGTTTTATTCTAATATTAACAAATTGTAAGTACTTCTAATTTTTTTAACTGTTCTACCGCTTGTCTCAATACATCTATATCCTGCACTAATGCAACGCGAACGTAGCCTGCACCAGCGGAACCAAAAACGGTTCCTGGTACCATTACGACTCCAGTTTGATCAATTACTTCAAAGACGAAATCCATGTCATTCATTTCATATGGATATTTTGCCCAAACGAACATCCCCCCAGTGGAAGGTGCGACTTTCCACCCAAGATCAGTTAATGCGTTTGTGAGGAAATGATGTCTCTCAGAAAATATCATACGCAAACGTTCTGTTATCTCCTCTGCATGGTTTAAGACAACAATCCCTGCTTCCTGAATGGGACCGTAAATCCCAAAATCTAAATTCGATTTTAGTTGCTTCATAATATTAATCATCTCTGCGTTTCCAGCAATATAAGCAATCCGAGTACCAGCAAGGCTAAAGCTTTTCGATAAAGAGTTGATCTCCATCCCTACTTCTAATGCTCCCGGTGTTGAGAGGAAGCTGCTTGGCGAATTCCCAGTAAAATAGAATTCTGAATAAGCTGCATCATGTAGAACAGCTATATTGTATTTATTGGCAAAGGCAACGACTTTCTCAAAGAAAATTGGATCAGGCATTGCTGGGACTGGATTTCCTGGTAAATTTAATATCATTAGTTTTGCCTTCATTGCAATCTCTTCAGGTATTGCATCTAAATCAGGTAAAAACTTATTTTCTTCTAATAGTTCCATATAATAGGGTGCTGCACCAGCAAGTTTAATGCCAGCATCATAGGCTACATAACCAGGGTTTGTCGTTAGAATAATATCTCCTTCATCACAGAAGGCAATTGGGAGATGGACAAGTCCTTCCTGTGAACCCATCGTTTGAACAATCTGAGTTTCTGGATCCAATAGAACATTGGAGCGACGTTTATAATAATCTGCAACTGCCTCATTGAAGCGTGTTGTTCCAGTAAGAGTATAGCCATAAGAATCTGTTGCATAGCTAAGATCTGATAATACTTTTCTAGCACGTTCATCTGGTGGAAGGTCAGGACTACCTAGGCTTAAATCATATAGGTTAAAGCCTTGAGCTTGCTTGGCAGCTGCGGCGGCTTTCAAATCCCCAAAAATTGCTTTTTCAAATAATGACATTTTAGTAGATGGTTGAACCTTCAATATAAGCACTCCTAACTCAAATAAAATTTTATGTTCTATCATATCATAATTTTCAATAAAATTGTGAGAAACATGAATGCAATATATTACAAATGCCAATACTATTATTTTCTACACAGAATCGCTAAACTGCATTCTTGCTATTCGGACAAGTTTTAAAGTAATAATCTTCACGAAAGAACAAAATATGCTAATAAAACATGTTGAGTGATTAAAACAGAATAGATTTGTATATCCTTTTTTAAGAAGTTCCCAGTAAGATCATTTTCTTTAAGGAGACTATGTATATGACAGAAAAACCAAAAAACTATTCAAGAAGAGACTTTCTAAAAACGACAGGGATTGCTACTGGAGCATTAATTGGTGGCGGGTTAATCGGTGGCTTAGTTGGGTTAAATGTAGATAAGACAGATAAAAGTGTATCTGATACAGGAACTACAAATCATGAGATGGCAACTAACCAGGGATTTCAATTCTTTCAAAATCAGAGAGAGTTCGATGTGCTTTCAAATGCTACGGAACGTATTTTTCCGAAAGATGATTTAGGACCAGGTGCAATTGATTTGGGGGTACCTTATTTTATTGATCACCAACTAGCGGGACAGTATGGGAGCAATACAAAAGAATACATGCAAGGTCCGTTTGCTGTAGGTGCTAAAACTCAAGGGTATCAGAGTCGGCTAACAAGAGCATCAATTTTTAGGCAAGGAATTGGTAAGTTAGAAGAAGAGGCTAGTAATAGATTTGATAAGGGATTTTCTAGTTTAGAAGCAGAGCAAATGGATGAAATTTTAACAGCTTTTCAAAACGATGAAATTGCAATGACGGGAGTTACTTCAGCGTTTTTCTTCCGCTTACTTCGAACTGCAACATTAGAAGGAGCCTATGCGGATCCAATGTATGGTGGTAATCGAAACATGGATGGTTGGAAGATGAAAGAGTTTCCTGGACATCAAATGGCATATATAAATGTAATTGAAGAAGATAAATTCCAAAAAATCGAGCCAATGTCACTTGGCGGAATGTAAACGAAAGTAGAGGGGAAGATTTATGGCTACTACATTACCAAAAGTAGATGTCGTTATCGTTGGTTTAGGGTGGACTGGCGGAATCATTGCGGCAGAATGTGCAAAAGCTGGACTAAAGGTGATTGGTTTAGAAAGAGGAAGAAAACGAGGGACAGAAGACTATCAAAAAATACATGACGAGTATCGTTATGCTGTTCGTTATGAATTAATGCAGGAAGTATCAAAAGAGACTATTACTATTCGAAATAACCGAAAGATGCCTGCACTCCCAATGAGACAGATGAGCTCTTTTTTACTCGGTGAGGGATTAGGAGGTTCAGGAACACACTGGAATGGGCATACATGGAGATTTTATCCGTATGATTTTCAAATTAAAACGATGACAGACGCAAAATATGGTCCAAATAAGTTATCCAGTGATTATCTACTTCAAGATTGGGGTGTTACCTACGACGAGTTAGAACCGTATTTTTATAAATATGATCAAACCGCAGGGATTTCCGGGGAAGATAAAAATCCATTTTGGGGTAAGAGGGCGCAGGACTTCCCGACACCTCCCATGAAAAAAACTCCCATCTTGAAAAAGTTTGAAGGAGCGACCAAATCACTAGGCTATTCTCCTTTTATGCTACCCTCTGCAAATCTCTCGGAGGCATACACAAATCCAGATGGAGAGGTCATAAATGCTTGTCAATATTGTGGTTTCTGTGAGCGATTTGGTTGTGAATATGGAGCCAAGACATCACCTGAAATAACTGTTATTCCGACGGCTACAAAAACCGGAAATTTTGAATCAAGATTTCATGCAAATGTATTGGAAGTTGTAAAAAATGGGGATAAGGTGACTGGTGTAAGATATTTAGACACACAGTCTGGGGAAGAATTTATCCAAGAAGCCGAAGTCGTTGTTCTAGCAAGCTACGTTATGAATAATGCAAAGCTGCTAATGGTATCTAAAATTGGTGAGCAATATGACCCTGAAACAGGAAGAGGAACACTTGGTAAGAATTATTGCTATCAAATATTACCTGGTGCAACTGGTTTCTTTGATGAGCAAATGAACACATTTATGGGAGCGGGAGCCCTTGGTATGTCTATCGATGATTATAATGCGGACAACTTCGATCATAGTGATTTAGATTTTATTCATGGGGGTAGTATTTCCATCACACAAACCGGATTTAGACCGATCGAAACGAATCCAATACAACGAGGTACACCAACCTGGGGAGCAGAATTTAAGAAAAATTCTATATACAATTACACTCGTACATTATCAATTGGAGCCCAAGGTGCATCGATGCCTCATAAGGAAAATTACTTGTCGCTTGATAGTAAATATAAGGATGTTTATGGGTTACCACTCCTCCAAATGACTTATAATTTTACGGATCAGGATAGAGCCTTGCATAAGTATATTACTGAAGTATCTACAAATATTATGAAAGAAATGGGAGCGAAAACGGTAGAAGGAAAAGAGGTCATTACGGATTATGATATCGTAGGCTATCAGACAACTCATAATACGGGTGGAACAATTATGGGAGCAAATCCTGAGAATAGTGTAGTAAATCCGTTTTTACAACATTGGGATGCAGAAAACTTGTTTGTAGTAGGAGCAGGAAACTTCGCGCATAATGGAGGCTATAATCCAACCGGAACAGTAGCAGCGCTAGCTTATAAAAGTGCTGAAGGAATTATAAAATACAGTAAATCAGGTGGTTCGCTTGTTTGATAAATAGTATAAGATTTGAAAAAGCTACGGGTCCTGGCACTGACTAACGTTTTTGAGACAGGAATAAAACACCCTATTATGCAGCCAATTGACGGTATTGAACCGGCGATTGGCTGTTTAGTTTCGT
>FOUN01000019.1 GCA_900114885.1 Psychrobacillus psychrodurans
TTTGACGATCTACTTGGGATGTGGAAGACTCCATGAATGGTGGTTGTGCAGAAAAAACTTAATATTTTTGTGTCCAGAATCTTGACGTAGATCCAAATATATATAGAATATTCATATTAATACATTTCTTCCTGATCTTACCCAACATTAAAAGAAGTATCTATCCTTTGTTTCCTGCATAGTTACTTCTTTTCTTAGTCTTCTTATGATGCAGTGAAAATTAATGACTAAACTCTATTATTTTCGCGTATGCACTTTCAAATAGATTAGGGTCTGGGTCAGCACCTATTTTTTTAGGAACATCAAAGTTGTTTAGTAAAAAATGATGAGTCGGTTGAACATCATGTCTTGCAAGAGAATGCTTGCAACAGGCTAGTGGACAGCCATCTATAGCAATTATTTCTCTTCCTGATTTTGCAGTCCGAACTAACGGCTTAACATCTCCCCCAACACCTGCAATACAAGACATTTCTGCAATATTCTCGCGATCCATTTTTATAGCGATTAAGTTAGCTGTTTGTGCTGCAGAGGAACACCCAGAACATGAATAAACAATTGGTAAATGCGATTTTTTCATCTTAACACTACCCCTTACTTAGTCGAGCAAAATCTAGCCTTACCCGACATACTTTTATAGTGTTTAGTTTAATACAAGTATTTTTTATCAGCAGTGATAAGCATCACTTGTGTCTATAACGATTTATTTAACCTATTCTTGATAATCAGGGTGGTTATGTCTCTTGCATCCAAACAAATAACATGCCCCAGTAGTTGCAGGATCAAATTCTATTAAGGGAATATATCCAGATGACATTCGGTTAACCATATTCTCATATTCATTCTTTTCTTCTAGTAATTCTTTCATATGTGTTTCCTTATCGCTTTCTGTCCAATTATCATCACACTCTTCTTCATGAGCAGATTTGATTTCTTCAGCTTTATGTAAAATAGACTCTTGAATTACCTCATTGATGCGGAGATTATTATTAGTTTTAAATAGAGCGTAGACAAACCGGCTTACCCAATTAGGGGTCTTCCAGTATTCATCCCACCCCTTTTCAAACCAATGAATTGCTTCTTTAAAACAGCCTAACTCAACATACAAATCGGCAACTTCCACCTCTCCTATAAAGTCATCTGCATCTTCACTAAAAGTATCTAGTTTTTCTTTTGCTTCCGTTTTCTTATCAAGCTCGATTAGACATTTAATATGATTGAACATAACAACATCCGAATTTCCTGCCACACGCAAGAAATAATCAGATGCTTCCTCTAATTCTTTTAAATAATATTTTGCAACTGCTAAATTCTGATAAGCTTCCTTGGATGGTTGAATCGAAATTGCCTCTGAAAGTGCATCCGATGCGAGTTTCCAATGTTTTTGTCTAAGGTTAATTTCCCCTAATAAATTGTATGGAAAATAAGAAGCAGGCTTCATTTCTATTACTTCTTTCAATAATTCAAGTGCTTTTTGATCATCTTCTTCTTCGTAACTGTACATCCAAGCTAAATTATTTAATGATTGGATATTTCTTGATTCCTCTACTGCTTGTCGAAAAAGTTCTAATGCCTTTTCATATTGATTTTGTTCAAATAGTTCAAGAGCCTTTTGGTTAGTACTCATTTATTTCCATTTCCCTCCATCCTTCAAAGCACACCAAGTCGTAGTAGATTATTTTACATTAGATTTTTTTGATTATGGTATATTTCCTCTTAAGTATCAAGTCACAAATTCCAACGAAGGGATTGAATTTTTTTACAAAACTTTGTTTATATAACTATAGCTACAATCATCATAGTTACCATATTCTTCTTATAGGAATATCATTTATAATCGCTGTCATAAGCTTTTTTAAGTTAGACGATTTGGCATCAATGAGTTTCTTCTTTGTATTTATTTGTATTACAATAGGTGCGCTTAATGGCACAGCTATTTCAATGCTCACAAAAATTAAAACAGTGTAACAACCAAAAAGCAAAACGAGAATTCGTTTCGCTTTTTTTGATACGCTTTCTATTCCTGCTCATTCTTACATATAATCTACTTACTCTCACTTTACCACCAATTTATAAAAGTTAATTATTAATATATTTCTTCAAAATTGGCTCTAAGTATTCCTCTTTTAAAGAATGATCATTTTGTAAAAAGGAATGAACACTCTCTTTATCTAATGAAACTAACAGAAACTCGTTAAATTCTGGCAAGTCACCTTTTTCTACTATACTCTTATTATGTTTATCTAATAATACTTGTAATTCATCCGCAGTTAAATCAACCTTTAATTCAAATATGATAGCCCAAAAATCATTTTTCCCTCCGCGCTTTATAAATTTTGGTCTAAAAGATTTTGTATAAGACTCATTAATTGATATGCCCATTTCTTCAATCAATTCTTTTTCGATACTTTTCTCCAAATTAAATAACGAACCATCTAAATCCGACTCGTCTAAACCACCGCCAGTAAATTGTAAGCGACCTGGTGTTGAAGTTTGTTGGTTCATTTTTCCGAATGCAATGTAATGGTCATTTGTTATAACAGCCGCACAAGTAAAAATTACTTTACACGGAAAATCAGTATTTTCGTGACGAATCGTATATAAGTAGTGTTTATAGTCTGTTTTTACTACCGTGATCTGTAATTCCTTAGGAGATTTAAAAATTTCGGTAGTAGTAAAAACTTCTCCATTACGAAAATGAGGATTTATCTTTACTTGCTCATTCCAAAACTGTTGATGTTGTTCTCTTATATTTAATGGTAATTCAAAAGGGATAGAATCATATTTAACAATTACTTTAGTTGGTGCTTCTTCAATTAGTATTGGCTTCATTATTTTTTATCTCCAATCCTTCAATTGTAGATCCTTTGTAAATAATTTTTTATAACAAAGTACACTTAGCATCATACTTGTAATGGCTGAGGAACTAGTAAATACAAAAATAATCAATATTTGATAACGAACTGCTTCGACTGGGTCTGCTCCAGCAATAATCATTCCTGTCATCATTCCCGGCAATTGGACAAGTCCCACTGTTTTCATCGCATCAATTGTCGGAATCATACTGAATTTGACGGAGCGTTTTAACACATCTTGCACAGCCTGGCGACTAGTTGCACCGAGTGAAAGTAAGGTTTCAATTTCCCCTTTAGAGCTTTCCGTTTCTCGCTTTAGTTGTGTTAGAAACAATCCACACGCAACCATTGCATTACCAATAGTCATTCCACTTAGCGGGATGATGTACTGTGGTGTTGCGTCTATGATTTGCAAGCTTAGTAATAGTCCCATCATTAGGATTTCCATCGTAGCAATAGAGAGAATAATTCTCCATATCACTCCTTCCATTCCTTTTGCCCGTTTTGCTGCATTAAATGCTGCGACAACAATCATGACGCAAATGATTATGATAATGAATAGAATATTTTCTGACTGGAATACAAACTGCAAAACATACCCAACAGCAAGTAACTGTATTGCCGCTCTAACCGTTCCGATTGCAATGTCCTTCTCTAAGTCAAGCTTTTGCCAAACCGATACTAGCATCGTAATAATGACAAACAGTAAAGTAAAACTTAATGCTAGCAGGCTCATAGTTTCACCTGTGTTGGAGAGCTCGCTTGGTCGTCTAAAAACACAGACGTCTTTACATCACTTGCAAGTGTCCCATCTTCCATATACCAAATACGTTCACTAACATTTTTGGCTTGCTCCATATCATGTGTCACCCAAATAAATCCTATCTTCTCTTTTTGATGGAGTTTGAATAGTAGCTGTTCTACTAATTCCTTACTCTGTTGGTCAAGAGAAGCCGTAATTTCATCAAGAAGTAATATTTTCGGTCGTAATAGCAACGAGCGAACTAAAGCAATACGCTGTTTTTCCCCACCAGATAAATCTCCTGCATGCTTCCCCCAGTCTAAATGATCTAACCCTACTGCTTTTATCAACTGTCTTGCGTAACTTTCTTCAAAAGTTCGATTATGTATTTTACTGCTGATCATTAAATTATCCAATATGGTCCCTGGAAGCATTGTAGCTTGTTGGGCAACATAGCATATGTTCATACGCCATATTCTACTATCTACTTCACTCATTAATTGACCGTTGAAGTAAATCGTTCCACTATCAACAGATTCTAATTTTGCTAGAATGCGTAGGAGCGTACTCTTACCTTGCCCAGATTTACCGAGTAAGGCAATACGTTCTGGTTGTTCGATAGTAGTAGTTACATCAGAAAATAGTTCACTTTTTTTCTGAGCATCCCAATGCTTTTTCATCAGCTGCTTTAATTCAACTAATGGTGTCATACACGTTCTTCCCATTCTTCTCTTAATAAACCCATTCGAATAGAGTCATAATATACTCCGTTATAGAAACGACATTTTCGTAGTCTTGCTTCCATAGACATACCCAACTTTTCACCGACTTTAATCATGCGTTCATTACCAGACCAAGTTGTATAACCAACACGAACAAGTGGTAATTCTTTAAATAAATGATTAATCCACATTCGAAGTCCCTCTGTGCCTATTCCACCACTCCAAAAATTGGCTTCATAAATGACAATCCCCATTTCTAACCAGAGGGATTCCTCGTGCTCCCAGTAGTAACAGAGTGAACCGACTAATTCTCCATTTACATAAATACCCCACATATCATCTTGCTGGATCAATTGATCTTTCTTTTCTAAGAAATTCTCTAATGTTGTAGGAATATGCGGATAATAAGGTGCATCCCATTTTTTCCACTCAGGTGCTTCTTCCTTTGCACTTAATTCCCATAGTCTAAAAAGCTCTCCTTCGATAATAGGACGAATCGTTACATCTTTCATCATTTAACTCCATTCTATCATGCTTTGTATACATAATTTTACCACAATATCAGTATGATAGACTGTTCCCAATATGCACATTATTGTGATAAAGTTTTATCTTACAGTATTAAATAACGAGGAGTGACATAGCTTGGGTGGAAATCAATTACAACGAGGTTTAGAACAACGACATATCACCTTGATGTCATTAGGAGCAGCAATCGGAGTTGGGCTATTTTTAGGTTCAGCAACGGCAATACAACTTGCAGGACCAGCTATTCTGATTTCCTATATCGTCGGGGGAATGGCTATTTTTATCATCATGCGAGCGCTTGGAGAAATGGCTGTTCATAATCCTGTTTCGGGTTCATTTAGTCGGTATGCAAAGGATTATTTAGGTCCTCTTGCTGGATACATAACAGGATGGAATTATTGGTTTTTATGGGTAGTTACCTGTATGGCAGAGATTACAGCTGTAGGAGTATATATGCAAATGTGGTATCCAGACACTGCTCCATGGATATGGGCATTAGGTGCATTAGTTATTATGACACTTATTAACTTAATAGCCGTTAAAGCTTATGGGGAGTTTGAGTTTTGGTTTGCGCTTATTAAAATTATTGCCATCTTAGCAATGATTTTTGTAGGGTTGGGGGTTATTCTTTTTGGTCTCGGTAATGATGGAATAGCAGTTGGCATAAGCAATTTATGGTCGAACGGTGGATTTGCTCCAAATGGCGTTACTGGAATATTCATGTCCCTACAGATGGTCATGTTTGCGTATTTAGGTGTGGAGATGATCGGTGTAACTGCTGGAGAAGCAAAAAATCCTAAAACAGTGATACCACGAGCAATCGATACGGTGTTTTGGCGTATTTTACTGTTCTATGTTGGGGCACTGTTTGTAATAATGTCTATTTATCCATGGAACGAGATTGGAGCTAACGGAAGTCCTTTCGTTTTAATGTTCGAGAAAATTGGTATCGGTCCAGCAGCAGGTATTATTAACTTTGTAGTCCTTACAGCTGCACTATCTAGTTGTAATAGTGGTATTTTTAGCACTGGGCGTATGTTATTTAATTTGGCTCAGCAGAAACAAGCTCCTAATTCATTTTCTAAAATCAGCAGATCGGGAGTACCTTCAAAAGCTATTATATTTTCAGCGGTTTTATTGTTAGTTGGGGTTGTATTAAATTACTTAGTTCCTGAAAAAGTATTCATCTGGGTAACGAGTATTTCGACATTCGGAGCCGTTTGGACATGGGGAATTATATTATTATCTCAATTAAAATTCCGTAAAACACTTACAAAAGGAGAAGTATCAAGGCTTTCCTATAAGGCTTTGTTCTATCCAGTAGGATCCTATTTAGCACTAGCTTTTTTAGTATTGGTACTTGGTCTCATGGCTTACTTCCCCGATACACGTATCGCCCTAATAGTAGGTCCCATATGGATAATCGGATTAGTGATTGTCTATTATAAAAAAGGATTTCATAAAAAGTAATTTATATTGGATTCGACCAATTATTTGGCGGAATCATCCAATCCAACAAAACCCCGTCATTTCCTTATCGAAATGACGGGGTCTTTTTTCCGTTAACCAATATATTTGGCAAACCAGCTCGTGATTTGATCAAGTCGTGTTTGTCTTAAATTAGGCAGTCCTACTCGAGATAAATTATGATCGGATTGCGGGAAACGCACGAAACTTGTCTCTTTCCCCATAGCTTTTAACGTAATATATAGCTGTTGCCCTTGTTCGATAGGACAACGATAGTCATTTTCGCTATGCAATATCAATAAAGGTGTTTCTACGTTAGCTGCGTATTTGAGTGGAGACGCATCCCATAGTTTATCAATATCCGTCATATCGGTACCAATTTGCCATGGTGTGAAGTAGTATCCAATATCAGAAACTCCATAAAAACTGATCCAATTTGAAATCGAACGTTGCGTAACCGCTGCTTTAAAGCGATTTGTATGCCCTACAATCCAGTTTGTCATAAACCCACCGTAGCTCCCACCTGTTACTCCTAAGCGGTCTTTGTCAATCCAATCATTTTCCTTCAACACATAATCTACTCCAGCCATGATATCTTCATAGTCACCACCACCGTAATCTCCGCGAACAGCGTCAACAAATTGTTGACTATATGAATGACTTCCACGTGGATTTACATATAAAACTCCATATCCTTGCGCCGCTAATAGTTGTAGCTCATGGAAAAATGTATTCGCATACATCGTATGAGGTCCACCATGAACTTCTACAATAAGTGGATACTTATTTCCGTCCTGGTAGCCTGTCGGTTTCATTAACCAACCGTGGACATCCCAATCATTAAGGCCTTTATACACAATGGCTTCTGGTTCGACAAGCTCTACTTCATTTAACAACTCTTCGTTAAATTTAGTGAGAGCAATTCTTTCACCAGTCGCCAAATTTAGTTTAAATAATTCCCCGGGAAATATTGCATTACTTATTGTCGCAAGAGCAAAGGTTCCATTACCCGCAATATCGTATCCATATACATGCTCGTTTTCCGGTGTTGCTGGGTAAATCTCCCCTTCAAGAGACGCGAAATACAAACGTACATCCCCCATTGTGGATAGTTGGAAATAGAGGTGATTCTGCTCAGTCCAAACAACATCAGGTGCACTTGCTCCTTGTTGGATATCTGCTCCTGCATAATCCCCTACTGGAGCATCAATACCTTCAGTAAGTATTTGAAGTTTGCCAGTTCTCACTTCATATACATACACCTCTGCATGTGTTGCATTTTTAAATGTGTGTAGCATTCCTCCAAAGGCAATATATTGATCATCTGCTGAGAATGTTGCTCCTCCAAAATATCCGCTTTCTTCAATAATTACCGTTTCTTTTTTCGTTTCAACGTCGATTAATAATATAGGCTCACGGAATGAAAAATCTTGATTTTCATCACGATTCACACCGATTACTAGTTTTTTCCCATCGTGAGAAATTGCCTGAAGACTATGATTAAATGTACCATCTGTAAAGGCATTAACTTCTCCAGATGCTATAACGATAGATCCAATTTGTCGGTTTGTATCTTTAGGTAACAAACCTACTCCATCACTATGATACTTCATTTTTTCAACAATATAAGCTTCCGGTAGTTTCTTATCTTCCTTTTCAGCATCGTCCGTCCAACTTTCCCCGTCTTTAAAGGAAGCAGAGAACCAAATCTTTTTACTACAAGGAGACCAAATAAAACTAGAAACACCGTCTTTAAATTTTGTAAGCCGTTTTGCTTCTCCACCTCTAGCTGACATAATGTAAATCTGATTTTTCTTATCACGATTTGATAGAAATGCTAGTTGTTTCCCATCTGCTGACCATTTAGGGGATGACACTTTTTCTTTCGAATGGGTCCATTGTGTTATTTCATCCGTTTCGATATCTACGTGATATAAATAAGCATAGTATTTATTATCCTCTTTGTGCATTTCCGTACGAATGAAAACTGCCTCCTTTCCGTTTGGTGAAATCACAGGATTTGTTATCGATTGTATTGCAAATAAATCGGTTGCTTCTAGTTTTCTTTTAATCATTTAAAAATCCCCCTCTATTTAAATCTACTCTCTCTATTTATTTCGACATTCGAAATCTTTTTCCTTCTAGTTTCTATGAAAGTCTATAAAAAAAGCTCCTCAAGATTACATGAGGAGCGATAAATTTATCTTTTAAACTGTTTGTGCTTTTAAAGAGCGTCGTAGGATTTTACCCGTTGTATTCTTAGGAAGTTCCTCTAAGAATTCAATCCTCTTAGGCACTTTATATTTTGCTAGTTTTTCTGAACAATAGTCTTGTAACTGTTGTTCTGTCAACGTAGGATCTTTTTTGACAACAAATGCAAGCACTTCCTCTCCAAAGTTTAGATCAGGAATTCCGACAACTGCTGCCTCAACTATACTAGGATGTGTAAATAGCACTTCCTCTACTTCACGTGGATATACATTATAGCCACCAACGATAATCATATCCTTTTTTCGGTCAACGATAAAGAAATAGCCTTCCTCGTCTTGTCTTGCAAGATCTCCAGTATATAACCAGCCATCGCGGATTGCACTTTCTGTTTCTTCCGGCATCTTGTAGTAACCCTTCATGACGTTAGGTCCGCGAACGATCAGTTCTCCTACCTCACCTATTGGAACTTCTTCTCCAAGTTCATTGACGATTTTATTTTCCACATTTACGATATTTGTTCCGATTGAACCTGGCTTACGATCACGGTCTATTGGGTTAAAGCATGTTACCGGTGATGCCTCCGACAAACCATATCCTTCTGATACACGAACATTGAACTTGTTTTCAAAGTTATGTAACAGTGCAACTGGCAATGAAGATCCACCTGAAATTGCTAAGCGAATACTTGAAAAATCTTCTACATTGGCTTCCGGGAATTGATACAAGAAATTATACATGGTTGGAACACCTGCAAATACTGTTGCTTGATGCTCTTTTGCAACACTAAACACTTCTTGTGGGGTAAATCTTGGAATTAATAGAAGGGTTGCCCCCATTAGTAATGGCGCATTCACAACTACTGTTAGTGCAAACACATGAAATACAGGTAAAGTTGTTATTACACGATCTTCTGTATTAATCTTCAAGTATTCTGCAACATCACGAGCATTAGAGTAAATATTATTGTATGTTAACATTGCACCCTTTGGATGACCAGTAGTTCCAGAAGTATATAAGATTACAGCAATATCATCTGGGTCTGTATCCACTGCAGAAGTACCCAGTATAGATGAAGAAATCATCATTGAAAACGGTTTCACTTTTGTCTTCAATTCTTCTGGTAAATCAGCTAGTTTTTGAACAGTAGCCGGCTGCGTTTCACAAATAATGTAATTTTCAACCGAAGTGAAAACTCCAGCGGCTTTCTCTACTAAAGGCAATAATGCATCCAGAGCAATAATTACCTTAGCATCACTGTTTTTTACAATGTAACTGATTTCATCTGGCGAATAAATTGGATTAATCGGAACTGCCGTCGCACCAATTCGCATAGTAGCATATAAAGAAATTAAAAAATGTGGCGAGTTCCCTAGTAAAAAACCAATATTATCGCCTTTATCCACACCAATTGACTTTAATGCCCCTGCAAATAGCTCAACTGACTGATCGAATTCTGCGTATGTAGTATCTTTCCCCATAAAATGATAGGCAACCTTCTCCGGATGCTCACTAGCAATCTGTTGAACACGTGAAACTAAACTCATACTCTCGTCTCCCATCTTTTTTGAATGAATGACCATTCATTATCCCCGTATTCATTATATAAGAAAAGTTTTGACAATTCAAGAAAAACTAGAATATGATCATTACTTGCGCTAATTAGATTTAATATTCTATTTCTAAATACTTTAATTTCATACTTTAAGAATTGCTGAAGAAAATTACTACTAGTTCATTTGCCGTATTAAAAAGTTCTTATACCCAAAAAAGAAGGCTACTCCTGTAACCTTCTTTTCACTATTGTATATGGGAAATGTATCTCCAACGAATCAAAAAGAAATAAGAAACTTGAATAATAGTGAATGCTATTAATACAAGTAACATTTCCATTGCTATGGAAACTGCTGCTAAGTCGACCCAAAATGCTTGTAAAAACATAAACGAAAACGTACTATGCACCATAGCCAATCCCCAAGGCAGGAAAAACTGAGGAATTAACTGGCGATTTACTATTTTCACTAACTCTCGATCCGTAACGCCCATTCTACGAAGTACATCATATTGTTTTTTATCGCGCTCTAAATCTGTATAAAGCTTAAAGTACACAAAACTCCCAGCTGCAAGCAGTAATACTGCTGCTACAAGCAAACCTGTAAATAACAATAAAGAGAATGTAGCACGGATGATAGAATAATTTAAGCCAGGATTAAAGAAATAGTAAGCATTGGGATTTATATCTGAAGTTCCCATGGTTTGAGTCATAATTCTGTCTAAGTCAGTGCCGACATCCTTCGTGCGAAGCCACTCGGAAACATGAAAAGCATAAAATGTTATGTTTGACTCCCTTAAGCCATATCCATATAAAGGCTCAGTAATAAGTTCGTAATCCTCATCACTAATGATTAACGATCTATTTTTAAGGGCAATGGATGGGAATATCAAGCGATCATAGATTCCTTTAATCTGAATAGGTACACTGCTTTCCTCTAGCACCGTTTGCTCGTCTTCAATCCTTAAGCCTTCGTAGTCTTCACGTCTATTCGGTATGATCAATGCTTCCCCATTTTGCAGGTCGATCAAAGGAATTTTCAATGCAACCGCTAAACTATTTACTTCCGATTCTTTTATAAGATTTACTTGGCTACGCAAATTAGAAGAAGTTTGTTTTTTTACAGAGAGCTTAACTAAGTCATAAGACAACCCCTCCCTTTGAAGCTCCTGAGATAGTTTCATCACATGCTCTTCCTCAAAAGGATTATCCCAATTACTTGAATAGAAAATACTGACCGGATTCATTTCCCTATATTGCGCTGTAAAAGAAGTAAACGAAGTTACAACACCTACTGAAAGAAAAGCTATTGTCGAAACAACCGTAACTATGAAAAACATTCGAGCATTTTCTCTTATTTTAATAGAACCTTCTGCAAATGCTATCAATCGAAATGAATGCCAGTACAAATTCTTACGCTTTCGAATAATTCCTAACAAATACAAAACACTATCTGTATAGAACAGATAAGTGCCAACCAATGCCAGGAAAATAATGATAAAGCTCATATATACTTTAATTTGAAAAAGAGATAATAAAACTAAACTATAAGCAGTGAAAAGCAGCAATAATCCAAATACTGCCCTTCCCTTACTATAAGCCTCTTGTTCATTTTGTTTACCATATCCCTTTAGAAGCTGAATTATATTCTTTTTACGTATAAATACTGAGCTACCAAAGGAAATAATGATATACAATGATAAAAATACAAGAATAGTCAATGTAAAAGGCTTCCATGACAAATATAATGGTAGATTATCAAGTAAAAACATCTCTCGAATAACCATAAAGAAAAACTTAGAAAAAGCAAATCCAAAAAAGATACCTACAGTTGTTGATATAAACCCTAATATCATCGTTTCTAAGAAAATCATCCGATTAAGCTGACGCTTGTCCATCCCTAAATTTAATAGGACTCCAAATTCCTGTGAACGAGCCTCTAGAAAAGCACTCATCGAATAAAATAAAAAAGACAAAGTGAATATTATTAAAATAACCTGTGCAATGAACATTCCGCCAAAAGCGATATTCTGTAAAAATTGATCTTCAATATTGGGATGAAACATTAACATTGAATAGACAAAAAACACTAAAACTGAAAAAATACTCGCCAATAAGAATGCAGCATATACACGTGCATTTCGAATGACATTATTATAAGCGAATTGTCGAAAGGTCATTTACATTTCCACCCAGTAAAGATAAGACATTTAAAATACGTTGAAAGAACGTTTGTCTTCGGTCATCTTTATATATTTCATTAAAATACTCGCCATCCTTTATAAACAAAACACGATCACAGTAGCTTGCAGCAATTGGATCATGTGTCACCATAATGATGGTCGTATTACTTCTTTTATTGACATTAGATAACAGTTCTAACACATCTTTTGCAGCTTTTGAATCCAGGTTTCCGGTTGGCTCATCTGCCAGTATAATAGAAGGTTCATGTATTAAAGCGCGTCCAATTGCTGTTCTTTGCGCTTGTCCCCCGGAAATTTCAAATGGTCTTTTTTCTAAAATAGAGGTAATATCAAGCTGTTCCGCTATACTATTAACTTTTTGTTTCATCACGTTTATCGGCTGTTCATCTAATGTTAATGGCAATACCATATTCTCTTCCACAGTTAATGCTGAAAGTAGATTAAAGTCCTGAAAAACAAAGCCAAGCTGTCTTCTCCGGAATAATGACAAATCATTGCTTTTCAATTTCATAGGATCTAAACCATTAATCGTCATATCTCCTGAAGTTGGGCTATCGACTGTTGATATCAAATTGAGTAGAGTTGTTTTCCCACTACCTGATGGGCCCATAACTGCAAGGAATTCTCCCTTTTCTACCTCGAAGCTTAGTTGATTTATCGCTAAATGCGCGACTTTCCCCTCATATACCTTCGTTATTTCTTCCAGTGTTAATATCGACATCGAGCTCACCTCGTTCTGAAGTTTCTTGTTGTTCAAATACAATCGATACTGTCGTTCCTTCTCCCACTGTTGATATTATTTTCATCTCATGCCCTAATCTATGACAAATTTCCTGTGCCAAATATAATCCCATTCCAGTAGATTCACCAGTTTTCCTGCCATTTTCTCCAGTGAAAAAAGCTCTTGTCACTCTTTTCATATCTGAGACAGGTATGCCAATTCCTTCATCTCTTACGGATAAAATGACCTGATTATGTTCAAAGGTAGTTTCAAAGTATACCTTTTTGTTTTCCTCAAAAGTATATTTAATCGCATTTGTTAAAAATTGAGCTATTACAAACCGTAACCACTTCGAATCTGAAGTAACCGTACAATCTTCTTCAATAGATATAACCGGAAATACATGACTTCCTATAAATAATCGCTTGTTACTAGATACCACTTCCATAACAAGCTGTTTTATATCAATTTGTTCAATTTGCATATCTTCTTCAAATGTATCTAACCGAGCATTCATCAGAACTGCATCCAGACCACGCTTCAGTCGATCCATTTCTTCAGAAACACCAGCTGCATCTACTTGATCATTCCCTTGAGTCATCAGCTCTATAACCGAAATAGGTGTTTTCATCTGATGTACCCAGCTATTCATAAATTGTAAATGTCTATTTTGCCTAGCATATAGAAGTTGTACTTCCTTTTGATACAAACGATAAATATGCTGCAAATACTTCTCGATTTGTTTTATCTCCGGGGACTGCGCCTCTCGTTGCAATACAACCTCAATCTTAGTAGGCACAGATAGAATCTTCTTATAGAATGCATACTTTTTTACAAATAATGTCCCTAAAAAGGTCATAGTCAATATACTAGTAATAACAATGGAATACACCGCAGTATCTACATTTCGGAAACCATCCAGCCAATATAGCAGCATTACAAATAATACTAATAAAACCTGAAAAACTAAAAAAACTAAATGCTCCTTTATAAACAATCGAATCATATTATGACTCCTCCGAGCTCAGGATTAATCTGTATCCTGCTCCTCTAACAGTTTCAATTGTAGACAAAACATTATAGTCACTTAACTTTTTTCGAACTCTTGTCATATTTACATTTAATGTATTCTCATCAACGAATGACTGGTCATCCCAAAGTTCCTCTAATAGTTGCTCCCTAGTCACCAGCTTCGGATGGCTTTTTAGCAATAATTCTAATATCGTACACTCTTTCTTTTGAAGTGGAATTTCACCATGTACGGTATGTAACTCCATTCGTTCCATATAAAGCTGTAACCTACCAACCTTGATAACTCTTTCTTCCTGCTTCGCGGCATATTCACCATACGTTCTTCTCAAATGACTTCTTATTTTAGCTAGGACGATTTCATAATGAAAAGGCTTCGTGATAAAATCATCTCCACCATTTTCTAGCGCAAATATTTGATCCATTTCACCAGATCTAGCAGAAACGAATATAATCGGGCAAGTAGTTAATTGGCGCAATTGGCGACACCAATAATATCCATCATACGATGGTAAATTTACATCCAGCAACACAATATGAGGATCAAACGCAGTAAACTCCTCCACTATTTGTTCAAAATCCTCTATAGTATGCACCTCGTAATGATATTTCCTTAAAGTATCTGCAAGTAGAGATGCTATCTTTCGATCATCCTCTACAACTAACACACGATGCGTTGTCACAATAATCCTCCTCCACAAAAACAGTTCTTACTTTATCATAACAAAAAAGAGCCCAACATACGTCAGACTCTCTTCCATTTATTAATAAATTAATTGAACAAGCTCTTCTTTTGTAATACCACCGAAGTATTTTGGTACGTCTATATTTGTTAATGCAGCTTCGATTCCTTCTTTGCTGTACGGTTTTCCAGTTAGAAGCTGTTCTACTTCAGCCATATCACCTACACCGAAGAAATCTCCGAAGATTTTCACTTCTTCAATCATTCCTTTATTTACATCTAAACGAACATCTACGCCTCCAACTGGGAAGCGGTGCGAATGCTTCATATTGAATTTAGGGGATTTACCGTAGTTCCAATCCCATTGTTGATAACGCTCTTCTGAAAGCTTATGGATATTCTCCCAGTCCTGCTCTGTTAGCTCCCAATATTGTATATTTTCTTCCCCTTCAAAGATGGAAGCGAGAAGTTCTAAACGGAATTCTTCGACTGTCATTGGATTTTCTAGTAGCTCGATTATATTCGTAACACGACTACGAATTGATTTAATACCTTTAGATTCAATTTTTTCTTTGCTTACCTTTAAGGCAGATACAACAGCATCTATTTCTGTATCGAACATCAATGTTCCATGGCTGAACATACGTCCACGAGTAGAGTATTGAGCATTCCCAGAGATTTTTTTCCCTTCAGCCAAAATATCGTTTCTTCCAGACAACTCTGCATTTACACCCATTTTTGCAAGTGCATCTATAACAGGCTGTGTGAACTTTTTAAAGTTACGAAAGCTCTCTCCGTCATCCTTTGTTAAAAAGCTATAATTCAGGTTTCCTAAATCATGGTACACAGCACCCCCTCCAGAAAGTCTACGTACTGGGATAATGCCATTTTTCTCTACAAAATCAGTATTTATTTCTTCAATTGTATTTTGGTTTCTCCCAATAATAATAGAAGGCTGATTTATGTAAAACAGAAAAAAAGAATCCTTTTCAACGTCCATTGTGTTTAATGCGTACTCCTCAATTGCTAAGTTAATACGTGGATCTGTAATTCCTTTATTATCAATAAAATACATGTTCATCTCTCCTTTATAATTATTTTATCAAAAGTTCAGTTAATATGTTGACAAATCGAACTGTGTTATACTACAATGAAAACAATTAAAACAGTTATATAACAGATGGAGGTGGAACAACTATGTTAGAAAACGTAATTGAATTTTTCCGTAACCTGCCCGCTAAGAAATGTGCAACATGTGGTGAAACAATAGAAGAACAACATGAATGCTACGGGAACCACTGTGATAAATGCACGACACTTTAATAATTGAAAGAACTGCCCACTAGATTCTCCCCTGTCTAGTGGGATTTTTTATCATATAAAATATGAACAAAAACAAACACCCCAAGGATTTAATCCTTGAGGTGTTTGGTATTTAATATAAAATTTAGGCTTGTACAAGTTCTCCGTCAAATACTTTTAGGTCCATCGGTGCGGCCATAAAAGACGGAGCTTTTTGAATGAAAGCTGTGAAATGTTCACTCGTATTATGGACTTTAGTAGCCTCTACATCTTCCCAAAGTTCAATCATTGTATAATGATAATCTTGGTCAGTAGATTTCATCAAATCGTAGCTAATATTACCTTTTTCAGCTCTTGTTGCTGCAAGAAGTGTTTTGGCTTCTTCCAAGAATGCTTGTTCTTGATCCATTTTTACCTGGAGATGTGCATGAATTATAATCATAGTTATCATCCTTTATGTTAGATTATTTATACTTAAGACTTACAATTGATAAGATCCTATTCAATTGAAGTTAAAAATTCTAGTATTCACTTATGTTATTTTGCATACGATTAAGCATGTCAGATAGGGTTTCCAATTCTTCTTGGTTAAAATCATGAAGCATTTGGTTTACGAAATTAACCTTTTCTTTTTTGTAACCAACAATTTGTTTGCGCCCTTCCTCTGTAAGACGAACAAATATCACTCTATTATCGTTAGGATTTCTTCGTCTAGCGACCATTCCGTTTGCCTCAAGTTGTTTTAGATGGCGAGTAATAGCAGCACTATCTATATTAACAGCTTTTTGCAACGTGGACTGATTGATTTCATCTGTTTCATACAGCTGGTGTAGCAATTCATAGCGTGAAGAGCTAATGCCTGTGCATCGTTCAAATTTAGGGCTAATTTGATTATTAAGTCCTTTAAGCAGATGTAAGATTTGTTCATGATTAGATAGTGAACAACGCATCATTTGACCTCCTAAATAGTTTTATGTGGCCAACATATACGAGTGTCTACTACTTTATTGAAGCCTCAATTATTGACCTGTCAATAAAATATAATACAAAATTTTTTAAAGTACAACTCGAAATGGTAACTTATCCACCAATTTATATTCAAAAGGTTCTATCTTATTTCCAGATCGTAGTTGTATCGACAGGCAGACGATATGATTGATAACCTTCATTAATGGCTTTACCAATGGAAATTAACATAATCGGTATATAACGTTCTTTGTCCAGACCATATGCTTCAGCAATCTTGTCTTTCTCATATCCACCGATAGGATTCGTATCATACCCGAATGAACGAGCTACTAGCATAAGTTGCATGGAAACAAGACCTGCATCCAGCATAACTATATCTTTCATTTGCTCATCGGACATATTTTCATAAAACGGTTTAAAATAATTTAATTGTGCTTCTTTAACTTCTTGAGGCATATATCCAAGTTGAACCGCTTTGCTAAATATCTCTTCGGCATAATCAAAATTATTTCGGTCACCGAAGACAGCGATCACCGCAGATGAACTTAATACTTTATCCTTGTTGAATTTGGCAAGTGTTGCAAGCTTTGCTTTTCCTTCTTCGCTGTCAATGACTACAAATCTCCAAGGCTGAAAATTAATAGAAGATGGAGCTTTTGAAGCTTGAGCTATAATTTCGGTCATTTCTTCACGGCTGATTTTAACCGAGGGGTCATATACCTTAATGGAACGACGACCGTATACAATTTCATTGAAATCATTTGTTTTTTGATATTTAAGCATATTGTAGTTACTCCTTTTTATTATATTAATTGACACGTCAATAATTGATACATCAATTAATATAATATAAATTGATGAAATATGCAATACTTAAGATTCTATTGCTCTAATTTTAATAATAAAAGGTCTATGTTAAAGATAAGGTTGATTCAAAATGCACATTTAAATGAGCTGGAAAGTGCATCTCCAACTCATTGTATTTTGATGTCATTTTTTAAAAATCACTCGGTTTGACTAAAGGGAGGACATTTTTACTTTATCAAAAACGTTCCATAGTTAAATCGGTATTAACGGAAACAGCAGCTTTATTGCCGTCGGCAGCAGAAATAATTAATGAGGATGGTCCCGATTTTTCAGTTTCTCCCGCAATATAAATGTTCTTTTGTGTAGTTCTACCAACACCATCTGTTACAACTGTACCATTTTCTTGAATTTCACACTCTAGTATCTCAGCAAATTGATTTGGACGATAAAAAGATGGAACAACAAACCCACCTGATCTAAAGATCGTTTCTCCTGTTACAAATTCAATTTTTTGTAGATAACCATTATTACCTATTAAGTTTTTAATCGGCTCTGATTTAATTTTGATATTGCGTTTTTGTAACTCTGTAACTCCATCTTTAGATAGTTGAACTCCATTTGTTAAGACAACTAAATCCTGCGACCAGTTATAAATTAATTTAGCCATATGCAGTGCATGCTCTTCTTTTTCTGCCATTACAATTAATGGCTTATCCCTTAGCTCCCAACCATCACAATAAGGACAACTAAAAAGGCTTTTCCCATAATAATCTCTTACACTTTGAATAGAAAATACCTCTTGAATACCTGTAGCCAACATAATCTTTTCTGTAACACATTCCTGACCATCATGTGTTTTGACAATAAATCTATCATTATCTATATCCTTAATTATTTCAGTAATTGTTGCTTTAAAATATGATATGGATGGATACCTCTCCAATTCTTTTAAGCCTATTTCTTTGAACTCTTGCGGCTTTATCCTATCTCGAGTAATAAATCCATGTGACTCATGTGTGACTCTATTCCTATTCGTTCCATCGTCAAATAATGCAATTTTTCTCCTAGCCCTACCTAAAGTTAAACTAGCACTTAACCCAGATGGACCTCCACCAATAACGATACAATCAAATACATTCATTTTATTACCTCCCTATTTTTATAACAACCATAAAAGATCTTTTATATCTATAATTAAAGTAAAAAAAATGTTATTTACATTTATTAATCTATTTCATATGATATCGCCCATTTTTTGAACTCTTCTGTTTGAAAATTACCTTGACCTAGTCTTTGCATAATTCTTAAAGAATTGTTTGGATCATTATCCCAAGCATACTTCCATACTTGATGTTTAAATAAATTCTTTTCCATAAAAAAATCCCTCCTCAATTTGATTGCAATATGTTTCATCCTCTCTCAAAATTAAAGACTTCAGGAGTCTGTAATATCCATTATAATTTAGGTGATTTTATTGTCAAGTTAAAGGTACTTTATTCTCAATACAATAAACATATAATTTGTTATTGAACTAACCTACCGTTTAGTTCAATAAAAAAAGCCTTACTCCTTCATGAAGTAAAGCACCTAGTTATCTTAATAAACTTCCAAAAAAAATAACGAAAGTCAAAAACGCTGATAACCCTGATGTAATAATTAATGTAGTCACACTCCTCGCCATTCCCTTCCAATCATGAATACCTGAAAAACCTAATACTCCTAAAATTAAAGTTAGCAATGTAATATATAAAACCAGAGTTAAAGGGTGTGTACCCATAACGGAATAATCAATCAGACCTGAAAATGAAACAAGGAGAAATAATAAAATACAAATTATTGATAAGATAAATGAACCTATGTTAATCTTTTTCTTCATTCAAGAACTCCTTTTTTAGTTATTTTAATTTTCTTCACTAACCTGCACCGCTTGTTTTAGAGTTACACTAACCTTCCGCATTAGTTTAAGTGTATACTTTCACAATAATCCCATCTATTAATAAAAGAGCTGCCAAAACAGCTCATTTATCTTTAATTATATTTATTTTTTCAAAACTGGAATCCAAATTTCGCTCTTCACAGACGGTGAAGTTAGATCTTTAGTTTTAATCGACAATATCTCAGGTCCTACTGTTACTTGATAACTGGAAGACGGAAACCACTCGGAATAAATCCTTCCCCAATTTTCTTGTAGCGTACTAGGAAAAGGTCCTGTTGATTCAAATATCACCCATGTTAAAGCAGGAACTTCTAGTTTTGAAAGTTGTTCGGGGAATTCTTGTGTAGTTGCAACTCCTATATACTGATCAAGCTCCCCTTTTTCTTCCATGCGGCCTTCAGAAAAATTTGTAGATGCTTGAATCATCCCTAAAGGTTCAACATTAGAGAGTTTTTTTAGTTGATCTATTTTTTCCATGGTCAAAGACTTCCACATTTCTGTAATTCCCTGGTTTTCTCCTTCAAAGATAATAGGAACTCTTTTCATGATACCGACTATGTTAAATGCTTCTTTTTGCTCAATCCTATAATTCATTTCTCTTCCTCCTCTAATTGATAATTGAAAGGTCATTAGTGGATAGGCCTTTAACTGCTTTCCATTGTTTCTTGCTTCAGACGGTGTTACACCGTGTAAATGTTGAAAAGCTCTAGTAAAAGAGTCCGGTGAATTGTATCCGTATTTAATCGCAATATCTATAATTTTTATGTTACTGATATTTAGCTCAAATGCTGCTAAACTTAGTCGTCTACGGCGAATATATTCTGACAATGTAATTCCTGCAAGGAAAGAAAACATTCTTTTGAAATGATATTCGGAACAATGAGCCAGCATAGCCACCATCTTGAAGTCTATTTCATTAGTTAGGTTTTCCTCAATATACTTCATTGCATCGTTCATGTTTTTAAGCGAATCCATTATACGACCTCCTTTCATCAATAGAATAGCAGGAATTGTATGTATTCATCCGACATTCTGTGCACCGTTTTGTAGGATTACTCATCTTCCGCTAAACTGCCGCATTAGTAAGAGAAAAATGCTTTACTCCTTCTTGAAGTAAAGCATCCGATAATTTAATAAGAGATCTTTAAGTTTGAAATATAAATTGTTATAAGTCCATTGAATATTTACCCTAGTTTCTCCGCCAACTCTAAAATAATCCCCTCTGGACCACGAACGTAACATAACTTATAAGTTTCTTTATATTGCTGTACCTCACTAAAGATTTCCGTACCCCTCTTTTTCAATTTTGCAACAACAGCATCAATATCTTCAACAGCAAAGCAAATATGTCGGATACCCAGTGTATTTGCAGAGGGTAGCTCAAGGTCTTTTTCGTCTGATTGCGTACAAAATTTGACTAGCTCTATCCATGTTTGACCACCTGGCATCCCCATTCCTACACATGCCGTTTTAACATCATTAAGCCCAACAATTTTATCCAACTGCTTACCATCTAATTCCCATTCCGCATGCACTTCAAGTCCTAACTCAAGAAAAAAAGCTTTAGCCTCTGCAAGATTATTTACGTTTATACTCACATGATCTATTCTATTGATTTTCATATCTGATACCTCCCATGCTCCTGTTATTTTCAATACATGTATTCGTGTTAAGATGTTTGAAATTATTATTCGCTTAAAATAGGAAATATCCTTATTCAACTAACTTGCACCGTTAATTCAATAAGAAAAACGAATTTACCCATATATTGCACGAGATTTTAATCACCAAATGCAAATGTTATTTCTGTTTCGCAAACTAATGTCCCGTCAACCGTAGCTATACCTGTGCCTTTTCCAATAGGTCCTTTTAATCGAGTGATTTCAATCTCAAGACGAAGTTGGTCTCCTGGTTTTACTTGCTGTTTAAAACGACATTTATCTATTCCTACTAATAACCCTAATCGACCTTGGTTTCCTTCTTTAGTTAACATCACAACTGCACTTACTTGAGCTAATGCCTCAACAATTAATACACCTGGCATAACAGGGTAGTTGGGAAAATGCCCGTTAAAAAATTCCTCATTTGCTGTCACATTTTTTATACCAACCGCTCTTTTTCCTTCTTCTAATTCCAAAATCTTATCAACTAATAGAAATGGATATCGATGCCTAATTATTTCCTTAATTTTTTGAGTATCTAACATCATTTAATCCCCCATATCAATATTATTAAGACTATTAATTAATTTTATCACTAGGTATTAATAGTTGATACTATAAAATTAAGCTTCTTTAACAAAACTACCGCTGTTCTAGAAAATAATTAGTTTTTCCTTCTTAAACTAAAATGCAGCGTGTAAGTGTAACATTTCACAATTCTTATCTGAGATCACCTTAATGTTTTGGATATAAAAATAGACCATCTAATAATGGTCGCATTATGCTAGGACATGCCGCATATTAAACAATCATTCCCAGAACACCTGCTAAGCCCCAATCCCATCAAAATGGGTTTCCACACCATTCTTAAAAACTTTCAGGTACTCATAGTCCCCTTTTAAATTGATTTTATATAACTTATATGTGTCTACTTCCCCCTCAGAAATTGAAATGTCGTTCAGATAAATGTTAATCGAATTTTCATCTAGTTTAATATCTATATCTCCAAAATCTCTTCCATCGTCCAAGAAGTCTTGATTAAGATACAAATAGCGTTGATTTTTAGAATCGTTGTACATATAAACGCCAGTTCCTGTACCTTTTTCATCATTATCTACAATATTAATATAGTTTGTCACATTATCATTTACCTTTTCCATATTAATTTCTGAAATGGTAACTTTATTTCCCTCGCAACCAGTTAGAATGCCACAAACTATTAAAATAAGTAATAATATTCGCTTCAAATTACCGCAACTCCTTTGTTTGTTTTTACCGCACTTGATTATTGAACAAAAGAAATGTGTCCCTAGTAAGAGTAATCACTTGATAACAGCCTTTTCTCCTCCATCGGTATTACCCTGCTTCAGGTAAATCGACAAAAGTAAATATAACCCTTATCACTTGTCAGCTGAGTGTTTAATACTAAATAAAGTATTACATAATTTTTTATCTAGAAGCTAAATTCTTTTTTTATCATATGTGCTACTTCCATTGCATCCAATTTTGTATTGTTGATTCGCAAGTAGTTTTTTGTTTTAATTTCACCATCTATTGAATTCAGCCTTCTATTTTCTAATGTGCTAAGTAAATGTTGTTCAGATTGTTCAACATTTCGCTTGGTTGGCTTATGTTCAAGCCGTTGAGTTGTTTTATTTCGAATAGGCCTTTCTTCTACATCCGCTTCCAATTCTACGAAATATATATCAACCCCTTGAGAACTAAAAATATTACACATGTATTCAATTTCGTCCCAATCTTCTTTTTGATCAAAATACCATATTTTAGTAAATATCATTCCGTATTGATCGATTTTTGAAAAGGATTGAAATATTTCACTTCGAAATAAGCGTGTAAGACGCCACATTTCAGGACTAAACCCATAAAGAGGTTCTAATAAATCAATGGTCATATGGTTATGAAAGAGTTTTAAACCTGTTATGGCGGATAATTCTTGTCCAACAGTCATCTTCCCAACAGCTTGTGGTCCAAATATAAAAACAAATTTTTCCAACGTATTCCCTCCAAATGATCGATATAAACTCAATAATTCCTTCTATAGTTCAATAAAAATCATACTTTTTTTTAATAAAGCTTTAGTTAGTTTAAGTGAACACTTTTCCAATCTTATATTTATTTTAACATAAATATCCAGTGTTATAGGAGGAGCCATTCTACGCATGCCTCAATGTTATTAAACCTGGGATTTATTTGATAGTGATAATTAAAAAAACATTGTTGATTTCCAAACTGCCAGTTGTTCTTTGAAAAGATGCTGGGACAGAAATAGAAATTTTATTGGAGAAGAAGAAATATTCACTAAATAATGGATATTTAATAAAAGTGATTGGAATGGAGGGCGACTCCTACGGGAATAGCGTGACGCCTGAGACTACAGGCTCAGGCTACGCCCGTGGAAAGCGTCCCTGGAATGGAAATCAATTTTGTGCACAGCAAAAAAAACAGCATTTTTCTCACAGAGAAAAATGCTGTTTTGGGGTTCTATCCCAGCGTCTTCAAATTATTATGCTTCAACTGTTTCTTTAGAGTGACGTTTTTTGAACACTAGCATGAAATACCCCAAAGTTAGAGCAAGACACACAAACATAAATCCTAATAACACGCCGTTAGTTGACCAGAAGTTGCTTATGTCTCCAGTCGAAATGGAAGCTTTAAAGCTTTGCACTGAATAAGTCATCGGTAAGAACTTATTAAAGATTTGCAATGGCTGTGGTATTAGTTCCAATGGGAACGTACCAGCACTAGTTGTCAATTGAAGTATTAATATAACAATTGCAACAAAGCGACCTGGATCACCAAGTACCGTTACAAGTAATTGGACTATTGCTAGATAAGTAAAACTTGTAATGATTGTTGATAATATAAATAATCCTACACTTTGTGTCTCTAATTTCAAGGCAAACAAAGCAATAGCTACAACTACTAGAGATTGAATAATCCCAACTATCCCTAATACCGATACCTTACTCATAAACCAAGATGCACCGCCTGTAGGCTTAATCGCCGACTGGACAAATGGAAATACAATAGATATAAGTAATGCACCTACAAATAATCCAAGTGATAAGAAGTAGGGTGTAAATCCTGTACCATAGTTCGGTACTTCGTTCACTCCTTCAACTTCCACGTCAACTGGTGACGCTACCATGTCATAGGTTGAATCATTTGCTGAAACCTCTTTTGATTGCTCACTAGCATCCATTAAGCTGGATTGTAAAGTTTCCGTTCCTTCTGCTAATTGTTCCGTTCCTTCTGTTAGTTTAGATGAACCATCTGCTAACTCTCCAGATTTATCTGCTAATGTTCCTGTACCAGTTTTTAACTGACTTGAGCCAGCCGCTAATTCGTTTAGACCAGCTACTAAATTGTTGGAGCCTACATATGCTTGTTGCACACCTGTTGCTAATTCGTTCATCTTAGAAGCTAGAGTACTAGTTCCTGTTGCTAAGCTTGCTGAACCTTCTTTTAATGCACCTGAAGAATTATTCAATTGCGATATTCCCTGCTGTGCTTGTTTATAGCCCTCACTAATCTGTCCTGCTCCACTACTTACTTGAGTAGTTCCTTTTGATAGGGCTGCTGTACCATTAGCCAGCTTTTCTAAACCTGATGATACTGAAGAACTACCAGTTTCTAGCTGTTTCATCGTTTCTGTTAGTTGTGCTTCCTGTTCAGCTGGTAATGACGCTGATAATTGGTTTAATTGTTGTGATAATGCTTGAATTCCAGCAGTTACCTGAGTAGAACCTTCGGATAACTGATTTGCACTATTATTTATAGTTACACTACTTGATTGTAATGTAGCTAAGGAGTTTATTAATTCTTTTTCTTTTTCACTTAGCAATTGATAGCTTTCATTAAGTTTAGCTACTCCACTTGTATACGTTTGAATCCCACTGTTCAATTGTTCTGCACCTGTAGCAGTTTGAATGACACCGTCTGCTAATTGTTTTGTTCCATCTGTAAGTGTGGATAAACCACTATTTAGATCGGTTGAACCAGTTGCGGCTTTCTGAATACCATCCACAACTGTACTAGTGCCATCTCGAAGTTCGACTGTACTACTTGCCAACTGTTCTAAGTAGCCTTTTAAATCAGATGCGCCAGTATTTATTTCTACTGCTCCATCTTTTAATGCGCCTGCTCCATCCGATGCCTCAGCAAATCCGTCACCTAATTTCGTAATAGAATCAAATAATTGTTCCGCATAAGTTGCTGAAACTTGTTTATTTACTTCCGCACGAATTCGGTCCATTGCGGTTTCCCCTATTTGAGAGGATAAGAAGTTATATCCTTCATTAGCTTTATACGTAATGACCATTTTTTGAGGTTCTTCGTCTAATAATGTTGTTGCATGTTGAGAAAAGTTTTCTGGAATTTCAATTAATAAATAATAATCCTCATTTACTAATCCTTTATCTGCTTCTTCCTTTGAAACTGAAACAAACTTGAACTGTCCACTTTCTTTTAACTTCTCTGATAGGTCATCCCCTAAAGTTAAACTAGTATCGTTATACTCAGCACCCTCATCGGCATTTACTACTGCTACCGGTAGATCACTTAAATTTGCATAGGGATCCCAAAATGCCCATAGGAACATTCCTGCATACATTACAGGTATAAACAAAACTGCAATTATAGGAATGAGTAGCTTCCTATTTGTAAATATACTTTTCCATTCTGATTTAATCATTAATACTCCTCCTAATACTGTATGACCAATTCGTTCAATCAGTCATTTCACTCCAAAAAATTAGTCTCAAATAATGAGACTCTGGAAAATAGTGTCTTGAAAAAAGTCTGTAATTTCCTGTTCTGTTAAAGGTTTTTCGTGAGTTAAATTCCAGTCGTTAACAAACGCCAAATACCCTTTTAAGAGTAAATATGCAACTAGTTCACTATTTACCTGGCGAACTTCTCCTAGATTCATATACTTATCAATCTTCTGTTTGATAAAAGAAACAATGGCTTGCTCTATTTGCGCCTTCACCTGCTTTACCGCTGGCGTTCTCCATTCCTGTTCTTCCGCAATAATTTTAGCAAACAATTGATGAGTATCCCGGAATTCTAGCATTTTCATCAAGGCTGCATACGCATTTTCTTGGAAAGAAGCATCTTCTTTAATCACTTTTGTCGCTTCTTGTTTCATCTCTGTAATAATACGAAGGACAATTTCTTGAAAAAGGACTTCTTTATTTTCAAAAAAAGTGTAGATTGTCCCTTTACCAACATTCGCTATTTTAGCTATTTGCTCCATCGTAGTAGCTTTATAGCCAAAAAGAGAAAAAGATTTTGTCGCAGCCTCTAATATTTCCTGCCTACGATCCATTCTTATTCAACTCCTATAAAAAAATGACTAGAAAACCATTTTGGTCATCTAGTCATTATAATACACTCATCTTATTTCTTTGGCAAGCCTTTTATTCATGATTCATATGACTCATTGAATCATCACTTTCATCCGGAATTACTTTACTCATATCCGGTTCTCCAACAATCAGTTCCTGCTTCGGCATAACATGAAGTCCCCTTGCATTTGTATGGGCAAACATATAATAGACTCCATCATGATCAAATGAGTAATTCGCTTCATACACGCCATCCTCGGTTAAATTTCCCTCTACCATATGACCTTCCTCACGCAAACCTGATTCCCATACCTCAAATTCAACAGTAGCATCATCTACTGCTTCATCCGATTGGCTTACTTTTGCAGATAATACAACATCTTCTACAGATAGTGTTTTAGCCGTTTGAATGTCTACTACTACTTCTTCTAATGTACCTTCATTATGACTTGATGATGCCCCTTCAGTTGCTTCTTTATCTCCACAACCCACCAGTGTCATAGTTGCAAATACAAGAACTGCTAATGTTTTCTTCATAAAAATGAATCCCCCCAAGTTGGTAATGTTATATAAACAGTTGTTCCTTTTTCTACTTGACTTGTGAATACTAGCTTTCCTTTTTGCATTTCGATAAGTTGAGAGGCAATGGATAAGCCAAGTCCAGTTCCCCCATCTATACGACTTCTGGCCTTATTCACACGATAAAATCTTTCGGTAATATGCGCCAAATGCTCTTGTGCAATTCCACAGCCTTGATCTTTTATAAAAATTGTTGTTTCGCTCATTGTCATTTCATTTCCTATCTCGATGGTGGATGAAACAGGGGAATAATGAATAGCATTTTCTAAAATATTGATCAATATTTGTTTAGTCATTTGCTCATCTGCTCTTAGAATTGTTTCCTCATCTATTGTAACAGTAAAAGAGATTTGCTTCTTGTCTGCCAATGTTTTTACGAGTTGCAATACCTCGCGTACAACCTCTGATAATACTAATGGTGTTATGTCCATTTCTTGATGCTGTTCAGAACGTGCTAAAGTAAGTAAATCATTTGTCAGTTTCTGCATTCGATTTGCCTCTTGCACAATAAGTGTGTAAATCTCTTTATTCTTTTCCTCTGGAACGAGCTCCTGTTCAAATGCTTCCCCATACCCTTTTATATAACTAATAGGAGTCCGTAGCTCATGAGAGACAATAGATAAGAAATCTCTTTTTTTCTCGTCCTCTTCTTGAATAGACGTTGCCATTAGGTTAAAGGTTTTGGCGAGTTCTCCAATTTCATCAGAGGATTTTATGTCAACTCGCGTCTCGTATTTTCCTGCTGTCATTTCATTGGCTGCTAATTTAAGCTTATCTAACGGAACAAGCACTTTTTGCAATGTCTTCAAACTGGCCCATGCCATTATAAGTAGAAGAAAAGATACTGTTATCAATAAAAAAATTACATCCTTTGAAGCCATTTCGGTCATTTTCGTTAATGGTACATATACATAAATAATTCCTTCTAGCCTATTTTCATCAACTAATGGATAAATAACGGATACAACTTCTCTATTAAACCTCTTCTCATAGCCTCGCTTAATAACCGCCTCGCCTTCAATCAGCTGGGCACGTTCCTCATGTCCAATTAAGGTCTCATAGTCTACATCAAATGGCAAGCAAGCGCTAAGTTCCCGAGGATTCCGAACTGTAAAAACCTCTACGTCAGAAAAACGATTGAAGTCTTCTGTCTGTTTGATGAACTCATTTGTAACCGCTCCACCCTTATACGTTTTTTGCAAGTTTTCTGCAATCTCCACCATCGAAGTTTCCTTATCCTCGACATAAAGCTCCTCATATAGAAAATTAGTGAATATTACTAAGAACACTATCGTGATTGCTATGAATAAAAGAAGTAGCATCCAAATTTTTACGGATAACTTTTTCATTCCAAAACCTCAAAGCGATATCCAATACCCCACACAGTCTCAATATATTTAGCTGCTTGTTCTCCTAGCTTTAGCCGCAGTGTCTTAATATGTGTATCAACAGTACGAGTTCCGCCTTCATAATCTAGTCCCCAAATTCGTTCTAATAGCTGCTCCCTAGAAAAAACTTTTCCTTCATGCTTCATAAAAATATAGAGGAGTTCGTATTCCTTTAATGTTAGTTGAATTTTTGCATGATTAACTGAAATTTGTCTACCTATTAGATCATGTTCAATAATACCTGCTTTATATTGATCAGTTTTAGTATAAATACCTGCCCTACGAAATATAGCATTTATACGAGCCATTAATTCGATAGCAGTGAAAGGTTTAATGACATAATCATCCCCTCCAAGCTTCAACCCTTTGACTAAGTCTGTTTTAGCATCTAATGCTGTTAGAAAGATAATCGGTACGGAGGAAAATATACGTATCTCCTTACAAACTTCAAAGCCACTCATGCCCGGCATCATCACATCTAGGAGTATTAGATCCACTTGAGAGGTTTGCACTATTTCTATTGCGACTTCGCCATTATCTGCATGGAGTACATGATGACCAGCTTGATGTAGATGAAGTTCAACTAGCTTACGCATTTCCCGTTCATCATCTACGACTAATATTGTCGGCATCATTTAACCTCCCTTACTATTAATTGGAATGGGCCTTTCCCGACCTGTATTTCCTTTATAATTTCATTAGATTGGATAAAATATAATTGATGATCATCATAGCCAGCAAGCACCATATTATCTCCAAATGAACTTATCCAAAACGGGTTTGCTCCAACTTTCATGGAGTTTAGAACTTCACCGGTTTCTGATATTTCATATACCATGCTACTTCCATGACTTACACTGAAAATGTGCCTATTTGGTGCTCTTGCCATATTGATAGGCATTAATGGAGCTTCAATTTCGCCAATAAGCTCACCGGTTTTTATGTTAATCCTCTTAATGGTGCGATTGGGACTACTTCCTGCACCATGACCACCTAGCCAAAGCTCATTGTCCTGTAAAAAAAGGCCATGAGAAGAGGTCGGAATCATCCATTCATCCACTTGCTCCAAATCCATAGTCAGTACAGATAGAAACTCATCTTTAAAGTTAACAACAAAAATATTACTTCCATCAGAAATCATCGCCATTGGATAATTACCAGTGGAACTAGTCTGTAGTTTTTTTCCTTTGGTATTGTAGAGAGAAACTGTATTACTCTGGCCATTTGCTATATAAATTTTTTCTTCATATACATACGCGTAGGTAGTACCCTCACCTACAGTAATCGAAGCAATCTGTTTACCTGTAGACAATTCAATTAGCGCTGCTTTCTCAACGCCATATCCATAAACTAGAAGTAAATCATCTGTCACTAATGTAAAACCAGTATAAGCCTCCTCTAGCTCCCAAGTTTCCAGTATTTCAGCCTCTTTGGATATAAAATCAATGCTTCCACCTAGAGTATTCAAGCTAGCGACAAAATCAGTATCTGAGGGGATGGCTGGAAAGCTTGCCTCTGAACAACCTCCAATAATGCAAAGTAACAAAAGTATATATAACTTCTTCACCTATCCACCCCCATTTCTTCCATTATAACTAGAACATGTGAAAAAAGTTTGAAATAGATTTCAATTTTTTGAGTTTCACCAAACTGAGTTAGAGTTTGACAAAGCGAATATAGCTTCACTAGACAAACGTATGTGCGTGCTGATTTCCGTTTTCAGGTGGACGCTTTCCGCGGGCGTTGCCTCAGCCTCCTCGCTTCGCTGCGGGTCTTCACCTAACGCATTTCCCGCTGGAGTCGCCACCTTTCTCTTCAATCATTGAAAGAGTAGTACTCTATAGTTAGAATTAGTAACAGAGTATCAGACATAAAATTAGATAACATCTATTCTATAGAGTAGTGCTAGAGATCCCAAAATTGTCCTTCCTAAACTTTCTTTACGAATATGAAAGTGTTTTTTCGCTAGTTATCAGAAAAAAAAGCTTCTTAATCTTTTTCTTACAGTTCCAGGGGTACGACTGACAGCATTTGCCACAAGATTATTAAAAAAATGTCCTAAACACCGAAAGATGTTTAAGACATTTAACCTAACTAGTATTGAGTCAATTTATTTAATGATTACTTATTTCATCATAAAGTACAAATTTTTTTAATATTACCCGTTTATTTAAGGTGGATCTCGTTGATTGAAGCGCAAGGCGGCGACTCCAGTGGGAGCAGTACGAGCTGAAAGCCCCGCAGGAACGCAGTGACGAGGAGATTGAAGCCGTATCCACGGAAAGCGTCCGCCTGAAGCGGAAATCAACTGTGCTCGGATTTTACTACTAATTACTTCAATATGAAATTGACTTTATTATATTATTTTAAGTGTTTCAAAACAACATCAGCCATAGCGTCGATGAATTGTGCCTGCGCATTTGGCATTTCAGGACGTACATATGTCGCTCCGATATCATCACATACTACTTTACATTCATAGTCATTATCGTAAAGAACCTCTAAATGCTCTGCTACGAATCCTACTGGAGTATAAACAAATGTTGTATATCCTTTTTCTTCGTGTAATTCACGAGTTAAATCTTGTACGTCTGGACCAATCCAAGGCTCTGGAGTTTGTCCAGCACTTTGCCAGCCCACTGCGTAGTTTTTCACACCTGCTGCCCCAGCAATTAAGTCAGCTGTTTCTTGCAATTGGTCTGGATATGGATCACCTAGCTCTTTAATCTTTTCTGGAAGTGAGTGTGCAGACACGATTAAGCATGCTTTTTCGCGTTGCTCCTCTGTCATTTCTGCGAATGCTGCACTTACTTTATCACTCCAGTATTGGATGAATTTCGGTTCATCGTACCAGCTTTCGATAGAAGTTATTTTTAGGTTACCAAGCTTTTCTGCTTCTTCTTTAATACGACCATTATATGATTTAATAGAGAAAGTAGAGAAGTGTGGTGCTAATACCATAGATACCGCTTCTGTAATACCATCTTTATGCATTTCTGCAACTGCATCTTCTAAGAAAGGTTCGATATGCTTTAAACCTATATATAACTTGAATTCAATTTCATCTTGTAATTCATTTAAACGGTCGCATAATCCTCTTGCTTGGCTTTCAGTAATTTTAGCAAGCGGTGAAATCCCACCTATTGCTTCGTAACGACCAGTTAAATCGGCTAGCTGCTCATCACTTGGTTTACGACCATGTCTGATATGTGTATAATATCGTTCAATATCCGCTTCTGAATATGGGGTTCCGTAAGCCATAACTAATAATCCCATTGTTTTTTTCATCATATTCACCTCATAAAAATTTAGTTTGATTTTGCTGCTATTAGTTCTTTACTATAGTCATGTACAAATGAAGTTAAACGTTTTAGTGTATCGGGATCTACCTCTGGGAACACACCATGACCAAGGTTAAAGATATGCCCCGGCTGTGCCACACCCTGCTCAACGATAATTTTCGCACGCTTCTCAATCTCTGCCCAATCACCAATAAGATAGGATGGATCTAAGTTCCCCATCAACGGCTTCGTTAATCCTTTTGCACGAGCTTCTTCTATTGATAAACGCCAGTCAATCCCAACCACATCAACAGGAAGATCATGCCATTCCATTGCTAAGTGGCTAGCTCCAACACCGAATGTAATAAGCGGAACGCCTGTTTCACGAAGCTCCGTGAAAATACGTGTCATTACTGGTTTGATAAAAATACGGTAATCCGCTACATTTAACGCTCCAACCCACGAATCAAATATTTGAATAGCCTTCGCACCAGCTTTAACCTGCGCTTTGATGTATACGATAATCATATCAGCAAGCTTGTCCATCAGTGCAAACCAAGCCTGTGGTTCAGAAACCATGAATGCTTTCGTTTTGTTGTAGCTTTTAGAAGGTCCCCCCTCAATCATATAGCTAGCAAGAGTGAATGGTGCCCCTGCAAATCCGATTAATGGAACATTTAGCTGCTCTGTCGTCAATAATTTTATCGTATCCAAAACAAATGGCACATCATCTTCGGGTGATAAATCACCTAGATTTGCTACATCTTGAACTGTACGAATCGGATTTGAAATTACAGGCCCAACTCCATTTTTAATCTTTACATCAACGCCTATTCCAACAAGCGGTGTTACTATATCTTTATACAGAATTGCTGCATCAACGTTATAATTTTCTACTGGTAAACGTGTAACATAAGCACATAATTCAGGTTCATGCGTAATTTGTTCTAAAGAGTATTTTTCTTTTATTTTTCTATATTCAGGTTGTGATCTTCCAGCTTGCCTCATAAACCAAACTGGCGTGTGATCTACTTGCTCTCCTCGTGCTGCGCGAAGGAGTGTATCGTTAAATTTAGTCATTAAAGGAACCTGCCTCTCATTATATAAACGTACTATTTTCTATACGTTTCAACTATAGACGTTCTTATTTCTAAAGTATAGCCATATAGTGTATTTGTCATAAAATTGTCCTGTTTCAGTGTAGTTAGGTAGGTAATATGTTTCTTAAAGAGCTATTATGGGAATGATATAGTAAAAAGAAAAGGGGAGGTATCCAAATGAATTTATATATGACATCCGGTACACCGGAGTTTATGCAATCCATAAAAAAGAAATACCAGAAAGAAGAGCTCTTCTTATTACATGGGACTGGTAACTCCGTCCTTATCCACGAAACATCTAGCAAGACCATTTTTCAAGTGCCAAGAAAATACGAAATTCTAGAGTCTGCTGGTCAGTTCTCTCATAAAGGTTACTTCGTCCTTCACAATATACCCCTTTCAGACGAAGGGAAATCCATATTTGAATATAAATATACAAATTTAAGTCCAACCGCTCAAAATGACCCTGGGTTTATCGCTCTTAGAGTTCTTAAACCTATCAAATCCGATACATATATCATTTTGTCGGAATGGTCTGGACCAAGCAGCTACGAAGTATGGGAAAAATCAGTCAACCTAGACTTTAGTATGGTTGCGGATAAGCAAAATCTATTCACAAGCGCACCGTATATCTCCACTTATCAATCCACACAAGAAGAGGAAGCTAATTAAAGCTCCCTCTTTTTTCTTGCTATAACTTACTAACCCGTAAAGTCAATTCAGAAACAATTATCATCATGATCGGAATAAGAATTAAATCCATTATAACCCCAGCTTGTACTAAGATTACGACCAGTACAAGGATAGCCTGAATCAATTGGATAATTCGGATTAAGCGGTTAATTGCTTTTGTCCGAGCTCCTTCATTGATAGGGAACAACAGATCCATACGGAACTCGTACCCTGATGATAAAGACTGACGTAGCTGTATTACTGTAGCAAATGAAAGTGCACTAGTAAAAATAATCGCAACTATTGGAAAAGGTATGAAAATTGCTCCAACAATAGCTAGCGCTGTAAGACGAATCCACAGATAAAAATAATCATTCGTACGGATAAACGTACGCAAAACCAAATAAAATTGTGTATTTTTTTGTTCATAAGGTGCAAGTTTGTATAGAATATCAAGCCATTTTCTTCGTTTCGTCATACCTTGGATATGCGGAACATCCGTAAAATAATTTGCGAAACGATAAAAACGCATCATACGTGCCTGCTCCACTTCAATGAAATGATCAAAAGGAAATGGCACTTCTGCTTTTTTCCTCTTCCAAGCTATTAAATACAGCACTTGAATAATAACGATTGCAAGTAAAAATAGATAACTACCGCTTAGCAAGAAATACAATCCTGCAAAGAGTAAAAACATTCGCATGAAATAATCTACCCAAACATTTTTTCCATTGGATGCCCATCGATATTGGAACTCAGTTTGTATACTCCAATACTTCCATATAAGGATTGCACCGAAGAAGTACAAAATTTCGCCTGATGTGGAACCCGCTACTCTTGTTAATAATGGTATCGAAACTACTAACGCTGCTAACGGAACAACAATAGAAGAAAAGAAAGTCCAAGTTAGAGCATGTTTCAAATATTCGCCTAGTTTAGTTTCTAATGGAAGAAAGTAAACACTATCCGCTTTTTTCATCAATGTAACTGGCGTACTTAACGCTATTAAAATACTGACTATGAAGGAAACAACTAAAAAGGCGGGAAAATCCTTTGGAGCTGTATTTAACCATTCACTATACGTATACCCTGCAGCACCTATTACGAATACAATAACAATTGCAATATGCCCAGAAATAATATACTTCAAGTATTTTTGCAGTTCATTTATATAAAATAAAAAACGTTTACTCCATACTTCACGCAAATTGTTCATTTTGCTGTTCCTTCGTCATTTCGATATAAAGATCATCCAGTGTCGCATCAGGCATTTGAAATGCCGCCCGTAGATCATCCATTGTCCCTTGTGCACGAATTTTCCCGTTATGCAATAGAAGAATACGATCGCAGTATCTTTCCGCAGTAGTTAATATATGAGTGGACATTAATACCGATGCTCCCTCATCTTTTCTTGACTTCATTTGATCCAGTAATGATTGGATACCTAAAGGATCGAGCCCTACAAATGGTTCATCGATAATGAATAACGCTGGATTCACAAGGAACGCACACATTATCATCACCTTTTGTCTCATTCCTTTAGAAAAGTGAGCTGGAAACCAATTCAACCTTTTTTCCATACGAAATTCTTTTAAAAGAGCCTCTTTTCTCGCTTCAAAAACAGATTCATCTAAATTGTATGCCATAGCTGTTAGTTCCAGATGTTCCTTTAAGGTCAACTCATCATATAGGACTGGTGTTTCGGGAATATAGGAAAAGGATGTACGGTATTGTGCTGGATCCTCTTTTAATGTTTTACCATTTAGAAGTATCTCACCCTTCAACGCGTTCATTGTACCGATAATATGTTTGATGGTCGTACTTTTACCTGCACCATTCAATCCAATTAATCCTACTAGTTCTCCCTTTTCAATCGAAAAGTTTAAATCATGTAAAACAGGCTTTCTAGTATAGCCCCCTGTTACATCTTTGACCTCTAATACAGTCATTTCTAGCACCTCACTTCTTATTTATAAGTTTACCAAAATAATTTCAAAAAATCTTCTATGATCCAACAGCCTGTCCTATTATATGTTAAACTTTTCATAACGATGAATTTGGAGGGTATATGATGAGTGAATGTATTTTTTGTAAAATAATCGATGGTTCTATCCCAAGTGCAAAAATCTATGAAGACGACCATGTTTATGCTTTTATGGATATAATGCCGCTAACAAAGGGTCACACGCTAATTATTCCTAAAAATCACAAAGAAAATATCTATGATTTATCCGAAGAAGAAGCCAGCAACTTATTCAAGGTTGTCCCAAAAATTGCGAGCGTACTTAAAGAAAGCTTCGGTCCAGTAGGCATGAACCTATTAAACAACAACGGTGCCCCTGCAGGGCAAAGCGTATTCCATTTCCATTTACACTTTATCCCACGCTACGATCAAACCGATGGCTTCCGTCCAACTTGGATTACGAAAGAGAAAACATTTACCCCTGAGATCATTCAAAATTTAGCAGCAGAATTGTATGAAAAATTGAAGAAGTAGTTCTTGCTTTTATGATCCAGAGAACGTACAATCATAAATAAGTTTCTTGCTAACGATCATGAGGATACGTTAGAAGAAAACAAAAAACAGAGCTTAGAATAGCTGAGGAGAGATGAGAAAATGAATACGAAGAATTTAGTTTTGATGGCCCTTTTAGTAGGTGTTGGAGCAGTTCTTTACATTATTATCCCAGGAATTAATGGTGGGATGAAACCAGATTTTATGCTTACGATGATGTTTATAGGGATACTATTATTCCCTAATGTAAAAAGTACTTTCTTGCTTGGTATTACAACAGGAGTTATTTCAGGACTGTTTTCTACTTTTCCAGGAGGTTTCGTTCCAAATATCATAGATAAAGCTGTAACTGCATTTGTTTTTCTAGGACTTGTATTAATATTAAACAAATTTGCCAATAAGGTAGCAGTCGGAGTAATCCTTACAGGAATTGGAACACTAATATCTGGTACGGTTTTCCTATCAACTGCCATTTTTGTTTTTGGTGCAGGTGCTATTTTCCAAGAATTATTCGTTATTGTAGTACTTCCGGCTATTGCTATCAATGCGATAGCATTCTTTATCATCTATCCGATTATTGGAAGTTTGATTAAACGGACTAATTTTGACACTGCGCTTACTGCTTAAATAAAAAACTATCTGCTTTCCTTTTCGAAGGAAAGCTTTTTTTGTCTAAAATAATATGTTTTAATTATTACAAGGTAAGGAATAATACATATAAGCAAAGGAGTGAATTTTATGAAACTAGCACCATTATTTTACGGTCTTGCAACTGGTCTACTAGTTGGGGCTTCTACTGTACTTATGACCACTCCAAAATCAGGTATGGAAGTTCGATCTTCCTTTAAGGCTTCCTCCAACGATTTTCGGGACAAGCTCTCAGACATAAAGCTTCAACTAGCAAGTGTGAAAAATTCGATAAACAACCTTACGAATTCTTCAAAAGAAGTAATTCCAAGTACAATTGAAGACCTTAAATCTAGTATTGCTCAATGGAAAAATGAAACTGCACCTTTACAAACGCAGCTTCAAGCAGAAATTTCATCTATTCAAGAAGCAATGGCAGAACTAGAAAAAAAGTTACCAAAGAAACAAGAAGCAACTGTTTAATACGAAATTCGCAAGCGGTCTGATGGTCTAAACCTGTTTCTATCATTTTCTATGGGCTTTGGACAGACTTATTGTTAATACGATTAACGAGTAAATTTTTAGGGATGCTAGTTGGTTGTGACGTCCGTCACAACCAACTAGCATCCCTTTTTTTTGTATATATTCTATTCTCCAATACAAGTAGATCATTAGGTTTATGGAAAGCGAAATTTATAAAAGAGGATATACTTCAAAATTTCAAATAGTGGTATGTCCTCTTTTTTCTTGATAGCGAAATTTTAAACTACTTTCAATGTGACTAATAGTACTTTTTATTATAAATATAATAATATTATTTAAACTGGTATTCACTAACATACTTTCTTGCTATAATGTTTGAAAGAATTAAATACAGAAAGCAGGGTTTACATGGCAGATCAATTTTATACGATGAAAGAAGCAATGCTGTATAGTCAGCGAATAGCTCAACTATCTAAAGCACTTTGGAAAGCAGTAGAAAAAGATTGGCAAACATGGATAAAACCTTATGACTTAAATATTAATGAGCATCATATTTTATGGATATCATATCACCTACAAGGTGCAACTATTTCAGATATAGCAAAGTTTGGAGTAATGCATGTCTCGACTGCTTTTAACTTTTCAAAAAAATTGGAAGAACGCGGTCTACTTTCTTTTTCTAAAAGAGATACAGATAAACGTAATACGTATGTAGACGTTACAAAAAAAGGAAAAATACTTTTAGAAGAGATGTACGAAAATTACCATGTGACACAGCATGCTGTGTTGGAAGGATCCCTGCCTATAAAAGAACTATATGGGAAATTTCCTGATTTCATGGATGTAACTGCAGTTATTCGCAATATTTACGGGGATGATTTCATGGATATCTTCGAAAGATCTTTAAAAAATATCGAGGATACATTCAGTTCCAAAAGCGAATAATCTATGGTTTGAAAGCGTTTAATAAATATTTACAAATAAAGAGGTTGCTTTTTAGTATAAAAAGGATTATCTTATGTATCTAAATCAAATTTATATATATAGGAGTTGCATACCTTGCACTGCTGGAAAACAATTAATGTGAGAAAACAATATGGTTTGGAGAGATTGTTTATACTATCCTCTTTAGTAGTTATAATAGTTTTTTCATTTGCATATGCCTTATTAGGAATTATTAATAACACTCATAAATCAGATGATTACTTTTGGATATTTGTGATAGCATTTTTAGGACTCTATCCAATTCATAAATTATTTCACTTTATCCCAATGTTTCGTCATCGTGATAAAATAAAATTCATCGTTATTAAACAATTTAGATATTTCCCTACTTTACATTTACGGATTATAGAACCAATTTGTAAGAGTAGATTTCTTTTTATTTTAATGGCGCCATTTATATTTGTTAATGTCTTACTTATTATCGGAGCTTTAACAATTCCCATTTTTGCACACTATTTCACTATTTTATTTGCTTATCATTGTGGAATTTGCTTAATTGATCTAATTTATGCGAAAAATTTAAGTAAATCACCAAAGCGCGCTTTAATCGAAGAAACAGATGCTGGGTACGAAATTTTAATAGCGGAATCAAACTATTAACAATATGTAATACTTGTATATCCCCCTCATTGTTTGTTATGCTTAGTTAGTATATGAAGGGAGTCTAGACATGATTATATTCACGTTAGTTCTATTCTCAGCATTTTATTTGCTACAAATTAACCGAATGACATATGCTTTAGTAATGTCAAAAGAAATTCCGGAAGAGAAACATCCGAAGATTTTTCGCACGATCAATATTTTGATCACGATTCTTCTTGTTTCCTTTTATGTTGAGCTAGTTTATACAGTTTAAGAGAAAAAAAGTGGACCCTAAATCATATGCATGATTTAGGGTCATTTCTTTTTTTCACACTACCAATTAAGCGAAACCAAGATCGATTTTTAGGCGATCTTAGTTTCACTTGTCAAATTAGTAGATAAACGCTGCACCTACAATGATCAATAAAATGAATAAAACAACGATCAAAGCAAAACCAGATCCACCGCTATATCCGCCACCGTTATATTGTCCGCTCATTTAAAACACCTCCTTTTCCATGTATCCTATGCGGTAATTTTAATAATCGGTAGGCAAATGAACGGGAACTATTTTTGTTTTTATATCGTTTATGTTATAGTAACAACTGGCAACACAAAGAAGTTAGGAGAGAAAATTTCATGAAAAAAACTGTATTAACATTAACACTTGCAGCATCTGTTCTTGCTTTAGGAGCTTGTAGCGAGGATTCAGCGGACAAAAGTGAAGTAATTGCAACATCAAAAGTTGGAGATATTACACAGAATGACTTGTATGAGGAAATGAAATCATCTATCGGTGATCAAGCGTTCCAATTGCTAATGATTGAAAAAGTACTTGCAGATAAGTACGAAGTTACTAAAGATGAAGTAAACACTCAATTAGAAGCTGATAAAAAACAGTTAGGTGAAAACTTTGAAGCGATGATCGCTCAACAGGGCTATACAGAAGACTCATACAAAAAATACTTAGAACTAAACCTATTGCAAGAAAAAGCTTTAATAGAAGATGTTAAAGTAGAAGAAGACGAAATTAAAGCTCAATATGAAAATACCAAAGATGAAATTAACGTTCGTCACGTTGTAGTGAAAGACGAAGAAACAGCTAAAAAAGTTAAAGCTGAAATTGACTCAGGTAAAGACTTTGCAGAAGTTGCAAAGGAATACTCCATTGAAGAGCCAGCTCAAACGACTGGTGGAGATCTTGGTTGGATTACAAAAGCATCTCCAATGGATGAGGATTTCTTAAAGGGAGCATTTGCTTTAGAGAAAAACGTCATCAGTGAACCTATTAAATCCAGCTTTGGTTACCATATCATTGAAGTAACTGATAAACGTACAATCGAAGAATCATATGAAGATAAAAAAGCACAAATTGAAAAAGAATTAAAGCTAGAAAAAGCAGACCAAACTACACTGTTGCCAAAAGTAGCTAAAATGATGAAAGATGCTAAAATCGATATTAAAGACAAAGATTTAAAAACAGCATTAGATGAGTTTTTAGCAGCAGCTGACACAGAAGCACCTGCAAAAGATGCGGAAGCTAAAACAGATGCAACTGAAGATGAAAAATAATTAAGACAAGCATAATAGTTGGTCGTGACTTCGGTCACGACCAACTTTTTTTATTTCCTGAGTTTCATACAAAAAGGAAAAGCGCAAAGGCAGTTATACCTTTACGCTTTTTACTCTTATTCAAATGTAGGCTTATAAAAGGAACGGTTTTCAAGTGGAAATAAACGCTCAGAGAATTCACCAGGGTTTGTTTTATCTAATGCACGATTAAGCATATTCATCTTTGCATCAATATTATCTATATAATGCAGCATTTCAGCTTCTCGAAGTGCAGGACGTTTTGGACTTCCCCACTCTTCTTTACCGTGGTGAGAGAGAACCATATGTTGTAACAACATTACTTCTTCTCCTTCTATTTCTAACTCTTCTGCTGCTTTAGAAATTTCGTTGACCATAATCGTAATATGTCCAAGTAAATTCCCTTCAATTGTGTACGTCGTTGCTACAGGGCCGGAGAGCTCTATGACCTTACCAATATCATGTAAGATGATTCCAGCGTATAGAAGGTCTTTATTTAACGTTGGATATAGATCACACAATGCTTTACCTAGCTTTAACATAGATACTACATGATCGATTAGTCCAGAAGCATAATCATGATGGTTTTTTGTCGCTGCTGGAAATGTCATAAACTCTGTCTGATGTTTTTTCATAAGATGTCTTGTAATACGTTGAATCAATGGATTTTTCATCTCAAAGAAGTATTGTAAAAGCTCCTCCATCAATTCTTCTTTTGGTTTTTCAGAGGATGGTACTAAATCATTTATCGCAATGGGCTCTTCTGATTTTACCGGTCGAATACTTTTTACACGCAATTGGAACTTTCCACGGTAATCCTGTATTTCCCCGCCAACACGAACAATTTGACTAGCACCATAAAGTTTTTCATGCTCGTCGTTCGTATCCCAAAGTTTTGCTTCAATATCTCCGCTCTTATCTTGTAATATTAGTGACATAAACGGTTTCCCAACGGTTGTTACACCTTTTGTTGATTGTTTGATAAGTAAGTAATGATCAACTGGATCGCCTACTCGTAATTGTGTAATGCCTTTCATTTCACAATCCCTACCTTTCTGGGTAATAATGTCGCTACTTGTATGACTAATGCATCTTCCCATACAAACTGCATATTGTCATGACATGTAAAATACAATAGTTGGTGTTCTTTTTGTAACTCTGCCATTAATTGTACCACTTGTTGAAGTCTGACACGATCGAAATGTACAAATGGATCATCCATTATTATTGGAAAGGGTGCTTTACTTTGTAAAGAGACTGCTAGTGCAACACGTAAGGATATATACGCTTGCTCTTTTGTTGCTTGGCTTAGCTCTGCAATTTTAAATCGCTGTCCAGAAGTTTTAACGACTTCAAAGCTTTCTTCTGGTGATAGGATCAATTGTTCATACGATTTGTTTGTAAGCAGTTGAAAATAATACTGTGCATTTTCTAATACTTCTGGGAGTCGCTCTTCTTTTAACTGCCTCATCATTTGTTTAATCGATTCAACGACTACTTTTTGAGCAGCCCATTTTTTCACAAGTTCATGTAGTTCTGCTTTTTTCTGTTCTATTAATTGTAATTGTTCACTCTGCTCTTCATCTTCTAATAATTTCTTCGTTTGATAGGATAAAGTAGCTTTTTCATCATTGTAGACATTTCTTTTTTGCTGAAGATGAAGTAATCTTCCCTTACACTCGTCCTCAAATACATCTTCAAATTCATCTAGATTTATTTGTTTTCCAGCTAACTGCAAGTGAATATGATGTAATTCCTTTTCTAGCTCTACTTTTTGTTCATAAATAGAATATGCCATATAATAATCGCTTTCGGTTTCTACATTAGCCTCATTATACAAAGTGTGGATTTGTTCGGTAAATGATTGCTGTTGGAAAAATAACTCCTGCTGCCTCTTTTCGAGTTCTGTTATCTTTTTCTCTTTATAGTCCTGGTCTTCTGATTTTTTCTTTTCTTCTAAATAGGATTCTCTTAATTGGTGAAATAGCATATCTTCAATTAGTTTAGTATGGATTTTTCTCTGTGCTTGTTCGTACAGGTCCTGTAATTGTAAACGTACTTCATAGAGCTTTGTTTCCATTTGGTCTAGTTGCATTTGTTGCTCCTGAATCATCCGTAGACGCTTAAAAAGTTCAGGCAATAGGCTTGGTGATAATTGTTCATTAATATGATAACTAGTTAAAAAAACGGATACTTTTTGTGTTACATCCAGCTTCTTGTGTTCTATTTCATTAACCTTTTGCTTTAACGTAGAAATGGCTTGCTGTAAAGATTCCTGCTCCTTTTTTAATAACTCGGCATACGTTTGTACATCATTTGGTTGTTTTAACGAATTCATCATCAAGCTGAAGCCTACATATACAATTCCACTAATAATAATTGCAGTAAGAGCAACCATCCAATTCGATTGTGTAACCCCTATAACTATTCCGATTAAGAAAATGGCAGCAATAATGCCTAACATTATTCTATTAGCTGTTTTGTTCGAAGAGGTTTTATTTACTCTTTTTGACTCTGTTGCTCTTTGCTGTTGTTGTAGAAGATCCTGTTCCTTCATTTGTAATAATCGTTTTTCCTGCTGTAGCTCGAGCTCCAAGTTTTTTTCTGTTTGAAGAATCGTAACTAGTTTGTCCTCTTGTTGGATTGAAACATCTGCTTGTACTATATGTGATAAGCTTTTTTCCCAGTCAACTCCTACCAAAGCTAGCTGTTGCATTTGGTTTTGTAATGTTTTACTTTGTTCTTCTTCTATTTGTATTCTTTTGGAACGAAGCTGATGCCATTCTGCTTCTCGATTTAGAAAGGACAGTAATTCCTCTAATTGCTGAGTGGTTAAGTTAGCTTCCTGGATTGTTAAAGTATCCAACTCTTTTTTCAACTGCTCCATATCTATATGGTTATTAGTCAATTTATCTTTTATTAACTCAAATCTACGGATGCCGTCTGAGGGAAAAAACTGATGCTTTACTAATTCTAGCTCGTGATTTAATTTGGTTTCTTTTTCTTTCAATGGTTTCAGTTGTTTCCATTCCAAATATCTTTGTAACTGCTTAGAAATCTCTAACTCTTGTTGATTTAGTTCCTCAATAATTGTTTCAAGTTCGTTAAGACGTTTAATAGAAGGTTCATATTTTTCTACTTCCTCTAAATGATGCTTGTAGGTTGTTTCTAGTTCACGAAGCTCTTCAATTTTCTGATTGATATGAGGCTTTCTACCTGATGGCTTAAATAGCTCGCCCATATCTTTTAAAAACTGATTCTCGACAATAGTTAAGGTATCGATTCCTGTCGTTCCAGATGATAACAACGTTCTCGTTAACTCTTCTTCTGTCATCTTCTCGAAGCCTTGTAGCTGGAGTAAGGAAAAAGAGAATATAGCTTCAAAATCTGCGCGGGAATACGAGTGCAGAATACTACCTAGTTCCTTTTCTCCTCCCCGACTACCATCTGAATAATATACAGTAACGTCTCCACTCGCTTTGCCCTTTACTCTCTCAATAGTTACAGGTTGTCCGTGATCATCTATGATTTGAATTTTACCTCCATAGGACGCGTTACTTTTCGGCTCATATCGAAGTAACTGTGCATTCCTCTGTGGAAATCCAAAAAAGATATGCAAGATGAATTGTTGGATGGTAGTCTTTCCAGCTTCATTTTCACCAAAAAACACGTTTATGCCATTGTTCAGATCAACTTCTACATTCTCATGTTTTCCAAAGCCATATATATGAAGTTTTACAAGTTTCAATTGTTATTCCCCCTTGTAATAGCCTTGGAAACTATTAAATCGGCTTCTTTTAGAACTTCCTCGATAAAGTTATGATCGATTGGCTGTAGATAACGGCTTCCTTTTGTATGCTGATAAAGTTCTTTTAAAGCGAGCTTCCATTCAGATGTATCCCAATTACTAAGAGCAGATAGCAGCATTGCTGATTCCGTGCTCTGCTCAATTGGAGAAGTTATGTGTAAATCCTTTACTATTAAAAAGATGTTAGCAAGTTCTAGGCTCTCTTGTATCAATGATAGCCAGTCGGCAATATTAGTTGACTGTAGTAGTTCAACCGTATCCTCTGTTATCCCATTTAAAGTAAGCTCTATAATCGCTGAGCCATGTATTTGACTATACCTTATCAACTCATTTTGAATAAATTCGATCAATTCATTAGCGTGGATCATGTCGCTACAATCAATAGAAAGCTCTTCATAAATGAAAGCAGATGAAGGAATAAATTGAAGATCTGCCTGATTGTTTATCAATGACACATCGTAAAATCCTTTCACTCCTTTTTCATTTCGATGCCTGCTTTGGGTATTTCCAGGATAAACAATTGGTGGTTCTGAATGAATAAGTTGGCGCTTATGGATATGACCTAGCGCCCAATAATGATAGCCTTTCTCTATCAAATCATTTTTTCTAAACGGCGCATATACATCATGCTCATTATTACCTTCTACACTACCATGGAGCATCCCTATATGAATCTCACCTGCTTTTGCAACAGGATAGAAGCTATGCATAGGTTCCTGAATATGACGCTCTTTATAGCTAAACCCTGTGATATGTACTAATCCATCAGTTAACTGTAGAGTTCTGGTTTCAACTTTCTCATCGAATACATATACATTTGACGGCAATTGAAAACGAGCCCAATTACCACTTAAATGATCATGGTTTCCATAGCAGATAAACACTGGAATATTATCTGCTTCCAATGCTTCCATTCCTTTTTGAAATAAATGCTGCGCACGAAGACTACGGTTTTCTCCATCATAAATATCACCGACTATTAAAACAAAATCTGGCTTACTTTCAATCGCATATTTAATGATGTTTTGAAATGCTTGGAAAGTACTTTCTCGTATATCTTTCCATCTGTTCTTAGCGATAGAGGAAATACCTTTAAAAGGGCTATCCAAATGTAAATCTGCCACATGTAGAAATCGTATTCTTGCCATCAAGTACCCTCCATTCAAAAATAGAATATTTGTTCCTATTTTATCATAAAGAAAAGACTGTATACAACTAAATGTATACAGTCCCCTACTTTATCATTATACACTTTTACGTTCTATTTTTAATTGCCGTATAGTTAAGTTTAGTCCAGTTAATCCGGCAAACAGAGCAGGAGGAACACTAAATAGTAAAAACTTCCATTGGCCTGTAATCAACGAAACAATCAAAAACAATCCTGGAATTACAATTAAAGCGCATAATGAAACAATTAGTGCAACTTTCGTATTTTGCATTTTATATTCCTCCTTATTTAGTTTTCTTGATTAGCAATAATTGCTCCAATTGAATAGGAAACCATATGAACTACCCATAGGCCTGTTAGTAGGAAAAAGGTCAATCCAGGACCTTCCTTTACTATAACAATCATCCACACAACTAGGATTGCAATAGTCGTCGCTACCCACGAATAGGACCGCGCTCTTCCATGAATTCTATTGTATCGTTCATCAAACCATCTCTTTTTCTTTCCAATTTTCCGATTGATCATAAAAACAATACCCGTAATAATAATTCCTAGTGGCAAACCAATCAAAAATGTAAACAAATCAAATTTTTCATACATCCTTTTCATCCTCCTCATAAATAAATATATCCTCGATCGTACATTTGAAAAGTTTAGATAGCTTAAATGCCAAATTAATAGAAGGATTATATTTTCCTTTTTCTAAAGATATGATTGTTTGTCTAGACACATCAAGTTTCTCTGAGAGTTCATCCTGTGTCATTCCAAATGACATCCGTTTATCTCGAACGTAGTTTTTCAATTTCATCCTCCTTCTCTGTAAAGTTAACTTTACGTAAAGTATACTTTACTTCATTTTATATTGTCAAGCTTACTTTACATTTTATTTTCATAATCTTTTGTGTATAATATATAGTAGAATAATAAAGGGGTGTTTTGGTCATGAAACCATACAAATTTACTGCGTTTGAACAAACAGGGGAACTAATTATAGAAGAAACTTGGGAGTACGAAAATGATGATGAAGCAAAACAAAAAGGGGAAGCAATTATTGAAGAAAAAGGATTTTCCAATAAGACACATCGCCTAGTAAATAGCGCTGGAAAATTAGTATTATTTCATGTATAAAAGCAAAAGGGACTATAGCCTTTCGACGGCTAAATCCCTTTTTGTTGTTCTACCTAAGCATTCATTATTCCGTTAAGCTGTTATCTATATCATATTCTGCATACTTTTCAGTTAGCCATGACGAGTATTCTGCCTGAATGCGCATCTCTAGTAAATTATCATATACTTCTTCTTTCACATCTTCAAACACTGCTTCTTTTGCATCCTGTTTACCTGTTACTTTTATGATATGGAAACCATATTCAGATTCAACTGGATCACTAATGTCATCTATTTCCATTTCAAAAGCTACACTTTCAAATTCTTCTACCATTTCACCAGCTCCAAAATACCCTAAACTCCCTCCAGCGGTACTTGATGAAGTATCTGTTGAATATTCACTGGCTAGTTCTGCAAAATCACTACCCTCATTTAATTTATTGATCACTTCTTTCGCTGTAGCCTCATCTGCAACTAATATATGACTCGCTTCCACTTGCTCTGTTTGCTCATAGGTTGTCTTGTTTTCTTCGAAGTAAGTGGCTAATTCTTCATCTGTAATATTAATCACTTTTTCCAATACTTTTGTCTGTAATAGATGAGTAGTAATATCTTCTAGCAAAGCTTCTTCTTCTATATTATTTGCATCTAGAACAGCCTCGTACTCCTCTTGATCACCATATGTTTCTATTAGCTCAGTGAGCTCTGATTGAATCTCTTTCTCTGCAACGCTTAGTCCTTCACTTTCAGCTTCCATTTCGAAAATTTTGTTCGTAATTAATGTGTCTAAAGCCGCTACGCCATATTGTGTCATCAATGTTTCTGTTAGTTCTTCTTGAGAAATTTTTTCCCCATTTACAGTCGCTACAGTTTCTTTATTAGTTTTGGCCTCCGCAGAACAACCAGCTAGGACTACTGTCAAAGCAATCGGTAACGCAAATACTTTTAAAGATTTATAAAAAAATGAATTCATCTGTATCATCCTCTCAATATATACTTTTTCCTTTAGTTACACTTTAAAGGGGCAATGTGTCAGTGAGATGTCAACGTTTATTGTTTTTGCGGAAGGCAAGTATGCTACCACAACAGAACACGGGTCCATTAGAAGTGTACGCGTAAGAAAACCGGGCAAAACCTGCTTCTAGCGTTTTCAAAGTGCTTTGGACAGACTTATCGCTATATTATTACCGCGTGAATTTTTTGAGATGCTGGTAATCTTATGACGTTTGTCTATCCACTGCCTTCCTACAACGCTTAGAAACAGGTAAGTGCGTTTTTGCATAACTAGAGAAAACATACCTCCCTATTTACATAAAAAAAGAAGGCAACGGAAAATCGTTAACCTTCTTTTCGTAGTAACACTTCAAAACTTGTACCTTTTTCTGTACTCTCAACTAAATGTAAATTGCCTTTAAACGATTGTGCCATCATTTTGCTGAGAGGTAATCCTAATCCAAGCCCTCGTATTCCATACTTTTTATTTTCTCCTCTAAAGAACCGTTCGAAGATTAACTCTTGCTCTTCTGGTGGTATACCTGACCCTGAATCTTTTACTATTACAGACACATACTGCTCTTTTTCAGAAAGTGAGATTGTAATTTCCCCTGTTCCTGAAATTGCCTGTTCGGCATTTGTTAATAAATTGGTCATGATTTGTTGTAAACGAATTAAATCAACAGAAATCATTACTTCTTTATGTAGTAAATGGATTTTTTTCACTATATCCGTTTGCTCCTGTATTGCATACCACTGAGCAAGAAAATCTTTCATAAAATTATCAATATCCAGCCGGGAGATTTTAACTGGCACTGCATCCACTGCAAAGGAGTTGAATGCTAATAAATCACCGACCATTGTTTTCATCTTGGATGTTTCAACAAGTGCCATACGGATAAATTCTTCCGCTTCTTGTCCGGTAACAATACCATCATTTACTGCTTGCAATAATCCACTAATCGAAGTTACGGGTGTTTTCAATTCATGGGTAACACCTGCTAGTAATTCAGTTCTTGTTTTTTCTAATTGCTCTAATCTACCTGCCATCTGTTTAAATGAGGAAACTAGCTCGTACACTTCTTTTTCCTTAATATGATCCGATAAATTGATTTCATAGTTACCACTTTGTACTTGCTTAGCTGCTTCTGCAACCTGTTTTATCGGATGCGCTAATCTTCTTGACAAAAAATATATAGCCCACCATCCAAGTAATGCGAGTCCAACTATTAATATAGCTAGTTGCCCATACTCTTGTTTGACCATCGTTAATTTATCTTTTGACTCAACCATCAGTACCCAGCCTACAAGTTCATCATCTATTTCGATTTTCTTTTTTACTGCGTAATATTCTTTGTTATTTTTAGCAGAAGTAAATTTTCTAATTTCTTCTTTTTCATTTATTAATTCACTAAATGTACTTTGCTCTCGTTGTTCTAATGGTAGATTACTTGATATTACTTCCCCATCAGTATTGATGATGTACATGGAAGGGTTCATATCTCGAATCCGAAAACGATCTTCTGCAAAATTTGGCACTCTTTCATCTGGGGGAATTCCTGGAATACTGACATCAGTAATCCGATTCACCATCTCTTCAGCCATAAACTCTATCATTTCTAAACGATTTTCGAGTGTCGTATGTCTTATCCATAATGCCGAAATGAATGATATTATTAACAGTCCTATCATTAACGTCAATAAGTATCGACTAGTCCAATATGACAACAAGGTGACCCTCTTATTTTTGATGAACATTAAATTGATACCCCAATCCTCGTAATGTCCTAATTTCACCTTCATCTTTTGACCAATTAACGAGTGCTTTTCTCAGACGCTTTATTGACAAATCAACAGCTCTATCACTTCCGTCGTAATCCCAACCCCATACATGTTCAATTAACTGATCTCTAGTAAATGTTTGGTTTGGTTTATTAGCTAAAAAAAGTAATACCGACAAATCTCTAGGTGTGAGAAATATTTCTTTCCCGTCTAGTCTTACAGAGTGACCTTTCAAATCTATATGAAGCTTACCAAAATTGATGGTTGACGATTTTTCACTAGATATTCTTCGTAATACTGCTTTCACTCTTGCGACAACTTCATCTGCAATAAATGGTTTTGTAATATAATCGTCTGCTCCTTCGCCAAAACCTTCTAGGCGATAGTTAACATCCCCCAATGCAGTTAACATGATGACTGGGCAACTACCTAGCGAACGAATTTCTTTTAAAATAGCCCAGCCATTTTTTCCAGGAAGCATTATATCTAAAAGTACTAAATCAGGAACTTCCTTTTCGAATAACTCGATAGCTTCTCCGCCGCTATAGCACTGCACTACTTCATAATTTTGCTTCATTAAATATGCTTTTAGCACTTGGCTAATGGCAAATTCATCTTCTACTATTAATATTTTTTTCATCTGCCAATCACACCCTTTAACTTTAACCGGAAATATCTTATTTTTTTACATTATACCACCTATTTATGTCAGATAAATGTCGGGTGAAATCTTACCAAAGCAAAAATATAGAGATTGTAGGTAGACTTTGACGCTAAAAAGAACAGCCTCAAAATCGATAATTTCGACTTTAGAGGCTGTTTTCTTTTGAAACCAATAGTATACATAAATGAGCTACAACTTATTTATTTGTATCATCCTCAGTTTTTTCTTGTTGTTTTTGTTCTTGGCCTCGACCAAAACCGCCTCCACTTTGCATATTACCTCTCATTCCACCTCCCATTGTCGATGATCCTTCTTCTGTAACTCCATTACTATTTAAATAAGTCATGACTGTTGTAGGAGAATATGTCACACTACTTGTTGGATCTGTTGTCGTGGCATTCGTATAGACTCCATCAACAACTTCACCTGTTAGAGTACCTCCACGGCTTAAAGTTGTATTTGCATTTAGCTCTATATCTGGAGAACTAATTAATATCATTTGATATTTTTTTTCAGGTGCGACTGTGATAATTTGTTCACCATCAGCATTTGTTAAAGTAACAGGCGTGTTAGCTTCAACTGTCTCATCAAATGTCATCATAATAGTATTTTGTGTAGATCCATCGGATACACCTAACGCCATTCCAGTACTTCCAGAAGCTATTAGAGTTCCGCCTTCTATTATAAATGTTCCATCATAGTCTAACGTACCATTCATCATCTCAGTTGGACCATAAACGATAGCTGTGCCACCCGTCATCGTAATATTCGTATTAGAGTCTAATCCATCGCCATCTGCATCTACATATAAATATCCTCCAGAAATCGTAAGCTGTCCATCTTCGATTGTTGAGTCAACTTCTTCTTTTTCTTCTGTCTCCGTTGCAGTTTCAGTTTGAATGATACCCCCAAACATTTCATTCTTGTTACTGCCACCATTTACATTGACACCATCATCTGCCGCTTTAAGATGAATAGAACCATCTGACACCTCAATATTAGTACCTTCAATACCTTCTAAACTTTTTAAAATCGTAATATCCCCACCAGCGATAGATACATTACTATCCGCATGTATACCATCATCTCCCGTTGAAAGAGTTTCTTCTCCTCCCCGAATAGTTAAATCTCCATTACTATGAAGTGCATCTTCGACTGCATCAACTGTGATTGAACCACCTACAATATTTAATTTTGTTCCTGCTTTTATTCCTTTTTGGCTTGTAGTCTCAACAATTGAAGTATTGGCATTATCATCTTCTTCTGTATTTTTTTCCACTGGAACTGAATTTGGCTCTCCTTCTATCGGAGCTTGTTGTTCAGCCCCTACTTCTGGCAATTGTCTATTCGGAGGTAGATCTCCACCCTCTGGAATTTCTCTGTCCATTCCACCGCCACCTGGAGGCATCATAGAACCTAGAGACGTTGTTAAATACTCTCGAATTTCATCTGTTGTCATACCTTCAAGTTCACTTGTAATATCATTTGGGAAATTCATACGTTCCATATTCTTCACAAATGCTTCTATTTCTTCATCTGTCATTGAACTGAAATCCATACCCATTCCTGCACTCATTTCTGGCTTCTTGCCTGTACCGTCCCCTACGCCCATCTCCATGCCGGGCTCTGATGAAGAAACTACTTCTGGACTTCCATCACCAGTTTTAACGGAGTACTCACCATCAACTACAACGATTTCATTCTCAGCTTGTATACCGTCACCTTGTGCTATCACTGTTAAGTTGCCACTTTCTAGAACAATATTTCCTCGATCAGCATCCTCATCGTTTGATGATTTTACACCATCGCCATCAGCAGTTATATTAACTGTAGCATTGGACATTGCAAATACATCACGGCCGACAACACCATCATCGATTGCAGTTACATTGATAGTACCACCTGTAATAATCAAATCATCGCGGCTCACTATTCCATCTTTGTACTGACCATTAACAGTCAACATACCTGTACCGTTGATGACTAAATCATCCTTACTAAAAACAGCTGCCCCAACTTCCTTATTTGCTTCGTTCTCATAAATATAAGATGTTGCATCTGTTATAATATTGTCCTTTCCTTTTACAAGTGAAATAATCGTTTTATCTGATTGCTCGATATTAATTGCTGCATTGGTAGATGAGGTAATCTCTACACCATTTAGTATCAAGCGTACATTCCCAGTGTCCTCTGTATTTATTTTAATTTGACCGTCAGAAAGAGAACCTTCTAGTATATAGGTACCTGAAGTATGAATCTCTATATTTTGTCCATTAATAATTACACCACCAGAGCCATCAAAAGTGGATGCCTCATCATTTAAAATTATTTTTGTAAATACCTCATCTTCCCAGTCAGTATAATAATCCTCTGGATCATAATCTACATATTGAGATATTAGTACTTCTGTATCCATTGTTGTCTCTTTACTGCTCTTTTCATTACACCCTCCAGCAATTAAGATTGCCGCTATTATTAACGGTATTACTATCTTTTTCATCAAATTACCTCCTATAAAAGAGAGATCTGTAAATTTACAGACCTCTTTCAAATTATGCAGTAAAATTACCATCGTAACTTAGCATCACTGCTGAAGACACACCTTGTACTTGTGAAATTTCAGAAACAATTTTTGAATCATTTTCTTTCACACGTATCTCATAGGTTACCTCCGTTTCATATTCTAAAATATGAGACTTCGATTTTAGTGCATATTTCTTCGTTGAATTTCCAAGTAATTGTTCAATGGCATCAGCTGCATCACCATTAGCAAATTTCACAACCAATAAATATGGATTTTCTACTACAATTTTATTTGCAAATACGATTATGACTAGACTTATTAAGATTGTGCCAAAGATTCCTAACAGGATAAAACCTGCTCCACATAAAATACCTACAATTACTGACCAAAATAAGTAGACTAAATCCATCGGATCCTTAATCGGCGTACGGAAACGAACGATGGATAATGCACCAACCATACCAAGTGATAATAGAACATTCTGACTGATACCCATGATGACTAGCGCTGTTGCCATTGTCATAATCATCAATGAGATATTAAATGTATGGGAGTAAATTACACCATTAAACGTTTTTTTATAAACTACATAAATTACTACCCCCAATAGGAAAGCTGAAATAAGACCTATCAGTGAATCAGTTAAAGAAAATGAAGCTGTTTTTTCTATAAAGCTTGATTTGAAAATATCTGTAAAAGTTGTTGAAGTTGCCATTTTAAATCCTCCTAATATATCTCTCATTAACGGACAGTAAGTCTCCTACAGGCTTAACCTAATCAATAAAACATTAGTAGGAGGTCCATACATGCCCAATTGGTCTAACTTTTAGTGGCGGATAAACCTACCAACTGATTGAAGTTTCACTTTATATATACATACGACTTAGCTGATATTTGGAATATGCTTCATGTTTCGTATTAATACCTTGAAGCAACATTTTCACAATATCGGGCAAGTACTCGTCGAACTTTACTTCAAGAATAACCTCTGTAGGATCAAGTACATCGACCATTGGTAAATGCTTATTGAACATATCTGTATTACGTAAGCTTGTCTGCACTTTACTGTCAAACGTCACTCTTACATTTCCATATAAGTAAACGTAAGCTTCTCTCTCGTAATCTACTACTGACATTGGCTTAACTAAATTCATTTTCATTTCTGCGAACAATTCACAAATTAACGAACGATTATCTTTCTCCATCCAAGAAATATCACCACTACGAATTTTTTCAAATTCGGATCGTGTCAAATTACACTTAGATTTAAAGGTTAAATTATTACGCTTACTTTTCCGTTCAAGATTAATAATCTCATCACTTTTCCCATAAATACGTACACGGTATTTATCTCTAGTTAAGTAACCTTCCTTTTTCTCGTTCATAACTTTGTTTTCAAAGTTATCAAAGTAACATGAACGAATTAAATATTTCCCTGTTTCACCAGCATGAGTATCTAAACGCATCACAAATTTCAACTTGTTTTTTAGTAACATATAATCTAAATATGTGATGCCATATTTTAGTTCTTGTCGCCCTTTTGGATTAAATGAGGTTTGAATAGGCATGTTTACACTCCTTTCTATATTGAATTTACTTTACATTGGAAAAGATCAACTAACTTGCTGATAAACCTACTTTAACTAATAAATATGTCAGCAATGCGTCAAGTAAATATTTTGTAAATTATTCATCTGATGATTTAGTATTTCTAGTTGTTTTGAACTTTTCTGACTGATCTAACTTAAATTTAAAAGGGACTTAACCATTTGCCGGCTAAGTCCCTTTTGCTATTCTTCTTACCAGATCCAATAAGTGAACCCAAAAATGATCATCATATTCATATTTTCAAACATCTAAAAAAAGCCACCTCATTGGATTTTGCACTGACCTAAACAAATGAGACAAATAAAAACACCTTTCGTTGAAAAACGGGTATACAATACCTAAATTCAATACGGAGGTGTTTTTTCTATGGGAACAAGAGTCAGTTATCCAGTAGAAGTGAAAATGAAGGCCATTGAAATGCGGTTAGCTAAGGTGCCGGTAAAAGAAGTAATGGAAGAATTGAATATTCGGAACAAAACGCAATTGAAGACATGGATG
>FOUN01000017.1 GCA_900114885.1 Psychrobacillus psychrodurans
CGTTCCCATACCGAACACGGAAGTTAAGCTCTTCAGCGCCGATGGTAGTTGGGGGTCTCCCCCTGTGAGAGTAGGACGTCGCTGGGCACCAAAGAAAAAGTCGTTACCGAGAAATTGGTAGCGGCTTTTTTGTATTTAGAAATAAGCCGTAGGCAGTCTTTCTCTATAAAGAAGCATGCGAGAAAGTAGAGGGGCAAAGAGTTCGAGGAAGCAAACGAGAGAGACTCGGAGCGTATAACATACGCGAGAATTGAACGAGAGCGGCTGACGAAGAAATCTGCTGACCATCTGCTTTCGCAGCCCCGGACACGGAAGTTAAGCTCTTGCGCCGATGGTAGTTGGGGGTCTCCCCCTGTGAGAGTAGGACGTCGCTGGGCACCAAAGAAAAAGTCGTTACCAAATTATCGGTAGCGGCTTTTTTGAAAGATGAATATGCAGGACCTTCTAAAGACACTATACATTGCAGTCGACCCAGGAGTAGAAAACAACTAGTAGTAATTCAATTCTACACAATAAGGTTTTGAATGAATAAAGAGCTTTGGGAAAATTATCCTTTCCGCAAGTAAAAGGCAATAGACCGCAAGTAAATATAGACTTAGAGCAAGTAAATCATTCATGACCGCAAGTAAGCCAAAGATGGAAGCAAGTAATCAATAGTTGAGAGCAAGTAAAGATAAAATAGGAGTGAATCATTCATAATAGATAGGAATGTATATGTTTCTTGATTACACAAAGTCAGTGTTTCTGGTACTTTATGATATTGCATGCAAAGTAGAGACTCTGGATTTGTTATCAGCATCTTAAAAGGGCATTCCTTAAGTATTTCTTCAACTAGTAGAAAAGGATACGATAAAAAAAAAGCTGGCCTCTATCGTAAGAGTAGGTTTTGAACTTAAAGGACTGGGCATTTTTTTGAGTTTTTCTTAATATAGTTTTTTGATTATTGTTACTTAAATTTAGATTTCAGTAAAATAATTTTGTTCAATTATAGATGGACTTTTACCAAAAGATACTTCTATTTAATAGGAAAACCAGACAGAAATAAGTTGCCTATCACCCTGTACTTGATACTATTCATGTATAATAGAAGAAAGATATTAGAACGTATAGTGAGGTAATATAATGCAAGAGAAAAGACCGTTGGTTGAGGCATTAGAAAAATTTCATAAAAATAGCCCTATTTCTTTTCATGTACCTGGACATAAAAATGGACTTTTATCGAATTTACCAGAACTAATAAGAGATTCAATGCAATACGATTTGACAGAACTAAATGGGTTGGATGATTACCATCATCCAGATGAAGCTATAAAGGAAGCAGAGCAATTACTTACCAAACTATATAACACTGACGAAAGTTTCTTTTTAGTGAATGGCACGACTATTGGAAACCTTGCTATGATTTATGCAACCTGCCAGTATGGAGAGCAAATTATAGTACAACGGAATGCTCATAAATCTATTTTTCACGCTATTGAATTGGTTGGGGCAGAGCCTATTTTTGTATCCCCTAAATGGGATGAACAATCCAAAACGGCGTCCTATGTATCATTAGAGGTAATTGAAGAAGCAATTCAACAATTTCCTTTTGTCAAAGCGGTTGTCTTAACCTATCCAAACTATTATGGAGTTTCTTCTCCGGATTTAGAGAATATCATTAGACTATGTCATAAACTACAAATGCCTGTGTTAGTAGATGAAGCACATGGTGCACATTTTCAATCGCATAAAGGATTTCCAAAGTCAGCGTTATTATATGGGGCTGATATCGTCGTACAATCAGCACATAAAACGTTACCAGCGTTAACAATGGGTTCATTTTTACATATTCGTTCTCAATTTATTGATAGCAAAAAGGTAAATAAATACTTAAGAATGTTGCAATCGAGTAGTCCTTCTTATTTAATTTTAGCTTCTCTTGATGATGCAAGAAGTTATGTGGAAAGATATAGTCCAATGGATTTTAAACAGTTGATGGATAGAAGAGAAGTGTTTATACAAGCTTTAGAAACTATTCCATTAATTAAAGTAGTTCAAGTAGACGATCATTTAAAACTATTAATACGAGTTGGTAAGTATTCTGGGTTTCAAGTTCAGCAAGCTTTTGAGAAACAAAATATATATGTGGAGCTAGCGGATCCACACCAAGTCTTACTAATTCTCCCATTGCTAAAAGTGGAGCATGAATATGCATTTGCAGAAATTAGAAAGCGAATAAAACATGCCGTAGATAATTTAAAAAAAGAAAGCCCAGATATAAAGAATAATGTATTTCATATGGAACAAAGATCTATTTCTACCTTACAGATGAGTATGGAGCAACTAAGTGAGAAACAAGGGGAATGGATTCCTTATGTACGGACAATTGGGAAGATAGCTAAGGGGATGATTATTCCTTATCCTCCTGGTATTCCGCTAATCTTACCAGGGGAGAAAATTACGGTTCCCATTCTTACGGAATTAGAAGAGTGGATTGAAAAAGGTGCATTGTTTCAAGGAGAACATCGACTAGAAGAAAAGTTAATATATGTGGTGGAGGAGTAACTGTGCAAAAAAGAGGGTACTTTATAACAAGCGAGGGTCCAGAAGGTGCTGGGAAAACAACTGTTATGAATTTATTAGGAGAACAACTAATCGAAGAGGGCTACGATGTCGTTATGACAAGAGAACCCGGAGGTATTATGATTTCCGAAAAGATTCGTAACATAATTTTAAATAACGAGCATACAATGATGGAAAGTCGTACTGAAGCGTTATTATATGCAGCTGCTAGAAGACAACATTTAGTAGAGAAGATTCTACCTGCGTTAGAAGCTGGGAAAATTGTGATTTGCGATAGATTTATTGATAGCTCATTGGCATACCAAGGTTTTGCTCGTGGTATTGGTGTAGAGGAAATATGGGCTATTAACAAGTTTGCAATTGGTGAAACGATGCCGGAAAAAACAGTCCTATTTGATGTTGATCCTGAAGTAGGTCTATCAAGAATTAACGCACATAAGGATAGAGAAAAAAATCGATTAGATGTGGAAAATTTAGCGTTTCATCAAAAAGTACGAGCTGGTTATTTATCGTTAGTTGAAAAATACCCAGAACGTATACAAGTAATAGATGCCTCTCAGCCATTAGAAAAGGTATTAGAAGAAACATACAGAGTCATCAAACGGGAATTAGAAATTATTAGATAATTCATGGTATAATAAAAGAAAAAATACTAATAGGGGTGAGTATCGATGAAATTGATAGTAGCGGTAGTGCAGGATCAGGATAGTAATCGGTTGTCTAATGCATTAACAAAGGCAAAGTTTAGAGCAACAAAACTGGCAAGTACAGGTGGTTTTTTACGTTCCGGAAATACTACATTTCTAATCGGTACTGATGATGCTCTAGTAGCTTCTGCTTTGGAATTAATAAGAGATAATTGTAGAGCAAGAGAGCAAATGGTAGCACCAGTATCTCCAATGGGTGGAAATGCAGATTCTTATATTCCTTATCCAGTGGAGGTTGAGGTAGGAGGAGCTACTGTATTTGTACTTCCAATTGAACAATTCCATCATTTTTAAAAATGAAGGAAGGAGTAGTAACTATTGAAGATAAATCAAGATATGCGCGTTGGTATAGATAATATTCGAAAAGACTCTATGCAGAATGGAAATCAGTCTGTTAAATTTGGTCAGATGATTACAAAACAGGAACAGCGCATGCAAACAGATGTGATGACACGACTTCTCGGAGATATTTCTACAGCAGGGGATCGTCTGGCGCGATCACGAAACTTACGTGACATGGCAAAGTTTAAAATGCTAATTCGAAAGTTCTTACACGAAGCCGTCGATTTTGGAATGGGATTAAAACAATCTCATACATGGAACCGTTTTGGTGAAGGAAGAAAGTTGAAACTAGTAGAAACAATTGATGAAAAATTAGTTGAATTAGCAGAAGAAATTTTAAATCAAGAAAAAAGTTCTATAGACTTGTTAGATAAAATTGGAGAGATAAAAGGCTTACTTATTAACTTATACACGTAAGTTTCCCGTGTTTTCGCAGAATGCGAAACGCGGGATTTTTCAAAAAAAGCATATATTATAAACTCAGTATCATTTTTGCACGGACAAAATGCTTGTACTTTTCTTAGAAAGAGGTGAAGGAGATGGAAAACTGGTCGATTGAGGGCGTAGAAAAATTACAACCGAACGTATTTAAACAAATTCAAACAATTGTATCTAAAAATCGAATCGGACATGCCTATATTCTAGAAGGAGCTAAAGGAACTGGAAAAAAGAAAGTTATGCAATTTTTTGTTCAGCTCATATATTGTGAAAATCCAGTAAATAATGTTCCATGTGAAACATGTCGATCATGTAAAAGATTAAAGTCCTTCAATCACCTTAACTTTATGCAACTGGAACCTGATGGTCAGTTTATAAAAAAGGGACAAGTAGATGAATTGGTTCATACGTTAAGTAAAACTACTATTGAAAAACAACGAAAAATATATGTAATACATCATGCAGACCAATTAAATGCAAGTGCTGCAAATACGTTATTGAAGTTTTTAGAAGAACCTCAAAGTGAGATTACGGCCATACTATTAACCGATAGAATGCATGCTTTACTTCCAACCATTCGATCCAGATGTCAACACTTAACTTTATCTCCAATGCCAACTGCTATTTTAAAGCAGAAGTTAATAGAAGAGGGAATCACTGAATCTATGGCTTCTACTGTTTGTAAAATGACGAATCAAGTAGAAGAAGCAATTAATTTAGCGAAAGATGAGCAGTTTGGACTTGTAAGGAAATCAGTGTTAAAATTGGTTGAAGCAAATGGAAGAAGTGTTCAAGATGCATTGATGTGTATTCATGAAGATTTTGGAACATTGCTCAAAGAGAAAGAGCAGGCAGAACAAGCGTTAGATTTACTACTATTCGCATATCGTGATATAGTAGCTATAAAAGCAAGTCCCATCGCAGATTGTACTTTTCCAGATATGAATTCTTATTGGAAACAGGTTGCCCTACAAACAACGTATGAGCAATTATCGAAGCAATTAGAAATGATTTTACATGCAAAACAAAACTTGCATAAAAATATGAATCGGACACTGATGATGGAGCAGTTAATGCTTAACCTGCAGGAGGGATTTACTTTTGTATAATGTGGTAGGAGTCCGCTTTAAAAAAGCGGGTAAAATATATTATTTTGATCCAGTGGATTTTGCTTTAGAGAAAGATGATTATGTAATCGTCGAAACAGCAAGAGGAGTGGAGTACGGTAAAGTAGTAGTTCCGATCAAGCAAGTTGAGGAACATGACGTTGTACTTCCTTTAAAACAAGTAGTAAGACCTTCTACGGATAAAGATCGTATTCAAGTAGAGGAAAATAGATTAGAATCAGCTCAAGCTCTTGCACTTGGGACTGATAAGATTATCGAAAGAAATCTTGAAATGAAGTTAGTTGACGTTGAATATACATTCGACCGAAACAAAATTATTTTTTATTTTACTGCAGAAGGTCGTGTAGACTTTCGAGATTTGGTGAAAGATTTAGCGTCAGTATTTAGAACTCGAATTGAGCTTAGACAAATTGGAGTTCGTGATGAAGCTAAAATGTTAGGTGGTATAGGTCCTTGTGGTCGTATGCTTTGTTGTTCTACATTTCTAGGTGATTTTGAGCCAGTTTCTATAAAAATGGCAAAAGATCAAAATTTATCGTTGAATCCATCTAAAATTTCTGGTCTTTGCGGCCGACTTATGTGCTGCTTAAAGTATGAGAACGATGAATATGAAACTGCTAGAGAACAAATGCCAGATATTGGTGATAAAGTTGAAACACCTGATGGGCTGGGTAGAGTAGTAAGTATGAATATTTTGGAGCGAATTTTACGTATAGAATTACCTGATCCACAACGTGTTCTAGATTATACGTTAGAAGAAATTACAAACCATGCAACAAACCAGGTGCAATGGTCGGGGCAATGAGGTGAATGTGTGATGGACCGCAATTTTTTTGATACAATTATAGATTTTGAAAAACAATTAGAGTCCACGCAGCTGCAATTTCGCGCTTTAAAAGAATTTGTGGCGATAATGGTTGAAGAACGTGAAGCGCTACAACAAGAGAATAATCATCTAAGACAACGACTCGATGAAATGCATGAAAAAGAATTAATGATTGAAAAATTGCGAGATGAGAAATTGAACAAGTTGGATGTAGGAGAGGGCCATGATAATCTTGCTCGTCTCTATCAAGAAGGCTACCATGTGTGTCATGTTCACTTTGGAAGTTCTCGTAAAGAAGAAGATTGTCTATTTTGTCTATCGTTTTTAAACAAACAAAACACATAAACAATTGACTGATGCCACTCCATAAGTGGGGTCAGTCTTTTGTTTTCCTTGGGGGTAACAATTATGGAACTATGGTTAAAGGATGACGAACGACTTGATTATTTATTGGCAGAAGATTTACGTATCATACAAAGTCCTTCTGTCTTCTCTTTTTCTTTGGATGCAGTATTGCTATCAAGATTTACATATGTCCCGATTAAAAAAGGGAAAATTGTAGATATGTGCTCAGGAAATGGAGCAATTCCATTATTTCTTAGTGCTCGGACAAAAGCCGAAATCATAGGTGTGGAATTACAAGAAAGGTTAGCAGATATGGCTGCTAGAAGTGTCCAGTTCAATAACCTTGTAGAACAAATTACAATGATGACAGCGGATGTAAAGGGTATTGCTAAAAAGCTTGGTTCTGAAAAATTTGATGTTGTTACTTGTAACCCGCCCTATTTTCCAGCTCATGAGGCAAGTGAGAAAAACTTAAAAGAGCATTTGGCAATTGCTCGACATGAAATTCATCTTACCTTGGAGGAGGCAGTGCAATCTGCCAGCGAATTATTAAAACAAGGTGGAAAGGCTTCCTTTGTTCATCGTCCTGGTAGACTTCTTGATATTGTAACTTCGATGAGGGCTAATCGTTTAGAGCCTAAAAGAATTCGTTTTGTCTATCCAAAAGAAGGAAAGGAAGCAAATACATTGCTGATTGAAGGTATAAAAGATGGAAAGCCAGACTTGAAGATATTACCTCCTTTATATGTGTACGGAGATGATGGTAAATATACACAAGAAGTAAAAGAGATGTTGTATGGAAAAGAATGAAAAACAGCATACTTTTTACGTGTTAGAATGTAAGGATGGGTCCTATTACGCGGGTTATACGAATGATTTAGTTAAAAGAATAAATGTACATAATGCAGGCAAGGGAGCAAAGTATACACGTGCCAAGCGACCAGTTAGTTGTATATATAGTGAACTGTACGAAACAAAGCAAGAGGCAATGCAAGCAGAGTACGCTTTTAAACAGCTAACAAGAAAACAAAAAATAAATTATATGGGGACAAGTAAATGATGAAATCTCAGAAATCAATCGAGTATGAACAAAGCAGCTGCTTGTATTTAGTTGCAACGCCCATTGGGAATCTAGAAGATATGACGATGAGGGCTATTCGAATACTAAAAGAAGTTGATATTATTGCAGCAGAAGATACAAGAAATACAAAAAAATTGTGTAACTACTTCGAGATTTCTACCCCTCTTATTAGTTATCATGATCATAACCTGCAGTCAGGCGGAGAAAAGCTGATGGAATTGTTAAGAGAGGGTAAACAAATAGCATTAGTAAGTGATGCGGGTCTCCCTTGTATATCTGATCCTGGTGCAGATATTGCTGCTAAAGCAGTAAAAGAAGGATTTGCGATTGTACCGATCCCTGGAGCAAACGCTGCACTAAGTGCTCTAATTGCATCTGGACTTTCAACACAGCCATTTTTCTTTTACGGCTTTTTAAGTCGCAATAAAAAAGAAAGAAAACTTGAAATTGAAAAACTCCAAAAAAGACAGGAGTCCATTATTTTATATGAATCACCACATCGCTTAAAGGAATCATTACGTGATTTACAATCTATTTTTGAAGGGACACGCAAAATTGTACTAGCACGTGAGATAACAAAGAGATTTGAAGAGTTTTTAAGAGGTACGATTGACGAAGCTGTAGAGTGGGTGGAGCAGGCTGAGATTCGAGGAGAATTCTGTATAGTATTAGAAGGAAACGAAGATGAGGTAGAAACGAATGAAGAAACACCATGGTGGGCAGAACTAACACTAGAAGAACATGTGGACCATTTAATAGAAGAAAAACAGTGTACGTCGAAGGAAGCTATTAAAGAAGTAGCCATCCAAAGAGGTTTATCTAAAAGAGAAGTTTATCAAAATTATCATGTAGAGTAAAAAAACCGTAAACTTATAAAGTTTACGGTTTTTTTCTAATTATTTTAAGTTACTTTGAATCTCTTTAATTAGTAATTCTGCACCTTCTGCACTTAAAATCAGTTTTCCGCCAACTAGACGTAGGTTGTCATCTGATACCTCACCAGTTACAGCACAAGTCATATTTGGCATATATTTTTTTAGGATGATTTTATCATCATCTACATAAATTTCTAATGCATCTTTTTCAGCAATACCCAGCGTGCGACGTAATTCAATTGGAATAACTACACGACCTAATTCATCAACTTTACGTACAATACCTGTAGATTTCATAAAAAATTATTCTCCCCTCAAGAGTGCATATTTTTCGCCAAGATTCGACATAAACCTCTTTTATGTAATATATCATACCAAGTACTGCCATTTTCGTCAATAATTAATGCTTTAGCGAAAGAGAGTAATATAATATTAATTTGATATTTAAATTAGTTTTTAATAAAAAATCCATTCTTTTAAAGAGAAATAGGAATTATTTTGATATATTATCTAGATTTTTGAAGTTTGTTGTTTGGTAATTTTCATTCGACAAACATGAATAAATGAATTGATTGAAACAAACTCTTCATTTAGATAGAATAAAGAATAAAGAGAATCAACATTGGAGGCATCTTTACATTGAAAGATCAACAGAAAACATTCTATTTAACAACGCCTATTTATTATCCGAGTGGAAAATTTCACATTGGAACCGCGTATACAACCGTTGCTTCCGATGCAATGGCCAGATATAAAAGACTTAGGGGATATGAAGTTCGTTTCCTAACAGGAATGGACGAGCACGGTCAAAAAATTCAAGAAAAAGCACAGGAGGCAGGAAAAGAGCCTCAAATTTATGTAAATGAAATTGCAGAAGCGGCCAAAAAGGTATGGGCTTTAATGGATATTTCTTATGATGATTTTATCCAAACTACAGAAGAACGTCATACAAAAATAGTAGAGAAAATATTCCAGAAGTTCTTGGATAATGGGGACATTTATAAGGGAGAATATGAAGGGTGGTATTGTACACCTTGTGAGTCTTTCTTTACTGAAACACAGTTAATAGAAGGAAACTGTCCAGACTGTGGTCGTCCTGTTCAAAAAGTGAAGGAAGAATCATACTTCTTTAATATGAAAAAATATGCGGACCGTTTATTGGCATATTATGAGCAAAACGTGGAATTTATAGAGCCAGAATCTAGAAAAAATGAAATGGTCAATAACTTCATTAAACCGGGCTTAGAAGATTTGTCAGTATCTAGAACGTCCTTTGATTGGGGTATTAAAGTTCCAGGAGATCCTAAGCATGTAATCTATGTATGGGTGGATGCCTTAACTAATTATATTACCTCACTTGGTTATTTATCAGATGATGATTCTCTATTCCAAAAGTTTTGGCCTGCAGATGTCCATGTAGTAGGGAAAGACATCGTTCGTTTCCATACAATTTATTGGCCTATATTCCTAATGGCATTAGATTTACCATTGCCTAAGAAGGTTTTTGCTCATGGATTCATCATGATGAAAGACGGTAAAATGTCTAAATCGAAAGGAAACGTTGTATACCCAGAAATGTTAGTAGAACGTTATGGATTAGATGCAACACGTTATTTCCTACTGCGTGAACTTCCTTTTGGTCAAGATGGAGTATTTTCCCCTGAATCGTTCGTAGAGAGAACAAACTTTGACCTTGCAAATGATTTAGGGAATTTGTTGAATAGAACTGTTTCAATGATTAATAAATATTTCGATGGTAAAATTCCAGTAAGTCAAAGTGAACCGACAGAGTTTGATGAAACGTTACAGGGATTTACAAAGGAAACAATTGATAAATATGAAGCAAATATGGAAAAAATGCAGTTTAGTTTAGTGCTTGGGGATTTATGGGCTTTAGTATCACGTACAAATAAGTATATTGATGAAACTCAACCATGGGTACTTGCAAAAGACGAAGCAACTAAAGGGCAACTGGCTTCAGTTATGACACATTTAGCAGAAAGTCTTCGACAAATTGCAACACTTGCCCAACCATTTATGACGAATAGTCCGAAACAAATTGCAGAACAAGTTGGTTTTACAGTAGATTATTTGCAATGGGACTATTTAGGTTCATTTAATGTTATTAAAGATGGTACTTCAGTAATAAAAACAGGAATTCCTATTTTCCCACGGTTAGATGTAGATGTAGAAGTTGCTTATATTCGTGAACAAATGAGGGGCTCTGTTCAAACACCTCAGGAAGAGGAAGAATCTCAAACAGAAGAAATTTCAATCGATGACTTTTTCAAGGTGGACTTACGCGTTGCAACTGTTTTATCGTGTGAGGCCGTACCTAAAGCAGATAAATTACTAAAGCTGCAACTAGATATGGGATATGAAAAGCGTCAAGTAATTTCTGGGATTGCCCAACATTACAAGCCTGAAGACGTTATTGGTAAAAAAGTAATTGTAGTAGCAAATTTAAAACCTGTGAAGTTAAGAGGAGAGTTATCTCAAGGAATGATTCTTGCAGGTGAAAAAGATGGATATTTGACACTTGCTACAGTGGATGAAAAACTTGAAAATGGTGCTCAAGTGAAATAATCGTTAAAATAGACCTGTCGTATTACAGACAGGTCTTTTGATTTAAAATAATATTTTCAAATACTATTTTACAGGTCATTTATAAAACTAAACCTTATTAAAGTTGAATAAATTCAAATAGGTATTCTTTTAATAGTATTGCAAAGAATATAAAATAACCACTAATAGGTAAGGGGAAGATAAAATGTTTATTGATACACATGTACATTTAAATGCAGATCAGTACGAGGAAGATTTGCAAGAAGTGATTAATCGTGCACTAGAAGCTAATGTAAAAAAAATGGTCGTTATTGGTTTTGATCGTATCACGATTGAAAGAGCTATGAAGTTAGTAGAGCAGTATTGTTTTATCTATGCTGTAGTGGGATGGCATCCTGTGGATGCAATTGATTGTACAGAAGAGGACTTAAAATGGATTGAAGAACTTGCAGCACACGAAAAGGTTGTTGGTATAGGGGAAATGGGCCTAGATTATCATTGGGACAAATCTCCTAAAGATGTTCAACAGATATTGTTTCGAAAACAAATACGGTTAGCCCAGAAAGTAAAATTACCGATTATTATCCATAATCGTGATGCAACTGAAGATGTGATTCGTATTCTACAAGAAGAAGAAGCACATATTACAGGAGGTATCATGCATTGTTATGGAGGGAGTGTTGAAACGGCAAAGCAATGTATAGAGATGAATTTTATGATTTCCCTTGGTGGACCGGTAACTTTTAAAAATGCAAAGAAACCAAAAGAGGTAGCAACAAAAATTCCATTAGAAAATTTACTAATTGAAACAGATGCACCTTATTTAGCTCCGCACCCTTATCGAGGAAAAAGAAATGAACCAGCTCTTGTGACACTAGTTGCGGAAGAAATAGCACGTCTAAAAGGAATTTCAGTAGAAGAGGTGGCAGAAGTAACTACTAAAAATGCGGAATTATTCTTTGGTATAACGGAATAAAAAAATACTAATATTAAGAAGATATTTTATATGTCCTAAATTTCAAAAAAAACCTTAACTGTTGACAACCTCTTTGGGACTCTATATAATCACTTCAGTGAACAAGGAGGCGTTTTTCATGTCAAATAATTCCATGAAAAACCTGTTCTTTCATTCATTGAGGAGCAAGCAAACCATAGTAACTGTAGTATCTTTACTATTGTTTCTTGCAGTAGTTTCTTTCGTTTTATTCGAAGGAACAAAGAAAACTGTTGCTTTAACAGTTAATGGTGAACAACAAGATATATTAACACATGCAAATACAGTTGGTGAATTATTAGATAGTCATCAAATAGTAGTAGCCAAGGAAGACTTTTTACATCCCTCAGTGAACACATCAATCGAAAATAATTTGTCGATTGAGTGGGAGCAGGCAAGACAAATAGAAATCACAGTAGATGGTGAAATTCAAACACTTACAACTACTGATGACTTAGTTTCAGAAATACTCGCAAAGGCAAATGTTTCAGTTACTGAACATGATGCGATAACACCTGCTGCAGATGCAGAGGTTGGACCTAAAAACAAAATTGCTATTGAAAAAGCATTTGAAGTAACGCTTTTAGATGGTAATGAAGAGAAGAAGGTATGGTCCACTTCGACTACGGTCGCTGACTTTTTAAAACTATATAACATTCAATTGAGTGAATTCGACCGAGTAAAACAGAAAATGGATGAATTAGTAGTCCCGAATTCTGAAATACAAGTAGTGCGAGTAGAAAAGGTCACCGATGTAGTTGAGGAAGAAACAAACTTTGCGGTAGAAACGAAAAAAGAAGACTCGCTACTAAAAGGGAAAGAAAAAGTAGTACAAGATGGTGTAAATGGAACTGTTTCACGGACTTATGAAGTAGTGAAAGAAAACGGTAAAGAGGTCTCTCGTAATATGGTGAGCGAGAAGACTATTAAAGAGCCAACCAAAAAAGTGGTGGCAGTCGGAACGAAAGTCGTGACTGCTAGTGTTTCACGTGGAGCAAATTCGTCAGCAACTCCATCCACAGGGAAAGAATTTTATGTCACTGCAACTGCTTATACTGCTAGTTGTAACGGTTGTTCTGGCGTAACTGCAACAGGGGTTAACTTGAAATCTAATCCAAATTTGAAGATTATTGCAGTAGATCCTGGTGTTATTCCACTGGGCTCAAAAGTATGGGTAGAAGGCTATGGTTATGCGGTAGCTGGAGATACTGGTGGAGCTATCAAAGGAAATAAGATTGACATATTTATGCCCTCTAAATCGAAGGCATATGACTTTGGTCGTCAAAAAGTACGCGTGAAAGTTTTAAACTAACTTTAATAGCTTTCCCTTTCGTTGATTGGGAAAGCTTTTTTGCGTTATGATAGATATAGTGGAAAAACGGAAAAGAGGAAAACCAGTTGCAAATAAAAGAAATAATAGTTGTTGAAGGAAAAGATGATACAACAGCTATAAAACGTTCTGTAGAAGCAGATACTATTGAAACGAATGGTTCAGCTATATCTAAAGAAACACTTATAAAAATCCAACATGCTCAAGATAAACGTGGTGTCATTGTATTTACTGATCCAGATTACCCAGGAAGACGAATTCGCGCTATTATTGAAGAGCAGGTTCCGGGTGTGAAACACGCATTTTTGTCCAAAGAAAAAACGATAGCAAAAAATGGAAAAGGATTAGGGATCGAACACGCAAAGGACGAAGATATTCGCGCCGCTCTTTCTAATGTTTATACCCCAAAATCAGACAAAGAAACGTTTATCGAAATACCTCTTTCGATATTAGTTGATGGGCAATTAATTGGTCATCCCCATTCGAAGGAAAGACGAACAAGGTTGGGAGAACTATTGAAAATTGGATATACCAATGGAAAACAGCTACAGAAACGACTATCTATTTTTCAAATTAGTCAACAACAAGTGGAAGAAGCAATTGCACAACTCAATTTGGAGGAAAATAATATATGCAAAAAGATATAGCAACACCAATACGTACACAAGAGATACTAAAGAAATACGGGTTCTCATTCAAAAAAAGCTTAGGGCAAAACTTCTTAATTGACCCGAATATCTTACGTAATATTGTAAGTCATGCGGAACTTACGGAAGAATCTGCTGCAATTGAAATTGGACCTGGTATTGGAGCATTAACGGAGCATTTAGCGAGAACCGCAGGAAAAGTAGTAGCCTTTGAAATTGATCAAAGACTGTTACCTGTTTTAGCAGATACTTTATCACCTTACGACAACGTAGAAATTATTCATGCGGATATTTTAGAAGTGGATGTTCAACAAATGTTTGAAAGTCAGCTTCAAAACTATAAGGATGTTATGGTAGTTGCAAATTTACCATACTACGTAACGACACCAATATTGTTGAAACTGTTGATGGATCGTCTACCTATACGTGGTATGGTTGTTATGATGCAAAAAGAGGTGGCAGACCGAATCACTGCATCACCTGGAACTAAAGCATATGGTTCTTTGTCTATTGCTATTCAGTACTATATGGAGGCGGAAATAGCAATGATTGTTCCTAAAGCAGTGTTTATGCCACAACCAAACGTAGATTCAGCAGTTATTAAACTTACTCGCCGTGAAGTACCGCCAATTCAAGTAATCGATGAAGAATTCCTATTTAAAGTTTCTCGTGGTTCTTTTGTTCAAAGAAGAAAAACAATTATTAATAATCTACAATCATCACTACCTAACGGGAAATCGAAAAAAGATATTATCATACAAGCTTTAGGAAAAGTAGGCGTTGATCCAACAAGACGTGGAGAAACATTAAGTATAGAAGAGTTCGGAAAATTATCAAATGAACTATATGAAGAATTTCATTAATTTTACTTGTTACAAAATAAGTAATATTTATAAAAAAGTGAGCATAGCTATTAAATAAAAACGTTGACAACTGTATAGAATGATTGATAAAATATTTTGTTTGACAAAATTTAAAAACAGTGGTAACATAGTAATCAGTGAGGTGTATGCGAAATGCCAAAAACTTTAGCTGATATTAAGAAGTCATTAGATCATCATTTAGGCAAACGTTTGCAATTAAAAGCAAACGGAGGACGGAAGAAAACAATAGAGCGTGCAGGTGTACTTAGAGAGACATATCATGCAGTATTTGTTATCGATTTGGATCAAGATGAAAACTCTTTTGAACGTGTATCTTATAGTTATGCAGATGTTTTGACCGAAGCAGTAGAAATCACTATTTTTGATGAAGCAAATAATTTGATAGTTGTAAAATGATTTTTTAGAACTTTTATTTCTTATTTTTATAATTTTAAAAACCTCTTTTCTAATTTTTTATTAGAATAGGGGTTTTCTTTTGGATTGCGGACATACTAAAAAAGCTAGTTGTTCCAAAGGAGGATTCACCTATGTCTAGAAAAGGGATAATGTCTAAAGAATTAAAAGAAGAGATAGCCAAAGATCTTGGATTTTATGAGGTAGTCAAAACCGAGGGCTGGGGAGGAATTAAATCACGTGATGCAGGTAATATGGTAAAACGAGCAATTGAAATGGCTGAACAGCAAACGAAATCACCAAAGTAAAGAAGCATATTCCATCAGTATTCATAGAAGTACTAATGCACACGAGAGTCAAAACTAAAGAACAACTAGCACAAAGAAAGACGGAGCAATCCGTCTTCTCTTTTTAAAATTTTTGTGCGTGGTATTTGGATTAAATATAAGGTGTAGCCCAATAAAATTTAGCATAGCTTAACGCCATAATTAAGTTAATGTGTGTTTAATCTAATACAAAAAGAGAACACCAGAAATTTTTACTTCTGGTGTTTATTTCTCTAGTTACTTTTTTAAGGCCCTTTCTAGTTTATGAAATTTATAGAAGGTTATGGAGAGGTAATCTTATAGATTTCCAATATAGATTATTAATAAGCTATGCTTTATCTCTGTAATAGTTCAATTATTTTACCAGTTAGGGAAGCTGAATCTCACTTCCGCATACCTAATGCACTGTGTTAAAATAGGGGACAACATATTTGGGAAAAGGAGCAGATGGAATGTATTACGTAAAAGCACCTGCTAAAATAAATCTAACATTAGATGTACTACATAAACGTCCGGACGGTTACCATGAAGTAGAAATGATTATGACTACTGTGGATTTAGCAGACCGTATAGGATTAGAGGTAAGAGAAGATGGAGCTATACATATTTTATCTGTGGATCGCTTTGTTCCAAATGATCATCGGAATCTAGCATATCAAGCCGCAAAGATTCTAAAAGACATCTATCGAGTGAAAAAAGGAGTTTCTATTACAATCGAAAAGAACATTCCCGTAGCAGCTGGGCTAGCTGGAGGTAGCAGTGACGCAGCAGCGACGTTAAAAGGATTAAACGTAATTTGGGAGTTAGGGCTTTCTTTGGATGAACTTGCTGAAATAGGTTCTAAAATAGGTTCGGACGTACCGTTTTGTGTGTACGGAGGAACTGCTTTAGCAACAGGAAGAGGAGAGAAGATACAAGAACTCCCTTCTCCAGCTAATTGTTGGATAGTCCTTGCGAAGCCGACACTTGGGGTATCAACTGCGGACATTTATGGAAATCTAAAAATAAATGAAATAAAACATCCAAACACTGCTCTAATGATTGAGTCTATTCAACAGAAAGACTTTGATCTAATGTGTTCTTCTGTCGGAAACGTATTGGAAGATGTAACTCTAAAACTATATCCAGAGGTGGCAGGTTTAAAAGACCAAATGAAAAAATTTGGTGCAGACGCTGTATTGATGAGTGGAAGCGGTCCAACTGTGTTTGGGATAGTCGATCATGAGACAAGAGTCCAAAGAATATATAATGGTCTTCGTGGATTTTGCGACGAGGTATATGCAGTTCGCTTAATGGGTGATAGAGAACCACTTGCTTAAATCCGGATGTTTGTGGTAAGTTTTCTATAAAACATTCGTATTTGGAGGTGGAACTATGAAATGGAAAAGAAGTGAACGGCTTGTAGATATGACTCAATATCTTATGGAGCATCCGCATAAATTAATCCCTTTGACATTCTTTGCTTCTTTATATCAATCTGCTAAATCTTCGATAAGTGAGGATTTAACTATTGTGAAGGAAACATTTGAAGAGAGAGGCAGAGGTTTACTTGTTACTGTTCCCGGAGCCGCAGGTGGAGTCAAGTTCATACCAACAATGACAGAAGAAGATATCGTAGAAATAGCGCAAGAATTAATGGAACAGCTTTCAAAAGTGGATCGCTTATTACCTGGTGGGTATTTATATATGACGGACCTATTAGGAAATCCATCGCTGATGAATAAAATCGGTAAAGTATTCGCATCTGCATTTGCTAATGCAAAAATTGATGCGATTATGACGGTAGCTACTAAAGGTATACCAATAGCACATGCAATAGCGAGACATTTAAATGTCCCTGTAGTCATTGTGCGTAGAGATAGTAAAGTAACAGAGGGGCCGACAGTTAGTATAAATTACGTATCTGGCTCGGCACGCCGCATCCAAACGATGGTTCTTTCTAAAAGAAGTATGGAGAAGGGACAACGTGTTTTAATCACTGACGACTTCATGAAAGTTGGAGGAACGATTAATGGGATGAAAAGTTTATTAGAGGAATTTAATTGTGAGTTAGCTGGAATTGCTGTGCTGGTAGAAGCAGAGCATCAAGGGGAACAATTGGTAAATGATCATTTATCTCTAGTTAAGCTTCACGAGGTCAATGAAAAAGATGGTACAATTGCTTTAACACAAGGGAATTATTTTGAGAAAGGTGGTAACTTAGATGAAAGCAGTATCAACAACTAATGCACCTGCAGCAATTGGTCCGTACGTACAAGGAATGATTGTGAATGGAATATTCTACAGTTCAGGTCAGATCCCATTAACTCCAGCAGGAGAAGTAGTGGAAGGCTCTATTACAGAACAGACTGCGCAGGTTTTTGCTAATTTAGAGGCAGTACTGACAGAAGCTGGCTCGTCTTTAAATCAAGTAGTAAAAACTTTGGTGTTTTTAAAAGATATGAATGATTTCGCTGAATTTAACGATGCTTATGAAAAACATTTTGCAGGTCACAAACCTGCACGTTCTGCGGTAGAAGTTGCAAGACTACCGAAAGATGTTAAGGTAGAAATCGAAGTAATCGCAGAAGTGTAAAGATTAGCTTAAAGGTGTTTTCCTCGGAGAACGCCTTTTTTATTTGTCTATTTATAGCGCAAGGTTTGTACAAGCAAGAATAAATTATTTAAAATATTAAAAATATTCTTATTTGAAAGAAGGAATTAAGAAGTTTTTGTGGAATAACAAATAGATAGAGATATTTGTAACTTTGAAAAAGGGTGGTGAGAGAATGGAAGTAACGGACGTAAGATTACGTAAAGTAGTGACTGATGGCCGTATGAGGGCTATCGCTTCCATTACGTTGGACAACGAATTTGTTGTGCATGATATTCGAGTAATAGATGGAAATAATGGTTTGTTTGTAGCGATGCCGAGTAAAAGGACGACAGAAGGTGAATTTAGAGATATCGCTCACCCGATTAATGTTGGAACGCGCACGAAAATTCAAGAAGCTATTCTATATGCCTATCATTTAAGTAGTGAGGTTGAAGAAAAAGTCGGAGAACCTACTGTATAAAGGAAAAGTAAAAACCATTTCTTTAAAAGGGATGGTTTTTTTGTTGTCAAATTATCAAATAATAATAAAAACTATAACACCAAAAAAGCTGGGTTTTTCTAGAACTTTAAAAAAACAAGTATAATTTAGACGATTCTTCAAGAAATTCAACTATAGTACTTGTTTTGTCATGTATTTGTCAAGAGATATTTCCTTGAAATCTTTCCTCATTTCGGCTATAGTCAAAAGAGTAAATTAGCCCACGGGAGGGAACTTGAAAAATGACAAATACTTATGCGGTTGTATTAGCTGCCGGTAAAGGTACACGTATGAAGTCTAGTTTGTATAAAGTATTACATCCTGTATGTGGGAAGCCAATGGTAGAACATGTTGTAGCAAATATGGAACAGCTTGGTGTGGAAAAAATCGTAACAATCGTAGGACACGGAGCGGAAGAAGTGCAACGTGGACTAGGGACGAGAAGTGAATATGCTCTTCAAGAAGAACAGCTAGGGACAGCACATGCTGTTTTACAGGCTGAAGAAGTGCTAAAAAATCTAACAGGAACAACTATTGTTATCTGTGGAGATACCCCACTTATCACGGCAAAAACAATGAATGATTTGTTAGAACATCATAACGCAACTGGAGCAAAAGCAACTATTTTAACAGCAATTGCAGAAAACCCAAATGGTTACGGTAGAGTTATTCGTTCTGTGGATGGAAGTGTTCAAAGTATTGTTGAACAAAAAGATGCTACTACAGAGGAACAGCTTGTACGTGAGATTAATTCAGGGACGTATTGTTTTGACAATGAAGCACTATTTAAATCATTAAAGTTAGTTAATAATAATAATGCACAAGGTGAATATTACTTACCAGATGTAATTGAAATCTTACAAAAAGAAAATGAAATTATTTCAGCATATGCTGCAAGGGACTTCGAGGAAATTCTAGGCGTAAATGATCGCATTGCTTTATCTCAAGCAGAAGAGACTATGCGTTTACGTATTGCAAGGCATCATATGCGTGAAGGCGTCACAATCATCGACCCGAGAAATACATACATCAGTAGTGAAGCTGTTATTGGAGCAGATACAGTTATTCAACCTGGAGTTATCATTGAAGGAAAAACAACGATTGGCATGAACTGTACGATTGGTCCGAATAGCCATATCGTATCAAGTGTAATTGGTGATGAAACAACGATACACTCATCAGTTGTATTATCTAGTGAAGTTGGAGACCATACCTCTATTGGTCCGTTTGCCCATATTCGTCCTCAATCCGATGTTGGAGATGATGTGAAGATTGGTAACTTTGTAGAAGTGAAAAAGTCCACAGTAGGCAATGGAAGTAAAATATCTCATTTAAGCTACATGGGAGATGCTTCGATTGGAGCAAACGTCAATGTTGGTTGTGGAACAATTACAGTGAATTATGATGGAAAAAATAAATTTATCACAAAGATTGAAGACGATGCCTTTATTGGTTGTAATTCTAACTTAGTAGCACCAGTAACGATTGGTAAAAAAGCATATATAGCTGCAGGCTCAACTATTACAAAGGATGTACCTGATGAAGCACTTGCAATTGGTAGAGCACGACAGGAAAACAAAGATGGTTACGTTAACAAACTAAATCTAAAATAACCCATTATCCAGGAGGATTATCATGCCAGAACAATATGCAAATTCGAAGTTGAAAATTTTTACACTAAATTCCAATAAGGAATTAGCAGAAGAAATCGCAAAAGAAGTAGGAGTACCTCTAGGTAAAAGTACAGTAACTAGATTTAGTGATGGTGAAGTACAGATTAATATCGAAGAAAGTATCCGCGGATGTGATGTATTCATTGTTCAATCAACTTCAGGTCCTGTTAATGAGCATTTAATGGAATTATTAATTATGCTTGATGCACTAAAACGAGCTTCAGCTCGCACAATTAGTGTGGTAATCCCTTACTATGGATATGCACGCCAAGACAGAAAGGCACGTGCTCGTGAACCAATTACAGCTAAACTTGTAGCGGATCTACTAACAACTGCAGGTGCAACTCGTGCGATCGTTCTTGATCTACATGCTCCTCAAATTCAAGGATTCTTTAATATTCCGATAGATCATTTAGTTGCTGCTCCAATATTATCCGATTACTTCTTAGGTAAGAACTTTGATCCAGCGGAGTTAGTAATTGTTTCTCCTGATCATGGTGGAGTAACGCGTGCCCGTAAAATGGCAGATCGTTTAAAGGCACCGATCGCGATTATTGATAAACGTCGTCCACGACCAAACGTGGCAGAGGTTATGAATATTGTAGGTAATGTAGAAGGAAAAACGGCTATTTTAATCGATGATATTATTGACACAGCTGGAACAATCTCTATTGCAGCCGCTGCATTGATGGAAAGCGGAGCAAAAGAAGTTTATGCTTGCTGTACACACCCAGTTTTATCTGGCCCGGCTATTGAACGTATTGATAACTCAGTTATTAAAGAGCTAGTAATTACAAACTCAATTCAATTAGCTGATGATAAAATGTCACCAAAGATTAAAGAATTGTCTGTTGCTAAATTATTGGGCGATGCAATTGTAAGAGTTTTCGAAGAGAAATCAGTTAGCACGTTATTTGATTGATCTCAGAAATGTTTGAATTTTGCCGAAGATGGGTATTTATATTTATAGAACACACTTCGGGAGGATTGAGAATATTATGAGTGCAGTTGTAAAAACACAAAAGCGTGATAAAAAAGAGAATGCAAAGCTTCGAAACAGTGGGTTTATCCCAGCGATTGTATACGGCTTTGAACTAGAATCCCAGTCCATTGCAGTTAATGAAAAAGACTTCGTAAAAACACTTCGTGAGGTTGGTCGTAATGGTGTTATAAAACTGGATGTTGATGGTAAATCAGTAAACGTCGTGTTGAGTGATTATCAGATGAATATTCTAAAAGGACAAATGATTCATGCTGACTTTTTAGCGATCAATATGAAAGAAGAGTTAGAAGTAAATGTTGTGGTTAATGTGACGGGTGATTCAGTTGGTGTTTCAGAGGGTGGTATGCTTCAACAGCCAAATCGTGAAATTACCATTACAGTGAAGCCTTCAGATATTCCGGATAGTATTGATATTGACGTGTCTGGCATGGCTATTGGAGATACATTAACGGTTGCAGATGTTAGAGATAAAGTTGGATATCCAATATCGAACGATGACGATTTTACATTAGTTACAGTTTCAGCACCTCGAGTGGAAGCAGAAACCGAGGAAACTGAGACTGAGTCAGAGACAGAAGAAACAACAGAAGAATAATTAAACAAAAGAGGTTGTCCTAAGGCAACCTCTTTTGTTTTGAATATGGTAAGATTAATAAAAACTTGTAATAAAGGAATGGAACGAAAATGAAAATTATCATTGGTCTTGGAAACCCTGGAAAACAATATGAAGGTACTCGCCATAATATTGGGTTTCATGTAATTGATGAACTTTCTAATCGATTAAATATACCACTTACACAGTCTAAGTTTAATGGAATGTTTGGAATCGGTCATATCGGTACGGAAAAGGTTATGCTTTTAAAACCGTTAACGTATATGAACCTCTCGGGTGAATGTATTGTACCTATGATGGATTACTACGAAGTGAATGATGATGAAATAGTCGTTATTTATGATGATTTAGACTTACAGGTTGGAAAGCTACGTCTAAGACAAAAAGGTAGTGCAGGTGGACATAATGGTATTAAATCGATCATCCAACACTTAGGTTCCCAAGAATTTAATCGAATCCGCATTGGGGTGGACCGTCCTAATAATGGGATGAAGGTTCCCGACTATGTACTATCTAAATTTAACGAAAATGAAAAAATAGAAATGATACAGGCCGTGAAGAATAGTGCAGATGCTTGCGAAGATTGGTTTGGAAAAAAATTTTTAGATGTAATGAATACATACAATGGTGCATAAAAAGTGAAGAACAGGTCTATACTTCCTAAAAAGGAGGTTTTTATGGCCATGCCAATACGTTATAAATGTCGCCATTGTGAAACAGAAATCGGGCAGTTGCCATTTGATAGCATAGATGACCAGTTTTTAAAAAAACATGAGATTACTCAAGAAGAACAACATATATATATTAAAAATGGAGCAGAGGGAGATTTCACTGTGCAATGTATTTGTGAAGAGTGTCAGGATTCCCTTCAAAAGTTCCCAAATTACTATGCGTTAAAAAAATGGATACAGTAGGTAATGCTTTGGCACGATTTCGTGCACAAAGCCTTTTTCTATTTAGATTGGGGGTACACAGATGGAACCTTTAAGTAATTTATTGATTGAAGATACACAAATACAAAAGCTAGTAAAAGAGTTAGAGAGTGGTAGAGACCAACAGCTAATAACAGGTCTTACTTCTAGTGCTAGAGCAGTTTTTACTAACATGTTATATAGAACACGGGAGAAAGCTATACTGATCGTAACGCCTAACCTCCTTCATGCTCAAAAACTGACTGAGGATTTAGTAAAACTAATTGGTGAGGACCTTGTGCGATTATATCCAGCGGATGAGCTAATTGCAGCTGATATATCTATTACTAGTCCTGAACTTCGTGCACAAAGACTAGAAGCATTAGACCACATGTTAACACACGATAAGGGTGTTTATGTTGTTCCTATCGCTGGTCTTAAAAAGCATATGCCAACTAAGAAAGACTGGCAAGCTAGTAGCATGTCTATTACGGAAGGTGAAGAAATTAGTTTAGATTCCTTTTTACAAAGATTGGTGAATATGGGATATGTACGACAGCCGATGGTTACTGCTCCTGGAGAATTCGCTTTACGAGGCGGAATTATTGATATTTATCCATTATACCTAGAAAATCCTATTCGTATTGAATTGTTTGATACAGAGGTTGACTCCATTCGTACATTTTCTGCTGAAGATCAGCGCTCGTTAGAAAAGAGGAAAGATATACGAATCTTACCAGCCACCGAATACGTACTAACCGATGAAAAGAAAATTCTTCTAGCCCACAAGTTAGAAGAGGCACTAGCGGAGAGTTTGGAGAAAGTTAAAATTCCTGAAGTGAAAGATCTTTTCTATCAAAATATTCAACAAGATATTGAGTTGTTAAAGCAAGGTGAGCAACCAAAAGAATATATGAAGTATGTGTCTTTATTGGAAGAGAGTAATAGTTTTTTAGGAAACTATTTTAACGAAAATGGAATGGTTTTATTTGACGAGCTTGGCAGAGTTCAAGAAGTGACAGAGACACTAGAAAGAGAAGAAAATGATTGGATTCTTTCTTTATTAGAAGAAGGAAAAACTGTACACCGTGTAAAACCTTCTTTCAGTCTTAAAGAAATTATTCAGATGTTTTCTAACGAAAAGATGTACTTTTCTTTGTTTTCTCGTACTTTTTCGGGAATTACGATTAAAAAGAATATTAGTTTTTCATGTAAACCAATGCAAAACTTCCATGGTCAAATGCATTTATTAAAAAATGAAATGGAGCGATTTACCCAAGGAAAGTTCCGCTTATTTATACTTGCAGATGGCAAAGAACGTATCCAAAAAATACACGCAGTGTTAGAAGATTACGAGATTACTTCGCAAATTGGTGCTACTGAGGGTGATATGAAATCACCTGGTATTTTTATCGTGGAGGGTGATCTAGAAGCTGGTTTTGAACTTCCATTACAACGAATTGCGGTTATTACCGATTCCGAACTTTTTAAACAAAAGCATAAGAAAAAAGCGAGAGCTCAAAAGGTAACGAATGCTGAGCGTATCAAAAGTTACTCCGAGATAAAACCTGGAGATAATGTTGTACATATACACCATGGTATTGGGAAATATATTGGAATTGAAACATTGCTTGTTAATGGTATTCATAAAGACTATCTTCATATCCGTTATCGTGGGGAGGATAAACTATTTGTTCCAGTAGATCAAATAGATCTTATTCAAAAGTATGTTGCATCTGGCGAAAAGGATCCAAAGCTTCATAAGCTGGGTGGTGCAGATTGGAAGAAGACCAAAACAAAGGTTTCAGCAGCAGTCCAAGACATTGCTGATGAGCTAATAAAGCTATATGCCAAACGAGAAGCAGAAGTTGGATATGCATTTGAACCAGATAGTGAAATGCAGCAGTCCTTTGAAGCGGCATTTCCATACGAGGAAACGGATGACCAACTTCGTACTATTCAAGAAGTGAAAAAAGATATGGAAAAAGCTCGACCGATGGATCGCCTTGTCTGCGGTGATGTAGGTTACGGTAAAACGGAGGTAGCAATACGAGCGGCATTTAAAGCTGTCATGGAAGGAAAACAGGTGGCTTTTCTATGTCCTACAACTATATTGGCACAACAACATTATGAAACAATGATAGAGCGCTTTCAAGATTTTCCGATTGAAATAGGTTTACTAAGCCGTTTCCGAAACAAAAAACAACAAAGTGAAACGATTAGTGGATTGAAAAAAGGATTAGTAGATGTTGTAGTAGGTACACATCGAATTCTCTCTAAAGATGTGGAGTATCACGATTTAGGTCTTCTTGTTGTAGATGAGGAACAACGATTTGGTGTAAAACATAAAGAACGGATTAAGCAACTGAAAACAAATGTAGATGTCATGACTTTAACTGCTACACCTATACCTCGTACATTACATATGTCGATGATTGGTGTACGTGACCTATCTGTCATTGAAACTCCCCCCAAAAATCGTTTTCCAGTTCAAACGTACGTGATGGAACAAAATGGTGCTCTAGTTCGAGAAGCGATTGAAAGGGAACTTGCACGTGGAGGACAGGCATTTTATCTGTATAATCGGGTAGAAGATATTACGAGAAAAGTGGACGAAATACAAATGTTAGTACCGACTGCTAGAGTAGGGTTTGCACATGGTCAAATGAGTGAAACGGAGCTAGAGTCCATTATTATCAGCTTTATAGAGGGAGAATACGATGTCTTAGTTACTACGACCATTATTGAAACAGGCATTGATATTCCGAATGTAAATACACTTATTATTCAAGATGCCGATAAAATGGGGCTATCACAATTGTATCAATTAAGAGGTCGTGTAGGCCGCTCCAATCGTGTTGCTTATGCTTATTTAATGCATCAACGAGATAAGGTATTGACAGATGTGGCAGAAAAAAGATTGCAGGCTGTTAAAGAATTTACAGAGCTTGGTTCTGGGTTTAAGATTGCTATGCGAGATTTGTCTATTCGGGGTGCTGGAAACTTACTGGGTTCTCAACAACATGGATTTATAGACTCAGTAGGGTTTGATCTTTATACGCAAATGTTGGAGGATGCAATTGCGGAAAAACGTACTGGTATTAAAAAAGAGGATTTACCAGACATAGAAATAGCACTCTCTACTGATGCTTATATTTCTGATGAATATATCCCGGATGGTTATCAAAAGATTCAAATGTACAAACGAGTAAAAGCAATGGAAAAAGAAGAAGAGTACTTCGACCTCATAGATGAATTACAAGACCGATTTGGAGATATACCTCTCGAGGCAGAAACGTTACTACGTATTGCACGTATGAAAATTTGGGGTATAGCAGTTGGTGTAGAGTCTATTAAAGAAATAAATAAAATTATTTCAATTTCTTTAAATGCAGAGGGAACTAATGCTATAGATGGAGCAAAACTGGTAGAAGAATCTATGAAATATGGACGTGCGGTTGGCTTTAATATGGACAATGGCAGTCTTGTACTGACTATTGATGAACGTAAAACAGGTAAATTCAATTCATTCGATGTATTAGAAGATATGGTTAGATTATTACCGGAAGCTAAAAAAGAAATAGCAGACGTCAAATAGCTCTTTGCATATTTTTTGGTAATATGATGCATACTATGGCAGAAATGAACTTTAATTTCCAATCTGTCGAAAGTGAGGCATATTACATGAAAGCAACAGGCATCGTACGTCGTATTGATGATTTAGGTAGAGTGGTAATTCCAAAAGAAATACGTCGAACCCTTCGTATCCGAGAAGGAGATCCATTGGAAATTTTTACGGATCGAGAAGGAGAAGTAATTTTAAAAAAATATTCACCTATTAGTGAGCTCGGAGATTTTGCGAAGGAATATGCGGATACTTTATATGAAACTTTAGGAACCCCTGTATTAATAAGTGATCGTGATGAAATGATTGCAGCAGCTGGGTTATCAAAGAAGGATTACTTGAATCGCAGACTAAGTCCAGATGTAGAAGACATTATTAGTAAGCGCTCTATTGTAATGGAGAAACATGAAAACTCGGTTGAATGGGTCCCTGGAGTAGTAGAAACAGTTAAATCTTATTGTATTGCACCCATTATTGCTTCGGGAGATCCAATAGGAGCTGTATTTATTATTTCAAAAGTACACTTTATTGGAGAATCTGAGCTAAAGTCAATTGAAACAGCTGCAAACTTTTTGGCAAAACAAATGGAAAGTTAAAAAAGTCTTCCTCTTCTACAAAAGAGGAAGACTTTTTTTGTTTTAGGTCCATTAAGTTAATTTAGAAATAATAAGTGAAAAGTAATTAAATAAAGAACTAGCAAGTATAGGCCGTTGGGAAATACTACTGATTTCCGTTTCAGTTGGACGCTTTCCGCGGGCAAGGCTTCAATCTCCTCGTCACTACGTTTCTGCGGGGCTTTCAGCTCGTGCTGTTCCCGCCGGAGTCGCCACCTTTCACTACAATCAATGGAATGAGTAGAACCCAACAATTAGATTTAGCAAAGCCTATTGCTTAGATGATAATAATAAAATAGGTATTCGACTATTGAATTATAGATACTATTCTGTAATGGAGGAGGAAGAGAGATAGTTATTGTCTATCTAATAAAGTAGCGAAATAGCGAACGAAATTGCATCTTCGAGAGCTTACTCAATGAATTAAATTAGAATGTATCTTTTCTTTCATTAAACAAAAATGTACTAAAGCAGTTCCAGTAGTTGTAGAAGGGCGACGCATAGACAATCGCCATAAATTACCGCGAAAAGAAATATTGGTCATGACGTCAGTCATGACCAATATTTCTCTAAAATAATCGGTTATAGTATAGCAAAGGTCTGTCCAAAAGCACTTCGAAAACGCAAGAAACTGATTCATTTTGAACTAAAAAACTGGGTTTCTTTACACGGTTTATCTATATAGATAAAGGCAAAGTACGCCTTTCCCTGAAATCCTTCCAGCGCATTTCACAACTAAACGGGCGCCTTTCGCATTTCTTATAGTGTCTAGTCTCCAGCGCCTTGCACCTCGAGACGTTTCAGAATGTCGGATAAAGGCAAAGTACGCCTTTATCGCCATTCTTCCAACGCTTTTCGGTGCAAACATAGGCGCTTGCGCTTTTCTAGTAGTGTCCAGACTCCAGTCGCCAGTTGTTCGAGTCGCTTCAGGTTTTCAGAAAGGCAAAGTACGCCTTTCCCTGAAATCCTTCCAGCGCATTTCACAACTAAACGGGCGCCTTTCGCATTTCTTGGGTTATAATATTCCTATCGTATTATGGGAGTAGGATTGGTTATGGGTAATGACTGGAATATGAAAACTTATATGAAGGGTGCAGCTATGCTGACGATTGCGGCTATTATAGTCAAATTACTTAGTGCCGTTTACCGGGTGCCTTTTCAAAATTTAGTGGGGGATGAAGGGTTTTATATTTATCAACAAGTGTATCCGTTCATCGGCATTATCACTACTTGGACTTCATTTGGTTTCGCAGTAGCTTTGTCTAAAATTTTGTCGGACTATAAAGTACTTGGGAAAGACTACGCTATTCCAAGGGTAAAGAGGATAGCTTTTTATTATATTGGGTTTATTTCTATTATATTTTTTATTTTATTGTTTATGGGAGCTGGGTTCCTTGCAAAAGCTATGGGTGATGCAAATCTTGCCCAGTTATTGAAAGCTGGATCCTACGTAATTTTACTGATGCCAATGCTTGCTGTACTAAAGGGAGACTTTCAATCAGATGGTCGAATGCAGCCGGTCGCTTATGCGCAAGTGGTGGAGCAGGCGGTTCGTGTTTTTGTCATTTTATTTGGTACGTGGCTTATCATTTCCAATAGTTTTGATTTATATAAAGCTGGAAGTATGGCTATGTACGGTGCAGTAGCAGGAGAACTTGCGGGTGTCATACTACTTTCCTCTATTTATTGGAAATCTTTGAAACGACCAAAGAAGGAAACGGTTAAAACAGATGATGTTCCAATTTGGACAATTGTAAAAAATTTAACACTTATTAGTATAAGTGCTAGTATCAGTGCATTACTATTCTTACTGTTTCAGCTGGTCGATTCGTTTACGGTTTTTCAGACTCTTGTAGAAAGTGGAATGAATAAACATCAGGCAATGGAGAAAAAAGGAGTCTATGATAGAGGGCAACCGCTTGTGCAATTAGGGATCGTCATAGCCTCTACACTTTCCTTAGCTATCGTTCCATTAGTAGCGCATCGAATGGGAAAAGGTTCGGGTAGAACGGCAGTCCCATTCATGCAACTAACGTATCGCGTAGCTTTTACGTTTGGAGTTGCTGCAGCGATGGGGCTAATTGTTGTACTCCCATACGTCAATGAGATGCTATTTCAAACAAAAGAGGAATCTACGACTTTAATGGTTTTTTCTTTTCAAATTGTATGGATGTCTTTAACCCTTACTTTAATGGCTATGCTACAGGGTAGTGGAATGGTAAAGATTCCTACACTTTTCTTGTTGCTCGGGGTCTTGAGTAAGTGGCTATTAAATAGCATACTAGTTCCTACGTATGGAGTATTAGGAGCAGCTATCTCAGGGAATATTAGTTTAGCGATTATCTATGTGTTAATGTGTTATTATTTTAAAAAGACTTGGAATATCCAATTTGCTCCAGCAGTTTTCTATAAAGGAATTTTAAAAGCATCTATTTTGATGATAGTGTGTGTGGTAGCTTATATAATATTAGGAGATGCTGTATTATTTGATAATCTCTCTAGTAGAATTCAATCGATTGTAATTTCGCTAACTGCAGTTATGCTCGGTGCCACAGTTTTTTTAGTAAACATAGCAAAAAAACGTGTGATAGCAGAAAAAGAGTGGTTTTTATTGCCATTTGGCAGAAGGATGGCTACTTTTCAGCTTTGGTTAAATAAAGAAAAGTAAGGTTGTGAGTAAAATGAATGAAATTACGATAATTGGCCTTGGAGCAAGTGATTTAGAACAGTTGCCATTAGGTATATATAAAAAGTTAAAGTCCGCCCAATATTTATATGTTCGAACGGAGCAACACCCAGTTTTGGAGGAATTAAGAGCAGAAGGCCTATCCTTTACAAGTTTCGATGCTATATATGAAAAAAATGACCAGTTCGAAGGTGTCTATGAAGAGATTGTACGCCAACTTCTAGAGTTAGCAAAGGAGCATTCAATTATATACGCTGTACCTGGTCATCCGTTAGTTGCCGAACAAACAGTCCAGCTTTTAATAGAAGCAGAAAAACAAGAGAAGGTTAAAATTCGTATAGAAGGTGGCCAAAGTTTTCTAGACCCCATTTTTGGTGCTTTGCGAATTGACCCAATTGAAGGTTTTCAATTACTTGACGGTACTAGCTTCAAGCGTGATGAAGTTCAAATGAATGCACATGTGCTTATTGGACAGGTATATGACACATTTAGTGCGTCTGAAGTAAAGCTGACACTAATGGAAAAATATCCTGATGATTATGTAGTAACGATTGTCACTGCTGCAGGATCTACTGCCGAAAGTTTAACGAAAGTTCCATTATTTGAATTGGACCGAGTGATGAAGTTAGATAATTTAACTACCTTATATGTTCCTCCAATTCATGAAAAAGAAAATCGCTTAAAAGAATGGCAAACTCTTCGTCAAATTGTAGCAGAACTGCGTGGTCCTAACGGGTGTCCTTGGGATAAGGAACAAACACATACAACCTTAAAGAAGTATGCCGTAGAAGAGGTGTATGAGCTTCTGCAAGCGATTGACGAGGAAGATGATGATCATATCGTAGAAGAGTTAGGCGACGTCCTGTTACAAGTATTTTTACATGCCCAAATAGGAGAAGATAACGGATACTTTAGTATGGAGGATGTATTGAACTCTATTGCAGACAAGATGATTCGTAGGCACCCTCATGTATTTGGTAATGTAAAAGCAGATAACACAGAGGATGTTCTGCGTAATTGGCAACAAATAAAATCCGAAGAAAATAGAAACTCTGCGGATTCATTGTTAGAAGGGGAAATGCGAACTGATTCATCCTTACTTACTTCTTTTAATTATCAAAAAAAAGTTGCGAAGGTAGGTTTTGATTGGCCTGATGTTTCTGGTGCTTGGGAAAAGTTCGAGGAAGAATTGGACGAATGGAAGATAGAATTAGCAGAGGGTACGAAGGACTCTCAAGTAGATGAATTAGGTGATGTGTTATTCACAATTGTAAATTTAGCTCGTTTTTATAGTTTATCTCCAGAGCAAGCTATGATTCAGGCTAATAAGAAGTTTAAAAGCAGATTCCAATTTATAGAACAGAGTGTAAAGAACGGAAAAGGCGACTTTTCCTATTATACCTTAGAAGAGCTAGACCAATATTGGAAAGATGCAAAAAAATTAGAGGGGTAGTGAGCAAAAATGAGATTAGACAAATATTTAAAGGTTTCCAGACTTATAAAGCGTAGAACATTAGCAAAAGAAGTGGCGGACCAAGGTAGAATAACAATTAATGGGAAAGTAGCAAAAGCGAGCTCAGATGTGAAAGCCGGAGATGAATTGTCAATTAGGTTCGGACAAAAAGTGGTAACTGCAACGGTTGATGCGGTTAGAGACTCTGCAAAAAAAGAAGAAGCTTCATTGATGTTTACGATTATAAAAGAAGAGAGATTAGAAAAAGTAGATCCAGAATTTATTGATGATGAAGATTAATAAGAAAAACACTCTAGCTCCTTTAAGGTCAAAACTTGTTTCTAATGTTTTCGAAGTGCTTTGGACAAACGTTTTGCTATATGATTACCGAGTGAATTTTTAGTGATATTGGTTGTGACGTCCGTCACATCCAATATCACTTTTTTTCGGTAATCTTATGGCGTTTGCCTGTCCGTTGTCATCCTACAAAGCTAAAAAACAGGTTAGTGCATGTTTGGATAACTAGAGATAAGATACTTGCCTATTCATAGGGGAAGCTCACGAAGATGCAATTTCGTGAGTTACTTTGCTTCTTTATGAGGCAAATACTTACTGCTTCTCTTTTTTTCCACTAGTAAAAAGTAAGTCTGATTCCTTCATTCATCATGAAATAATCGCATTTCTAGGTCAACAATGATCGCAAATGGTTTTTCCCTACATTAACTGGACTAATCTTATTATCTAAGTGTTAAGCTATGCTATATCTTATAGTGGAGTATTACACACTGATTGATTGAGTGGAAGTTGGCGACTCCGGCGGGATAAGTGAAACAGATGAGCTATCACAACGACGCGTTAGCGACAGTGATAGCTCATCTCACCCCGCGGAACGCTCCAGCTGAAACGGAAATCAGAAGTATTTATATTCGGTAGATTTGATCCCTTAATTTCCAGGTGCGCTGGAATCTTTAGTAATACCAATTAGAAATTAAATAGTTTCTTATAAAATTAGAAAAAAATCATGGTAGTTGTCATGCTTTTTTTTTATGCGCATACAATAAAGTAGGACAAGGAGAGGAGAGAGTATATATGCAATATCAAGCAGAAAACCAAACTATCACAATTCCATCGGGGGACCACTTGATTTCTCTTAGAAATCGTAAACGTATGGACCTGACATCTGTAAAATCTATTGAAAGATTCGATCAACAAGAATTTTATGTGAGAACTTCTCAAGGTATACTTCACATCAAGGGAGAAGACTTAAAAATTGTCCATCTGGATGTTGATAAAGGATTACTAACACTGGAAGGAATCGTTCGGGCGATGCAATATGATGAAGAGCAAAGTTTAGACGGCGCTAGAGGATTACTTCATAAATTATTCGGATGACACTCTCATTACAATTCTTTAGTCTGTTACTAATGGTCTTTAGTGGGATATTGGTAGGGGCAATAATCGAAGGGACGCGCTTTGTAACGGGAAGTTTCCCTAGGCGTTCCTACGTTTATAAATATCGTATTGTTCTTGAAATATTTGTTTGGATTGCACTTGGACTATGTTCTTTTTTTGTACTTTTTGAAGTACGAGATGGCGTATGGAGAATTTATGATCCGCTTGCACAAATTGTAGGTATTCTCTTATACGATCAATTATTTCAACCAGTGTTTCGTCTAATTGGTAGAATCTTTTTACGCCTAATCATCCAACCAATTTGGTGGATAATTTGTTTCATCTGGTTAGTAGTTAATAAAACTTTTTTGCTTATATGGACGCTTATCTCATTTATTTTCAAACCATTTCATTTTTTATTTCAAAAAACGTGGCATTTGGCCCTTCAGAAAAAGCCAAACATGCGTTATAATAGAAAGTACACTAAAAAATGAAATAGTTTGATAGGAGAGAGCAAAATGAGTGAGAAGCAAAGAAACGTACCTGTAAAGAAACAAATTGCATCGATTAATACTGATTATGTTCGCTCTATCGAACGCCAAGAAAATCGAAATAAAGCAAAAAAGGTTCGTTTAGCGAGAAGATTATTCATGTTTACAATTTTATCTGTTGCACTAGTTGGATTGTTAATATCTACCTTACTGAACAGTAAAAGTGCATATGAAGAAAAACAATTGCAAAAAGAGCAAGTGGCTCAAGAGTTGGAGCAAGTGAAAGAAGAGCAAGAAATGCTTAAAGTGCAAATTTCAAAGTTGAACGACGATGAGTACATTGGCAAACTATTAAGAAAGCAGTATTTCCTTTCAGAGGAGGGTGAAATTATATTCACTTTACCTGGTAAAGAGGAAAAATAATTTTAAAAAACCAAAAGCAAAAGAGTAGTCTTATTGACACTCTTTTTTTGTTAGCTATAATAAGGGTAGGGATTTGTATGTAAAAAGCATATAAGTTCGAAAAAGAGTCGCTTAAATTTTAAGGAGGAGCATTTTTTTTATGTCAATTGAAGTAGGCAGCAAGGTAGAAGGTAAAGTAACAGGAATCACAAATTTCGGAGCATTCGTCGAACTACCAGGAGGCTCAACAGGTCTAGTTCACATTAGTGAAGTGGCGGACAATTATGTAAAAGATATTAATGAGCATCTGAAGGTTGGAGATGTTGTTGAAGTTAAGGTGATGAATGTTGAAGCGGATGGCAAAATCGGATTATCTATTCGAAAAGCAAAGCCTCAAGCGGAAAGACCAGAGAGACCCGAACGTCCTCAACGTCCACGTGGTGGCAATAATCGTCCAAATGATCGCGATCGTCCAATGAAAGAGAATTTTGAGCAAAAAATGACTAGATTCTTGAAGGATAGCGAAGATCGTTTGTCTACGTTAAAGCGCGCGACAGAATCTAAGCGCGGTGGCAGAGGCGCTAAAAGAGGATAATTTGCTGTCTGTTTTAAAAGTAGAAAAAATGTCATATAGATGAAAAGGTGTTTGGCTTTGCTAACACCTTTTTTTTGTACACAAAATATGAGATTCAGCATATCCTTAAAGTAAGGTGAACTCTAGTATTTATATAAACATAAATAATTTCATAACTAATTTGTTATGAGACTAACTCACATTGGTATTCTTTGATCTTTCAAGGAGGTTTTTAAGTTGGATGCAATTGATGTACTAACGAATAAAGAACATATAAAAGCATATTATCAACCAATTTTTAGTGCGGACGAACATATTGTTGTTGCTTATGAAGTTTTAGGAAAGCTTATTAATAAAGAAAAGCTTATTAATTTAAACACTTTAGCATATGATGAGGATATTCCAGTAGAGTATCGTGTTGAAATTGAACATAAAATACTTCGTTTAGCCCTTTCAGAGTTAATGGAAAAGACAAAAGACTACGATATATATTTACCATGCAACGCAAATTTACTCATACTAGATTATGGAGAGAGTTACTTCAATATTTTAAATGAGTATGTCTCAGAGGATTCACTTTCACGAATTGTACTTGTCCTTTCAGAACATGATTATAAAGGTGATTTTAGCCAACTTAGTAATATACTCAGATATTACCGTACATACGGTATGAAAATAGCTATAAATCAAGTAGGTTCTGAAAGTCATATAGATTATATAAAAATGTTGTCACCAAATATATTAAAAGTAAATATAGAAAAACTGACCTATGAATCGTGGAGTGCGCAAAATGACTTATTTGCTTCCTTAGGATCGCTGGCTCGTAAAATGGGAGCAAATATGTTGTTTGAAGGAATTGATAGTGTGCATCAACTTCAATTTGCTTGGAAAAATGGAGGGCGATATTATCAAGGGAAGTATCTAGCGGATGCTCAGAGAGACATAATTTTAAAAGATTTGCTAAAAGATCATTTCAAAGAGAAGTGTCAACAATTTATTACGACAGAAAAGCGATTACTTGAAGAAAAATACAATGAATTGAAAAACCTGCAAAATATGTTAGAAAAAGCAGTTGAGCTTATAAATCCGAATAGTGAAAATGTAGCGCAATTATTATTACTTGCAGAAGAACTAGATGATTGTTCATTCCGAATATATATTTGTGATGAAGACGGATTCCAAATTTCTCCTAATATTATGCGTGTCGACAAAAAATGGGATGTGCAAGAAGATGCAGTAAATAAAAACTGGAGTTGGCGTCCATATTTTTTAAAAACTATTATAAAAATGCGTAATGACCAAAGCGGTGAGTTTTCAGACATGTATAGTGACATTGTTACGGGCGAAATGATGCGTACTTTCTCAATCCCTCTTAATAATAGTGAGTACTTGTTTATTGATATATCGTACGACTATTTGTTTAGACATAATATTTTTAGGTAGGCTTAGTCGCTTCCATAATTACTTGTCTCCTTTGAAAAATACGGATTGACTAAAGCGAAATTGAGCGTTGTACAGATTTCACTATATAACTATACTTTTGGCCAAGGTATATAAATAAATGGGGGTTATCCTGTGAAAAAAGAAGAGCTACTTAGAGCGCATGGTGAATATATCCAGTGGCTTGACACTTTGACTACATTAGACGAAATGACAGCAAATGCTCCATATGCCAAAGGGAAATGGTCACCAAATGAGATAATAATGCATCTTGCAGAATGGGATCGATTTACTCTAGAACAACGTTTGCCTAATATGAAAGAAGGTGAAAAGCTTGAAAGGTTTCCAGATTTCGAAACATTTAACGCAAAAGCCGCAGCCCTTGCGCATGAACAAGCATTTAAAGAAACCCTTTCTTTTGCAAAAAAACAACGTCAACATATTATCGAAAAGCTTCAGCAAACGAATGAAATAGAATGGGACAAAGCCTTTTACATTGGAGAAAGTAAATCCTCTATTCGTAGTTACTTCACCGGTTTTTTAGAGCATGACGACCATCACAGAGAACAAATCTCCTCCGTATAAGTAGCGATTCAACCTCGATTTCCGATTGTGAGGTTTTATTTAGGACTTCGACAAATTGTATATATCCAAAAATAAAAAAGCAGTTCCTAAACATAGGTTTAGGAACTGCTTTTTATTAGATGACCCCTACGGGATTCGAACCCGTGTTACCGCCGTGAAAGGGCGGTGTCTTAACCGCTTGACCAAGGGGCCGGAATTATGGCGGCCGAGGGGATCGAACCCCCGACCTCACGGGTATGAACCGTACGCTCTAGCCAGCTGAGCTAGGCCGCCGTTTTACCGAACAAATTATATATTACAATCGTTTTGTCGAAGTGTCAATGCTTCTTTAAAGGAATTTTATAAACATTAAAAGAAAGTTTGTTCCAAATAATTAAACTTTTTAGTTTATTAGCTGATGACGTCGAAAAGTTATTTGAGATACATGTCAGAAACAGACATACTTTTTGAGACGATAATAGGTATACTTCCATCAATAGTTGAATAGGAGGTATTCGCTTTGAAGACGATTTATGAACAGGAACAAAAACGCAGTATATCGTTGAGAAGAATCACGGAGGGTTTTAAAGCTAAAAGAATTACTCTTTTCTTTTCTATAGTTTTCCTACTACTCTCATTTTTTCTAGCACAGGTTGTATTGTTCGAGGCCTCAGTTCCGTTTTTTCTCCCCCTATGGGCTTTAGTTAATCTAAGGTTTCAACGCTTTGTACCTTGGACAGTTGTAGGTGCTATACTGGGTAGTTTTACTCTAGGGTTTGGACAAGTAATTATACATGCAATTCAGGCATTAATATTTCCATTTTATCAAAATCGATTTATTAATAAAATTCCTTTACCTATATTTGTACTGTTAGATGTTGTATGTATACAGATTGTATGGCAGTTTATTTCGTATGGTGGAGAGATTCCAGTTTCTATTTGGTTAGCTATTGCATACGAAGGCTTATTAAGTTTATTCATGACAATATTTTTATTTCAGTTATTCCTTCCGTTTCCAGATTTATTGCATAAAAGGTGGACGGTAGAAAGAATGGGGGCGGCATTGCTCATAGGAGCACTTGTTTTAACTGGAATGTCTTCGTATATATTTGGATATGTTTCGATTCCGCTGATGGCAGCCCATCTAGTAATTGCAGTGTCAGCAGCTATTGGCGGTGTACAACTTGCTACTGTAGTTGCGGTGCTTTCAGGTACGATATTAAGTATTTCTAAACTTAGCTTTAGCGGAATGATTGCAGTCTACGCGGTTACAGGCTTCCTAGCAGGACTGCATAAGCCTTTTGGAAGACTGTGGCAAGCCTTTAGTATGCTAGGCGCAACGTTTTTCTTTATTTTATATGACCGTACACTACCTCTAGACTCTGTTTATATAGGATCGCTTGTTATCGCCTCACTATTATTTTTTATTGTTCCTTCTTCATGGATTAAGCAATTGAGGAATCAGTTATATCCGGATACAACAAGTGTTTTGTTAAGAAGACAAAAGTGGATGACGGAAAAAGTAAATCATCAGCTCCAAGAATTCCAGCATTTTGTCGACTTCATTACCAGATTTATATCGGAAAGATTTGACTCAAAAGCTTTGAGAAAAGATGAAAAAACAGAGCCACTACCTATTTGTCAATCGTGTTTTCAATACGAAAAGTGTTGGGGAGAGAAATCTAACGGTATGCCAGCATTGATAAAAGAGTGGGAGGAACAGCCTAAAAAATCTAGAATGCAAACAGAGACTAGAATTCAGTATAAATGTGTAAAACCAATTCAAGTGATGCATGAGTTGAAGGAAAAAGAAGCCAAACAACAGCTGACATATGAATTACAGCACGGAAAAAAGATGTTTGCACTCAAACTGAAAGATATGGGCAATCACATGAGTGAACTAATGAACAATTTGGAAAATAATATAACAATGTACTCGTCTCATGAGGAAGTGATTAAACAAAAACTTCAACAAGCAAATATACCCTTCTTTCAAATAGACGTATTAAACATAGAGATTGGACAAATGGAGATTGTTTGTTGTTTACCTATTGAAGCACGAGCAAAAATGGTAGGAGAACGTTTAATAGTGCCTCTATTATATGAACTTTGGAATGAACCGTTTGAAATTACGGCTATGAAAGAAATCCACCACCCATATGAACATATTCAATTGACCTGTAAATCGTCCGTTCGTTTTCAAATTACGCATGATGTGTATACATCCTCTAGTAAAAATACAATCTATTCGGGTGATGCCCACGCGGTGTTCCCGTTACACCCAGGTTTAATGGCGGTTATCTTATCGGATGGAATGGGGAATGATGTGGAAGCACACCGGGAAAGTAGACGTGTCATGCAGTTTATGAGGGAATGTTTAAATAAAAAAATGGATCCAGAAACAACAATGCATACCCTCCATTACATGATGAGTTTACAAAACGACAATGATAGTTATGCGACAGTAGATCTGGCGCTGATAGATTTGCAAAAAGGGGAGTTATGGTCTTGGAAGGCTGGAAGTATGTCGACATATCTCATACGTGGAAATGAAATGAGAAAAATAGAAAGCAAACACGTCCCATTCGGTTTCCTGCCGACCTTCTCGATTGAAGCTAGAAAAATGGACCTGAAAGACGGAGATGTATTGGTCATGCTATCAGATGGTGTATTCTCAGGGAATACGACTGTCGAAAAACAGGAGCAATATTATCAAAAAATATTACAGGACCCATCCATGAATGCAGAACGTTTTGTGAAAATGTTAGAAGAGACATACTCACTACCAGGGGACGATCGAACTGTTATTTTCATGCAAGTAGAGCATGTAGTACCAGAATGGTCCCTCTTCACACCACGTCAAACAGCCAAATACCAAGAAAAAATGGTACACTAAAAGAAAAGCGGAAGGTGCCTGTTAGCCTTGACAAGCGCTGGAAGACAAACGGTAAAGGCGTTCTTTGCCTTAACCGTCTGTCTGAAGCGACTCGAAAGGCTGGCACCTGCAGCTGGCCAGAAAAGAAAAGCGGAAGGTGCCTGTTAGCCTTGACAAGCGCTGGAAGACAAACGGTAAAGGCGTTCTTTGCCTTAACCGTCTGTCTGAAGCGACTCGAAAGGCTGGCACCTGCAGCTGGCCAGAAAAGAAAAGCGGAAGCGCCTATTTGGGGAATACAGTCTAAGAACGCGACGTCATGTCGCAACGACTGCATGACCACCATCCTGTGGGCCTCCGACATCGCTGGAAGAATTTCGTGGAAAGGCGTCCTTTGCCTTTCCAAAAATCTTAAGCTCTTGAGAAGTAAAAAGCGAGTGATGAGTAAATGTCCGCATAGTCCAAGTACTGGCGGACTATTTACAAAAAGCATGATCAATAATTGAGGTGAAAAGATGCATCCTTTCATTATAAAAGTAAAAAAGTATATAGATAAGTATCAGATGATTCAAAGTGGAGACCGTCTTCTTTTAGCTTGTTCTGGTGGAGCAGATTCCATTGCTGTGGTTCTTATTTTTCATGAACTTAAAGAAATATATAACGTACAGCTAGGGATTGTTCACACCGACCACCAGCTTCGCGGAGAAGAGTCTGCCGAAGATATGCAATTCGTAGAACAAGTAGCTACAAGGTTGGACTTACCTTTCTATGGAACTACACTTGAAGTGCGTTCTAGAATGGAGTTAGAGGGTGGAAATGTTCAGGTAATATGTCGTGAGGAACGGTACGCTTACTTTGACACTGTTATGAAGCAAGAGCATTTTGATAAGTTAGTCCTCGGGCATCATGCAGATGATCAAATTGAAACAATAATTATGTCATTAGTAAGAGGGTCTTTGGCGTCTTCTCTTAAAGGAATCCCGATAACAAGACCTTTTTCTAATGGAAGTATCATTCGCCCATTCCTATGTGTGACAAAAGAAGAGATTTTGGATTTTATCCAGTTTAAGGAGCAATCCTTCAGACATGATCCTAGTAACGATAAACATACATACACAAGAAATCGTTTACGTCATACCGTGTTACCTCTTCTACGTCAAGAAAATTTGCATGTGGCAGATAGTATCCGGACGTTCGTAGAAAAACAACAACAAGATGATACTTTTTTACAGACACTTGCTAAAGAAAAATTTGATCAGCTTGTGACAATTAAAAGCAAATCGAGCTTTTTTATGGATACAAAACAGTTTAGCGAGGTCCCAGTTGCTTTACAAAGAAGAGTGATTCTAATACTATTAAAGTATCTGTATGATAGCTCCAATACGCTATTAAATAATCGCCTAATTGAATCCATTTTAACTGCTTGTAATGAGCAGGATGGTAATGCAGTGATTCATTTGCCCAAAGATTTTTTCCTCATACGTCATTACAGTCAAGTTCAGTTTTCCTCAAAACCGCTACAATCTCTACCATTTCAAAGTCAAATAATTGATGAAGATTGTTGGAGAGCAGTTGGTGCTGGTTATTCTATATACCTGACTAGAAACTTAAACGAGCAGGTTCCTTCCGATGAAAAATGGTTTATCCAACTGGAAAATGATTCTTTACCTCTTTCTGTACGACCGAAAATGGAAGGAGATCGAATCCATTTAAAAGGGATGTCTACTCAAAAAAAAGTTTCACGATTGTTTATTGATGAAAAAGTTTCGACCGAAGAACGATTGGTTTGGCCAATGCTTGTATCTGCTAAAAATGATATAATGGCTGTAATAGGTCTTCGTTACGGGTCTCAATTTGAAAAGAATAGAAATACGCAAAACTTTGTATTACACGTAAAGAGTTATTAACCCATAGGAGGATTAACCATGTTAGAAAAGGATATTTTAGAAGTCTTGTTATCTGAGGATCAAATTAATCAAAAAACACGTGAATTAGGAGCCTTGTTAACGGAGGAGTACAAAGATCAGTACCCACTTGCAATTGGGATTTTAAAAGGTGCAATGCCTTTCATGTCCGATTTGATGAAACGTGTAGATACATATATTGAAATGGATTATATGGATGTATCTAGTTATGGAAATGCAACTGTTTCTTCTGGAGAAGTTAAAATTGTAAAAGATTTAAACACAAGTGTTGAAGGTCGAGACATTCTAATAATCGAAGACATCATCGATAGTGGGATGACATTAAGTTACTTAGTTGATCTTTTCAAATATCGTAAAGCAAAATCGATTAAGATCGTTACATTATTAGACAAACCAACTGGTAGAAAAGTAGACTTAAAAGCCGATTTCGTTGGCTTTGAAGTACCAGATGCATTTGTAGTTGGATACGGTTTAGATTATGCAGAAAAGTATCGTAACTTACCATATGTAGGCGTATTGAAGAAAGAAGTTTATAGTTTTTAGTTTTTACCCTAGTTTGGAAGGCTTTTCATTGTACGTCCAAAAATTCGTGTGATAAGATTATCATTAGTTTTTTGTTTACCTTGTGAGGAGGCTGGGAATGAATCGAGCATTGCGCTACGCCATATTATACTTATTAATATTTTTTGTGATCGTTGGGATTTTTGCTACGTTTAATACGAGTAATACAACAACCAAAAATATTAGTTTTAACGAATTTATGACTTCTTTAGAAAAAGGAGAAATAACAACTGTTGATTTACAACCTGATGCGGGTGTGTATTACGCTGAAGGTGAAATGAAAGGCTATAAAGAAGGAGAGAAATATTTAGCGATTCTCCCTTATAATAGCGAAGAACTACAAACGAAAATTTATACGTTGGCAACATCCAATTCTGTAGACGTGGAATACAAAGAAACGCCTAAAACAAGTGGTTGGGTTCAATTCTTCACAGGATTATTGCCGTTCTTAATTATTATTATTTTATTCTTCTTCTTATTAAGCCAATCACAAGGCGGTGGCAACCGCGTGATGAACTTCGGTAAGAGTAAAGCGAAGTTGTACGATAATGATAAGAAAAAAGTTAGATTTAATGATGTTGCTGGTGCAGATGAAGAAAAAGCTGAACTAGTGGAAGTAGTAGATTTCTTAAAAGATCCACGTAAATTCGTGGAAATTGGAGCTCGTATACCTAAAGGGATTCTTTTAGTAGGCCCTCCGGGTACTGGTAAAACATTACTTGCTCGTGCAGTTGCGGGTGAATCAGGTGTGCCGTTCTTCTCTATAAGTGGATCGGACTTCGTTGAAATGTTTGTCGGAGTAGGAGCTTCTCGAGTTCGTGATTTATTTGAAAATGCGAAGAAAAATGCACCTTGTATTATCTTTATTGATGAAATTGATGCAGTTGGTCGTCAACGTGGAGCAGGACTTGGTGGAGGTCATGATGAACGTGAGCAAACACTAAACCAATTACTTGTTGAAATGGATGGTTTCGGTGCAAATGAAGGTATTATTATCGTTGCTGCAACAAATAGACCAGACGTTTTAGACCCGGCACTTCTTCGTCCAGGCCGTTTTGACCGTCAAATTACTGTAGGTCGCCCAGACGTTAAAGGTCGTGAAGCGGTACTTCGAGTACATGCTCGTAATAAGCCACTTGACGAGTCAGTGGACTTAAAAGCGATTGCACAACGCACACCAGGATTTTCTGGAGCAGACTTAGAGAACTTATTAAACGAAGCAGCTCTAGTAGCGGCTAGAAGAGATAAGAAAAAAGTTGATATGCGAGATATTGATGAAGCTACGGACAGAGTTATTGCAGGTCCGGCTAAATCAGGAAAAGTCATCTCTGAAAAAGAACGAAATATTGTTGCATACCATGAAGCAGGACATGTGGTTGTTGGTTTAACTTTAGACGATGCTGAAATCGTACATAAAGTGACGATTGTTCCTCGTGGTCAAGCAGGTGGCTACGCAGTAATGCTTCCTAAAGAAGATCGTTATTTCATGACAAAACCAGAGTTACTAGATAAAATATCTGGATTACTTGGTGGTCGTGTAGCTGAGGATATTATTTTCGGTGAAGTTTCTACCGGAGCTCATAATGATTTCCAACGCGCAACGGGCATTGCTAGAAAAATGGTTACAGAATATGGAATGAGTGACAAGCTTGGACCAATGCAATTCGGTCAAGCGCAAGGGGGCAATGTCTTCTTAGGTCGTGATTTCAACTCAGAACAAAACTATTCAGATGCAATTGCTTATGAAATTGATCAAGAAATGCAAACAATGATTAAAGATCAATATGCTCGTACGAAACAAATATTAACGGAAAAACGTGAATTATTAACATTAATCGCTAAAACGTTATTAGAGGTAGAGACACTAGATGCTGCTCAGATTAAACATCTAGAAGAGCATGGTACACTTCCTGAACGCTCATATGATGAGTTAGATCAAAAAGCAGCTATTGAGCTTAAAAAAGAAGAGGAAGTATCGGATGCAGTAGGTACTCCTGCTGATCCTTCTATTAGTGATTTGCCAAAAGAAGAAGGTTCACTGAAAGAAGTAGAAAGCCCAGTTCAAGAAGAACGTAGAGATTAATAGATAAGAATAAAAGCTGATTGTCTCCTTTATACTCGAGGCAATCAGCTTTTTTCTTGGTCTCTTTATATGGTATGATGTGTGGGAAACTCAACAAAAAAGTGAGGAAAAGCTAGATGATACTTGTCTTAGATACGGGAAATACTAATATTGTTTTAGGGGTTTACGAAAGTGATAAGCTAATCCATCACTGGCGAATGGAGACAGATCGTTTGAAAACAGAAGACGAATATGGGATGCAGGTTAAAGCGTTGTTTTCTCATGCTGCTATCTCTTTCGATCAAATAGAGGGCATTATTATTTCTTCTGTAGTTCCACCTATTATGTTTTCCTTAGAAGCGATGTGCAAAAAATATTTTGGTATAAAACCAATTGTAGTAGGTCCTGGAGTAAAAACTGGACTAAATATTAAGTATGAGAACCCGCGCGAGGTTGGAGCGGATCGTATAGTAAATGCAGTAGCTGCAATTCATGAATATGGAAGTCCATTAATCATTGTAGATTTCGGAACTGCTACAACCTATTGTTTTATCAATGAACACGGAGAGTACATGGGCGGAGCGATTGCTCCAGGTATCGGTATCTCAACAGAAGCCCTTTTTAATAGAGCTAGTAAGCTTCCACGTATAGAGTTGACAACACCTGAGAGTGTTATTGGGAAAAACACGGTTGCTGCAATGCAAGCGGGAATAGTGTACGGTTATGTAGGGCAAGTTGAGGGTATAGTGAATCGCATGAGAAAAGTATCTAAGAAAAATCCTAAAGTTATAGCTACAGGTGGTATGGCTTCCTTAATTGGGGGCGAAACTACTATAATGGATGTTATTGATCCATTCTTAACATTGAAGGGTTTATATTTGATATATCAAAGAAATAATGATGAAAGAGGTAATAATAGATGAGTGATTATTTAGTAAGAGCTTTAGCTTTTGAAGGAAGCGTACGTGCATTTGCGGCTCGTACAACTGATACAGTAGGAGAAGGACAAAGACGTCACGGCACTTGGCCGACTGCATCTGCTGCACTTGGAAGGTCGATGACAGCTGCGCTTATGATGGGCGCTATGCTAAAAGGTGAAGATAAGATAACGGTGAAAGTAGAAGGTAATGGTCCGATTGGTCCAATGATTATAGACAGTAATGCAAAAGGAGAAGTGCGTGGCTATGTGACTAATCCTCAAACCCACTTCGATTTAAATGAGCATGGAAAATTAGATGTTCGACGTGCTGTAGGAACAGAAGGTACACTTACAATTGTAAAAGATTTGGGCATGAGAGACTTTTTTACTGGACAAGTGCCGATTGTTTCGGGTGAAATTGGCGAAGACTTCACCTATTATTTTGCTGTTTCGGAACAGGTTCCTTCATCTGTTGGACTTGGAGTGCTTGTAAACCCGGACAACTCTATTTTGGCTGCTGGAGGGTTTATAATTCAACTAATGCCTGGAATAGATGATGAAACAATTACAGTGATTGAGGAACATTTGTCTAATATGGAACCTGTTTCAAAACTAATCGAAAGAGGCTTAACCCCGGAAGAAATACTATTTGAAATTTTAGGTAAAGATAATGTGCAAATATTAGACTCTGCTCCTGTATCATTTGAATGTAATTGTTCCAAAGAAAGATTTGGGAATGCTATTATCACGCTTGGTGAAAAGGAAATTCGCGATATGATTGAAGAAGATGGAGGAGCAGAAGCACACTGTCATTTCTGTATGGAGAAATACAATTACTCAGTAGATGAATTGGAGTCATTTATCGATGAAATCAACGCGTAATTATGATAATGCCACAACTAAAAAACGTCTAAAAACTAAGCCGGTACTAGTTGTGATGAGTATCCTTTTAATAGGTAATCTGTTGTGGTTTATCGCATGGTTAATACCAAATGATACGAATAAGACTGATTCAGAGGAAGTGGCATCCGTAGAAGGTAAAGTTATTACGAAGGAACAATGGATGGCTTCTATGGAGTCGATTTATGGGAAAGAAGTATTGCTAGATATGGTGAATGCAGAGGTTATGGAAGCTGCAGCTAAAAAATATAAGATTAAAGTAACGGATTCGGAAGTAGACTTAGAACTCGCTTTAATCCGTTCTACACAAGAGGGGACTTCCTTACAATCCTATGATGAGAAGGTTGTGCGCAAGGATATTCGCTCTCGCTTAATTTTAGAAAAAGTATTAGCCAAGGATATTGTCATTGAAGACGAGACAATCAAAGAGTTCTATGAAAATAACAAAAATCTTTACAATACTTCGACCTCTTATCGAACAAGTATCATTTATGTCAATACAGAAGCTGAAGCAAACGAAGTTGTGGATGAGCTAGAAAATGGTTCATCATTTGAGGGACTAGCCAGAGAACGATCTGCTGATGCAAGTTCGGCGAGTCTCGGTGGGGACATCGGTTACGTGTCAGAAGGAAATGAATCGGTGGATGAAGCTTTAGTTAGTGCAATTCAGAATCTAGACAAAGATAAATGGAGTAAACCAATCGCTTTAAGTGACGGTAGATTTGCCGTATCAATGGTGAAAAGTGTATTTAAAGGTCAATCCTTTTCATATGCCGATGTAAAAGACCATATTCGAAGAGAACTTGCACTTGACCAGTTGCCACAATCGGTTACCCAAGAGGCTTTTTGGAAGGAATTCGATGCAGACTGGGTTTATAGTGAATGATTAATAGAACTATAGTATCTTTCTAAAAGAATAGCTGACTTATCCATACCCTTCCGTTTAATTCAACAATGGAAGGGTATAACTTTTGTGTGAATAAATAATTCATGGAGGTGGAAAGGATGAGTCAAGTGTCCCATCCAATTGTCAAGGAAGCACTTGGAGTATTATTAAAGAAGGAAGATTTTCTTCCAACCTGTAAAGGGGAATATAGAGAACAAGCATTTAAGTCGATGGAAGCAATTTTATCTACACCAAATCAGATTCATAAAGCGTATATTCGAATGCCAATGGAAAAGGGTGAAATTGTCCGAATACCAGCATTTCGGGTTCAGCACAATAATGCGTTAGGTCCATATAAAGGTGGAATTCGGTTTCATGAATCGGTTAATGAACACGAGGTTGTTAACCTTTCTTTTCTAATGACATTAAAGAACGCTCTTCATAATGTTCCCTATGGTGGAGGAAAGGGTGGCATTGTCATCAATCCAAAGGCATTAACCGAAAAAGAATTGCATATACTTTCCGTTAAATTTGTCCGTAATTTCAATGATGTATTAGGACCTGATAAAGACATACCTGCACCTGATGTAGGCTCGGGCGAAAGAGAAATGGATTGGATGATGGCTGAATATAAAAAAATAAATCATGGTCAACCTTATCTTGGGAGTTTCACAGGCAAGAGTGTTGCCAACGGAGGTTCACTTGGTCGAAGAGAAGCAACAGGCAAAGGTGTCTACTTTACATTCCGATATTTAATACATGACTTTGTGAATAAAAATAAAGCAAGTATGAACAGTGGAGATAATATCTTTGCTAAAACGGCACTTGAATATGCTGGTAAGCCTTTAACAATGGCTATACAAGGCTTTGGTAATGTAGGTTCAGTTACTGCACTAGAGGCGTATCGTTGTGAAAAATTAAAAAATAAAGTTATTGCAGTTAGTGATCGCAATGTGACTCTTATTAATGAGGACGGTCTGGATATTCCGACTTTAGTTGAGTTTACAGCTAACAATAAAGGAGATCTTCCTGTAACAAAGGAACAACTACAATCTATCGGTGTTAAAGCAAATGTTGATACGCGTGAGTCAATTCTGACAATGGATATAGATGTGCTCTTCTTAGCGGCCTTAGAGGATCAAATTCATCAAGATAACTGGAAAGACATTAAGGCACCAATCATAGTAGAAGGCGCTAATGCACCAATCACCCAGGAAGCGGACAAGGAACTTGCGAAAAAAGGGGTTGTCATTATTCCTGATATTCTTGCGAATGCAGGTGGTGTAATTGTCTCTTATTTGGAATGGTTACAAGGCAGAGAAACACAGTTCATGACTGAAGAGGATGTTTTTCAAAAGCTATTTGAAAAAATGAGCGAAACGATGGAAACGATACTCCCTCAATACTTTTCCGATCCGTTTGCTTTACGTCAAAATGCCTTTATACACGCGGTCTCCAGACTTTCAGAGGTGCTGTATAGACAAGGTAAATTATATTAAAAACACTTACTAGAGACCATCTTTGTAATATAGATGGTCTCTTGTTGTGAAGTATAAAGTACTTTCTATGCTTTTGTTAGCATACTGGTTGATATCGTCTATAATTTTATTTTTATAATCAATAACTGTGCATTACACTTTTCAAAAAAACATCGATGATGAAAATGACAATCGATTTATTTAAGGAGATCATAAGCATGTGAAATCACTATGCAATGCTATGAGATTATATATAAATCCTCTGATTCAAAAAACTATTGGACGGATTATCCTTGATGCTGGTTATATATAAATCACTCAACAAATTGTTAGTGGATGTATTTGGCTAAATATTTAAAATATTATAATGTGACTTTATTGACAATTCCTCTATTTCATTGGTATGATAAAAAATAAAACCTATTAGACAAGTAGGGATTGGGAGTGGGAAAATGACGAAGTTAGCGCAATCTGTATTGGATTTAATCGGAAAGACGCCAATCGTAAAATTAAACCGTGTAGTAAACCCTGAGGATGCAGAAGTATACGTAAAATTAGAATACTTTAACCCAGGTAGTAGCGTGAAAGATCGTATTGCATTTGCCATGATCCAAGCTGCTGAAAAAGATGGGAAATTAAAAGAAACTGGTACAATTATTGAACCTACAAGTGGTAATACGGGTATTGGTCTCGCGATGATTGCGGCAGCGAAAGGGTATAACGCTGTTTTAGTTATGCCTGACACGATGAGCTTAGAGCGTAGAAACTTACTTCGAGCATATGGAGCTGATCTTATACTGACTCCTGGAGCCGATGGTATGAAAGGTGCTATTGCAAAAGCAGAGGAACTTGCAAACGAAAATGGCTGGTTTATGCCACAGCAATTCAATAACGAAGCGAATCCAGAAATACATCGTTTAACAACAGGACCTGAAATCGTGGAAGCATTTGACCAGTTAGATGGCTTTGTTTCGGGTATCGGTACTGGTGGAACAATTACTGGAGCTGGAGCTGTGTTAAAAGAGCATTTCCCGGACATCCATATTGCGGCTGTAGAACCTACAGATTCTAATATTTTATCTGGTGGTAAACCAGGTCCTCATAAAATTCAAGGTATCGGTGCGGGGTTCGTACCAGAAGTTCTTGATACAAAGCTTTATGACTCCATTATTGAAGTAACCAATGATGATGCATATGCAACTTCTCGTGAGGTAGCAAAGTCAGAAGGGATACTAGGGGGAGTTTCTGCTGGTGCAGCAATATACGCGGCTCTTCAGCTAGCTAAAAAGCTTGGAAAAGGTAAGAAAGTATTAGCGGTTATTCCAGATAATGGAGAGCGTTACTTAAGCACACCTCTATACCAATTCGAAGATTAATAGCAAACGAATAGAAAATGTAAAGAGAGGGAGCAACTAATGCTTCCTCTCTTTTTGTATATCAGTCATGTGGAGCTTTAGTAAATTCCTTTTTTCTAGTGGCGAAAAGTAGTAGTTTCAAGTTAAGATGAAGTCAAATCGTTTTTAGGGGGATTTGAGGAATTGAATATCAAACTGGAAACACATACTTTTCATATGTCGAAAGATGCTTTTTTCTATGCATATAAAACACTAACAAAAGATGAGTCGTACAATGTATTTTTAGAAAGTGGCAGGGGTGGTCGCTTATCTGTTGCAGCTTGGAATCCAATAGCTGTTGCTAAATCGGTAGATAGTGATCTGCATATTCACTGGAGAAGTGGAGAGCAAGAAGTTCGTAGAGGAGAAGCGTTAGAGAGTTTAGAAAAGCTTGTATCTAATTATAAATTGCCGTTTCAGCAGGACTTACCCGACTTTCAAGGTGGAGCAATAGGTTTTGTTAGCTATGATTATGCAAGAAAAATAGAAGTTTTGCCGAATCTAGCTAAAGATGATTTGCATATACCGGATATCTACTTCCATTTATATGATTGCTGGGCAGTGTTAGATGTTGAAACAGAGATAGTCACTTTAATGAAGTTATCTACATGTGATGTGGATTTAGTGGAACTAGAGAAAGAATATATGGAAGCTGCTAAAAAAGGAATAGATTTAAGGTTATTCTATCCTGGGGCTGCAATGGAAATAGCGGAAGATAATTCTGAATTAAGTGTATCGGTAAGCTCAAGTGAGTTTGAGTCTGCGGTACTGAAAATCCAACAATATATAGCGCAAGGTGACATTTTTCAAGTCAACTTATCTGTAAGACAATCAAAGCAATTGAAAGTAAGTCCTATAACGATGTATGAGGCGCTACGTGCATTCAATCCTTCACCATACATGGTCTATATACAAGCGCCGGAATTTTCGGTTGTCTCTGGGTCACCCGAATTATTAGTGAAGAAAAAAGGAACCGAGTTATCTACGAGACCAATAGCTGGGACAAGACCACGTGGTAAAAGTAATGAGGAAGATATTTCGTTAGCAAATGAACTGATAGAAAACGAAAAAGAACGGGCAGAGCATGTTATGCTTGTCGACCTAGAGCGAAACGACCTCGGTCGTGTTTCCTCTTATGGAACAGTGGAAGTGGATGAATTCATGGTTATTGAAAGATACTCCCATGTAATGCATATTGTCTCTAATGTAAAAGGGACACTTCGTTCTAACACATCTAACGCAGAGATCATTCGGGCGATGTTCCCAGGAGGCACAATCACAGGAGCACCTAAAATTAGAACAATGGAAATAATTGAAGAGCTAGAGCCGGTTCGTAGAGGATTATATACGGGGTCAATTGGTTGGTTAGGATTTTCAGGAGACTTAGAATTTAATATTGTGATCCGCACCGCGTTTATTCAAGATGGGATAGCTCATATTCAAGCAGGGGCGGGTATTGTTATTGACTCTCTACCGGTTGCGGAATACGTGGAATCTTTAAATAAAGCAAAAGCATTATGGCAGGCGAAGGCGATGGCAGAAGGAGTGCACAAATGATTTTAATGATTGATAACTACGATTCGTTTACGTACAATCTCGTTCAATATATTGGAGAGTTAGGAATTGAAGTGAAGGTGGCCCGTAATGACGAGCTAACCATAGACGTTATTCAAGCGATAAATCCTCAAATCATCGTTGTATCACCTGGTCCGTGTACACCAAATGAAGCAGGTATTAGTTTGGAGGTAATCAGCCATTTTGCAGGAAAAATTCCCATATTGGGTGTTTGTTTAGGTCATCAGGCTATTGGACAAGCATTTGGTGGAAAGGTTATCCGTGCTGATAGATTAATGCATGGGAAAGTGTCCCCTGTTTTTCATAATAGCGAAGGTGTAAATGCCGATATGCCAAATCCTTTTAGGGCAACAAGATATCATTCCTTACTTGTGGAGAGAGAGTCGTTACCGGAATGTTTGGAGATAACAGCTTGGACAGAAGAAGGAGAAATTATGGGACTTCGCCATAAAAAATATGCAGTAGAGGGCGTTCAATACCACCCAGAGTCGATTATGACGGAGGAAGGGAAAAAGATTATCCGTAACTTTGTTGAAACTTATAGTTTAACTGCAAAGGAGAGTAGATAAATGGATGCTTGGAAAGATGGAAGGCTTTACCGGGCGGAGGATTTAGTGGTCTCTGCATATGACCATGGTTTTTTATATGGACTTGGCTTTTTTGAGACATTCCGTACATACAATGGGCAAGTTTTTTTATGGGATGCTCACTGGAATAGGTTGTGTCGGGCACTTGAGGATTTTCGAGTAGCAATGCCGTATGAAGAACGCGATATATTATCTGCTGTAGAAGCACTCACAGCTGCGAACAATATGGAGGATGGTTATTTTCGCTTGAATATTTCTGCTGGCATCCATGACATTGGTCTTCAACCGACGCATTATAAGAAGCCAACTGTTATTTTATATCGGAAGGCATTACATATCGCACCTAGGGGCACAGAAAAATCTGCGGTCTGGCTAGATACAATAAGAAATACTCCAGAAAGTGGTATACGTCATAAATCGCACCACTATGCCAATAACGTACACGCTAGGTTTGAAGTAGAGTCGCTAGCTTCTTGTGAAGGTTTCTTCCTAACGTCGGAAGGATTTGTAGCAGAGGGGATAACTTCGAATATCTTCTGGTCGACTAATGGAAAGGTATATACTCCATCTTTGGAAACAGGTATTTTAGCGGGTACAACTCGGGAGTGGATGATGAACTGTTCTTTGTTTGAAATAGAAGAAGGTTTCTTCACGAAAGAAGTATTAGAAAAGGCAGATGAGGTTTTCATTACAAATGCAGTACAAGAAATAATTCCGATTAAGCAAATAGAGGAAATTCGGTTTTTGGGTAACACTGGAGCTGTTTATAAGGCGTTACACGAAGCCTATACAAGATGCATACAGTCAGAAAGGATTTAATGATGAATTTACATAATAATAGTGGCAGATTTGAAGCAGGTGGAGTTACATTAAACTTCGACAAGGAAACAATTGTAATGGGCATACTGAATGTTACTCCAGATTCTTTTTCGGACGGTGGTAAGTTTAATGAAATAGAAGCAGCTGTTACAAGAGCAAAGCAAATGGTAGCGGATGGTGCGAAAATTATAGATGTCGGCGGCGAGTCTACTAGACCTGGCTATACGCCTATCTCTGATGAAGAGGAAATCGCCCGTGTTGTACCTGTCATTAAAGCAATAAGGGCAGAGGTAAATGCAGTAATCTCCATTGATACATATAAATCAGCAGTTGCAAAAGCTGCGATAATCGCAGGTGCACATGTGATAAATGATATTTGGGGAGCGAAGAGAGACCCTAAAATAGCAAAAGTTGCAGCAGAGTATGGCGTTCCGATAATATTGATGCACAATAGGGACAATGAGGAGTATACAGATTTCTGGTCTAATGCGAAACAAGATCTATTAGAGAGTATTCAAATAACGAAAGCTGCTGGAGTTCCAGATGGGCATATATGGCTTGATCCAGGAATTGGCTTTGCCAAATCAACAACACAAAATATTTTGATGATGCAGCATTTAAATGAATTAGTAGATATGGGCTACCCTGTGCTATTGGCAACATCGCGCAAACGATTAATTGGAAATGTATTGAATCTTCCTGTCAATGAACGGATGGAAGGAACTGGAGCAACAGTTTGTTATGGTATTCAGGTTGGATGTCATATGGTACGCGTACATGATGTAAAAGAAATGTCCCGTATGACAAAAATGATGGACGTGTTGACTGGAAAAGTGCACTATACAGAAAGTGAGGCTTAATCTAAATGGATTATATACATTTGAATGATTTAGAATTTTACGGATTTCATGGAGCGTTACCAGAGGAAACGAAGCTAGGTCAAATTTTTCGGGTGACCATCACCTTAGCGTGTGATTTAAAAAGAGCTGGTGAAACCGATAATTTAGAGGGAACTGTAAATTATGCAGAGGTTTTTGAATTATGCAAAGAAATAGTAGAAGGTAGACCATATTTATTAATAGAAGCAGTTGCGGAAAAAATTGCTTCGTCTATCTTGCATACATATGCAGCAAAGGTTAGTGGCTGTCGTATCCAATTGATAAAACCGAACCCTCCAATTGTCGGACACTATGCTTCTGTAGCTGTCGATATTACTAGAGGGACATTATGATGAACACTGTTTTTATATCGCTTGGGTCAAATATAGGGAATCGTTTTGGGTATCTTCAGCAGGCGGTAGGTTTGTTGCAACAGGTCGAACAGGTGAATGTAGTCAATGTATCTTCGGTTTATGAGACAGACCCGGTTGGGTATGAGGAGCAAGCGGCGTTTTTGAATATGGTAGTGGAAATCGAAACCTTATTGACTCCGCATGAAATATTAAAAAAGTGCAATGAAATAGAGGCTGGACTAGGGCGGACTAGAGAGATTCATTGGGGACCTCGAACCGTAGACCTTGACATTTTGTTGTATAATGAAGAGAATATGAAAACGGCGGACCTTATTATCCCACATCCTCGGATGATGGAAAGAGGTTTCGTGCTTATACCTCTTGTGGAATTACGAGCTAATTTAGTAGATCCACAATCTAAGCGGTTAATATCAGATGTTGCGCATGTTCAGAAAGAAGGCGTCCATTTATGGAAAACATTCGATGGGGTCGGCGCATTCGTGCATTTCGCAGGTTAAAAATGGTAAAGCAAGTTGAACTTGCAAAAGAAATGGATATGTCTGTGTCTATACTTGGTCAAATAGAGCAAGGTAAACGAGTACCGAGTGAAGAGCAATTAGAAAAAATTGCCTCGTTACTTCATATACAAGTAGGAGAATTAAAGGGAGAAACAAAGGTAGGTGAATAATGATGACAAATGCATCAACAAAACCATTTAAAATAGGTAATCACGTAATGGATAACCGAGTAGTGTTAGCACCAATGGCTGGAATATGTAACTCTGCATTTCGATTGACTGTAAAAGAATTTGGAGCAGGTTTAGTCTATGCGGAGATGATCTCTGATAAAGGAATCGTACAAAAAAACGAAAAAACATTGAGCATGCTTTATATTGACGAGCGTGAAAATCCGCTGTCACTTCAAATTTTCGGTGGAGAAAAAGAAACACTTGTAGAGGCTGCTAAATATGTTGACCAACATACGTCAGCGGATATCATTGATATCAACATGGGCTGCCCCGTCAACAAAATCATTAAATGTGAAGCGGGAGCTAGAATGCTTCTGGATCCTAACAAGATTTATGAAATGGTAGCGGCAGTAGTGGATAACGTTAAAAAGCCTGTTAGTGTTAAAATGCGTACTGGTTGGGATGAAGAACACCTTTATATGGTGGAAAACGCCCAAGCAATCGAGCGTGCTGGTGGCTCAGCTGTAGCTGTACATGGTCGTACGCGCGTTCAAATGTATGAAGGGCATGCAAATTGGGATTTAATACGTCAAGTGAAAGAGGCAGTGAATATTCCTGTTATCGGAAATGGTGACGTAAATACACCTCAAGATGCAAAGTGTATGCTAGATGAAACGGGCGTAGATGCAGTGATGATTGGTCGCGCAGCACTTGGTGATCCATGGATGATTTATCGTACGGTAGAGTACTTGGAATCTGGTCTTCTAAAACCGGAACCTACAGTACAAGAAAAGATGGACATATGCTTACTTCACTTTGATCGCTTAGTGGCTTTAAAAGGTGAAAATATAGCAGTTAGAGAAATGCGCAAACATGCATCTTGGTACTTAAAAGGTATTCGCGGAAATGGAACAGCAAGAAACAAGATTAACCAAACAGAATCTGCACAAGAGTTAAGAGACTATTTGCGTTTCTTTGCAGAAGAATCTTCTAAAGAATATGAAGATGTAAAATCTATCGTGATCTAATTGTAAAACAAAGGGCTGTCACTATAGGTGGCAGCTTTTTTCGTTACGATTCAATAACAGAATAATAGAAAAAGTTTTCTTCTATTAGAAAAAGATGATTAGAATGCAGAAATTGTGTACAATAAATGCAACGTGAAATGTAATTGCGGATAATAGGTAGTGGAGGAGTGACGAATATGTCTAATATGGAAGAATTAAACGATCAACTTTTGGTGAGAAGACAAAAGATGACTGCAATACAAGAAAAAGGGCTAGATGCTTTTGGTAGTAAATTCGTGCGTTCACATTTAAGTAATGAAGTAGTTACCGAGTTCGATCAATATACAAAAGAACAACTAGAAGAAACTCTACATGAAGTAGTCATTGCTGGTCGTATTATGACTAAGCGTGGAAAAGGGAAAGCCGGATTTGCTCATATTCAAGATCTTGGTGGCCAAATTCAAATTTATGTACGTAAAGATGCAATTGGTGATGATGCATACGAATTATTTAATACTGCTGACCTAGGTGATATCGTTGGTGTCCGTGGAAATGTATTCCGTACACAAGTTGGAGAGCTATCTGTAAAAGCAACTGAATTTACTTTCCTAACAAAATCTCTACGCCCGATGCCAGAGAAATTCCATGGCTTAAAAGATGTGGAGCAACGTTACCGTCAACGTTACTTAGATTTAATGACAAGTGAAGAAAGTAAAAATACGTTTATTACTAGAAGTCGTATAATCCGAGCTATGCGTCGTTACTTAGATAACGAAGGTTATTTAGAGGTGGAGACACCAATGCTACATACAATAGCAGGTGGAGCAGCAGCTCGTCCTTTCATCACTCATCATAATGCGCTAGATATGGAACTATATATGCGTATCGCAATTGAATTGCATTTAAAACGCCTTATCGTTGGTGGGCTAGAGAAAGTGTACGAAATTGGTCGAGTATTCCGTAATGAAGGGGTCTCTACGCGTCATAACCCAGAGTTTACAATGATTGAATTATATGAGGCTTATGCAGACTACAATGACATTATGAATTTAACCGAAAACCTAGTTGCTCATGTAGCCCAAGATGTTTTAGGAACGACTACAGTGACTTACGGAGAAGATCAGATTAATCTTGCTCCAGGTTGGAGACGTTGGCATATGGCTGATGCGGTGAAAGAAACTACGGGTGTTGATTTCTGGGCAGAGCTAACGAAGGAAGAGGCACACGCATTAGCTAAGGAACATGGAGTAGAAGTGAAACCTTCTATGGAAGTTGGACATGTATTAAATGAATTCTTCGAACAAAAAGTAGAAGAAACATTAGTGCAACCAACATTTATCTTTGGTCATCCGGTAGAAGTATCGCCACTTGCGAAGAAAAATCCAGAAGACGGTCGATTTACTGATCGCTTTGAATTATTTATCGTACGTCGTGAACATGCAAATGCTTTTACAGAGTTAAACGATCCTATTGATCAACGTCAGCGCTTTGAAGCACAAATGGTTGAAAAAGAGGCTGGTAACGATGAAGCTCATGAAATGGATGAAGATTTCTTAGAAGCGTTGGAATATGGTATGCCGCCAACAGGTGGTCTTGGTATCGGAATAGACCGATTAGTGATGTTATTAACTAATTCAGCATCTATCCGTGATGTACTGTTATTCCCAACAATGCGCCATAAAGATTAAGATAGACGAATGTAAATTGGGAGTTACTACTATTGGTAGTGGCTCTCTTTTTATAATCGTCTACATATTGTGTATATAATGAGCTTTAAAAGTTTTTTATAAAAAGTTGAGAAAACCACTTGCCATAACTATTTACAGGTGGTATAGTTATCAAGTTGTCATTTTCATTAGTGACTTACACGAAAAACAAATTAAAAAAAGTTGTTGACAACGATATCGAGATTTGATATGATATTAAAGTCGCCAAAACGACATAACGAACTGAACATTGAAAACTGAACATGCAAAACGTTAAGACATACAGCTTATCAACTAACATTGTTAGTCTGATAGCAAAACAATTTTGACATCATTTAATGATGATGCCAGCAAAACAAAATGAGCTTTTAAACTAGTTCTATTTGTTGGGTTTCGAGATGCAAGTAGTTCAAGGAAACAAGTGAGTGAAAGAGGGAGCGTGCTAACGTACGTGACCGACTGAACGAACGAAGTTGACGAAGAAATGCGCCGCATATCGAAAGCCAACTATTATGGAGAGTTTGATCCTGGCTCAGGACGAACGCTGGCGGCATGCCTAATACATGCAAGTCGAGCGAATGACGAAGAAGCTTGCTTCTTCTGAT
>FOUN01000002.1 GCA_900114885.1 Psychrobacillus psychrodurans
AAAAATATTACTAACACATAAGTATAAAAAAATTGGAACTCATGTTGGTTAAGGTGAAGGGAATTTTACTTCACCCCAACATTTGACGTAGAACCTTTTTTTATATGTACCATGACAGCTGATTTTCGTTTCAGGTGGACACTTTCCGCGAGTGTTGCCGCCTTTCATTTCAATACAATCAATTTAGTAGGTAGTTTACTATTCAAAAATTATGCTCAAAATGGATAACACGTTGAATTTGCGTGAACTTATAGATACTATCCAATTCAGTCGATCTATTGAGTAGAAAACAACTTTTAGTAATTCGATTTACACATTTAGGCTGTGAATTAGCAAAGCAATTTGGTAAAGTTATCCTTTCCGCAAGTAAAAGGTAATACTCCGTAAGTAAATCCAGACTTAGAGCAAGTAAATCCTTTACGACAGCAAGTAAACCTCAAATGAGAGTGAGTAAACAATAATTGAGAGCAAGTAAAGACAAATTAAGATCAAACCATTCAATAATATAGGTATATGTATGTTAAATAAATCAATTTCATAAAGAATATTATATTGTTAAATTCGAGCAGGGCTGATTTCCTCTCTAGGCGGACGTTTTCCGCGGGCACGGCTTCAATCTCCTCGTCACTACGAAAACATATGCTCCTGCGGTTACTCGTCGCAAAGACATCGGTCAAACAAAGTTTGGCCAATGTCTTTCCTGAGGGGCTTTCAGTTCGCGCTGTTCCCGCTGGAGTTGCCGCCTTTCACTACAATCAGTTTATACATAGATTAATATCAAGCCCAATATGGAAAACAAGATGAGTTTGCAAGATTATCTAAAGATACTATCCAATGCAGTCAACCGATTGAGTAGAAAACAACTTTTAGTAATTCGGTTTTACATTTAGACTGTGAATTAGCAAAGTGATGGTCTTCTGTCAATAAGTGATTTGGTAAAGTTATCCTTTCCGCAAGTAAAAGATAATAGTCCGAAAGTAAATATAGGCTTAGAGTAAGTAAATCCTTTACGACAGCAAGTAACTCTTAGACGGGAGTGAGTAAACAGTAAGTGAGAGCAAGTAAAGAGAAATTAATATAAAACCATTCAATAAGTATAAGGATATGTATGTTAAATAAATAACCGAAATAGCGTACGAAATTATATCTTCGTGCGCTTATTCTATGAATGAGAAAGTATCTTTTACTAGTTATCCGAAAACGCACTTACCTGTTTCTAAGAGTTGTAGGGGGGCAAGACAGACTAACACTATAAGATTAACGAAAAAAGTGATATTGGTTTGTGGGAAGTCACAAACAATATCACTAAAAATTCATTTGGTAACAATATAGCAAAACGTCTGTCCAAAGCCCTTAGGTTTGTTCTATTAATTAGCCAAGATACTTTTCACAGTTTAGACAGTATAATTTAGAATCTTACACTATTCTCCATAGCAACAAAATTCTCTTATTACAATTCAATTACAAGAAAACTCGAAACTTGTAACCTTATTGTTATACAAATGGGTATTTTTAGCTTATGCCATAAAATTATGATATATGTTAAATTTATAATACATAGGTTTTAATTACATTCGTTGGATTGTTTTATGAAATTCTGTGTTTTAAAATGGAAGAAATAAACGTTCTAGGAGGAACAAATGAAAAAAGTAATCGCATCATCAGTTTTAGCAACTTCTGTCCTTTTGCCGCTTAACCTTCTTGCTAGTGAAGCACCATCCGTATATGCAGCCTCAACTTCTGCAATATTAGACGACATTCAACAATTGGTTGGTAACAAAGCGCTGCTTACTGAAAATAATGTCAACGTCAGAGAGGGTGCTGGTACAGAATTCGATAAAATAACATCTGTACAAGCCGGTCAAATGGTATCTGTACTTGCCAATGAGAAAAATAGTAAAGGAGAAATATGGTACAAAGTCTCCCTGAATTCGACGGAAGGTTGGATTATTAGTGATTATTTAACAGCAGCTACTGCAGCAGTTAAAGCGTCTACGACTAAATCTGGAGATTCATATGTAGGTACAACGCAAAAAATAGGGACTAGTGCTTCTAAAATGAGAAGTGGAGCAACAACTGCATATAAAGTAGTAGCTACTATACCAGTTGGCACTTCACTTAAAATACTAGGGGCATTTACAAATACCTCTAACGAAATATGGTTCAATGTTGAATATAAAGGGAAAAAAGGCTGGGTATCTTCTGACTTATTCGTATTGAACGGTACTGCTGGTGAAACAGCAACATCGATGAAAGTAATCAATCAAACAACAATTCATAAAGGCGCTACAAAAAACTACACAGTTGTTTCTACAGCAAAAGTGGGTACGACATTAGTAGTTCATCAAGAATTTACAAATGTTTACAATGAAAAATGGGTTCAAGTTACATATGCCACTGGGAAAAAAGGCTGGATTCTTGCAACTGCTTTTGAAGATAACTCTATTGCCAATAAAGTTGTAAGTAAAACCTCGACAGTTCATTCGGGAGCTACTAAAAACTATAAAACTGTGGCAACGATTCAAATGGGAGTAAAACTAGCAATCCATCAAGAGTTTACAAACGCTTCAAAAGAAAAATGGTATCAAGTAACTTATGCTGTTGGGAAAAAAGGCTGGATTCCCGCATCCGCATTTGAAAGTGTTTCTACTGTACCCGAAAATCCATCGACTGAAACGCCAAAACCAGAAGAAAATATCGTTGTAGAGGAAACAAATTTGAAGGTTTCCGTTTCTGTAGCAAATATGCGTTCAGGTCCTGGAATTACTTATGATGTTGTAACTCAATCGAAGTTAAATGATCAATTCGTTTCAGCACAATATGCAACAGATAGTAACAATGAAAAATGGTATAAAGTCACTTCGACTAATGGAGATGCATGGTTACATCAATCAGTTGTATCAGTAGTAGACAAAGTCGACGATACTCCAGTAGTCACTCCAGGTAATGGGGAAACAGGTACGATTCTACGTTCTAATGCTTTACTGTATGCAAATAGCAACTATAACTCAGCGGTTTTAGTAGGCTTACCAAAGAATACGAAATTCACTGTAATGAGCAAATTAGTTTCAACCGATGGGACAACTTGGTTAAACATCCAGGCAAGTGGAAAGCAAGGTTGGATTCCAGACTTCGAAGTAAATGCAAACCTCCCTATTAAATATGGGACAAAGACGTCTACAGTATATAATGGAGCAAGTGCTACCGCGAAAAAAGTAGATACAATTTATTTAAGTTCACCGGTAAGAGTATTACGTACACTTAATGGATGGGTAAATATCGAAACACCAACTGAAAAACGGGGCTGGATTCAAGCTTCTGTACTTACAGATGTTGCGCCGATTTCACCAGTTTCATTGACGAACGGTAGAACAGAAGTTAGAAATGGCCAAAATTATATGGTTTGGTCTAAACCATCCAAGTTCGACATTACTTATTCAATACCATCAACAAACGTGCTTCGTATTTATGGTAATCTCTCAAATATTAACGAGATTAAATCGAAGGTTGTTGGTGTGAAGAGCATGAAAGTTGAGAAGGTTTCCGGTGGTACATCGGTATTATTAATCACTTTCGATCCTAATTACACATATACCATTCGTGATTATAATAACGAATTAACGATTAAAGTAGTTCCAAAAGGTTTGGCAGGTAAGAAAATAGTAATAGATGCTGGTCATGGTGCTAAGGATCCTGGAGCAGTAGGTAAAAATGGAACAAAGGAAAAAGACGTCAATCTTGCAACTGCTCAATTCCTTAAGGCTGAACTTGAAGCTGCGGGTGCAACAGTAACTCTAACACGTAATAGTGATGTTTTCTTGGAGTTGGTTGAGCGTACAAATATCTCAAATAGTTCTGATTATGATGCTTTTATTAGTATACATGCAGATTCATTTAGTTCTACTTCAAAAGGAACAACAACATATTATAATTCGACAGTTAACTTTAATGGACCAAAGAGTTTGGCACTTGCGAAGAGTATTCAAGCTGATTTAGTAAAAGCAGTCGGAACTTATAATCGTGGAGTTAAGCAACAAAACTTCTATGTAAATCGTATGAATAAAATTCCGTCTGTGCTAGTGGAACTGGCATTTATATCTAACCCGACGGAAGAAGCTCAATTGGCTTCTACTTCCTTCCGCAAAAAAGCGGCAGCTGGAATTCGTAAAGGATTAGAAAACTATTTCAATCAATAATGAAAGGAAGGTAAACCAATGAAAAAGAAATTATTAGCAACGGTTGGTGCTGTCCTTGGCCTAAGTTTATTATTAACGATCAATACGCCGACTTCGACAAAAGCGGATTCAAACTTACTATTAGCATCCGTTGAATGGGTACAAGCACAACTAAGCCCACTACAAACAAAAGTAACATCTTTAGAAAAACAACTTGCAGCACAAGATGCAACTATTAAACAGTTACAAAAAGCAATTGCAGAGGGTGGCAATGTTGTAGTGACACCGCCAACAACTGAACCCTCAACCGAAACACCAGCCGTAGTCTATACAACTACAAGTGCAAAAGTGCATAGTGGAGCAACACGAAACTATAAAGTTCTTTCAACAATTGCAGCAAATAAAGGACTAACTGTTATCGGCCAGCATAAAGGGGCAGATGGAGTATGGTATCGTGTAGAAGTTTCATCTACTGTAAAAGGTTGGATCTTCTCAAACGATGTTTCTACAACAAAACCAGGTGAGTTCATACCTTCAAAAGTTGTAACAAAACAAGCTACAAATGTTCGCAAAGGGGCAACTACTAACTATAAATCTATTGAAACAGTAGTTAAAGGCGCGACATTAACCTATTTAGGATCATTTAAAAATGCAAGTGGTGAAACCTGGTATAATGTTCAAACTCCTAAGGGTACTAAAGGTTGGGTGCTAAGTACGCTGACTGAGGTGAAATAATTGAAGAAGAAAGTAATAGCAATCTTATCAGTAGCCTTACTTAGTCTTATTTCAACAAATAGTGCATTAGCATATAAACAAGAGACTTATTCCAAACAAGTACAAGTAGAGGTACATAATGCCTCTACAACTTCTCTTAACCTTTCAGGAGTTTACAAGCTCCAAAACTTAACGACAAATGAGATGTTTTATGCTTTACCGGATACACCAGTCACTTTTTCGCAGGTAAATGGGGAAGTATCCATCTATCAAGCAGGTGCAGCTATGTTTTCAGCAAAAGGATATGCTTTACATGCGATTTCCGGAAATGAAAAAATAGTAGTATTTACCAAAAATGTTGAGGGTAAAAAAGGTGCTACAGTTGATTATGAGACTGTTAAATCTTATACAGCTTTCCAAGGGGCAAACTTCGTTGATGAATTTACGAATGCCAGTGGGGAAACATGGTACTCTGTTACGGATGATCAAGGTGTTTCATCTTGGATTCCAGCTACAAGTGGAAGAGTCGCAAATGTAACCTCATTACCTATAGGGAAGACATCAAATGGCAGCGAATATCGTGGTAGTTTTAATGTTGTCAAATCAGGTACGGCAGTTCAAATTGTTAATAGACTCGATTTGGAAAACTACTTAAAGGGTGTAATACCGAATGAATCACCAGCTTCATGGCATATTGAAGCGTTAAAAGCACAGACAGTTGCTGCACGAAGCTATACATTAAGTAAAGCTGGTATTCTAAGTAGTACGACCAAGGACCAAATGTACAAAGGTTACTCATCAGAACATAAAAATACAAATGCTGCGGTAGAAGCTACTAATGGATTAGTAGTAAAAGCAAATGGCAAACTTGTTCAAGCCTATTTCTACTCGACAAGTGGTGGTAAAACCGCCAATATTGGTGAAGTATGGAATAGTACACAGGTTTCACATTTTGTATCTGTAGACGATTCTATTGAACAATCACCTTATAAAAACTGGACGGTTAGTATACCAGTGGCAAATATTTTAAAAAAATTCGGATTTGCATCAACTGATACTTTGCTAGATATCAAGCTAACAAAAGGTGGATCCAACGGGGAAGTTACCGCAGTAACCGCAATTACTTCTTCTGGAGAGAAAACCATTTCTGGCAATGAATCTGTTATGAGAAACGTATTTTTAGATGCTAAAAATGCATCATTAAAATCAAGCTGGTTTGACATTTCCTTTACTAAACCAACGGGTGGAACGGACTTAGCTATTCAAGGAGCTAAAGGTTCTACTGAGGTGACATCACTTAACGGAATGTCAGTTCAAACAGCTTCGGGAGTACTAACAGTTCCAAATGGTTCAGTAAATATACAAACGAACGAAGGCATTATCTCTACAACAGGAGTAACAAGTACAGGAATCCAAACAGTAACCGTTAACGGAAAAGGCTATGGCCACCGAATCGGAATGAGTCAATATGGTGCAAAAGCACGCGCTGAAGCTGGCTGGACATACGATCGTATTCTGAAACATTATTACCAAGGAACAACAATTGAGAAATTCTAATACAAAAAGGCAACCGCATTTGTGGTTGCCTTTTTGTATTATCTATTTAGAAGAATCGCTTAGATGCTAAGATTTTTCTTATTACTATCGTTAATTTCATCTGGACGTTTTACCACATTAACCTCGATTATTTAGCTGATACTGATTTAAATTGTCTGTTTTTGAAAAGTGGACATGGTTTATTGGAGCGCAGGGCGGCGACTCCAGTATGAACAGCGCGAGCTGAAGACCCTGGACTGAGTTAAGCGAAGGAAGCGGCTGAAGCCGTGTCCACGGAAAGCGTCTGCCTGGAGCGGAAATAAACTACTAAAAGCTCAATTATTAAATTGCTACCTTTAAATTAATGAAAAAGGCAGCCCAGAATTTCACATCAATTCGGGGCTGCTTCCTATCTATCAAGGTTTTATAAAGTTCTCAGTATAATATGGAATTGAGCCATAGACCCATTTTGCAAAGTAAACACCTACACCCAATTGTGTGTAAGCCGTGCTAATGATATTTTTACGATGACCTAAAGAATTCATCAAAGCTTCATGAGCAAAGTAGGGACTCGTATAGCCCATTGCAATATTCTCTCCAGCATTTCTATATTGTATGCTGCCGTTCGAAAGGCGGTCAAATGGTGATTCACCCTTTAAATTATCATGGTTAAAATAATCATTTAAACCCATGTCTACACTATGACCTCGTGCAACATTAGCAACCTTCGAAGAGTTTTGAAGAACAGTCACTCCCTGCGCCTTACGCTCGGCATTCGTTAATTCGAATAAAAGAGTTTCATAGCTTGTTTCTAAAGTCGTAGATTTTTTTGGATATAAATTAGGATTATTATCAATCATCTCGTGATCAATTAAATAGATAGCAGAAATTTTATTATCATTATGCACATCTATGAAAAAGTTTGCTTCATATTTAGGTAGATCATAAGTAATAATTTCGATTGGATAGGTATTTCCTGTAGTTTCATAGTTTGTGCCCAGTTTACTTTCTAACTGTTCAATAGTATTAGTTACTGAAACTCCACTTACTTGATAACTTTTATCTTTCGTATAAATAGATGCTACTTTATTTTTTAAATAGCTTATTGCATAAAAGTCATTGTAGTTATCGTGATAAACGGAAGTTGGCGCACCAAATTCATTTACAACAGCTACTTTTTGCGGATCTAGTTTTGCTATTGCAGTTGTTTTGTTATCTCCAATTGAAAGAGAAGTTGGAGTGGTTTTTACACAGTTTAACTGACTTAGTTTACTTTTAGATGGTGTCTGATACAAAATATCTTTATTGTCTAGAATAAATAACCCGCCACCAAGATGATAGTATGTCGATTTGTTGGCGTATACTCTGTAATTCTCACTAGGTTTTACAGTTCTAGAAGCCACAAATTTTCCATTGATATTTTTATAAACTGTCGTTGGTTTTTGTATCAAAACTCGGCCGATTTGCCCGGACTTTAGTTGTACTCCATCCCAGGAAACAATGGAAGGACAATCTGCTGCTTGAGAGATCGTTGGAACTGAGATTAAAGCGAATAGTAATAATACTACGATAGATAGTTTTTTCATAGATTCATCTCCTCATAGTAAAAGTATAAATCAATTCACCGTAAATTCCAAAAACTCTTTTTCGATAATCTCAATTTTCGCTTGTCCATTAGTAATTTCTGCCATCCAGTTTATAAATTCTGCTTCTTCATCTGCTTTTGTAAATACTAAGACTTCGACTTGATCTGCATAGATAATTTCTTTCAACGGATAGACAGAGTTACGTACTTCATTTTCCACTTTACCTAGCCAAGTATAGTCGATAGAGACTTTCATGAGGTGATGCAGCTTACGTTCCACCACTTTTGCGGCGTCAATTCCTTCCGTAGTTGCTTTCCCATATGCACGGATAAGTCCACCGCCACCGAGTTTGATACCTCCAAAATAACGAGTTACGACAACAACTGTATCCTGAAGTCCTTGTTTTTTGAGCACCTCAAGCATTGGGACTCCTGCAGTGCCACTTGGTTCGCCGTCATCGTTTGCCTTTTGTATATTGTCATGCTCCCCAATAATGTATGCAGAGCAGTTATGATTAGCACTTTTATGCTTTTCTTTAATATTATTAATAAATTCTTGTGCTTGTTCTTCAGTTTCAGCTCGATTCACGTATGTAATAAAACGTGATTTTTGAATAACGATCTCGCTTTCTCCGTAGCCTTGAATAGTATGGTAATCTTTTCTCATAGATATATTTCTCCTCCTGATTCTATTGAAACATAGTTGTAAAGTAATTTTAATTTATTTTTAGTCACTTAGTGCTATAATAGGACTTGTCATCATTAGTGAATGAAGACTCATTTGGGCACATAAAGGAGAAAAAACAGATGACGAATAAGCATAGCGAATTACAATCGTTAGATGTTATTTTCGATCGAATGGTCGAAGTGATGGATCATTCGAAAAAGGATATATTCATTATAAGCGAACAAAGTCGACAAAGCTTTGAAGAAATGAAAGTAGAGTTAGAAATTATTCGTGGAAATATCGAGACGGTTATTATTGAAGGGGACATGCTTGAAGCGAAGTCGAAGCTTTCCAGAAACCGCTTAGCAGAAGTCTCTAAAAATTTTGACTCATACGATGAACCACAAGTTCGCCAAGCCTACGAAACTGCAAATGAAATTCAAATAAATCTTCTTATCAAACGTAGTGAAGAACGACAGCTAAGACTTCGAAGAGACGAATTAGAACGCAGGTTACAGGGCTTGTTAGAGATGATTGAACGTGCAGATCATCTGGTCAATCAAGTGAATATAGTCATGAATTACTTAACATCCGATTTGAAAAATGTAGGTGCAGCACTTGAAAATGCAAAAATTAAACAAGATTTCACCTTGAAAATTATCGAAGCACAAGAAGAAGAACGCAAAAGACTTTCAAGGGAAATTCACGATGGCCCCGCGCAAATGCTAGCGAATGTACTACTAAGAACAGATTTAATCAATCTTACATATCAGCAGCGTGGCGGAGACGAAGCGATGAAAGAAATTATTGACCTAAAAACAATGGTTCGTAATGCCCTATCAGAAGTACGTCGCATCATTTACGACCTACGACCAATGGCATTAGACGATTTAGGATTAATACCAACGCTTCGAAAGTATATAACAACAATCGAAGAATACAATCCAAAAGGAAAGATTGATTTCCAAACTTTTGGAGAAGAGAAACGACTAGAAACCAATTTTGAAGTAGCCATTTTCCGCATAGTCCAAGAGTGTTTAACAAATGGAACTAAACATGGAAAATTTACAGAAGCAACGGTGAAAGTAGAATGGTTGAAACAAAAAATAAATATTATCGTCAAAGATAATGGGGCTGGATTTGATCCGGAGATTGCTAAAGAAAAATCCTTTGGTTTAATCGGTATGAAAGAACGAGTGGATTTGTTAGAGGGAACGATGAAAATTATTTCATCTCCAGGCAAAGGTACTACGATATTGTTTAGCATTCCATTAAATGAGGAATAGTAAATACGGCGTTTTAATTATAGGAGGAAATGAACATGACAAAAATAATAATCATAGATGATCACCAACTATTTCGCGAGGGAGTAAAACGCATTTTAGATTTTGAAGACTCTTTCGAAGTAATAGCAGAAGGTGACGACGGTAATGATGTTCTTGGTCTTTATGATAAGCATCAACCCGACGTAGTACTAATGGACATCAATATGCCTACTAAAAATGGAGTAGAAGCAACAGGAGAATTACTAGAAAAATACCCAGAAGCTAAAGTAATCATCCTATCTATCCATGACGATGAGTCCTATGTATCACATGCGCTTAAAACAGGTGCACTTGGATACATGCTAAAAGAAATGGACGCCAATGCAATCGTCTCAGCCATCAAAGTAGTAGCAAAAGGCGGGTCATACTTACATCCAAAAGTAACACGTAACCTAGTTGCAGAATTCCGTCGCCTAAGCGAACGTGAAAACAAAGGGAACTTCCATCAAACAGAAATTCGTCGTCCATTCCATTTACTAACTAAACGTGAATGTGAAGTCCTACAATTACTAACAGATGGCCAAAGCAACCGCACAATCGGAGAAACACTATTCATCTCCGAAAAAACCGTGAAAAATCACGTATCAAGCATACTTCAAAAAATGAACGTAAACGACCGTACCCAAGCCGTAGTAACCGGCATCAAAAACGGTTGGGTTGAAGTTCGATAATACAACATAATGAATCCCACTCCAGCTTTTGAGCTTTTGGAGTGGGATTTACTGTTGAGAAAAATTTGCGATTCGGTCGAAGTATATTGCGATTCTGAGGAGTGATCTTTCGATTCGAAACATCTAATTTGCGATTCATCCCAAATCTGGATTAGTCTTGCGATTCGCGGTGCCGACCTTGTGATTATGCTTAAGTATATTGCGATTCTCGCAAGCGACCTTTCGATTCAAAGCACCTAATTTGCGATTCCCCCTAAATCTGGATTCGACTTGCGATTGGCGGTAACGACCTTGCGATTACGCCGAAGTATATTGCGATTCTAACAAGCGATCTTTCGATTCGAAGCACCTAACTTGCGATTCATCCCAAATCTGGATTCGACTTGCGATTCGTGGTACCGACCTTGCGATTTCACCGAAGTATATTATGATTCTAACAAGCAATATTTCGATTCAAAACACCTAATTTGCGATCCCCCCTAAACTCAATCTACTACAATATAATCCTATTTCTTCGTGTAATAAGTTTTCCCACCAGCTTTATGCATGTGTAAGTCCATATTACCAAGCATTCTCGAAGCCGCATATATAGATTCGACCATACAAAATTTTCTGAAGTCTCTATTCGTTATCTTATTATTGATAAGCAAAAAGAAATCATCAACAGTTTTCTTATGTGCGTTCCTATCACGCTTATTACAATAGACACATGTCCAAGTTTTACCTGTACGCCGCATCCCAAGTTCACTACAACTCGGACACTCAACCCCCAGCAGTATTTCACTCGGAGGAATTCGATAATGTTCGCAAAGTGGGGGATGTTCATAATCTGATCTTTTCTCTAGCAAGAGCTTTTCAACAAGCTCTATATCTTTACCAGAAAAACTAGTCCCGCCAGAACTATTGTAGATCTGAGTCACTCTCTCAATCATGCTTTCTAACTTATAAATGGGATAATGGGTAGGCTTTTGCATAATGCGATGGGACTTAGCGGTCATGATGACAGCACCAGTCACTTTCATTAGTGTATGGGTCTTACGTAGAAATTCTTTCATAAAGCGAATATGTCGCATTAATTGGAAATATGGATTAGAAATGGGGGATTCTACTCCATTTTCTTCTTTATAAAATTCATCAAGCTCTTCATTAAAATACAAGTGTCCACTTATGTTTTTCGACTCAAGTACGATGCAGCACCGGTCGGTTACAACAAGACAGTCGATTTGTACTTTCCAATCATCAAGCACCAAACAAACATCCGAAAAAACTCGGAACTCACCTTGCAAACGCAACTCCTTCAACCGAGCAACAAGTCGGTCCTCACCACGCACTCCAGCCTTCTGTTTTCGAATCTCTTCCCGAATAAAATCAGCCATACCAGATCCATCACGCAACCTGTTTAACAAAGCAAAATGTCCATTCAATACTTTACCTCCTTTCTACCTATATTTTACATTCCAATAGCGGAATATTCTACCTATTAATAAAAGGAACATATTAATTGAGTTTTCGTCCTAATTATGACAAAATAACCTTCAGCAGGAGGAGACATAAATGAAAATAATCCAAACAATTACACTCGCAGCCTTTGCGCTAACTTTGGCAGCTTGCAATAGCAATGATGAAACAGTCCAAAACCAAAACACCAATTCCGCAGGAGACATTGCTCCAACGAACACTCAAGCCACAACAGACCATGGTGCGGAAGACAAAAGTGAAACAAATGTAGGGTTCGAATTGTCAGGTGGAAATATTGAAGAAGCGACGAATGTACCAGATAAAGAAAAAGCGGCTATAATTGACTCCTTTACTGAATATATGGAATCATTCAATGAAGAAGATACTGAGCGCTATATGAACACAATTTCGAAAAATCCAGAAGGCTTCAACTACGATGCTGAAAAAGTGAAAGTCGAAGAAACCTTCCACGACTTCGATACGATTCGGACGGCTGAAAATATCACCATCATTAAATATGACAAATCACAAGCACAAGTATTCTCTAATATCCATACTTCACTAGAGCAAATGGACACAGGCGCTAAGCTAGACCAAAATGGTCGCCAAGTAACTGTGTTCGTCAAAGAAAACAGTGAATGGTTAGTTTCCAGCGTCTACTATATAGGCGAATCAACTGAATAATCACACTTTCCCAAAACATATATGACAAATATCATGTTTTGGGCTTTTTTATCCTTTCATTTCTAACAAAACTTCAGTAAACTTAAAGTTAGGAGTGTGATTTATAAAATGAAGACAGCAATCGTAACCGACAGCACCGCATATATCCCGAAAGAAATTCGTGACCAACTGAATATTCATATGGTGCCGCTAAGCGTTGTCATCGGAAATGACACCTACCAAGAAGAAATAGACATTAACACCACAGAATTCTACGATAAAATCCGTAAGGGTGGAGCCCTACCAAAGACATCCCAGCCTGCTCTTGGAAAGTTTATCGAAACATATGAACAGCTAGCAAAAGAATACGATGCGGTGATCTCCATCCATCTCTCAAGTGGTATCAGCGGAACACTTGCTGGAGCAGAACAAGCGGGAGAAATGGTAAACGACATCGACGTACGCACATTCGACACAGAAATTTCCTGTATGGTTCAAGGCTTCTACGTACTTAAAGCCGCTGAAATGGCCAGAGAAGGTGCTACACCTGACGCAATCCTTGCAGAACTAGACAGCATGAAACAAACAATGAGAGCATACTTCATGGTCGACAATCTAGACCATCTCCATCGAGGTGGAAGACTAAACGGCTTCGAGCGTGTCATTGGATCTGTACTTCAAGTAAAACCAATTCTGCACTTCGAAAACAAAGTTATTGTTCCGTTCGAAAAAGTCCGAACACGAAAAAAAGCGATGAAACGTATCTCGGACATGCTTCAGGCTGACTCAAACAAATTCAACATAAAAGCAACAATCATCCATGCAAATAACGAAAACGAAGCAATCGCATGGAAAAACGAACTCCAAGCAACAATGCCAAACGTAGAATTCACGATCAGCTATTTCGGTCCCGTAATTGGTACACATCTTGGGGAAGGGTCAATGGGTCTCGGTTGGTATAAAAATAACTAATTAGGAGAACGCCCATGAATGAACAATTGCAGCAATTTCTCACTGGCCGCATATGGCTTCGCGAGCATACCCCATTTCCCCGCGAAGTCATCGACGCCCACATTAACTCCGGCTACATCCACCTAAAGCCCGGCATCATTACAAAAACAGAATCTGTCCTTTTTTGGCAATCAATGAAGAGCGTCTGCAACAGATGCCACAACACAAACCAATCCTTTTTTCACACATTCAACTGTGCACGCTGTAACAAAATTTGTACCTATTGTCGCCACTGTATTCGAATGGGGCGGGTGAGTAGCTGCTCAGAATTGCTCCTGTGGGCCAAGCAGCATGCACGCGGCGCGAACGCTCATGTGTTTAGATGGAGCGGGGAACTTACCCCACTTCAGCAAAAGGCAAGTGAAGAATTACTTGCTAGTGTCGAACAAAACCAATCCCACCTACTAAACGCAGTATGTGGAGCAGGAAAAACAGAACTCCTATTTCCCGCCATTTTTGCAAGTTTACAAGCAGGTAAAAGAGTTTGTGTCGCTGCTCCAAGAACGGATGTTATTTTAGAGTTATACCCTCGCTTTCGGAAAGTCTTCCCAAATACGAAAATTCATGCACTGTACGGTGGTGCACCAGACCAACAAGGATTTGCTGAATTAGTGCTTGCCACTACCCATCAACTTTACCGATTTGAACATGCATTCGACGTCGTATTTGTCGACGAAGCAGACGCCTTTCCCTATTATGCGGACGAAACACTCCAAGCAGCAGTTACTAAAGCAGCTAAACAACATGCAGCTATTCACTATGTAACAGCCACTCCTACCAAATCTTTAAAAACAACCAACCAATCCATTCTCACAAGAAGATATCACGGCCACGACCTTCCAGTACCTAAATTCGATAGCCTGTGGGGTTACTCCAGACAATTGAAGACAGGGAAAATTCCTCACAAACTACAAAAATGGATAAATGAAAAAATAGAAACCAAAACACCTTTTCTAATCTTCCTACCTACTATCGAAATGCTTGAAAACTTCCCAGGAGAAATACCAAGAGTACACGCCGAACACCCAGATAGAAAGGAACTAGTTATGCAATTAAGAGAAAAGCAAATACCTGGTTTACTAACAACGACCATATTAGAACGTGGGGTAACGATTGAAAATGTCCATGTAGCAGTAGTGGGAGCAGAGCAACCGATTTTCACTTCCAGCGCACTCATTCAAATAAGTGGACGAGTAGGCAGGTCTGCACAGTATCCAGACGGAGACATAATTTTCTTTCATCATGGAATTAGTAGAGAAATGGATAAAGCGCAGGATGCGATAGAAGGATGGAATCGTTCATGACTTGTTTAATTTGTGGCACTCCTTATCAATCTACACCAACTTGGTCTAAGCTCTTTTTAAACCAATTAGACTCTTCCACTTGCACTAGATGCTTCGAGAAATTTGAAGTATCAGAGTCGGCCATAGATTTTACCGATTTTCTAGGAACACCTTATGAAGGAGCAGTCGACTCAGTCTTTTGTTTATACACTTATAATGAACCCATGAAAGAATTTCTGCACCAATACAAATTCCTACAAGACATAGCATTAGCTAAAGTCTTTGCCCTGAGTCTGCAACAGGTATTTCATAGAAAAGAAGGCATTGTAGTACCCATTCCCATGCATGCAGAAAAATTAGTATTACGGACATTTGCTCAAGTTGACGAATTGCTGAACGCTGCACAAATTCTTTTTCAACAAGTACTCACCAAAACAGCTTCTGATTCTCAAGGAAAGAAAACAAAAAAAGAACGCTTAAAAACATCAAATCTATTCGAAGCAATCCAAACAATCGAAGAAACAAATTATATTTTATTCGACGATATTTATACAACTGGTGCTACCATTCATCACGCTGCGAAGGTTTTAAAGGACTCAGGGGCGAAAAGAGTCGATGCAATCACTTTAATAAAAGGCTAACTTGCCGATAAAATAAAAGAGAGAATAATATCTGGAGGTAACAACATGGGTGAATTAAAAAATTGTCCTTCATGCGGCGAGTTTTTTAACTATACAGGAATGAGAGAAGTATGTAACAACTGCGCAATGAACGAAGAAAAACTATACGAAATAGTATATCGCTTCCTCCGCAAGCGCGAAAACCGTGCAGCAACAGTAGAGCGAATTGTAGAAGCAACCGGCGTTGAAGAATCACTATTACACAAGTGGGTACGCAAAAACCGTCTGCAACCAGCAATGTTCCCAAATTTAGGGTATCCATGCGACAGCTGTGGAAAAATCACGAACCAAGGCAAACTTTGTAAAACATGTACGGAAGATTTAAAATCAGGACTCCGTCAATTTGATGCAGCAAAAGAATTCAGAGACAAAGTAGCAAACCAGGATCATGGCACTTACCATGCAGATATTAAGAGAAAATAAACTCTCACTTTGTGTGGGAGTTTTTACTTAGGTGAGAACTCTAATCTAAAATGAGTTTCAAAAGGTATACGATTTCTACACAAAAGCCACGAGGTCACTAAAAGCTACCCAAGTTCCGACCAAAGGCACATAGATTCAACCCAATCAAAAAACATTTTCACCCAACCAAGCACTAGTTCCACCTAAAGACCCTTCAATTCCCCTAACTGCTTTAATTCCCAAGACCTATTCCTTATAAATCGTTCAAATTACTCTAAACACTTCATATTTAATGCCGAAATACTATATAGACACTAAGCAAGAAGAGGGGAGGATGAACTTATATGAAAATAACAAACGTTGGTTTAAACCAAGTAAATCCATACAAACGCAATCAACAACAAGCTGAAAAAGCACAGCAAACAACTAAAACAGCTGCTGATCAATTGGAAATTTCATCCGCTGCTAAAAGCATGCAAACAAAATCATCTATTGAAGTAGAACAAGCAGAACGAGTAGCTGCCATCAAAGCAGATATCGAAGCTGGAACATACAAAGTAGATGCAAAACAATTAGCATCCAATATCTTAAATTATTACCGCATCTAACTTCTTTCGGTAGTCGTCCAAACGCCCACTGAAAGAAGTTAATGCCGATGCATAATTGATAAAAAGGAGCTTACAAACATGTCCATCGGTAACATTTTGCAATCTCTAACAAAACTAGATATGCTTCACAAAAGCTTGCTAGAAGTTGCATACAAAAAAACAGAAGCTATTAAAATTGGGGACATGGACAGTCTAAACCAACTGCTCAAGGACGAGCAGGCACATGTAGCAGGAATTTCACAGCTAGAACAACAGCGTCAATTAGAGGTAACGGATTACCTTCGAGCAAAAGGAATTGCTCCTACTGACAACCCAACTGTTGCACTTGTCTTAGAATATACCAACACAGACGAAGAAAAAGCTCAGCTAACAAAAGCACGCAATAATCTACTACTAACATTAGAAACATTAAAAAACCAGAACGAACTGAACCAAAAACTAACATTTCAATCACTTCAGTTCGTCAACATGACTCTCGATATGTTACGACCAAAGCCAGATCAAATAAACTACTCACAAACCGAAGTAAAAGGTCCCTTAAAAGACAAAACCTACTTCGACTCACAAGCATAAGGAGGCGAACCCATGGGCTCTACATTTATGGGACTAGAAACTAGTAAACGCGGACTTTACACGCAACAATCCGCATTGTATACAACAGGGCACAATATCTCCAACGCAAACACGTTAGGCTATTCACGCCAACGAGTGAATATGGAAGCCACTTTAGGTTATCCAGGAACAGGACTAAACGCTCCGAAAATTCCGGGTCACCTTGGAACAGGTGTGCAAACACACTCTGTCCAACGAATTCGTGATCAATTCATCGATCGCCAGTATCGTCAAGAAACAACGAAACTAGGATATTGGGAATCACGTTCTGATGCAATCTCTCAAATGGAAGACATCATGGCAGAACCTTCCGAATTCGGATTAAATACGTCACTAGATCAATTTTGGAAATCCCTACAGGACCTTAGCACAAACCCAGAAAATGCAGCTGCCCGTAAAGTAGTAGTGCAGCGGGGGATTGGTGTAGCGGAATCCTTTAACTATATTCATAAACAATTATCAGATATACAAGGAAACTTAAAAAATGAGATTCTTACATCGACAGATGATGTAAACTCTATTTTAAAGCAAATAGCTTCTATAAATGAACAAATACAAGCTATTGAACCAAATGGTTATATGCCAAACGATTTATATGACGCTCGTGATAACTTGCTTGATGAACTATCACAATATTTCCCAATTGAAATAGAATATACAAAATCCGGGGGTAATTCATTAGCAATTGCTGAAGGATCTGTAAAAGTATCAATAAAAACTAAAACAGGCAGTATAGAAGTTATTAACGGAAAAGATGCTGGAAAACTCACTCCAACCGGAATGTCCAAAAATGATAACTTTGAACCTTTCAATGGCTTTACGATAGAAGGAAGCGGGACAGTAGTTGGTGGCCCATTAACATACAATGACATGGAACTAAACAAAGGCAAAATGTTGTCATTGATTAATTCGTATGGTCATGGTACAAATACAACTAATGCAGAGGGCTACTATCCCGAAATGTTAGCGAAATTAGATAAAATGGCTTTGGCTTTTGCAGAGAAATTCAATGAAATCCATCACGGTGGTACCGATTTAAATGGCGATACAGGTAATAACTTTTTTGTGCCAAAATCAGGTGCTACCATTTCAGCAGGGAATATTTCTGTAGATTCTATATTTGAAAGTGATCCATCATTAGTTGCTGCCTCTTCTTCAGCAGATAAAGAAGAAGGGAACGGAGCAAATGCGATACTTCTTGCAAACATGAAGTCTGAAATACTTGCTGGTCTAGATAATGCAACTGTTCAATCATTCTATCAATCGATGATTGGAGAACTGGGTGTAGACGGCGAACAAGCAGTAAGACTTGCTTATAATTCAGCGACTATCAAGTTAACTGTAGAAAATAATCGTGCCTCTGTCAGCTCGGTTTCTTTAGATGAAGAGATGACGAATATGATTATATTCCAACAAGCATACAACGCTTCTGCACGAATGATTACAGTAGTCGATGAAACACTAGATAAAATTATCAACGGCATGGGCCGAGTTGGATTATAATAGGAGGTCAATCACATGCGCGTAACACAATCAATGCTTTCAAATAATATGCTACGTAACTTATCTGGTAGTTATAACAAAATGGCGACATTACAAGAACAGATTAACTCAGGTAAGAAAATAACACGTCCTTCACAAGATCCAGTAGTAGCTATAAAAGGAATTGGCTATCGTACTGATTTAAACAAGGTAGAACAATATCAACGTAACCTAGGGGAAGTAAACAACTGGTTAGATAGTTCAGATGATGCCCTAGATAAAGTTGGAATCGCACTTCATCGTGTTCAAGAACTTGTTACACAAGCTTCAAGTGATACGTTAACACCAGATGACCGCACAAAAGTTGAAAAAGAAATTACACAAATTAAAGAGCAAATACGTGATATGGGGAATACAAAAGTAGGGGATAAATACATTTTCTCAGGAACAAATACTAATTCACCTTTACATGACGGAACAAACTTTTTAACAACAGCAACTGCACCAGGTGTAAATAAAGATGTGAACATAGAAGTTTATGATGGAGTAGAAATTACTGTAAACACAAAAGGTCTCGATTTATTTCAAAATATAGATGCTATGATTACCGGGTTAGAGACAGACTTGAAAGACCCAAGTAAGTCAGGTAAGGACTTCGACAAGTATTTAACATTGAAAAGTGATAACGAGGAGGCTGTTTTAGCTGCACGTGCAGACATAGGAGCACGTCAGAATCGTGTAGAAATGATGGAAAACAGACTCGGAGCACAAGAAGTCATTGTGACTAAACAACTATCTAACAACGAAGATATTGACTATGAAAAAGTTATTACAGAAATGATTACTCAAGAATCGATCCACCAAGCTGCTCTTTCAGTTGGTGCTAAAATCATTCAAGCAACATTAGTAGATTTTATAAGATAATAAAAAGCGTTTGGACATCTAGTTCAAACGCTTTCTTTAGAGGTGAGATAAGTGAACTTTCCCCAATTACAAGTTCGAACGACTGATGCTAAATTAGGATTAAATATTGAAAAACCAAATCAAGTTATTCGACAACCAAAAGCATCTCAACATATTGAACAACCAGCTGCAATAGTGGAGATGAATACAACTAGAGGTGTTATGAAAATAGATTCTTCTCAGGCTAGAAGAGATGTTGGAATGCTCGGGCCATTAGAATCTACCTCTAAATATGCTTCGGAAGGTCGTCAAAAAGGAATGCAAGGAATTGCAAGGCGTGCAAGTGAAGGTAGACAAATGATGGATATTGCACATAATTCAAATGCGATTGCTTCCATTGCAAAGAAAAATACCTACCCTACACAGGCAAAATTAGGGATAGACTTCATCCCATCTGTTGGATCAGTAAAATTAGATTACATACCTGCTAAGCTGGATATTAATGTACAAACCAAAAAACCAACAATTAGTGCACAGGTCAATAAACCAACACATGAATATACTCCTGGTAACGTATCCGGGTTTATGCTACAAGATTCATCGATAGAAATAGACTTTATTGTCTAGAAGGAGCTAGCTATGAATATCGAAACAAAATTTCTTGGCCAATTAACAATAGAAGAAACAGAAATTATACACTTTTCAAGTGGATTACCTGGTTTTGAGGAAAACAAAGAATTTGTTATTCTTCCTTTAGAGAAAGACTCACCTTTTGCCATTCTTCAATCTATTACGCAAAAAGAAATTGGTTTCGTTATTGCGTTACCATTTCTTTTTAAAGAAGATTATGCATTTGATATATCTGAGGAAGATAAAGAAGAGCTACAAATTGAAAAAGCTGGAGATATTCTCACTTATTCTATTGTGACTTTAAAAGAGCCGTTTAATAATTCAACAATAAATTTACAGGCACCAGTCATTATAAACCATAAAAGAAAAATTGCTAAACAACTTGTGTTGCACGAAAACAGCTACCAACTAAGATATCCCATTGAAGGGGGTAAACTTTAATGCTTGTCCTTTCACGGAAAAAAGATGAATCTATCATGATTGGGGATCAAATAGAGTTAAAAATACTTAGCGTAGAAGGGGACCAAGTTAAGTTAGGAATTATAGCTCCCAAAAATGTTAAGGTTTATCGGTCAGAAGTATATTTGAGTATCCAAGAACAAAACAAAGAATCACTGAATATCTCTCCTGAATTAATTAAACAAATTTCAAAAAAAAATATTTAAAAACTATTAAACATTCTTAATCGAGTACGATAATACTATTGTAAGGTAGAAATCGGGCGGCCGACCTTATTCTACCAAACAAATTCCACATGGATGTGGAACTAAATAAAACAAATTCAAGGAGGAATCTCACAATGAGAATTCAACACAATATTTCTGCTTTAAACACACACAGAAACTTAACAGCTAACCAATCACAATCTTCTAAAAACCTAGAGAAATTATCTTCAGGTTACAAAATCAACCGCGCTGGAGACGACGCTGCTGGTCTTGCTATTTCTGAAAAAATGCGTGGACAAATCCGCGGTTTAGATATGGCTTCTAAAAACGCTCAAGATTCAATTTCTTTAATTCAAACTGCTGAGGGTGCTCTTAACGAAACTCACGCTATCCTACAACGTATGCGTGAATTAGCAGTACAATCTTCAAATGATACTAACGTAACTACTGATCGTACAGCTCTTCAACAAGAAGTTAATGCTTTATCTGAAGAAATTACACGTATTGCTAATAATACTGAGTTCAATACTCAAAAATTATTAAGTGGTGGATTCTCAGGTAAAACATTCCATATTGGTGCAAATGCTGGACAATCTATCAACTTATCAATTGATTCAATGACTGCTACTAGCTTATCAGTAGCGGGTGCAGCTGCTGGAGAGGGAATTTCTATTAGTTCACAATCAACTGCAGATGCTGCAATTACTACGATCAATGATGCAATTGCAACTGTTTCTACAGAGCGTTCAAAACTTGGTGCTGTTCAAAACCGTTTAGAACACACTATCAACAACCTTGGTGCTACTTCTGAAAACTTAACTGCTGCTGAATCTCGTATTCGTGACGTAGATATGGCTAAAGAAATGATGGCATTCACTAAAAATAATATCTTGACTCAAGCTGCTCAATCTATGCTTGCTCAAGCTAACCAACAACCACAAGGTGTTCTTCAATTACTTCAATAATTGAAACTTTGAAAACCCCTTCTCCTTTGGAGAAGGGGTTTTCTTTATTTTTGTATTGTAATGCCGATAATAAGAAAGAGGTGACAAAAATGATTCCCAAATTTGAAATTCTAGAGTTAGAAACAAAACTACATAATTTTACTTTAAAAGTAAATGGTTATTTTTTACATAGTAAATATGATCCAGAAAAAGAAGCAAAACAATTTATAGATAAAAATTATAAACCAAATCATATAACTATTTTATTCGGATATGGTAAGGGATATTTTGCTAAAGCACTAATGGATAGAAAGGAAAAAAAGGATAAAGTAATTGTAATAGAGCCATTAAAAATACCAAAAGTTGAAGAGATAGAGAAGTCAATAGATTATGTTTATATTCAAGATACAAATGAAGAAGCTATCCAATCATTATTAATAGAAGAACTAAACATATATAGTAATATAAATATTATTTGTTCGCCAAATTACAATAATTTATTTCCAGAACTGTATTTGGAACTCTTAACTATGATTAAAGAAAGAGTTAGTATTAATAGAATTATGGAGAATACTATGAGGAGATATGCAAGTGATTGGCAAAAGAATTATATATTTAACCTGGGAAACGCATTTATAGATCAAAGCCTATCTAATTTATATAAAAAATATTCCTGTCCTGTCGTGATTGTATCTGGAGGACCTTCTTTAACCAAACAAATAGAACAACTCAGACTTGTATTAGATAAAGTAATTATTATAGCAGCAGGCTCTACAATCAATACTCTATTAAATTTTAATATTGTTCCTGATTATGTAATTTCTATCGATGGTGGGGTACCTAATTATAATCACTTTAAAGGATTATTTTTTAAAGATAGTAAGCTTATTTATAGTATGTATAATCATCATCAGATACGTGAGAGCTTTAATAATCCATCTTTTTATTTTTTATCAGCGGATGCTAGTAATTTAAGTAGTCATATGAAAAGTGTGTTAAAAACTGATTTCCCTATAATAACTGGTGGGGGATCTGTAGCAAATTATGCTCTAGCTGTAGGTCTATATATTACACATGGACCGATAACGTTTATTGGACAAGATTTGGCATACACAGACAAAAAAACTCACGCAGAGCACAATAAATCATTCTCTATTGTAGATGATGCTTACATAAAGAAAAGAGATTTATTTTTGGCAAGGGGATATTCTGGTGAGGATGTTTTAACTGATTATGCTTTTTATACAATGAAAGAAGATTTTGAGGGAATGATCAAATCTAATGGCCTTCAAGGGTTAATATTTAATAGCACTGAAGGTGGAATATTTTTAGATGGATTTACTCAAATACCTTTTAAGGAGTTTTGTACAACATATATTGATCAAAACTACATAAAGAACATAGAGATAAATAGTGTAGAAATTCCACAAAAAACTTCAGTTAAACTGTTCATTGATCAAATAAAGGAAGAAGTTAAAACCTACGATAAAATAAAAATACTGTTGAATGATTCACTAAGTGCTCTAATAAAAAATAAAAAAAATGTGAGTTTTTCTAAAGATGTTTTAAAAAAAATAGATAAAAATGATGTTAAACTTGATAAACTATATAAGATTGTTCCACTTTCTAGTATACTTGCTCCTATAACAATGGATGTAATGAAAAAATACTCTCCGAAAGCGGATGAAACTGATATGGAGAAATTTAATAGAGTTTATGAACAAAACACAACGTTATATAAGAGACTCCTAGAAGTAACTAATACAACGCAACAATACACTACTGATTTAATAAAACAATTACAAGAAAAATTGGAGATGAGTGAATAAATGACTGATTTAGTAAGAGAGACAATGCAAAGCTACAACGAATATATTATCGCCTTACCACTAGGCTGTCAGGAAATTGCGGATTTACTTAGAGAAGATAAAATTGTAGAAGCCACAAAGAGAATTTTACAATTTAGTGAGGGGATGGCTTGGATAATAGATGCAAACCACCTTATTGCTGTAAACGGGATAGAAAATATTTTAGAACCCCAAAAAATCCATGAGTTTTTACAAGAAGTAAATAATGGATTAGAAATTCAAGACTTTATAATCATTGCTGATATGTTTGAATACGAAATCAGACCATATTTTGAAGAATCCAGTTTATATGAAATTAGTGAGATGCAGTGAACTATCAAGTAGAAACTGCAAAAAATGGAGAAGCTACATTACTCCTTAATAATATCTATATTTATAGTAAATATAATCCAAAAGATGACGCAAGTAAGTTTATTAAGAAAGAATATGATGAAAGTGCAAAAGGCTATTTTTTAGTAGGACTAGGATTAGGGTATCATTTAGAGGCATTACTTGAATTGGATAAAGGGAAACCTATAATCGTACTAGCTTTGGATCATAAAGAATTAAAGATTTGTCCATTTATCTCTCAAATGGAACAGTATAAAAACGTTAATATAATAATAAGAATAGAGTCTAATGTGGATTTAAGTCAATATAAGGTTATTATCCCGAATCCATGGATGAAAGCAATTGGCCATGAACATAGACTTCACGATGTGTTGGAAGATATTAAAATCAGACAAATGAGTTATGTTGCATTGGCTACGGAACTAGAAAAGAATTTTCAAGCCAATAGTAAAAATAATGATCATTCTATTAGTAAGTTTTCCAATACGTTTCAAGGGAAATCAGCGTGTCTTGTCTCTGCAGGTCCATCTCTTGATGACACGATTAAATTATTAAAGGAAACAAAAGGTAAATCTTTTATTTTAGCAGTTGGCTCGTCCTTAAATACACTTTTAAGAAATGATATTGAACCTAATGCAGTTATTATTACAGATACGCAAATAAATGTTGTGAACCAATTAGAGAATAAGGGATATAAAGGATTACTTTTTTATTTAGCAACTGCTAATCATGAAATGACTCGAGTCCATAAAGGGCAAAAAGTAATTATTTATCAAGAAGGCTATTTACTTTCAGAGAATGAGGCAAAGGCAAGGAACGAAGATGTACTAGAGACGGGTGGATCTGTGGCAACTACTGCGTTTTCTTTATTAGAGTATATGGGCTTTCAGAAGGTTATTCTATTTGGTCAAGACTTAGGTTTTAAAGATTATAACACCCATTCGATCTCATCTTCTTCAGGAAATAAAGTAATTAATGGTATTTCATTTCGAAGAGTTTTGGCTAATAATGGTGAATATATTCATACAACAGCAAATTTAAGTGCATACCTACGATGGTTCGAAAGAAAAGTGAACGAAACGAGTGTTGAGTTATATAATACATCTTGGGAGGGTGCTAAAATAAAGGGAATTCCTTATTTAGATGCAGCCAGTTTAAAGAATAAACTTGTTTTTTGATAATAATAAAATATTTTAAATGATAAGAAATTTCCCTCTCTTAATTTGGAGCGGGATTTTCTTTATTATTATGAATTTAGACCGATATATAGATAGAGTAAATAATGTAAAAACAATAAGAACTGCATTTTTTTGATAAAAATTAGATTGGAGAAATAATGACTATGGAAGTTTTAATAAATAAAACAATACTTGTTACTGGTGGAACAGGGTCTTTTGGGAAAAAGTTCATAAAAAAAGCACTGGAACAAGACGTAAAAAAAGTAATTGTTTTTAGTCGTGACGAACTAAAACAATATGAAATGAAACAGGAATTTACTGATCCACGGGTTCGTTTTTTTATTGGTGATGTACGGGATAAAGAACGATTGGTGAGAGCATTTGATGGTGTTGATATTGTCATTCACGCTGCGGCAATGAAGCATGTGGATGCATGTGAATATAATCCTTTTGAAGCAGTGAAAACGAATATTCATGGTGCTCAAAATATAATAGAAGCAGCGATAGATCGCGGAGTAGAGAAAGTTATAGCGCTATCCACGGACAAGGCATGTAGCCCAGTTAATCTATACGGTGCAACGAAGCTCGCTTCCGATAAATTATTTGTCGCAGGGAACTCCTATGCAGGAGAGAAGAAAACGAGTTTCTCCGTTGTTCGCTATGGAAATGTAGTTGGTAGTCGAGGAAGTGTTGTACCATTTTTTCAAAAGGTTAAGGAAACAGGTACAGTCCCTGTGACGGATGAACGAATGACCCGTTTTTGGATAACGTTAGATCAAGGGGTACAATTCGTATTAGATAATTTAGAACGTATGCATGGCGGTGAAATTTTTGTGCCTAAAATTCCAAGCATGAGAGTAATGGACTTAGCAAAAGCAATAGCACCTGAATGTAATATTGAAATTGTAGGTATTCGTCCTGGTGAAAAGTTACACGAAGCTATGATTATGGAGGATGATTCTCGTCAAACAGTTGAATTTGATGATTATTATATCATACAACCAGAATTTCCTTGGTGGTCAAAGAGTTTTGCAGAAGGTGGTAAGCCACTAGCAGAAGGCTTTGCTTATACTAGCGATAATAATGAGGACTGGTATTCAGTAAACGAGTTAAAGGAAGTTATTGGAAGTTTAGATAGATAAATTTCCATCACAATTGGTTAAATTTTTTAGTATATTAGGTTGAAGGTGATTTTATGGTAAAAGTTTCTGCGGTAATACCAGCTTTTAATACAGAAAAGTATATAAGAAATGCCGTTATGAGCTTAGTTAATCAGAAGATAAAGCTAGATGAGATAATAATTATTGATGATGGAAGCACAGATAACACACTTAAGGTTATTAACTTGTTAGCAAATCAATACAAGAATATTAGAGTGATTGAACAGAGTAGTAATCAAGGAGTATCTGTTGCAAGAAACTTAGGAATTCAAGAAGCAACAAGTGAGTGGATATTATTTTTAGATGCAGATGATGAGTGTTCAGAACAATTGTTAGATACTTATTTAAACAAAATGCGAACAGATTCATTCGAGTCCATCTATTCAGGATACTACCAAATCGATGAGAGCTCTAAGGTAGTATCTGACTCTATTACAGGAAAAAGTTTAATAAGTACCGAGGGTTTTTGTAAAGTACTAATTAGAAATCCAATAGTTTCTCCATCAGGATTATTGATAAAAAGAAAGGTCTTACTTGAATTAAAAGGTTTTGATACATCAATGAAAATGAATGAGGATGTAGATTTATGGCTTCGAATATTAGATTCCGGCTACCAAATAAATCATGTGGAATCACCATTAACTTTTATAAGAAGACATCGAAATAATACAACTTCCAACATGGAAAAATCACATAATGCTGAAAAAATAATTTTAAATAAATATAATTTAATATATATTGAAGAGAAATTTAAAAGTCTTGATAGCACAACACATCAAAATAAACTAGATTTAGTTACATTGCTAATAAGATATGATAAATGGGAAGATGCTAAGAGACTTTTAGATAGTATTTCTATTTCAAAAACAAATACTTCATATGTATCTTATTTATTTCTAAAATCTTTGTATTATATTTTTGTAAAAGAACATAATGAAGTAGAAAAATTAATACAAGAAATCTTGACTGTTAGTCCTGATCATGGAGCTAGTTTAAATAATTTAGGTGTTATTTACGTGAGTAAAAATGAATTTGAACTTGCAAAGGAATACTTTAATAAAGCATTGCATCTACATTCAAATTATATTGATGCAAGAAAGAATCTTAACTTATTAAATTCAGGTTTATACACGATAGAAGAATATAGTTTTACAAAAAGAGAGTTAAGGAAAGTTTTATTGTCTTATAGTGAATAATTAGAATAAGCTCTTTAAAAATAGTGAGAAGCCTTATGCAGAAATTGAAGAAGGGGTTTTGTTGAATGAAAAATGTTTTATTTATTACATATTTTTTCCCACCTGCATTTAGCAGTGGGGTTTTTCGACCTACTAAATTTGTGAAATATTTAAGTAAGCATGGGAACTGGAATCCAATCGTTCTTACATTAAATCCCGAATTGCATAAACAACCAAATATTAATCAGAACTTGCTAAATGATATTCCAAGTGACTTAGAGATTTATTATGTAAATTCTATTCAGCCTAATGAAAAAAGTGATGAGAATTTTAGGAAATTTTATCATGAAGTACATATTCCTGATGCAGAGATTGGATCGTTAATGCATTTTGTAATAAAAGGTTTGGAAATTATTAACTCTCAAAAAATAGATTTAATTTATTGTACAATTCCACCATTTACATTGGGAACTGTTGGAACAATTTTGAAGAATGTTACAGGCGTACCGCTTGTTGTAGACTATAGAGACGGTTGGGCTACCGGCAATGATATTAATAAATATCGCTCCAAAGAAGGAGTAATGTTAAATTCTTACTTTGAATCAGAAATGTTAAAATCGGTGGATGGAATTATTACAGTGGATGAGAAATTAGGGGAAATTATTTTAAAGAATACTAGTAACATACCTATGTCTATTATTCCAAATGGATATGATACTGATGATTTGAATAGCATTAATAGAACTAATATCAAAAATGCAACTACTAATAAATATACAATTGTTTGCTGTGGCTTTATTTACACTGCATATGAAACATACTTGAAAAAAATACTTCAAGCTATAGCAAGTCTGGTTGAACATAATATGAACATCGAATTTATAATAGCTGGAGATGTGCAAAATTCAAAGTTCTTAGATGAATTAAAGAGTTATGATTTTGTGAATTATTTAGGAGGAGTACCCTTCGAAGAATCGTTAGATTTGATAAGTAATGCGGACATTAATCTAGTAGTGGATATACTAAGCACGTCTGCAGGTAGTAAATTTTATAATTTACTTTTAGCAAACCGATATATATTTTCTCTTGTAAATAAAGAGAATGAATTTATTCGTGATTTTTTAGAAGACTATCCTTATAAAACTGTTTTGCCATTAGAATCTTCTGAAGAAAAAATTAATGAATCAATAATAGAAATACTAGAATTAGACAAAACAGATCTTTATTTAGATAGTGAAGAAGTGTTAGAGAGATATAAAGAATATGATAGAGAATATAATACTTATAAACTAGAGAGCTTTTTTATTCAAGTTTTAAATTCTGGGAATATGCAGGAAAAGTAATTGACTATGTTGAATCCGGAGGTAAAAATGGACTATTCAAAAGTTGAAGATACAAACTGTTCTATTTGTAACTCTAATAGATATTCTATTATAGCAGATAAAGTTCAATTTGAAATGCCTTATCGAACAGTAATATGTCGGGAATGTGGATTCATTTATTTAAATCCTATCCCGGTTAAAAAAGAACTAAATAATTTTTATACTTATGAATATAAGAAGTATTACGGGGTTCCAGTAGAAATAACGGATCTTAGTTATAAAAAACGTGGATATGAAATATATGAATTTATAAAAGAGTTTACCTCAACTGTTAATAAGATTCTTGAGATTGGAGCAGGTGGTGGAGGTAACTTATTAGGATTATCCGAAAAGTTTAATACGAACTATCTAGCAGCAGTTGAACCTGGAGGTAGTAGTAACAGAAGCTTGTTATCAGGTAAAATAAATGTTTTAGGTGAGTTTTATGATGAAGAACCTTTAAATATAAAGGAATATGATTTAATCATACTTTCTCATATATTAGAGCACTTCTATAATCCTAAAAAAGTATTAAAAAAATTGTGGGAAGAAACTTCTGATGAAGCGATAATATATATTGCTATTCCGTCTTTAAGTGCTATTGATCAAAAAAAATATTCGTACCATTCTGCACTAGAGGATTATTGGTTTAGAATAGTACACTTGTCATATTTTCATAAACAAAATATTTTAGATTTATTAGAAATGACAGGATGGAATATGATGAAAATACACGAAAAAGGAAATGGAGAGTTATTAATTGTAGTTAAAAAATCTTCGAGTTTAAATGAAAATAGGGAGATTAAGAATGTATATGACTTACATTTGGAAGAAGTAAATTTCTATAGAGATAGTAACGATTTAAAGACTAAAAATAGAAGAGAATCACATGGTTAAAAAATATAATTTAAGTTATTGGAGGCATTTTGTGTATAAAAATTATATAGCAGAAGAGCAAGCCACAATTCTTGATGCTCTAACTATTATTGATAGAAATCAAAAAGGTTTTGTTGTTGTTACAGATACATATAATAAAGTAATAGGAACTTTAACGGATGGTGATATTCGAAGGGCTTTAATAGAGGGGATTTCATTGTCGTCAAAAGTTTCGGAAGTAGTTAATAGTAACTTTAAAAGTATAAGAGAAAATGATGAATTTGAAACAGTAGTGAATATTTTTAAAGATTCAAAGATAGAATTTTTACCAATAATTAACGAGGAAAAAGTGTTGTTAAATGTAGTGACAAAAAAACAATTACATATAATATTGTTAGAAGATTCTAAATGGCAGCCTAATAGAGATTTTAGTTTATTAGATGATGAGAAGTTGGAACAAGAAATTTATAATCGTCCATGGGGATATTATAAAACTGTTTTTTTAAGCGATTTTACAAGAGCAAAGATTATTTGTGTTTATCCAAAAGGTAAATTAAGCATACAAGAACATAAATATAGGGAAGAACATTGGGTGATTGTTAAAGGGAAAGGTGAATTAACACTTGGCGAAAGTATAAAAAGTATGACGAGTGGAGATTATATCTTTGTTCCTAAAAGTTGTAAACATTCAATAGAAAATATTTCAGATGAAGAAAATCTATTTATTTCAGAAGTGCAATTAGGGAGTTATTTTGGAGAAGATGATATTATTAGATATTCCGATATTTATGGGAGAGTTTAAGAAGGAGAGTTATTATGTTTAATAAATCAATAAGAATTTCTGATAGGGTTATAGACTCCCAATCTCCTGTATTTATCATAGCAGAAATTGGAGTTAATCATAATGGAAACATTGACTTAGCTAAAAGAATGATAGATGAAGCTTCAGAGGCTAAAGTAGATGCTGTGAAGTTTCAGTCTTTTTATCCAGAAGAGCTACTTATTTACAATGCCTCTAAAGCACCTTATCAATTACGAACTACGAATAAAAAGGAAAGTCAGCTTGAAATGTTAGAGAACCTAATGCTAACAGTAGATGAAATGGTGGAATTAAAATCTTATGTAGAAACAAAAGGATTAATTTTTTTATCAACACCATTTGAAGAAAAAAGCCTTTACGATTTAGAAAAAATGGATATTGATGCTTTTAAAATTAGTTCGACTGATACGACAAACTTATTATTCTTAAAAAAAGTAGCTAGATTAGGAAAACCTATTTTGCTGTCTACAGGTATGTGTACATCTGAAGAGATAACTGAGGCGTTACATGTAATTAGGAGTGAAGGAAATACGGATGTGATATTACTTCATTGTACTTCAAATTACCCAACGCCAATTGATGAAGTGAACATGAAAGTGATCCCTAATCTGGCTGAAGATTTTCAAATCATAATGGGTTATTCTGATCATACAGAAGGAGTAGGTATAGCTCCATTTACAGTACCATTAGGAGTTAAAGTGATTGAGAAGCACTTTACTTTGGACAAAACAATGGAAGGGCCAGATCATTTAGCATCATTAGACAAAAATGAATTAATATCACTAGTTGAGACAATTAGATTCGTTGAGGCAAGCTTAGGTGACGGTATTAAAAAACCTACTAGTAGTGAAAAAGTTACGAAAAATAATATGCAAAAAAAGCTAGTTCTTGCTAAAGAAATAAATGAAAGTGAAATTCTTACGGAAGATTTTTTAACTGCAAAGCGTAGTGATATAGGAATTCCTGCTAATAAGGTTTTTAATTATATCGGAAAAAGAGTAAAAACAAGCCTTTCGATAAATCATATTTTAAAAGAAGACGATATCTATGAATTATAAAACTTTAGCAATAATAGGTGCAGGTGGGCATGCAAGATCTGTCTATAGTTGGTTAGAGCAATCAAATATAAGTTATTTAGAACTTTTTTTTGTTGATAAAAATAAAAAAAAAAATGATGAAGAAATTTTCAATCATACTATTATTCAAAAAGAATGGATAAATTTACATGGAATTAAAACAGAAGCATGTTTGTTAGCTATTGGAGACAATAATTTAAGAAAACAATTATATGAACATTTATTACACCATAATAAAGTAATCATTGGCATATTTCACAATTCTGTTATTTTAGGTATTGGTTCTAAAGTTCACAATAGTACTTTAATAGGTCCTCTTTCAATAGTAGGACCTCTTGTTGTTTTAAATGAAAATATAATTGTAAACTCTGGGGTAATTATTGAGCATGAAACTGTAATAGGGCCACATTCTCATATTGCTCCAGGAGCAAAAATTGCAGGTAGGGTAACAATTGGAGAAAGCGTTTTTATAGGTATAGGTGCTGTTGTAAAAGAAAATATTGTCATAGGTGATAATGTAATAGTAGGAGCAGGTGCAGTAGTTACAAAAAATATTCCAAGCAATTCAATTGTGGCGGGAGTACCAGCAAAAATAATTAGAAAGTTGGATTCAAAATGAATATATATGTTTCCACCTCAGCTATTAGAAATCCTTTTGATTTAAAGGAAGTTTTAGAGAAATTTAATCAACTAAATATTACTAATATAGAATTAGGATCATCGCATCAATATATTGAAGATTTAGAATGCTTATTAGAAAAGTTTAAAGAAAACAAATATGTTATTCACAATTATTTCCCTCCACTACTAGAACCGATAGCTTTAAATATTGCATCTAAAAATACAGAGATAAGAAATACTTCAATAAATATGGCAAAAAATGCCATAGACTTATGTGTTAAATTAAATGCTCCAATTTATTCAATGCATGCAGGAATGTTAGCTGATCCTAATGAGATTAAGTTTTTTGAAGGATTTGCTTTCACAGAGGAACAATTTGATGAAGATAAATATAATTCAGCATTTTTGCATTTGATTGCTTCTTGCAAAGAAATTAATCTATACGCTAAGAGATGCGGAGTGAAATTTGCAATAGAAACATCTGGGGGACATCCAAAAAAGTTTAAGTATTTGTTAATGACAAAAATTATGGAATTTAGAAAGTTGATAACAGAAGTTAACGATGACAATTTTGGAATACTACTAGATATTGGTCATTATAACCTTGCAACACATTTATATGAAAAAGAAGATATCAACACATTTATTTCAGAATTTAAAAATAATATTTTGCAAATTCATATTCATCATAATGATGGTTCGGATGACCAGCATTTGCAGCCTACAATGAAGGAATTAAATTATTTAAAGAATATTAATAAGGAAACAATTATCGTTTTGGAGTCCATGAATAATTCACCTGAATCAATTTTAGAACAATACAATACAATTAAAACTTTTTTATCGAAAGGGTGAGCTAAATTGGTACAACAAATTAAATACCCAATATCTAGACCCTATTTGACAGAATTTGAGCGTCAAAATGTGATAGACGCATATGATTCTTCCTGGATTTCAAGTACTGGAGAGTATATTGATCTATTTGAACAAAAATTTTCTGACTATATAGGTTCTAAATTTGGTATAGCAATGTCAAATGGTACAACCGCAATTCATATAGCTTTAGAAGTTTTAAATATTGGCAAAGATGATGAGGTGATTGTACCTGATTTAACTTTTGCTGCAACAATTAATGCAGTATTACATGCAGGCGCTAAACCAGTAATAGTTGATATTAATAAAGAAAATTGTTGTATTAGCCCGGAAAGTATTGAAAAAGCGATTACGAGTAAAACTAAAGCAATTATTCCTGTTCATTTATATGGTATGCCATGTGAGATGGATAGAATTATGGATATATCTAAAAAGTATGGTTTGTATGTAATTGAAGATTGTGCAGAGGCTCACGGTGCAAGCTATAAAGGAAAGAAAGTTGGATCCATTGGGCATATTGGATGTTTTTCTTTCTTTGCTAATAAGATTATTACAACTGGTGAAGGCGGAATGTGTGTGACTAGCGATGAAAACATCATGAAAAAGTTACGCATTTTACGCGATCATGGGATGAGCAAAGAAAAAAAGTATTTCCATGAAGAAATTGGTTATAACTATCGTATGACTAACATTCAAGCGGCTATAGGAGTAGCTCAACTAGATAGAATTGAACAAATTCTTTCAGAAAGAGATACAATCTCTAGATTATATAAAACTTATCTTAAGGATGTTGAGGAAATATCGACACAACTAGCATGTAAAGAGGGAACAAATGTGAACTGGTTGTTTCCATTAACAATTGAAGCATGTTATAGAGATACGTTGTTGGAAAAATTAAAAGAACATGGTATTGATAGCAGAGCATTTTTCTACCCATTATCTAGTATGCCAATATACAAAGAGTATGCTAAGGACATTAGTGAAAGCTTAGAGGTTTCTCTAAAGGGGTTTAACCTTCCTACTTATATTGGTTTAACAGAGGAAGACATTTATGAGATTGTAAAAGCTATTCAAAGTATATTATATGAAATTAGGTGTGAATAATGAAAGTGGCATTTATTACAGGAGTAAATGGACAAGATGGAGCTTACTTATCAGAATTTTTATTGAAAAAAAATTATATTGTTCATGGGCTTATTCGACGTTCTTCATTGGAGAAGTTTGATAGAATAGAAAATTTAATTTTGAATTCAAATTTTATTTTACATTATGGTGATTTATCGGATTCCACCAATTTAATACGATTAATTTCTGAAATTCAGCCCGATGAAATATATAATTTAGCAGCACAGAGTCATGTACAAGTATCATTTGAAACTCCTGAATACACAGCAAATACAGATGGTATTGGGACATTACGTATTTTAGAAGCTATTCGAATATTAGGTTTAGAAAAGAAAACAAAATTTTATCAAGCTTCAACTAGTGAATTGTTTGGAAAGGTTGTAGAAACACCACAAACAGAAAAAACGCCTTTTTATCCTAGAAGCCCTTACGCTGCTGCAAAAATATATGGTTATTGGATTACAGTAAACTATCGAGAAGCTTATAATATGTTTGCATGCAATGGTATACTTTTTAATCATGAATCCCCTTTGCGTGGTGAATCATTTGTTACTAGAAAAATTACAATTGCTGCTACTAAAATTAAAAAAGGTTTGCAAGATTGTTTATATCTTGGAAACTTAGATGCTAAACGTGATTGGGGATTTGCTGGAGATTTCGTTGAAGCAATGTGGTTAATGCTTCAACAGGATCATCCTGAAGATTTTGTTATTGCAACAGGTAAAACACGTACGGTACGGGAATTTGTTGAAAAAACTTTTGAAGAGATAGATATTAATATTGAATGGCAAGGTAACGGAGTAGATGAAGTAGGTATTGATAGTGCAACCAAAAAAGTAATACTAGCAATCGACCCGAAATTCTTTAGACCAACAGAAGTAGATTTACTTTTAGGGGATTATTCTAAAGCAAGGTCAGTGCTAGGTTGGGAACCTAAAACAACATTTGAAGAGTTAGTGAAAATGATGGTTCAATCAGATTTGAAAAAGTGAGAATATTGAGGTGAGTAAATGAAAATCATTGTATTATCAGGCGGATCTGGAAAAAGATTATGGCCAATGTCTACTGATCAAACACCAAAACATTTACTTCAGCTATTTGTACATGAAGATAAGAAAGAATCCATGTTACAGAGAGTTATAAGACAAATTACAACCATTGTAAACAAAGAAGATATAATTATTGCTACAACTGAAAAACAATATGAATTAGTATCAAATCAAGTGCCAGATATAACAGTTATTAAAGAACCAGAAGGAAGAGATACATTTGCTGCGATTGCTCTTGGCTGTTCCTACATTATATCCAATACTGATGCCACTATAAATGAAGTAGTAGCGGTAGTTTCAGCAGATGCATATGTTGATTATTCATTTTATGAAAAAGTAATATCTCTGTCCGAAATAATAAAAAATAAACATTACGGTATGGGGTTAGTAGGCATTAAACCGACTAGTCCTACTTCTAAATTTGGATACATGATACCAAAAAATTCGGGAAAATTACAAGAAATCGATAGATTTATTGAAAAACCAGAATTTAATTTTGCAAAAGACCTGATAAAAAAAGGCGCTTTATGGAACAGTGGTGTTTTTGTATTCCCCTTGAAAACGGTATTAAATGAGCTGACGTGTAAAGGTATATCAACTAATTATGATGATTTTCTTAAACAATTCAGTTGCCTTCCTAAACGAAGTTTTGATTATGAAATCATAGAAAATTCACAAAATATAGTAGCTGTTGAGTACGATGGATTATGGGATGATTTGGGAACTTGGGAGATATTATTAGAAAAAATTGAGCCGAAAATTAGTGGGAATGTCACACTATCGCAAGACTGTAATGATGTCTTTGCACAAAATGAGTTAGAAATCCCCATAAAATTATTAGGCCTTTCAAATTTGATTGTAATTGCAACAAAAAATGGAATACTAATAAGTGATAAATATGAAAGTTCACGATTAAAAGAGATATTAGATTAGAAGGTGAATTTAATGAAACCTAAAATACTTGCAGTAATCCCAGCACGTGGGGGATCTAAGGGATTGCCAAGAAAGAATGTATTAAATTTGAATGGAAAACCACTAATTGGATGGACTATCGAAGCTGCTCAACAAAGTAAGTATATATCAAAAGTCATTCTTTCCTCTGACGATGAAGAAATAATAGAAGTAGCTAAAAGGATGCGGTGCGAAGTTCCTTTTACTAGACCTGCCTCATTAGCACAAGACGATTCTACAAGTATAGATGTAGTATTACATGCTCTAGAATACTTAGAAGGATTTGATTATGTAGTTTTGTTACAACCAACATCCCCTTTAAGAAATGTAGAGGATATAGATACTTGTATAAAGTATGTACTTGAAAAGAATATGGATATTTGCGTAAGTGTGACAGAGTCAGATAAATCTCCATTTTGGATGTATTGGATTAAGGATGAAAAATTGACTCCTATATTATCACAAAAACAAATGATCTTGAGAAGACAGGAGCTTCCAATATCGTATGTATTAAATGGTGCGATATACGTAGCAAAAATATCCAAGTTCTTAGATGTAAAAACATTTTTTACTGAAGATACGCACAGTTTTGTAATGCCTAAAGAACGTTCTTTAGATATTGATGATATGAATGATTTTAGATTATGTGAGATATTATTAAAGAAATAAAGGAAATAAGGAAGCAGTGATAGTAAGAATGGAACATTTCATATTGGCGGATATAGGGTGCTGTAACCTATTGTTAGAACTGAACTCACTTGATATAAGAATATAATTTTGAAATACGAAATAATTAAAATTAGGATGCGATTCTATGGTGAATACAAAAAATGATCTGGAGATTATCAGCAAAATCGAGGAACTTTTTCCTGTAAGTTCGTGGAGGATGAATGGTGTAGATGTATGGCCATGGATTAGAATGAAATTAAATTTTGAACTATTACCTAATGCAGTTCAAAGCGCCCATACACAAGCATCTGAGAGAGAAAATGGGGCTTTAAGAGAACTAGCTGATGCTGTTGAAAGTAATGATATTATAGATGTTTTTGTATTAATAGATTCTTTCATCAGAATAAAATTAATGGATGATAAATGGTACCATAGATTAACAGGACCATTTCATGAGGAGATTCAAAAAAGTAAATTAAAAGTATCAAATATGGAATATAGTTTACATAAAGTTAAAAAAACACCTGTTTTTGATGAATCTTTTTCTATTGAAAATCAGTTGAATTACTTTTTAAATAGTGTAGATGTAAATGAGCCTTCGTACCTGAAAATGTTTAAGGAAGTAAAAGATTATATAGAGGAAAATCTAAATACCAAATTATCTTGTTTTAACATAGGAGACATAAATTATGAAACGTCAAAAATAAAAAGATTAAGCGAATTTTATGAATATATTTTAAATATTAAGAAATCAAAATTGGTTTTAATAGTGAATTATTATAATCCTATTGCTTATCCTCTAATTCTAGCTGCAAGAAACATAGGAATTCCAACAGTTGATATTCAACATGGAAGCCAATCTCCACTTATCTATCACAATTGGGATTATACTCCTTCAGAAGGATATAATATTTTGCCAAATTATTTTTGGTGTTGGAGTGGGAGAGAAGCTCAATTAATTAATGAAGGTTTTAAAAATTCTACTGTTCATAAAGCAATCGCAGGAGGAAATCCCTGGTTAGAATTATGGAAAGAAGATAAAAAATTTATTGTAAGCTATTATGATAAAAAGTTAGAAGAGATCATGGAAGAAGGAAAGGTTAATATACTATTAACTTTACAACCGAAATACGGGCTAATTGGTTGGGATGATAATATTCCACATTGGTTATTTGCAACAATAAAAAATTCACCCGAAAAGTGGAAATGGTATATTCGATACCATCCTGCGATGGAAGGAAAATATTTAAATGAAATGGTGCAATGTGAAGAGTTACTTTCTAATTTAATAAAAGATGGAAAGGTAGAAACAACCTTTGCTACACAGGAACCACTTATGGCTATATTAAGAAAAATGGATGTACATGTTACACCGTTTTCATCGTCTATAATTGAAGCTAAGCACATAGGAGTCCCTTCCGTAACTTTACATGATAGTGCAAGGATTTACCACAAAGAAGAAATAAACTCAACATGGGTAATAGAAGCTCGAAATACGAAACAGCTAATAAAGTACATACAACAACAATTTAAAAGAAAAAATGAAAACAAATTACCATTGTACAAATCTGACTCAATTGGCTTAGCTAAAGGATTAGGAATATTGTTAAATAATGAGGTAGATCCGAAGTTTTCTCCAATAAAACCTTTAATCGAAAAAGAATGTTACCTTGCAGATAAAAGATATAATAAAATTGTCGGAAATTCATCGATAAAAAGGGAATTGAAAGATAGCTTTATTGTAGGAAAAGCATTTGAAGCAAAAGGGAATATATTAGAGGCAACTCAATTATATGAATCCTATTGGAAGTATTTAAAAGATTACCTCGATGAAGATAAAATATCTATACGAGAACTTTTATATCTAAAACAGTTTTTTGAAAAAAAATCAAGTGAGAAAAATAAAATTGAAGTTGAGAATTTTATAAGAAATTTAATAAGAAAGTTTGAATCGAAGAAAACATACTTATTTAGAATATTATTTTTAAGTAATGATTTTAAAGAATTGAAGATTTGGATTGATAAAGTAGAACACAATTTAGATACTCTTTTTTATGTAGGTAGAATATTAATTGACAACAGTGAAATAGAAAAAGGCATTGAAGTAATGAATAGATTCCTGAATGTCTTTGATAGTAATGATGAATTACATACACAAAGAACTTTTACTAAAGAATATAAGATTTCAGTACTATATTACATAGGGGTGGGATTTTTTAAACTAAATTGTTATGAAGAAGCTAGCAGTAGATTCCTTCAATGTATAGAACTTTCAAATGACAGTCATGAAGGAGCAAAAGAACATCTACTTAAACTTAAGAATATGAATACAACTCTCTCATAAGTTTAATATTAAAAAGTATTACTTCATTATAGTTTTTGGTATTAGTAAAATTGCAGAATGGAGATTTTTTATATGGATAAATTTCAGGTTTTAGCTCTGCATTAATGCTTGATATAAAAAAAGCGTATCAACTTGATGATTTGGAACTCACTTTTATAGAACCTTTTCCCGAACGACTTGAATCATTACTTGAGAAAGATGATTATGAGCAAGTTACAATTTTTAATGAAAAAGTACAATTTGTAGATTTTGAGTTTTTTCTAATCTTATGGAAGGAGATATTTTATTTATTGATAGCTATCATGTTAGTAAAATTGGAAGTGATGTAAATTACATTATCTTTGAAATATTACCGAAATTGAAACCCGGGGTAAGGATCCATTTTCATGACATATTTTATCCTTTTGAATATCCTGAAAAATGGATTTTTGAAGGAAGGTTTTGGAATAGGGCATACTTACTCAGAGCTTTCTTACAATATAATCAGGATTTTATAATTGATTTGTGGAATAATTATTTAATCTTAGAACATAAAGAGATATTTGGAGATACGTTTGAAGGGAAATCTGGATCAAGTATTTGATTGCATAAAAATAGTTAATCATGTGAATTTTAGTTGATTAAATATGATTTTTGTAAATGGATTTAATTATATATACCCATGAAAAGATACATCAGAATAAGGTGGAAACTATCAAGTATAGATGGTTTCCTCTTTTTGTTAAAAAGAATTAACATGAAAAAAAAGATTATTTAACCGATAAAAGCAATATACTTAATATAAATGTTTGCGGAGGTTATATAATGATTCACTTTCTTAAACTGAAGGTAGAACATCTCACTCAAGTTCTCGAGTGGAGAACACAAGCTGATGTGACAAGATTCATGAATACAGATATAGAAAAGGACTTTGACAAGCAGAAAGAATGGTTTAACAGAGTATCGATTTCCGAGACAGATAAATACTGGATAATCGAAATAAAAGGCGTTTTAGTAGGTTTAATAAGTTTAAATGATATTGATATTGTTAATAAAAGAGCTAGCTGGGGCTATTATATAGGAGAAGAAAAGTATAGATTATATGGTGGTATTATACCGACTTATTTTTATAATTATATATTTTCAAAATACGATTTTCATAAAATAACTGCTGAAGTAATGGGCGGAAATGATAATGTAGTTAAGCTAAATTTAATGCATGGATACAGGTTGGTAGGAGTGTATAAAGACCATATTTTTAAAAATGGTTCTTTTTTCGATATGAATCTGTTAGAACTTTTGAGGGATGATTGGTTAAAAGCAGGTAAGTTTAAAAAAAATATATGCGAATTTGAAGAATAAGAATGGGAGAGATAGTAATGCAAGAGTTGTTAGATATAGTAAATGAAATGAGAGAAGAAGCTGGAAAAAGCACTATTGAGAAATTGGAACCTTCTATGGATTTGAGAGATGATTTAGAATTGGATTCGCTTATGTTGGCGGAACTAACAGTTCGTTTAGAAGATGAGTTCGATATTGATATTTTTGAGGATGGAATCATTCAAACAATAGGCGATATTTTGATTAAAATAAATGGTAAATAATATGAAACAAACTTTTTTAGTACATAACGATATCGTTTACACGTATGAAAATCTACTAGATGATTTAAATAATAAGGAAATCTATTCCACTTATATATATGTCCAAGATAACAATCCATATGAAATCTTTTTATCGATTATTCATAGTTTATTATATGATTATCCTATCGAAATATTAGACGGAGATTTTTCTGAAAAGGAGATTGACGAATTAGGTCTTAATGTTGGGAATGTATTAATGACAAGTAAGATTACAGAAAGTAGTCATTTCTTGCATTTTGACGAGGTTATGCAACAGATTCAAGCAATAGAAAAATGGCATTTAACTCTTTATACATCAGGTACGACTGGTCGTCCTAAAAAAGTAAGTCACACTTTTCATTCGTTCACAAGAAACGTAAAAAAACATAATAAACTTGAAAATGATGTATGGGCCTTTGCATATAATCCTACTCATATGGCGGGATTACAAGTGTTTTTTCAAGCATTACTCAACCAAAATACGTTGATTTATATTTTCGGTGAGTCATTGAAAAATGTACCGACTTTAATAAAAAAATATCAAGTGACGAATATTTCAGCGACACCAACATTCTATAGAAATGTTCTTCCTTATCTCCAAGACGATATATATTCTATAATTAAAAGAGTAACATTTGGTGGAGAAAAATTTGATGCCGCGTTAGTAGTGAAATTGAATAGTATTTTCCCAAATGCAAAAATAACAAACGTGTATGCATCGACAGAAGCTGGAAGTTTATTCGCTGCCAGGGGCGATGAATTTGAGATTAAAGCGGAATATCAACAATTGATCAAGACTTCTGCAGAAAATGAATTATGCATTCATTATTCCTTGCTTGGAGCTTCACTTCATGAACAACAAAAGAATGAATGGTTTCATACAGGTGATTTAGTCGAAATGGTCGATCAAAATCATTTTAAATTTTTGTCACGCCAATCGGATATGATTAATGTTGGGGGATATAAAGTGAATCCATTTGAAGTGGAGGACTTACTAATTCAAGTACCAGGTGTTAACGATATTCTTGTGAAATCTAAAAAGAATAGCGTTACTGGTGAACTAATTGTAGCTGATGTTGTGAAAGATAGTAAGATTGATGGAAAAGAGTTAAAGATAGCTATAAAAAAATTTGCAGTTGCTCATCTACAAGAGTGGAAAGTTCCTCGAATTATTAAGTTTGTAGATGAACTTCCTTGTACAAGAACTGGAAAGAAGGTCAGAAAATGAAGTGGATTATTGTGACTGGGGATTCAAGAGGAGTCGGGAGAGAAATTGCTTATCAAATACTAAATGAAACGGATTTCGGCGTAATTGGAATTAGTCGAACAAGCGAAGAATCGGCAGATGAACTTCTTGTAAAATACCCTGATCGTTTTAGAGCTTTATCTTATGATTTAGCAAATGTAGAAGGTGTAAAACAGTTATATCGGGATAAGATTCACAAAATAGGTCCTATTTATGGACTTGTTAATAATTCAGCGATGGCATATGACGATATTATTTCTAATTTAAATATTGATGAGCTAGAGACGATGTTCCAAGTAAATGTTTTTTCCGCAATGCATTTATCCAAATATGCAATCAGAGATATGATATTGCATAAAACGCAAGGTTCGATTGTCCATATATCATCCATTAGTGCGCATACAGGATACAAAGGTTTAAGCATGTATGCAGCAACAAAGGGTGCAATGGAAGCATTCTCTAAAAATACTGCTAGAGAATGGGGAAGCAAAGGAATCCGTTCTAATTGTGTAGTGCCGGGATTTATGGAAACATCTATTAGTTCAACATTAACGGATGAACAAAAAAAGCGAATTTATCAAAGAACTTCTTTGAAAAAAGAAACTGGTATTGCAAGTGTAGCGAGCACTGTTCTTTTTCTACTTTCGGATAAAGCAAAATCTATTACTGGAACAGTGGTACACGTAGATAATGGAACAATATAAGATTGGTTGTGATAACTTGAAAACAATCGCTATTATACAGGCTAGAATGGGCTCAACTAGGCTACCTGAGAAAATTTTAAAGCCTCTTGGACATTTAGATGTGCTGACTTATGTTACATGCCGTTGTAAGCAAATAGTTGGTGTCGAACAGGTAATTGTTGCAACATCTACATTGCCACAGGATGATGTAATTGAAGAATGGTGTGATGAGCATAACGTTACATGTTTTCGCGGCTCAGAAGATGACGTGTTATCACGTTATGTAGAGTGTGCGAAGCAATATGAGCCTGATTATGTGATGCGAGTAACATCGGATTGCCCATTTGTAGACTATGAAATGGCATCGGAAATAGTTACTTTACTGGGGAATAATCCTAAAGATATTGTGCTATTAGAAGGGAAATTACCACGTGGATTAGCAGTAGAGTTAATTTCTTATGCATCTTTACTAAAAATAGATGAAGCGGGACATGAATCTCGTCATCGTGAGCATGTGACGTATTATGCGTATGAATTTGCAGAACAGTTTAATGGAATAACATATAAAGTTCCTAATAATCGTCGAGCACCTGCGTTTCGGATTACACTTGATACAGATGATGATTATTCACTAATTCAAGCGGTAGCAGAGCACTTCAACGATCCACTTATTTCAAGTGTTGAAGTAATTAATTATTTGAGAAGTAATCCACAATTGGCGAATCTGAATGCGCATATTGAACAAAAGCCGGTGAATTAATATGAGAAAAGTAATTATTCGTACAGATGCATCAACAAAAATCGGTAGTGGTCATGTAATGCGTTGTTTGACAATTGCTCATCAATTGACTAAGCGTGGTGTAGATGTACGATTTATGATGAAAGAACTTCCGGGAAATTTAATTGACTTTGTGGAAAATCAAGGTTTTAAAAATGTGGCTTTATTGGAGTATGCGGATTTATATATTATTGATCACTATGGTATCGATGAAGTTTGGGAGCAAAAGTTACGTGCATATACCAAAAATATAATGGTAATAGATGATTTAGCAAATCGTAAGCATGACTGTGATTTACTGCTAGATCAAAATGTCGTGCCACAATTTGAAAAACGCTATAATGGACTTGTTCCTGTTCAGTGTAAGAAAATACTTGGGCCATGTTATTTGATTATGCGTGATGAGTTTATAAAAGCCCGCCAAAATATGCCTACTAGGACAGGAAAAGTAGAGAATTTACTTATTTTTATGGGTGGAACCGATCCAACGAATGAAACAATAAAAATTTTAGCGGCACTTCAAAAAACAAAAGCAACCTTTAATAATATACACGTAGTTGTTGGTGAAGGTAATATATACAAGGAACAAATTCAAACGACTTGTGAACAGCGTGGGTTTCACTTCCATTGTCAAATTGATTATATGGCAGAACTCATGTTACAAGTCGATTTTTCGTTAGGTGCTGGTGGCAGTACAACATGGGAACGCTGTTATGTGGGACTGCCTTCTTCTAGTACAATCGTTGCGGAAAATCAACGAATTACAACAGAATATGCTGCCACATTAGGTGCCGTAATAAATATTGGTTGGTACGAAGAAGTTACAGTTTCTTCATATGTTGATTTATTATATAAACTTTCGAAAGAATCTACTAACATAATGAAGATAAGCGATAGAGGTCTAAGGTTAACGGAGGGCGTAGGACAGCAAAATCCATGGCTACAAGAAATATTGGAGATGATAATATGATACAAATTGGAAACAAAGAAATAGGTCGCCATACCAAGCCTTTCATCATTGCAGAGATGTCAGGAAATCATAATCAATCACTAGAGCGTGCGTTGCATTTAGTAGAGCTTGCTGCTGAAGCAGGAGTCGATGCATTGAAATTGCAGACATACACACCGGACACAATAACACTAGAAGTGCACACTGAAGAATTTTTTATATCTTCCGATCAGAATTTGTGGAAAGGACAGTCTCTTTATAATTTATATAAAGAAGCATACACTCCTTGGGAATGGCATGAGGCAATTTTTAATCGTGCAAAAGAGCTTGGTTTGTTGGCATTTAGTTCTCCATTTGATGAGACTGCTGTTGATTTTTTGGAGACTTTAGACGTACCAGCATATAAAATTGCATCATTCGAAAATGTGGATATTCCACTTATCAGAAAAGTGGCGAGAACTGGTAAGCCATTAATTATTTCCACTGGTATGGCATCTGCAGCTGAGCTTGATGAAGCAGTTAGTGCTGCTCGAGATGAAGGAAATGACCAAATTGTACTACTAAAATGTACAAGTACGTATCCTGCTACTCCAGCAAACTCCAATCTAGCTACTATTCCACATATGCGCGAGCTTTTTAAAACAGAAATTGGGTTGTCTGATCATACAATGGGTGTTGGTGTACCAGTTGCTGCGGTGACGCTTGGTGCAACGGTTATTGAAAAGCATTTTACTACTTCCCGTGCCGAAGGAGGCGTAGATTCATCTTTCTCAATGGAGCCTCATGAGCTAAAAATGCTTGTAGAGGAAACGGAACGTGCTTGGCAAAGCTTAGGGCATATACAATATGGACCAACTGAAGCTGAAAAACCATCTCTTAAACATCGTCGTTCACTTTACATTGGAGAAGATATGAAGTCTGGCGAAATATTAACTACTGCAAATCTTCGTAACGTAAGACCTGGACTTGGTTTGTCGACCAAGTATTATGATATAGTTCTTGGAAAAACGATTAAACATGATGTGAAAAAGGGAACTCCTTTGAGTTGGGAGTTATTAATATGAACGAATTAAGCGAAATGGATGAATTGTTTGATAGACTCTTTCCGATATGTCGGAGCATTACTGGTGATGGTGTACGAGAAACCATCGAGATTTTAGGAAAGTATATACCTCTTACAATGTATGGGGTACAGACCGGTACAGAAGTGTTTGACTGGGAAATACCAAAAGAGTGGGTAATTCGTGAAGCGTGGATCAAGGATGAGCATGGTAATGAAATTATTAATATGAAAAACTCTAATCTACATATTGTAAATTATAGTGAACCTGTTAATACTGTGCTTTCACTAGATGAAATGAAAACAAATATTCATACGATTCCTACCTTGCCAGATGCTATCCCTTATGTAATTTCTTATTATAAGGAGAGATGGGGATTTTGCATGTCTCAAAATCAATTGGATAGTTTAGTAGAAGGGAATTATCATGTTTTTATTGATAGTGAAAAGATTGATGGAGAACTTAATTATGCCCATGCTATTTTACCTGGAAAGTCGGAGAAAGAGATTTTAATTAGTACATATATATGTCATCCCTCCATGGCGAATAATGAATTGAGTGGGCCAATTGTAGCAACATTTTTATATAACAGAATTAAGAAATGGAAGAATCGTGAATTTACGTATCGATTTGTTTTTATTCCTGAAACAATAGGAGCTGTTACGTATCTTCATCAACATGGAGAAGAACTGAAAGAAAAGTTATATTCCGGAGCTGTATTAACATGTCTAGGTGGTAAGGACAAGCCGATTAGCTTTAAAAAATCACGCAATCTGAATGCACCATTAAATGAACTAATGGATTATCTTGTGAACAATGAAAAAAAAGAATTTCAAATTCGTCCATTTACCCCACTTTATGGATCTGACGAGAGGCAATATTGCTCACCTGGATTTAATTTACCAGTTGGTCAATTTTCTAAAATGATATACGGTGCGTATACAGGTTATCATAATTCATTGGATACGAAAGAAATGATGACAATTGAAGCTTTACTAGATAGTTTAAATGAAATTGAATATATTCTAAAGCTTCAAGAGTTAAATGGCTATTATATAAATAAAAAACCTTTTGGGGAGCCAATGCTTGGAAAATATGATTTATATCCAGATATTAATGCACCAGCGCTAAGAGGACGTTCAAGTAATAAAATACTCGATAACCGTCAGCAGCTAAATCAAATTTTAACTTTACTTAATTACTCGGATGGGAAATACCGATTAACAGATATAGCGAAAACATTAGGCTACTCCTTAGAGGATTATGCAATATCAATTGATGATTTAAAAGAGCATAGTTTACTAGAAGGACCGTTTTTTGAAGAAGGAGAACTTTTGCGATGAAAATATTATTATTAACAGGTTCTCATCCAAGACATTTATTTTTAGTCAATGAACTAGTGAAGACAGGTTTTGTAATGGCCCATGTGATGGAAAAGAGAGAAGAATTTTTGCCTCAACCTCCTGCTGATTTAGAATCTGTAGACCGTGTAAACTTTATCCGCCATTTTAAGGAGCGTGACGATGCAGAATATCGTCATTTTGAAGGTAATGACATGGTTTCAGTTGGACTGCCTACACTAGATGTAACAATGCAACAGTTAAACAGCGTAGAAACGATTAAATGGGTAAAAAGTCAACAATTCGATTTGGCCATAAGTTATGGAGTTCATAAATTAAGTGATGAACTACTAGAAGCTCTGGGTGGAAATGCGTGGAATATTCATGGTGGGTTATCCCCTTGGTATAAAGGAAATACCACACTATTTTGGCCGTTTTATATGCTAAGACCAAATTGGGCGGGAATGACTATACATAGATTATCATCCCGACTAGATGCAGGAGAAATTGTACACCATTCGGTTCCACAGCTGGCATATGGTGATGGGTTACATGACGTTGCATGCAAAGCGGTAATACAAGTAGCAAATGATCTTACTAAAATTATAACCACACTAAAGCTGGAAGAAATTAATTATATACCTCAAAAGGGAAATGGAAAGCTATGGATAGGGACCGACTGGATGCCTCAACATTTAAGGTTTGTATATAATACTTATAATAATGATATAGTTGACCAATTTTTAGATGGGAAACTTACTAAAATTGATCCTCCGTTAGTTTCTGCTTTTAGTAAAGGAGAATAATTACATGGACAAAAGAGATAGAATTTTACCATATGGCCAACAATGGATTAATGAAGATGATATACAAGCAGTCGTTGACATATTAAAATCACCTTATTTAACTACAGGTCCTAATATTGCACAGTTTGAAAAATCGGTCGCTGATTATGTAGGGGCAAAGTATGCTGTAGCTTTTGCAAATGGCACTGCCGCGCTCCATGGAGCATGTTTTGCTGCTAGTATTAGTGAAGGTGATGAAGTTATTACAACACCCATAACATTTGCAGCAAGTGCAAATTGTGTACGTTATATGGGGGGGACAGTAGTATTTGCGGACATAGATTCAAAAACTTACAATATTGATCCAACTGAGATTGAGCGAAAAATAACTAAGAAGACGAAAGCAATTATTCCGGTAGATTTTACAGGGCAACCTGCAGAAATGGACATTATTATGGAAATTGCAAATAAGTACAATTTGATTGTTATTGAGGATGGGGCACATTCTTTAGGGGCGGACTACAAAGGAAATAAGGTTGGTACCCAAGCTCATATGACGATGTTTAGTTTTCACCCAGTTAAACCAGTCACAACAGCAGAAGGTGGAGTCATCACAACTAATTCTGAAGAGTATTATGAGAAATTAAAACTATTTAGAAGTCATGGCATTAGTACAACACCGTATTCTTTGGAACAGGGTGAATGGTATTATGAGATGATGGAATTAGGGTATAACTATCGTATGACAGACCTACAAGCTGCCCTTGGTATATCACAAATGAAAAAGATAGATAGTTTTATCGAACGTAGAAGAGAGATTGCTGCACTATATGAAGAATTATTAAAGGATATACCTGGAGTAATCACCCCATTACAATTTACAAATACTGATTCCGGTTGGCATTTATATTCCATTCAGTTGGATAATGAGGTATTAACAAAATCTCGTAAAAAAATATTTGAAGAAATGAGAGCTCAAAATATTGGGGTACATGTACATTATATCCCTGTATATTGGCATCCATATTATAAAGACTTAGGATACAAAAAAGGCATTTGTCCCAAAGCAGAGGAATGGTACGAGCAAGCACTAACTTTGCCTATTTTTCCGAAAATGACAAATGAAGATGTAGTGGATGTCGTTAAGGTCCTACAGGCAGTTATTAAGTAAGTTTATTGAACTGAACAATACTCAGATCAAAAGAAACGTATTAGTATAAAAAGATATTCTCTTTGCCTAAGGAAAGTTATACACATTTAAAAACCAGACAATTATTAGTTACTAAATTGTCTGGTTTTTTATGTTCAATTTAAGCAAATAGTCTTAATACATCACTAACATTTTCATTCGTTTGTTTTATAAGCATTTCATCGCCTTTTTGACGAATACCTTGCTTAACGAAGTCCATCATTTCAAGTGCCATTTCTGGATCTCGGATTAAAGATTCTGATTTTTGAAGACTAATCTCTATATTCGATACATTGTCTTTATGATGTGTTAAAGACTCATAATCAGATCCGGTATTTGTTAGATGTTTGGAAATAATTGATTGGGCATTATCCACTTTTGTTATTAAATCTTCAGCTTCTTCTCTTGTGGATAGTTTAGCAATTTCTAGTCCAAGAGAAGCGGTACTAACGTTTACTGTATCGATGCGAAGAGTTTGACCTGTATTGGCACCTACATGTATGTAAAGCGGTCGTACATCACCTAGTATATTTTGAGTATTAAACTCCATCTTATCAGCAGTGTCGTCAATGGATTGCAGAAGCTGATCAAGCTCTGCTTGAGCTACCTCACGGTCTTCGTCGGTCATTGTGTCAGTGGACGATTGCACAGCTAGTTCTCGGACGCGCTGTAGTACGCTGCTTACATGTTGAAGCCCAGCATCAGTTGTTTCAAGAACAGAGAGGCCATCTTGCATATTAAGCTGAGCACGGGAAAGCCCTCTAATTTGTCCACGCATCGTTTCTGAAATTGAGAGACCTGATGCGTTATCAGCAGCACGTGTTAACTTATCTCCACCTGAAAGTTTTTCTAATGTTTTCGTAATAGAGGTTTGGTTTTTTTGATATCTGTTTGTAGAAAAGGCGATCCCTGCCTGATTTTGTATTTTCATTCAATTCACCTCCATGTGAAATATTTTATTTACAAAGTTATTATCGGCATATTATATGAAAATTTTGCTAGAAACTGAAATTTTCTAATTTAGTGCCGATAATATATATAAGAATGTAGTGAGCATGGGAGGAAAGCCGAGTATGCGTATATCTGCACAGGCACAAACAAAGGATCTTGCAATAGCTTCTCTATCAAGACCAAAGGCAGTAGAGGAAACGACAAAGGTCTATGACACAGAAAATTCTTTAAAACAGCTAATGCAAGCTGAACAACAAGCAAATGAAAAAGATTCTATTCCAAAAGAGAAAGTGAAAAAAGCGGTAGATGCACTTAATGAGTTTATGACAGTACAAAATCGTAGCTCTAAATTTGTCATGCATGACGGTTTAGACCGTTACTATGTAGAAGTGGTAGATGCGGAAACAGATGAAGTTATTCGGGAAGTACCACCTCGTAAACTATTAGATGCATTTTACACCATGCAGAAATTTTTAGGAATGATTGTAGACGAAAAGATTTAATCCTAGGAGGTAATTGAAATGGCAGGTATAAGAATTGGTGGACTAGCTTCAGGAATGGATATCGACAGTATCGTTGAGAAATTAATGACGGCGGAACGTATACCATTAGATAAATTAACACAAAAGAAAACAACAACTGAGTGGCAACGTGATTCGTATCGTGCGGTTAATACGAAACTAAAAGCATTTGATGATTATTTACGTGATAACTTCTTATTATCTAGTAGCTTTAATATGAAAAAAGTTGCTAGTACGAATGAGGGTGCGGTAACAGCAACAGGTAAGTCGGAAGGTAATGTAACTATTAATAAAATTGATCAGTTGGCTTCTGCTGCATATGGAGTGGGTACAATTGCTGATGCATCTAAAAGATCGAAATCTACAACAATGGCTGATTTAGGGTTAGCTGATCAAACAGTAAAATTAAATGTATTGCAAGCAGATGGAACTATGAAAGAAACATCTTACAATTTCAAAGCGACTGATAAAATATCAGATGTGGTTACAAAAATTAATGGATCCAATGCTGGAGTGTCAGCTTTTTATGATGAAAAAACAGGTCAGATGTCATTAAGTGCAAAAGCATCGGGGGAGAATAAAGCTGGCGGTGAAATCGAAGTCACTGGTGGTAGCACCTTTTTCCAAACTGCATTTGGTTTTACAAGTAATGTACTAGCTGATAATGGTAAAAATGCAAAGCTAACATTAAATGGAGCAGAAATTGAAAGGAATTCTAATTCTTTTACAGAACTAGGAATGACTTTTACACTAAAAGCTACATCTACAACAAACACTACACTTACTTCTACTACTGATGTAGATGCAATGGTGGATAAAGTAAAAGAATTCGTAGAAAAATATAACGATGTAATAAGTGGTATGAATGGTCAATTAAAGGAAAAGAAATATAGAGATTTTCCTCCTTTAACGGAAGAACAAAGAAAAGATATGTCGGAAGAAGAGCAAAAACTTTGGGATGAAAAAGCAAAAAGTGGTTTATTAAGAAGTGATTCGATTGTAAGTAATGGATTATCAGGTATGCGTAATTCTATCTATGGTCGTGTAGGTAACGAATCTAATATTATAGATACACTTGCTGAGATTGGGATTACCACATCGAGTGCTTACTCTGATGGCGGTAAGTTAGTTATAGATGAAGATAAGTTACGTAAGGCATTAACTGAAAATCCTGATCAAGTTGTAAAAACAATTACCAATCCAGGAGAAAAAACGAATGTAGAAGATACACGTGGTATTGTACAACGTCTTCGTGCATCGATCACTGACTTTACTAGAAGCATAGAAGCGAAGGCAGGTAAAGTAACTGTAACGGACCAACAATATACAATGGGCAAAAGCTTAATTGATATGAATGAAAGAATTTCAAAATTCCAACGTCGTTTAGAGGATGTTGAGGCGCGTTATTGGAAACAATTTACTGCTATGGAGTCTGCAATTAATAAAGCTAACTCTCAGTCGTCGTATTTATCACAATTTGGAGCAAGCTGATTTTAAAAAGAGTTAAATTAAAGGAGTTGTATCATATTGTCTGCACAATCGGTTCACCAAGCATATAAAAATAATAGTGTTAGTACTGCTTCACCAGGGGAATTGACGTTAATGCTTTATAATGGATGCTTAAAGTTTTTAGGAAAAGCAAAAGTTGCAATTACTGAACAAAATATTCAAGAAAAAAACGTTAATTTGCAGAAGGCACAAAAAATTATTCAAGAGCTTATGGTGACCTTAAATATGAATGTTGAAATTTCAAAGTCAATGATGCAAATGTATGAATACATGAATCACCGTTTAATTGAGGCAAATTTAAAGAATGATCTACAAGCTATTGAGGAAGTAGAAAGTTATACATTAGAGTTTAGAGACACTTGGAAACAAGTCATTCAATTAAATCGTCAAAAACAATTTACTGGAGACCAAGCATAATGGGCGAGGTAGAAAATTTTTTAGACGCATCTCAAGACCTACTCTCCCATTTAGCAACTATTCCGTCTGATGATGAACGAACAGAGTTTATCGATCAGATAAATGTTTTACTAGATGCTCGAGAAGAGGCAATCCAGAAACTTGATAAAACTAATATTTCTACACATGTCTTGTACAATCATTTACGGGAGTTAGATAAAAGTATAAATGAGCGTCTGGAAAAAGTGATGAATGTCGTAAAAGGTGATATCAAAGATCTTCAACAGAAGAAACGACATGAAACTTCATATACTAATCCATATGCAGCAACTCAAACCTTAGATGGCATGTATTTTGATAATAAAAAATAATAAAACACCGACTTTCGAATCTAAGAAAGTCGGTGTTTTTATTATTCTAATACTAGTCATTACACATTACCTAATTCCATATCAGACTATGAATTTGAGAAATACATCAATTTTCAACTTTAAACTTATACTCCTTCAACAACCCCTCCAACTTCAAAGCCAATCCAATACTTCCATCGACTTTCAACTTCCCAAACATAAATGCAGTAGTGCTATTCAAATCACCCACTAGTAGTTTCATAAAGTCTTTCGAGCTCAATGTTAACTTGCAATCTTCTTTTGTGGTAGTATCATCCGATATTCTTGCTTTTCCATTTTCTAAGATAAGCTGTTTAACACTTGGATTATCTCCTGTTAAATTAAACTCATAACGTACATTTTCGTTTCGAATTGGTGTTGGGTTTTCATTCAAAGTAGTTTCAATTAATTGCCATGTTTCATTCATTTGTTCTCATCCTTCCATTCATGAGTGAATATTCACTCATATCTTTATTTTCGCATATTTTATTCTTATTGACGAGCTAATATTTCCTGGGAAATTGGTCGATTTCATAATTACTAATTTCAATATAAAAAAAGAATACTAATGTGATATTATATTCAATTATCCATCCGCTTATTTTATGTGTACTTCGCTGATTGGAGCGTAAGGTGGAGACTCCAGCGGGAACAGCGCGAGCTGAAAGCCCCGTAGGAAAGACATTGGCCGTACTTTGTTTGACCAATGTCTTTGCGACGAGTAACCGCAGGAGCATATGTTTTCGTAGTGACGAGGAGATTGAAGCCGTGCCCGCGGAAAGCGTCCGCCTGGAGTGGAAATCAACTTTGTTTAGATTTCACTACTAATTACTTCATTATGAAATTGACTTAATTTAATAAAAATTATAATGTGATTGTTTAATAGAAATGGTATGATGAAGTTAATAGTTAAATAGAAGGAGGGTCTTTATGTTCAAGAAAGTGCTGATAGTAACTGTTTTATTAGTGACATTTGCATCATCTGCTAGTGCCAATACCTTATATGAAGTTAAAAAAGGGGACACATTAACGAAAATAGCTAAGATAAATAAAGTAGCGGTTAATGACCTTCGAACGTGGAATAAACTAAAGAAAGATAGTATTTACGTTAAACAGAAATTGATCGTGAAAAAAACAACAGTTGCTACTAAAACAACAAATGTAGTCTCTAATAACCCAAAAATAATAGAGAATACTAAGCCCAACCAGGAAACGGTATTTCCGCCAGTTCAAGTGAAAGATGAACAACTAACTATTGCTCCGAATGTTGTGCAAGCAATGAATTTATCAACTGAAGGACAAGCTATGTACTCTTTTATAGTAGATTTTGCAAAACATTTAGAGGGCATTCCATATTTATATGCTGGTAATACGATGGCTGGATTTGACTGTAGTGGTTTTATTTATTTTATTCATTCTCAGGCAGGGTTGGATATTACAAGACAAAGTAGCGATAGTTATTTTACACAAACTGCTAATGTGGCGGACCCACTTATAGGGGATTTGGTGTTTTTCGAAAATACATACAAACAAGGAATCTCTCATATGGGAGTTTACTTAGGAGAAAATAAATTTATCCATGCGGGGTCAAAAGGTGTAGAAGTGGCGAGTTTAGAATCCTCATATTGGAAAGAACATTTTGTTTCATTCAATCGATTCAATTCGTTAACTGTCAGATAAGTAGCAAGGGGGAATATGCATGAAATGGACTATTGCTAGGAAAATGTGGCTTGGTTTTGTTGCTATTTTAGTATTATTAATCACTGTGTCGGTTTTATCGATTATGACGATAATCGACAGTAGTGAAAAGTATCAATTTTTATTGGATGATCGAGCGGTTAAGGTAAATCTTGTGAAAGAAATCGAGATTTCGCAAAAAGACACTGCTAGTGCAGTATTGGATTATTTAGTATCTAATACTGATGCATCAAGACAAAACGTAGACGTACATCAGCAAAGAACTACTGAATTGACTGCTGAGTTGCGAAACAATTTGTTTTCCCCTGAGGCGTTAGAAATGATGACAGAGTTTGATAAGAAAAATGATATGTTTGCCGCTATTAATGTAGATGTAATAACAGCACAAACAAATAAAGATACATCAACAGTTAATAAACTAACTGGAACATCGAAAACGCTGAATACAGATGCGCTATCCATTTTGGATGAAATTGAGCAGTTTTTACAGGCTGATATGGATAAAACAAGAGACGAGCTTTCAGGTTATGAGGTTTCAGCTAAAATATTTATGAGCTGTTTAGCTATATTGGGAGTTATACTAGGAATTCTTTTAGCGTATTTCATCAGCAGAAGTATTTCAAAACCGGTGAAACGTGTTACCGCAGGTCTTACTGAGATTGCAACTGGTAACTTAACCGTAGAGCCTATAGTGATTAAAAATAAAGATGAAGTAGGCGAAATGGCGACAGCCTTCAACATGATGTCTAAGGACCTGCGTCAAATAGTTTCTGGAGTTCGGGATTCTTCTATGCAGCTTGCTGCTAATGCAGAGGAACTTTCTGCGAGCTCAGAAGAAAGTTTGGCATCCTCACAAATGGTTGCAAAATCTGCCGAAGCACAAATGGTTTCAAGTGATGAACAAGTGCAGCATATGGATACTTCGGTCCAGTCGTTGACAGAGCTATCCCAAGGCATCGATCAAATTAGTATTAGTAATGAAGAAATGTTACATGCAGCAAATGATGTACAAAATCTAGTCCAAAAAGGTTCTAATGTTGTATCGGAAGTTGCTAAACAAATGGATACAATCCACTCTACTTTTAATGATACGACGACAATCATGCAAAATATGGAGAAGCATTCCAATGATATACAAACCGTAACTTCTTTAATAACGGATATATCAGAACAGACCAATCTACTTGCCTTAAACGCAGCTATCGAAGCAGCTAGGGCTGGTGAATATGGCAAAGGCTTTGCTGTTGTAGCGGATGAGGTACGTAAACTTGCAGAGCAATCTAAAAACTCTGCGACGGAAATAGCATCAATGGTTCAACTGATTCAAAGTGCTTCTGGTGATGCTGTTCATGCTATTATAGATGGCGGGAAGAAAGTAGAAGCCGGCATCGCTAAAACAACGGAATCTTTAACAGTATTCCAAAATATTGAAGAAGCAGTAGGAGAGGTTGGTTACAAAGTGGGATCTGTTTCTGCAGCTATTGAACAGATACAGGCAATGGCGGAGTCAGTTTCTCAGGGGGCTGTAGAAGTTCAGCGACTCGCAACACTTGCAGCAGATGGCGCTAATGATACAAGTGCCGCAACGGAGCAACAAATTGCGGCAAATGAAGAAATTTCGTCCAATGCGCAGGCACTAGCAGATCTTGCAGAAGCGTTACAAAATAATGTTAGTCACTTTAAAATATAGCTTAAGTTTTTCTATCCTATGTCGTTTAATACGGCATAGGATATTTTGCTGAAAATATTCAAAATGTGTATGTCCAAATACCCTTAATTTATGTATAATAGTATAGTTACTTAGATTTATATAATGTAGTTGCATAGGAAAAAGGGGATATATATGAAGTTAACGATTTCAAGGAAAATGTGGTTTGGTTTTTGTGCGGTTTTAGTATTACTAGTAATAACTAGTATTCTTACTCAAAGTGGAACAACTAAATTAACAGATAGATATAAGGATTTACTCGATGATGATATAACTAAAATTAATCTAGTAGAGGAAATTATAGTTATACAAAAAGACATGTCAACTGCCGTTTTAGAGTTTGTTATGTTCGGTAAGAGAGATGCTGTAGATAAGTTTGATGCTGAGATAGAAAAAGGTATGACTGCAGCTAGAGCTTTGATTGAAAAATCTACAGATGCAGAATCGGTTAAGTTGATGAAAGATCTTCAAACCGAAACGGAGAAGTTATTTGAAAACAACAATAAGATTATTGAGCTAAAAACTGCAAATAAACCATTTGAAGAATATGCAGAAAAATCTTCTGAACTTAATGAAGGTGTACTCAGTATTTTAGCTGAAATAAAAAAAATTCAAGAAGACAATATGGCAGATACAAGAGCAGAGTTAGAAGATTATGAAGATAAAACAACGATAGCACTAAGTATTATAACTGTATTAGCAATTGTTGTTGGTATTTTAATATCATATTTTATAGGTAGATCCATTTCTAAACCAATTCAAAAGGTTACAGCTGGTCTTGAGGAAATTGCAAAGGGTAACTTAGCGATTGAGCCAATCATTATTAAAAACAGAGATGAAGTCGGTGTAATGGCGACAACCTTTAACAAAATGTCGAACGATTTACAACAAATTGTATCTAGTGTCCGCGATTCCTCAATGCAATTAGCTGCGAATGCAGAAGAACTTTCTGCAAGCTCAGAAGAAAGTCTTGCGTCCTCTCAAATGGTAGCGAAATCTGCTGAAGAGCAAATGATTGCAAGTGAACAACAGGTAAATCATATGGAGTCTTCCATGAGTTCAATGGGAGCACTCCAACAAGGCGTATCAGAAATCGCATATAGTAATGATGAAATGCTACAAGCAACAGATGGCGTGAAAATATTAGTAACAAAAGGTTCCTCTGTTGTTTCTGAAGTAGCTGGTCAAATGGAAACAATTCATACTACATTCACTGAAACAACTGAAATCATGAAAAACATGGCTAAACACTCAGACGAAATACAAAACATTACATCACTGATTACCGATATTTCCGAACAAACGAACCTTCTTGCATTAAATGCTGCAATTGAAGCAGCTCGTGCTGGAGAATACGGTAAAGGCTTTGCTGTTGTAGCAGAAGAAGTTCGTAAACTTGCAGAGCAATCGAAAAACTCTGCGTCTGAAATTGAGTCGATGGTACAGTTAATTCGCACTGCCTCTGGATCTGCCGTTAAAGCAATAACGACTGGTGGGGATAAGGTAGAGCAAGGCCTTGCAAAAACTACAGAATCTCTAAATGTATTCAATGAAATTGAAACTAGTGTAGGGGATGTAGTTCAAAAAGTAGAACTAGTGTCGACTGCAATTGGACAAATTCAGGAAATGGCTAATTCTGTTACAGAGAGTGCCGGGAAAGTACAAACACTTGCTACACAGGCTGCGGATGGGGCTAGTGATACAAGTGCGGCGACTGAACAACAATTAGCTGCAAACGAAGAAATATCTTCCAATGCACAATCTCTAGCAGATTTAGCAGAGAAACTACAAAATGAAGTAAGTCATTTTAAACTATAATTTTCAATGACTCTAAATCGTCAGTTGGATTTAGAGTCTTTTATCGCTAATAAAAAATATAAATCGTTTTTAGAAGAAAAGGGGATAATATGAAGCTAACAATTTCTAAGAAATTATGGGGTGGATTTTCAGCAGTATTGGTTTTATTAATAATAGCGAGTGTCATGTCTATGTGGACAACAAATGATGTGTCGACTAGATATGATTCATTAATTGATGAAGAAATGGAACGTGTGTCTCTAGTCGAGAAAGTGGAAGTAATTCAAAAAGAAATGTCCACATCAGTATTAGAGTATCTAATGTTCAGTAAGCTTTCGTCTGTAGAGAAACTAGAAGCCGATTATAAACAAGTTATGGAGATTATAACTTCTTTATCTAAAGATCTTAATAATAAAGCTGCAATAGAATTAGTAGAAAAGTTACAAGAACAATCTAAACAGTTATTTGAAGCAAACACTGAAATGATTGAGTTGAAAAAGGTCAATGGTATGTATCAAAAGGCAGCATCTCAATCTACTCAGCTTAACCTAGAAATTAGTGAAGCATTAGTTGAATTAAAAACAATTGAGGAAAAAAGTGCTAGTCAAACAAGAGAAGAATTGGATACATATGTGACAATGTCAAATATTATTACATTATTACTTACTATTCTTAGTGTTGTAATTGGAATTCTTGTATCACACTTCATCAGTAGAAGTATAGCTAGACCTATTAAGAAAGTAACAAATGGTCTTGCAGAAATAGCAGATGGTAATTTAACGATTGAGCCTATTGTTATTAAGAATAGGGATGAAGTAGGCGAGATGGCATCAACGTTCAATAAAATGTCGAATGATCTACAACGAATTGTATCTGGTGTGCGCGATTCATCGATGCAGCTAGCAGCAAATGCGGAAGAACTATCAGCAAGCTCTGAAGAAAGTCTTGCTTCCTCCCAGATGGTTGCAAAATCTGCCGAAGCGCAAATGGTCGCAAGTGAAGAACAAGTAGGGCAAATGAATGCCTCTATGCATTCCATGACAGACTTACAAGAAGGGGTTTCCGAAATTGCTTCTAGTAATGAAGACATGTTAAAAGCAACAGATGGTGTAAGATCACTCGTAACACAAGGATCTTCTGTAGTAACGAATGTAGCTAGTCAAATGAATACTATTCATGAGACTTTTAATGAAACTACAGAAATCATGAAAAACATGGCGAAACATTCCAACGAGATTCAAAATATTACATCGCTTATAACAGACATTTCTGATCAAACGAATCTACTCGCATTAAATGCAGCAATTGAAGCAGCTCGTGCTGGGGAATATGGAAAAGGCTTTGCAGTAGTTGCAGAAGAAGTACGTAAATTAGCTGAGCAATCCAAAAACTCTGCTTCTGAAATAGCATCAATGGTACAGTTAATCCAATCAGCATCTAGCTCCGCAGTAAAAGCAATTACTACTGGGGGAGAAAAAGTTGAAGAAGGCATAACGAAAACAACAGAATCATTAAATGTCTTCCAACAAATTGAAACAAGTGTAGATGATGTAGTCCAAAAAGTAGAATCGGTTACAACGGCAATAAGTCACATTTCAGAAATAGCAAGTTCCGTAACAGACAGTGTCCAACAAGTTCAAACACTAGCAACACACGCTGCAGACGGAGCAAGCGACACTAGCGCTGCAACCGAACAACAACTAGCAGCAAACGAAGAAATTTCTTCAAGTGCACAGTCTTTAGCAGATTTAGCAGAGAAACTACAAAATGAAGTAAGTCATTTTAGAATATAAAACAAGAAACGACACCTATTTGTAATAGCAATAGGTGTCGTTTTTTGCATAAAGGAAGGGGAATGTTGCGAGAAGGGCTTTATATGTTGAGTAAATGGCATAAATCGTTGTGCCAAAATGAAAACATTGCGCAAAAATATCCCTGCAAATTTACACAAAAGATAATCACAAATTGTTAGGGAACACCATATCGAATATATATTAAAACTAGGGAGCACCCCTATTTATGTCTAAATTATCTTTTAATATTCTTGAACTCGTCACAAAAGATTCGATGAAAATAAAGTATACTTGCAGTAGGGAGTTGTTTAGAAATGTATACATTTATTATATTCATACATGTGATTAGTGCAGTTTTATCAATTGGGCCATTTTTTGTGCTATTTCCTTTATTAAATAGGATGAAAGGTAAAAATAAAGAAATGTTAGATACATCCTTAGAGGTGTTTCAAGCGGCGATTCGTCTAGTGAAACACGCTGGTCATGTGCTTGTTGGTTCGGGTATTCTACTTGTCTGGCAGGGAAATTGGCCATGGACGACATCATGGGTGATTATGACAATTCTAGTTATGGCAAGTTCCATATTATTTTTGGCTAAAGCATTTAAGCCTAATATTCGTGAATTCCAAGCAGGAACGATTGATCTTGATACACTCACAAAAAAATTAAACTCTAACGTGTGGAAATATATCTTATTATTACTAATCATGCTATGGTTCATGGTTGCAAAACCTAATTTATGGTAACGGAAAACCTTTCTCTTTGTTGAGAAAGGTTTAGCTTGACGACAAAAGTATTTTTATAAACTGCTATGAGTAATAATAAATATCTTTAAAGAAGTTGCTTTATCTAAATAAAAGTATATATAGTGGAAACCTTTAAGGAGTTGTTTATAAGGCAAGGACCACCACGAAGACTCCTGTGGGAACAGCTTGAGCAGAAGACCCCGCAGGAAGGACATTGGTCGAACTTTGTTTGACCAATGTCTTTGCGACGAGTAACCGCAGGAGCATATGTTTTCGCAGTGACGAGGAGGCTGAAGCCAAGCCCACGGAAAGCGAAGTGGTGGCCCTTGCTGATTTTAGTATACAACTCTATGCACCAAAAATTGAGTTTCTCTACAGTCTGAACCTTTCTCTTTGTTGAGAAAGGTTTTTTTCTTATTAACTTGCGATTCACTTTCCGCAGTCCTAAATACTCTCGCAATTTGCGATTCGCAAAGCCGAACTTGCTATTTACCCCGTTTGATTTGCGATTTACCTTATACAACTTGCGATTCTCTGTCCGCAGTCCCTAAATCCTCTCGCAATTTGCGATTCCCAAAGTTGAACTTGCGATTTGCCCCGTTTAATTTGCGATTTACCTCATACAACTTGTGATTCTCCGTCCGCAGTCCCTAAATCCTCTCGCAATTTGCGATTCACAAAGCCAAACTTGCGATTTTTCCGTTTGATTTGCGATTTACCTCATTCAACTTGCGATTCGCCATCTACAGATACAAGATCACAATATAATATCAACTCCCAAAATAAAATTCATCTGTCCACGCTGCTCATCGACAACAACAAAATCTTCCATACTGCCGTCATTTTAAAAAAAAGTTCACAATTATTTTTCATTCCTGCGAAATGCGATATATCGCAGATGTAAGCGATTACAAACAAAAAGAATATTCAAAAATAACTGACAATTATAAAAAAGGGTGTTGACGCGGCATTTCAAAGGCGATATGATATCAACAATATATTAAATATTGTGAGAAAATTCACAATGACTTAATATTCAGAGCTGCAAAGCTAAACGCTACATAAGCGGAAAGTATAGGAGCGATTGAATTGAGAAGTGACATGATAAAAAAAGGCGTCGATCGCGCCCCACATAGAAGCTTGCTTTACGCTACAGGGGTCAAGACGAAAGATTTAGACAAACCGTTTATCGGTGTTTGTAACTCCTATATTGATATTATTCCAGGACATATGCATTTAAACAAATTTGCAGAGGTCGTGAAAGAAGCAATTCGGGAAGCTGGAGGAATTCCATTTGAATTCAACACGATTGGTGTAGACGATGGGATTGCAATGGGTCACATAGGGATGAGATATTCACTTCCGAGCCGAGAACTTATTGCAGATTCTGCTGAAACGGTGATTAATGCGCACTGGTTCGACGGAGTGTTCTACATTCCAAATTGTGACAAAATTACGCCGGGAATGCTTATGGCAGCGGTAAGAACGAATGTCCCATCTGTATTTGTTTCAGGTGGACCGATGGAAGCTGGTACTTCAGCTGATGGGAAACAGCTTTCACTCACATCTGTGTTTGAAGGGGTAGGGTCTTATAAATCAGGTGGCATGACAGCGGAACAACTACTTGATATTGAACAAAATGCATGTCCAACATGTGGTTCATGTTCAGGGATGTTCACAGCTAACTCCATGAACTCTTTAATGGAAATGTTAGGAATGACACCACCGGGTAATGGAACGATTATTGCAACATCGGATGAACGTCATCGCCTCATAAAAGAAGCGGCACATCATCTTGTACGTATGGTTAAAGAAGATGTAAAACCTAGAGATTTGATAACAAAAGAAACAATCGATGATGCATTTGCACTCGATATGGCAATGGGAGGTTCTACAAACACTGTCCTTCACACATTGGCAATTGCACATGAAGCTGAAATCGAATACGACGTGAGAGAGATCAACGAAGTTGCTAAGCGTATTCCTTATTTATCGAAAATTATGCCAGCATCAGACTACTCCATGCATGATGTACATCTTGCAGGAGGGGTTAGTGCCATTATAAAAGAGCTTTGCGAAATTCCTGGAGCGGTTCATCCAGATCGGCTAACGATTACTGGTAAGTCACTCTATGAAAATGTGAAAGAAGCAGAAATTACGAATGATCAAGTCATACGCCGAAAAGAAAATCCATATAGTCCTGTAGGTGGCTTATCCGTATTATTCGGAAATATCGCTCCTGAAGGCGGAGTAATTAAAGTAGGTGCAGTGGACCCTTCTATTAAAGAGTTTACTGGTAAAGCAATTGTATTTGATTCACAGGAAGCTGCACAAGAAGCTATTGATGACGGTATAGTTCAAGCAGGTCATGTAGTGGTTATCCGCTATGAAGGTCCAAAAGGAGGACCAGGGATGCCAGAAATGCTTGCTCCGACATCAGCCATTCAAGGGCGTGGATTAGGAACTCAGGTAGCACTTATAACAGACGGTCGTTTTTCCGGAGCATCTCGAGGAATTTCCATTGGACATATTTCTCCTGAAGCTGCAGATGGTGGTCCGATTGCTTTAGTGCAAAATGATGATGTGATCGCTATTGATTTAACAAATAGAACGATAGATTTGAAAGTTAGCGATGTGGAATTAGCTACCAGACAAGCAAACTTACAACCATTTGAACCAAAGATTAAAAAAGGTTATTTAGCAAGATATTCAAAATTAGTAACATCAGCAAGCACTGGTGGAGTAATGAAAATCTAATTTAGTTAAGCAAATAATTGGTTTGATGAATTAAGTTAGTTCAGCATTAAAGAATTTTTATCGAACTTATTCGAGAACGCAAATAAGCTAAGGCGAATTTGATTAAATCTAATATTTAAATCATTGATGAGGCAAAAGTTAAAGGAATCTTGTATTTACAGAGAGTCGGTGTGGTGGGAACCGACAGTACAACCTTTAGCGACATCCCCTCGGAGTGAAGTGTTGAATGGGAAACCTAATAGATACTTCCGGGTGTAGTTTAGCTACTCTCGTTATAAATGGATAGTGGGCATTTGTCTGCTATCTGCGAGGTAGCGGTTGCGCTACGAACTAGGGTGGTACCATGAAAAGAATTTCATCCCTATACAAAAAACGAAGGTTTATTTGTGTGGGGTGAAATTCTTTTCTTTTTTATAAATTAGACTTCAGCAATTTAAAGCGCAAAGTCGAAAAGCTTTTCTAAGTAAACTGGACGATTTGATAAAAAGGAGGAATTAATGATGAAGTTGACCGTTGAGGAAGCTGAGCAAGTTTACGAAGAGCCGATAACCACAAAGGCTCCTAGACAATTGAATGGTGCGGATGTTTTTATTGAAACGTTAAAGAAACATCAGGTAGAAGTAATATTCGGTTATCCAGGTGGAGCAGTTTTACCTATTTATGATGCATTGTACAAAAATCCGATTAAGCATATTCTTGCCAGACATGAACAGGGAGCTATTCACGCAGCAGAAGGGTATGCACGAGTTTCAGGAAAAGTTGGAGTAGTGATTGCCACTTCTGGACCAGGTGCAACGAATTTAGTAACTGGTATTGCCGATGCGATGATGGATTCAATTCCACTTGTTGTGTTTACAGGGCAGGTTGCTACTACCGTGATTGGTACAGATGCTTTCCAAGAGGCAGATATTATCGGTATAACACAGCCAATTACCAAACATAATTACCAAGTTAAAGATGTAGCGGATTTTCCAAGAATCATTAACGAAGCTTTTCATATTGCTTCTACAGGTCGTCCAGGACCAGTTGTCGTAGATATACCTAAGAATATGGCTACGAGTTTGTTCGTAACGCCGGAGGAAAACTCACAGGAAGTGAATCTTCCAGGATACCAGCCAACGACAAAACCAAATTTTTTACAAATTCAAAAAGCAGCGCAAGCTATTTCTACTGCAAAGCAGCCGTTAATTCTTGCGGGTGCAGGCGTATTATTCGCAAAAGCCACAAATGAACTAGCTGTATTTGCAGAAAAATATCAAATACCGATAACGAACACGCTTTTAGGATTAGGTGGTATCGAAGGAAATCATCCACTTTTCCTAGGAATGGCAGGAATGCATGGAACGTATACAGCGAATATGGCAATCCAAACCTGTGATTTACTCATAAATGTTGGTGCAAGATTCGATGACCGTCTAACAGGAAATTTAAACTACTTTGCACCAAACGCAAAAGTAGTTCATATAGACATTGATCCAGCGGAAATCGGTAAAAATGTTCCTACAGAAATTCCAATTGTAGCGGATGCAAAAGAAGCTTTAGAAGCATTACTTGCGCAAGGTTCACCGAACGGAAATACAGCGGCATGGCTAGAAAGCTTAAATATTTCCAAAGAGCAATACCCATTTCATTATCAAGCGAGTGAGGAACGTGGATTGCTTCCACAGCAAGTATTAGAGCTAGTCCATGAGTATACAAACGGAGATGCTGTTGTCACAACAGACGTTGGGCAGCATCAAATGTGGACAGCGCAGTACTATAAATTCACTCAGCCGCATAACTGGGTAACATCTGGTGGACTTGGAACTATGGGGTTTGGTTTCCCAGCAGCAATTGGAGCACAGCTAGCTAAACCGAACGCGAAAGTAGTTTCAATCGTTGGTGATGCAGGTTTTCAAATGACGTTACAGGAGCTATCACTTTTACAGGAGCTAAGAATTCCAGTAAAAGTTATTATTTTAAACAACCAAGCTCTTGGAATGGTTCGCCAATGGCAAGAGACATTCCATGGGGAAAGATTTTCGCAATCACTTATTCCGGTTCAACCAGATTTCGTGAAGTTAGCGGAGGCCTATGATATTAAAGGTTATAAAATTGAAACGTTTGAAGATGCGAAGGTGCTATTAAAAGAAGCGCTAGAATCCGATGAGCCAGTATTAATTGATTGTCGAGTAGTACAAAAAGAAAGTGTCTATCCAATGGTTGCTCCAGGTAAAGGGTTACATGAAATGATTGGAGTGAAGCCAGAATGAAACGAATCATAACAGTAACCGTGATCAATCAAAGCGGAGTTCTTAATCGTGTAACAGGTCTACTCATGAAGCGTCAGTTCAACATAGAAAGCATCACTGTTGGGCATACAGAAAATCCTGAAATATCCAAAATGACATTTGTCGTAAATGTGGAGGACGAACAAAAGCTTGAGCAACTATTAAAACAGCTGCAAAAACAAGTAGATGTGCTAAAAGTGAATGATATTACTGAAAAACAAATTGTTGTAAGAGAGTTGGCACTCTTGAAAGTCGTATCGCCACCAGCTGTAAGAGCAGAGATTAATAGCATCATTGAACCTTTCCGAGCTTCTATTATTGATACTGGAAAAAATGTTGTCACATTCCAAGTCACAGGTAGCCCTGAGAAAATTGATGCATTTATTGATTTGCTAAAGCCATATGGCATAAAAGAGCTGACAAGAACAGGCGTAACTGCTTTTGTTCGAGAGACACAGAAAGTAAATGCACCACAGTTATCTATTTTAAAGTAATGACTTTGGAACATTTAAGTTTTGGTATTTAGAAACTTTATAGGCGGAGAATCCAGTTGGAGGGCTCACAGACCGCGTAAATCAGCAGATGTAATTAATGAGTCAAAATAATATAAAAAACCCAAATTAGAGGAGGAAATAACAATGGCTAAAATGTATTATAACGGAGATATCAACGAAGGACTTTTACAGGACAAAAAAATCGCAATTATCGGGTACGGATCACAAGGTCATGCACACGCACAAAACTTAAAGGATTCAGGATTTGATGTAGTTGTAGGTATTCGTGAAGGAAAATCATTCGATCAAGCAAAAGAGGATGGTCTAGAAGTATATTCCGTAAAAGAAGCGGCTGAAAAAGCGGATGTTATCATGATTTTATTACCAGATGAAAGACAAAAAGCTGTCTATGAAGCTGAAATTCAACCTTCATTAAAAGCTGGCAAAACACTAGTATTCGCCCATGGCTTCAACGTACATTTCGGTCAAATCGTTCCTCCATCAGATGTGGATGTATTCTTAGTAGCACCAAAAGGTCCTGGTCATCTAGTACGTAGAACATTCGAAGCAGGAGCAGGAGTACCTGGATTATTCGCAGTTTATCAAGATGCAACTGGAGTGGCAAAAGACCTAGCACTTGCCTATGCTAAAGGCATCGGAGCTGCTCGTGCAGGCGTTTTAGAAACAACATTCAAAGAAGAAACAGAGACAGATCTATTTGGAGAGCAAGCAGTACTTTGTGGTAGTACAACAGCTATCGTAAAAGCTGGTTTCGAAACATTGGTAGAAGCAGGTTACCAACCAGAGCTTGCTTACTTTGAAACATTACACGAACTAAAACTTATCGTTGACCTAATGTATGAAGGAGGAATGGCTACAATGCGTTCTTCTATTTCAGACACTGCGGAGTGGGGAGATTTCGTGTCAGGTCCACGCATCATCGACTCATCCGTAAAAGATCGTATGAAGGACGTCCTAACAGACATTCAAGACGGTACTTTTGCAAGAGAATGGATTAAAGAAAACGAAACAGATCGTCCAAAATATAATGCTATTAAACAAGCAGAATCTGAGCACCAAATCGAAATGGTTGGAGCAAAACTTCGCGAAATGATGCCTTTCATCAATGAAGGAAAAAAAGTCAAGAAAGAAGTGGTGACCAGTGCGCAAAATTGAATTCTTTGACACAACTCTACGTGATGGCGAACAATCAGCTGGTATTAATCTAAATACAAAAGAGAAGTTAGAAATTGCTCGTCAGCTTGAAAAGTACGGTGTTTCCATTATTGAAGCAGGGTTTCCTGCTTCATCACCTGGAGACTTCGAAGCAGTTAAACTAATTGCGGATACAGTGAAAAATTCAGTTGTTACTGGTTTGGCACGTTCGATTAAGAGTGATATCGAGACATCCTGGGAAGCGCTAAAAGGTGGCGTGCAACCACATCTGCATACATTTATCGCAACTTCCCCAATCCATATGCAATATAAGCTAAATAAAACACCTGAGCAAGTAATTGAGATTGCTGTTGAATCTGTGAAGCTAGCGAAAAAATATTTTCCACTTGTACAATGGTCGGCAGAGGATGCAACCCGCTCAGACAAGGATTTCCTTGTACGGATTATGAATGAAGTGATTAAAGCAGGCGCAACAACGATTAATATTCCAGATACAGTAGGCTTTGCAACTCCTATTGAATACGGTGCTTTATTCAAATACTTAAGTGAAAACGTAACAGGTATCGAAAAAGTGAAATTATCCGCTCATTGTCATGATGATTTAGGAATGGCTGTTGCCAATACTTTAGCAGCTATTGAAAATGGGGCGACTCAAGTAGAAGGTACTATTAACGGTATCGGTGAACGTGCGGGTAATGCGGCACTGGAGGAAGTAGCTGTTGCATTACATATCCGCAATAATTATTACGAAGCCGATTCCGGGATTTTATTGAAAGAAACGAAACGTACTAGTCAGCTAGTTAGCCAGCTGACAGGTGTTGTTATTCAACCAAATAAAGCGGTTGTCGGAAAAAATGCATTTGCCCATGAATCTGGTATTCACCAAGATGGCATGCTTAAAAATCCGGAAACGTATGAAATTATTACACCAGATTTGATTGGGGATGTGGCAACTGAGCTTGTGCTTGGAAAACACTCAGGACGTCACGCATTCTTTAGCAGAGCAGTGGAAATGGGCTTCCAATTAAGTGAAGAGAAGCTAAATGCAGCATTTGTAGCATTTAAGAAATTAGCTGATCGTAAAAAAGAAATAAGTGAGGAAGATTTATTTGTTTTATTGACAGACCAGCAGGTGAAAAGTGGAGAAGTGGAAGTGTATGAATTAGAGGAACTCATCATTCAATATGAGAACAATGTTCCAACCTCTACGATTACAGTAAAAGTTCCGTCTGGTGAAAGTGTAATGGAAACTTGTGTAGGATCAGGTGCGGTGGAAGCTATTTTCAATACACTTGAAAAACTTGTCAAAGGCGAGGTTCGTATTTTAGACTATCGTGTATCTTCTGTCTCCAAAGGGCGGGATGCACTTGGAGAGGCAGTTGTTAATTTAACATATAACGGCTTAACGACAACTGGTCGAAATGCTTCTCAGGATGTATTGAAAGCATCTGCTAGAGCATACATCAATGCTATTAATCGTCAATTAGTAAACGTTCAAATAAAAGAGCAAGCCGCGGTAGGACAATAGTTGATACCCGCTCCAGGCGGACGCTTTCCGCGGGCACGGCTTCAATCTCCTCGTCACTGCGTTCCTGCGGTGCTTTCAGCTCGCGCTGTTCCCGCTGGAGTCGCCGCCTTGCGCTACAATCAACGAAATCCTTAAGCTAATTGGATAAGATCACATAGATATTCGTGTTTTCATATGAATTTGACTTAAATCTAAAAATGGGAGTGAATGGGATGGAAAAAACGATAACGGTATTACCGGGAGATGGAATCGGTCCAGAAGTGACAGAAGCAGCAGTAAAGGTGCTTCAAGCAATTGCAAAACGTTTTAACCATACGTTTAACTTGCAATACGGATTGATCGGTGGGGCAGCAATTGATGCTTGTGAAAATCCCCTACCACAAGAAACGATAAACGTATGCAGTAAAAGTGATGCCATACTTTTAGGCGCAGTAGGTGGGCCAAAGTGGGATCAAAATCCATCTCATTTACGCCCGGAAAAAGGACTGCTAGCTATTCGGAAGCATTTTGGATTGTATGCTAATATTCGTCCTGTAAAAGCGATTCCTGCATTACTTGAAGCCTCTCCTCTTAAAAAAGAAGTGGCAGAGTCGGTAGATCTAGTAATTGTACGTGAATTGACAGGTGGTTTATATTTTGCAGAGCCACGTAAGAAAACTAATGATTACGCAGTCGACACTTTAGTTTATACGCGCAGTGAAATTGAACGAATTGTGGATACTGCTTTCCAATTAGCAAGGAGCCGTCGTGGCAAGCTTGCATCTGTAGATAAAGCAAATGTATTAGATTCTAGTAAATTATGGCGTGAAATTGTCGAAGAGAAAAAACAAGGGTATCCAGATGTAGAAGTAGAGCATATGCTTGTGGACTCAACTGCGATGAAGTTGATCACGAAGCCAGATTCATTTGACGTAATTGTTACGGAAAATATGTTTGGTGATATTTTAAGTGATGAGGCTTCCGTAATCACCGGTTCCTTAGGCATGTTACCGTCAGCAAGTACGCGTGAGGATGGATTTGGTTTATATGAACCAGTCCATGGCTCTGCGCCTGATATTGCGGGGCAAAATAAAGCAAACCCAGCAGCAACTATTCTTTCAACTGCAATGATGCTGCGTGAAGCATTCCAAATGGAAACGGAAGCAGCGGCTATTGAAGAGGCGGTATTTAATGTATTGAATGACGGTAATTTCACAAGTGACCTTCAAATAAAAGGGAAACGAGTGCTGTCTACGACGGAATGGACCTTAAAGGTTATAGAAGAATTAGACTCAGAATTTGTATCAGATAGTATTATGTTTTCTTATGTCTAACCAAAAGGAGAGGAACTAAATGGTAAAAACGATTATTGAGAAAATTTGGGATGAACATATTGTGTATGAGGAAGAAGGTAAACCAGACCTTCTCTATATCGATTTACACTTACTCCATGAGGTGACATCTCCGCAGGCTTTTGAAGGGTTACGACTAAATAAACGGAAGGTTCGTCGGCCAGATCTATGCTATGCAACAATGGATCATAACGTACCTACTCGGAATAGAGAACAGATCAAAGACGTTATCGCTCGTAAACAAATCAGTACTCTTCAACAAAACTGTGAAGAATTTGGGGTTCCACTTGCCAATATGGATCATCCTGACCAAGGGATTGTGCACATTATTGGACCAGAGCTTGGTTTAACACAGCCTGGTAAAACAATTGTTTGTGGAGACAGTCATACATCTACACATGGTGCATTCGGGGCAATTGCTTTTGGTATAGGTACTAGTGAAGTAGAGCATGTTCTTTCTACTCAGACACTATGGCAGGCTAAACCAAAAACGATGCAAATTAAAGTAACGGGTGACCTTGGGTATGGTGTTGCTGCAAAAGATATTATTTTAGCGATTATTTCAAAGTTTGGAATTGATATGGGAACAGGTTACATCGTGGAATACACTGGTGAAGCGATTCGTAAGCTATCAATGGAAGAGCGCATGACCATTTGTAATATGTCCATTGAAGCAGGAGCACGAGCTGGATTGATTAGCCCGGATGAGACAACGGTTGAATTCCTTAGAGGTCGTGAGCATGTTCCTTCAGGTGAAGCATTTGAGAAAGAAGCTGCTCGTTGGTTAGCTTTAGCGACTGATGAGGGTGCTATTTACGATAAAACTGTAGAAATTTCTACAGATGAGATTGAACCATTTGTAACATGGGGTACAAATCCTTCTATGGGTTCTGGTGTATCGCAAAATATTCCGTTCACATCTGATTTCATGGAGACAAGTGATCAACAAGCACATGAAAAAGCACTAGCTTACATGGGTCTAGAACAGGGAATGCCTCTAGAGGATATAGCTATTTCGAATGTATTTATCGGGTCCTGTACAAATGCACGTTTAAGTGATCTTCGTACAGCAGCCAACGTAATTGCTGGTCGTAAAGTGCATCCAAACGTAACAGCCATTGTCGTTCCGGGATCCCAAACGGTAAAAAAACAAGCAGAGCAAGAAGGGATCGATCAAGTATTCCTTGATGCAGGATTCGAATGGCGTGAGTCGGGCTGCAGTATGTGCCTTGCGATGAATGAAGATGTCGTGCCAGCAGGGGAACACTGCGCCTCTACATCCAACCGCAACTTTGAAGGTCGTCAAGGAGCTGGTTCCAGAACGCACCTGATGAGTCCAGCAATGGCAGCAGCAGCAGCAATCGAAGGACATATTGTAGATATTCGCAAATTTCAACTTAATACAGTAGGGGTTTAACCCTTACTGTATTAAAGGAACTCTGGCTAAAATCGCCGCGTCCTGCGGCAACGCCTGTGTGACTAACACCCTGTTGGCCTAAGCCTCCGGCGGATGTCACAGATTTTTTAAAGGAGTAAATTGAGCAAGGTGGGGCCTGAGTGATGCAGGTCAGTTAACCGTTGTCGCAAGGATGCGACCAATTTAGGTTAACTTCAACTCTTGATCTGGAAGCAATTACTCCAAGGCGAAATTGATCTAGTAAATGCATAAGGAGGAAAACCAATGGAGCCTATCAATGAAATAATAAGTGTCATAACACCTTTGAATCAAAAAAATGTAGACACTGACCAAATAATTTCGAAAGAATTTCTAAAACGCATTGAACGTACTGGTTTCGGTAAATACCTATTTTATCATTGGCGATTCGATGCAAATGATGAGCCAATTAAAGACTTCGTATTAAACGATGAACGATATAAAGATTCTACTATATTAATAGCACATGACAATTTTGGTTGTGGCTCCTCCCGTGAGCATGCACCATGGTCTATTTTGGATTATGGCTTTCGAGTAGTCATTGCACCAAGCTTTGCGGATATCTTCTATAATAACTGCATGAAAAACGGGATTTTACCGATAAAGTTATCGGTGGATGAAGTAGAAGCATTGTTAAGTAAAGAAGTGTATAACGTAGCAGTAAATTTAGAAGAGCAAACGGTAACAGGTACGGACGGTATTGTGTATTCATTTGATATTGATCCATACCAAAAGGAAATGCTTCTAAATGGATGGGATGAAATTTCGTTAACCTTCCAATATGAAGATAAAATAAAAGCTTACGAAGATAAAAAAATAGCTAATTAGGAGATGGTTTTGTTGGGAATTCATACGACACTGTAGGTTTATATCTAGCATCTGAGAAAGTAGCGGAGTTTGTGCATCGCACACCGTGTAAAAGATCGACCACATTCAATAAAATTACCGAGAAAAATGTGTTTTTGAAATTAGAAAACCTGCAAAAAACTGGGTCATTTAAAATAAGAGGCGCTATGAATAAAGTATCGCAGCTAAGCGAAGCAGAGTGTGCCAAAGGATTAATCGCAGCCTCTGCTGGTAACCACGCACAAGGTGTCGCCTTTTCTGGTAAAGCACGAAATGTGCCAGTCACGATTTTCATGCCGCTTGGAACACCCGTTTCGAAAGTAAATGCTACGAAAGGGTATGGAGCAACAGTCAAACTAATCGGTCAAAATTTTGATGAAGCGTATATTGCTGCTCGTGAGGAACAGCTTCGAACAGGAGCAACATTCATCCATCCTTTTGACGATATGGCAGTTATCGAGGGGCAAGCAACCGTAGCGATGGAAATGCTTCAGCAGCGTCCAGAGCTAGATTCGATTGTTGTGCCAGCAGGCGGAGGAGGCTTACTAGCTGGTACCCTTCTTGCGGTAAAATCCATCCGTCCTGATATCAGAGTTATCGGAGTCCAATCCAGAAACGCTTCTGCAATTGCCTTTGCTTATAAAGGAAACGGTCTGCTACCATTCTTGGGCAAATCAATCGCTGAGGGTATTAACGTGAAAACACCAGGGAATTTGACTATGAACATTATTCAAGCACTCGTGGACGATGTAATCACCGTGAGCGAACAAGAAATAGCATCTGCCATTCTCTTCACGCTTGAACGTGAAAAAACGCTCATTGAAGGTGCGGCAGCTGCAGCTGTAGCGGCAGTATTGAATAACCGCATTCCAGAATCCTCCCAAAATGTCGGCATAATCGTCAGCGGTGGCAACATCGATGTTACTAAACTAGTCGAATGCCAGCAACTATGTACGAATATGCCTTTAGCTAAATAAGGACTCTCGAACACCACTAGCCATTGAGCTAGTGGTGTTTTAATACTATAGATTAACCAAATCCATATAGGGAATAACTAAAATATTCGACAGCAAAACAAAAGTCAATCCCCATTAGACCGAACTTGCGGTTTGCATGCCCTATATTTCGATTCTATCCTATTAATTTGCGATTTGGTGCGCAGATTTTGCGATTCTGCCCCATGAACTAGTGATTCACTCTTCCATCGACTTAACCTAAACTCATCACTTGACTTCAATAGGTAACTAAAATATAATTACTTACGAAAAGTAACTAAAAAACTAACAAATTAACTGGAGGATTTCAAATGAAATACCATAATAAACCGCACACATTTGTAGATTTAGTAGAACTAAAAGTAGTGGATCTTCAACGTTCACTAGAATTTTATGAAAATATTATAGGCTTAAAAGTTCTTGAGCAACACGCCGACAAAATTTTACTTACTGCTGATGGGAAGAATGCACTGATTTCTATTGAACAACCTTCGGGTATAATGCCAACAAAGCAAAAAACAACTGGGTTATATCACTTCGCTCTATTGTTACCGACACGTGCAGATCTAGGTGCAGTTTTAAGACACTTTGCAGAGAGTAATATTCGCATTGGAGCGGGAGACCACTTAGTTAGTGAAGCACTTTACTTGAATGATCCAGACGGAAATGGAATTGAGATTTACAGTGATCGTCCAGATTCTGACTGGAAATGGGAGAATGAATACGTCGAGATGGCTACACTACAAATTAATGCGCAAAGTATCTTAGCGGAAGGTGCAAACACAGAATGGAATGGGCTACCTCAAGGAACTGTAATGGGACATATTCATTTGCATGTTTCTGAACTGGATGCAACAAAGAAATTTTATAACGCATTAGGCTTTGATGTTATGACACCTAATTATCCTGGAGCATTATTTATGGGATCAGGCAAATATCATCACCATATTGGTTTAAATACTTGGGCTGGGGTTGGCGCTCCTCCTACACCAGAGAACGTAGTTGGACTAAAGACATTCTCAGTAGTTTTTCCAACAAACGAAGAGCTACAAGCTGCAATAACTAATGTTATAGAAATTGGTTCAGATATTGTGGAAGAAAATGGAGTATTTGTTGTGCAAGATCCTTCCCAAAATAAAATTAAATTAATTTTAAAATAAAGCAAGAGGCTGGGACAGAACCCCAAAACAGCATTTTTCTCTGTGCACAAAATTGATTTCCATTCCAGGGACGCTTTCCACGGGCGTGGCCTGAGCCTGTAGTCTCAGGCGTCACGCTATTCCCGTAGGAGTCGCCCCTCCATTCCAATCAATTTTATTAAATATCCATTATTTAGTAAAGTTTTCTCCTAATCCAATAAAATTTCTACTTCTGTCCCAGCCTCTTTCAGCTTGACGACAAAAGTATTTTTATAAACTGCTATGAGTAATAATAAATACTTTAAAGAGGTTGCTTTATCTAAATAAAAGTATATATAGTGGAAACCTTTAAGGAGTTGTTTATAAGGCAAGGGCTACCACGAAGAGTCCTGTGGGAACAGCTTGAGCAGAATGCCCCGCAGGAAAGGCATTGGTCGAACTTTGTTTGACCAATGTCTTTGCGACGAGTAACCGCTGGAGCATATGTTTTCGCAGTGACGAGGAGGCTGAGGCCAAGCCCACGGAAAGCGAAGTGGTGGTCCTTGCCGATTTTAGTATACAACTCTATGCACCAAAATTTAAGTTTGTCTAAAGTCTGCAATGACTCCGAGCAATCGGAGTCATTTTATGTCTTCTTCCTCATTTATAATATCTTCAGCATACGACCATCGATTATTAAACTCTATGTGTTTACTTGTGAGCAAAGAAATGTGATTATTTACCGAAATTAAAGCCGCTTCGCAATATATTCAATCGAAATTATTTGCTCTAATCTTTCTCTTCTTCCTCTATAGATTCTTCTCTTTTGTCAGCAACTATTTGTTCTACCTCTCTGACACAATTTGCTTGAATTCGACTTAGACCAGCTATATTGATTATTATGTAGTTTCTTGCGCGCGCATTCGACAATCGACCAGCCCTAGTTGGAATAGATTCGACAGAATTAGACTGTCTGTGAATGATGAGAAATATTGACGTATTTCGGAAAATCGCTCTAAACGTACACCAAGTTTTAAAAATCAACTTTGTAAAGTTCATGTTAAGTTTCAGAAAACACAATCATTTCTTTAATGGATTATGCTATATTTCAACTGGGGAGGTCGGAATACCTATGAAAAAATGGTCTGTTATTCCACTGCGAATGAAGTATTTAATTGCAATTTTTAGTTCCTTTATCTTATTCGGGGTGATGGCTGTTTTATTAATCATCCAAGTAATTCACAATCAAGAATTAGCTGACGATATGGAAACTTCGTCACATAGTGTGGAAAGTATAGATATTATGCGATCGGAGGTTGCGAGTTTATACATTGCTATATCCAATTTCGCAGGAGATCCATTGGAAGAGTTCGATCAAGATTATAATTTGACAAAAGAGAGTTTAGCAAGTCAACTAAATGTAGCTAGTAAGCAAATGCCTAATGTAGATTGGAAGGCTTTTTTAGAAACGTTACAATCAATTCAAACTACATACGAGAATAATTTAAAGGAATCGGTTGTCAATAAAGAAAATGTTGCAAAACGAAGACAGCTTCAATCTATAAATGAAAAATACACTAGCCTGACTTTGATATTAGAAGAAACTAGACAACATGAATCTGACAAACGACAGCTTTCAATAGAGGAAATGTCCAAAAGTCAGAAAAATACCATTGTTATTGTAGTTACTGCTTTTCTTATAGCAGGTTTACTATCACTTGCTTTAGTTTTAATAACAAATAGACAAATTAAAACCCAGCTAGCACAAGTAGTTTTATCTGCAAAAGATATATCTGAAGGAAATTTAAATAGCCAACCATTACAAGTTTTAGCGAACGATGAAATTGGTGAAGTATCGAAAGCGATGAATGAGATGCGAGGAAACCTTATAGATATCGTAAAAACTATTAAATATACTGCCGAGAAATTGAGTGGAAATAGCGCAGAGTTAAAAGAATACTCCACTAATACAGTAGATAGCACAAATATCGTCAAATTAGCTATTCATGAAACGAGTGGAAGTATGCTAAAGCAAAAGGAAAGTTCTATAAGTATCCGTTCCTTTTTAGAGGAGTTTTCACAGACTTTTGGCGAAGTAACAGAAAAAGTAATTGAATTGACCGAGTATTCCACAATTGCTGTACAAATGGCTGATGAAAGTGCATCGGCATTGAAAAATGCTGCTGGTGAATCGGCAAAATTACGAACATTATTTAAAGAAGCTGATGCAGAGAGAAAAATACTGCAAGAGCGGACTGAGGAAATAGCACGAATGACTACAATCGTCCAAACGATTTCCAAGCAAACTAACTTATTGGCATTGAACGCTGGAATAGAGGCTGCCAGGTCGGGTGTACATGGTAAAGGATTTGCAGTTGTAGCGGAAGAAGTAAAAAAACTTGCAGATGAAGTGTCTGGTACAGCTTCCACAATTCATCAGATATCTAATTCTATTACTCAACAAGGGACTCAGATGGCAAGCGTTTTTGCTGATGGATTGGCTACATCCAAAAATAACGCGGCAACGTTTGAGATGCTGCATCATAAAATGGATAAAATAGTTTCCTATATACGAGATTCCAAAAATCAAAATGATTATATGAAAGATTCTATTTTAACGATTGAAGAAGAAAAGAATACTTCTGAGAAACTCATATTTGCATTAATAGAATCAATCGAATCTAACACAGCGCAAATGGAGCACACTGAGGACATGCTTTTATCTAATGTTCAGACAATCGAAATGCTTTCTAAATTGATAAATAATGTAAGTGAACAGGCAATTATTTTGGAGAAATCAAGCACTAGATTTGTCATATAAATTAGTCCTAACAAGTAATTATTTCTATACTTGTTAGGTTTTTTTGTGTAATCCGTTGAAAACACTGAGTTTTCGTTGTAACACAATTGTTACATAACTGTAAAATTAAAAAGGTTTAAAGAGTGGTAAGATGAGTTTAGAGAAATAATCAGAAAACTTTAAACCTTGGGGGAACACGATGAATTTAAAATCTATGTCGCAAAAAGTCATGGCTATATTAGCATTATCCGTTCTCTTAGTTATATCAACATTCGCAGGAAATACGGAAGCAGCAAGCTCTGTTAATTCATCTGAATTAGTAGCAACAGCTAAGGATTTAATTGGAACAAAATATCGTGGTGGCGGTACAACAAAAGCAGGATTTGATTGTTCAGGATTTGTAAGCTATGTGTACAATGATTTAGGAGTAAGTCTTCCAAGAACTTCTTCAGGAATGTACGCTTCAGGATCTAAAATAGATAAAAGTGATTTATCTTCTGGTGACTTAGTATTCTTCAATACTTCTGGTAGAGGCGTCTCACATGTTGGTATTTATATCGGAGACGGCAAATTTATCCATTCATCCACTTCAAAAGGTGTGAAAATCGATAAATTAAGTGATCCATATTATTGGGGAGATCGTTACGTGGGAGCTAAACGAATTGCTGATGTAACAGTAGCGGTAAACAAATAAAACATATACATATCTGTTCTATCGTATAATCTACGGTAGAACTTTTTTTGTGTTCCCAACATCTTCTTATCGTTTGATAATTCTTTGTTAATTCTGCATAATGAAAAATATATTATAAGTACCCATCGGAAGGAGGAAGGAATTTGAAGTATAACCGTAACGAGTATTTTCGTTATACATTTGAAGAACCTTGCGATGCAACATTTCGTTTAATAAAACAAACTGAAGGCAGTAATGGAGTGGAATTATCAAACAAAGGTATTTGCAAAATTATAGATATCAGTCCAAATGGCTTGAAGATGTTTAGTGAATTATTTATTTCCATCGATCAATTACATCATGTTGAATTACATTTCACTTTAGATACAAATCCTATTTCTATGGTAGGAGAATTTGTTTGGTCCCACCGAAAAGCAGATGGTCATGAATATGGCATAAAGTTAGTTGGGGATAGTGAGAGTGAAAAAATGATTATTGGAGAGCTAAAAAACCGGAGACGTAAAGAGATGGAACTCAGGTAAGTAAAAATTATTACAAGTTTCGACAAAAAATAAATAAAAACTTTAAAATAAGAAGGATATTTTAAAGGTGGTGTTGAAATATATATATAGAGTTAAATTAAAGGAGGAGTTTACATGCTAAACTTTAACATTCGTGGAGAAAACATTGAGGTGACTCCTGCAATACGTGAATACGTTGAAGGGAAGATTGAGAAAGTAGACCGTTACTTCAACGAAGAAATTCAAGCAACTGCAAACGTTAACTTAAAAGTGTATAACGACAAGCAAACAAAGGTAGAAGTAACAATTCCTATGAAAAATTTAACACTGCGAGCAGAAGAACGCAATGCAGATATGTACGCTGCAATCGATTTAATCGTTGATAAATTAGAGCGTCAAATTAGAAAATATAAAACAAAAGTAAATCGTAAGTTCCGTGAACGTGAAGGTGTAGCAACATTTTTTGCAACAATTGATCCACCAGATGCTGTAACAGACCATACTGAAGAAGATGAATATAATATCGTTCGTACTAAACAGTTTGACCTAAAACCGATGGATCAAGAAGAGGCAGTACTTCAAATGAACATGCTTGGTCATAATTTCTTCATCTTCACAGATGCAGAATCTAATGGAACACATATTGTTTATAAGCGTAGCGATGGAAAATATGGTTTGATCGAAACAAACTAAGCGTCTAAATCCAAATACCGAACTCTCCTCATTACGAGGAGAGTTTTTATCGTTTACATGGGATAATATCGAGTAAAATGTTGGGTGGTCTAAGTAATCAGAACCACTTTTTACTTATGCATTATGCATATAAGTCTCCAAATGCATTCAAAATAATAGTGTACCTTATTTGCGTGCCTTTAGAACGAATGGTAAAATGGAGAGTAAGACTAAATGGGAAGTGAAAATAGATGCTTGGAGTATTAAATAAAGTGTTCGATTTAAATAAACGTGAACTAAAACGCCTAGAGAAAATTGCGGATAAAGTAGAAGCATTAGAAAGTAAAATGGAAGCATTGTCTGATGAAGAGTTACGAGCGAAAACAGAAGAGTTCCGTGGTCGCCATTCAAAAGGAGAAAGCTTAGATAGTTTATTGCCAGAGGCATTTGCAGTAGCACGCGAAGGATCTAAACGTGTTCTTGGAATGTTCCCTTTCCGTGTTCAAATTATGGGAGCGGCTGCTCTTCACGAGGGTAATATTGCGGAGATGAAAACAGGGGAAGGTAAAACACTAACTTCAACTATGTCTATTTATTTAAATGCGATTACTGGTCTCGGTGCGCATGTTGTGACGGTCAATGAATACTTATCTAGCCGTGATGCTGCTGAGATGGGACAATTATATGATTTCCTAGGATTAAGTGTTGGATTGAACTTAAATTCATTGTCTAAAGAAGAAAAGCGTGAAGCTTATGCGGCGGATGTTACATATTCTACAAACAATGAGCTTGGGTTCGATTATTTACGAGATAATATGGTGTTGTATAAAGAAGATAAAGTTCAACGTCCTCTTCACTATGCAGTAATCGATGAAGTTGATTCCATCTTAATAGATGAAGCGAGAACACCTTTAATTATTTCAGGACAAGCCAACAAAGCAGCACTTCTTTATAAACAAGCAAATGCATTTGTGCGTACATTAACAAAAGAAGTAGATTTTTCTTATGAAGAATCCACAAAAGGTGTAACACTAACTGATACTGGTGTAGAAAAAGTAGAAAAAGCTTTCAATATAGATAATTTGTTTGATTTGACTCATGTTCGTTTAAATCATGCTGTTAATCAATCATTAAAAGCCCATGCTTCCATGCATTTGGATGTCGACTATGTCGTTCAAGAGGGCGATGTTGTAATAGTCGATTCATTCACTGGTCGTCTAATGAAAGGTCGTCGTTATAGTGATGGTCTTCATCAAGCGATTGAAGCAAAAGAAGGCTTAGAAATCCAAAACGAATCGATGACAATGGCTACGATTACTTTCCAAAACTTTTTCCGTATGTACGATAAGCTGTCGGGAATGACTGGTACAGCAAAAACGGAAGAAGAGGAGTTCCGCAATATATACAACATGAATGTTATTGCGATTCCAACAAACCGTCCAATTGCAAGGGATGACCGCGCAGATTTAATCTATGCATCCATGAATGGTAAATACGAAGCAGCAGCTGCTGATATTGCAGAGCGCAACAAAAGCGGTCAACCAGTTCTAATTGGTACTGTTGCTATTGAAACCTCTGAAATTATTTCTAATTTATTAACCAAACATGGTATTAAGCATAATGTATTAAATGCCAAAAATCATGAACATGAAGCGGAAATTATTGCAACTGCTGGTCATCTAGGATCTGTTACGATTGCAACAAATATGGCTGGTCGTGGGACAGATATTAAACTAGGCGATGGAGTAGTTGAAGTTGGTGGTTTAGCAGTAATTGGGACGGAACGACATGAATCTCGTCGTATAGATAACCAACTACGTGGACGTTCTGGTCGTCAAGGAGATCCTGGGGTTACTCAATTCTATTTATCAATGGAAGATGAATTAATGCGCAGGTTTGGCTCTGATAACATGCGTGCCATGATGTCAAAGCTAGGTATGGATGACACTCAACCAATTCAATCGAAGATGGTATCCCGTGCAGTAGAATCAGCGCAAAAACGGGTAGAAGGAAATAACTTCGATTCACGTAAGCGTTTATTACAATATGATGATGTACTACGTCAACAACGTGAAATTATTTATAAAGAACGTAATGAAGTATTAGAAACAGAAAATATGCGTGCACTTGTTGAGTCAATGTTATTCGGTGCAATTGAGCGTTTAGTTTCTTCCCATACAAGCTCTGAGAATAACGCTGATTGGAGTTTGAAAGGAATTGAAGATCATATTCAAGCGAACTTATTGCCTGAAGGTGTAATAACACAATCGGTATTAGAAAATTTATCTTCTGAAGAAATGATCGAAAAAATCAAAGAAGAAGTAATTCGATTCTACGATGCGAAGGAAGAAGAAATGACTGCTGAACGTATGCGTGAGTTTGAAAAAGTAGTATTACTTCGTTCAATTGACTCCAAGTGGATTGATCATATTGATGCAATGGATCAACTTCGCCAAGGAATCCACTTACGTGCATACGGGCAAACAGACCCACTTCGTGAATATCAAAGTGAAGGATTTGCCATGTTCGAAGCAATGGTCGATTCCATCCAGGAAGACGTTGCAAAATATGCGATGAAAGCTGAAATTCGGAATAACCTAGAACGCGAAGAAGTAGCAAAAGGGCAAGCTGTAAATCCGAAAGAAGAAAGCGGTCCTGTGAAGAAAAAACCAGTACGCAAACAAGTTTCTGTCGGACGTAACGATCCATGTCCATGTGGGAGCGGTGAAAAATTCAAAAACTGTCATGGAGCAGTGCAATAATAAAGTAAAGTGAAGCGTCTATGCTAAGAGATACAGTTTAAGTTCGTGGTATCCTGTCACAACCTCTGAAAGACCCACATAATGTGGGTCTTCGTTAAGATTGGAAAGGGATGCAGCTAATGTCATATTTTAGTTTATATAGTATGGCATTAGTCATAAAGTAGTCTCACTGCATAAACACGAACACTCATGCTAATGCTACAGTACAATATTGGTATGAAATCAAGAAAGTCGGAGGAACAACAAATGATAGAAATTGCAACAGTACGTAATGAGTTAGATAGAACTTCAGGCAAGTTAAAAGACTTTAGGGGGTCTCTTTGACTTAGAAAACAAAGAGGTCCGAATTCAAGAATTAGAAGAGCTGATGACATTTCCTGATTTCTGGGACGATGCACAGGGAGCTCAAAAAGTGATTAATGAGACAAATGCATTAAAAGCTATTGTAGAAGAGTATCGTAATCTTGAATCCACTCAAGAAGACTTAGAGATGACTTTGGAATTAATAAAGGAAATGCCTGATGAAGAGCTGCAGGAAGACCTTGGTAACGAATTAAAAGATTTTACAAACAAGCTTAGTGATTTTGAATTGCAAATGTTACTTAGCGAGGAATACGATAAACACAATGCAATTTTAGAATTGCACCCTGGTGCTGGTGGTACGGAGTCTCAAGACTGGGGATCTATATTGTTACGTATGTACCAACGATGGGCAGATAAACGTGGCTTTAAAGTAGAAACAATCGATTATTTACCTGGAGATGAAGCTGGTATTAAGTCGGTAACTTTACTCATCAAAGGGCATAATGCATATGGCTATTTAAAAGCGGAAAAAGGCGTTCATCGTCTTGTTCGTATTTCTCCTTTTGACTCATCAGGACGTCGTCATACTTCGTTTGTTTCATGTGAAGTAATGCCTGAGTTCACAGATGAAATCGAAATTGATATTCGTACTGAAGATTTGAAAATTGACACGTATCGTGCAACTGGTGCTGGTGGTCAGCATATTAATACGACTGACTCAGCAGTTCGTATTACACATTTACCTACAAATACAGTTGTTACTTGTCAATCAGAGCGTTCACAGATTAAAAACCGTGAGCATGCGATGAAATTATTAAAATCTAAACTTTATCAGCTGAAAATCGAAGAACAAGAAGCGCAATTATTGGAAATCCGTGGAGAACAAAAAGAAATCGGCTGGGGAAGTCAAATACGTTCTTACGTATTCCATCCATATTCGATGGTAAAAGATCACCGTACAAATGAAGAAAGTGGTAATGTTCATGCAGTTGTAGATGGTGAAATTGATCCGTTTATTCACGCTTACCTACGTTCAAAAATAAATTAATAGACGTTTTTAACACCGATGTTATAATTATATAATATCGGTTTTTTTATTTTTCAGAATATTAAGGATAGGGGAAGTAGAAATGAATATTAATGAGTTGAAAAACGAAGATTTAAGGAGAAAAAACTTCATTTTATTTTTAGCTTATGGATTGGCTTCTGGGTTAGCTTTATTAGTACAAATTATTATTCAAGAGAAAACCGTGATTATTGTATCACTTGCAATTCCATTTATAATATCAGTCATCATGTATTTATTTGCAAGGAAAGCATCAGCTATTGCACTTATTTTTCCCTATTTTGTTATCCTCGCAGGAGCAATTACAGCATTAAGTATGAGTTTTTTTAATGTCGTGAGTGTTGCCACAATTGTATTAGCTTTATTTATCCTAATTTTAAGTAGTTTGCATTCTAAACAGAGTATTTTTATATTCGGTTATATTTTGTCGGTAATAGCTATGATTAATAATGTAATAATGGACAACTCAGGTATATTTGAAGGTAGAATCGTCAATATTTTTCTTATACAGTTCGTTATGGCACTTGGGATTTTCCTACAAGTAAGACAAAGTAAAAAGTTATTCTCTAATGTCGAAAAGCTAATAGAAGATGCTAAGGTGAAGTCAGTTGAAGATGCTTCCTTACATCAAAAATTAGAAACCGCTGTATCTGTTATTACGACTAATTTAGAGCAAATTCGCACTAATACATTTAATACCAATAATGCGCAGGCAGAAATGCTTGTTGCTGTTGGAGAAGTTAGTATTGGTTCTCAAAAACAAGCAGACCACGTAGTTGAAATTGTAAAAAATACAGAGGCAACTTCTGATTCTGTTAAAGAAATGGCCGGACATTTGCATGAAATTGTTAAACAAGCAGAATTAGCAGAACAGAATGCTTCGGATGGCTCTGCAGTGATGGAGAAGATGAAATATGAAATTGATCAATTTACAGTCTTTTTTGTAGAATTAAATAGAACGTTTAACGGACTTTCTGAAAAAATTAATGAAACAAATAATTTTGCAAGTGATATTCGTCAAATTACTTCACAAACTAATCTTCTAGCCCTAAACGCCTCAATAGAAGCTGCAAGAGCCGGAGAACTAGGCAAAGGATTTGCTGTCGTTGCAGAAGAAATCCGAAAACTTGCAGGAGTAACCGATCAATCACTGGAAAAAATAGATGATAATTTGAATCAATTAAATAAATTCAATCAAGAAGCTCTTAATAAGCTAGAAAATGGAGTGAACCAGATTTACGCTCAAGTAGCAACAGCTGATAAATCGAATAAGTCATTTAACATACTTCATGAAACAATGAAGAATTTACAAAACGAGTTAGCTAAATTCTTACACGATGTGGATGTCATTTCAAATAATACAGAATCCATTAATATTAGTACAAATGAGTTCGCCGCAATTATAGAAGAAAGCACAGCCACTGTAGAAGAGTTCAACGCAACACTTGTTCAGATAACCGAAGATCAACAGGCAAATGCCAAATATATCGATCAAACCTACAAAGAAGCACAGAGCATTAATAAAATATAGCTCCTATTAAAAGCATGTAGAGATACATTATTGCTCATGTATAAATTACTAATGTTGAGAGATAACATATATATAATCCAAAATCCTCTACTTCATTCACTTTACCTAGTCAACACGCTATCTTGTTGAAGTTCACAAATTACTTCTCACTTGTTATACTAGTGCAGGCAAATACAAGTATTTAAGTGAAAGAGGATAAGAAATGGAAACTAATTATAATCGTAGACAATATAAAGAACCACATCCCCTCATAAAAAATTCAAAAGATTATGTTTATGTAATTGTTGGCGCAGCTATTATTGCTTTAGCATTTAACGTCTTTTTATTACCAAACCAAATCGCTTCAGGTGGAGTTAGTGGGATCAGTACAATTTTAAAAGGAGTTTTTGGTTGGGAGCCAGGACTTGTGCAATATGCTTTTAATATTCCTTTGTTTATATCAGGACTTATCTTTTTGGGAGCAAAATTTGGTATTAAATCCTTAGTTGGAACATTAGTGCTGCCAGCAGTGGTGTTAGTGTCTGCTAATTGGGAACCATGGACGATGAATCCATTACTTGGCGCGTTATTTGGCGGAATTACTGTTGGCCTTGGTTTAGGCTTAGTTTTTAGAGGCGGTGCGTCCACAGGTGGAACCGATTTAGCTGCTCAAATAATTACAAAATATACAGGATTTTCTCTTGGGACAAGTGTCCTCTTATTAGATGGATTAATAGTACTTAGTGCAGCAGTCGTTTTCGACATTGAGAAGGCTCTTTATGCGCTAATAGCATTGTTTGTTACGACAAAAACGATTGATCTTGTTCAATTAGGGTTTAGTCAATCCAAAATGATTTATATTATTACGAATAAACAAGATGAAATTAGAGATGCTATATATACCGAGATAGATCGCGGTGTAACAAAACTTCCAGCTTATGGTGGGTACACGAATATAGAAAGACCAATTTTAATGGTTGTGGCATATCAGACAGAGTTCACAAAGTTGAAACATGTCATTAAAACTATTGACCCTGCTGCTTTTGTCATAGTTTCGGACGCCTATGAGGTACTGGGAGAAGGTTTCAAAAGATCTTAACTAAGGTATAATATTTATGCAAACTAAATTCGATTTAGGGAGGTAGTAACATGAACAAGAAACTTTTAGCTTTAATATTAGGAGCAGGGTTAGTACTAGCAGCATGTGGTGGCGGTGATGATAATGCCGATAAAGATACGGATAAATCAACAGACTCAGGTACAACAACTGAAACAGCCTCTGTAGATGCAGAAAAGATAGTTAGTGCAAAATGTATTAGCTGTCATGGCCAGAATTTAGAAGGGCAAGGTAACTTCCCAGCTCTAAATAATGTAGGTTCACGCTTATCAGAAGATGAAATTTTGAACGTTATTGAAAACGGTAGAGGTGCTATGCCTGGTGGAATTATTTCTGGTGATGACGCTCAAGCAGTAGCAGAGTGGTTAGCTGCTAAGAAGTAATTATAGTGAAAATCAAACCTAAATATGGAATCAGCTGCTCTTATTGAGTAGCTGATTTTTTTATTGATATAAAAGAAGGAATCTCCACGATTGGTGTAGAATGTATGTTGAAGAAGGGTATAAAGTAGGTAAGAGAAATTTACTATTTAGGCTAAAACGTAGGTTTGTTTTCAAAAAAACTACCTATATTTACCTACAAATTGAAATCTATTTGTAACAAACAAAAGCTCTTCTAATGTTATAATAGGCGTGTTGCATTTTATGACGAATCTAATTAGGTGGTTTATAATGATAGAAATGATAAATGTCTACAAAAAATACCCAAATGGTATTGTTGCCGCTAACGGTATTGATGTAAAGATTGAACAAGGTGATTTTGTCTATGTAGTAGGACCAAGTGGAGCAGGAAAATCGACATTCATCAAAATGATGTATAGAGAAGAACGCCCGACCTCTGGAGATATTTTGATCAATGGTACAAATTTAGCAAGTCTCAAAAACAGTAAAGTACCATATTTAAGACGTCAAATTGGTGTAGTATTCCAAGACTTTAAGTTATTACCCCGTTTGAATGTTTATGAAAATGTGGCGTTTGCATTAGAAGTTATTGAAGAAACACCAAAAGTAATACGCAAAAAAGTTATGGATGTGTTAGAGTTAGTAGGTTTGAAACATAAAGCAAGAATGTTCCCTACAGAGCTTTCAGGAGGAGAACAGCAACGTGTGTCGATTGCTCGTTCAATTGTGAATACTCCACAGCTAGTAATTGCAGATGAACCGACAGGAAATTTAGATCCAGAAACTTCATGGGAAATTATGAATATATTTGAAGAAATAAATGCTCGAGGAACAACGATTATTATGGCAACTCATAATAGAGAAATTGTTAATACTATTAGACACCGTGTTATAGCAGTTGAGGGTGGATTAATCACTCGAGACGAATACGGAGGAGAATACGGTTATGAAGGGTAGAACATTAGGAAGACACTTCAGAGAAAGTTTAAAGAGCATCAGTCGCAACGGGTGGATGACATTTGCTTCCGTAAGTGCAGTAACAGTTACATTGTTACTTGTTGGAGTGTTCGTCATGATCATGATGAACTTAAACAAAATAGCAGATGATTTGGAGAAAGACGTAGAGATTAAAGTCTATGTTGAGTTAACAGCAGATGAAGCTTCTATAACAAAACTAGAGCAAGAGATTAAAGAGACAGCTGGAGTAGCAGAAGTAAAATATTCTCCAAAAGGTGATGAATTAAGTAAATTAGTAGTAGATTTTGGAGAAGATTTACGATTATATGACCAACAGAATCCATTACATAATGTATTTTATGCTAAAGCTACAAATCCTCAAGAAACCGAAGCAGTCGCAAAGAAATTAGATCGTCTCGATAATACGTTTGAGGTGAAGTATGGAGAAGGAAAGATAGAAAATTTATTCTCGTTCTTGAACACGGGTAGAAACGTTGGGTTAGTACTAATTCTAGCATTGCTATTTACAGCAATGTTCCTAATTTCTAACACGATTCGTATTACTATCGTTGCAAGAAGAAGAGATATTGAAATTATGAAATTGGTTGGAGCAACGAATTGGTTTATACGTATTCCATTCATCTTAGAAGGTATGTGGCTTGGAATTTTAGGGTCTATTGTTCCTATCACGTTAGTAACAGTACTCTACTATAATATTTCTAACTTGCTAGCACCAAAATTGAAACAAGGAAAATTATTTGAACTGCTAGATTTCTCGCCATTTATTTATCAAGTAAACGGCTTGATCTTATTAATGGGCGTACTCATAGGCGTTTGGGGAAGTTTTATGTCAGTCCGTAAGTTTCTACGTGTGTAGTTTGTAAATTGAAGGGAGCAAGAAGTGTTGAGAAAACAGTCTAAATGGATGCTAAGAATTATGGCGATAGCTACTACAGGTGCACTTTTAATAACAACACCAAGTGCTTTAGCTAATACTCTAGATGATTTAAAAAACGAACAAAAACAATTAGAACAAAAGAAAAATAGTATTGACTCAAATATTAAAGATACAGAAGGCAAGATTGACCAAAACGTATCAAAAATAGATCAAATTATGGCTCAAATAAAAGAGTTGGATACTAAGATTATTAGTACGGAATCTCAGATTGCTGAAGTGCTAAACCAAATTAAATTAACAACAACTGAGATTGAAAAATTACATGCTTCAATTAAAGAACTTGAAAGAAAAATTGAAGAGCGTGATGAACTATTAAAAGAACGAATCCGTGCAGTTCAAGTAAGTGGGGGTTCTGTTAGTTACCTAGATGTATTGCTAGGGGCAAATAGTTTCATCGATTTTATTGACCGCTTTTCTGCAGTCAATACGTTGATGGATGCAGACCGTACCATCTTAAAAGAACAGGCAGATGATAAAGCCCAATTAGAAGAGCAACAAGCAAGCCTAGAGAAAAAACTACAACAACAGGAAGATAGTAAAAATGAGCTTGTAAGTTTGAAGGCATCTCTAGACACTCAAAAGGCTTCAAAAGGTAATTTAGTAGATCAGTTAGAAGTAGAACAGGCTAAATTACATGAAGAAAAAGAAGTATTAGAAACAGAATATGACGAAATTCTAAACTTAAGCCAAGAAACGCAAAATAAAATTGTTGCTGAACAAAAAAGAATAGCAGAAATTGCAAGAAAAGCAGCTGAAGAAAAGAAACGTAAAGAAGCGGAAGAAAGAAAACGTCAGCAAGCAGCGAGTGGCGGTTCTTCTTCAGCCATACCAAATGTCTCTGCTGGTTCTTGGACTAGACCTGCATCTGGACGCTTCACTTCTGGATATGGTAGTCGAACACACCCGATACATGGTGTAGTAAAAACTCACTATGGTATTGATATTGCAAACAGTACAGGTACCCCGGTAGTATCGGCTGCAGATGGAGTTGTTTCTTATGCTTCTCCGCTCAGCACATATGGAAATGTAATTATGGTAACTCATTCTATTGACGGTCAAATTTTTACTTCGCTATATGCGCATTTAAGCAGTATTAAAGTAAGTAAAGGACAAGTTGTGTCGAAAGGGCAGATTATCGGTGGAATTGGTACTACTGGTAACTCTACTGGACCTCATTTGCATTTTGAAATTCATTTAGGAAACTGGGAAGGTATGGCGAAAAACTCTGTTAACCCATTGAGATATATTTCCTTATAATATTTAAACAATGCTTCTCCAATCATGGAGAGGCGTTGTTTTTTTTAGAATTAAAAAGTCTTAGAATTTAATAGAGTATTTCTACTACAATTCTCATAAAAGTTCTAGATAACGGTAAACAGGGAATACTATGATTTCCGTTTCACGCGGACGCTTTCCGAGGGCGGTCCGTGAGCCTCCTATGGAGTCTCGCCTGGACACGCAATTCCCGCTGAAGTCGCCACGTTACACTCCAATCAATATAAGTGAGTAGATATTACTTTATAATTGAACCGGATTAGTACTAAAAAACAATAATTAGAATCGGTTGATGAAATAGAGCGAACAGCAGTGTCCATTCGTATAGTAAGGATTTTTACCTTTACATCGAGAAATCTCTGTTACTTGCTTGGGTATTTTGGATACTTGCTCTCATGTGAATAATACTTGCATTATACTTCAAGATACTTGTGTATATTCATTGTTTACTTGCTCTCGATGTAGATCAACTTAAGTAATGGGGATTTTATCCATTTATTTGGTGTCTTTTATCTTATTTATGTAATAATTCGTTCCTTTAGAAAATCAATTCTATTTCATCGGTGAAAAATAGGATGTGTGCCTTCCAAGCTGCATGAGCGCGAAGAATGAGACTTCAAAAAGGATGAAGGAGTGTAAGCGACCATCCTTGAAGGCTCATGCGTAGCGTGCGGCAAGCATACATCCGGATAGAAAGTTTCTTTATGATAAAATTTCTACCTGATGATTAGTTACTTGCTTTGGTAGGTTGAATACTTGCGGTCAAAGGAATAATACTTGTGGTCATGTAGATAATACTTGCATATATGGATCGTTTACTTGTTCTAGATGCAAATTTACTTTCGAAAAGGAATAATTCTCCTTTTATTGAAAAATCAATTCTACTTCATCGGCTTAAAATAGGAGGTGTGCCTTCACAAGTCGCAAGAGCGCGAAGTATGAGACTTCATAAAGGAGGAAGGAGCGTCAGTGGCCATCCTTGAAGGCTCATGCGTAGCGTGCGGCAAGCATACATCCGGATAGAAAGTTTCTTTATGATAAAATTTTTCTACCTGATAATTAGTAACTTGCTTTGGTAGGTTGAATACTTGTGGTCATGTAGATAATACTTGCATATATGGATCGTTTACTTGTTCTAAATGCATTTTACTTGCGAAAGGGAATAATTATCCTTTTATTGATGGAAATCTTTATACTACTAATGTGATAATCCGTTCTTTTAGAAATTCAACTCTATTTCACCGGTGAAAAATAGGATGTGTGCCTTCCAAGCCGCATGAGCGAAAAGAATGAGACTTCAAAAAGGATGAAGGAGCGTAAGCGACCATCCTTGAAGGCTCATGCGTAGCGTACGGCAGCGCACATCTGGATAGAAAGTTTCTTAATGATAAAACTTCTACCTGATGATAAGTTACTTGCTTAGGTAGGTTGAATACTTGTGGTCATGTAGATAATACTTGCATATATGGATAATTTACTTGCTCTAAATGCGTTTTACTTGCGAAAAGGAATAATTATCCTTTTATTGATGGAAATCTTTATACTACTAATGTGATAATCCGTTCCTTTAGAAATTCAACTCTATTTCATCGGTGAAAAATAGGATGTGTGCCTTCCAAGCCGCATGAGCGCGAAGAATGAGACTTCAGAAAGGGTGAAGGAGCTTAAGCGACCATCCTTGAAGGCTCATGCGTAGCGTGCGGCAAGCACACATCCGTATAGAAATTTTCTTAATGATAAAATTTATACCTGATGATTAGTTACTTGCTTTGGTAGGTTGAATACTTGCGGTCAAATGAATAATACTTGCATCTATGGATAATTTACTTGCTCTAAATGCATTTTACTTGCGAAAGGGAATAATTATCCTTTTATTGATGGAAATCTTTCTACTACTAATGTGACAATTCGTTCCTTTAGAAATCAATTCTATTTCATTGTCGAAAAATAGGATGTGCGCCTTCCAAGCCGCATGAGCTCGAAGAATGAGACTTCAGAGAGGTGAAGGAGCTTAAGCGACCATCCTTGAAGGCTCATGCGTAGCGTGCGGCAGCGCACATCCGTTTAGAAGGTTTCTATATGGAAGATTCAAGTCACTACATAGTCACATTTGAGCTCATTTAATTCGTATTTAACGCAACAGATAACATATAATAAGGGCAGTGAAATATTATCGTACCAGTAGGAGGTATAATATGAAGAAAAAAGTTATTGGACTAGTAGTTATAGCTGCATTAGTAGCAATCGCAACAATATCCTTTGTAAGAGATAATATTGATGAACAAGAAGCATTTGCGGGCGAGCAAATGGGTACAGATTTAGCGAACAATGCTGCAAACGAAGGTTTAGGAAAAGGAAATGCAGCACCTAATTTTACTCTGACTACACTAGCGGGCGAGGAAGTCACACTCGCAGATTATAAAGGAAAGAAAGTTGTATTAAATTTTTGGGCAACTTGGTGTCCTCCTTGTAAAGCAGAGATGCCACATATGCAAAACTATTATGAAGATATGGCAGAGAAAGAAAATGTGGAAATTTTAGCGGTCAATTTGACAAGTACTGATACTGGTCTGGACAAAGTCAAAGCGTTTCAAGAAGATTATGCACTTAGCTTTCCTATACCACTAGATGAGGAAGGGATAGTTGGGGAAACATATCAAGCGATTACAATACCAACTACTTATATGATAGATACTACGGGAATCATTCAAAATAAGATTGTTGGACCGATGGACGAGCAAATGTTGACAGACTATGTGAGTAATTTAAAATAACAACCGATTTTTGAGCAAGTATTAAACTCCTGTTTTCACACATATATTAGTGGAAAAGTAGGAGGTTGAACTTGCGCAAAAGTCGGTTTTTTCTTTATGGTTTGTTAGTCGTTGTTATTTTAGGTATCGGGTATATGTGGTTGATGAAACCTTCAGCTACAGAACAAAAAAGTGTGAGCAATAGTCAAGTCATTGATGAAGCGTTCAAACTAATAAAAAAAGAGGCGGTATTCTCTAAAAATGAAAATCTGCTCGTTGAAGGTGCAATTCGTGGAATGGCAGATGCGTTAGAAGATCCACATAGTACGTATTTAACTAAGGAAGAAGCAGCGAATCAAGAGGCTTCACTTGCAGAAGAAAGAGTTGGAATTGGAGCGGAGATTATGCTCTCGGCAGGGAAATTTGTCGTGGTGGCACCTTTAAAGGATTCGCCTGCTTTTAAAGCTGGCTTAAAATCTCAAGATGAAATTGTTCGTGTGAACGAAGAAAGAGTAGAAGGCAAGTCAATGGCAGAGTTAATACAGCTGTTAAGTGGTAAAAAAGGATCTAACTTGAAAATGACGGTGTATCGAGCTAGTGAGAATCGCCATGTAGAATTACATATGAAACGTGATACGATTGCGATGCATACGGTTTCCAGTGATATTTATGAAGTAGAAGACTATTCAATTGGTATTGTGAATATCACTTTATTTGGTGAGAAGACTGGAGAAGAGTGGGAGAAACAAACGAAGGCATTAGTGGAACGAGGGATAGATGGGCTTGTAATTGATGTAAGAGGGAACCCCGGCGGCTATTTATTTAGTGTATCTACTATTATCGGTACTTTATTGCCGAATGGCTCCACTTTCGCCTATATGCAAGATGCAAAAGGTGTTTTGGAAATGCTTAATACTGAAACACAGGATAATCAGTATCTAAACAAGCTTCCAGTAGTGCTATTACAAAATGGTGGAAGTGCTTCCGCAAGTGAAGTGCTAGCAGGAGCATTGAAGGATAACCAGCGTGCGATGATTGTCGGAGAAACAAGTTTTGGTAAAGGGACTGTTCAGGAAACACGTCCACTGAAGAATGGTGGAAAGCTTAAAATCTCTACTCATAAATGGCTTACTCCAAAACAAGAGTGGATTCATCATAAAGGCATTCAAGCAGACTTACAAGTCGAACCTGATGAATTATATACAATGGATACAAAATATTATCAAGGTAATTTTCGTGTAGGTGACTTTGGGGAAGAGGTAAAGTATGTTCAACAAGTATTAGGTGCACTTGGTTATAATATAAGTCGCCAAGATGGATACTTTGATGAAGATACGGGAGCAGCAGTTGAAAAATATCGAGAGGAGAGAAGCTTGGATAAATTCAATGAGATAGATGATGCACTTTTTCAGTCATTAACAAAAACTATTCTGGATTATAAAACTAGTAGAGAAAATGATAAGCAGTTCCAAATGGGCATTAGTTATTTACTTCATGATATAAAATAACAAAGTAAATACGAAAATCCTATACGCAAAGCCCTCTCTGTTTGTTACAATAATAGGAAGTATAGTTGCAAGTGAGGGGGATGCGTATGGTGCAAGAAATTTTAATCGAATTGGTTAAAGGAATTGGACGTTTTTTCCTTCATCCTTCAGTATATATTACGCTTCTCTTCTCGATATTGATCGGATATGTTCGAGTAAAAAGAGAAAGAAGGCAGTTTCGCACAAGATTACTATGGGGATGGACAGAAACTAAGAAATTCTTGTTGGATGGATTAATTTGGGCGTTAATTATTTCTGTTGTCAGTGTAGTTGTGGGATTAGTTATTCCTAATTCTTGGCTATGGGTATATAGCGCGTGGATGATATTATTTATATTATTATTTACGTATCAGTTTGGTTCTGCGGTATACGCAATTGCATTAGGTACGGCAACAATCTATGCCATGTATACATATGGCTGGTCATTAGACTTATTTTCATGGACTATTTCTGGTTTGGATATTTTACAAAATGGGATTGTTCCAATAGCTATAATAGCGGGTCTTCTACTTATTGTTGAAGGTGTTCTTATTCAAAAACATGGTGCTTCACAAGCTTCTCCAAAACTAGTGATGACTGCTAGAGGTGTAGAAGCAATCGTTTATCATGTAAAAAGATTATGGCTATTGCCTATATTACTTATAATTCCTGGCGATGTCATTCCGACTTATTTACCTTATTGGCCGCAGTTTTCGCTTGGTGAAACGACCTTTTCTTTGGTTTTATTTCCATTTGTAATTGGCTTCCAACAAAAATCTCAACATTCTCTACCCATTCATTTTTTCGCAGGATACGGAAAAATTGTTTGGCAATTAGGGATTGTTATAACGATAATCGCGGCTTTCGGTTATTTTGAGCCATTAGTTAGTGCAATTGCTCTACTAGTTGGAGTAATTGCAAGATTGCTTATAACAATCATAAAGTATCAACAAGAAAAAACAGGGAATTATGCTGTCTCACCACAATCGAATGGTGTTATGATTGCGGGTGTCCTGTCCGGTTCTCCAGCAGAGAAAATGGGGCTGTTAATAGGAGAACGTATTGTAAAAGTGAACGGACAAAAAGTTGAAAATGAACAGGAATTGTATGAAGCAGTTCAAATAAATGCCGCGCATTGTCGGCTTGAAGTATTAGATTCAAATGGAGAATTACGTCTTCGTCAGCACATATTATTTAGACATGATCATTATCGACTAGGTCTAATCTTAGTTAGATAGGAGAAACTATGGAATCACTATCACTCACAACTCAAATAATATTGGCTATTTTTGCTCCTGCAGCACTCGTTGTATTATTTACACGCATAACATTCAATCATTATGTTGCGTTAATATTAACCGTTGCATTATTCGCCGCATCAGTCTATGCAGGCTACACACATAGATGGTGGATTTATATGATCGACGCTGCATCACTTACAATCGGCTTCTGGTATAGTACTCATATGAAAACTAGTAAAAATAAAAAAAATCCGCCTCTTTGACGAGAGCGGATTTTTTGTTCTAAAAATTATGTGCGATTAAAATATTAAAATTAGTCAATTTCACAAGTGGTAATTAATGGTAAAACTCAAACAAAGTTGATTTCCGTTTCAGGTGGACGCTTTCCGCGGGCTTGGCTTTAGCCTCCTCGTTCGCTACGCTCCCTGTGGGGTCTTCAGCTCAAGCTATCCCGCTGGAGTCGCCACCTTACACTCCAATCAATATAATGTGTAGTACTAAACTATAAGAATTAGCAAAGTATATCGCTGAGATATTAAGAGTCATCAATAAAAATTTTATAGGGATAAAACCTGTCTGCCCTATTAGGAATACTATTTTATAATAAAAGAAGAAGGTAAGTTTATTTATAAGAGTCAACTTGATCATTACTCTTATAAGATAAAAAAACTATATTTATGTGGTTTTATATCCATTTATCCGTTTATATAAAGTGGACCTAGTTGATTGGAGCGCAGAGCGGCGACTCCAGTGGGAACAGCACGAGCTGAAGACCCTGGACTTAGCGTAGCGAAAATCTTTTTTGCGACGAGCTTGCGCAGGAGCAAAGGAAGCGGCTGAAGCCGTGCCCACGGAAAGCGTCCGCTCGGAGCGGAAATCAAAGGCATAAATTTTATGTACGATTAAAATATCAAACTATATACAGCTAAAACTCCGATTGTACCAAGTACAACAACCATCACATTTGAAAATAGAAAAGCTAAGCCAAATGCCACAACCGTTCCTATTAAACCAAATAATAGATTATCCTGTTGTACATATAAAATAGCTGGAAAGATTAAAGCACCTAAGACTGCAAAAGGAATATTACGTAATACACCCGATACGACTGGAGGCAATTCTTTTCCCTCTAAAAAGGTGAGAGGAAACGCTCGCGGAATATATGTAACAAGAGCCATTCCAAGCAATGTCCACCAATACCACATACCCATTTGTTATACCCCTTTCGGTAAATTTTTTCCACGTTTTGCATAAATTATTTCAATAAAAATAGAAGAAGCCAGTGTAGCAACTAATATGGACCAACCAGTGGATAATAGCTGAGTCCAGTAAAAGAACCCATTAATCATAGCTGCTAAAAGAGCAAGCATTACTACTTTTCTATTTCCTCTCATAGAGGGTACAAGTAGTCCGACAAACATGGCATACAAAGCAATGGACATAGCTGCTTGTAAAAACGCTGGGAGATTTGCGCCGATGACATGACCAACTGCGGTAAAAACAACCCAGCTACTATAAGCTATTAAAGCTACTCCAACTGCAAAAGGTGTAGCTATTTTCTTATCCTTTTGTGTAGCTAGTACAGAAAAACTTTCATCTGTGATTCCAAAAGCATAAATACCTTTGATCCACCTTTTTTCACTTTGCATCTTTTCGTTCAGTGCAGCCGTCATTAAGAAGTGACGAATATTAACGACAAACGTATTTAAAACGATTAAAATAGGGTCAACACCTTTTGAAATGAGTGTGAGGGACATATATTGCGCTGCTCCTGCATAAACGAAGATACTCATAGCTGTTGCTTCCCAAATTGAAAGACCAGTCGTTTTAGCAAGCAAGCCAAATGTTAGGGCAACTGGAAAATAACCAATTGCAATACTGATTCCAGCCTTTAATCCTGAAAGAAATGATCTATTATTCACAAAACGTTCACCACCTGAATACATAATCAACAAATTATACTATAACAAGTGAGTTTTATGTACAGTAATATTGGGAATAGTATAAATATACATATTTGGAGGAGAGCCAAATGCCGGACTGGTTTTCAATAGAGACATTAACAGATTTAACACATGATTATCGAGCACTAGGACCACTAATTGGTATCCTCTTGCCGTTTTTGGAGGCCTTTCTTCCATTTTTACCATTAGTCGTTTTTATAGTTGCTAACGTCAATGCATATGGTCTACTGATTGGTTTTCTTATATCCTGGATAGGATCAGTTGCCGGTTCCTATGCAGTATTCTTAGTGATTCGAAAATATGGACGAGCACGTGTCCTAGGTTTTATAACGAGGCATGTGAGAATTCAAAAACTTATAAAATGGGTAGAGAGAAATGGATTTGGACCACTCTTTTTACTCGTTTGCTTCCCGTTCACACCTTCTGCTTTAGTCAATATTGTTGCGGGACTTTCAGATATGAAAAAAAATACGTATTTCTGGACGCTGGCATTAGGTAAACTCATTATGATTTTTGTTGTCAGTTTTATTGGTTCAGACATTAAGGCATTGATCACTCAACCTATTAGAACAGCTATTGTCATTTTGCTAATTGCTATTCTATGGTTTGTTGGTAAAGCAATTGAAAAAAGAATAAATAAAAAAGTAGAAGCTGATTTTCGTTTAATCAGCGGCGAAAGAAAAAACAAAAGAGGAGAAAGTCTTGAATAATGTAAAAAAAGAAATGCTGGAATGGTTAATGGCATTAGTAATAGGTATCTTAATTGTGATGTTCGTCAGAATGTTCATTGTGACAAATTATGAGGTAGTGGGTCAGTCGATGATGCCAACATTGCATAATAAAGATAAAGTGATTGTGACAAAACTTTCTAAAATCGAGCATATGGATATTGTGATTTTTCATGGAGATCAGGGTGAAGATTATGTAAAGCGTGTCATTGGTCTACCAGGTGATAAGATTAGCTATGAGAACGATGAGTTGTTTATTAACAATAAAAAAGTAGAAGAGCCTTTTCTAGAATCGTATAGTGCTTATAAAAATCCAAATGATAACTTCACAGGAAATTTTGAATTAGAGGAAATGACCGGAAGTAACCGGGTTCCACCTGATAAATTGTTTGTTTTAGGAGATAATCGTATTTCTAGCATGGATAGTCGATATTTTCACTTTGTAGATACTGAAAAAATTGTTGGTGAGGTGCAAGCACGTTACTGGCCGATTTCGCAGTCAACGACTCAATTCACTACCGAATAATTTCCCTCTCTGTAGTATGTTTTGTACAATAGAGATAGGAGATTATTCGGTTTTTTTTATTACTATATCAAATTTTGGAAAAATTTCCCGTTCCGCAAGTAAATTAGCATCGAGAGCAAGTAAACAGACAGTAAGCGCAAGTAACTAATATAGTAAAGCAAGTAAAATCCTTAGAAACGCAAGTAATCAACATGACATCGCAAGTAACATGTGAAAGTTTAGGTTTTGATGTCTCTCTCTATTTAACCTTTTCAATTATCGTTATTATAATATTTATTCTGCCCAATCTTATAGTTTATAACTACTCTCTAATTTAATGGAGTAACCACAGGAGCATATGTTTTCCAGCGAAGAGACTGAGGCAACGCCCGCGGAATGCGTCATCCTGAAACAAAATCACAGCCTATAATTATTTTACATATAACCAAAAGAAAATTTCTTCCGAAAGGAGATTGAAAATATTGTCGCTACGAATAGTTAGTGGCCGATCAGGCTATGGAAAAACAACCTTTATCCACCAAGAAATAATCACAGAACTACAAAGAGCTCCTATAGGAGACCCGATATTCTACATAGTTCCCGACCAAATGTCATTTTCCAGTGAGTATGACCTTGCAGCAGAATCGGGACTTCCAGGACTAATTAGAGCACAGGTAACGACATTTAAACGATTAGCGTGGCGTGTTCTTCAAGAAACAGGTGGAATTGCCAAAGAAGAAATAAGTGGCTTTGGTTACCGTATGCTTATTCGGAGTCTGCTTGAAAATCACAAAGACGAATTTACGCTATTTAAGCGAGCAGCAACAAAAAGAGGATTCACCGATCAAATCGAAGTATTACTTAAAGAGTTTAGTAGATACTGCATGGATTACTCTACCATGGCAAATGCCCTAAACAATTTAGAAAATGTTAATGCCCCAAAAACGCTTATAGATAAATCCTCCGATATAATGCTGATGCTTGAAAAGATGGAACAAAAACTAGGAGTTAGCTATATTGACGGTGAAGGTTACTTAACATTACTAGCAACCAAAATAAAAGACTCTACACTACTTGCAAAAACAGATATATACATCGATGGTTTCACTTCATTCACAACAAGAGAATTAGAGATTATCGCGGAATTAATGAAACAGGTAAAGCGTATTACAATTGCTCTTCCAATGGAATCATTGCAGGATGCTGTAGATGAACAATCGCTATTCTATCAACCAGCAAATACATGTGCTAGGTTATTAGAAATAGCACAAACCGAACAAGTTGAAATCGAAAAAGCAGTACATCTGCATGAACAGAAACGCTTTATGTCAAAAGAAATTGCCCATATTGAGGAAAATCTGGATCAGCTTCCTCCCTTGCAAACAAAATCAGAAGGGAATATTCGAATAACAGAAGCTGCCAATCGTCGTGCAGAAATGCATGCAGTAGCAAGGCAAATACGAGAATTGATGCAACAAAAAAGTGTTCGTTATAACGAAATGGCTATTTTGCATAGAGATGCAGATACGTATGAAGGGTTGATCGAGACTATTTTCCCACAGTACGATATTCCAGTTTTCATTAGTAAAAAGAAACCGATGTTACATCATCCACTAATCGAACTTAGCCGAACCATTTTAGAAATAATTCGAACAGACTGGAAGTATGAACCAGTGTTTCGCGCAGTGAAGACGGATTTGTTTTTTCCGTTAGATGCCCCTAAAAAAACGTGGAGAGAGCGTGCGGATCGTTTAGAAAATTTTGTACTGGCATTTGGAATCTATGGAGATAGATGGTGGGATGAAAGACGTTGGGTTTATAAAAAATATCGTGGTTTAGAATTTTATTCCAAAGTGCAAACCGATGAAGAAAAAAGTATCCAAGCAGATATCCATACAATAAGAGATTTGATCGTTGAACCAATCAAAGACCTTTCCGATCAGTTGAAACAAAGTAAAACAGGGAAAGATTATGCAATAGCTATCTATACATTTATAGAAGCACTAAATGTATATGAAAAACTGCAAAGCTTGAAGCAAACTGAAGAAGAAAACGGCCAATTACTCCTCGCTTCCGAACATGAGCAAGTATGGAATGAGTGGGTAAATGTAATCGACCAATTTGTATTGATGTTTGGCGAGAAGGAAATGTCCTTGGAAGAAGTAGCCAAAATTTTAGATGAGGGATATGATCAGCTTGATTTTTCTAGCATTCCACCTACTATTGATCAAGTGATTGTTGGTAATGTTGATATCATTCGTCTAACGAATATAAAAGCGGCATTTGTACTAGGGGTTAATGATGGAGCTTATCCAAAGCGGATGGATCATGAAGGGATACTAACTGATACAGAGCGTGAATGGTTCATGCAAATTGGATTTGAACTTGCACCAACGTCGAAAGTGCGCTTGATGGATGAAAATTATTTAATCTATAAAGCATTTGTAACAGCTTCACATTTCTTATACGTATCTTATCCAATGGCAGACAACGAAGGGAAAGCACTATTACCTTCCATGTATATTAAAAAGCTACATCAAATGGTAAGTGATTTGCCTGTTGAAGTAGCTGTAGTCGATCCGAGCGATATGCTAACAGATAAATTAGATCTGACTTCTATTAGTCACCCACGACCTACTTTGCCTTATGTTATTACGCAGCTTCGAAGTGCTCTAGAAACAGGGGAATTACCAGAAGTGTGGCAGTCGGTTTATCAGTATTATTTAATGGATCCTTATTGGTCGAAGCTAGTAAAAAGAATTACAAAGCCCTTAATACATGGCAATAAAACAGAGAAATTAAATGAAGAGATGACTGAAGCTCTATATGGGGAAACGATTATTTCCAGTGTATCTCGTGTAGAAAAATATTATAGCTGTCCGTTTGCACACTACGCATCTTATGGCTTGAAGCTAGAAGAACGTGCAGAATATAGATTAGAAGCACCACAAATGGGAGACTTATTCCATGCGGCTTTAAAATGGATTGCTGATGAAACGAAGCGTTTAGATTTACAGTGGTCTCAGTTAACTCGCCCACAATGCTACCAACTTGCTAGACAAGCAGTCGATTATATTGTGCCAGTTTTTGTACACCAATTATTATTAAGTACAAATCGATATCGATATATCCAACGGAAATTGGAGCAAATCGTTGCCAATACATTGATTGCCTTAAGCCAGCATTCTAAAGGATCCAGCTTTGTTCCAATTGCTATTGAAGCTGGTTTCGGTCCTGGTGAGGCGCTGCCTGCCTTGGAAATTCCACTGAAGCGCAATCGTAAAATGCAATTGCGTGGTCGAATCGACCGAGTGGATGCAGCTAACATTAACGGCAATATGTTTGTACGGATTGTCGATTATAAATCATCTAAAAAAGGAATTGATTTGAACGAGGTTTATCATGGTATTTCTCTTCAAATGTTAACTTATTTAGATGTTGCTGTTGAAAATGCCGATATATGGCTACATGAGGATGCTGATCCAGCAGGAGTATTATATGTGCATATGCATAATCCATTTATTCAGTCCCAAAAAGAAATGGAAGATGCAGAATTAGAGGATGCGATTTATAAATCATACAAAATGAATGGTCTACTACTCGATGATTCAGAAGTAATTATGGAAATGGACGACCAGATTTCAGGATTTTCGAAAGTGATTCCAGTACGTATGAACAAAGACGGAAACTTGTCGAAATCATCTTCCAAGGTAGTTGAGCCAGAGCAAATGAGATTGCTACAATCCTTTGTTCGTAAAAAGCATGAGCAAGCAGGAAATGGCATGAATGCTGGGGATACTCGCGTTCTACCTTATCGAATAAAAGATAAAATGCCTTGTAACTATTGCTCTTATCGTAGTGTTTGCCAATTCGACCCCGGAGATCCAGCTCAACAAGTACGTGTATTGAAAATGGATCAACCAGAAATAGTAGCAGAAAAAATACGAGAGGAGATGGGTTCAAATGAACATTCCTAATATGCCAGCAGAGCTAACATGGACAGCTGCACAATGGAAGGCAATTTGGGCTACGGGTTCAGATGTGCTAATTTCCGCAGCTGCAGGATCTGGAAAAACAGCTGTCCTCATCGACCGACTCATTCAAAAGGTTATTGCGAAAGAACAACCTATCAATGTTGACGAGTTATTAGTCGTTACATTTACCAATGCTTCCGCTGCAGAAATGCGTCACCGAATGGCAGAGGCGCTAGAAAAGGCTATAACAAACGATCCAACATCAAATCATTTACGAAAACAACTAAGTTTGTTAAATAAAGCACAAATTTCTACACTGCATTCATTTTGTTTAAACATTGTACGGCAATATGCATATATGCTAACGATAGACCCAGGTTTCCGTATTGCAAATGAAACAGAAGCAGCAATCATGCGTGACGATATGTTAGCAGAAGTATTAGAAGAAGCTTATCATGTTGACAATCCGGAGGCGATGTACCGATTGTCTGATAGTTTCACCTCCGATCGTGACGATCAATCAATTGAAGTGATGATTGAAAAACTATATTCCTATTCGCGCGTTCATCCAGAGCCCCAAAAATGGTTGTTGGCAATTCCAGATGCTTATGATCTGCCAGTAGATATGACTATAGACGAACTATCGTTTATGGGGCCGTTGAAGCTTGCAATCATCCATCATTTAGAAGAAGCGATCGCTGTAACCGAGGAGATTCGTAGACTTGCAAATGAACCAAATGGGCCAGCACCACTTGCAGAAACTGCTATGATCGATCAGCAAATGATTCAAGAGGCAGTAGATTTGATGAAGAATAGCTCGTGGCAAAGTGTTTTTCATTACTTCCAAGGCATTAAATGGGGAAGAGCAGCAGCCATAAAAAAAGATTCCTGTGATGAAGGAATGAAAAATCAAGCGACAGACAAACGGACTAAAGTGAAGAAAATTGTTAATGACTTAAAGGATAATTATTTTACACGAACTCCAGAACGGCTCTTGGAGGAAATGCGTTTAATGGCACCTCAGCTACAAAAACTAGTAGAATTGACTATAGTTTATGGAGAAAGGTATACTGCAGCTAAAAATGAAAAGGGGTTAGTCGACTTTTCAGATTTGGAGCATTATGCACTAGACATTCTATCCGAGCAGGATGAAAATGGTGAACTTATACCATCAGATATTGCGAAGGAATATAAGTCCCGTTTTAAAGAAGTACTTGTAGATGAATATCAGGATACTAATCTACTACAAGAGACCATTTTACAATTTGTGAAAAGTGGCGATGAAAATACAGGGAATATGTTCATGGTAGGCGACGTGAAGCAGTCCATCTATCGATTCCGTTTAGCAGAACCAATGCTATTTTTAGGGAAATATCTTGCATTCAATGATCTTCCGATTAATTCAGGCATCAAAATAGATTTAAATGCTAACTTCCGCAGTAGAAAGGAAGTGTTGTATGCAACCAACTATATTTTCAGTCAAATTATGGGTGAATCAGTAGGAGAAATTGTGTATGATGAAGCAGCATCGTTAAAGCCAGGAGCACCCTATGAAGAAACTGAAACGCCTGTTGAGCTTGCTCTATTATATGAAGAAGAAGATGGCAGTGCAGAACCGTTAGAGGAAGAGGAAGAAACGATAGAAGCAATTGCTGAAGAAGAGTTAAAAAAATCGCAAGCCGAAGCACGTTATATTATTTCAAAAATAAACGAGATGATTCACTCTAAACAAACTGTCTATGATCCATGGAAAAAAGCTCATCGTCCCGTCGAGTACAGTGACATCGTTATATTGATGCGCTCGATGACATGGTCAGGAGAGGTTACAGAGCAATTTAAAGAAGCTGGTATTCCTTTGTACGCCGAACTTTCGAAGGGATATTTTGAAGCAATTGAAGTTCTTATAATGCTTCATACGCTTCGTGCAATAGATAATCCCTATCAGGATATATCACTTGCATCCGTTCTCAGGTCGCCATTTGTAGGACTAACAGAGTCAGAGCTCGCACTTATCCGTTTATCTGCTCCAAAAGAGCCTTTCTACGATGCATTAAAAACTTTTGTATCTACCGGAGGGCAGGGACTGTCTGCAGATACTGCTGAGAAACTACAAAGGTTCTTACTTCAATATGAGGATTGGCGCGATTTAAGTAGAAGAGGTTCACTTGCGGATTTAATATGGCAAATATACTTGGATACACATTACTACGAAATAGTAGGTGCTATGCCAAATGGTAAACAAAGACAAGCAAACCTTCGTATTCTTCATGACCGTGCAATCGATTATGAGAAAACTTCCTTCCGAGGACTGTTCCGTTTTTTACGTTTTATCGATCGTATGCGTAAAAGAGGGGATGATTTAGGTGCTGCACGAGCTATTGGTGAAAAGGAGAATGTTGTTCGTTTAATGACTATCCACTCATCCAAAGGGCTAGAATTTCCAGTTGTTTTTTTAGCTGGAATGGGTAGACCTTTTAACCAAATGGATTTTAATGAGTCCTACTTGTTTGACCAATCGTTTGGTCTTGCTGTTAAAGCAATTGATCCGGAAAAGCGTATTTCATTTACTTCATTGCCATTTTTATCTATGAAAGAAAAAAAGCAGATGGAGTTGAAGGCGGAGGAAATGCGGGTTTTATATGTGGCCATGACGCGTGCAAAAGAGCATTTATACCTCATTGGATCTATAAAAGATTTAGCAAAAACATTGGCAAAATGGCAAGATGCCCAAAACGTATTAAGTGATGAAATGCTGCCGGACTATATGCGTGCAAAAGCAAAAGGATATTTAGATTGGATTGGTCCAGCCTTATCAAGACATACAAATTTCCGCCAGTTATCGGATGTAAATGAAGCGAATATAGTGGATAGTGAATCGAATTGGAGAATTGTCACTAAATGTGTAAATGATTTAAAGCATATTGTACAAGTGGAAGAAAAAGAGGCTGTTCAATTGAACCAGTTGATTGATCCAACACAAAATATATATTTAAAGAAGATTCAGGAACGTTTTGATACACCATACGTGCATGAAATAACTACTCTTAAACGATCAAAGCAAACGGTAAGTGAGATGAAAAGAATACAGCAACTTATGGACCAATCAGATGATGAATATTTTCAAATGTCTAGTCCTACTAGTCTGAAAAAGATTGCGAAGCGTCCATTTTTCCTTCAGCAAGAAGCAAAATTGACAGGGGCAGAAGCAGGTACTGCGGTCCATGCTTTTATGCAAAACGTTGATCTTCACGAAGAAAAAAATGAGGAGCAGGTTCTGCTATTTGCAGAAAGACTGGCTGAAAGGGAAATTTTAACGAAAGCTGAACAAGCTGCGATTAATCCAAACAAAATGGTACCTTTCTTCAGCTCAGAAATAGCAAAACGTTTACGAAATGCAAAAGAAGTTATGAGAGAATTTCCTTTTACGTATGCACTCGAGGATAATGATGGCGACAAACAAATTATTCAAGGAGTCGTCGATTGCTTATTTTTAGAGGATGATGGACGTTGGGTTTTATTGGATTATAAAACGGATAAAGTTAAACATTTAGTTAGTAACGAGTCTTTATTACAGCAAGAAATGCAAAAACGTTATCAACTTCAATTGTCACTTTATACACAGGCAATTGAGGCAATTTTACAAGTAGAGATTAAAGAGAAAGTATTATACTTGTTTGACATAAATAGAACAGTGTCATTTTAGGGGGAAAAAGCTTGCTAATCAAACCAACAGGAGTAAATGAGCGCATCATCTCGATAGATGTAATGAGAGGGTTCGCCTTACTAGGGATATTTGTCGTGAATATGCTATTTTTTCATACTCCATATATTTATATAAATCCATATACTTGGTATCAAAACCCAAGTGATTATGAGACATTTAAAATGATTGACATTTTTGTACAAGGAAGTGTGTATCCATTATTCTCCATGTTATTTGGATATGGTTTGGCAATGCAGTATATGAAGTCTGAAGCAAATGGTAGTCCATTTTCCAAATTTGCAGTACGACGATTGTCTGTTTTACTAATAATTGGATGTATTCATGCATTTCTTATATGGGCAGGAGACATCTTGATAACCTATGCATTGGCGGGATTTGTTTTAATACTCATCATTAGATTAAAGCCAATTTGGTTGCTTCTCATAAGTATTTTCTTATTCTTAATACCAAATGGTTTACTAAATGGTTTAGTCTACTTGGGCTCTCTAATAGAGCCAGATGCCATGGTTATTTATACTGGAATACAGGGAATTGAAGCATCTATTGTTGCATATGGCCAAGGATCATGGGGCGATATTTTCTCTCAACGATTAGCTGATTGGTTATATATGAGTGGAAATGGTCTAATCATCATAAGCATGCTGTTTACAATCGTTCCATTTCTTCTATTAGGTGCAGCAGCAGCAAAGTGGAAGCTTATTGAGAGGGCAAGAGAGTTAAAGTTGTTTTGGAGTGTTACGGTGTTAGTAACTTTAATAGCAGGTACAGCTATCAAATGGCTTCCTTACTTAACAGAAGCGAACTTGTTCACTATGAGCGTTCAAGATACTTTTGGAGGACCACTACAAGCAATTGCATACGCAGGCGTAATTGCCATGGTTTGTTCCATTCCAATCGGTGCAAAAATACTATCTCCAATTTCTAAGGCTGGTAGGATGTCCATGACAATATATTTAATGCAATCGATTATTGCAACGACTATTTTTTATTCCTACGGATTCGGGTTATACGGAAAAATCGATATAAGTACTGGTACATGGATGGCAGTTGGCATTTTCGCGTTACAAATAGTGTTTGCAGAATTTTGGTTTATGAAATTTAAGCAAGGTCCTGTAGAGTTATTGTGGAGAAAACTGACTTATTCGAATAGTTTATCTAAAATAGGTGAAAAAGAAACTAATTTGTAATAGACTAATAGATAGATTCAAAACTATTAAAGGAGTGTCCAAAAGATGAAACTGTTATCCTACCGTTTACATGACAAAATTTACTTCGGACCTAAAGTCAAAAAAGAAGAGGCAGTATGGGATGTTTTACAAATTCAAGAGACGCTCCAAGTATTACCCCAATTTCCTACTACAATCGTAGAAGGTGTTCATTTAGGGATGGATTTTGTCGAACAAATTCGTAAATTAGTAGAAGCAGCATTGAAGGCAGAGAATCCAAATGAGTTTAAACGCTCTTTCGCTGAAATCGAATGGCTGTCACCAATTCCGCGTACTCCCAAAAATATTATGGCTGTAGGTAAAAACTATGCTGATCATGCGAAAGAAATGGGTGGCGTAGCAAGTAGTTTTGTTGTCTTTACGAAGTCTCCAACTTCCATTGCAGCTGATGAACAAACTCTTTCACTACATGCAGATGTAACAAACTCCTACGATTACGAAGGAGAGCTAGCAATCGTTATTGGTAAACAAGGAAAAAATATTCCGGAAAAGTTAGCTTATGATTATATTTTTGGATACACAATTGCCAATGATTTAACTGCACGTGACCTACAAACGAAGCATCAGCAATACTTCTTAGGCAAAAGTCTTGAAGGGTCTTGCCCTATGGGACCATACTTAGTAACAAAGGATGAGTTACCAAATCCACAGGAACTTGCAGTTGTCACTAAAGTAAATGATGAAATTCGTCAAAACGGAAAAACTTCTGACATGGTATTTTCGGTTGAACGAATTATTGCTGAAATTTCAAAGTCGGTTATCCTAGAACCAGGAGATGTTATATTAACAGGAACTCCTGCAGGTGTAGGGAAAGGGTTTAATCCACCACGCTTCCTAAAGTCAGGAGATATAGTCAAAATTTCTATTGAAGGAATAGGTACATTAGTGAACAAATTTGAGTAACATGGTACACTAAATAGGATAGTAGTAAACTACAAGTATAATTGAGGTGGAAAAAATGGATTTCTTAGCATCAACACATTTACACATTACCACTTGGGTAGTCGCACTAATCCTATTTTTTGTAGCATTAGCGATTGCAAAACCGAAAGTAGTTCACATGATTTTACGTTTGTTCTACATCCTAATTATCATTACTGGAGTTGCTTTGTTCATCAAAGGTATGGACTTCGGTGAAGGAATGCTTTACGGATTAAAATTCCTAGCAGGCATATTAGTAATTGGTATGATGGAAATGACTTTAGTGAAAAAGGCGAAAGGAAAACCATTTACAACTTTCTTAGTGTTAATGTTTGTTTTCTTCTTTATTGCTCTTTTCCTTGGTTTCAAATTACCAATGGGAGAAAATTTCTTAGCTTAAGTTTTGGGAAGCTTTCACTTAGTGGAAGCTTCTTTTCAATTTATCGATATTATGCTATTTTGATAGGTAAGAAGAGAGGAGGAGTGGCAAGTGGGAATAACATTGCTAATATTACTCATTGTACTTATGATTGCATTTGTAGGCGCATCATTTGTCATTGCCAATCTACAAAAAAACAAACCAGATTCTCAAATTGAACTCCAATCACATATCCTTCAAGAATTCCATAAAACACAAAAGCCACCGAAATGATCGGTGGTTTTGTTATGCCAAGAGAATAGTGATGTTATGAGCTATATGTTCGATGTTATGGGATATTTCGTTACACTTTTGGGCTAAAGTGGAGAATTTAAGGGCTATATCGAATTTTATAAGCTTCTATTGATGATTTATGGGCTTATCCGTAAACGTTTAAGGGCAATTTTAATCTCGCATAAAGCAAGTAACCGCCTAAATAGTAGATTTTATGATTACTTTGAAACCTGTCACAGTTTGGACTAAATATTATAGATATTTATTGCTTTAATTGCGAAACGATAGCGATTAAAACATTGCTTTGATAAAATAATATGTATATGCGTCAAAGGAGGATTTACCTTGAAGTTAACAAAATGGATTATAACTGGATTGCTGATGAGTAGCCTATACTTAACTACATCTCAAGTGAGTAATGCAGAAACGAATAACTCTATACATAACGAAAGTATTTACGATCTATATGTAGATCGTTACTTCAATAAATTAGGAACAAACGATTATAAGGTCAATCCCAAAGATCCAAATGCATTCGCTGGTGGAGATTTTCTTGGTGTTATGGAAAAAATGGCTCACATTAAAGATATGGGATTCACTACTATCTCCATAGGTCCAGTTTTTGCAACAGAATCTTATGATGGAAAGCGAATTTTAAATTTCGATGAATTAGAAAAACAATTCGGGACACCAGAAGAATTTAACGAGCTATTAGACAAGTCGCACGAACAAGATTTAAAGATTATGGTTGAATTTCCTCTAAATAATTATAGTGAAAACCATACTTGGGCTACTGATAACAAGAAAAGTAATTGGATACTATCAAAAGAAAATGGTCAAATGCATCTTGATTTGACTAATCCTGAAGTACAACAGGCTCTTACTGAGACAATTGTAAATTTTGCAGCAACCTATAAAATTGATGGAATTAAATTGTCTGAGCTAGATGGTGCACCAACTTCATTTATAAATGATTTAATTGCGGCAGTAAAAGAAATTCGCGATCCAATGTATGTCATTGCTCTCGAGGAGTCAGAAGCTGATTTTGACTTAAAGTATTCGGAAAAGCTAATGCTAGGTTTCCGGGATACTTTCAAAAATACAGATCGACCTTCAGAATCTATTTCTTTAGCTAATGAAAATAATCTATTAATGGTGGATCATTTGTTGGCTGAAAGAATTACGTATCATAGTGCCTTGGAGAATATGTTCCCACCTACTCGTATTAAAATGGCAATCGGAACTATTCTTACCATACCAGGTGTACCTTATATGACATACGGAACGGAAATAGCGATGAATGGTCAAAATGCACAAGATAGCCATCAAATCATGAATTTCCGTGTAGATGAAGAGCTAATTGAATATTTAAAAGACATGGCATCCATTCGTACAAAATCAGAAACGATGCGAACAGGTAAAATGGAACTGTTAGAAAATAAAGATGGGTATGCTGTGTACAAACGATATTCTGATGAAGAAACATTTATCGTTGTCATCAATAACACTAGTGAGACAAAAAGAATTGACATTTCGAGTGAGGAAATAGGCGAAAATAAAGAACTACGTGGGTTATTTGAGTTGGATACAGTACGTGCTTCCGATGATGGTTCCTATCGTTTAGTACTGGATAGAGAAATAGCCGAAGTGTATCAAGTTAAAGAAGATAAAGGTCTAAATAGCGCCTACATCGCAGCAATGATCATCGCTTACTTATTGTTTATGTTATTTCTCATTATAGTTTGGAAAAAAGGAAAGCAAAGAAGAATGGATGAAGAGAATAAATAAATGCAAAAAACTGTCCCCCACACAAAATAAGGTGGACAGTTTTTTTTTGCAGAAAGAAAAATGTTCTGTGAACTAGCAGCGCTATGATTTCTGCTTCGGGCGGATTCTTCCCGAATTAAAATGTTATCCTTTATTATTGACGTACAATTGGCATTGAACAGCATCGGAATGATCCGCCTGATTTAATGATTTCCGAGAAATCAACCTCAATTACTTGATATCCGTGCTTTCTAAGCTGATGATTGACGTCAGAATTTAATGGTAAACTAAGTACTCGATTATTCCCGATAGACAATACATTCGTCCCCATTGAGAACTGCTCACTTTCACTCACCTCGATTAAATTATACATACTGGACAAATTGTCGACGATTTCCGGATCGATTGCATCAGGGTAAATCAAGGCATCCTTGGAAGAGAGGATATTGAACACACAGTCAAGATGTAAATATTTTGGGTTAAAAGGAATAGGGAAAATTTCAAAGTCTGGTAATTCTTCTTGTAAATCTTGAATGGCTTTCTTACTTGTCCGATGGCTAATTCCAACAAATACACGGTGGCCGTCAACAATTACATCGCCACCTTCGATGGAATGTGTGGAGAGTTTTTTATAAGAAATATCATGTTCATTCATCCACTCTGCTAATACCTTTTCTTCACCTTGGCGAATCGGATTTGCCATTTCGGAAATAAACAAGCAATTACCTAAAGTAAAACCAATATCTCTAGTAAAGACTTGTTCTGGATGATCTTTACTTGGTGGTAGTTTAATTACTTCCACACCCGCATTTCGTAAAGTTTGTTCAAATATCTGATGCTGTGAAATCGCAAGTGAACGATCAATACTGCTATTTATATATTTTTTCTGAACGTCATTAATCACTTCTTTAATTTCCATGTACTGAGGTTCACATAGGATGACTTTTTGAAGTTCACCATATTCACTTTGACATTGTATTTGAGATTGATCTTTGAATATTTTTACCATTAGGCTACCTCCACTTTCTTGGTTCATTCCTTTTCTATTCCCTTGATTTTTCATTTCATAACCTATTTGTGAAATTTATTTTCATTTGAACAATGTTGTTTCAGAAAATTTAACATGGGGTAAAGGCTAGGTATAGAATATGTAGATATAGATAGTGGAGGAGATTGTATGATTACAAAGGAACAAGCTTTATTGACAAAAGAAGATTTTCACTCTAGAAAAGACTTACCGAGTTGGCTCTATAAAGAATACGAAACTTTTCATAACACGGTAACGGATAAAACGTTTCCATGTTTTTTTGGAATGAATGGTGAGTTGAAAGGTGAACTCCGCTACGCTTTTATCAATCAAGACGACTGGAGTAATTTACCTTCTGCGGTAGAAGGATTTCTAGATTTATTTAAATTACCAAACTACAAGAGACACGGTCTTTTTGTATTTGTAGAACCTTTTGAGTCAGAAGGTTCTATCGAAGATTACCGAAAGCAATTTTGGGATATCCTTCAATACTTACATGAAGTCGATGAAGTAGAATGGCCAGAAGACAGTCCTCGTGACCCTGAACACTATTTGTGGGATTTCCGATTCAATGGAGAGCCGATTTTTGTATTTGGAAATGCTCCAGCATATAAGAAGCGAAAGACACGTCATCTAGGAAATGCGATGGTTCTTGGATTTCAACCACGGAAAATATTTGAAGGATTAGAAGGTACTGAAAAAGGTGGTATTATGTCACGTGAAAAAGTTCGTAAACGTGTAGAAGCATGGGATCAGCTACCTAAGCATCCAGATATCGGCCATTTCGGCGACCCAACGCATAACGAATGGAAGCAATCCTTTATTGGTGATGATATTGTACCGATTCAAGGCAAATGTCCATTCCACCATAAATCACAAGTTTAAAAACTATTCTATGCTTTCATATAGCAATATTTGTGGAAAAAAACAAGAGGATAGAGGTATGTAGCTTAAGTTAGTATTATAGATAATACCATTCTGTCATAAACGCTGATGAATGGGAGCAACAGCTGGTAATCGGAATTGTCCTACTAGACAACCCAAGATTATTGAAAATAGAGTGGCGGGTCGTGATAAAAATCATTACCCGCCTTTATATATTTCTTGTAAATTATGCAGTAAAGCACTACTGGAATTACTACTCGGAACTCAAACTAATTTTTAGCTAACGAGCAATACATATATTCCTATCCTTTACCAGGGAAATGATGAAGAGGAGGTGGTACTAACCAGCCCTTACTTTTGTTTAAGCGAAGTATTTTGGCACCAATCTGTACTTTAGCAGTATGGAACTGGCCATAGAGCATAGCGATATCTTCACGTATACTTTCACCCATGACTTTACTACAAGCTACTAAACCAGCTGCTGAATCTTTAGCCAATGCTGCGCCAATTTCTGGATCATTAAATCGTGCTCCAACCGGAATATCTTCAAGACGAGCATCTGGTCGAGCAGGAGGGGCGGGTGGTAATCCAACAGCATTTACCTTAAGTATTTTCTCAATTTGTTTATTTTCTTCTTCCATAGATTTAACGCACTCTTCAATTAACCCTTTCAACTCGTCATCACCAGCATGATTATAAAAGGTCTGGTATGCAGCAATTAGCCCGTTATTCATTATTAAATTTGTCCAAATAGCAAATACTTCACCATAATGCAGAGGTTCTTCCTTAGGATTTCCACTTAAGATACCCATTATTTCACTCCTTGCTTTCATTTTCACAGAAATTATCCATGTAAATGGTAGTATGTGGAGCATATGAGAAAGTATTCATTCAATAAAAAAAGAGGATCTACATATAATATAGACCTCAATTTATAAATAAACATATGCGCTTTCGCATTTCTTATGATAATTTATTTAAAAAGAATAAACCCATTGTTCCGGGACCGACATGTGCTCCTACAGTTGAACCAATGGAATGTATTTCAATACTCTTCGGATGAAATCTATCCTCGATCATTTGTTTTAAATCTAGTGCTGTAGGTTCATCATCACTATGGCAAAGGGCGATAGATTGTTCACTAATCGTATCACCACGTTCGTCCATCATATCAATCATTCGCTTCAAAACTTTTTTGCGTCCGCGAATTTTTTCTAGAGGGACTAGCTTGCCGTCCTCCACATGAAGAAGTGGTTTAATATTAAGTAATCCACCAACAAATGCACTTGCTTTAGAAACTCTCCCACCGCGTGCTAGGTAATCTAAATCTTCTACGGTGAATAAATGCTCCATATGCTCTGCATGGAAACGTACTTTTTCAATAATTTGAGCATTGTCCATTCCTGCATCACGTAATTTAACTGCTTCTTTTAATACTAAACCATATCCGAGTGATGCACATTGTGAATCGATGATCGTTAGTTTCAGATCTGGGTACGTTTCTAATAATTGTTCGCGCATCATCATAGCCGTACTATAGGTTCCGGATAGAGCCGACGAAAAGGCTATATATAATCCTTCTTCTCCAGATTTAGCAAGATCCTCAAATAGTCGTAAAAATAATTCTGGTGAAACTTGTGAAGTTTTTGGATGCTTTCCTGCCCGTATTGCTGCGTATACTTCAGATGAATCAATACCAATAATGTCTTCATACTCATCTTCATCAATATGAACTCTAAGTGGAGCTAATAGAACGTTGTTATCTTCAAAAAATTCTCTTGGTAAATCTGTAGCGCTATCAGCAAATATTCTCATTTCCAATCCTCCTGTATCTCTATTATTTAGTTAAGTTTAATCTTTCTATTAATAATTCTGCAATACCATCTTCGTTATTTGATAAAGTAACTTCGTTGGCAATAGTTTTAAGAGGACTTATAGCATTTCCCATTGCTACACCAACACCAGCATACTCAATCATTTCTAAATCATTATCTTCATCACCAAATGCAATAATACGTTCTTGTGGAATATTCAAAAACTCGGATACATGTGATAATCCAACGGCTTTATTTAAACCATGCTTTACAATCTCAATGACATCCCATGGGGCACCCCAACGACGATGGTCAATTACTTCCGCATGTACATCTCTTAAATGCTGACGAACTAAATCGACTGAATCTTCTTCGGCATGGATTAGTAAACTTGTAGGGTCAGTTTTCAAAAGAGACTTTAAGTCTCCAGTTGTAACCTGTGGATTTCCTAATGAAAATGCAGAAAGTATTTTTTCATCGTGATAATGTAAATACACATCATCAAGTACCTCAGCTAGCATATTTTTGATGGAATAACTTTCTACAGCCTCTACTACTTGCTTTACAACTTTTAAATCAATCGGAGTATGTAAAGTTTTCCATGAAGAATTTCTAGGATGATGAACAAATGCTCCATTAAAGTTAACAATTGGTGTACTTAAACCAAGTTCTTTATAATACATTTCACTGGATCTATATGGTCTACCAGTGGCAATCATAACTTCATGTCCCTCATTTTTTGCCTGTTGAAGTATGTTTTTAGTTTTTGCTGAAATTACTTTTTCATCGGTCAATAAAGTTCCATCTAAATCTAACACGATTAAATGCTGTTTCATAAAAAAACTCCCTTCTATCTTATGTTAAAGTGTATCGTTTTCAACGAATAACGTCAAAATGTAAAATCAGCCTCTTTGTACTCTCTAGATTACTTTGGTAGAATAATAATAGAAGAAAGGTGGGATATAAATGATAGTAACAACCGAGGCATGGGGAAACATTCCTTTATTACATATTTATAAAGAAGATACAAAAAAAGATGCTTCAATTGTCATCTTTTTACACGGATTTGAAAGTGGAAAAGAGCATAACCTACATTATGCATATCAGCTTGTTCAACAAGGTTGTCGTGTCATTCTACCAGATGCACATTTGCATGGAGAACGAGACGAGAAATTAGATGATGTAGAAATCAGCTTACGTTTTTGGGAAATTGTTTTAACTTCCATTGAAGAAGTTGGACATATTAAGCATGAATTAGAAAAGCGTGGCTATTTCAACGGACAAAAAATTGGTATCGGTGGAACTTCTATGGGTGGGATTACTACTTTAGGTTGTTTAACGGCATATCCTTGGATTGATGCTGCTGCTATTATGATGGGAACACCTGGTTATGTAGAACTTGCCAAAGCGCAAATTGCTTCGGTAGAGCAAAAAGGATTCAAAGTACCATTAAATGCAGAAGAGAAGAAGAATATGTTCGACACCTTATCGACTTTTGATGCATCAATTCATTCGGATAACCTTATTGAAACACCACTATTTTTCTGGCATGGAGAAAAGGATCCTGTTGTACCATATGAACCAACTTCCCAATTCATTGCCGCTCTCAGAAAACAATATGATAAACAGAATATAGTCCTAATGAATGAAAAATCAGCAGGACATGCAGTATCACGAAAAGGAATGCTAACTTCTATGCAGTGGCTTGCAAACAGTTTGGCATAAACTGACGAGTTTGTTATGATTAAGATATAAAGTGAAACTTCTATTATTGGGAATTTTTTCATCCCCATTAATGGAAAAAAGAACTCAGGCAATTCCTGAGTGACCAACATCTTGTTGGTCCGAACCAATCGGCGAATTACAGGTTGTTTATTATCACCATTTCCTTTGATTTTCTTTTGAAAAGTTGAGGTGGTAGTATTTCCGCCTGTTAAACCGGAATAGAATAGAGGAGGTTTTCAAAATGAGTCAAGATACAGAGCAAGATATGAAGGATAGTATGATGGCCGCTCTTGAGAATGTTATCGACCCTGAACTAGGTATTGATATTGTCAATTTAGGTTTAGTATATGATGTACAATTAGCAGATGAAGATATTGCAAAAGTTACTATGACATTAACATCCATCGGATGCCCAATGGGTCCACAGATTGTCGATCAAGTAAAAACTGCTCTTGGTGAACTACCTGAAGTAAAAGATACAGATGTAAATATTGTCTTCAACCCACCATGGTCAAAAGACAATATGTCCCGCTACGCTAAAATAGCTCTTGGGGTAAGGTAATAAAATATACCATATATAATAAAAGTCGAATCATCCAAGATTCGACTTTTATTATGGAGTTCAACTAAATCTAAACTGATTACCTCCCACAGCAACTTGAAGTAAACCCAACCCATTCCGAACTCAACCAAATAAAATCTTACCAATAAAAAAAGCCACTGAAATATTTCAGCAGCTTCGTATACTAGTCAATCCGACAAATATGAAGTGGGCAGTTATCACATTCTACTTCCGTTCGTAAAAACTGTAAATCATGAATCGTAATCATTCCCTTGTCTAAAGATAGCACATCTTTTTTCTTTAGATCATTTAAAATTCGGTTTACGACCTCTCTACTTGTCGCACAGAAGTTGGCTAGCTCCTGATTGGTCATAGCATAGTCAATGAGAATGCTTCCATCCTCCCGTTTGATCCCATAAGTATTTGTTAATCGTATTAATGTGGATAATAAAGCACCCTTTTTCCCATGAAGCAACAAGTCTCTAAAGCGTGTCTCGTTTTTCAAACTATGCATTTGCATTACTTGAATCCATTCCATCATGAGAGACGAACAATCTGATAAGTATTTTTCCAACGTTGTGCGTGGTAATACTAATAATTGAGTTGTTTCTATCGCATTAGCTGAGACAGAATGATAAATAGTTTCGCAGAAAATAGATGTTTCTCCGATAAATGTATTATTTCCTGTAATTCGTAAAGTCAACATCTTACCGCTCTCAGTATCCTTACTAATGCGTACTGTACCTGTTTTGATGAGGTAGACATCTTCTGCACTTTCACCTTCTAAGAAAACAGGACGATCCTTATCTACTTTTAAGTTGGTTCCAAATTGTTCGAACAGTGCATGTATACCCTGTGAATTGGAGCTATGTTCATTCATAAATATTACTTCCTTTCCTTCATTCACATTCGTTTTCATGTGCACTTTCTTATATAATAGCATATTTAGAATATATATTAGAGAAATACTATTGGCCATATTTCTTTACAAAGTTATTATTAAGGACTTATACTTATAATAGTCAAAGAAGGTCAAACTAATTTCATAAGGAGAGGTTTGCATATGCAAATGAAACAACAAGATGAAAAAAGTCCTTTAGAAACGTACGGTAGAAATCTAGTAACTGCAATTAAAGAGGGGAAAATGGATCCTGTTATTGGTCGCGATCAAGAAATTAGAGATGTTATTCGTATCCTTTCAAGAAAAACGAAAAATAATCCTGTACTAATTGGAGAACCAGGGGTAGGGAAAACAGCTATTGTAGAAGGTTTGGCACAGCGAATTGTGCGTAAAGATGTACCAGAAGGATTGAAAGAGAAGGAAATCTTTGAGCTTGATATGAGTTCCTTAATCGCCGGTGCAAAATATCGAGGGGAATTTGAAGAACGTCTTCAAGCGGTATTAAAGCAAGTGAAAGATAGTGAAGGACAAATTATTTTGTTTATCGATGAAATTCACACAATAGTTGGTGCTGGAAAATCTGATGGTGCAATGGATGCTGGGAATATGCTTAAACCAATGCTAGCACGAGGTGAGCTACATTGTATTGGAGCTACGACACTTGATGAATATCGAATGTATATTGAAAAAGATCCAGCTTTAGAAAGACGCTTTCAACAAGTAATGGTAAGAGAACCTTCAATAGAAGATACAGTATCTATTTTACGTGGACTTAAAGAACGCTTTGAGCTACACCATGGTGTGCGTATACATGATCGAGCAATCGTTGCAGCAGCCGAGCTTTCTAATCGCTATATTACAGAAAGGTTTTTACCTGATAAAGCAATCGACTTAGTCGATGAGGCATGTGCAATGATTCGAACAGAAATCGATTCAATGCCACAGGAGCTCGATGAAGTTACAAGAAAAATGATGCAGCTTCAAATTGAAGAACAAGCATTAATGAAAGAAAAAGATGATGCAAGTAAGAAAAGACTAGAACAACTGCGTAAAGATTTGAAAGAACTAGAGGCTTCGACTAGTGAAATGCGAAATAAATGGCAATTAGAAAAAGAAGCCATTCAAGTAATACAGCAAAAACGAGAAGTACTGGATCGCTATCGTCGAGAATTAGAAGAAGCTGAAAACCAATACGACTTAAACAAAGCTGCTGAGCTTCGTCACGGGAAAATTCCTACATTAGAAAAAGAACTTCAAGTATATGAAAATCAAATCAATGAAGATTCAGAAACACGGTTATTGCGCGAAGAAGTAACGGCAGAAGAAATTGCCTCAATCGTATCCAGATGGACGGGAATTCCTGTTACGAAACTTGTTGAGGGCGAAAGAGAAAAACTTTTAAGGCTGAAAGAAACACTAGGAGAGCGCGTAGTGGGACAAGACCAAGCAGTTCAATTAGTTACAGAAGCTGTGTGGCGTGCAAGAGCGGGTATTAAGGATCCAAATAAACCAATTGGCTCTTTTCTATTCTTAGGACCTACTGGTGTCGGAAAAACGGAACTTGCTAAATCACTAGCAGCTAATTTGTTTGATTCTGAGGAGCACTTTATCCGTATTGATATGTCTGAATACATGGAAAAACATAGTGTTTCCCGTTTAGTTGGCGCGCCGCCAGGATATGTCGGTTATGAGGAAGGTGGCCAATTAACCGAAGCTGTACGTAGAAATCCATACTCAGTAGTGTTGCTAGATGAAATAGAAAAAGCGCATCCAGATGTTGCTAATATTTTATTGCAATTGATGGACGATGGAAGAATTACTGATAGCCAAGGAAGAATTGTTAACTTTACGAATACCATTGTTATTTTAACTTCCAATATTGGTTCAGTATATTTAGCGAATACAACGGGGGAAGTCTCTGAACAAGAAGAAAATCTTGTTATGAGTGCATTACGTGAGCATTTTAAACCGGAATTATTAAATCGATTAGATGACATCATTATGTTCCACTCATTGACAACGCACCACTTTATTAAAATTACGGAAAAATACGTGAAACAACTTCAAAAACGATTACAGCAACAAGAAATTGAGTTGCAGGTGGATAGCTCAGTGACACAGTGGATTGTTGAAGAAGGAACAGATGCTGCATTTGGAGCGAGACCATTAAAGCGTTACATCCAACGTTATTTAGAAACAGCAGTGGCCAAACTTCTAATCGGAGGTACCGTTCTTCCCGGCAGCAAAATAGTGGCTATAATGGAAGAAGATAAACTAAAAATATCGATTGAGAGCTAATCGGTAAATATACCATAGATAACTCACCTATAAATTGTGGTTTATCTATGGTTTTTTGATGAAAAGAAATATATGCTCTAGCACCAAGCTTTCTCGTATAGCCGATGATCCCTCTCGTGTATATGAGCGTTTCTATCTTGAATAGCTTATAATCGCTTTCATATAAAAATGGACATGCAAAATCCAAAGGAATTTTAGGGATATAAAAAACAGCCTCCCAAGAAGGAAGGCTGTTTTTTAGTGATGTGCTTTAGCTACTGGTTCGTTTGGAATGATTGCAGCAATGATTAAAACCATAATTGCAACTGGAATGGACATGATAATACCATTCATGAATACAAACTCAACGTTTTGAACGGAACTTACTACGTAATTTAACATAGAAACTAAAAGTACTGACCAGACAAATGTCATTATATATTGCATGTAATTTCACCTCAGGCGCTAATTTTATATATGTATCATACCATAGCATAGCATATTACAAAAGAATATTTGGTAAAAGAAACTCTGTTGTTGAAAAATATACATAAATTCGTTATTATTAATACCAGGTACTAATAATAGATTATAAGAAAAGAGGAACATTCATGAATGCAGGAATAATTGGTTTAGGTACATATGCACCTGAACATATTTTGACAAATGAAGACCTTGAGAAAAGAATGGATACATCTGATGAATGGATAAGAACGATGACTGGTATAGAAGAACGTAGAATTGCAGAATCAGAAGAAAACACTTCTCATATGGCGGTGAAAGCTGCAAAAGAGGCAATAAAAGATGCAGGAATTAATGCAGATCAAATTGGCTTAATAATTGTAGCAACGGTAACTCCAGATCGACCATTTCCAAGTGTTTCAACTATGCTACAAGAACAACTTGGTGCAACAAATGCCGCTGCAATGGATTTGTCGGCAGCATGTGCAGGATTTATATATGGGATAGTAACAGCGAAGCAATTTGTTGAGTCTAATACTTACTCACACGTGCTTGTAGTCGGAGTAGAAAAACTATCTAAAATTACTAATTGGGAAGATAGAAACACAGCAGTTTTGTTTGGAGATGGTGCTGGTGCTGCGATAATAGGCAAAGTTTCTGAAGGTCGTGGTATTTTATCCTTCGAGCTTGGTGCTGATGGTAGTGGAGGCAAGCATTTATCGCAAGAAGGTCCGCATCTTCAAATGAACGGACGAGAAGTTTTTAAATTTGCTGTAAGACAAATGGGTGAATCTGCCGTAAATGTAATAGAAAAAGCTGGATTAAATAAAGAAGAAATTGACATGTTAATTCCACATCAAGCCAATATCCGTATAATGGAATCTTCTAGAGAAAGACTAGGGTTACCTATTGAAAAAATGTCTAAAACGATTCATAAGTATGGTAATACATCTTCGGCTTCCATACCTCTATCTTTAGATGAAGAAGTGAAAAATGGTAAAGTAAAAGACGATGACGTCATTGTAATGGTTGGTTTTGGTGGAGGTTTAACTTGGGGCGCAATTGCACTAAAATGGGGAAAATAAACTTACAATTTGGAAGGATGAATAATTCATGACGAAACGCAGGGTAGTAGTAACTGGTTTAGGTGCTGTTACACCACTAGGTAATGATATTGAAACAACGTGGTCGGGTATAAAAGAAGGTAAATCTGGTGTAGGTATGCTAACAAGGCTAGATGCTTCACAATTTGCAGCTAAGGTTGCAGCTGAAGTGAAAGATTTTGATATTGAAAAGTATATCGAAAGAAAAGAAGCACGAAAAATGGATCGTTTTACCCATTATGCATTAGCTGCATCTATCATGGCGGTGGAAGACGCAAATCTTACCATTACAGAAGAAGTGGGTCTTCGTACAGGAGTGTGGATTGGCTCTGGGATTGGTGGAATGGAAACTTATGAGGCTCAATTTCGTGTCTTTTTAGAAAAAGGAGCACGTCGAGTTAGTCCATTTTTTGTTCCAATGATGATTCCAGATATGGCAGCAGGGCAAGTGTCAATTCATTTTGGCGCGAAAGCTATTAATTCATGCTCGGTAACTGCTTGTGCATCCGGTACAAATTCTATTGGAGATGCATTTAAGGTGATTGAACGTGGAGATGCAGACGTAATGATTACAGGTGGTGCAGAATCTCCAATTACTCACATGTCGGTAGCAGGATTTGTATCAAATACAGCACTTACGTTAAATACTAATCCGGAAAAAGCTTCTCGTCCATTCGATGCCGATCGTGATGGATTTGTAATTGGAGAAGGTGCAGGAATTATTATTTTAGAGGAATATGAACATGCCGTAGCTCGTGGTGCGAAAATTTATGCAGAAATTATCGGATATGGTTCCACAGGTGATGCGCATCATATTACGGCTCCAGCTCCGGGTGGAGAAGGAGCAGCACGTGCGATGAAACAAGCATTAGAGGATGCGACAATTACACCAGAGCAAGTCGATTATATAAATGCACATGGAACGAGCACTCCTTATAATGATCATTTTGAAACAATGGCAGTGAAAACTGTTTTTGGAGAGCATGCATATAATCTTGCGATGAGTTCTACAAAGTCAATGACGGGTCATCTTCTAGGAGCCGCTGGTGGAGTAGAAGCAATCTTCACTGTTTTAGCATTAAAAGAAGGAATTTTACCACCGACGATGAATCTAGAAACTCCAGATCCAGAATGTGATTTAGATTATGTGCCAAATGCCGCTAGAAAAGCGGATATTGAGTTCGCTATGAGTAATTCATTAGGTTTTGGTGGACATAATGCAAGTATTTTATTCAAAAAAATATAAATTCTTCTCAAAAAGCATTTCCAAGTAAAATTTGGAAATGCTTTTTCTTATATATTGTTATTTCATTGCTTTAAAGCGCTGGAACACTAGTGTTTTAGAGGGGAGAACAATGAATTTGTTGAAAAATGACGAATGGTTAATCTTTTAAAAAAATAATTTTAACTATTAAAAGAGATCCAAATGTATTGATTTTACTAGATTCCTAGTATGACTAAATATTCAAAAAAGACAAAATTGGGTAAATAATAAAAAAATAATATTGCGATTGTAATAAAACTGTAATAGACTTTATCTTAAGAATTAAATAAACAGAAAAATGTAAAAATTGAATAAGTAATTATCTTGCTAAATTAATAGTTTAGACAAGTGATGATTGAAAGGAGTAATACGTTGAACAACTTAGATCAGCTTTTAACTATAAAAGACTTACATACTGGGTTTCGCATAAAAGATACATATTATGATGCGGTTGATGGTGTATCCGTATCCTTAAGAAAAAATGAAATACTTGCCGTAGTTGGTGAGTCTGGCTGTGGAAAATCTACTTTAGCTACTTCTATAATCGGGTTGTACGATCATAACAAGACAAGAGTTCAAGGAGAAATTCTCTATAAAGGGAAAAATCTTGCCCTATTGGAAGAGGAAAAGTTAAATAGTGTTCGTGGGGAAGAAATAGGAATGATTTTCCAAGACCCATTATCTGCTTTAAATCCTTTGATGAGAATAGGCGAGCAAATTGAAGAGGGGCTTATATATCATACTAAAATGTCAAAACAAGAGCGTACTAGCCGTGTTTTAGAGCTGTTAAAACAAGTAGGAATTCCCAACCCTGAGCGAATTTCTAGACAGTTTCCACATCAGCTTTCGGGTGGGATGAGACAACGTGTTATTATTGCGATCGCTATTTCTTGTAAGCCGAATATCATTATAGCTGATGAACCAACAACTGCACTCGATGTTACTATTCAAGCTCAGATTTTGGATTTGCTGAAAGAACTTCAAAAAGAAACAGGAGCAGGTATTATATTAATCACACATGACTTAGGAGTAGTAGCTGAAACAGCAGACCGTGTTGCAGTTATGTATGCTGGTCAAATAATTGAAGAGGCTCCCGTAGATGAGTTGTTTGCAAATCCTAGACATCCATACACACGCTCTCTACTAAATTCTATACCACAGATGAATAGTGAGAATGAAAAGCTTCAAGTAATACAAGGAATGGTCCCATCGTTAGTAAAATTACCGAGAATTGGATGTAGATTCGCAGATCGTATTCCTTGGATTCCAAAGGAGGCACATGAGGAAAATCCGACCTTGCATGAAGTATCTCCGGGTCATCTCGTTAGATGTACATGCTGGCAGCATTTTCACTTTGAAAGTGAAAAAGGAGGTAATTCCTTATGAGTTTCATGCAAATTAATGACCTAAAAGTGCATTATCCTATCCGTGGAGGATTTTTCAATACAGTAGTGGACAATGTTCCTGCTGTAGATGGAATAAGTCTAGAATTTGAAAAAGGCAAAGCATACGGATTAGTAGGTGAATCAGGGTGTGGAAAATCCACAACTGGAAAATCTATTATCGGATTAGAGAAAATTACATCTGGAAGTATTATTTATGAAGGTGAAAATGTTACAAACAAGGTTAGAGGCAGAAATTCAGCCTATAATCGAGACATACAAATGATTTTCCAAGATGCGCATTCTAGTTTGAATCCTCGTAAACGAGTACAGGATATCATCGCAGAACCTATTCGGAACTTCTTAAAACTTTCTCCTGGTGAAGAAAGAAAAAGAATTAATGAATTATTAGCGATTGTAGGCATGAGTGAAGAAGCAAGATTAAAATACCCTCATGAATTCTCTGGTGGGCAAAAGCAAAGAATTGGTATTGCGAGAGCAATCGCTAGTAATCCTAAACTAATCATTGCCGATGAACCGGTATCAGCACTTGATTTATCAGTTCAAGCACAGGTTTTAAACTTCTTAAAAGATATCCAAGATGAGTTTGGATTAAGTTATTTATTTATATCCCATGACCTTGGAGTAGTCAAACATATGTGTGATAACATCTCGATTATGTACAAAGGACGTTTTGTAGAGTCTGGTAATCGCAAAGACATTTACACAAATCCTCAACATATATATACAAAGAGATTACTTTCGGCAATTCCAGAAGTAAATCCAACAAACCGCGAAGAGCGAAAGGAAATACGAAGAGCAGTAGAAGTAGACTATTTAACGAATCATCACGATTATTATGATGAAAATGGAAGGGTATTTGATTTACAAACTATTTCCGAAACACATCAAGTAGCAACGAGTGCTCAGAAAAAAGGAGGCATATAGTATGTGGAAAACAATTGTTAAACGTATTCTTGTAATGATCCCACAATTGTTTGTACTTAGTCTCTTAATTTTCATTATGGCGAAATTTATGCCAGGTGATCCTTTCACGGGACTAATCACTCCAGAAACAGATCCTGCTAGGGTCGAAGAGCTTCGGATTAAAGCTGGTTTCTATGATCCATGGTATGTCCAATATGTGAATTGGATTGGAAATGCATTCCAAGGAGACTTCGGACGAAGTTATACATTTAACGTGCCAGTTGCTAATTTAATTGGAGACCGTGCGATGCATACATTATGGTTATCTTTACTTAGTGTCTTTTTATTGTATTTAATCGCAATTCCTTTAGGAGTATTAGCTGGTAGATACCACGATTCGTTCCTAGACAAATCGATTGTTTTCTATAGTTTTATCGTATATGCAATACCAACATTCATTTTAGGATTGATCAATCTGTTCTTCTTCGGCTATGAACTAGGTTGGTTTCCAACAAGTGGGACGGTGGATATCAAATACGAGTCGGGTACATTCGGTTACTTATGGAGTAAGTTCTACCATATTTTATTACCAGCGATTACGTATGCTTTACTTGCTACTACTGCAATCATTCAGTATTTACGTACGGAAATTATCGATTCAAAATCGATGGATTATGTTCGTACGGCGAGAAGTAAAGGTATTCCTATCAATAAAGTATACTCACGTCATATATTCCGTAACTCATTGTTACCGATTGCAGCTTTCTTAGGTTTCACGATCACTGGACTTTTAGCCGGATCTATCTTTATTGAAACCATTTTTGGGTATCCAGGTATGGGGAAATTGTTCATAGAGGCTATAAATGGGCGTGATTACAGTGTAATTACAGCACTTGTTATGCTTTTTGGATTCTTAACATTATTAGGAAGTCTTTTATCCGATATCATCATGAGCATTGTTGACCCTCGAATTAGGATTGACTAACAAAAATAATGGATAAGGAGAGTCCGATTAATGAAAAATACTGAAGCTATTGAAATATCAAAAGAGATGAAAGCAAGCTCTCCCCCGACAGGTTTTCAAGTTATTGCGCGGGAGTTTATGAAAGATAAATTAGCTATGTTCTCTCTAATATCGTTAATTATCGTTATTGGAACTATTTATATTTGGGCTTGGCAAATAGATCAAACACAATTAATGCGAATAAGTTTACGAGACAAGTTAGCAGAACCAGGAGAAAAATTCTGGTTAGGAGCAGATAAAGGTGGACGTGATATCCTTGGACAATTAATAGTGGGTGCACGAAACTCTTTGACAATTGCAATTGCAGTTACACTCATAACAAGTTTTATAGGTGTTGTAATTGGTTTAGTGACAGGCTATTTTGGAGGATGGATTGATAATATCTTCATGCGCATTATTGATTTCTTCATTACTATTCCGACATTAATGATCATTATTGTATTTGTAACTATGGTTCCAAAATATAATATTCTTATGTTCATTTTGATAATGAGTGTATTTTTATGGGTTAGTACAGCGCGGCTAATTCGAAGCAAGGCACTATCTGAAAGTAGGAGAGATTACATTAGTGCTTCGAAAACGTTAGGTACAAGTAATTTCGTCATTATTTTCAAAGAAATGATGCCAAATTTAAGCTCTATATTAATCGTGGAAATGACCTTGAACTTTGCAGGAAATGTAGGACTAGAAACTGGACTATCATTTTTAGGTTTTGGATTACCACCCTCTATACCAAGTTTGGGGTCACTTGTAAGCTATGCGTTCGATCCATTCATTATGGAAAATGCATGGTGGAACTGGTTACCTGCAGCATTACTAATCCTGTTGCTTATGTTAGCGATTAATTATGTTGGTCAGGCCATTCGACGATCTGCAGATGCACGTCAACGACTTGGTTAAAACGGTTATTAGACGCAGTTGCGTTTGATATATAAAAGAGATAAAAAAAGGAGGAAAAGGAATGAACAAGAAACTTTTAGCTCTAATGGCATTGCTGTTAACACTTATGTTAGTACTTGCTGCATGTAATTCAGACGATGAATCTGCAAAACCTGCCGATGAGCCGGATAAGACAGAAGAAGGTACAGGAGAAAAAGATACAGAAGAAGGTGCTGAGGAAGAAGCTGAACAACCTGCTTCAGATGATTTATTTCCAGTAGTATTGGATAATGAAGGAGAAGCTATTGACGGTGGAACTTTACAAGTAGCATTAGTAAATGATTCTCCATTCCAAGGTATTTTCTCTTATACACTTTATGAAGATGCTTATGACGCTGAAATTATGAGTTTTTCAAGTAACTCACTTTTTGCTACGGACGGAGATTTCCTTCTAACTGATAAAGGGATTGCTTCATTAACAGTAGATGGAGATAATAATAAAGCAACAATTAAAATTAGAGAAGGGGTAAAATGGTCAGATGGAGAACCTCTTAAAGTTGAAGACTTAATCCAACCATACCTTATTATCGGTCACCCTGATTATGCTGGAGTTCGTTACGATTCTGACTTCCAAAATATCGTTGGTGCTGTAGAATACCATGATGGTAAAGCAGATACAATTTCTGGTTTGAAAAAAGTGGATGAAACTACTTTAGAAATGACGTTTAACAAAGTATCGCCTGCAATATACTCTGGTGGAGATGGACTTTGGGGTTACGCTGAACCAAGCCATATTGTAAAAGATATTCCTGTTGCAGAATTACTTGAAAATGATGCAGTTCGTAAAAACCCCGTTACTCTTGGGGCATTCAAATTCAAAAAGATAGTTCCAGGTGAATCAGTAGAATTTGAACGTAATGAGCACTACTGGAAAGGTGAATCGAAACTTGATGGCGTAGTTGTTAAAACTGTTCCAAGTTCATCAGCTGCTAAAGCTATTGAGACTGGTGAGTACGACATGGCGCTTTCATTCCCAACGAGTGCCTATGAAAATGTAAAAGACCTTGAAAATATTACACTTCTTGGGCGTCAAGAATTGTACTACTCTTATTTAGGATTCAAACTTGGTAAATATGATTATGACGCAAGCGTTGCAAATACAAATGAAGCAGAATCAAAAATGGGTGACAAAGTATTACGACAAGCAATGGGTTACGCTTTAGACGTGGAGCAAGTAAATGAAGTATTCTACTTCGATTTACGTGCACGTGCTAACTCTCTGATCCCACCAGTATTTAAATCTTTCCATGATTCTTCGATTGAAGGATATAACTATAATGCAGAAAAAGCTATTCAACTTTTAGATGAAGCTGGTTATAAAGATACAGATGGCGATGGTCTTCGTGAAAACCCTAAAGGGGAAAAATTAACGATTAAACTAGCTGCTATGTCTGGTGATGAAACACAAGAACAAGTAATCTCTTACTACTTACAAAACTGGAATGAAGTTGGTTTAGATGTACAGTTAGCTACAGGGCGTCTAATCGAATTCAACACATTCTATGACAAAGTACAAGCGGATGATCCAGAAATCGATATCTTCATGGGTGCATGGGGTACAGGTACAAACCCATCTCCAGCGGGATTATACTCTAAAACAGCGGTTTATAACTTCAGCCGTTATACTTCTGAAGAACTAGAAGGTCTATTAACAGCAATCGATTCTAAGGAAGCACTTGATTCTAAATTCCGTTCTGATAAGTTCCGTGAATGGCAAGAATATATGCAAGATGTTTCTGCGGTAATTCCATTGCAATTCCGTTATGAGTTACGTCCGGTTAATGACCGTGTGAAAAACTATGACTTCGGTTATGATACAGATTTCGATGTAATCGATATTGAATTATTAGCTGATACTCCAGTAAAATAATATTTTAAAAAACCGCTGCTAAATGAAAGTTTAGCAGCGGTTTTTCATATAGTCTTATAAGGATGTGATACTAATAAGACTATTAATATTTTTAATCAGTTATGGAATAGCAGTAATTAGCTGCTCTCACTTAGTACTTTATTTAAACTTTTTATCACTAGGATACTCATGGAGATCTGTACTCATGTATATGATAGAGTCAACAGACTTTGTATTTTTATGCCTAGCCTTACTATCTATTACCGTTGTAGTCTTCTTCCGAGGCCCATTGCGGCTTCCATCTTAGTCAATGTATCATTTGCAATAGTCTGTGCTTTTGTAGCTCCTAAGTCTAGAATTTCATCGAGTTCAGAAGAGTTTAGCAACTGCTCATATCTTTGTTGAATAGGAGTAAGATGATCGATTATAACACCAGCAACAGAAGCTTTGAAGTCTCCATATCCTTTTCCTTCGTATTTTTGTACAAGTGTAGAAATTGAAACGTCCGTTAAAGCGGATTCAATGGTTAATAAATTGGAAACGCCGGGTTTGTTTTCAGGATCGAATGCAACGATACCTTCAGAATCTGTAACAGAGCTTTTAATTTTCTTTTCAATTTCCTTTGGACTATCTAAAAGGCGTATCGTAGCTTTTTGGTTTGGATCTGATTTACTCATTTTCTTTAATGGATCTTGTAAGGATTTGATACGAGCCCCATTTTTAGGTAACTGTATTTCAGGAATTGTAAATACCCCTCCGTAACGTTTGTTGAACCTTTCAGCTAAGTCACGTGTCAATTCAACATGTTGGGTTTGATCGTCTCCAACTGGTACGATATCTGTTTGATACAAAAGTATATCTGCTGCCATTAATGGAGGATAAGTTAACAATGCAGCAGAAACAGCATCTTTACCAGTAGACTTATCTTTAAATTGAGTCATTCTTTCTAATTCACCGATATAAGAGATACACTGCATAATCCATCCTGCTTGTGCATGTGCAGGAACTTCAGATTGCACAAATAATGTAGACTTCTTTGGATCAATACCGACTGCAATATATAATGCTGCTAAGGAACGTATATGACCGCTCAATTCTTTTGGATCCTGTGCAATTGTAATAGCATGTTGATCTACAATACAAAACACACAGTCAAAATCATTCTGTAATGCAGTGAACTGTCTGAAAGCACCGATGTAATTCCCAAGGGTAATAATACCTGTTGGCTGTACGCCTGAAAAAATTTTCTTCATTTTTCGAGTCTCCTTTTCTTATTTAGAAAATAAAAAAACATCATGCATCCCTATAAAAGGGACGAATGATGTTAAATCCGTGGTACCACCCAGCTTGCTAAAATAATTAGCCACTCTTCTTCGTAACGTGAAGGGGACGGTATATGCTACTTACTTTCACATATACTGCTCAGAAGCCCATTCCATTTAAAGTATGATCTGTTTGCAGCAACCACAGACTCTCTAAGCATACATAGGTAAATGTACTTTTCTTCCTCAAAGCTCATTATTTTGTTTTGATTATTATATATAGAAGGAACTCAAAAATCAAGTACTCCTAGTAACTATAATAAATGAATAAAGCGATACACATACAAAATAAGCTAGAGAGACCTAATGCAATAATTGGCTTATGTGGAAAAGAAAATATCTGAGACGGTAACCGCATCTGTTCTGCCTCTTTTTTCATATGTTTAGGGGTAAAGACTTTACGTGTACTTTCAGTAAAAAAGTCAAAAAAGCCACCTGATACGACATATGTCATTAAACCAACAAAAGTAATTGATCCACCAACAAAAAAGGACATGTTTATGTAAGGGACGAGTTGAATATTTTTATAAACTAAAAGCATTAGCGCAAAAATAATTACCTGACAGCCAAGAAAGTATATCAATTTTTTTTTCATATTTCACCTCTATCAATTTTAAATTATAAAATAGACTCAGAAAATATGCAAAAAATTGATTATTTAAATTAACAAAAATAAACAATTTCTTTTCCAAACATTCACAATTGTTAGGACAATGTAATGATTTTGTTACGCTATTGTAAAAATATTTAAAAAAAACCTGTACAAGCTCAAAAGAAAATGTATAATAAATATTGTAATGAATTTTTCTGAATATTTAAGGAGGTTATTTATTTGAAGAATAGCAAGCTTGTTTGGCTTTTAAGCCTACTATTAGTTGTTGGTCTATTCCTAGCTGCTTGTGGTGGCGACGATGATAAAGAGGCAACTAAAGACACAGACGAAAAAGAGGGTACAACAGAAGAGCCAGAAGTAGTAGCAGATGAGGAACAAGTTTTAAACTTGATACAAACTGCTGAAATTCCAACAATGGACTCAGCTCTAGTAACTGATGCAGTTGGATTTGATCTACTTAACAACGTAAACGAAGGTTTATACCGTTTGAGTCAAGAAAATATTGCTGTTCCAGCACTTTCTGATGGTGAACCAACAGTTTCTGAAGATGGATTAGTTTATACGTTCACATTACGTGACTCAAACTGGTCTGACGGTACTCCAGTTACTGCAAACGACTTCGAATACTCATGGAAACGTGCTATGAACCCAGATACTGCATCTGAATACGGTCCATACATGATGTCTGGCGTTATCAAAAACGCAACTGCAATTTCTAATGGGGAAATGGAGTACACTGAATTAGGTATTAAAGCCATTGATGAGAAAACATTAGAAGTGACGCTTGAAAAACCAATTCCTTACTTCCTATCACTTATGTCATTTGGAACATTCTTACCACAAAAAGAAGAATTCGTTACAGCGCAAGGTGAAAACTATGCGAAAAATTCTGAATCACTTTTATACAACGGACCATTTACACTAGCTAACTGGGACGGTACAGGATTATCTTGGCAACTACTTAAAAATGAGCAGTACTGGGATAAAGAAACTGTAAAACTTACTGAAATTAACTATGATGTAGTAAAAGAAACTGCAACAGCAGTTAACCTATATACAAATGGTGAAAAAGATCGTGCTGGACTATCAGGAGAATATGCAATGCAATATGCTGCTGATCCAGAACTATTAACTGAATTAGAAACTTCAGTATTTTATTTCAAATATAATCAAGAACGTGGTGGAGAAAAAACTCCACTTGCTAATGTAAATATTCGTGAAGCAATTAGTAAAGCATTTAACAAAGAAGATTTGGCTTCTGTAGTATTAGCAAATGGTTCAACAGCAGCATATTCATTCATTCCAAAAGATTTCGTTTTTGATGAGGATGGAAATGACTTCCGAGACGCTAACGGAGATATGGCTGTGTTTAACGTAGAGGAAGCTAAAGCTGCATGGGAAAAAGGTTTATCTGAGCTAGGTGTTACAGAACTTTCTTTAGAAATTCTTGGTGGAGACACTGAACTTTCTAAAAAAATGGATGAATACTTCAAATCTCAATTAGAAACTAACCTACCAGGATTAACTATTACTCTTAAAGAAGTTCCATTTAATGTTCGTTTAGATCTTGACACAAACCAAGATTATGACATTCAAGTTGCAGGATGGGGACCAGATTACCAAGATCCATTCACATTCTTAAGCTTATGGGAAACTGACGGTGGTAATAACCAAATGTCATACTCAAATCCTGAGTACGATCAATTATTACAAGATATAAATGGATCATTAGCTCAAGATATTCCAGCACGTTGGGAAGCAATGGCTAAAGCCGAAAAAATGATCGTTGACCAAGATTTCGCAGTAGGACCAATCTACCAACGTGGTTTAATGTTCCTTCAAAAACCTTATGTTAAAGGTGTAATTGCTCACCCATTCGGTGGAGATTATAGCTATAAATGGGCTTATATCGAAGGTAAATAATTTTGGTAGTTAACAAGTTTTAAAATCTCATAGTTAGAGAGTATATGGTTCCTAATGGATCATGTACTCTCTTTTTAAATGAATCAGAATTAACGAAATATTTAATATTAATAATTTGATTTTGACAATTACCCTGGTTATCTGTTTATATATATTAGTAACATAAATAATCTTAAAAAATATTTTTTGTAGGAGGTGCTAAGATGGCAAAATATATTACTCGCCGTGTTTTTTATATGTTTATAACGTTTTTCCTGATTGCGACGGCAACATTTTTCTTAATGAAGGCGCTTCCAGGATCCCCGATTAGCTCTGCTTCAAAACTATCCCCTACACAACTTGCGGTAGTTGAAGCGAAATATGGGTTAGATCAACCGATTCCAGTACAATACGCAAAATATATGTTAAATTTGGCGCAAGGCGACTTAGGTAACTCATTTCAATTTAAGAATGCTAGCGTAACAGATTTAATCATAGATCGTTTAGGACCATCTATGTTACTCGGAACTCAAGGTTTGGTGCTAGGTGTAGCAATAGGAATACTATTAGGTATGATTGCAGCACTAAGACAAAATACTATTTGGGATTATGGTAGTACATTTGTGGCTATCATCGGTATTTCTATTCCATCTTTCGTTTTTGCTACTTTTCTTCAATATTGGTTAGCTGTTGAATGGAAGATATTCCCTGTTGGTTTGTGGAAGGATGGCTGGGTGTCCAGCGTACTTCCATCTATTGCTTTGGCAATGGGACCACTAGCAACAGCTTCGCGATTTATACGTACTGAAATGATTGAAGTTTTAAGTTCTGATTATATTACTCTAGCAAAATCTAAAGGAGCTACTGGTTTCGAGGTTGCATTTAAGCATGCTTTCCGAAATGCTTTGATTCCGCTAGTTACTGTTCTAGGGCCATTAGCAGCTGGATTGTTAACAGGATCTCTTGTTATCGAACAAATCTTTGCAATACCTGGTATCGGAGAGCAATTTGTTAAATCTATTATGTCTAATGACTTCTCTATCATTATGGGAACAACATTATTCTTCTCTGCGTTCTTAATTGTCGTAATATTCTTAGTAGATGTACTTTATGGTATCATCGATCCACGTATTCGTTTGTCAGGAGGTAAAGATTAATGAAACACGACTTACAAAAACCACCTGCAGATTCTTTTGAAAGAATTGAAATTGATGCTAGTCACGCGGAGCGTATTACAAAACCGAGTTTGAGTTTCTGGCAGGATGCTTGGCTTAGAATTCGCAAAAACAAAGCAGCTATCGTTAGTATGTTCATTTTGGCTCTGATTATTATCATGGCATTTGTTGGACCAATGATTAGTCCACATGATGCGGAAACACAAACAATCACACATGCTAACTTACCGCCAAAAGTTCCTGGTATTGAAAAACTTGGAATAATGGATGGTGTTGGTACTCTAGCAGGTAAAGAAGTAGACTTATATGAAATGAAAAAAGTAGACACGTATTATTGGTTTGGTACAGACGGTTTAGGTCGCGATATGTTCTCACGCCTTTGGGAAGGTACACAAATCTCTTTACTTATTGCCTTTATAGCAGCTTTAATAGATATGGTCATTGGGGTTGCTTACGGTGGGATTTCCGGTTATTATGGCGGACGTGTAGATGACGTTTTACAACGAATAGTAGAAATACTTTACGGTATTCCAACACTTGTAATTGTTATCCTTATGCTTTCGTTTATGAAACCAGGTATAACAGCGATAATTATTGCAATCACCATTACCGGATGGATCGGAATGTCTCGTATAGTACGCGGTCAAGTTTTGAAATTCAAAAATCAAGAATTTGTATTAGCTTCACGTACATTAGGTGCTACAAATGGTAGAATTATTACAAAACATATTTTACCTAATATTTTAGGTATTATCATTATCAATACGATGTTCACTATTCCAACTGCAATTTTCTTTGAAGCATTTTTAAGCTTCATAGGTCTAGGATTACAACCACCTGATGCATCGCTAGGAACACTTATTAATGATGGTTACAAATTGATTCAATTCCAACCACATATTTTACTGTTCCCAGCTATTATTATTAGTTTACTAATGATTGCATTTAACTTACTTGGTGATGGATTACGTGACGCACTTGATCCAAAAATGAAAGACTAATAGGAGGAAAGCATAATGGAAAAGATATTAGAAGTTAATGACCTAGAGCTTTCCTTCCATACATTTGCTGGTGAAGTTAAAGCCATCCGTGGTGTTAACTTCGACTTGAAAAAAGGAGAAACACTTGCAATTGTAGGAGAGTCTGGTTCTGGTAAGTCAGTTACAACGAAGGCAATTATGCGTTTATTGCCTGAGTCAAGTTCAGAATTTAAAAATGGTCAAATTTTATTCAATGGAAAAGATTTGACTAAGCTATCGGATAAAGAGATGCAAAAGATTCGAGGGAAAGATATTTCGATGATCTTCCAAGATCCAATGACTTCTTTAAATCCAACGATGACAATTGGTAACCAAATCATGGAACCAATTTTAAAGCATCAGAAGGTTAGTAAAACAGAAGCACGTAAAGTGGCAGTTGATCTTTTACGCTTAGTAGGTATGCCTAAACCAGAAGCTCGTATTAAACAATATCCTCACCAATTCTCAGGTGGGCAACGTCAACGCATTGTAATAGCTATTGCTTTAGCATGTAATCCACAGATTCTTATCGCGGATGAGCCTACAACTGCTTTAGATGTAACAATACAAGCACAAATTTTAGAATTAATGAAGGATCTACAAAAGAAAATAGATACATCTATCATTTTCATTACACATGACCTTGGGGTTGTTGCTAATGTAGCAGATAGAGTCGCAGTAATGTATGGGGGAAAAATTGTAGAAATTGGAACTGTCGATGAAATATTCTACAACCCCCAACATCCGTATACTTGGGGCTTACTGAGTTCGATGCCATCACTGGATACAGCAGAAGCAAAATTATATGCAATTCCGGGAACTCCTCCTGATTTATTGTATCCTCCAAAAGGCGATGCATTTGCTCTACGTAGTGATTATGCATTAAAAATAGATTTAGAAGAAGCACCGCCGTTCTTTAAGGTAAGTGATACACATTCGGCAGCAACATGGTTGTTACATCCAGATGCACCAGAAGTAGAACCACCCCTAGCAATTGTAGAACGTATGAAAAAGTTCCCAGGCAGTCGCTATTACGAAGGAACGGAAGGAGGTACTTACTGATGGCTGAAAAATTACTAGAAATTAAAAATCTTAAGCAGTATTTCAATCAAGGTAAGCCTAATGAAGTTCGCGCTGTAGATGATATCAGTTTTGATATTTATAAGGGGGAAACACTTGGATTAGTTGGAGAATCTGGTTGTGGTAAATCCACAACAGGTCGTACAATTATCCGTCTTTACGATGCAACAGATGGACAAGTAATATATGATGGTATAAATGTCCACGATAAAAAGTCTAAAAATGATTTAAAGACATTTAACCGTAAAATGCAAATGATTTTCCAAGATCCGTATGCATCTTTGAATCCGCGTATGAAAGTACTTGATATCATTGCAGAAGGTCTAGATATTCATGGACTTGTTAAAAATTCAAAAGAACGCAAAGAACGTGTAGTTGAATTGTTAGAAACAGTAGGTTTGAATCGTGAGCATGCAGATCGTTATGCACATGAATTTTCTGGGGGTCAACGTCAACGTCTAGGTATTGCGAGAGCACTAGCAGTTAACCCAGAATTCATCATTGCTGATGAGCCAATCTCTGCACTAGATGTTTCTATTCAAGCGCAAGTAGTAAATTTACTAAAAGAATTGCAAGAAGAAAAAGGCTTAACTTATTTGTTCATTGCACATGATTTATCTATGGTTAAATACATTTCCGATCGTATTGGTGTAATGTATTTTGGGAAACTAGTAGAACTAGCTCCTGCTGAGGACCTATACAATAATCCAATGCATCCATACACACAATCATTGTTGTCAGCAATACCACTTCCTGATCCAAATTATGAGCGTACTCGTGTACGTAAATCATATGATCCTGCCTCTCATAATTATCAAGATGGAGAAGAGATAGCGATGCGAGAAGTAACACCTGGGCATTTTGTATATTGTTCAGAAAAAGAGTTTGCAACTTTACAAGCTATTTCAAATTGATAAGTATAATAAATCAACGACCATTCAACCAGAATGGTCGTTATTTATTGAAGAAAATATAAGATTTCTCTAACTAATTTATAGTGGAACCGTAAACATTAATCTCTGCTCCAGGTACTATCTAACTTATCCCGCTGGATAATGATTTATTAAAATGTGACCAAAAAATTATATACTGTAAAAGTTTAAAACAGGTATTTATGGGTACAGACAGAGTAAACTTAATAAACTCTAGTAATTTATCTTACTTTTGGACTAATGGCACTTTCTTTCATAGATTCAACTTGTTAGAATAGAGTGACTTATAGGAAAGGGATTTTTAAATATATGAAAAAACATCTAAGAATAATAGCCTCTGCATCGATTGCAATGACCGTATTATTGCCTGGAGCAGTTAGCGCAGAAACTAGTTTGTTTTCAAAAGATTTTTCAACTAAGGAGTATAGCTTTCAAGCAATAGACGAATCTCTTATTTCCTCTTCTAAATTATTTGTTTATGATTCTGGATTGACGTTCAATTATCCAGATGCTGTAAGAGGCGTATATGTAACCGGACATTCCGCAGGAGGAGAACGTTTTAATGATTTATTGAATTTAATGGATACTACGGATCTTAATGCCATGGTTATAGACATTAAAGATGATTTCGGTAATCTTACATACGTTCCAAAAGAGGATTCCCCTCTGACCAAATACGATATAGGTAAACCATACATAAAAGATCCAGAGACAATGTTAAAGAAAATGGAAGAAAAAGAAATCTATCCTATTGCTCGTGTCGTTATCTTCAAGGATACTGAGCTTGCAGAGAGCAAACCTGAATGGTCATTTGTAGAAGGTTCATCAGTTTGGAAAAATGGACGGGGTGAAGCATTCGTTAATCCATTTATGAAAGAAGTATGGGATTATAATGTAGAAATTGCAATCGAAGCTGCTAAAATGGGCTTTAAAGAAATTCAATTTGACTATGTTCGTTTTCCTGAAGGATTTGAAAAAAGAGAAAATACTTTGAAATACTCTATGGGGGAGTATGAAACTTCCGAATTAGATTTGGTTCAACGTAGAGTTTCAGCGGTTACAGATTTTGTAGCTTATGCAAAAGAAAAGCTTAAACCATATGGTGCACAATTATCAGTTGATATTTTCGGTTATTCAGCCACTTTACCAGAAGCACCAGGAATTGGTCAAAATTTCAACAAAATTTCTGAAAATGTAGATGTTATTTCCTCTATGATTTACCCAAGTCATTGGACTTCTTATTTCGGAATTGCTAAACCAGATTTAGAACCATATAGATTAGTGCAGGAATATGCAAAAGTTGAAAATGCAAAACTAGCAGAGCTTGAAAATCCTCCAGTTTCTAGACCATGGCTACAAGATTTTACAGCTTCCTATTTGGGGGCAGGTAATTATCAACAATATGGTAAAGATGAAGTAGAGGCGCAGATTAAAGCGTTAAGTGAAGCTGGTATAAAAGAGTATTTGTTATGGAATGCAGGCAACAAATATTCTAAAGGGGTAAATTATACGCCTTAAGGATAAGGTAAAACTAAAATGATTCAAGAAGTAGGATGAAATTTAATCCTACTTTTTTTTCTTTTTTGAAACCTTTTTACATTCTGAACGTACTATTAAGTATAACAGATATTTTCATTAAGTATCACTAATTGAGAATGCTATTTTTTTATAATAGAAATGTTTAAGTTCTTTAAATGATGGGTATTAATTAATATGTACCTAAATTGGATTTATTAAATATAAGGAATTCTTAATAAGTAACACGAAATTGTGACAGTAATTTTTACAAGGTAAAATTTTCAGTAAAACGTATTTAAAATGAATTAAAAGTGGTGTATACTTAGAAAGTATATTACTACATTAAATTAATTATAATCTACCTTATATAACACAGACATTTGAAAGGAAGTGTTTTTTTAAAATGATGGTAACCTTATTCACTTCACCTAGTTGTACTTCTTGTAGAAAAGCAAAAGCTTGGTTAGAGGAACATGAGATAGCATATAAAGAACGTAATATTTTTTCTGAACCACTTAGTATAAGTGAAATAAAAGAAATCTTAAGAATGACCGAAGACGGAACAGATGAAATTATTTCAACACGTTCGAAAATATTTCAAAAGCTTAATGTGGATTTAGAAAGTCTTCCGTTACAACGTCTATACGAATTAATTCAGGAACATCCTGGATTGTTACGTAGACCAATTATTTTAGATGAAAAGCGTCTACAAGTTGGTTACAACGAAGATGAAATTCGTAGATTCTTACCTAGAAAAGTACGTGCTTATCAATTACTTGAAGCGCAGCGTCTAGTTAACTAGTATTATACTAAGCTAATTGTTTTTCAAAGTTCGTTTTGAAAAATAATTGGCTTTTCTTTTTTCCTTCTACTTGCATTCATTGCGAAAATTTTCTACAATGCATATAGTTTGGTTAATAATTTTAAAAGTGAAGCAGGAATCCTTTTCTTTTTTTCACAAACGACATACAATAGTAATAGACACTACACAATTGAGACGGTAAGAAGCGAAAGGAGATGTGTTAAATGGATATCGAGCGTATCAATGATAACACTTTCAAAGTATACATTTCATACATCGACATTGAAGAAAGAGGCTTCAGCCGAGATGAAATCTGGTTCAATAAGGATAAGAGCGAGCAGCTTTTTTGGGAAATGATGGATGAGGTTCATGATGATGATCATTTTGAGGAATTAGATGGTCCCTTATGGATTCAAGTTCATGCGATGGAAAAGGGTTTGGAAGTGATTGTCACAAGAACGGAAATAACAAAACAAGATGAGCGTATAGCGAGCAATTCGGATGTAGATGATATATCCAGTAAAATATTTAAAAATGGGGTATCAAGTTCAATTGGCACACATGAATTTGATGATTTTTCAAGTTATATGGATGAATTAGAAGAAATACCAATGGATTATACATTTGTTTTTGAAAGCTTCGAGGATGTAATTGGTCTTGCCAAAAAGTTAGATGAAGCAGACTTACAGACCTCTTTGTATTTTTATGAAGAAAAATACTATTTGCATATCATTTTTGATTTTGAAATAACAGAATTTGAATCAGTACTTAATATATTGAGTGTTGTTTCAGAGTTTGCAAATAATTCAAAAACGACTATTCATATTATTCAAGAGTATGGAAAACAGATAATTGCCAACGGAGTTCTAGATGAATTAAATAAGCATTTTTAAAACCTTCTATTTATAGAAGGTTTTTTTTTAGAACGAAAGTGTCCAGTAACCAATGGGTTCTCGACACCTTTAGAGTGAATAATACTCCTGACTTCTGTTTCAGCTGGATGCTTCATTCGGGTGTTGCCTCAGTCTCCTCGCTTCACAGTAAGATCTCCCTTAGCCATATTCTTCTGGTATCATTACCTTTCAATCAATAAAAATCTAGCAAAGCCTTTCAAAAAAATAAAAGAGTAATAGTATAGCAACGGTTCTGTTCAAAGTACTTCGAAATGCTTTATGATCTACTGTTTTCTTATAAGGCATTTTAAAGGAGGTTGCATTATTGACTGAAAATTTGTATATTTATATATGGAGGTGATACTAATATTATCAGCAGTAACAGCAAATGGAGAAATTATCATACCAGCACAGTATCCAAGAATTTTTTTAGACAAATTGAAGACAAGCAAGAAATTCTCTTGTATACAATGTAATGAACAAGTCATATTAAAAAATGGTTTAATAAAAATACCGCACTTTGCCCATATTCGTAATATTTCTTGCACTACCGCTTTTTCAGAAGGGGAAAGCGAGGACCATTTAAATGGTAAATTACATTTATATGAGTTCTTTCAAAAGCACTCTTCACCAGTTCAACTAGAAGCCTATCTTCCTTCCCTTCATCAAAGACCTGATCTATATGTTCAAAGTGAACCTTACCCTTTTGCAATAGAATTTCAGTGTAGCCAAATCCCAATTAATACAATTCAGCAGCGAACAGAAGGCTATATTGCTAAGCAAATAATCCCCATATGGATATTAAGAACACCTACAATGTCTGAATTCCCACTTCAAGAAATAGGGACTATGCAACTCTCCGCATATCGACAGCAGTTTTTTTACTCAACCCCTAATGGGAAAATAATAATCACCTATTGTCCTCAATCTAAAAACTTTCATTATATTTCAAATTTAATGCATATAAAGGCAAATAATTATATTGTAAAAGTAAAGAAACTTTCTTTGGAAAAGCAGTCTTGGCCATTCGCCATTATAAAAAGAAACTCATGGGAGGAATTTCAAAAGTACTTCAACGTATATATGCATCATCGATCTAAACAGATAGACAATCTGTTCTTTTTTAATAGAAAAGGAATACAATCTCCTTTTCTACAAATATGCTATAGATGGAGAATCCATCCTAAAAACCTTCCTATGTTTATAGGTATACCTACAAAGCATGCATCTATTTTTTCAGAGCATGCTGTCGAGTGGCAAATTCAATTTATCGACTATTTGTATAAACTCGACTTATCACTTCAGCAAGCAGATACCCGACATTGCGAATCATTTCTGTTTTATAGAAACAAACTAACTTCCAAACCTTCAGCTCAACATATAAAGGCGGTAGAATCTTATCTCTATCTATTGCAACGCTGTCTTATTTCATCAGATAATGTCATATATACTAGTAAAATAAATTACTCATCGATGACGCAGTTGTTATACAGTGAATTCCTTGCAAATTGATTAGAAAATTGAGAAAATAGTAAGTGATTCGAAATTCGAAACAATATGAGGGGGATACTAACTTGACTACAGATACAAAGAATAAAATCTTGACCCGTGATGAAGTAGCAGAAAATTTAACATGGAAATTAGAAGATATTTTTGCCTCTAATGATGAATGGGAAAGGGAATACAAAGAGGTTGCAAAATTGTCGGAGAAAGCATCTTCCTATCAAGGGACGATCGATAAAGGAGCAAACGCTTTATTGGAAGTGTTGACTTATCGTGATGAAATTACTTCGAGATTACGTAAACTATATACATTTGCACATATGCGTACAGACCAAGATACAGCTAATAGCACTTATCAGGCTATGGACAGCAGGATTAAATCATTGTATGTAAAAGTTTCAACAGAGTTATCCTTTTTAGTGCCAGAAATTCTTTCAGTAGATGAGTCTGTTATTGCAAATTATCTAGAAGAGAGTAATGATTTACAAATATACCGTCAACTACTTGAAGAAATCAATAAAGAACGCCCACATGTTCTCCCAAAAGAACAAGAAGCATTACTTGCACAATTCTCGGAGGTAGCTGGGGCATCATCTGATACATTCGGCAAATTAAATAATGCTGATTTAGAGTTCCCATCTATTAAAGATGAAGATGGCAATGAAGTACAACTAACACATGGCAGGTATTCACGTTTCTTGGAAAGTGAGGATCCACGTGTGCGTGAGGATGCATTTAAAGCAATGTATGATACGTATGGTAAATTCCGTAACACATTCGCTTCTACCCTAACAGGGAATATTAAAGGAGACAATGTCAACGCAAAAATTCGAAACTATGCTTCAGCGCGAGAGGCAGCGATGTCTAACAATCATATTCCCGAGAGTGTATATGATAACTTAGTTAATACAATCAATAAAAACGTCCATTTACTTCATCGATATGTAAGTCTACGTAAAAAAGTGTTAGGCTTAGATGAATTGCATATGTGGGATCTTTATACACCATTAGTAAAAGAATTGAATATGGAATACACATACGAAGAGGCTTGCGATGCGATGATTAAGAGCTTTGAACCTCTAGGTGAAGAGTATGTTTCTATCGTCAAGAAGGGACTTGAAAGTCGTTGGGTTGATGTAGTGGAAACGAAAGGTAAAAGATCTGGAGCTTATTCTTCAGGGACATATGGTACCAATCCGTATATTCTAATGAACTGGCAAAATAACGTAAACAACCTATTTACGCTAGCACATGAATTTGGACATAGTATTCATAGTTATTATACAAGAGCAAATCAGCCTTATGTTTATGGAGATTATTCCATCTTTGTGGCAGAGGTTGCCTCTACTTGCAATGAAGCATTATTGAACGATTATCTATTGAAAACAATTGACGATCCTAAGAAACGTATTTACCTGTTAAATCATTGGTTGGAAGGATTCCGTGGAACTGTTTTCCGTCAAACCATGTTTGCGGAATTTGAACATATTATTCATCAGTTAGATCAAAATGGTGAAGCTTTAACTGCTGACAAGCTAACAGAAGAATATTATAAGTTAAATCAAAAGTACTTTGGTGATGAAATTATTATCGATGAGCAAATTGGATTGGAATGGGCAAGAATTCCTCATTTCTATTACAACTACTATGTATACCAATATGCAACTGGTTTAAGTGCAGCAACTGCCCTTAGCAATCAAATACTAACAGAAGGTAAGCCGGCTGTTGACCGTTATATTAATGAGTTCCTAAAAGCAGGTTGTTCAGATTACCCAATCGAAGTATTGAAAAAAGCAGGAGTAGATATGAATACTGCCGATCCTATTGAGGAAGCATGTCGCGTATTTGAAGAAAAACTAAATGAGTTAGAACAATTACTTTTAACGAAATAAATGATAAAAGCCTGACGCTAAGTTAGGCTTTTATTAATTTGGAGTTATTAATACTATGTTCGAAGTTGAGTTCCAATCATATTCAAAAATTTAAAGGTAGGACGTCCTATGATGTATGGCGAATTTGTGAAAAGCGGCGCTAATATATTGTATTATATAAACCGACGTGGTAAAGTAAGAGTGTGAAATAAATCACAAGATAACATACACCCCTTTGTTTGAACGTGAACATTTCTCCCATCCCCTTTGTAATTGAAAATGCCCTTTCCTCGGTAGGAGGAAATGGGCATTTTCTGTTTTATCTAATTTAATTACTGTAAGAAAAGAATTCATTTTGATTACCATAATCAAAATGAATTCTTTTTTTTCTATACAGTTTTAAAACTACAGATTGAATTGTTGTAATTTTAAAATATGACGGGAAAAGGATGAATTGATGAACAGAGGAGGCTAGTCCGGTATTAAGCAGAGAGGCTATTCGTATAATGCTCTTAGTAAAATAAGCCTGAAGTCCTGTAAATTAGATGAACTATGGCTGTTTATTAAATTTAAGAGAAATGTAAGAGCTTTTATTTATAATTATGATAACCAAATTAATACAAAAGTAATGTATGTTGAGGGTGGAAAAATTAAATGGATATAAAAAGAAGTATATTTTCCTATCTAGCTATAAATGTGGCTATTATATTAGTTCTAATTAGTGCATATTCGTTTATTGCATTTACTATACCAGCCAATGCAATAAGTTTAGAAAAAGACACTTTTTATGTATCTGAAAATGGAAATGATTCCAATGATGGGACAATAGATGCACCATGGAAAACAATTCAAAAAGCAGCAGATACACTGAACAATGGAGAAACTGTATATGTTCGGGGGGGAACATATTCAGAGTTTATTCATATTACAAACTCTGGTTCTAAAGAGGAAGGATTTATCTCTTTCAAAGCATTTCCAGGAGAACAACCAGTGCTAGATGGAAAAAATTTAGTATTAACAAGCGAAAACCGTGCATTATTTTTTATTGAAAATGCTAGTTACATTCTAATAGATGGTTTTGAAATCAGAAATTTAAGTACTTCGAATTCCGATAGATATCCTGCAGGGGTACTCGTTAAAGAAGGTAGCAGCAACATTCAACTCGTTAATAATAATGTACATCATATACAGAATAAATCACCAAATGGAAATGCACATGGTATTTTATTTTACGCTAATTCAGCTTACTCCATGTCCAATATTGTAATAAAAAACAATGATATTCACCATTTAACTCTTGGGAATAGTGAGGCACTTACACTCAGTGGAAACTTGGATGGTTTCACTATTACTGAAAATACGATACATCACAACAATAATATTGGTATTGATGTAGCAGGGTTTTATGAAGCATGTACGATATCCAATTGTGTAGATCAAGTAAGAAATGGAACTATATCAAATAATAAAGTATATAACAACAGTTCTGGTAAAAATCCTGCGTATAATGGGAGCCACTCTGCAGGGGGGATATATGCGGATGGCTCAACAGATATTGTGATTGAAAAGAATTTAATTTATAACAATGATTTTGGAATAGAACTTGCTAGTGAAAATTATGGGAAAAATACAGCCTATGTAACTGTAAAAGATAATATTATTTACAATAACAATGGCGCTGGAATAATCATTGGTGGGTCAAGTAAGAGTAACGGAGGAGCTTATAAAAATATCATAATTAATAATATTCTTAGTTTTAATGATCAATTAAATGCAGGCTTTGGTGAAATAACAATTCAAGCGAATGCATCTAAGAATCAATTTATCAATAATACAATTTACAGTAAAAATAAAAACAAAACAATACAACAAAATGATAAGGAAGAGATTAGTAATTTATTTATAGGTAATCATATTTATTCATTTGAAAAACAACCTTCCTTGACAAAAATAATTATAAACAAGTTAAAGAAAATTCGATGAAATAATCAAGAATTGGAATCTAGTAATATATGATGGGAAGGTTTTGAGATGAAAGTATTAATTACTGGTGGATATGGTTTTATTGGTTCTCATGTGGCGGACAGGTACTACAAAGAAGGTTATGAAGTTTTCATAATCGATGATTTATCAACAGGAAATAGAGAAAATATAACATTTAAACACAAAGGTTATATACTTTCAGTTAAAGATCCAAAATGTGAGGAAATATTTAAGTCTTACCAATTTGATGTAGTTGTTCATTTAGCCGCTCAGGTAAGTGTCGCAATTTCGTTATTAAATCCTCGAGAAGATATAGAAACAAATGTAGTCGGACTAGTAAATATTTTAACACTTTCCCAAAGATATAAAGTGAAAAAATTCATTTTTGCTTCCTCCGCTGCTGTTTATGGTTTTAATGATCATCTTCCACTAAAAGAAGAAGAAATTAGTAAACCAATTTCCCCCTATGGAATTAGTAAGTGGATGGGAGAAGAGTACTGCCAAAAGTGGAGAGAATTACATGACTTCGAGAGCGTTTGTTTTCGATTTTCTAATGTATATGGACCAAGACAAAGTAATGTTGGAGAAGGAGGAGTCATATCCATCTACTTGGATAGAATTATTAATAACCAACCACTAGATCTGTATGGAGATGGGGAGCAGACAAGAGATTTTATCTATGTAGAAGATGTCTCAGATGCTATTTTTAGAGCTTCTCATTCTACTATAGCAGGAATCTACAATCTTTCTACAAACACGGAAAATAGTATAAATAACATAATTGATAAGCTAAAGAACATTCATGGGGATATACGAACAAATAACTTATTAGCAAGAGAAGGAGATATTTATAAATCTGTTTTAAGTAACCAAAAAGTGATGGACGCACTTGATTGGAGTCCAATGTATGACATGGAAGCAGGTTTGGAACGCACGTATAGCTGGGCTCAAACGAAACAAGGTGAAAAAGAAAGCGCGGTAACTACTGTTCAAACAAAGAAAAAAATTCCGACTATCTATAAAAAAGTTCAACCCTATATTGAGAATTTGTTAGTTTTTTCAATTATTTCTTGGCTCACCTTAACGAACCAGGTAAGTATTTTAGATATGATGGGTATAGGAATTTTTTACATTATGGTGATCGGCGTTATATACGGAAATAGACAATCAATTATTGCAGTAGGACTATCTGTATGGTTACTTATTGTTGAAAAATTAATGGAGGGTAGGGAAATGGTTTCCTTATTGTATGATACTTCATTCTTTTTTCAATTAGCGCTATTTCTATTCGTTGGATTGGTAGTAGGCTACTCTACTCAACGAAAAAACAATATGCTTAGGGAGCAGAAGGCGAAAAGGGAAGAATTAGAGAACCGATATGAGTTTTTAAACGGAATTTATACGGAAATGAGAGAAGTAAAAGAAGAATTGCAATTACGTATGCTCAAGAGTGGAGATAGTTTTGGGAAAATCCATTCTATATTAAAAGAATTAGACGGTCTTGAGCCAGAAAAAGTATTTACTAAAACGGTTAACGTTGTGCAAACAATTATGAATGTAAAAAATGTCTCGATTTATATTTTAAATCAAAATAATACATTCCTAAGATTAATAGCGCATTCTAATGATTCTGAAATAAACCGAGTCAATTCCATAAAAGTGGAGGAGACAAAATACGTCGGCGGTATTTTAAGTAATGGAAAAGTTTTTGTTAATAAAGAACTTAATCCGAATATACCTTTAATGGCAGCGCCTATTTATCATCGTGATAGAATTGCAGCAATTATTACGATAAATGATCTCGACTTTGAGAGTTTTTCTCTTTATCATGAAAATTTATTTAAAGTAGTTTCAGAATTAGTGGAATCTGCTTTAGGAAGGGCATTTAGCTATATAGAAGCAACGGAAAGGGACCGCTACGTACCTAACACTACTATTTTGAAGAATAACATATTCGAGGAAATCTTAATTAGCAAAAAAGAAGCGAAAGAAAAGCACAACACTCCTTTCCTATTATTAGAGGGGGTATACGATGAGAAGTCGATTAGCGAATACTCTAGAGAAATCACGAGTCTACTCAGAGAAACGGATTATATCGGTCATAGTAAACACAATAATATACTTGTCCTTCTATCTAACACGACCAAACATGACGGGCAAACTGTATTATCACGATTTGAGAAAAAAGGGTTCAGATTGAAACTGGTAGAGGGAGAGATATAAAATGATGTACTTTTACATGACGTATATCGTTTTATCAGGGCTTTTACTATTACTGATATCCAACAAGAATTTTAAAGAGTGGCTATTAAAAATGATGATTGTAACGTTTTTACCGGTAATTGGGTGGACATTACCAATTGTAATTGCAAAAAAATTCATAAAAAATAAAGGAGAATTATTTGGCAGTTATATTAGTCAACAAGACGAGGACATATCATTAGAGATACTAGCAATTCAAGAAAAAATAGATAAAGAAAGAGAACTAGATATTGTTCCAATTGAAGATGCTTTAGTAGTAAGTAACTACTCTACTAGAAGGAAAGTAATGATTGATGTATTAAAAGAAGACACATTGCAATACATGGACATATTAAAAACTGCAGTGCTGAATGAAGATACGGAGACTTCTCATTATGCTGTTACTGCGGTGATGGAGATAAAGAGAAAACTATCTATATCTATGCAAGAGCTTTCGGTAAAGTTTGACCAAGATAAGGAAGATGCTCATTTATCACTTGCATATGCACTAGTGTTAAAGGCGTATATGAAAAGTGGCTTTCTAGATGAGCAGACCATTAAAAAATATAAATATATTTATATACATGTGTTAAGTCAACTTATTCGAAATGGTAACGAGAACGAGGAAACGTTTCAAGAAAAAATAGAAACTGAAATGGAAATGAATGAATACTCTGCCGCAGAAACTACTTGCTATGAGTATTTACGTAAATATTCTAATTCGGAAGATCCTTATATTTGTTTATTGAAATTATATTATACAACTAAATCTACAATAAAAATGCAAGGTACATTGGATGAACTGAAGAAATCGACCATTAAGCTTTCCAATCGAGCACTTACTATTGTTAGGTATTGGTCGGGGGGAATGGGACATGAGAGACAAAGGGAACTTCTCTAAAAAAATATACATCATTATTTTATTTATATTGCTGTTTGGTGTGTTATTACAGATTTCACGATCGCAATTCGTCTTGAAATTTCAACAAAATCAAAACTTGGTTGAACAAAGAGATAAAATTCTAGCAGACATTTCCCATGACAATATCGTAGAGAAAAGTGGAGAAAACTACTGTATTTTATATAATTCATCGGATGAATATAGCGCAAAGTTGAAAGATAATGCGTACCACTCACTGCAATATATGAAAAAGAAATCAAACGAAGTGGATATAACGCAAGAAATGGTCAATTTATCGAACTGCCAAGTAGTTATACTGGCAACGGACAAGCTAAAAGATATTGGCAAGGCTGAGGAAATTGAGCAATTCGTATTCGAAGGGGGACATATCTTTTTTATGTCCGTCTTAGATATAGAGACAGATTATCAAATTTTATATCGCAAATTTGGTATCTCTTCTTTTGATAGTATTGTTGATGCTAAAGGAATGCATTTAACTTCCAATGTACTAATAGGAGAAAAGGAACTTTTTATAGACGAGGACTTTATCCATAACTCTGCTATAAGTGTGGATCTAGACGTTGAAACAGAGTTATTAGCGGAAAGTGCCAATAACATACCACTATTATGGAAAAGTGAATATGGAAAAGGAGCTTTTATGACGTTCAACGGAGAAATGCTGCAAGAAAAGATAAACCGCGGATTTTTTGCAGGGGCATTAAGTTTACTGGAACCAAACTTTATATACTCTATTTTCAATTTGAAAGTATTTTACATCGATGATTTTCCTTCTCCGATAGCAAAAGGGACTATCCCAGTTATTTACGAAGAATATAGAAGAGACATTGCTTCTTTTTACCAAGAAATATGGTGGCCGAATATGCTGGAAACTTCCAAAAAACACGACCTGAGATATACAGGTGCGATTATCGAATCATACAATGATCGAGTGCAACCCCCATTTAATAATACAGAAGATAAAGATAGCCATTACCTTATTTCCTTTGGTCGTGAGCTTATTAAAAGTGGAGGAGAACTGGGTTTTCATGGATATAACCATCAATCTCTCGTACTTGATAAAAATGTTGCAGCCGAATTTGGATATAAAGAATGGGATAAAAAAGAGGATATGTCTAAGTCTATAGAGGAACTTCTTATTTATACGAAGGACGCATTTCCTGGTTATACAGTTACTTCTTATGTACCACCTTCTAATGTTCTTTCTCCTGAAGGAAGGGAAGCGATGAAGAAGGCATGGTCGGACTTAACGGTGATTTCCTCATTGTATGGAGAGGATGAAACTGGACTAGCTTATGTTCAAGAATTTGAAATTGCAGAAGATGGGATTATTGAAATGCCTCGAGTTACCTCTGGTTATTTTGAAACAGAATATAATCGCTGGGCTGAAGCAAATACGATGACTGGAGTTGGTGTGTTTTCCCACTTTGTTCACCCTGATGATGTCATAAGCAGTGACAGAAGTAATAATATGGGGTGGAAAGAAAACTATAAGCTATACGACAAATACATGTCCCGTGTGCATAAGACATATCCTTGGGTTCGTGCTTTGCCTGCTACGGAAGCATCGCTAGATATGGCTACAAATCTTTATACTCAAGTAAGCTGGAAAAATAATGAAAACAGTATTGAAGGAAAGATATCTAACTATAAATCAAAAACATCCTATATCTTAAGATCAGAAAGAAAAATTGGACGATTACACAATTGTACGGTTAAGAAAATAGATGATAGTACTTACTTAGTAACTGCGAACGACTCTAAATTCAAAATAGAATTGGGGGGGAACTAGAATGAGAATCTGTTTGATAGCAGAAGGCTCATATCCTTATGTTACAGGTGGGGTATCTAGCTGGATTCATAGTCTAATCACAGAAATGCAAGAACATGAATTTATCGTGTATGCCATTGGAGCAGAAACAAAACAAAAAGGGAAATTCCGGTACGAATTGCCCCCGAACTTAGTAGAGGTTAAAGAAATCTTTTTGGATGAATATTTATTCGAAGAGAAACGATGGGGAAAACGGTATAACCTATCTACAAGTGAACGGAATAATCTCGTTTCACTTGTGAACGGGAGTAACGAGGTTAATTGGAAAGAACTATTTGATTTAATAAAAAGTAATAAGTTCGAAAATGTCGGAGAATTTTTGTCTAGTAAAGATTATTTTGACCTAGTAGAGTATTTAGGGAAAAATGAATACAGTCAAGTTCCTTTTACAGAACTATTCTGGACAGTAAATTCTATGATCTTACCCCTATTTTTAACCATTCGCCATGAAGTTCCAAAAGCGGATATATATCATTCTGTATCTACTGGGTATGCAGGAGTAGTAGGGGCACTTGCAAAGTGTTTATACGATAAGCCACTCCTATTAACGGAACATGGTATATATTCGCGCGAAAGAGAAGAAGAAATTATAAAGGCGGATTGGGTCAAAGGATATTTCAAAGATTTATGGATCAACTACTTCTATACATTATCCAATTCTATTTATGAGACTTCTGACAAAGTAATAACATTGTTCAATAGAAATAAAGAAATAGAAATAGAATTAGGGTGTCCAGAAGACAAAATCCTCATTATTCCAAATGGTGTGGATGTCATAAATTATAGTAATCTATTGAAAGCTCCTGACGATGGGATCATCCGAATAGGAGCCATCGTTCGAGTGGTGCCGATTAAGGACATTAAAACGATGATTCAAAGCTTTGCGCTAGTGGAAAGAGAAGTACCAAATGTTGAATTATTCATTATGGGGCCAGCCGATGAAGATGATGCTTACTATGAAGAGTGCATACAATTGGTGGATGCTTTAGGTGTAAGTAAGGTTACTTTTACTGGAATGGTACAGGTGAAAGAATATGTCGGTCAAATGGATATTCTGATGTTGACAAGTATTAGTGAAGGACAACCATTAGCAATCTTAGAGGGCTTGGCAAGCTCCAAACCTTTTGTATGTACAAATGTTGGTGGTTGTAGAGAATTGATCAATGGTAGTGGGGACGCTGATTTTGGTAAGGCTGGTTTCATAGCACCGGTTATGCACTATGAGGAGATTGCAAATTACGTCATCCAATTATGCCAGGATGCAAACTTAAGAGAAAAAATGGGCGTAAACGGGTTTAATCGTGTAAAAAATAAATACAAACGAAGCGAATTTATTGCAGCTTACAGGAATTTGTATCAATCGGTAGGAGGGTAAATAGAATGGCTGGTATAGGTTTTGAACTACGAAAATTATATAGAGAAGAAGGAATTCTTCAAAATATGAAAGCTTATGCATATTCTTCCTTGACAACGATTGGTCCAATGATCTTATGTATAATTTTAGTGTTTGTCCAACAAAATATGATGTTAGCAAATGGCAGTAGATTTATAGAAAATGAATTATTCATCTCCACAATGACGTATTGTTTCATTTTTTCAATCGTTTTGACTTCAGGTCTTTCAATGGTTTTAACTAGATTCATCGCAGATATGATTTATCAAAAAAAATATGAAGAAATTATCTCCTCTTTTTATGGAGCGTTGATTACCATTTTGCCTATTGGAGGAATTATTACTGGTATTTTTCTATATGGAGTGGAAGAAAGTATCGGATATAAAATAGCTGCGTATTTGTTTTTTATAGAACTAATCATTATTTGGATTCAAGGAGTGTATTTATCAGCACTTAAAGATTATAAGCGGATCGTCCGGGGTTTTGCAATCGGGGTATTGGCCACTATTATTGTAAGCTATATCTTATTCCAATTTACAACATTTAGCGCAACAACAATCTCTTTAGTTGGAATGGATATTGGATTTGCAATTATTGTAGGTTCAGCAATGTATCATTTTGAACAAGTATTCCCACGAAATGAACAAAGGAACTACTTTTCATTTATGCGTTACTTTCAAAAATATCCTACTGTCTTTTTTAGCGGTTTGTTTGTCTATGCAGGCGTATATGTCCATAACTTTGTTTACTGGTTTTTCTCAGATGATCATTTAATAGTTTCAGAGAAATTTAAACTGATGCCCTTTTATGATTTACCGGTCTTTTATGCGTATATTTCAGTGGTCCCTTCTCTTGTCATGTTTGTCGTAATAGTAGAAACAGATTTCTATGAACGTTTCTTAAACTATTATAAAAACGTAATAGATGGTGGCACATATAAAAGTATGAATATCGCAAAGAAAAAAATGCAAGATGTATTGTTGCATCGCATCGGTTTTTTAGTAGAAGTACAGCTTCTTTTTACAGCTTTATCTATAGCAATTGGTATTATTTTTCTACCAAAAGTCGGATTTTCGATGGAACAATTAGATTTGTTTATTTTATTATGTCTTGCGTATTTTTTCTTTATTATTATGTTTGTCATACTACATGCGCTAATGTATTTTGATGACCAGAAAGGCGTGTTAGTTATTAGTGCATTATTTTTTTGTTTAAATGGTATTTTAACTTATACCAGCATGAAAATAGGAATAAAAGGACTTGGAATGTTCGTGGCGTCTTTCATAGTTTTAATACTAACAATTGGGAGATTAATATACGTCCTATCTAATATTGATTACTATACGTTCTGTTCGCAACCATTAAGCACACATAAGAAACAGAGAAAAACATATTTCTCATTCTCTAAAATTGTCACGACGCTAGCTATTATTGTCACCTCAAGCTTCATTTTGGTTGGTTGTTCACCGACAAAAGAAAGCATAGAGTATACCGAAAAAGTGGAGGAGAAGGCGGAAGTACAGGAAGAAAACAATGAAAAATTAGTGGAAGATAAAAGATTGTATGAACGTGATGAAGATGGTTCTATCAAGTCATTATATATTACAGTTTTACCTGATGATAAGGAACAACTAGATTGGTATTCTTTAAATCGTATAACGGACCGATATAGTGAAGAAAAAATGGATATTATTTTTGCGGAAGGTACAGAGGATGGTAAAGGGTCAAACGAAGGTATGTTTGGCAATGGTGCTGTGGATGCTAATGCGAAAATTAGTCTAAGAGGTAACACTTCCCGTTATGCTGCTCAAAAGTCATACAAGATTAAGTTGTTTGATACAGCTGGTTTGTGGCAAAATCAGCGGACTATTAATCTAAATAAACATATTGGTGATTTAAGCCGAGTTCGAAATAAGCTAAGTTTTGATTTGATGGAGAATATGTCTAATATGACAAGCCTGCGAACGCAATTTGTACATTTATATGTGAAAGACTTATCTGATGGGAAAACTGAAGCATTTCAAGATTATGGTTTGTATACCCAAGTAGAACAACCGAACGAAATGTTTTTAAAAAATCACTGGTTAGATCCAAGTGGTAACTTATACAAAGTCACTTTTTTTGAGTTTCAAAGATATCCAAATGAAATTAAATCGCAAACAGACCCAACATACGATAAAAAAATATTTGAAACGATTCTAGAGATAAAGGGAAGAGAAGAGCATGACAAGCTAATCTCAATGTTGGATGACGTCAACAATATGGCAATGCCGATTGAGGAAGTAATGGAAAAGCATTTTGATTTGGATAACTTTTTAACATGGACCGCAACGAATATTCTAATGGACAATATGGATACAGACGCCAACAACTTCTATCTATATTCACCGTTAAACTCCGATAAATGGTTCATCCTACCATGGGATTATGATGGAGCATGGGAATTACAGAGAAATGAGAATTCTATAAGGCCATACCAAGCTGGTTTAAGTAACTTTTGGGGAAACACGTTGCATAATCGTTATTTCCGAAATGAAAAAAATGTTCAACAACTAATCGACAAAGTGGAGGAACTATCTAAAACAATCAATTCGAAAACAGTCGAAGCACAGTTAAATCAATATGCTGATTTAGTAAAACCTTTCCTGTATAGGGAGCCAGATATTCAATACCTACCAGATTTGAATACTAATTTTGAAGCGGACTTACAGTTGTTGAAAGATACACCTGAAAGAGCAAAACAAAGGTTTTATGAAGATATTGAAAAGCCGAAACCATTTTACACAGACGATGTCGTCGTTACGGATACGGAGTTATTATTCTCTTGGCAAATTTCTTTTGATCTTCAACAAGAAGATCTTTTTTACACAGTGACTGTCGCTCGTGATCCATTATTCACAGAAATCTTAGAAGTAAAAAAAGATTTCCGCGAAAATGAATTTAAAATGAAAAAGCCGGAGAATGGTCAATATTACTGGAAAGTCACTGTAGTAGACAGTGAAGGAAACGAACAAACATCCTTTGATATGCATATTGATGAGGAAGGAAACGAGTACTTTGGAATAAGGGATTTTAAGGTGGAATAATATGAATTTACACGATAAAAGATTTAGACATGAGTTGAAATATTATTTGCATATATTTGACTACCTTTCACTTCGACAAAAGGTTTCATCTGTTCTAACAATAGATAAGAATTCACAAACGCATGAAGGATATGGCATACGTAGCTTGTATTTTGACGGAATACATAATCACTCTCTCTATGATAAAAACAATGGTGTGTTTAATAGGGAAAAGTACCGTATACGTATTTATAATGGAAGCGATCAAAAAATTAGTTTAGAGAGAAAAAGTAAGTTTGGAGATTTTATTTCGAAGGAATCAGCGCCAGTGACACGTGCTGAATACGATGCTATTTTAAAAGGAAATATAGATGTTTTATCTGGTAAGGATCAGCCTTTAATAAAAGAGTTTTATGCAGCTTTAAAGTATCGAAATTTTCTTCCTACCGTAATTGTAGACTATGTCCGGGAAGCTTATGTATATGAACTGGGAAATGTACGTATTACGTTTGATAAAAAAATGTCAGCAGGAGTTAATACGATTGATTTATTTGATCCAAACTTGATGCTAGAAGAGCCTCTCTTACCAGAGCAGACGATTTTAGAAGTCAAATTCGATCAATTCCTTCCAGATAATATACGTCAATTAGTGCAACCAGAAAGATTTGTTCGCTCTGCTATATCTAAGTACGTTATATGCAGAGAAGAGAATATAAAACATTTTAAATAATAGGTTCTTTTAAGGGGAATAAATATGAATGATACAATTAACTTTCAAGATGTGATAAAAAAAAGTGTACTTCATCTGGAAGCATTTCGAAGCGTCTCCTATATTGATATATTTTTAGGGTTAGCATGTTCATTTGCAATTGGCATGTTCATTTATTTTGTCTATAAAAGATATTTTCGTGGAGTTGTTTACAGTTACAATTACAATGTTTCTTTCGTATTAATGACGATGATCACAACATTAATCATCATGACGATAAGTACAAATATTATTTTATCACTAGGGATGGTCGGAGCACTGAGTATTGTCCGATTTAGAACTGCGGTAAAAGACCCATTAGATATCGTATACATGTTTTGGGCAATAGCGGCAGGAATCGCAACGGGTGCCAAAATGTATCCATTAGCAATGATAGGTTCATTGGCTTTTGGCTTGACGCTAGCATGGCTTTCTAAAAAGAAAGTTAAACACCAAGCCTATTTATTGGTTATCAGACATACAGAAGAGGCAACTGATGACCTAAGAGTGCAATTAAGAAAACTTGATACAAAACTTAAATCGAAGTCAATCAGAAATAGTTTCACGGAATTAACTGTAGAAATTAGCTTACGTGACGATAATACTGCATTTATGAAAACAATTGATAACATAAAGGGAATAGAATCATGCTCTTTAGTTAACTATACTGGCGACTATGCACAATAAAAGTCCTTAGCCGGTGGTCTTTAAATTGAATGTCCAGAGATCTGTATAATGTGGATCAAACAGTCGTAGCAAATTTTCTTTTTTGGGACTAGCTTTTGGTAGAACACAAATATACCCTATAAGAAGGACTTTTTTCAAAGTGCCTATCTTATAGGGTAAATTTTACTTTTTTTCCGGTTTTTCATAAAAAGTAGGAAAGACTCTGGGTCGCGGGACTTTATTAAAGGGATAGTACAGCTGATTTGCGTATCAGGTGGATGCGGTTCCAGAGGATGAGCGATGAACCATCACCGCCCTTTAGGCTACGTTGTGATGTTTCATTTGTCTCTCTGATCCTGCTAGAGTCGCCACCTTCCACTACAATCCATTAGTGCAGTACTTCCTATAAGAGGTAGCAGAGCTAATCGCTTAGATGATAAGATTGGTCAAGTTTTAGAGAGTTATAGATTATTTTTAATTTACATTGAGACTAATATAAAACAACAGCCTATCTTTCGTTCAGATAGGCTGTTGTTTATTTATTTTAATCGCCATAACACGGTTGTATTTGGTAAGAGAAGTCTTTCAACTTTTTGTAATAATAGTAGTTTTTTAAGTTCACGGTCAGCTAATTGATCGGAAATATTATAATAGCTTGCAATTTCATTTGTGGTTAAAGAATGGAATCGATCAAAAAGTTTTTCCAGTGATGGAGGATCTTGAATTTCTGGCTTTTCATATAGCATTTCTTGCAGGATTTGTACATATATCTCATAAGGATAATTTCCAGCTACTTTTATACCTTCATCTTCGATATTTTCATTAAAGAATACAATACTTGGAAAAGAGTCCACTTCCATTTCACATGTAATGGATAGGTCGCTTTGAAAGGACCTAGCACATTCATTGGAAAGAAAGTCACGAGTAAATTCATCTACATCAAGATTAACTTCTTTTGCTATCTCCTGTAATACAGAAAAGGATGTGACGTTTTTAGTGTTCAAAAACAGATACTCTTGTATTTTTATGAAAAATCGTAAAGCAGCTTTCTTTCCTTGAAATTCTGCAGCTTTCACAGCTATTGAAGGAAAAACAGAGTGTTCAATTTGGGAAATATTATAAGAATCATTACCCAAATTGGAACTTGGGAAGTTACACATTATATTTAACTTATTTAATTGAGTACTAAGAACAGTGCGTACAGTAAAATACTGTCCATACTCTACTTGCAATTTCCGAAGGGTAGGTTGCATATCCCAACAAGTCGGACATAACGGGTCCAAAAACACATACATTTCAAGCGGCTTGTTTACTAATGGGGATGTGAACGTCTCGGACGGAATTTGTATTCTTGTCACATTTCTTCCTCCTCATGACTCATTTGATTGACCATGTGGTTAGCTGTAAGCTCTAGACGTCTATATAATGTATCGCGAACCTTGCCTTCTAAACCTACTTTATCCATTGCATCTCTCATGCAGGAGAGCCAAGCTTGCGCGCGTTTTGGCGTAATAGGAAATGGATTATGGCGCATCTTCATCATCGGATGTCCGTGTTCTTCTGTATATAAATTAGGTCCACCTAAATATTGAGTTAAAAATTGTTTTTGTTTTCTAGCTGTTTCCGATAAATCGTCTGGAAAAATCGGTATAAGCAGCGGATGCTTTGCTACATTGCCATAAAAAGTATCGACAAGCTGATGTAATTTCTCTGCTCCGATTTCATCGTAAGGAAGTATTGGCTTCTGTGTCATTTTCTTACTCCTTTGCTCTAGCACTATACTTATTCTATCAACGAAACCCAAATATCTCAAACAATTAGATTATCTCATAGAAAAGCAAAACAGGGAATGTAGTAAAAAATGGATAAATTACGCGTTCCGCAAGTAAATTGTACTTAAAAGCAAGTAATCAAGTTATGAGCGCAAGTATGTTAAAAAGTAACGCAAGTAAATTCTATGACAGAGCAAGTAATGCACCTACCAGCGCAAGTAAATAACTTTTAAGATAAAAAAATCGAGTATACCTACAAGAAAAGCAAAAGCATCTTTTTGGGGCACTCTAATGGCATTTGTTTGCCTAAGCTACTTCTTTTCTTTACAGGCAAATAACTTACTATTTTACTTTATTTCCGATAGTAGAAAACATGAACTACTTTTTTCATCTTTTAGAGGTGGCAACTCCCGCGGAAAGGGTCCACCTGTTTCTAAATCTCTACGCTAGTTTCGAATCATGAAGTGCGTTGAAACGGAAATTATAGTTTTTTTCGTTTTTAAAATTCCGCGACCCCATTGATCGCAGGACATTTTTATATACTTTCTAATCTTTTAAAAAAACAACCTATTAAATTTAATAGGTTGTTGTTACTCGGGCTATGCTTGGAAGTGATTCATTACTTTTTGAACGTAATTTTGTGTTTCTTTATATGGTGGGATACCATCGTATTTTTTTACGGCTCCCGGTCCTGCATTATATGCTGCTAGGGCCGTTTCGATATTTCCGTCAAATTGAGAGAGCATTTGGCTGATATATTTGGCTCCACCCATTATGTTTTGTTCAGGATCTAACGTATTAGTAACACCTAAATACTTAGCGGTGCCTGGCATTAATTGCATTAGCCCTGAAGCTCCAGCAGAACTAGTAGCTGCGGGGTTAAAATTAGACTCTTGTTTAATGATGGATGAAATAAGTTTTTCTGGAACATTGTAAGTTGCTGCGGCTTTCTTAATTATTTCATCATAATCTGTCCTATTATTTGTAGAAGTGGATGAATAAGAAGAAATGACATCTGCTAAACTACTCTGCCCAGAATATATATTAGATGGTACAAATACAGGGGAGTCACCACTATATAGTAAAGAAGTTAAATCTTCAGTTGACTGATCTCCTGTATTAGATTGTAGCACTTGTCCTAACATATCTGAGAACATGGATGAAGTGGAAGTGTTATTTTGTGAACTCTGTACACTTCCTAGTGATTGCATTGCATTTATCTCCATTAAAACTTTTAGGGATTGAATATCCAAAGGGATCAACCTTTCAACTTGTTGTTATATTTCACAAGGCGAGCAATTTTTTTGTCAGTGTGTCGAATGGGGATATTGTGTGAATCTAGCAAATCAAGAAACACTTTTTCTCCATATTTTACATCACTACTCTCATATTCTACCTCAAAATCCTCTGTTTGACTATAAATGGAATGATCTAAAAAAAGAATTCCATTTTCAAAAGGTACTTGGACACGATTTGTTTGCAAGGTTCCAATACATATTAATGGAGAATCAAGATTAAACTGCTCCAAAAAGGGAATAGAAGGAAAAGAGGTTTTGGTAATGATTGCATCTCTTTCTTGGTCAGATATATGTACTGTATTCTCTTCCATTACATGTTCTTCTATCGGTCGTTTAAGTGTAAGCTCATTTTGGTTACTTAAAACACGCAAGCGAAAACCCATCCTATTGTTCTTAAAAAAGTTATCTAGCGTATCAAAATAATAATTCGTTTGTGAACGAAAGTCCTTATCGTCTACCTGAAAATACGATATAAATAGCTCAAATTCTTGTTTTGTTAATAAATTTTTAAATTCTATTTCTTTTTCGGTTTGCATAATACACGACCTTTCCTATTATTTCTATTATATGCGCTTTTCAACTAGTTTCAATATGTTAAAATAGTGGAAGAATGGACAGAAAGGAACGATTATTTTGCCTATTACTTATAATGTGCATAGTGGTATTCAATTAGAAAATGATATACGATTTACACTAGAGGTGTTTCCTAATAATCCTAATATAAAAGCGGCTGGTCAAATGATTACTGATTCGGATTCAAATGCTTTTATCTACCTATTAGAAGATGAGACTGAGTATCATTATTTAAAGTTTGGTCAGGAAGTTTGGCCATTGCTCGTAAATACCTTAAAAGCAGTAGAAGATCCTTCGTTGCAAATCGGTGAAAAAGAGCTGACTCTACTTGGCTTTAAAGAAGAACTAAATATGCTTATTTTCAATATTGAAGGTAACGACAATTACGGTGCTGATTTTTCCCGAGCTGTGGAAGAAGCATTTAGCGAAATTTTAAAAGCATAGTACTTAGTTCAAGGGGAGTGGAGGTCAAGCTTATGGGGCAGTGGGATCGCTTTTTAGAGCCGTACAAGCAGGCAGTTTCAGAGTTAAAAGTAAAATTAAAAGGAATGCGAGCTCAGTTTGAGAGAGATAATACAAATTCACCGATAGAATTTGTAACAGGTCGTGTCAAACCACTTGCTAGTATTTATGATAAATCATTAGAAAAAGGAATAGTATTTGAGCCTTCCGATACGTTGGCGCAGGAAATTCCAGATATTGCAGGCTTACGAATGATGTGTCAATTTGTAGATGATATAGAAACAGTCGTAAGTTTACTGCGTACTAGAAATGATATAAGAATTATTGAGGAGCGCGATTACATTTCTCACAAAAAGCAAAGTGGGTATAGATCCTACCATGTAATTATTGAATATCCTGTTCAAACAATTCATGGGGAGATAAATATTCTTGCTGAAATTCAAATACGAACATTAGCAATGAATTTTTGGGCATCCATCGAGCATTCCTTGAATTATAAGTATAAAGGAATCTTTCCAGAAGAAATAAAAAAGAGGCTTCAATATGCAGCTGAAGCGGCATTTCGATTAGATGAAGAAATGTCTTTAATTCGAGGAGAAATCCAAGAAGCACAAAAATACTTTAGTGAAAATAAGGAACTTTCTCATCCAAGTCTCCATGAAACCGATACGAAAGAGAGGTCACGTGAATGAAGTTTTTCATATTGTCTCGAAATGATGATTTATCCAATGAATTAATGGAAAGCGCTAAAACGTATCTAGTAGATTTTGGATTGGTAATAGATGAAGAAAATCCAGATATTGTCTTATCAATTGGTGGCGATGGCACATTACTACATGCCTTTCATAAATACAAACATTTAACCACCTCTGTGGCGTTTGTGGGGCTACACACTGGGCATCTAGGTTTTTATGCGGACTGGAAACCAGAAGAAATTGAAAAGCTAGTTATTAGTATTGCGAAGAAAGAATTTGAAGTAATAGAATACCCATTACTTGAGGTGACGATTAATTATAGACATGGTGAAGATAGTTCAGTCTATTTGGCGTTAAATGAGTCGACTGTAAAATCCCCAGACGTTACTTTGGTAATGGATGTGGAGTTGAACGGTGATCATTTTGAACGTTTTAGAGGAGATGGATTATGTATGTCTACTCCATCGGGAAGTACAGCGTATAACAAAGCACTTGGAGGTGCCATTGTTCATCCTTCCCTAGAGGCAATTCAACTTGCTGAAATCGCATCTATTAATAACAGAGTGTTTCGTACCGTAGGTTCATCGCTTGTCTTGCCAAAACATCACTCATGTTTACTAAAACCTGTAAAAGGACCAGATTTCATGGTAACGGTGGATCATCTTCAGCTATTACATAAAGATGTTCTATCTATTAAGTATCGAGTAGCAGATGAAAAAGTACGCTTCGCTCGGTTTAGAGCATTTCCATTTTGGCACAGAGTACATTCCTCCTTTATTGATAGTGATTTGGAAATATGAAGGAAGAATTAATCCAATTAACATTTCGAATAGATGAACCGCAACAATTACTTCGAGATGCAATTCGCAAATACGGTATTTCAAAAAAAGCATTGACTAGTATTAAATACGAGGGTGGTAAAATTACCGTTAATGGAGTAGAGAAGACGGTAAGGCATAAATTAGATTCAGGTGATATGGTACAGATTACATTTCCACCAGAGAAAAAAAGTGACGGACTAATTCCACAGCAAGTACGGTTTCCTATTTTGATGGAGGATAATCATCTTCTCATTCTCACAAAGGCTGCTGGGATTAGTACAATTCCGTCTAGAGAGCATCCTACTGGTACAATGGCGAATTTTCTAGCTGGATATTTGGAGGAGAGTGGGTTATCCTCTACTGTACATATTGTAACTAGGCTGGATAAGGACACATCCGGTATCATTTGTGTCGCAAAGCATCGACATGCTCATCATTTATTAAGTGAAATGCAAAAGTCTGGACAAATCTCACGAACATATGAGGCAATTGTTCATGGCCATATTCAACAAGATGAATTTCTTATAGATGCTCCCATTGGTAGAAAGAATGGAAGCATTATTGAAAGAGTTATCGATTCTGAAGGTAAACAAGCCAAAACCTCTGTTCAAGTATTGTCCCGATTTGAAAATATTGGAGAAAAGCTTACGCATGTGCGATTACAGTTACATACTGGTCGGACACATCAGATTCGAGTGCATATGATGTCCATAGGTCATCCCTTACTAGGCGATGATTTATATGGTGGCAATCTAAGGTTAATAAATAGACAAGCGCTTCATGCGAGAGAACTGACCTTGGTTCATCCCTTTACAAAAGAGAAAGTTCATTTAATTGCTCCTTTCCCAGAAGACCTGAAAGAGCTTATTCCCACTATTTCTTCCTAATTTATAGGAGGAATGGTGGGAATTCATATTTATAGGGCATTTTGTTGATTATTTCCTAGGGAATATTTTTATTGCTTATTTAATGCTTACTCCATACAATAAGTAAGGACAAAGTGAAACATCAATCCGGGGGGGATTCTTCATCCTTCACCGATAGTAAGTCGAACCATTCGGGCTTTTATGGGCAATTATCTTCCACTTATGCTTTTTTACTTGAGCCAATACTTGAAGTGGAAGACATACAAGGTACAAGAACTAGTGCCGATGTTGCCACAGGATGTGGTGACTTTATACTGCGAGACAAATGCTGAGAGGAGGGAGAAAGATGAAAGATGAAATGACTCAACAACCTTTAGAAGAATCCGTTTTAATTGATTTTTTATTAAATGATTCAATGGATAATTTTAGAGAAGAATTTATGCAACTTCATCCATATGATCAATCTATATTTTTTGAAAAGGTGGAGCCTGATTTAAGGAAGAAAATCTATCATTATCTTTCTCCTAAAGAAATAGCTGAGCTATTTGAAGCGACAAAGTTTGATGATGAACAATATGATCTATTTTTGCAGGAAATGGATATTACTTATGCTGCCGATATGCTTTCCTTTATGTATACAGATAATGCGGTAGATGTATTAAATGAATTAGGTAAAGATCAAGTTGCAAGTTATTTAAACATAATGGATAGAGAATCTGCACAAGAAATTAAGGATCTCCTACATTATGAAGAATATACTGCTGGTTCCATTATGACGACTGAATATGTAGCAATTCCTGAGAATTCAACATGTCGTTCTGCAATGACTATTTTACGTAGTGCTGCACCAGAAGCAGAGACAATCTATTATTTATTTGTAGTGGATGATGATCATAAACTATCTGGTGTAATTTCTCTTCGTGACTTAATAATTGCAGATGAGGATACGCTCATAAAAGATGTAATGAATGATCGGGTTGTTAGTGTTTTAGTAAGTGTTGATCAAGAGGAAGTTGCTCGAATGATCAAAGACTATGATTTTCTAGCTGTTCCAGTAGTAGATTTTAAAAATCATTTACTTGGGATTGTAACGGTCGATGATATTTTAGATGTTTTAGAAGAAGAAGCATCAGATGATTATTCTAAACTTGCTGGGGTTTCCAACATGGATACCTTCGATAAGGGACCACTACAAGCTGCTAGAAAAAGATTGCCGTGGTTAATCATTTTATTGTTCCTTGGAATGTTTACTGCTAATTTAATGAGTATTTTTGAGCAAACTCTAGATAAGGTTGCATTACTTGCTGTTTTTATTCCATTAATCGCTGGTATGGCTGGTAATAGTGGTACGCAAGCACTAGCGGTAGCTGTTCGTGGTATCGCAACTGGTGATATTGAAGAACAAAGCAAGACTAAATTACTTTTTAGAGAAGCAGGTACTGGGCTTATTACCGGTCTCATTTGTGGTTTATTAGTAGTCGGTGTAGTATATTTTTGGAAACATGATTTACTAATTGGCATATTGGTAGGTTCATCTATTTTTGGATCTATTTTTATCGCTACATTAGGAGGGTCTTTTATACCTTTATTAATTCATCGTATGAAAATAGATCCAGCAGTTGCATCAGGACCATTTATCACAACGGTCAATGACGTAGTAAGTATCTTAATATACCTTGGACTGGCCACGTTATTTATCTCATCCTTGTAGTTTGTATCATATTTTTTAAAGTTGCATAAAGTAAAGGAAAAAGGATGTGCTAATGAACGCGTTTAATGATCCTTTAATCTTTATAAAAGGTCCTCCTGTCTTTCATCTACCACCAAAAGAACGATTTGAAGCACCATATGAATTGCTAGATGAAAGTACATCGATTTATGAAATACAAAAAAGTTACTCGACAAAGACACTAGCAATTATAGATAAATTGAAGTTTTTAGCAAAACCATTTCAACGAAAAGTTTACCGTCCATTAATATTTCATCTAAAGGATGGAGTATCGGTGCAGGGTGAGGTTGAGAAAGTTGAGGAAGATACAGTTATTTTACTTGTAGGTGCAGAAGAATTATTGACGTATCCTGTAGAAGAAATCGAAAGAATTGTATGGCGAGGAAGTATATTGAATTGAATGTGAGCTATCCTATTATAGGATAGCTTTTTTTTGTTGGAATTATGATTTATCTACAAATGGTGCTTAGTGGACTGTTTCTGGTAAATCTGTTATTTCCATAAAAAAAGATGAATTTGTAGGGACTTCAAAAGCAGACAATTTATTGAGTAGATTAAGAATAAATAGTAATATTCTGGCTCAACTCTAGATTTATATCGTTGCAATAAAAAAACCGCTCGGGTTCGGCCCGAACGGAATAGACACTACAATGATGAAACGATCAGTCACATACATCTAAAAATACATCGGCGATACATTCAATTGCACAGAAACAATTCAAGTCAACAGTAATACAGCTACCAGTAAGTCTAAAGTTACGAACTTTACATAGTTTTCTTAAATCGATTTTTGTGCCACAGTCGTTCAATAAATCTACTTCATGACGTTCTCTATCAAGTGGTTCTAATACTCTTAAAGTTGCACAACAACCGTCGAAGATATCTTCAACACGGAAGTAAACGGAAATACAGTCACAATCAAATCTATCATTATCACGGTAGAACGCTTTAAAAGGATCTCCATCCTTTGTTAATAACATAAATACGCGTGTGTCAGCTTGATGACGAGTAGGACTTACAAGTCCTCCTAGCGGTTCTAAAAAACAATTTGTCGGACATGGAGGACAATCTGTGTTAGTCGCTTGATCTTGAATATCTTTAATCGCACGGACAACATCACAAACACAATTTCCAGATCGCGTTACGTCAGTTACATCACCTAAATTTCCACAACCCATTAAATTCACCTCCTCTTCATCTCTTACTAACGTATGTAGGAAGTTCATCTTGATAAGGGCAAATATCTCGTAACCCATTTACATATTTCAACAAGCGACGTGCATACTAACACAAAAAAGGAGCAAGTAAATCTTATGAAAAAAAGCGTAATTGTTTTTCTATTGGTTTTCTTATTGTGCGCTTGTTCGAGCGAAAAAGAAAAAGTAATATTTCCTGCAGATAATTCCACTTCATTAAAACCAATCATGCAAAAACAGGATTCCATTCATGGGTATAAAGGCGTGATAAACGAGGAAGATATATTAGTGGCAATTTATATAAACCGTTTTGACCGTTTTAATAAAACTAAGATAGAAAAAAAAATATCAAAACAAATTGAAAAAAAATTCCCAGAAAAAAAAGTACTTGTCACAGGAGACCAAAAAATAATATGGGAAGTTGAATCCATTATTGATAAGAAGTTGAAGGAGGAAGAACTTAGAAAGTCGATTGAAAAAATAAAATCATTATCAAAGGAAGAGACATAATGGACCAAAAACAATTTCAAAAAATAATTGATGATAAAAACCCTAAAGTGCCATATTTTATGAATATTCTTAAAGCATTCATAGTAGGGGGAATAATTTGTACAATTGGACAACTAATCACTTTTTTTTATATGCGATTCTTCCCTTTTACAGAAGGAACTGCTGCTAATCCAACGGTTGCTACTTTAGTATTTATCGCGATGGTTTTAACTGGAACGGGATTGTATAAAAAGATTGCTCAAATTGGTGGGGCTGGATCAGCAGTGCCAGTTACAGGATTTGGAAATGCAGTTATCTCAGCCGCTATAGAACATAAATCGGAAGGTTATGTATTAGGGGTTGGAGGCAATATGTTCAAGCTTGCAGGCTCTGTTATATTATTCGGTGTGCTCTCTGCCTTTGTTGTCGCACTTATTAAAACCATATTAGTGAATATAGGTGTAGTCTCATGGTAAATACGTTTGGTACTCTCCAGTTTACAGCTAAAGTTTGCATAGCCAATACGGGAATAGTTGTGGGACCAGTAGAAAAGGATAGTACTTATGCCGACTCCTTTGATGAGGTTCTTTCATTAGAGACGGAAAAAGATGAAACGAATGAGCAGGCACATTCTAGAATGATTGAAAAAGCATGTCAGTGGGCAGCTAAAAAGAGTCATACCCAGGTAGATAAGGTAGATGTTTTGATAGGAGGAGATCTTATCAATCAACTATCACCGACAAATTTTGCGGCACGAAATTTGGCCATACCATTCCTTGGTGTTTTTTCTGCATGTGCCAGTTCGATGGAATCGGTTATTCTCGGCTGTCTTTTGTTGGAGTCAGGAAATGCGCGGACAGTACTTGCTGGAGCTTCTAGTCATCATCAAGCAGTGGAGCGACAGTTTAGATATCCACTTGAATATGGCACTCAAAAACCTAAAACATCCCAATGGACGGTAACAGGAGCAGGTTTTTCGCTATTAGAAAAAGATATAAAAAATGCTCCAGTTGTGACTCATGCAACAATTGGCAAAGTAGTTGACAGTTATCAGACTAACCCATTACATATGGGAGCTGCAATGGCATCTGCTGCTAGAGATACAATTGAGCGGCATTTAACTAATACGAACAGTAAGATAGCAGACTTCGATGTTATTATGACAGGTGATTTAGGGAATATAGGAATTTCGATATTGAAAGAAATGTTTCAGGATGAGAATACTGGGGTCGTACTTCAAGACGCGGGAGCTCAGTTCTATGGAAAGGATAAGTTTTTCAATGCAGGTGGCAGTGGAGCAGGATGCTCGGCAACAGTGTTCTTTGGTCAAGTATACGAACAGTTAAAAAAAGGTTTTTATAAAAGAGTTTTACTAGTAGCAACGGGGGCGCTATTGTCTCCATTAACATTTCAGCAAGGGGAAACAATCCCTTGTATTGCACATGCCATTGAATGCCGTATGGAAAAGAGGGGTTAGGATGATTTCTTCATTAGTAACCGCATTTGTAGTTGGCGGATTAATATGTGTCATTGGACAAATTTTCATGGATGTATTTAAACTAACACCTGCACATACATTAAGTACATTAGTTGTGCTAGGTTCGATTTTAGATGGTTTTGGTCTATATGAGCCGTTGATTGACTTTGCTGGAGCGGGAGCTACGGTTCCAATAACTTCCTTTGGTAACTCATTAACACATGGTGCATTAGCAGAAGCAGAGAAGCACGGTTTGATAGGTGTTTTAACCGGAATGTTTGAAGTCACAAGCTCGGGTATTAGTGCTGCAATTTTGTTTGGCGTAATTGGTGCATTCATTTTTCAAAAACGGAAAACAACATACTAGTTGAATCGCCCTTTTTTCCAATCTCCTCTTGCATACAATAAGTTGAAGAGGAGAGGAGGGAAAGAGTATGTATGGTTACTGTGGCGGAGGTTATCCAGGGTATCAAGGAGGATATGAGAACGGAGGTAACAAGAGTTCTACATTTGTACTAATCGTAGTATTATTTATATTATTAATCATTGTTGGTAGAAGCTTTCTCCCTTATTAATAAAAAATAAAGATGTGAGGGGGAAAAACTATGCAAAATTCATTTTTTAAATCAATTGAAAATAAAACTGGTGTATCAATGGATGAACTATTTACGCTTGCCAATGCCATCTCATATGCTGATTTTACAGATGAAAAACAGGTCCGTAAAATTGTACGTAAAGTTGGCAAGCTAGCAAATAAACCTGTTTCTCAACAATTAGAAGATGAGCTAACTCGTTCTATTATACAAAGTGGAAGTTCTTTAAGTTTAAAAGATATTGAAAAATTATTATAAAATATTTAGATTACTAGGTTTATACAAGAAGAGGATGGGGTAATAAAAAGTAAAGACAATAAAGTGGAGGTGGAGTTAATGGGATACATTCTTCCAATGCAACCGATTCAATCACAGGTTTATGCAAATCGTATGATATCAAATGATTATAATTTTGCTTATATAGATGATGTACAAAACGTAAAATTTAAATCAGATTTTGAGGATCATTTAGAAAAGCAGGAGCAACTTCTTGAAGAAGAGGAACAGCAGTTATCGGAACTAGAAAGACCATCAATCCAACCTTTATTTAAAGGCTTTATTCATCCGAATCCAGTAAACCTATCTCCGATAATTGCTGAAATAAGTGGCAAAGGAAACAGTGTTAACTTGTATGTGTAATTCTCATTATCAAAAAATCGCCTATCGGTTTCAAACTGATAGGCGATTTTTTGTATTTATCAAATATTAACAAAAGCTCAAATATGTCTTTTACCCGGTTTTTCTTAAAAAAGTGGTATGATTTCCAATGAAATCATACCACTTAATAGAATAATTTAAATTTGTTTCTCCATTGCTCTGTGAGGAATGCCAGCCTCTAAAAATTCAGGTGAAGTAATTGTATAATTTCTTTTTTCATAAAAAAGAATAGCCTGACTTTGCGCATTTAGTTTTAACTTGGTAATTTCGGCGGAAATAGAGTAGTCCTCCATGCATTGCATCATTAGATTTCCTAACTTTCTACCACGATAATCAGGAAGAATACAGACGCGTTCGACTTTTCCAATGCCTGGCTCAATTTCTCTTATTCGACCTGCACCAAAAGGGATGTCACCATCGTATGCTACAAAATGCACAGCATTCGCATCATATTCATCGAGTTCAAGGTGAAGTGGGACATCCTGTTCCTCTACGAAAACTTTTCTTCTAATTCTAACTGCATCTTCATATTCTTTTTCAGTTTCAACTTTCTTTGCGTACACCAATACTTACTCAGCTCCAGATAATCTAAATGTTTCGTAAACTGTCCATGATCCATCTTCTAGTTGGTATAAAAGATGAAGACGGTCAATTTCCTCTTCAAATTCTGCCCCAATCATTTTTAACTGAGGAAGAATATCATCATGTTCACTTGCACTCAATTTTTGAGCAATTGTAATATGAGGAACAAACGAATAACTTTCCTCATCATTATATTGAATTGCATTTAGGTCATTATGAAGTTTAACTAGTTCAGCTGTTGGCTGCACATTAAAGTATATTGCATTGGTAACAGGGGCAAATGAACTAACCTTCTCTGTTTTTAATGTAAATGGTTTATGATTTTTTACCACTTCTGAAACCTTTTCAGCAATTGACTTTATCTCATTTTCGTCTGCTTCAAATACTCCTTTAACTGTCATATGTGGAGTGATTAGAGCATAGTGAGGGTCATAACGCTTTCTATAGGAGTTGGCGAAGTCCTGTACCTTTTTAGATGGAAAAGCAACAATTCCGTATTTCATTTTCATTACCTCCTCGAATTTTTACATAAATCACATTACTATTATAACAAATATTTTTCTATAGGCTAAAATTTTGCAACAGTGATCTTTTAATATCTGGTTGCCATAGCTTCCAAGTATGGTCTCCTCTTAATTCGTCATAAAAGGTCAAAAACCCTTTATTTTTTATTAAATTGTTTAACTCTCTATTTGGAGTGATGAAATCGGTTAATAAACCATCACCTGTTTTCACCGCTTTTTCTTCGGTTCCAATTACATGGTAAAGAGAAAATGCATGAACGTCCTCGTGTTTTTTCACTTTTTCTAGAACTTCTTCATTTACTAATGGGGAGTGCATTATTACTCTTCCAAACGTATTTGGATAGGCTAAAGCTGTCATAAGTGAAACAGTCGCAGCTAAGGAGTCTCCTATAAGTGATCTTCCCATACCAACCTGATATGTAGGATATTTTTCATCTATATATGGGACTAATTCTTGTGCTAAAAATCGTTTATATGCGGCATGCTGAGAACCGTCTGGGTGATATTTGTCTCTACGATCTTTTACGTTTTTATAAGGCACTCCAACAATGATTAAGTTCTCAATTGCCTCTTCTTCATATAATTCATCTGCAATTCGAGAAATTCTACCTAACTGAAAATAGTCTTTTCCATCGGACGCGATGAGAACAGAATATTTATATAGGGGTGAAAAGTTTGCTGGCAAATAAATAAGTAGTTGCATTTCTTCCTGTAAAGACTCGCTAAAAAGTGTAATATCTTGTATCGTACCTTTATTCATAAGTTCCTCCTAAGTCATTCATGTTGTAGTACAGAAATTGTATCATATACTAGCAAAGAGGTATAATAAACGAAATGATGAAACAACAAAGGGGATAATAAAATGGATAGACAGACATCTAGAGTTCATTCACGTGAAGTGGAGCAGGCTACAAAAGATGCGTTAAAAAGACGTGGAGTTACAATTGAAGAAATTGCAAAAATTGTATACGAAATGCAGTTTCCATACAACAAAGGGCTTACTATGGAGCATTGTGTAGAATCCGTAAAAAGCGTGCTAAAAAAAAGAGAAATGCAACATGCTATATTAGTTGGTATTGAACTTGACGAGTTAGCTGAGAAAAAGATGTTATCTGCACCATTGCAACAAATAGTTGAAGCGGATGAAGGTTTGTTTGGGGTAGACGAAACAATCGCGCTCGGAGCAGTATTTACTTATGGAAGTATTGCAGTAACTACGTTTGGTCATTTAGATAAAAATAAAATTGGACTTATTTCGAAATTAGACACAAAAGTCGGCGGAGCTGTTCACACATTTCTAGATGACTTAGTAGCAAGCATCGCTTCAAGTGCAGCTTCACGATTAGCACATCGTACAAGAGATTTAGAAGAGGAAAATGAAACTTTTGCAGATATTCCACCAGAAGAAACAGTACCAGAAGCTAAAGTAAAAGGTGCTAGAACCTAAAACTGTGCAGCCTCTTAAGAGGCTACACAGTTTGTTTTTTACTCCCCAGACTTTTTAAACCCGGCTTTTATAGCTTCCTGCTCGGTACAGAACCATTCTTCAGGATTTGTTTCTACATAATATTTACCGCTAGGTATATGATAAATTTTTTTGCCTTGTCGATTAATATTACCCTTGATGTTACATTTTCTAAATGTTTCAATTTCTTGCTCAGTGGTGTTACTAGTGATTACAGAAGCATCGAAACCTCGATCAGTCACGTAATTTTTTCTCTCCCATATACCAGTAGTTTTCTCTTTAGCTATTTCGGAAGCTTCCTCGAAATTATTTAAGTACTTAGTGTTCGGCGGGAAAATATAAGCCACACGTGCTAGCCCCTCTTCCAGTAACTTTTCTTGAATGCTTTCACCATCAACATAAATATACGCAAGCAATCTGCCGTAGTCGTCTATTCGATTTCCTACATCAAACTCAATTGTCACATCTCCACTACTTAATAATTCCTTGTTCCGTTGTGTTGCTTCTTCACCAAATGGTTGTTTTTTTAATGGGTCATAGTTTGTTTCTGGAGTGTCTATTAACAAGTATCGTACTTTTTCTGTGTTTCCATTATACTTAACTTTAATAGTATCACCGTCAATAACCTCAACAACTTCTACTGGAATTTGTTCTGTATTCCCTATATTTTGGTTGACTCCATTTTCATCACATCCATACAGGGAGCAAAAAAGTAGTCCTAAACATAAAATAGACTTTTTCATTTATATCACCCATAGCAGTTTAACATATAATCGGAAAGGGGATAAAATTATGGCACAAGCCTTGGAATTAGCATTCAAATATAGTATGGAGGATGTATTAAGTAGACTAGCTTTAGATCCATTAAACTGCGTTGATCTCTCCAATCAAACAGTCAAAATCCCGATAGATGAAACAATTATAACAATTCAAAGTATCGGAACATTGCATGAACCAAAATTTATGATAAACGGATTAGAGACAGATCAACAATATGAACGGGTCCTGTCCATATTTCATTTCAATAGAAGTTTAGAGCGTATTCACGAGCACTTTTTAGGAACGAATTTACATTCGTTATTTTTAAAATTTGAGGGAACTCCAATTATTACTGACTTTTCGTTGTATGGGAATATTATTAAAAGTATAATTCATCAACAACTAAATCTTTCTTTTGCAAAAACATTAACAGAGCGATTTGTACATACATTTGGTAGAAGCAAAGAGGGTATATGGTTGTATCCAGCTCCTGAGATTATTGCCAATCTTGAGGTTTCGACGTTACGCGAAATGCAATTTAGTACAAGAAAGGCTGAGTATATGATTGGGATATCTAAAGCCATTGCTGAGGATAATTTGAACCTAAAAGCACTTGTATCTCAATCAGACGATTTCATCCTCTCAGAACTGATAAAATACAGAGGAATTGGTCCTTGGACTGCGGAAAGTTTTTTGTTATTTGGTCTAGGAAGAGAGAATTTATTTCCTTTAGCAGATATAGGGCTCCAAAATTCACTTAAGCAACTATGGAATTTAGACAGAAAGCCTATGAAAAGTGAAATAGCACCTCACTTAGATTCTTGGTCACCTTATAATAGCTATGCTGCCTTATATCTTTGGAGAAATATAGAATGAAAAATCAGCTTTTCCTTTTATCATATGAAGGGAAAAGCTGAAATCCTATATAATCTATTCAATTAGTTGTCTCCATTTCATCCTGTTCTTCTTTAAAATATAAAAATGATTCTTCTTCAATTTCATTCATACGTTCTTTATTGAGTCCTAATGCAAAAGCTCCGGTGAAAATGGGCTCCCACCAAGTTTCTGTTTCTGTCATTGTTATTTCCTCCCTTTTAACTGTTTGTTTTTATATATCAATTCTATACCCTGCTAAGTTTCATTCATAAACCGATTAATTAAATAATGAATCATTTAGCATAGGCATTCTGAAATCTTATAGACTTATAGTTGCAGTCGAATAAGTTATAAAAGACTTCATGAAAATAGTATTCCACGAAAGACACTCTTCATGTATTTCAAAATAAATGTTTGTTCTTTCTTCTATTAGAAATAAATAGTATGATTCCCATAAGAAAAAGATTAAAAGGAGTGAATATTAATGAAATTCACAGAACAACAACTAAATCATATGTTAGGTGAGCATCAATCATATTTTTATACTGGAATTACTAGACCAGTTGCATTTCGAATAGAACAGTTGGAAATACTCAAGAATACGATTAAAAAGTATGAAGAAGAAGTTATAGACGCATTATACAAAGACTTAAGAAAAAGTGAATTTGAATCATATGTTACAGAAATCGGATTAGTTTATGACAATATTTCTTATATGGTTAAAAATATTGAGCGGTGGATGGAACCAAAGTATGTAAAAACTCCAGTTGCTTTAATGCCTTCTAAAAGTTTTATCGTAAATGATCCTTATGGTACTGTTTTGATCATTGCACCATTCAATTATCCATTCCAACTTATTATGGAACCGCTAATAGGAGCTATTGTTGGAGGTAATTGCGCTATTATTAAACCATCTGAAGCTACACCACATACATCTAAAATAGTGAAAAAAATTATTTCGGAAGCATTCGATCCTAGATACATTCGTGTTGTAGAGGGTGAAAAGGAAGAAACTTCTTTGTTAATTCATGCTCCTTTTGATTTTATTTTCTTTACGGGAAGCGTCCAGGTAGGAAAGATAGTGATGAAAGCAGCTGCTGAAAGATTGACTCCAATTGCTTTAGAACTAGGTGGAAAAAGTCCAGCAATTGTTGATCATACAGCAAACTTAGGTATTGCAGCTAAACGTATTGTCTGGGGAAAATTCGTTAATGCGGGCCAAACATGCATAGCACCCGATTATGTATTAGTCGAAGAAGATGTAAAAGATAAGTTTATCGAACAAATGAAGAAAGCTATAACTCAGTTTTATGGAAAAGATTTGCAACAAAGTCCTGACCTCGGAAGAATAGTGAATGGTAATCATTTTGATCGACTTATGCAGATTTTAGAAGCGGAAAGTGATCATATTATTTTTGGAGGTAAAACGGATCGAGATGATTTATTTATCGAACCCACGTTGTTAAATGGGGTTGATTTTAATAGTCCCTCTATGGCTGATGAATTATTTGGACCATTGTTACCGATAATTGGTTACAAAGATTTGCGGAGCGTAATTCATCGAATACGTCAATTACCTAAACCTTTGGCGGCTTACATGTTTAGCGAAAACGAAAGAGCACAGGCATTCTTTCTTCAAGAGCTTCCATTTGGTGGAGGGTGTATAAATGATACAATCACACATGCTGGTAGTGCCCATCTTCCATTTGGTGGAGTAGGAAACTCAGGCGTTCAATCTTATCATGGAGAAGCAAGTTTTACTCTATTTACCCATCAAAAATCCATAGTGAAGAAAAACACTAATTTACCAATCAATATTGTTTTCCCACCTTACAAAAATAAAGTAAAGCTAGTTAGAGGGTTACTAAAGTAATATAAATGCAGACTTAGCCATCATAATTCTATGAATTATGATGGTTTTTGTATAAAACTAACAAAGTATGAATCTAAAAGTTCAAAAGCTTTAGGAATGCCTTAAAAACTGATTAACTCTTAATAAAAGGACTTAAATTATACATATTTAAATATTATAACTACATTGACAAATAGAGACTATTTTACTAATATTGTAGGTAATATTGATACTAATTAATCATATTTAGGCGGGGGAAGCAAGATGAAGTCTGTATTTAATACGAATACCGATGAATTATTATATAGAGTTAAAAATGCAATTTTCAATGAGTCATTGGCGAGCGATATAGCACTTCAAGAAAAGCTAGAAGATGCCTTTTTTAAGATGGAACTTATGGATTATGCAGTAAATGAAACAATGATTATTGCTGTAACAAATAAGTCAGGACAAATATTATTCGTGAATGATCGCTTTAGCGATATTACGGGGTATTCAAAAGAAGAATTAATAGGAAACACACATAGAATAATAAATTCGAAAACTCATCCTGAACCTTTCTTTAAAGAAATGTGGTCTACTATTCTAAAAGGGAACACTTGGACGGGGGAAATATGCAATAGACGCAAGAACGGTGAATTATATTGGGTAAAAACTTATATTATACCTGTTGAAACATACGGTAATGAAACTTATTTTCTAAGTATCCGTACTGATATTACACTCGAAAAAGAGAAGGAAATGTTATTACAGTCAAGACTTTTATCATCTTTTGAAACAGTAGTGCACCACATTAACAATTTAGTGTTCAAAGTGGAAAAAGATAGTGATAATAACTATGGTTTTTCATTATTAACTGGGAAAGTGGCTTCAGACTATCTAGTAAATAAAGGACTTCAAACTATTCAACCTAACAGTGATTCTATTAAGAAAAAAATAATAACTCCAATCCATCGTTTAAATACATATTTTTCAGAAGAGATGACAGACCGATTATTATTTTATCTTGAAAAAGTAAATAATGGTGAGGAAGTCTCCTATAAGGAATGGTTAGGTAATAGATGTGTACATATTACAATCTCCCCTATTGAACAAAATGGAATAATAAGTGGCGGGATTGGAATTGGCAATGATATAACAGAACTCGAATCCGCAAGAACCAAACTCTCTGAGCTTGCTTACCGAGACCATTTGACAAATACTTATAACACAGCTGCCTTAGAAAGAGATATTATACAAAAGATTAACAATCACTTGCCATTTAGTTTTGTGTATATTGACTTGGACCGATTTAAGAACATTAATGATTCCTTAGGTCATGTTACCGGTGACTCGTTATTAAAGTTAGTTGCTGAAAGATTAATGAAATTCTACAGAAATGTAGGAGAAATATATCGTATTGGTGGCGATGAATTTGTCGTGCTGATAGGGAAAAAGCAACAAGATATTAAAACGCTAGAAAATGCAAAAGAAGTAATCCAAAAGATTGAAGAACCATTTTGTATAGAAGGTATGGAAATACATATATCGTGTTCTATTGGTATCGCTTGTTTTCCACTACACGGTTCCAATTATAAGGAAATACATCGAGCAGCCGACTTAGCATTAAATATTTCCAAGGAGTATGGTAAACGTAATGCGGTGCTATTCGATCTAAAACATATGGAAGGCTATGTTAACAAGGTAGGTTTAGAAAGTGACATCAGATCAGGGATAGATAATAATGAGTTTTACCTTGTCTATCAGCCTAAAGTCAATTTGAAAAGGGAAACTGTTGATGGCTATGAAGCCTTGATCCGTTGGAATAAAAAAGGCAAAGAAATTATACCTCCAAATGATTTTATACCTTTCGCAGAAGAAACAGGTCTAATTATTTCAATTGGAAAATACGTTTTAGAAGAAGCATGTAAACAAGGTGTTTTGTGGATTAAACAAGGGGTTCCCTTTCAAACTATTTCCGTTAATATAAGTCCTGTAGAGCTAGAGCAATATGATTTTCTATCAAACCTGCATGCAATTTTAGAGAAAACAGGATTACCTCCGAAGTATTTGGAAATAGAAATGACAGAAAACATTTTGATGAAAAATATGGATAGACTCGTGAAGCTACTGAACGAACTAGAGATACTTGGAATTAAGCTAGCAATGGATGATTTTGGTTCAGGTTTCTCTAATTTCCGATACTTAAGTGAGCTGCCGATTCATACTTTAAAAATTGACCGTAGTCTCATGGATAGAGTATTCCTAGGCAGAGATGAAGTAATTGTATCCTCCATAATTAGAATAGGTCATAGTTTGGGAATTGAGGTAGTTGCAGAGGGAGTAGAAACCATAGAAGTCGTGGAGTTTTTAAAGGATCATGACTGTCATACTATACAAGGATATTATTATTCAAAACCAATAGAAGCACATGAAGTACCAAGTTTTGTATTAAAAAGTATATAATTTTTGGTAAGATAATAGTAAGGAATTGAAGGAGGATAAATAAATGACATTTACATTTCATGTAAAAGATACGGTTTCATTATTAAAGCAGCTGGTAGAAATTCCAAGTCCGTCTGGTTTTACTAAAGAGATTATGGACTTTATGGAGAATATATTAAAACAACTCCAGGTGGATTATATACGTACAAATAAAGGTGCGTTAATCGCTACCATAAAAGGAAAAGATGAAACCAAGCATCGACTTCTAACTGCGCATACAGATACATTAGGTGCTATGGTAAAAGAAGTTAAAGGTAGCGGTAGATTAAAGCTTACTATGGTTGGTGGCTTTAATTGGAATGCTGTTGAAGGTGAATATTGTACCATTCATACAGCAGATGGTAAAAAGGTTCGAGGTACTATTTTAATGCATCAAACTACTGTACATGTATATAAAAACGCTAGTAGTTTACCTCGTGATGAACAAAATATTGAAGTCCGTATTGATGAAAAAGTATTAACTGCAGAAGATACACGCAAGTTAGGTGTAGAGGTGGGTGACTTTGTTTCATTCGACCCTCGATTTGAAGAAACTGAGGCAGGTTTTATTAAATCTCGTCATCTAGACGACAAAGCAAGCACAGCATTACTACTTCAATTAATCAAAACAATTCAAAATACAAACGTGTCTTTACCCCATACAACACATTTCTATATTTCGAATAATGAAGAGATTGGTTATGGTGGTAATTCTAATGTACCGGAAGAAACAGTAGAATATTTGGCTGTTGATATGGGTGCTATTGGAGATGGACAATTGTCGGATGAGTTTACAGTATCTATTTGTGCAAAAGATTCTTCAGGACCATACCATTATGAATTCACCCGTCAATTAGTAGAGTTGGCTAAAAAAGAAAATATTGATTATAAATTAGACATTTATCCTTATTATGGGTCAGATGCATCGGCTGCTATTAGAGCTGGGTATGACGTGAAGCACGCATTATTGGGTCCTGGTATAGAGGCCTCTCACGCATATGAACGTACACATATTGATTCATTAGAAAATACAGCTAAACTTTTATACAGTTATGTAAACACACAAATTTATTAAGAATCGGGTAATACCAATTCTTTTTAATCTAGCTCCAGCGTCTAAGTTTGCTTGAGTCGTTTTATGCAGGTTAAAGGCATATGAACGATTTTCGAGTCTAAAATAGGCGCTTGCGCTTTTTTTTACTTGTTTTTTGCTCCCTAAATCCATATGATTAGTAAGTGAATAAGAAGGAGATATAACAGAATGGATATAAAATTACAAGATGAAATATTGAAAAGAAGAACTTTTGCAATTATTTCCCATCCAGATGCTGGTAAAACAACTATTACAGAAAAGCTACTTTACTTTGGCGGAGCAATTCGTGATGCAGGTACTGTAAAAGGGAAAAAAACTGGGAAATTTGCAACATCTGACTGGATGGAAATTGAAAAGCAACGTGGAATTTCGGTTACATCATCTGTTATGCAATTTGACTATAATAATTGTCGTATAAATATATTAGATACACCTGGACATCAGGACTTCAGTGAGGATACGTATCGTACACTAATGGCAGTTGATAGCGCAGTTATGATTGTCGATGCTGCAAAAGGTATTGAAGCTCAAACGTTAAAACTATTTAAAGTTTGTCGTATGAGAGGAATTCCAATATTTACTTTTATAAACAAACTTGATCGTCAAGGTAAAGAACCACTTGAACTAATGGAAGAACTAGAAGAGGTTCTTGGCATTCAATCTTATGCAATGAACTGGCCCATTGGTATGGGGAAAGAGTTTTTAGGCATCTACGATCGTTATAACGGGCGAATTGAGCAATTCCGTACAGAAGAATCTGAGAGATTCCTTCCTTTAGATGATGAGGGAGAGCTTGCAGTTGATCATTCAATGAAAGAGACTTCATACTACACTCAGGCTTTGGAAGATATTATGCTACTAAATGAAGCCGGTAATGATTTTGATGAGAAAAAAATATTAGCTGGTGACTTAACACCAGTATTTTTTGGCAGTGCATTAACTAATTTTGGGGTTCAAACATTTTTAGAGACTTATTTACAGTTTGCACCGACTCCTCAGCCACGCATGACAGAACATGAAGAAGAAGTAAATCCGTTAAACGAGGATTTCTCTGGTTTTATCTTCAAAATCCAAGCAAATATGAATCCAGCGCATCGCGACCGAATTGCTTTTGTACGAATTGTATCTGGTAAATTTGAACGTGGTATGACCGTTACTTTGGCTCGGACAGGAAAAACCTTCAAAGTGACGCAATCGACTCAATTTTTAGCTGATGATCGTGAAACAGTTGAAACGGCGGTTGCAGGTGATATTATCGGACTTTACGATGTGGGGAATTATCAAATAGGAGACACGGTTGTTGGTGGCAAAAAAGCTTTTACTTACGAAAAACTACCTCAATTTACACCGGAGCTATTTGTTAAAGTAACTGCTAAAAACGTACTGAAGTCTAAGCATTTCCATAAAGGGATTTTACAACTTGTGCAGGAAGGGGCCATCCAGTACTATAAAACACTTCACACAGAGGAAGTTATTTTAGGTGCTGTTGGACAACTACAATTTGAAGTGTTTGAGCATCGTATGAGCAGCGAATATAATGTGGAGGTACGAATGGAACCAATCGGCTCGAAGGTAGCACGATGGATTGAGAACGAGGAAGATGTTAAGGAATCTATGACAGGTCCGCGTTCAATGCTTGTAAGAGATCGTTATGACAATTATGTCTTCTTATTTGAAAATGAGTTTGCCACTCGTTGGTTCCAAGATAAATACGAGCATATTAAACTTTATAATTTACTCTAGTATCCAAGAGGTTGCCTATAAGGTGACCTCTTTCTAATTCTTATAGTATTTGAAGAGCATACATACTTGTTCTAGTTTTTCATATTGAACAGTTCAAGTTGTAGCAATAATATGATTTACGTTTCAAGTGGACGCTTTCCGCGGGCGGGTCGTGAGCCTCCTCGGTCGCTGCGCTCCTTGCGGGGGCTCACCTGACCACGCTATTCCCGCTGGAGTCGCCACCTTCCACTTCAATCAAATGTGAGAAGATTATTATAAGAAAATTTAGCAGAACGCTTATTACAAAAATGATGATTTTGAAAAGCATATTTACAGGAAAACAATTTATTTAATAGTGATTTCCTTAGCTGTAGCAATCTTTAGGATGTGCGCCTTTCAAGCCGCATGAGTGCGAAGAATGGGACTTCAAAAGGTTGTATGAGCGGGCCGCTTTTGCTGTGACGAGCTTTACGCAGGAGCAATAGCGATCATGTCTGAAGGCTCATGCGTAGTGTGTGGCAAGCCCACATCCGTATAGAGACTATTTAGATGGAGATATCTCCATCTTCGATACCATTTACTTGCGATAATTTTGACTATACTTGCGCTCCTGTATAGGTTTACTTGTGGGTAATGTTGCATTACTTGCACTCGATGTTGATTTACTTGTGAAATGGAATATTTATCTAATAGTAAAGTTGAATTGCGCATATCTGAGCAGAATATTACAAAATAAATATATAGATTATGTCAAATCATCTAGACTTATCTTTAAACTTGATAAAAATTTGAACTCTTCTTGAGTAGAGCATATGATAGAAAGAGCAAATAAGAAGGTGGGCCCCTGAAAATGAAAATTAGTGACTTTTCCATAAAAAGACCCGTATTTACAACTGTTATTATGTTCTTAATCATTATTCTGGGTGGGGTTTCATTTTTAAAAATACCTGTTACCTTAATACCAGATTTAAATCCGCCAATCGCAGTAGTTGTCACGAATTATCAAGGGGCAAGTCCTGTTGAGGTAGATGAGAAAATTACGAAGCCTTTAGAATCTTCACTTAGCACTTTACCAGGTATTGAATCTGTTAATAGTACATCCCAAGAAGGAGCTAATTTCATCCTATTAGAATTCGATTGGTCTACGGATATGGATGCAATTCAGCTAGATGTCATGCAACGTATTGATATTACACCTCTTCCTGAAGGTGCAGATAAACCAAGATTCTTGAAGTTTGATCCTGCACAATTTCCAGTCATCCAACTGTCATTGAATACGAAGGATTCTAAAACAGATATTCAGTTTATAGCGGAGCAATTAGAGAAAGAATTGTTAAGAACTGAAGGAGTTGCTAGTGTTAATGTATCTGGTTCTTTGATTGAAGAAGTGCAGATTTTATTGGACCAAGAGAAATTAAAAAGCAAAGGACTTACACAAACGGATATTGTACAAGTCATTCAAGCTAATAATATTTCACTTCCAGGTAACCCCATTGAAACAGACGAGAATAAATCATTGACTACTAGGATAATTAGTACGTTAACATCTGTCGAGGATATAAAAAGTTTGGTAGTAACAGTTAACCCATTGGATGGATCGAGTGTCACGATTGCTGACGTAGCTGCTGTCAAATTAACGAAGCAAGATCAATTTTCCGAAACTAGAGCAAATGATGAACCTGCTGTTTTACTATCTGTTTTCCAAGAATCTAGTGCTAATACAGCTAATGTCTCCACAGCTTTCCAAGAAGCATTAGAAAAGCAACTGGAAAAAAATGAGTTTAAGGATGTAAAAGCAAATATACTTTTTGATCAAGGGGATTATGTGAAAATTGCTATTAGTAATATCGGAACCACCCTAATAACGGGTGGAATATTGGCAATGATTATCTTGTTTTTATTCCTAAAAGGCATTAGAAGTCCGATTATTGTAGGTGTAGCAATTCCATATTCAGTAATTGTAACCTTTGTTCTTATGTATTTTGCTGGGTTTTCACTTAATATTATGACGTTAGGTGCACTCGCGCTTGGTATTGGGATGCTTGTAGATAACTCCATTGTAGTTATTGAAAATATCGAGCGGCATTTAGGGTTAGGAAAGACACCAAAAGAAGCCGCCAGTATTGGCACAAAGGAGGTAGCAGGTGCTATTACTGCCTCTACTTTAACAACTATAGCTGTTTTTGTGCCTGTTCTGTTTTTATCCGGTTTAATTGGACAAATATTTACTGAATTTGCACTTACGATTTCATTTAGTTTGTTTGCGTCATTGGTAGTAGCTCTTACTGTTATTCCAATGATGGCAAGTAAATTACTGAAAAAAACTAAAGGAAACCTTGAAGCTAAAAGAAGAAGGTCAAAAGCATATAATAATTTTGAGCGTTCGATTAAATGGACTTTAGGTCATCGTGCAATGATATTAATGATCACTGTTATTCTTTTAGTTGTTTCAGGAATCGGTTTATTCCGAGTTGGAACAGAGTTTTTGCCAGCAACTGATGAAGGATTTGTAACTATTTCAGCAACTCTTGAAAAGGGCTCTTCTTTTAAGGCTACAGATAATGTTGTAAATAAAGTGGAAGATGTCCTACAAAAAGAGAAGGATATAGAGGTTTATGTGAGTTTTGTCGGTGGCAGTCAAGAAGGGCAGTCGAGAGGGAGTTCAAGCTCCAATACAGCTGAAATTTCAGTGAAATTAAAAGCATTAGAGGATAGAAACCGTTCTGTTTTTACCTTTGTAGATGAAGTACAGCCAAAGGTGGTAAAAGCTGTAGGAGGTACCGCAGAAATTAATTTCAATGTGCAGACTGCTTCTGGATCTTCTCCAAATGTAGTGTCATTTACTGTTTCATCTAATAATAAGACCACGTTGGACACAGCAGTAAACAAATTACAACAAGATTTGGAAAGCTTAGAGGGAGTTGTAGAAGTTACAAATGATTTAAGCACAAAAATGGAAGAAATCCAGATTAATGTCATTCGAGACAAGGCTACGGAGTATGGAATAGCACCAGCTCAAATTGCGCAGACCGTTAATAATATTACAAGAGGGGTATTAACTTCTCAAATTATTGATGAAAATGACCAAGTATTAGGTGTTTATGTGAAATATGATGAGTTATATCGAAGTAACTTGGAACAATTAAAGCAATTGCAGTTACGAACTCCATCGGGCCAGTATATTGCCCTACAGGATGTGGCAAATGTAGAAATAGCAGAAGGACCTGTCGTAATTCGAAGTGTTGACCAAGCTAGTGCGGTATCATTTTCAGTAAAATATGAGTCCATGTATTCGTTAGGTGAAATGTCTGATTTAGTTGATGAGATTATACAAGATCAGAAATTGTCAGAGGATATTGCAGTATCTTATGGCGGTGATCGAGAATTATTGGATAACTCCAAGAATGATATGATACTGGCAGTATTACTTGCAGTGGTATTAGTATTTATTGTTATGGCAGCACAGTTTGAATCATACAAATACCCTTTTGTCGTTATGTTTACTGTACCACTTGTAGTCATAGGTATCTTTATAGGACTCTTTACTACTAATTTACCAATCAGTATTTCAGCCATAATTGGAGTTTTAATATTGGTTGGAATTGTTGTAAATAATGGTATCGTATTAGTCGATTATATAAATCAACGCAAAATAGATGGAATGTCTTCATACGAGGCAATTATTACATCTGTCCGCGATAGAGTCCGACCGATATTGATGACTGCGTTGACGACAATATTAGGACTCGTACCTTTAGCTTTAGGAATTGGGGAAGGTACTGAGATTAATCAACCTATGGCGGTTACTGTTATTGGAGGATTAATAAGTTCTACTTTTCTTACTCTATACGTAGTTCCAGTTATATATAGTTTTTTTGATAAAGAAACTAGATATAATAAAGTATCGTAATATTCAGAAAAAAGCGGAAGAGTCTTCATTTGAAGGCTCTTTTTACGTATAATGAGAAAAGGGGTGTATCGTATGACGAAAGCACTAATAACTGGATTTCCAGGTTTTTTAGCAAAAAATATTATAAAAGAATTACACGAGCAACAGGTTTATACGAAGATTTATGTCCTAGTTCTTCCTTCTCAAAAGGGAGTAGCGGAAAGTATGATTGGGGAAATTTATCAAGATCAATTATATACTTCCTTTATAGAAATAGTAGAGGGAGATATTACAGTTCCTAATGCGGGGATACATCAAGATATTCTTAGAGAGTTAAGAAAAGAAGTTGAATATGTTTGGCATCTTGCCGCTATTTATGATTTAGCTGTATCGAAAGAAATTGCATGGAAAGTGAATGTTCATGGTACAGAAATGTTTAATAAATTAGTAACACAATTCTCCAAACTAAAGCGATATATCTATTTTAGTACAGCATATATAGCAGGTTTGCGAGAAGGCAAATTATTAGAAACGGAATTAATTAGACCAGAGGGTTTTAAAAATTATTATGAGGAAACAAAATATGAGGCAGAATTACTTGTTGAAAAGTTAAAGGAAATAATACCTGTTACAATTATTCGACCAGGTATTGTAAGGGGACACTCAGAAACCGGAGAAACAATTAAGTTTGATGGCCCGTATTTCTTTGTTAACATGATTTCAAACTTGAGGAAGCTTCCTTTCCTACCATACTTAGGTAAATCAAGCGCATCTATTAATGTTGTACCTATTGATTATATTACAAAGGCATCCATCTATTGTTCATTTAGTGATGAAGCATTAGGACAAACCATACATTTGACCGATCCCAGACCATATCCAGCAGAAGTGGTTTATAAAGCATTTGTAAAAGAAATCACTGGAAAGTATCCAAGAGGAAGGTTACCATTATTAATAGCAAGATCCTTTGTTGCCCTATTTCCAGTGCGGAAATTTTTACAGGTAGAAAAAGAAACGTTAGATTATTTAACTTGGAACGCAACATTTGACACGACAAATGCCGAATCCATTTTAAAAAAAGGGAAAATAACATGCCCAGATTTTATACTGTCTATCCCAGCTATGATTACATTTTATAATGCCCATAAAGACGATTCAACATATCATATTCCTTTAAAGTAATAATTAGTTTACAAAAGTTTGGAATATGTTATAATTAATAACATAATTAAATAGACTCTTGACTAACGTCAAAGGGGAGTAGCTATAGGGAAACCTATTTCATAGTCGTCATTACGTGGTTTTTGCCACCGGTTATGATAGCAATTTTTTTAAATTTTGCTTAGCAAGACCTTTGCCTTTTTTAAAGGCAGGGGTCTTTTTATATGCAAAAAGGAGGACTTTGATGGACGCGTCATTATTGTTAGAGTACGGATGGGTAATATTAGTATTAGTTGGTTTAGAAGGGTTACTAGCTGCTGACAATGCGGTAGTAATGGCGGTAATGGTGAAACATTTACCAAAAGATCAACAGAAAAAAGCGTTATTTTATGGATTATTAGGTGCGTTTGTATTTAGATTTTTAGCGTTATTTATGATCACTTTCTTAGTGAATATTTGGCAAGTTCAAGCAATAGGAGCAGCATACTTATTATTTATTTCGATTAAACATATCTATGATCAGCGGAAAACTCCGGGACCACATTTAGACGTGGAAGGTATGGAACCTAAAAAAGGCTCTGGATTCTGGATGACTGTATTAAAAGTAGAGCTGGCAGATATAGCATTTGCAATAGACTCTATGTTAGCTGCAGTTGCAATCGCGGTAACATTACCACATTGGGGAGAATTTGAAATCGGTGGTATAAATGGTGGGCAGTTTGCAGTAATGTTCATTGGTGGAGTTATCGGTTTGATAATTATGCGATTTGCAGCACATAAATTCGTTCAGTTACTGGAAAAAATGCCTACATTAGAAACAGCGGCATTCTTAATAGTAGGATGGGTTGGGGTTAAACTTGCGGTTATGACATTAGCACATCCGAATGTTGGAGTGTTAGATGAGCATTTCCCTCACTCTACTCCTTGGAAGATGACATTCTGGATTATATTACTTGGGATAGCAATTGGTGGTTACCTACTAGGTGTTGCGAAACAGAAAAAAGAGGCTAATTAAATTAGGGAGTGTAAAAAGTTAGTTTTAACTATCTTTTTACGCTTTTTTTTTTTACAATGAGATAATGATTACTTGGAATGCCGAAAGGAAATAAAATTATGAAGCAACCACAAATAAAAAAGAAATTAAAATTTACACCAGCTCAAGTAATTGTCACTTATTATTTCATTGCAATTGCTATTTCTGTTATTCTTCTACGTTTACCAGGTGTACATAAACCAGGGGTTGAAGTAGCGTTTATCGATAGTTTGTTCACTGCAGTAAGCGCTGTTTCCGTTACTGGTTTAACTGCTGTTAGTATTTTAGATACATACAGTGTATTTGGCTACTTTATGCTTATTCTTATTCTACAACTTGGCGGAATTGGGATTATGTCATTAGGAACATTTATTTGGTTAATTGCAGGTAAGAAGATTGGACTACGTGAAAGACAATTAATAATGGTCGATCATAATCAATCCAGTTTATCAGGTGTTGTTCATCTGATTAAAGAAATAGTTAAAATCCTTCTACTTATTCAAATTATCGGTGCGATATTATTAACTTTATATTTTACACAGTATTTTGATACGTTAAAACAAGCAGCGATGCATGGAATTTTCACATCTGTGTCCGCAACAACTAATGCAGGATTTGACATTACTGGGCAATCATTATTTGCATACCATAATGATTATTTTGTGCAAACGATAACAAGTATATTGATCGTATTTGGAGCAATAGGTTTTCCTGTTTTAATTGAAGTAAAAGAATTTTTATCGAACAAAAACAAGAACTTTCGTTTTTCTTTATTTACAAAGCTAACGACAATCACATATGGAGCGCTTCTGCTTTTTGGAGCAGTTATGATATTTTTATTAGAACTTTTTAATTCCTTTAAGGATATGCCATGGCATGAGAAGTTTTTTACTGCATTTTTCCATTCAGTATCTACACGATCAGCCGGTTTGACGACTATGGATGTTACACTATTTAGTGAAGGTACCAATTTTTTAATGAGTGTTTTAATGTTTATAGGGGCTTCACCAAGTTCTGTCGGGGGTGGAATTCGTACTACAACTTTTGCTATTGCGCTTCTTTTTCTAATCCATTTTTCAAGAGGAAAAGATAATATTCAAGTATTTAATCGAGAAGTACACTTAATAGATGTCTATCGATCATATGCTGTTATTATTCTGGCTTTAGTCATGGTTTTCACAGCTACATTGTTACTTTCCGTTACGGAGCCTGATGTACCAATTTCCTCTCTAATATTTGAAATAACATCTGCTTTTGGAACATGCGGTATGAGTCTTGGTATTACGGAGGATTTGTCGAATATAGGGAAAATAACTATAATGGTTCTGATGTTTATAGGAAGAGTAGGTTTAATTTCTTTCTTGTTTACACTAGGAGGAAAGCATAACAAAACAAAATATCATTATCCAAAAGAACGCGTAATTATTGGATAATATTAAAGAGGTTGGGACAGAAGTAGAAATTTATAGGATTAGGAGAAAGCTATATTAAATGATGGATATTTAATGAAATTTATTGGAATGGAGGGGCGACTCCTACGGGAATAGCGTGACGCCTGAGACTACAGGCTCAGGCCACGCCCGTGGAAAGCGTCCCTGGAATGGAAACCAATTTTATGCACAGCAAAAAAACAGCATTTTTCTCACAGAGAAAAATGCTGTTTTGGCTCTGTCCCACCTCATTTTAAGAAATAGGAAAGTATTTATAAATGACCTGGGAACACTGTGTTTGCAGTACCCTATAAAAATGAATAATGCTACTAATTTTCGTTTCTGGTGGACATGTTCCGCAGGGTGAGCGATGAACCATCCCCGCCCCTTCGATACGTTGTGATGTTTCATATGTTAAGATTACTGAAAAAATAAAGGCTGGTCGTGACAGCAGGTCACGACCAGTTTTTCGAAAATATAACAAAAAGTATCCGTCAAAGCACTTCGGAAAATATAGAATCAGGTTTTGAGCTTAATGAGTTTCCTGCACTTTTCTTGAGCAATATTTTAATAATACTAAATTTGTGATGCTGTTATACCATCAACAAAAGATAAATGAGGTGTCTCTGTCTTTCCAAAGGTAGTTAATAAATAACCTTCTTTTTCCTCAATAAATCCTTGCATAAATGCATCTACATTAATAGAAATTGGTGTGATAAATGTTTGTTTATATAATTCTCGTTCATTCAACTGTAATGTAGAAAATGATTCTCCGGCTAGAGTCGGATCCTCTACTAATAATTTATACATTTTAGATTGTTCTTCCTTATTGAGATCATTATTCCACCAAGGCTTACGAGGTTGGAACTTTTGTTTAGATAAATAATCTATTTTCATTACACTTCGAATAGTAGGTAATGAAATATTCTCTAGTCCTTCTAAGAACGCATAAAGTCTAGTATACAAGTCCTCTAGTTGATGGCCGATTTTTGACCAGTTCCTCTCTTCCCAGAATGTACCGAACTGTTGGAAAAAATCGAAAGGTGTTTCAAATACATGTTCGAATAAATATTCGAGTGTACTATCCATTCGATGTGCATTCCAATATTTCTCTAAAACATCCTCCACTTGTTTAATGCGTAAAATGTCATCAAAGTTTAATACATTATTTGAGAATATTTCGTATGGAGCTTGGTCTACATAGACATAGCCATATTTTTCAGCTTCAACGCGTAGACCAGTTCCACGAAGTAATTTTAAAAATCCTAATTGAAGTTCCTCAGGACGCATCTCGAATACTTCATTAAATGTATTTCTAAAAGAAGAATAATCCTCTTCTGGAAGACCGGCTATTAAATCTAAATGTTGGTCAATCTTCCCACCACTTTTAACCATAGTTACAGTTCGTTTTAGTTTTTCAAAGTTTTGACGACGTTGAACAAGTTCATTTGTTAAATCGTTTGTAGATTGTACACCTATTTCAAACCGGAATAATCCCGCTGGAGCATTCTCGTTTAGAAATTGAATAACTTCAGGGCGCATAATATCTGCTGTGATTTCAAATTGAAAAACTACTCCTGGTTGGTGTTCATCTATTAAAAATTGAAACATTTCCATGGCGTAACTTCTACTAATATTGAATGTTCGATCCACAAATTTAATAATTTTGGAGCCATTGTTCATCAAGAAACGAATATCCTCTTTTACTTTATCCCGATTAAAATATCTTACGCCAACTTCTATAGAAGATAAGCAAAATTGACAAGAAAATGGACAGCCCCTACTTGTTTCCACGTAGACTATTCGTTTTGGTAGATCGGGGATATCTTCGTCAAAACGGTAGGGAGAGGGGGATAATCTTAAGTCGAGTTTTGGTGGTAGCGGATTAAGTATAAATTTGTCATCTTGTACATAAGCTAAACCAGGAACTTCATTTATCATCCGTTTCTGAGATAAAAAATCTAGTAAGTCTTTAAATGACTGTTCTCCTTCTCCTACGACAATATAATCGATTTCTTTTATTTGTCGTAACCAGAGATTTGTATCATAGGAAACTTCAGGTCCCCCTAAAACGACAACTACCGATGGGTCAACAGTTTTTAACATTTTAATAACTTTTATCGTTTCTTCAATGTTCCAAATATAACAGCTAAAACCAACAACATTAGGCTTCTTTTGATAAAGATCTGAAACAATATTGAAAGTTGGATCTTTTATTGTGTATTCTATTATTGAGGGGTGATACTCGGGTTCTGCATAGGCTTTTAAACAGCGTAGTGCTAAATTAGTGTGAATAAACTTCGCATTCAAGGTGGTTAATATTATATTCATTTTTCATAAACTCCTTTTTTCTCATTTCTATTGTATCAGCCTATAATCCTGTCGACAATATAGGTCATATGAATTATGTCAATCTGTCCAAGGTTATGGAATAATCAGAATATATAAATAAATATTTGTTATCCATCATAAGAATGTAGTTTGTAAATTCAGAAAGGGCTGGTGTATTTCTTGTTAACAAAATACGAGTATAAGGAAAAGTTTGAACATATATTTCAGCTTTTTTCAAGTGGACTTATATTTATAAACGACAAAGGAATAATATTAGATGTAAATTCTTATGCAGAAAAAATTTTACAAACGAATAAAAGTGAAGTAATTGGAATGAATGCACATCAACTGTATAGTTTGTTTAAAAATCCCATTGAAGCAAAAAGTAGCTTCTTAGACAAGCTTCTAAACGAAGGGTATTCGGAGATTCATGGGGAATTACAAACTTTTGTTGGTGAATATAAATATGTCCATATAGTAATTTCCAAGCAAAACGATAGTGGGCATTATTTGGCTGAGATAACTGATGAATCGGAAAAAATGTATATGAAAAAAAGACTGGATCAGTCAGAATCTCTTCGTACATTAGGACAACTGGCAGCAGGTATAGCACATGAAATTCGAAATCCTATGACATCATTAAAAGGGTTTACACAATTATTAAATCAAAATGCAACAGAAGATGCAAAGCGGTACTTAACTGTAATAAATGACGAAATCAATAAAATGGAAGAAATCCTCACTCAATTTTTAGAACTCTCTAAACCGAGTAAATCCAAGTTTACTGTCATAAATGTAGAAGATACAATCTTAGAAGTTGTGAATTTTATGGCTCCTCAAGCATTATTAAAATCAATTAACCTTAATGTTTCTAGTCTGATTAAAAAAGAATGTCGAGTTTATGGTGATAGTTTATTGTTGAAGCAGGTATTTATAAATGCTATTAAAAATGGCATAGAAGCAATGCCTAATGGTGGAAATATTCATGTTAATATTTCATATAAGCTTGGTAATTCTGTTAGTATTTCTGTGAGTGATCAAGGGCATGGGATTGAAGATGAACATATCAATAAAATTTTCCAACCTTTTTTTACTACAAAATCAACTGGGACAGGTCTTGGGCTATCACATGTTTACAAAGTTATTGAAGAACATGGTGGAAATATAGAGATTAAAAGTTTAGTTGGGGAAGGAACTACTTTCGATTTCATCCTTCCATGTCAAAATAGTTTATAAAGCTTTTTGACAATACAAACCAAGGACCTATATAATAGTGGGTAATGTATTTTATATAGGTGAGGATGACGTATTATGACAGCAGAACAATCAAACAGTGCGCTAAAACTATTTATAGTATTGTCACGTGCTCATAAAGTAATTCATGAGTGCACCAATCAGTTTTTCCAGGAAAATGGTTTAAATCCAACAGAATTTGCTGTGTTAGAGCTTTTATATCATAAAGGTAAGCAACCACTTCAGCAAATTGGTAATAAGATTTTATTGGCAAGTGGGTCAATCACGTATGTCGTTGATAAACTAGAGGGACGAGGCTATGTTAAAAGAGTATCAAGTCCAACTGATAGACGTGTGACATATGCTGAAATATCTGCAGATGGTACCAAGTTTATGGATGAATTATTTCCACGTCATGAGGAACAATTAGTTGGCCTCATGGATGCTTTAACTGAGGATGAAAAGCAGGAAGTAATTGAAATCATAAAAAAATTAGGTCTATCTATTAAAAACTTATCTTACTAACCAAAAAAACTTCGACCCTCAGTATGGGTCGAAGTTTTTTTATTAGAGAAAGTGAGTCATTTTCATAATTACTTGTTTTATTTAAAAATACGAATGTTTACTTAATATCATAATATATTATTCATTTTTTTAAAGCGATCTCGTTGATTGGAGTGGCAGGCGGCGACTCCAGCGGGAACAGCGCGAGCTGAAAGCCCCGCTGGAAAGGCCAAACTTTGTTTGACCGATGTCTTAGCGACGAGTAACCGCAGGAGCATATGTTTTCGTAGCGACGAGGAGATTGAAGCCGTGCCCGCGGAAAGCGTCCGCCCAGAGCGCAAATCAGCGTTGTTCGGATTTAACTATATAATATTCTTTATGAAATTGATTCAAAGTATATAAAAATATCCTGTGATTAAAAGGTTCATTGACCTTAAAAGAAGGAATAATTACAGGTGAATGCCATCCGCGGGGGAAGCAATAATCTATCACCGTCGCTCACGCGTCGATGTGATGGATTATATATCTCACTTATCTCAAAGGCTCTAAGAATAGGAGAGCGACGGATTATACTAAAAAAAGTATGTTGGTTAGTTGTGACGCCCGTCACAACCAACCAACATACTTATAAATCACTGGGCAATAGAATAGCAACAAGTCTGCCTAAAGTCTTTCCAAAATGATAGAAATAGATTTTGGTTTGAAAGTGTACTTAAGCTTAGCTTATTTTGCTTTAATTGTTTCTGCCATCTGTACAAATGTTTCTAGTGATGGAGAATCAGTTGTGTCAAATATTGTTAGTTTAACAATCATTCCTTCTCGTTCAAATGCAAAACCTGTAACCTTACCTTCAGGTGTTTCAATCTGATGAGCGGAAGTATTATCTATGGAATCATTAGTAGGAACTAGATTTTCTTCTTTAAGATTTGTAACAGTTGCAGATTCATTCGATGCTTGTAAAGTTGAAACTAAATTTTCTTGGATTTCCTCGATTGTTATTTCATCTGCAGAGAAAGTCTCAATACGCATTGACTGTAAATCATTGTTTTTATTAAACAACAAGTCTTTGTTAGGTTCTTCACCAGTTAACTCGTAGCCTTCTACAACAGTGATGGAATAATTTTGACTATCACTTTCTATAGTGCTTCCTTCCAATGTCTGTTCAGGAGAAGTAGTGGATTGTGCTGTATCTGTTTCAATATTTTCCGTCTCTTCCGGGGAAGTTGTTTGTTCGGTAGTGCCACTTACTGTTTCTTTGGAATTATCCTGTTCTTCAGTTGTTGTGCTTGTCCCACATGCTGTGAGTAGAACTGTTAGTACTAAAATAGAAAACAATGTATAAATTTTTTTCATCCGTTTTCAGCTCCTTTTTTAAATAACCAAGTGCTTCCTTTAGTCAGCATTTGTCTAGCTCCAGCGTCTATCCCCAAATGCAATTCTTCAAGCGCTTGTTGGGGTTGATATAGGCGCTTGCGCCTTTCTTATATAGACGAAAAGGGTTTTTATTTGTTTCAAGTGAAAGGCAATACTAAAAACAATAAAACTAGCAGTGTAATATGTGCAAGAACTATGGCAGTGATACTTCTTTTCCACTCATATAGTATACCAAAGATGACACCGACGAAAAATCCTCCTAATATACCTATCCAAAAACCAGTGAAAATGAACGACAACCCAAAAAGCAGGGAGCTCAAAATAACGGCAAATTTAGGTTGCATATATTTTTTCAAATGTTGTTGGATTAATCCTCTCCAAAAAACCTCTTCTCCAGGAGCAATAATGAATATTAGCAAAAGGTAATGCCAGATGGCTGATGGACCATAATGGCTTAAAAATTTATCAATACTGTTTGTCCAATAGGATGGACCCATGTCCATTAAAAGATAAGCTCCTAGCATGCCAGCATAGGAAAGTGCTCCAAACATAAACCCAATGATAATTGAGTGGATTGAATTGTTGTCTTCTTCTATTTTGGAAAAGTAGAAGAAGGCTGCCATTAGAAAAAATACTGAGAAAGTATAAAAGTACCAAAAAACCTTCTCGTTTGAAAAAGTGATCCATGATAGAAAATAAGCAAGAATTAATGAAAGTACAAGTTGATAAATGGGTGATTGACGAAACATAATACACATCCTTCTAATATTTAAAAAACCGTCCTTCTTTTGAGAGGAACGGCATGACGTTTAATCTTCATTACTATATAATATTTTATAACGCTTATGATTGATAACTGTTTTCTCTTCTGTTTCGAGTTCGTTAAAGTTTTCCATATAAGTTAAGTTAACGATCACCGAGTTCTCATTAACTTTCTCTACAATACCTTGAAGACCATCTTTGAATTCAATAATATTCCCAACTTCAGCTATTTTCATAGAGTGTCCCATCCCCTTAAGAACATAATATAATACAGTTTGCCTTAAAATAAGGACTACGTAAAGTATTTTCACTAAACTTCTTAAAAAAAATATAAAAAATCAACGAAAGGATTGATCCATATGCAAGAATCATATGAAGAAAAACTTAATATGCTACAAAATGGGGATATTCAAAATATAGTCGTAGAAAAAAATGAATTTATAGCTTTTAGAGAAGTATTAGTCCATAGAGAAGATTTTAAACATTTTTCTGGTAATGCAGAACAAGGGGGACGGGTAGTATATACCTATTTAAATACTCCAAGAAGCTAAGAATGTCATAAATTGTCGTACATCTATTGGTTTAGTCATGCTCGTCAAAAGGTATACTGGAGGGAAGTTACATTGTTAAGGGGAGCGATCAGTATGTCAGAGACAAGGTTAAAAAAAATAGAGGATACTAGAGAGAAAATGATTCGATCAGCCCTAGAAAAAGGTGTCTTAAATCATAATACGATAAAGTTAAGTGAAGAATTAGATCAATTATTAAATGACTTTCAACATAAAGTTAGGGATGAGGATAAGACCAAAAAGAGCGATAACAAGGGGGAGAGAGTAAATTGACAAGTATATCATTATTACAGCAAGAACTGAATAAGGCCATTATTGGGAGAAAAGAAGAAATTGACTTTATGCTTATGGGGTTATTAGTACAAGGTCATGTCCTATTGGAAAGTGTTCCTGGTTCCGGGAAAACAATGATGGCAAAGGCATTTGCAGAAGTAATTCATGGTGAATTTAAACGTTTACAATTTACACCGGATGTATTGCCTTCAGATGTTACAGGTATTAGTTATTTTCATCCACAAAAACAAGAGTTCGTTCTTCGAATGGGTCCAGTAATGAGTAATATATTACTTGCAGATGAGATCAATCGTGCAACTCCACGAACCCAGTCTAGTTTGTTGGAAGCAATGGAAGAAAAACAAGTTTCCATAGACGGGGAAACCATACCACTTTTAAAGCCGTTTATGGTTATTGCCACTCAAAACCCAGTAGAATCGCAACAAGGTACTTTTCCTTTGCCAGCAGCGCAATTAGACCGATTTTTATTTAAATTAACGATTGATTACCCCTCTCAGGAAGAGGAAAAAAGTATACTGCAGCAATTTGGTCACTCTCCAGGAAAAGTTAATATTAATAAAATCGTTACTTTGGATCAGATTGAAAAGTGGACAGAGCAAGTGAAAGAAGTAACTGTTCATGATGATATCATGACGTATATCATTCAAATTGTACATCATACTAGAAACCACCCATACATAGAACTAGGGCTTAGTAGTCGTGCTTCTTTGGCGGTTCTACAAGCTGCGAAGGCATATGCTTTTGTTAACAATAGAACCTTCGTGACACCAGATGACGTGAAAAAGATTATTGAACCAGTATGTCTTCATCGGATGAAGTTATCTTCGCAAGGAATGCTTATTCACAATCTAGCAGAGATTTTGAAAACAATAGTTGAAGAGGTGGAAGTACCTGTTGAGGCTAATGTACGATGAATTGGAATCGTCATGGTTCCGGTATGAGAAATACTAAAATGTATTTAGATCTTCTCGTTTTTGCTTTAATACTCAGTTTTCTATTTAAACAATTCATTTTTGTTGCGGTTATTTCATTTTTATTGTTAATTGCTTTAATACAAATAATATATTTTCATAGAGTAGGCCAAAAGTTTGACTTTGTGAATGATAAAAATAGAATACGTTTGATAAAAGATACTTCCTCACACTTCACATTAAATTTCAATAATAAAGGGCTTCCAATCTGGAACGCTAATTTAATAATTTCTTTTCAGAAAAATATTGAGCCAGATAGAATATTTAATACAGCAGTGGGTGATTTTCATGAAGTTAAAATTCCTTTTTCCATTGGTTATAATAAAAGTGTCTCATTAAAGGTTCCTATTAAAGGGGTGAGTAGAGGCCTTGCTCGTATTAAACATCTCCAAGTTGAAATTCCTCATCCATTAACAGAAGGATCTATATTATTGGAATTCAAACCTTATATACTTTTAGATGCCATTGTTTTTCCAACTATATACGATATAAATGAGGACTTTGCGCCGTCAAAATTGAAACAAGGAGAATTAGCGTTAAATTCCTCTTTGTTCGATGATCCTTTCTTCCCTGTTGGGACAAGGGAATATGAACCTGGTGACCAGTTCCATCATATACATTGGAAGGCTAGTGCGAAGACTCAGCAGTTACAGACAAAGATTTTTACACGTGTTGCAAATGTGTCGGTTTTGTTTGTTATCAATGTAGGAGAAAAATATAATGTTCTTTCTGATTTTGAAGACAAATTAGAGTGGCTTGCTTCCTACGCTGATGCTTGCTACAAGCAAGATATTCCATTTTCATTTGCGTTAAATATTAGAGCATCAGGAAAAGTACCTTTTGTGTATCTCCCATTAGGTAGTGGAGATTCTCATCGTATACAAGCAATGGAATTACTCTCCATCCTATCAATTGCTAATAGTCTTGTTCCTTTTGATAAACTACTAGCATACTTAGATATACATGAAGAGCTACCAGTTGCAACCTATGTGATTACGAATAGAGAAGATACGTTTACACCGTTTTTACATCGGTGGGAGCAGAGAACGAATGTAATATATAAGTCTTCTGCAAAGGCAGGAGGCATCTCTCATGGATAAAAACAAGCTAAATGTTCAAGCACAATCAATAGGAAAATACATTCAAGATGTATGGATCATTGCGTTACTTTTGGTTATTTTTCATCATGAGACAACCTTCGAATTACCTTTTTTATGGATTATACTTCAAATTATCATAGCTATTTGCACGCAAATATTAATGAGTAGAATTGGACCAAATCCAATTATTCCATTTATACTTCCTACTGTTATTCTACTATTATTATTTTTGTTTAATTGTCCCCTTTGGTTATTTATTATAGGTGTTGGGTATTCAATTTGGCGTATACAAGTACGATTTAACAAAATACAGGATGAACAAACAGTTGAAAGTAACTATAATTTGAATTTCTTTTTAATATTTTTAGCTATCCATTTTGTCTGTTTTATCATTGGTGTGGAGAACTATATTTTTCCATTATATAGCGTAGTCATTTCAGGAATAATATTTCCTATCGCTATGAGATTGTATGCCGTTTGGGTGAGTACTAATAAACAAAATTCAGCTTCAATGTCTCAGGTAATAGGTGGATTTCTCCTAGGATTGTTTTCTATAGTGAGCTTATCCACTGTGCTTTATTTTATTTTTCCTTTTATAAGAAAAGGACTTGATGTTCTGTTCGGGAAGGTTATGAGTATCGCCATCATTCCATTTATGCCTTTGTTAGAATATCTAGACAAGTTGTTAAGTCGTTTAGAAATTAAAGTACCGAAAGAAAGTGAACGGATCCAGTCAGAAGAGCAAACGGAAATGGAGCCAAACGAAATAGTTTCGGAAAGTATAGGTAATGGCTTTCCATTTGAACTAATCTTCATTGCGATAGTAGTTATTATAATTATATTTTTCATCCGATTTTTATTGAAAAATAAACCAGATACTTTATCGGCAGATTCTAGTGTTATTCATTATATAAATAAAGAGTTAGAGGAGGATAAGGAAAGGAAACGGTTGAATGGTCAGCTATCCCTGTATCAAGTGGATACGTCACTATTAAGAGAGAAGTATAAAGAATTTGAAATAGAGGCTTCCATGTATGAATATGATCGAACTAAAAGTGAAACTGTACGTGAATGGTTCGGACGGATGGAATGGGCAGTGATAGATGAGTTCTTCCAAGTTTATGAGGAAGTGAGATATGGCGGTCGAGCAATTCAATCTGAGAAGGCTGAATTTTTCCTATCTAACTTGGAAAAAATAAAAACGAAATATTTTTTTAAAAAAGATGTTTAAAAATGTCTGAGCGGGGCATAATAATAAAGAACACAGCAACATTCTCATTTCCCCCTTTTTAAGGATCACCCAAAAGTTATATGGGTGGTCCTCTTTTTTTGGTACACTAAATGTATTAGAAAATATAAACGGAGGTCTAACTATGTCAAAACAATTTAAGATTGGATTTATCGGTACTGGCGTGATGGGGAAAAGCTTGGTGAAGCATTTATTAAACGCTAAACATGAAGTAACAATTTATACTAGAACGAAAGATAAGGCAGCTGATCTTGTAAAAGAAGGAGCAAAAATGGCCTTATCTCCAAGCGAAGTTGCACAAACGGTTGAAATCTTGTTTACAATGGTAGGTTATCCTCATGATGTGGAAGAAGTGTATTTTGGTGACAATGGTATTTTTCAAATAGAAAATGCTAATTTGGTGGTTATAGATATGACAACTTCTACACCAACTTTAGCAAAGAAAATTGATGAAAAAGCAAAAGAAAAGGGGATGCTGTCGCTAGATGCCCCTGTATCTGGCGGAGATGTTGGTGCACAGTTAGGGAAGCTTTCTATTATGTGTGGTGGAGACAAGTCGACATTTGACCAAGCACTTCCAATATTAAATCTCTTTGGGGAAACTATTTTATACCAAGGGACTGCTGGTGCGGGGCAGCATACTAAAATGTGTAACCAAATAACTATAGCTACTGGCATGATAGGTGTTTGTGAGGCATTAGCTTATGGAAGGAAAGCTGGCTTGGATTTAGATCAAGTTTTATGTTCCATTTCAACAGGAGCAGCAGGTTCATGGTCACTTAGTAATTTAGCACCGAGAATGATAGCAGGAAACAATGAGCCAGGCTTTTATATAAAGCATTTTGTGAAAGACATGAAGATTGCTTTGGAAGAGGCAGCTAAGATGGATTTACAATTACCTGGTTTAACACTAGCAAAATCATTGTATGAGGACTTAATAAATGAAGGTTACGCAGAAAATGGTACACAAGCCTTAATCAATATCTATTTATAATATAGTAATTATTTACTAGCGCATGTTATAATAGCTGTAATACATATTATGAAGGTAGGCGATTCATCATGAACGACCATAAAGGAATATTACTTGAAAGTGGCACGAACGAATTAGAAATTGTAGAATTTCAAGTTGGACAAAATAAATTTGGTATAAATGTAATCAAAGTAAAGGAAATAATTCAACCTATTGAAATAACGTTTATCCCACATGCACATCCACACGTTGAGGGTATTGTGCAACTTCGTGGTGAGGTATTGCCTGTAGTAAGCATGAATAGAGTTTTAGGAATTCCTGTCCAAAACAAAAGTGACCAAGAAAAGTTTATCGTAGCAGAGTTCAACAAACAACGTGTCGTGTTCCATGTGGATAATGTTACTCAAATTCATCGTATCTCATGGGATCAAATTGAAAAACCATCCGATATTTATCAAGGTGGTTCTTCGCATGTTATTGGGGTTATTAAAAGACTAGAAGAAATGATTCTATTAATAGATTTTGAAAAAATTATTGTCGATATTAATCCAGAATCAGGTATCAGTGTGGAGTCTGTGAAAAAGCTAGGAAAACGTGAGCGTTCAGACAAAAAAATTGTCATAGCAGAGGATTCGCCATTACTTCGTAAACTGTTACATGACACTCTGATGGAAGCTGGATACGCAAACTTGGAGTTTTTTGAGAATGGGTTAGATGCTATAAATTATTTAGAACAACTAACATCAGTAACAAGTGACATTTCAGAGCATGTACAAATTGTTGTAACAGATATAGAAATGCCTCAAATGGATGGTCATGCACTAACTAAAAAGATAAAAGAGCATAAAAACTTATCGAAGTTACCTGTGCTAATATTCTCTAGTTTAATTACCGATGATCTTCGACATAAAGGAGATCAAGTCGGAGCAGAGGACCAAATAAGTAAACCAGAAATAGCAGAACTAGTTCTTAAAATCGATAAATTTATATTATAAGTGTGTCTAGTTTGAAATGGAGAGCGGGATAAGAGAAACCAGGTAAAAAGACGTCGGGTCCTTTAAAAACAGAAACGTAGAAATGCCGTTGATTTCCGCTACGTGCGGACACTTTCCATGGGTACGGCTTCAGTCGCTTCCTTCGCTCACGCTCAGTCCAGGTCCTTCAGCTCGCGCCGCATAAAGCGTCCATCTGAAACGGAAATCCGTAGTATTATTCATTCTTTAAAGTACTACGGATACTTCGTTCTTAGCATAATTAACCATATACTTTATATAAAAAAACTAGCAGAAAGAGTGGTTTCTTCCTGCTAGTTTTCTATTCGTTTATAAAATTTCTTACCTATCTAAATAGGATTTCATCTTACGATTATTTCGGTTCTCTTTCATGTATGATTTAGTACAAACAACAGGTTGTTTTGAGGACTTTTTCATAATAAGTTGAGGACCAATATAATCGGTAAGTAACTGCTTAGCCATCTTTAAATTCATCTTTCGGATTGGGTTTCGATAGGAATCGTCTAATTGTCCAAGATGTGGGAGGTTCTTAAAATCTTCTTTTACCGGAATCATATGAAAGTAATAGTCGGCATACTGGATCAAGACTGAGGATTGTTGTTGACTATGTTTAGGGTTTCGGACGAAATGAAGACCAACTTTTTTTGCTTTGTTTTCAGCTAATAGTTTATCAATTGTTAACTTTTTTAATTCATAAAGAGGCTTGTTATCTATTGCTGTTTTCGCATGACGGTTTACTGTATAGATTGCTGTTGCTATGTTTTTTTCATCTAATAAAACTGACATATAATCCCCCTTCGAAAGCTGCTCCATAATTATATCATACCAATTCCATTAAAAATTGTGTACACAAATCAAATAAATAAAGAAAATAAATATATTTGGATAATATTTCTAAAGAAAGTAGTGTATAAACTGATAAAATGAAGTAGAATTATATATATATTAAGTTCTTTTATCGTAATCATTGGAGGCCTATATGCATAATTCAACAAATAAAAACATAGCAATCAGTGATTATTTAATCAAAGTCATTAAGGAAGATCCCAATATCCCAACATTTTTACTTAAAAAAGATGGACAAAATGGATTTGCTGTTATTTATGTAAATGATGGTGCTACATCTATTTTACGACCATTTGAACAAAGCTCATTAGAAGAATTGTCAAATCAACTACAATCACTACTTGTTAGCAATGAAAAATATAAGTTCCATCAAAATATTCCTTTTAACATACAAAAACTACAGTATAAGTATGATGTCGCTATTATGTTGTTAGAAAATGGAATAGAGATGGTTTATGGTGTAACAATGTATGATAGGACGAAGGATGAGCTAGAAAAAAGTATATTAAAAAGATATAAAGACAAATATCTGTCCCTATTTAACAATAATTTAGATCCCATTATTTCAATTTGTGAGAATGGAAACGTTCTCGACTTAAACGTTATAACTTCAAAGATTTTAGGGTATGATCCTAAAATCTTAGTAGGACAGCCAATTGAACAGCTTATTGAGGAAAACTCAATGAGAAATTTTCAATTGATGGTGAAGCAAACACTCACTGGCTATGCTACTGAAATGCAAAATTGCTTAATACGTCATGATAATGGGCATTATTTACCTATGTATATAAAAGCCTTACCGATAGAAATAAATAATAATGTAAGTGGATTGCATTTGGTTCTTCGAGATACAGCAACAGAATCGGATGAACAAGAACAATTATATTATCTTGCTTACCATGATCATCTTACTGGTCTTTGGAACAGGCGTGCTTTAAAAGAACATTTGCGGGATACTTTAGTGAATGCAGAACCGGGTACTGAAATATCAGTAGTACGGATTGATTTAGATCGATTCAAAATGATAAATGAATCACTTGGCTATAATTATGGAGACGAGTTACTGAAAAAAATTGCAGATCGACTTGGGTTGTACATAGATAAATCGAATAATTTATATCGTCAAAGTGGGGACGAATTTGTTTTTATAGTGATAGGGAAAACAAGAGATGAGACTAGTGAGTTTGCAGAAAATATTTTAATAGAACTATCTAAGCCACTATACTTAGATCATCAAGAATATTTCGTTACAGCATCGATAGGTATTTCTATGTTTCCATACGATGGAAAAAAGATGGATGAATTACTTATAAAAGCGGACCAGGCATTATATATAGCTAAAGATAGAGGGAGAGCACATTATCGTTATTACCAAGAACAAATGAATTTAGCCTTTCCAAATGATGCCTTAATGGAGTCACATTTACGAAGAGCAATTGAGAAAGAAGAGTTTTCTATACATTATCAGCCACAAGTTAATCTAGTAACAGGTGAAATAAATTCATTTGAAGCATTACTTCGATGGAACAATAGAAAGTTTGGATATGTTTCACCACTGAATTTTATACCTCTTGCCGAAGAATCGGGAATGATCATGCAAATAGGAGATTGGGTGTTAGAAGAGGTTTGTAAACAGTTAAAATATTGGCAAGAAAAAGGGTACCGCCCAGTTAGAATCGCAGTAAATATATCACCAAAACAATTTGTACAAGACAATTTTGCTGTGAAGATACACGAGAAAATCCAGAAGTATGATATCAAACCTAGTTCATTAGAAGTGGAAATCACGGAGAGTGCTATGACCGATATGCAGGATACTTTTACTACTTTAAAAGAACTGAAGGATATAGGCGTTGTAATCTCGATTGATGATTTCGGAACTGGGTATTCTTCTTTAAGCTATTTAAAGAAATATCCTATAGATATTATTAAAATAGATCAATCATTTATAAAAGATATGGAATTAGATGATAAAAATGCAGCTATTGCTACAACAATTATCCAACTTGCTCATAGCTTAGGCATGGAAGTTATTGCAGAAGGCGTGGAAAAGGATCGACAAGTAGAAATACTTAAATCAGCTAATTGCCAAAAAGCTCAGGGTTATTTGTTCAGTAAACCTGTTCCTATTGAAAATATCAATGAATCATATATGCAACCTAAAAAGCCGTAAATTCTTTAAGAATTTACGGCTTTTTTAATGAATGAAAGTATAAAACTTTATGTCTTCAAGAGCGAGATAGGTGTTTTGAAGAGTATGATTTATTTATTGACAATGCTGATTATTGTTTCAGATGGAGGTTTTTTGTGTTATTGGTATTCCTTTCTAGTAATGGGAAATAGCATAGGGAGAAGTACGCAAGAAAACCTTGGACAAAATAATAACAGCTTTTAACTTTAAGTGATCTTTCACTGGACAAAGAATTTACGGTTTTATTTGTTTATATATGATAAAATATTGAGTGAATGTTCATTCAATTTAAAAGGGGTGTTTGATTATGTTAAAACAGAAAACGATAATTGTTACAGGCGGTTCAAACGGAATGGGAAAATACATGGCTATGAAGTTTGTATCAGAAGGTGCAAATGTAGTCATAACCGGGCGTGATTTAGAAAGACTAGAGAGCGCTAAAAAAGAAATTGAAGCATATGGTAATACCATATCGTACTTTCAAATGGATGTTCGAAATCCAGAGCATGTAGAGGCAATGATTCAATTTGCAGATAAAACATATGGTCAAATTGATGGTTTAGTTAATAATGCGGCGGGTAATTTTATAGTAGAAGCAGAAAAACTTTCACCTAACGGGTGGAAAGCTGTAATTGATATCGTTCTAAATGGTTCTTTTTATTGTTCAAGTGCTATTGGGAAATACTGGATTAGCAAAGGGAGTAAGGGGGCTATTTTAAATATGCTTGCCACATATGCATGGGGAGCAGGGGCAGGAGTAGTCCATTCAGCTGCTGCAAAAGCTGGTGTTATGTCATTAACTAGAACATTAGCAGTTGAATGGGGGAGTAAATATGGGATTCGAGTAAACGGAATCGCACCAGGCCCAATTGAGCGTACTGGAGGAGCAGGAAAACTGTGGGAATCAGAAGAAGCAGCAAAACGAACACTTAAATCTGTTCCACTTGGACGCCTAGGAAAACCAGAAGAAATTGCAGAACTTGCGACATTTATATTATCCGGCAAAGCTTCTTATATGAATGGTGAAATTGTAACGTTAGACGGTGGTCAATGGTTAAATCCAAACCCTTTCTAACATATAAGTAAGCGATTTCATGGTTTTTTTATTCCTTTAATATGCTATGATAGTTACATAGGGTGTTTTCTTATGATGAAAGCAAACAAAGGAGTAGGATGCAATGATAACTGTGAGCAGCAAAGATTTTTTACAAATTCCGATTTTGGAGTACATTATTTCTGCAGAAAAGGTTGCACATGTACAATTAGGAAATAACGCAGAACACGCTTTACTTGTACTCACAAAAACTGGGTATTCTTCTATTCCAGTATTAGATGTAAAATATAGACTTCAAGGGTTAATCAGTTCTCAACAAATTACAGACGAAATTTTAGGATTAGAACATATTGAATATGAACGTTTACCAGATTTAAAAGTAGACGATATTATGAAAAAAGACATTGCTGTCATTCATGTAGATGAGAAATTCCAAAAAGGGTTAGATTTATTAGTAAATAATCCTTATATCTGTGTAGTAGACGATGAGAGAACCTTTTTAGGGATTTTAACTAGAAGAGTCATATTGAAGCAAATGAAGAAGTACCTATATCAAGCACAATAAAATTTTAGATATTTTTTTTAGCAAGGAAGGCCAATCTAAGATGGCCTTCTTTTTTTCAAAAGAAAAGAAAGTATAAAAAGATGTGCCGTGTACACTGAATTCATAAGACTTTAAAAATGAATAATACTGTGATTTCCGTTTCAGCTGGACGCTTTCCGCGGGAGAGGCCGAGCCTCCTCATGCCAACAGCATGTTTGTCACGAAGGCGTTGTCACACGAGGTGGCGCTCTTAGCCTTTGTTCCTTTGAAATGCTCCCTGCGGGGTCTCGTCTTTGAATAGGAAAGTAGCTTTTCTCTAGTTAACAAAAACGCACTTACCTGTTTCTAAGAGTTGTAGAAGAGCGGCGGACAGACAAATGCCATAAGATTACCGAAAAAAAGGGATGCTGGTTGGTTGTGACGGACGTCAACCAACCAGCATCCCTAAAAATTCACTTGGGAATCATATAGTAAAAAGGCTGTTTAAAGTTCTTCGAAAACGATAGAAACAGGTATTGACCTAAAAGATCCGGGCGTCTTTTGCTCGGTTTTCCTTATAAAATCATTTATGTGCATATCCTTTTAGAATGCGTATGAATGTCACTACAATCCCATTTGAAAAGAGGAAGGACTATGGTAACAGATTTTCTTATTATTAGAACATTAGCAGAGGAACAAAATATGCGAAAAGCTGCGGAAAGATTGTTCCTATCTCAGCCAGCGTTATCTCTAAGACTCCAAACAATTGAAAAAGAATGGAATGCAAAGCTTTTTTTGAGATCTCAAAAAGGTTTAACTGCAACGCCAGAAGGGGAGCTCGTCATTGATTTTGCTAAGCAGATACTTCAGCAAAGAGAGGAAGTATTTGAAACGATTCAATCATTATCATCAAAAGTACATGGTACCTTGAAAATTGCATGTGCTTCAATTGTAGGGCAAAATTGGTTACCAAAAGTATTGAAAGACTTTGTACAAACATATCCAGAAGCTAAGATTTCTCTTTTAACTGGATGGAGTTCAGAAATTGTCAAATCAATATATGATGGTGAGGCTCAGATTGGAATAGTGCGTGGTCAATCTGATTGGAAGGGGAACAAAATTCATTTGTTTAGAGATACTTTATATTTGGTGGACAAGGAGATGACGTCCATTGATGAAGTGTTGACAACGGAAAAACCTTTTATCCAATTCAAAAGTGATTCTAACTATTATCAGGAAATTCAACAATGGTGGCAGAAGCATTTTGCAATTAATCCTAAAAGACAAATTATCGTCGATCAAATTGAAACATGTAAACAAATGGCACTAAATGGAATAGGGTATGCAATTCTACCTTCCATCACATTAACGGGACATGAGAATGTGAACAAAATACCTTTAACAAATGATGAAGAGCAGTTTGAATTGACTAGAGATACATGGCTTATTGGTTACGATGCGGCATTTGAACTACCTCAGGTTGGTGCTTTTGTCGAAATTGTCAAAAAACACGCAAAAAACTTTCAATGAAGGAACCTAACTACGCCATTATCGTACTAATACATATATAGACAAAGGGGGGAAAAAGATGCATATAAAAAAGTTTGTGATGGTTATTTCAGCATTTATGATTTATTTTATTTTATTGCCATCAATTGAAGCATTAGCAGCGCCTGAACTGAATGTAAAAGTGACGACTGGATTTAATGGAAAAGCAAAATATGGCGAAGGCTTGCCAATATCACTAACAGTGGAAAATAAAGGGGATGCATTTTCAGGTGACATCGTCCTCGACTTAGCTGAGTCCTATAATTTAGGAAATGCACAGTCCATTCCGTTTGAGATTGGAGCAGGAGAAACAAAGACAATTCAGGTAGGAGCCAGTGGGTTAGCGGAAGATTATATGTATCAAGGAAATAATGTTCAAATGATTCACTTTTTTGAGGGAGGATGGGAAAAAGGGAAGTCCATCACCTTCAAAGGAAATAAAACGTTCAAAACAAACTTTCAAGATCCAGCAACCATTTACTATTTAACATTAACGGAAAGTGCAGATCGTCTAAAAGTTCTCAATCAGCTTAAGCAACCAAATCAAATGAACGATGAAATTATTCATGTAGCGCAGCAGAGTGACTTTGTGTTACCGGAAGAAGCAGTTGCCTGGGAAATGGCAGATTACATTATTATAGATGAGTTCGTAATTGCTGATTTAACTGAACAGCAACAGCAAGCACTTATCGATTATGTCTCATATGGTGGAATAATGGTAGTTGGTGCCTCCGATAATGTAGCAGCAGAGCTTGGAAGCATAAGTGGATATTTACCATTAAATTTACATACAACAACGCAAAGTATCACTGCTCAACAAGCAAGTGCATTAACAGCGAATAACTTACTGTCCAATGATTTGAAGATATATGATGCATCTTTGACGAGTGGATCGACACCATCGATACAACTAGATGGGACATTACTAGCTGCTACCAAACAAGTCGGCAGCGGAACAATCATTCAAACCACTTTTTCACTTGGAGATGCTCCTTTGGCGGCTGATCCTGTTTATAGTGATTTAATGTCCAGCATATTGCAGTCAGTACAAGTGAAAAATACACAAAGTATGTACGGTTATAATACCCAAGATGAGCTTGTATATAACTTAGGTGGAACAAACTCGTTATTTAGTTCCTTTAAGGTATCTACACCACTAATGATTGGTATTGTCATTGTATATATGATTATTATAGTTCCATTGTTATATATTATTTTGAAGAGAAAAGACAAACGAGAATATGCTTGGGGAATCATTCCACTTACTGCGATAATCGCTTCACTTGCGATTTTTGGCTATGGTGCAAAGGATAGAATAGCAAGACCTCAAGTCCAGCAATCCTCCTTTCTTCAAGTAAATGAAGATAAGAGCTTACATGGATATTACGCAGAATCGATTTTAAGTAATAAAGGTGGAGATTTTACTTTTGAAGCACCGGTTTCCACTACGATGGTTGCACAAAGAGGTACAAATTCGTTCACGGGACAAACTGCTAATGTGCATGAAAATGCAATTATGGAAAAACATGCAACGAATAGTGAACTTACATTCCGTGATGTTGGTTATTGGTCTGTATCTTCATTGTTTGGGGAGACACAAGTTCAAGATGTTGGTAATTTCGAGGTAGATTTAAGAGTCGATTCAAGTAAGATTCTCGGAACAGTTCAAAATAACTTTCCTTTTGGCTTAAAAGATGTCGCAATTTGGTCAGGTAGTAAATTGTATAAATTAGGTGATCTAGCTGTTGGAGAAAAGCTAGAGGTTGATAAGGATCTTGGCACGGTCATGCTAATGCCAATTTCTAACCCATATGTTAATACAAATTACGGAGCTTTTGCGAACAACCAAATGGATTTATTGACCCAACGAAAACAAGCTCTATATTCATCGAGTATTATGTTTAAAAATTCTAACTCAGCTCCAGCAATTACGGGCTTTGCTGAGGACAATATTCTTCCGATTGAATTGAAGGACAAAAAAGTAGAGCTTTCCGCGTTGCATTTAGTTATTCAACCTTTCACGGCTACTACTATTTTCTCTGGAGAGTTTACGCTTCCAGCTAATATGTTTACAGTCAATGTAAATACCGAAGAATATGGTAAATATATGGAACCAGTTCAAAATAGTAATCTCGAGTGGTATTTAGATGATGGTGAATACAATGTATTTTGGACAGTACCAGAAACACTACCTGTAGATAAGGTCAATTGGACACAGCTACAAATTGCAAATACAGATCGCAATTCCCATACAATTGAAATTTGGAACTTAAAAACAGAGTCTTTTGAAGAAATCACTGAGAGCCGATTTACTTTAACTGAAAATATTGATACGTATATCAATGAAACAGGCATAATACATTACAAACTAATCAAAAAATCAGTGCAAGGGGATCCATATACACGACTTCCAGAAGTACGTGTGAAGGGGGAGGTGAAGTAATGATAGAAATCAAAGGATTAACAAAAAAATACGGTTCGTTTTATGCATTAAATGATATAAATTTAACACTACAAGAAGGTACTGTATTTGGTTTCGTAGGAGCGAATGGAGCAGGTAAGTCCACAACTTTTTCAATACTTGCAACATTACTTCAGCCGACCTCTGGAGATGCTTTTGTTAACGGAAAAAGTGTAAGGACAGATCCAAGTGATGTACGCAAACAAATTGGTTATATGCCTGACTTTTTTGGAGTGTATGATCAATTAAAAGCAAATGAATATTTAGATTTTTATGGAGCAAGTTATGGAATTTCAGAAGTGGAACGAAAGGTACTAATACCTCAGTTGCTTGAGCTAGTCAATCTTTCCCATAAACGTTATGAATATGTCGATTTACTTTCACGAGGGATGAAGCAGCGCTTATGTTTGGCCCGTTCACTAATACATGATCCAAAGGTTCTTATATTAGATGAACCAGCTTCAGGACTTGATCCGCGAGCGCGTGTAGAAATGAGAGATATACTAAAGCAGTTAAAAGGGATGGGGAAAACGATACTCATTTCCTCACATATATTGCCAGAGTTAGCTGAAATGTGTGATGAAATAGGTGTGATTGACGGGGGAAGGCTTATCGCGCACGGCTCTGTCACTGACATCCAAGCACAACTTGCAGGAGAAAGACATATTACGGTGAAGGCAAAGGGGTTATTAGAAAATGTTGCGACCTTTTTTGAAGAGGATCCTTTTGTATCTTCAGTGGAATTACACACAGAGAAAAATTCGGTTACCTTCAATTATAGAGGTACCGAGGACGATCAAATCAATTTATTGAAAAAAGCGATGGATCATTCAATAAAAATTATTTCCTTTTCCGAGACAGAAACAGATCTTGAAGATGTCTTTATGGAAATAACGAAAGGAGCGAAATAATATGAAGCAGGTGTTTTCTAATCCAGTATTGGTAAAAGAAATAAAGTTGCGCTTTCGTTCCCCAAAAAGTTTTATAGGAATTCTATTTTATTTAATCGCCATGTGCATTTTTGTTTTTGGATTTATTTTACTAACAACTCAATTCTCAGGTACTGGATATTTCCGCCCAGAAGAAAGCTTTTTTATGTTCACAATGCTCACGTATATACAATTAGGATTAATACTTTTCATCACTCCAGGGTTAACCGCAGGTGCTATTAGCTCAGAGCGAGAAAAGCAAACATTAAACATATTATTAACGACAGCACAGACTTCATTTCAAATAATTTTTGGGAAATTAACTTCATCCATTGCATTTTTACTATTGCTATTAATAGCAGGCTTACCGATTTATAGTATGGTTTTCTTATTTGGTGGGGTATCACCAGGTCAACTAGGGATTATTTTCTTATATTTCTTTTTAACGATGCTTGCCATCGGAAGTATTGGAATTATGTATTCGACCATCATTCGTAAAACAATTGTTTCTATGATAGCAACATATGGGACAATGATTTTCTTAAGTGCGGTAACTGGTTTTATTTACTTAGTTATAACAGGAATGAATACGATGGTATCAGGTTCTCTATCATCTTCACCGGTAGGTCATTTCTTTGCGAGTATTAACCCAGTTGTGTTAGTGCTAACGCTTGTATCACCAGGATCAGATACTTTTATAACGGATACAACTAAAGTAGATTTTCCCATTTGGGCAGGCTATGCAATCTTTTATATTTGTATTACAGCATTAGCTATTTTTATATCGGTGAAAAAGTTACGAGTAAATATGAAGCGGACAAAATGAGGAGGACGATAGATGAATAGTCCAAAAAAGTTAATCCGGTACATTCTTAAAGCTAAAAATAGCCTTGCAGCAGAGCATTATATTAGAATGTTCCAAGCTGCTATATTTTACGGTTTTAGTGCTACTGCGTTAATTCTTTTAGTATCCCGTTTGTTTGTCCTTCCGTATTATTTAAGAACTTCCATTCTTGTTGGAAGTTCTGTTTTTATAGGAACGTTTTTGTATGCTTTTTGGAAAAGACCAACAAAAAGTGAAGCAGTACAAAAGTTAGATTCCTTCTATCTAGATAATTTATTAGTAAGTGCTTTAGCTTTCCTCGAGGAAAAGTCTTTGCTCTCCAAAGGGTTAATAGATAAAGCGGTACAAAACAGTGAAGTTGCATTCCAGCTATTTAGGAAACGCGACAAAAAGTATTTTCAGCCAAAGTGGATTTTGGGTTTTGTTTTGGCATTTGCGGCAGTTCTCTTCTTGTATGCATTCCCAGCTACTACACAATTAGAGGCAAAGGATTTGGAACAAGAGCAGCAGATTGTTAAGGAACTAAAGAAAGAGGTAAGTAAGCTTGAGAAAAAAGAGTTGTCAAAGCCAGTAAAAAAAGAACTAAAAAATCTGAAAGAAAAACTAAAGGAAGTAGATACAGCAGAAGAAGCTCTACGTGAAGTAGTGAAAAAACAAAAGGAATTAGCACTTAAGGAACAGAAGCTAGAGCAAAAGAAAGAGCTTGCTGAGATGGAAGGTACATCTGACTCTTCTTTAACAGTCGAGGAGCAAAAAGAGTTAGCATCTCTAAGAGATACTAATAATTCACTAGCTAAAAGTGCATCTAATTCTCAAACTACGTTAAGTAAGATGGGTAAATCTTTACCGTTTAGTTCAAGTGAGATCGCTAAAGGAAGTAAAAATAGTCAATCTTCCAGTAAAACTAAAGCTAAACAGGGGACTAATCAAACAGGCCAAGGTCAAGGCCAAGGTCAAGGCCAAGGCCAGGGTCAAGGACAAGGTCAGGGACAAGGCCAGGGACAAGGCCAAGGACAAGGCCAAGGACAAGGACAAGGACAAGGACAAGGACAAGGACAAGGACAAGGACAAGGACAAGGCCAGGGTCAAGGCCAGGGTCAAGGTCAAGGTCAAGGACAGGGACAGGGACAGGGACAGGGACAAGGGCAGGGACAAGGTCAAGGTACTGGAGCTGGGTCTGGTGCAGGTTTAGGTTCCGGAAGTAGAGATTTACTCTCTATTCCCTCAAGGATTGGAGGAACTGGAGAAACATCAGTCGATCCAGGTGAACTTGGAGACGGAGATTCCGCTAGTGAACAACCTGCCGATACCCCCATAACTCGTGGCTCCGCAAGACCATATGAAGAAGTGGTCAATGAATACTCGGAGTCCTATATAAAAACCTCTGAACGTATGCAGTTACCATCAGATTTACAAAGGATTGTTCAAGATTACTTTTCGTCAGTTGAAAATAATGAATAACGGAGGGAAATATGACTTTTACAACAGAAGACTATATGAATATGAGTAATCGTTTAGGCGATGTTCGAACTGAAATAGGTCAATTTATCGTTGGTCAAAAGGAGGCAGTCGAGTTTTCTATTTACTGTGTGTTAGCAGATGGGCATGCTTTACTAGAAGGTTTACCTGGGTTAGGTAAAACGATGCTCATACGAACAGTTTCGGAAGTTTTAGATTTATCCTTTTCTCGTATTCAATTTACTCCGGATTTAATGCCATCGGATATCACTGGTACGAGTATGATTGAAAGATTAGAAAATGGAAAACAACAATTTACCTTTCAAAAAGGACCAATTTTTAGCCAAATGGTATTAGCAGATGAGATAAATCGAGCAACACCTAAAACACAAAGTGCACTTCTAGAAGCAATGGGAGAAAAAACAGTCACCGTGCTTGGGGAAACCAAACAAATGGATAGACCTTTTTTCGTTCTTGCTACTCAAAATCCAATTGAAATGGAAGGAACCTATCCATTACCAGAAGCTCAAATGGACCGTTTCTTATGTAAAATACTTGTATCGTATCCTTCCAAAGCCGAATTAATGGAAATAACTAAACGTACGACGGGTGGGCAAACGATTCTATTGAATAAAATAATGAATGCAGAGGAAATAGTACATGCCCAGCAGATGGTAAAGGAAGTACTTATAGCAGATGATATGTTGGAATACGCAGTGGATATCATTGCAGCGACACATCCCGAAGAAGCAAACATTCCTGAAATTGCTCAGTATGTTCAATATGGAAGTGGTCCACGCGGATTACAAAGTTTGATCAAGCTTGCTAAAGCCAGAGCGCTAGTTGCTGGGCGTTATCATGTATCAATTGCAGATATTAAAACAGTTGCTAAGCCTGTATTGAGACATCGTTTATTACTTAATTATGAAGGGGAAGCAGAAGGGAAAACAGCAGATGAACTGATTGACCTTATCCTACAAACTGTTAAGCAAGGACAAGCTATATGATTGATGAACAATTAGTTCCAAAGGATTGGGCTGGGAAACTAAGTAGATTATCGATAACAACTAAATCGAAACTAAGAGGTCAGCATAAAGGTTCTCATCGCTCACAACGTTTTGGTGCTTCGTTAGACTTTTCAGACTTTAGGGAATACTCACCTGGTGATGATGTACGGCAAATAGATTGGAATGTGTATGCACGTACAGATAAGTATTTTATCAAACGGTTTTTAGACGAACAAGAAATGCGAGTGCATATTTTACTTGATACTACAAAGTCAATGGGGCAACCTATTAAATGGAACTTTGCTAAACAATTAGCAGCATCTTTGGGAATTCTTGTACTTCAGAGGGATGATCGATTATCCTTTTCAGCTGTTAGTGAAGGTAAGAAGTCCCCTTTCAGAAGAAAGGGAGCAACCTACCGGAAAGCCTTCATCCAAACTATTTCTGATATAGACGAGCCAGCTATGAGTTCTTCTTTTACCGATCATGCACTTCCATTTCTACCAAAGGATAGTACAGTTTTATTTGTCGTAACGGATTGCCTGGAAAGTATTGAGTCATGGGAAAAATTCCTTCAAAAGCTACCAAAATTTGCTGGCGATATTCGAGTTTTACAAGTTGTTACTGGTGAAGAGTTAGATCCATCTTATGGTGGAGATGTGCAATTGGAGGATATTGAAACTTCTGAACAAGTAAATGTATCGATATCTTCTCGAGTACTAGAAGCATATCATCAGGAAAGAAAAGAGCACCAACAGCGAATAGAACTACTTTGTCATAGGTTTGGTATTAAATTACTTCAAGTTAATGCAGATGAAGGTATTTCGCATACGATGTTTCATCAGTTACTACGAGCAAATTGGGTGCAATGAGGTGATAAGGTTTGGGTATTAATCAATTAATATATGCTTGGACAGCAATTTTCCCAATCGCTGTACTTCTGTATTATTTTTTCCGAAAAAAGTATGTAAAACAATCTGTTTCTTCTACTTTATTTTGGCAGGAGGCAATGAAGGAAACAAAAGCTTCTCCTTATTTGCAGCATCTGCAGCGTAATGCTTTGTTTTATCTACAAATGGTTGCAATGATTTTACTTGTTCTAGCACTACTTCAACCATATTGGAAAACGAAAGCTATTGCTGGAGAACAGATTGTATTTATCGTAGATACTTCTGCAACAATGAAAGTAAATGCGAATAATTCTACTTCTCTTTTTGAACAACATAGAAAGAAAATGCTTGAACTAGTCGAGCAATTATCAGGCAAACCACTTACTTTAATCACAACTGGAAATGAACCAACTGTCCTATTACGTCAAGAAACAAATACAGAGCAAATGGTAAATGAAATTAAGAATCTAGAAATAAGCTATGAAGCAGAAAATATGTCAAAATCATTGGATTTTGCCCAATCTTTTTTCCAAAACAAAGCGACCTCTGTATATATTTTTACTGATGAATTAGACAGACAATCACTTCCTTTGCAGCATGAAAATGTAAGCTGGAATGTCGAAGCTTTAACGACAGATATTACGAATGTATCTATTAAACGTTTTGGTGCAACAGAAACTAAAAATGGAATCTCTACGCTAGTTCAATTGGAGAATCAGTCAAATAAGGAGTTCACAACTGAGCTTACAATATCAAATGAAGAGAAGAGATTAATGACTGAAGAAGTTATATTACCACCAAAGGAAACAATTACGTTGTCATTTGAACAGCTTAGTACCTCAAGTTATTTGAAAGCAAGTATAGACATCAAGGATTCTTACCTATTAGATAATGAGACGATCGTTTTTATGCAAGATCAATTGACTAATGTTTTCATAGACAGCTCCATTCATACGCTAGTTCGAACTGCCTTCCAATCATTAGATATTAATGTGAGCAGTGTACCCTCAGAACAAGTAGAGTTGTTAAAGGAAAAAGGTATAATTGTTACCAATCAATTTGGAATAGATGATGAAAACGAGAAACCGACTTTGTATATAGGGAGGAATGATGTATCACCAAAAGAAGTAAATGGAATAGTGAAGACAAACGACTCTCCTTTGTTTGCGTTTGCTGATTTATCAGATATATATGTAAGCTCATTATATCCTCCTGTTGACGGTTATACTACTATTGCTACTGTTGGGGACAATCCTTTTATCCAGACCTCTGAAACCGGAGATATTATTATCCTTGCAGATATTCAAATGACGGATTGGCCATTAAGTCCTACGTTCCCCCTTTTCATGTGGAGTGTGAAGGAGTATCTTTCAGTGGGAAGTGATTACATAGGAACATTCACTCCAAACGAGCGAAAGCCTCTATCACTTGGAGCTACAGAGGAGTGGGAAATTTATACGATGGGTGATGAGTATGAATATACCATTGAAAATGGTGGGAAATTCCTTGCACCAAGTGAACCAGGTTTATATGCACTGCGTTCGAACGATATCGTGAAAAACCTTTCTGTTATATTGCCACAAGAAGAAAAAGTGATTGATAAAGGAACTTCATATAAAGTAAACAACCAGCAGACAAATGGGGAGGATGACTACCAAGCTCATTCCTTTGTTCCTTATCTATTAATCTTATTAGTAATATTATTCGTTATAGAGTGGGAGGTGCAAAGACGACGTGGATTTACGAGTTGACCAACCACTGTGGCTATTGCTACTAATTCCTATTGGTATTTATTTTATTTGGACTTGGAAAAAAGATAAAAAGTCATTAAAAAAAGAAGGGAAAAAAGTATTTTGTATAAGAATTATAGCAATTCTCTGTTTGATATTAGGTATTACTAATCCGTATTTATTATTACCTATTAAGGAAGAACAGGTTCTATTTTTGATAGATCGTTCTGCTTCCTTACAAGGGACTGATCAGCAAATAACAGAATGGATAGACGAAAGCTTACAATCTAAAAAGTCTTCTCATTTAGTAGGTGTATATACGTTTGCAGAGAACTTTCAAACAGAAATTGCCTTAACCGATGGAGAAATAAATTTACCTGTTTTTAGCCCCATGGCAGAAGCAGGAAATACTGATCTAGCAAAAGCCCTACAGCTTTCAACAGGCATTGTAGAGCCTAACAAGGCAACACGAATTGTTCTCTTTACGGATGGGTTAGAAACGGTTGGTTCTGTCAAAGATGAAATTGTGAAAATTGCTGGAGGAAATGTCACGATAGACGTTGTTCAAAGGGCAAGATTGTCGTCGGAAGATGTCGCAATTACTTCTTTTGAGACACCGCCGGTAGCATTTGAAGGTGAGCAACAACAACTGAATGTCACACTAGAAGCGACAAGTGATTCAGCTGCTGAGTTACTTCTATATCAAAATGATCAGCTAATAACAAGAGAACAAATTAAAATAGTACCAGGAACTAATACGTATACATTTCGAAATGCATCTAAGGGGGAAGGACTACTTAAATATGAAGCTCAAGTAGTTCTTGCAGAAGATGGGCTGATTGAGAATAACAAGCTGACAAGTGTTACAAATGTAGAGAGCTCTCCTCGACTGTTAGTAGTCACTCATGATGGTAATTCTTCTACTATCGCAGCTGTGATTGACCAACAGGCAATTTCAACAGACGTTATTGATGCTAGCGTGTTGCCTTTCGATCTATCGAATTATTTAGCATATGATGCGATTATATTTGATAATGTACCAGGTCACGTCGTTGGTGAACAAAAGATGACAGTAATTGAACAGGCGGTGAAAAATTTTGGTGTCGGCTTTATGATGGTTGGAGGGAAAAATAGCTTTGGTTTAGGAGGCTATTTTAAGAGTCCGATTGAACGTTTATTACCAGTTGAGATGGAGATAAAAGGAAAGCAGCAACTTCCTTCACTTGGGTTAATCATCGTGATGGACCGATCTGGTAGTATGAGTGGAACAAAATTAGAATATGCGAAGGAAGCAGCGGCACGTTCTGTGGAAATGCTTCGAGAAGGAGATACACTTGGTTTTATCGCATTCGATGATCGACCGTGGGAAATTATTGAAGCCGCTCCATTAAATGATCAAGAGTCTGCGGTTGAAAGTATACTATCAGTAGGGCCAGGTGGGGGAACAGAAATTTATACGAGTCTAGCTGCAGCATACGAAAAACTATCTCCTCTCAAACTTCAGCGAAAGCATATTATATTATTGACGGATGGACAATCAGCTACAAGTAATGATTATCAAACGTTAATAGAGAATGGGACAAAGGAGTTAATAACTGTTTCCACCGTTGCTGTTGGCCAAGATGCGGATAGGGCATTATTGGAAAGTTTAGCAGAAATGGGAGGGGGAACGTTTTATGATGTCCAGGATGAATCCACCATTCCAGCGATAATGTCCACCGAGACAGCAATGATTTCGAGGACTTATATTGAAGATAATCCGTTCTACCCAACTATTTATGGGGACGCAGCATGGACGAGCTTATTTTCAGAAGGAGTGCCGCAATTGAATGCTTATATTGCAACTACACCGAAACAAACAGCATCCATTATTGCTGAAAGTGAAAAAGAGGATCCAGTATTAGTTGAATGGATGTATGGACTCGGTCGGACTATAGCATTTACATCGGATTCAACAGGTGAGTGGAGCGGTGACTTTGCAAGATGGAAGAATTGGGGAGACTTTTGGAATACGGCTGTATCAAGGTTGTTACCAGCCTATAGTGAGGTGCCCTTTTCCATCCAAAAATCAGCAGACGAATCATTTACCGTTACAGATCCATCTGGCAAGTCGTCATTTTTGGAGGTAGCTGCTGTCAATGAAAAAGGAGAAGAGCTTTCAGTTACAAGCGAAGCACTTGCGCCTGGTAAAGCAAGAGTAACGGTAGATAGTGATCCCGGACTTGTGTTCTTCCGTATTTCAAATGAACAAGATGCTGTATATCAAGCAGGTATTTCCATTCCTTATAGTGAGGAATACAAAATACAAAAGCCGAGTACAGAAACTCTAGAGATGATTACTAACAGAACGAATGGAAAGCTACTAACGGAACCTTCTGAAGTATTCCGTGAAATGGAACTATCTAGCTCAGAGAAACAATCTATCCAACACTTTCTTTTATTGGTAGCTATCATATTGTTCTTTATTGATATCACGATTAGAAGATTCGGATTCAATCTATTATTTGCTCCGTTCAAAAAATCTAGGAAAAAGTTAGAGCCAGTAAATTCGACTACTACAACGAATGTAGGAAAGTTAGTTAGAGAAAAGAAAAAAAGATAAGTAGCATAAAATTAACCGTTCGAATTAAATGAAGTCATTGAAGTAAATGAAAATTAGATCACCTCGAGGAGTCCTACTTTTATTAAATGGGATATTCACTTGGGAATGCCTAAAGAAAAAAAGAGGGGGGGTAGTCGTGACGTCAGTCACGACTACCCCCTTTAAAAACAGTCAGTATATAGCATTCAATAGTCTGCTTTTACTATTAAACAACTGGTTTCTTTCTTTTAATCCACACAAGTGTGATTGCCCAAGAAGCTAATAAAATAACGGATCCTACGATGAATGGATAATTAATATTAATATCAAAAAACATTCCTGCAAGAGCTGGACCAATCATACTTCCTAAACTCATATAAGCATTATTCATACCTGCAGCAAAACCTTGCTCATTCCCTGCCAATTTAGATATAACAGTATTAACTGCTGGACGAATGAGTGTAGTAGCAGTCGAAAATATCGATGCAACAACTAATACAAGGGCAAAACCATCTACCACGAAGAACAGTAGAAAAGCTATAGCAGCAACTACTAGATTGACTAGGATAACATTTAATTCACCAAAACGTTTAAATAGTTTCTCAACTACTAAGGTTTGTACGATAACACCTATAAATCCACCTACAGTTAAAACAACAGCTATATCTTGAGGAGTGTAATTATACTTATGATCTACATATAATGAAAATGTCGTTTGGAAATTTGCTATACCGAAAGTGAAAACAAATATGATAACTAACATCATAAAGTAAGGAGTTTTCAATGAATTTTTCATTTGTGTTAATATATTTTCACGTTTTTTAGGCTCTGGTGGAGTCTCCGAAATAGCATTTTTAATATCAGGTAGAATAATAACTGAAACAACAGCTGCAATTACAGCTGCAATAGAAGCCATATAAAACGGGAATGTTAAACTGACTTTTGCTAAAAATCCTCCTAGCGCTGGCCCAATCATAAATCCTAAAGACATTGATGCCCCTAAAAAACCCATTCCTTTTCCACGTTCTTCTAAAGTGGTTATATCTGCTACAAATGCCATAGTCGCTGGAACTAAAAAAGCACCTCCAATACCACTTATAAACCGTGCAGAGTATAACATCCATTCGTGAGTAGCTAGTCCAAACCATAATTGAGAGGCAGAGAAAATGATTAGTCCCACAATGATTAGTTTTTTTCGTCCTAATGTATCAGATAGATCACCAGCTAATGGTGAAAATAAAAACTGACCAAAAGCAAAGGAAGCAATAATAAAGCCTAATGCCTGACCAGCGACTCCAAATGTTTCTAGATATTGAGGCATTACTGGTATTACTAATCCTATCCCAGACATTGCTATAAACATATTAAACATTAATATATATAATGCAGAGTTGTTTGTTTTCTTTGTCATAAAATTCCTGCTTTCTGTAAATACTTTCTACACGTCTATCGATTCTACCATATTCCTCAAAGAATAAAAACTTTCGTGTAACGAATTATATGATTTTTGACATAAGAAAAACCGAGTGAAAAGAGTCTGGTCCTCTAGGGAAAGGTATATATGCAGTTGATCCGCTCCGAGTGGACGTTTTCCATTGGCACGTCTTCAGCCGTTTCCCTTGCTCCTGCGCAAGCTCGTCGAAAAAAATTTTCGAAGGCCACCAGCGAAGGCATTGGCCAAACTTTGTTTGGATAATGTCTTTGCGAAGTGTAATAATCGCAGGAGTTTAGGTTTTCCGAGCGAAGAGGACAACGCCAAAAGCCCACTGTATGAGTCCACCTGAAAGGGAAATCATTAGGATTATTCAATCACTCTTTCTTTAAAATCCATCTACATGTTCATATACTTTCTACGCAATAAAAAGAGCCGTCTTAGCGACGGCTCTCCAATTTAGTTAGTATTCATTTTAAATTCTAAAAATAGCTCGTTATATTTACCGAGCATTTCCAGACCTAAGTTTTTATAAACTTCCAGGTTTTCTCGTGCCTCTTCTGGAGGATAAAATCTTTCATCAGAAGTTACTTCTTCATCCATTAGCTCAACTGCTGCAGAGTTTGGTATCGAATATCCAACATAATCTGCATTTTGTGCAGAAACCTCGGCATCTAACATAAAGTTGATAAACTCATGAGCTCCTTCAACATTGGCTGCTGTTTTAGGAATAACCATATTATCAAACCATAAATTAGATCCCTCTTGAGGAACTGCATAATCTAAATCTTCGTTTTCCCACATCATGTCTGCTGCTTGGCCAGAGAAAGTTATAGCTATTGAAGCTTCTTCGTTTATCATTAAAGGTGTTACTTCATCCCCGATAATTGCTTTTACATTTGGGGTCAATTCCTTTAGTTTCGCTGTAGCTTCCTTTAATTCTTTTTCATCCGTGGAGTTAAGGGAATAACCTAGGCTGTTTAAACCCATTCCAATGATTTCTCGTGCACCATCTACAAGTAAAATTTCTCCTTTTAAGGAAGGATCCCAAAGCGTTTCCCAACTCTCAAAGGTTTGTCCATCTAGTAGAGTAGGATTGAATACTACTCCAACTGTACCCCAAAAATAAGGGATGGAATATTTATTTTTTGGGTCAAATGCTAAATCTAAAAAATATGGATCAATGTTACTTAAGTTCGGAATTTTAGAATGATCAATTTCAAGCAATAAATCATTTTCTTTCATCTTATCAATCGCATACTCGGATGGTACCGCGATATCATATGAAGTTCCACCTTGTTCAATTTTCGTCATCATTGCTTCGTTGGAATCGAAAGTTTCATAAACAACGCGGTAGCCGGATTCCTCCTCAAATTGAGTGATTAAATCGGGATCAATATATTCACCCCAGTTAAAGATTGTCAATGTATCACTACCTGCATTACCCGAGCTTTGATTTAAATATTTGTTAACACCAAACAAAATGATACAAACGGCAACAATAGCTATGGATGCTCTTATTATTTCTTTCATTTTCGAACCCCCATTCCGACAGGGTTTTTCCCACGTTGGCTAACAAAGTAATAGCCAACAACGAGAAGAAGTGTCACGATAAAGACGATTCCAGATAATGCATTAATAGTTAACGTAATACCGGTTCTAGCCATCGAATAAATTTCGACAGAAAGTGTGCTAAAGCCATTTCCAGTTACAAAGAATGTTACTGCAAAATCGTCTAAAGAATATGTTAAAGCCATAAAAAATCCTGCGAAAATTCCAGGTTTAATAAAAGGGATAATAACACGAGTCAAAATATCACGTTTAGTTGCTCCAAGATCTGCCGCTGCATCTATAAGCGTGCTATTCATCTCTTGTAGCTTAGGTAATACCATCAATACTACTATCGGTATACTAAATGCAATATGTGAGATTAATACAGATGCAAATCCAAGTTTTACTCCAATAGCAGTAAAGAGGATTAGGAAAGATGCCCCAATTACAACATCTGGACTAACGATTAGAACATTATTTAAAGAAAGGATAGATTTCCGCAGTGATTTATTTCTCATAAATACAATACCGATTGAACCGAAAATACCAATAATAGTTGCAATTAACGCCGAAAGTAATGCAACAATTACTGTGTTTAGAAGAATCATAATTAGACGGGTATCTGAAAAAACAGCAGCGTAATGTTCCCAAGTGAATGATTCAAAGCCATTCATGCTACCACCACTATTAAAAGAATAAAAAATCAAATAGAGGATTGGCGTATATAATACGATAAACACAAGGGCTAAGTAAAACTTTGCTGTCTTACTTGTTTTTTCCATTTGAATTAGCCCCCTTATCACGTTGACCAGTAATGATCATAATAATTACCATAAATATAATTAAGAAAACTGCGATAGTGGATCCCATTCCCCAGTTTTGTGTAACCAAAAATTGCTGCTCAATAGCTGTACCTAAAGTAATAACTTTATTTCCCGCGATTAAGCGAGTAATCATGAACAATGATAGGGAAGGGATGAATACAGCTTGAATCCCTGCTTTAACGCCATTAATTGTTAACGGTAATATAACTTTTGAAAAAGTAGTCCAACTTGATGCTCCTAAATCTCGACTGGCATCTATTAAGGATGGATTTAATTTATCCAGAGAGTTAAAAATAGGTAAAATCATAAATGGAATAAATATATAGACCGCTACAAAGACGAAACTAAAATCTGTGAATAAAATTTGTGTTTCGCCAAATCCAAATACATTTAAAAATGCGTTCACTGGACCATATAAACCAAAAATACCGATAAATGCGTATGTTTTTAATAGTAAATTGATCCAAGAAGGAATAATGATTAACAGTAGCCATAATTGCTTATGTCTCGTTTTTGTGAGCAAATAGGCTGTTGGATAAGCAATAACTAAAGTGAAAAATGTTATTAAGAAAGCATACCAAAACGAACTAAGGGTTAGTTTTAAGTAAACAGATGTAAAAAAGTTTAGGTAATTGTCTAAAGTGAAATTTCCACTTAAATCGAAGAAGGAGTAATAGGCGATTAACGCGATTGGTGCAACAACAAATAATACAATCCATACATAATATGGTATTAAATAAAACGTTTTTGTGGTTTTAGTTTGCATATGCGTCTTCTCCATAAGACTCGAGACGTTTATCAAATTCTTCTTCTGTTTCATTTAAACGCATAACGTGAATAGCCTCCGGATCGAAATCTAAGCCTATAAACTCTCCAACGTCTGCCTTTTTGGTTGAGTGTACAAGCCACTCATTTCCTTCGTCATCGTAAGTAGAAAGTTCATAATGAACTCCTCTGAATAATTGCGTATCTACTTTTACCTTCATTTTCCCTTTTTCAACAGCTGTTATTTCTAAATCCTCTGGACGTATGACTATATCGACTTTTTCATTTGGATTAAGTCCTTGGTCCACACATTCAAACTCTTTCCCACCAATTTTTACGCGGAAATCGGCGACCATTGTACCCGAAACAATATTCGACTCTCCGATAAAGTCAGCCACATAACGATTAATCGGCTCATCGTAAATATCCATTGGCGTACCACTTTGCTCAATTTCACCTTCATTTAAAACGAAGATTTCATCAGACATTGCCAATGCTTCTTCCTGGTCATGTGTTACAAATATAAATGTTTTACCAAGTCTTTGCTGAAGTTCACGAAGTTCATATTGCATTTCTGAGCGTAATTTTAAATCCAATGCAGAAAGAGGCTCATCCAATAGAATAATTTCAGGATCATTTACAATTGCCCTTGCAATTGCCACACGTTGTCTTTGTCCACCTGACATTTCCGCAATTTCTCTTTTTTCGTAACCTACTAAGTTAACGAATTTTAGTGCTTCTATAACTTTTTGTTCAATTTCTTTTTTGCCAAGTTTTTTAATTCGAAGACCGAATGCTACATTTTCAAATACATTTAAATGTGGAAACAAAGCATAGTCCTGGAATACTGTATTTACTTGCCGTTCATTAGCAGGCACGTTATTGATGAGTTTTCCATTAAAGTAAATACTGCCACTCGTAGGCTGCATAAATCCAGCAATTAATCGTAAAATAGTTGTTTTTCCACAACCAGACGGACCAAGCAATGTGTAAAACTTCCCACGCTCTAGTTCTAAGTTAATGTTATTTAATACGGTCGTTTCTGCGTCATATGATTTTGTCACATTCTCAAAACGAATAATAGTATTATCAGACATAATATACCTCCATTGTTATATAAATAAGTTCCTTACAAATAAGAATTAGTTACGACGTAGATTACCTTAGCGATTTCCTCATCTGCATTTTGTAGAAGATGATTGTCAGCTGCTTCAAAATAAAGAGATTCACCAGCAGATGCAATATAGGTTTGCTTACCTAAAGTTAGGGTCACCATACCTTGTAGAACATAGATGAAAGTCTCGGAAAGAGAAGGCTCAAATTGTTTAAATTGTCCACCAGGATCCAGTGAAATTAACACCGGTTCCATTTCATTTTCATTCGATTCTGAAATCAGCCAGTGGAGCTTGTACTTTTTTTCTTCGTCCAAGTAAACGGTCTGTTCTTCTGTTGGGTATACCACTTTCGTGCGTAATTGCTCGTCATCAAAAAAATCTTTTGGCTTGGAGCCAAGAACATTTAAAATCGAAAATAGTGTTTCTATAGAAGGAGAGTTTATATCTCTTTCTAATTGAGAGATAAATCCCTTGCTTAAGTCTGTTCTTTCGCCTAATTCTTCTTGTGTAAGACCTTTTTTTAAGCGTAACCTTTTTATTTTTTTCCCAATTTGCATATTTTTTAGGCTCCTTCGGAAATAAAACAGCATTATTTTCAAACAAAGTTTATTTTAACACAACTTAAAGTTTACTTTAACAATTTATTTGACGAATTTCAAAGTTTTTTTAAGCTAGATAAAGTGAAACTTCTAACAGTGGGGTTTTCTAATGGAAATTAGAACTCAGACAAATAACACCGCATCGTGAGGCGATGCCCGAGTGACACATATCCTGTTGGACTAAGGCACACGGGATGTGGATCACATAGATGCCACATGACGTAGAGTTTTTCGTCTATGTTTTACGTTGAGCTTAGCAGCTGTTTGTTCTTAATTATTATTCTCGATTTTCTCCCCAAAATTGAGTTAACGGTATTTCAGCTTGTAAATCGGGATAAACGCTATTTTTGGTGTACGCATATAATAAATGAATGCTTAAAGAAAGAAGGGATATTTGCAGTGAAGCTACGTACCAAAATACCATCATTTCCGACTGATTCGAGATGGATAAATGGGCATATAAACAATGAAAAGTTAATAGGGGAAAAGCCTGTTGTCGTTTACTTTTGGTCAGTAAGCTGCTCTTTATGTGGAGGAGCATATAATTACATTAAACAATGGAAAGGAAAATATGGGGAGACTTTTCAACTTGTAGGTATTCATATGCCAAGATCTAAAGAGGACTTACAGGAGAAGCGTATAAAAGAGGCAATAAAAAAAGGACAGATGGAAGATTACATTTATCTTGACCACGAGCTGATCGTAACTAAACAATTTCAAAATCGAATTGTTCCTTCTTTTTATTTGTTTGATAAAAAGGGATTATTACGTCATATACAATCGGGAGAAACAGGTATGATGATGTTAGAAAAAAGATTACTTATGCTGATGAATGAGAACAAATAATGACTAATAGATTTCGTATCTATAAACTGATTGGATGTGGTAAACTTACTGTATTAGATATGTAGGGGGCATTAAAATGCACAAAGAATTTGTTGTAGTCGGTTTAGGGAGATTCGGCGGTAGTATTGTTAGAGAACTTATTGATCAAGGAGCGGATGTTATGGCAATTGATATAGCATCCGAGCGAGTAGATGAGTATGCGACTATCGCTACGCAAGCAGTAGTAGCTGATACAACAGATGAAGCTGTGCTTAAATCACTTGGAATCCGAAACTTCGAGCATGTTATAGTTGCAATTGGTGATGATATTCAATCGAGTATTCTCACTACCTTAATGCTAAAAGAGATTGGTGTTAAAAAAATCACTGCTAAAGCACAAAATGACTATCATGAAAAAGTGCTACGGAAAATCGGTGCAGACCAAGTAGTACATCCTGAGAGAGATATGGGTATTCGTATTGCTAATAATATCTTGTCCAATAATGTGTTGGATTACTTGGAGCTTTCCGATGAACATTCTATTATGGAAATAATCGTGAATGAGAAAATAGCGAGTAAATCGCTTATTGATTTAGATATCAGAGCAAGATATGGTATCAATATAGTGGCAGTCAAACGTGGGAAAAATATCATTGTTTCTCCACAGGCGGATGAAAAACTAATACTTAATGATATTTTAATCATTATTGGAGCAGATGTAGATATTATTCGTTTTGAAAAAAAAGTATTATCATAAAAAACAGTATTCTTAAGAGGTTGTTTGTGACTATGGTCATGAATAGCCTCTTTTCATTGAACAACCAGTATTGACTCTTCTAACCATTTAAATTCTCTGTAGTTCAGCACTATTTTATGCTGCATGGATGGCTAAGTGGAAAGAAATCTAAACTAATAGTAACCATACTTTTACAGTTATCTGGACACATAATTATAATTCCTCGTGAAAGACTAAGTTTACGAGGAGGTGCAACATGCCCAAAAAACAAGTTAACAATAAAGAAGAGGCCCATCTAACCTGGTGGCAGTTATCTCTTATTGGGGTAGGATGTATAATAGGGACAGGATTTTTCTTAGCATCTAGCATAGCGATTCAAATGACTGGCCCCTCCGTAATATTGGCTTTTATTATGGCCGCCTGTGCTACTTATATAGTGTTTGAAGCACTTGCTAAAATGTCTGCAAATGATCCACAAAAAGGATCATTTAGGACATATGCTAAAAAAGCTTATGGGCGATGGGCGGGCTTTAGTAGTGGGTGGGTTTACTGGTGTTCTGAAATTTTAATCATTGGCAGTCAATTGACAGCAATTTCTCTTTTGACTAAGCTTTGGTTTCCGAAGGTAGCTTTATGGATATTTGCTTTAATTTACGCAATTTGTGGATTACTTGTACTATTTATTGGAGCAAAAGCGTTTGGGAAATTGGAAAGTGTTTTCGCAGTAATGAAAATTGCTGCTATTTTTATGTTTATCGTCATTGCCATTTTGGCATTAACAGGGGTACTAGACGGCAGTCCAAAGGGAGATGTTCCTAGTAATTTAGAGGGTTTTTTCCCGAAAGGATTTTTAGGCTTTTGGAGTGCACTTTTATTTGCTTTTTATGCCCATGGTGGAATTGAAGTAATGGGAGTTATGGCAATTCATTTGAAAAAGAAAGAAGATGCTCCGAAGTCTGGTAAAGTCATGCTAGGCTTACTTGGTATAATATATATTACATCTCTTACTTTGGCATTATTATTAATGCCTTATACAAAGTTTAAGGAAGACAAGAGTCCATTTGTTACAGCTTTATCTGGTTTTAACCTAGACTTTTTCCCTCATGTGTTTACAGCTGCAATTATCATTGCCGGTTTTTCAACTATGTCTGCATCCCTTTTTTCAGTTACGACTATTCTTACAACCTTATCTGAAGAGGGTGATGCACCTGCAATATTTAGCAAGCAAACGAAAAAAAAGTTTAAGATGCCGTTACCAGCAATAGCACTAACTTCAGTAGGTCTTATTCTTTCAATAGTAACTTCTTTATTATTACCAGAAAAAGTCTATCAGTATATAACTACAGCCGCCGCCTTGATGTTGCTTTATAATTGGCTGTTTATCTTATCAATGTACCAAAGGCTAGTTGAAGCAACAAAAGCAGATAAGATAAAAAGAATAATAGGAATTATCCTTGTATCAGCAGCTGTTAGTGGTGCACTCTTCCATACAACTAGTAGACCAGGTTTTTTTATCAGTCTAGGATTTCTATCAGTTATTGCCATCATAGTGTTATTTTTACGCAAGAGATGGAAAGAAGATGAGACTTAAAAAAGTAACTGGTAAGCTTGGATTCCAAAGTATATCCCAAAACCAAGCATTGAAACAGATGATATGATGGAGATTATGATTAAAAACTTATTCGATAGGAATTTACGTGCCCCACTTGATAGGAAGGCCATAAAAGTATCCCATAATATTATTCCTGCAATAATTGCAAAGCTGTATAAAAAAAGTTGACTTTCCGTAAGTTTTTGAGAAGCTTCTGCTAGAACAGAACCAAATATACCTAACCAAAAAAGGATTGTTAATGGATTTAACAGAGATAGAAGGAATCCAGACGATAATGTTTGTCTTAGTCTAATCTTTTTCTCTTTGCGAAAGTTTAACTTTATTTTATGTAGAGAGAATATACTTTCTATTCCAGTATAAGTTAGTACAAAACAGCCAAAAGACCAAAGCAATATTTTGATATATGGAGAATCAATAAATTGACCAACACCGAAATAGACCAATACCATATACAAAATATCTGCTAATAACGCCCCAAATCCAAAAATCCATGCGTGGAAAAAACCGTTTTTAATACCTGTATTTAATTGTGCAGCATTGACTGGTCCTACTGGAGCTGCTAAGGAAACACCTAAAAAAACATAAGCAAAGATAGAATTCATAATTGAGTCCCCCAAAGTAATGATATCTTTGTATGATATTCAGGAAGACGGGATTGTACAACTAAGCAAAGTAAAAGAAATCTCTTTATATTTTGTCATAAGAAAAACAGGGCTAAAGACGCCCGGTCCTCTCTGATCAGAAACCGAGCTATGTCGTTGATTGTAGTAGAGAGTGGACACTTTCTGTGGCATGGCTTCAGCCTCTTGTTTTGCACGAACCAAGAGTTCATGTGACATATCTTATTTAAAGAGAGTAAGCGCTCATTTTTATATTCTTAATAAAATCCCCTCAGAATCCATGGATTCTGAGGGGATTATTTTACACTTCCATAATGATTGGAAGTATCATTGGACGTCGTTTCGTCTTCTCATATAAATACGGACTTAGTACATCCGTAATTTCATTTTTCAATTCGGACCACTCTGTATCTTTACTTTGAATAGTATATCGTAAATGCTTGTTCAACATTTGTTGAGCCTCATTGATCATTGTTCCTGATTCACGCATATAAACGAATCCACGAGAAATAATATCAGGACCGGATACAATTTTTTTCTTTTCCATATCAGCACTTACGACAACAATAACTAATCCTTCTTCTGACAAGACACGGCGATCACGTAGAACAATATTACCTATATCACCAATTCCACTTCCATCAATATATATATCACCAGAAGGGATGCGTCCAGCAACATGTGCTTCATTGGCACTTAAGGCTAGTACTTCGCCGTTTTCCATAATGAATGTATTATCCGGATCTACATCACAGTCTACGGCTAACTCAGTATGAATTTTCAACATACGATATTCTCCGTGGATCGGCATAAAGAACTTTGGCTTCATAAGGCGAAGCATAAGTTTATTCTCTTCTTGCGAACCATGACCGGAAGTATGAATATTGTTTAATGATCCGTGGATTACTTCAGCTCCTGCGCGGAATAGCAAGTTAATCGTACGATTGACACTCGCTCTATTTCCTGGGATTGGAGAAGAAGAAAATACTACTGTATCTCCAGGTTGAATCTGAATTTGTCGGTGTGTACCATTGGCAATACGTGATAATGCAGCCATCGGTTCCCCTTGACTACCTGTACAAAGGATCAATACTTCATTCGCCGGTAATCGATTCAATGCACTCGCATCCACAAAAGTTTCTTTTGGAGCAGTAATATAGCCAAGTTCACGACCGATTGTCATAGCATTATCCATGCTTCGACCAAATACAGCAATTTTACGACCATGAAGAACTGCTGCATCTGTTACTTGTTGAAGTCTATGAATATTAGAAGCAAAAGTAGCGAAGATTATACGACCATCTACTTTTCGGAAGATAGAATCCATGCTTTCTCCAACTTTACGTTCAGACATTGTAAAGTTCGGAATTTCGGCATTTGTACTATCCGATAGTAAGCATAAAACACCATCACGACCAATTTCTGCCATTTTTGTCAAGTTCGCAGGTTCACCTACAGGTGTAAAGTCAAACTTAAAGTCACCAGTATGTACAATATTACCTGGTGGAGTTTTGACAACAATCCCAAAAGCATCAGGAATACTATGTGTTGTACGATAGAAACTTACTGAAGTTTTTCTAAATTTAATAATATCTTCTTCTTGAATAACAATCATTTTTGTTTGACGTAGTAAGCCGTGCTCTTCTAATTTATTTCGTAATAAACCAAGCGCTAGCTTTCCTCCGTAAACTGGTACATTAAGTTGTTTTAAAAGATAAGGAATACCACCAATATGATCTTCATGACCATGTGTAATAAATAAACCTTTAATCTTATCGACATTTTTCACTAAATAAGTGTAATCAGGAATTACATAATCTATGCCTAATAAGTCATCCTCTGGAAACTTAATACCAGCATCGATTAAAATAATTTCATCTTGAAATTGAACGCCATATGTGTTTTTGCCGATTTCGCCTAGTCCGCCGAGGGCGAAAACCGCAGTTTGGTCATTTTTTACAAATTTCATATATTAAATCTTCTCTACTTTGTAATTCTCGCTTGCTTGTTCGTACTCTAAATGATTACCTTCAAGCAACTGAATTAATTCGATATTGTATTTGCGGTCTATTAAAAGTGCACGAACTTCGCGCTCATTTTCTGCCTCTACATATAAACATTGTGTGTTTTCGCGAACTGGTACTTCTAGTGCATTCTCTTGATAATAAACTTTAAAAATCATTTTATACTCTCCTTTTTCACGTTCAAAATAAATCAATTCTCTTTATATTATCACGACACTTATTTAAAATAAAGAAAAGCCCTCCAATTTAGAGGGCAAAAGTATTTATCCCGCGTTAACGGGCAGTATAACTTCCCCTTTTGCGCTTTGTCCATGGACTGAAGCGTAATTGAGAGATTAACTACCCGTAAACGCCCGAATGATTCAACTAACAATCAGCGGGGATGCCACCCGACAGATTGAAGTTTCATTTTTATGCAATCGTTTTGTTTCTGAGCATTCCACCGAGCCGTCTCAACAATTTCCTTTTCAGGCGTTTCAACATGGCTATTCACTCCTTATAGAGTATTATATACTGTAGGAATAGATGTGTAAAGGATTTAGACGGAAAAGTCAAATAATTTGTATTTGAGAATGGAGAAATTATTATGAAAAACAAAATTTTATTTTTTGATATTGATGGAACTATTTTAGATCACGACAAAAATATTCCAAATGGTGTGGAAGAAGCCCTTCAAAAAGCCAGAGATAACGGACATGAAATTGTTATTTCCACTGGACGTTCCCCTTTTACTGCTAAAACTGTATTAGATCGATTAAAAATAGATTCATTTGTTTGCTATAATGGACAAATTGTTCAGTTTAGAGGAAAGGTGCTACATAAAGGAATTCTTGCAGAGGAAGAGCTGACGCGTTTGACGGACTTTGCAAATGCTAGGAATCAACCATTGGTTTATATGGATAGTGATGAGATGGTTTCTAACTTCAAAGACCATCCCGATGTATTTGATAGTATTTTTACATTGAAGGTAGACTTGCCACGTTATGCAGAAGATTTCTTTTTAACCAATGATATTCATCAGGCACTAATCTTTTGCAGTTTTGAAGAGCAAAAAGAATATGAAGAAGCTTTTCCTAATTTGAAATTCGTCCGGTGGCATCGTGTTTCTTGTGATGTTCTTCCTAAGGGTGTTTCAAAAGCAAAAGGGATGGATCTTTTACTAAAGCATATTGGAAGAGGACCGGAAGATGCAGTTGCATTTGGAGACGGCTTAAATGATATTGAAATGCTTCAATTTGCTGGGACAAGTGTCGCTATGGGGAACTGTGTAAAAGAGTTAAAAGAACACGCCACTTTTGTTACGGATCATGTATCAGAGAGCGGACTAACTAATGCAATGAAAAAATTAAGTTTAATCTAAAGGAGTTTGTTTGATGTCCAAGAAGTTTGTCCTCATATTTGGGGATGCATTTGTCGACTATATTGCAGAAGACCAGAGTAATAGTCGATTTTCAAAGTTTTTAGGTGGAGCTACTGTTAATGTTGCTGCAGGTGTTGCTCGTCTCGGAGCAGCTTCCTCGTTTATAACCGTTACTGGGGAAAATGAAACCTCTGAATTTGTAAGAAATGAATTAATGGCTGAAGGTGTAGATTTATCTTTTTCACAAATTGTTCCGGAAAAAGAGGTAAGTGGAGTTTATGTTCACCTGTTGGAAAATAATGAACGTCATTTCGAACGTTATGTAGATGAGACACCTGATATCCAAGTGGACTTTTCCTCTATTAAAAGCGAGGCAATTGATCAGACATCAGTATTTCATTTCTGTTCAGGAACTCTATTTCATCCAACTGCTCTTATGACCACGAGAAAAATTGTTGAGAGTATGAACAAATCGAATGTTCTTATCTCCTTCGATGCTAATATTAGACCGTTACGTTGGAAGAGTGAAGAGATTTGTAAAGAAACTATTTGTTCTTTTTTTGATTTTGTAAATATATTAAAGTTAACCGAGGAAGAACTATTCTTTTTAACTAATACGACAACAATAGAAGATGGAATCGCACAGTTAAAGCCTTATAATATTGACGCAGTATTGATTACGATCGGTGCTGAAGGAACCTATGCAGTGATTAATGGGGAAGTCGAGCATGTTTCAGTAGAAAAAGTAATTCCCATAGATACAACCGGAGCTGGAGATGCTTTTGTCGCAGGTATTCTCTCTAAGATTTATTTGGAAGGGTACCCATCATCAATAGATGACTGGGTCAAGTATGTTTCGTTTGGCAATAAATTAGGTGGGATCTGTGCAACTAAATCTGGTGCATTATCTGCCATGCCGAGACTGATTGATTTGGAAAAATGAGTTTATCAATGGAAATCCAAGGTCAGAGTGAAGAATCGCAATATAAAAAATATAAACCGCGACTAGAAACTCCAATTCAATACAAAAACGCCAGTTCTACACTTATAGGACTGGCGTTTTATGTATTGGTTTATTTTCGTTCATATGGAACAGAATCCGGAATAGGAGCGTATGGATTCTCTTTATTTATATGATCATAAAACATGATGCCATTTAAATGATCTAGTTCATGCTGAAAAGCTATAGCTGCTAGTCCTTTTAAACGTTTTTTGAAAGGAGTCCCGTCTGGGTAAAATCCTGTTGCAGTAATGCGCGCATATCTTGGGACATATCCTTCAATTACTTCATCAACAGACAAGCAACCCTCTCCAGCAGAAATATACGTTTTTTCAACAGAATGACTAATTATTTTAGGATTTACTGCCACAAAACTAACCTCTTCATTGTTTTCATCTTCTAAATGAAGAGCAAACATTCTTTTGTTAGCATTTACCTGTGGAGCTGCAATACCAATTCCTGGTCGTATTTTATATTTCTCTACCATTTCATCATCTTGACTGTTAATAACATATTCCAATAGCTCATTTGCTAGAGTTAAATCTTCTTCTGATAATGGGAAAGTTATTTCCTCAGTTTTTTTTCGTAAAGATGGATGACCATCTCTGACAATATTATTCATTAAAATCATTTTAATCGTCCTTTCAATGTTCATATATCTATTATAGCGAAATTTGACCATATACTAAACAAAAACAGCCTTTTTGTCAGTTGAAATTAATAGTTATTACAATTATAGTTGAATGGGTATAGGGGGTTCATTGATGAAAATAAGCAAATATATACTCATCTGCAGCATTATATTACTTCTTGCTGGCTGTAATTTTGGTGATTCGACAGAACAAAAGCTATCAACCATCTTATCAGAAATTTATGATCTGGAAGCCGATTATAGAGATGTACAAGAAGAATTAGCGGATACAGAGTCAAAAGAACAAGCAAACTTTCAACAGATGATGGAACTGACAAAAGATCAAAAAGAAGAACTTACGACAATGGTAGAAGATACTGCAACTCTATTAAAAACTAGATTAGCTTTAGTTGAAAAGGAAGCTGCCTCAATAAAATCAACTTCTGAAAGTATCAAACAAATAAGTTCACTTGTTTCTGAAACGAAAGAAGCTTCCGAAAAAGAAAGTCTAAAAGAAATAGAGACTTCTTTGAATGAGCGTATTAAAGCGTATGAAGAAGTTACGACTAACTATAATGAACTGGCTAATATGCAGCAGGAATTATACAAAATGTTAGTTGATGAATCTGCGGATGTAACTACAATACAAGAACAAGTTAAGGAAGTAAATTTGCATAACGAATTAGTTCAACAATCTGTCCAGAAGTTTAATGATGCAACTATCAGGGTAAATGAGGTTAAAGAAGAAGTGTTAACTTCGTTACAGAAAGATGCAAAATAAAAAAGCAGCTCTACGTAGAGCTGCTTTTTTATATAATTATAGTAATCTGATATAGTACAGACATAATTCGAGAGTGATACAGATTGTTAATATTACAATGTTCCGACAATTAAATTCGTTTATTTCATATGATTGACCCAAGATTTATTCTTGAGTATACTAATAATGAAATATTGTTGTACTACTATATTTAGATGAAAATTTTAATACAGAAGAAAAGGAGAGATGTAATAATGGCTGCAAACAAACAAGCGCAGTTAGACCCTATGAAAACGCTTCACGAAATTGAAGATAAGTTTGAAATGTTTCAAATTTTAAATGAAGACGGGGAAATTGTGAACGAACAAGCAAATCCTAACTTATCAAATGAGGAATTAGTAGAGTTGATGAGCCGTATGGTTTATACACGTATTTTAGATCAGCGTTCTATTTCTTTAAACAGACAAGGACGTTTAGGCTTTTACGCTCCAACGGCAGGTCAAGAAGCTTCTCAACTAGCATCTCAGTATGCGCTTGAAAAAGAGGATTTTATTCTACCAGGTTACCGTGATGTACCTCAAATTGTTTGGCATGGCTTACCATTATGGCAAGCATTTCTATTCTCGCGTGGGCATTTTATGGGGAACCAAATTCCTGAAGGTGTAAATGTTTTCCCACCTCAAATCATTATTGGTGCACAATTTATCCAAGCAGCAGGTGTAGCGCTTGGTATGCAAAAACGTGGTAAAAAAGCGATTACGATTACTTATACTGGTGATGGTGGATCATCGCAAGGTGATTTCTATGAAGGTATTAACTTTGCTGGAGCTTTCCGAGTACCAGCAGTGTTTATCGTACAGAACAATCAATACGCGATTTCTACACCTCGTGAACTACAAACATCGGCAAAAACAATAGCTCAAAAAGGTATTGCTGCTGGTATTCCTAGTGTACTTGTTGATGGTATGGATCCTTTAGCTGTTTATGCGGTAACAAAAGACGCTAGAGAACGTGCAATTAATGGAGAAGGACCAACACTAATTGAAACTATGTGTTACCGTTACGGTCCTCACACGATGGCAGGAGATGATCCGACTCGTTATCGTACTTCAGAAACTGATTCTGAGTGGGAAAAGAAAGATCCATTAGTTCGTTTCCGTAAATACTTAGAAACAAAAGGTATTTGGAGTGAAGAAAAAGAAGCGGAAGTAATTGAAAAAGCTAAAGAAGAAATTAAAGAAGCAGTTAAAAAAGCAGATGCAGCACCTAAACAAAAGGTAACTGATTTGATTAATATTATGTATGAAGAAAATCCATATAACTTAGATGAGCAATTAGCTTACTACACAGAGAAGGAGTCGAAGTAACCGATGGCACAAATGACGATGATTCAAGCAATTACGGACGCACTCCGTACTGAGCTTAAAAATGATGAAAACGTTTTAGTCTTCGGTGAAGACGTAGGCGTTAACGGTGGAGTTTTCCGCGCAACAGAAGGATTACAAAAAGAATTTGGAGAAGATCGTGTGTTTGATACACCTCTTGCAGAATCAGGTATTGGTGGTCTTGCAGTAGGTCTTTCACTACAAGGGTACCGTTCTGTTCCAGAAATCCAATTTTTTGGCTTTGTTTTTGAGGTCATGGATTCTATAGCTGGTCAGCTAGCTCGCATGCGTTTCCGTACTGGAGGAGCTTTTAATGCACCAGTAACTATCCGTTCTCCATTCGGTGGTGGTGTACATACACCGGAAATGCACGCAGATAGCTTAGAACTTCTTATGACTTCGACACCTGGTGTGAAAGTTGTTATTCCTTCCACTCCATACGATGCAAAAGGATTGCTAATCTCAGCAATTCGCGATAATGATCCAGTAATTTATTTGGAGCATATGAAATTATATCGTTCTTTCCGTGGCGAAGTTCCTGAAGAAGAATATACAATTCCTCTTGGGAAAGCTGATGTAAAACGTGAAGGATCAGATTTAACTATTATTGCATATGGTGCGATGGTACATGAAAGCTTAAAAGCTGCAGAAGAACTTGAAAAAGAAGGACATTCTGTAGAAGTAATCGATTTACGTACTGTGCAGCCATTAGATATTGAAACAATTATTGCTTCTGTAGAAAAAACAAGTCGCGCAATGGTTGTTCAAGAAGCGCAAAAGCAAGCTGGTATTGCAGCTAACGTTGTAGCAGAAATTACAGAACGTGCAATTTTAAGCTTAGAAGCACCTGTATTACGTGTAACTGCTCCTGATACTGTTTTTCCGTTCTCTCAAGCAGAAACGGTTTGGTTACCAAGTTCTAAGGATATAGTAGAAACAGCTAAAAAAGTTTTAACATTCTAATACAAAATCTGTTATAGAAAGGGTGAATACATTGTCATTTGAATTTCGATTACCAGATATAGGTGAAGGTATACATGAAGGTGAAATTGTTAAGTGGTTTGTAAAAGCAGGCGATGAGGTACAAGAAGACGATATTTTATGTGAAGTACAAAATGATAAGGCAGTTGTTGAGATTCCTTCTCCTGTAAAAGGGAAAGTTACGGAAGTTCTGGTAAGTGAAGGGACAGTAGCTATTGTTGGAGATATACTAGTTAAGCTTGATGCACCTGGTTATGAAGACCTTAAATTTAAAGGCGATCATAGTGATGAGGACAAAGCAGAAGAAAAAACTGAAGCACAAGTTCAAGCAACTGCAGAAGATGGTCAAGTAGTAGACAAAGAAAAAGTAGAGACTCCAAACAAAAAAGAAGCTTCTACAGAAAACACTAACACAGCACCTAAGGAGCAACCAAAAGGCGATACACGTGTAATTGCTATGCCTTCTGTTCGCAAGTTTGCGCGTGAAAACGATGTTAGCATTTCGGAAGTGACTGGTTCAGGTAAAAATGGTCGTGTCTTAAAAGAAGATATTGAAGCCTACTTATCCGGAGATCAGCCTTCAGCAATGGAAGAAAAAGCTGAGACATCTACGGATGCAGAAGTTAAACAAACAGCTCAAACTTCAGCTCCAGTTTCATTTGAAGGAGAATTCCCTGAAACTAGAGAAAAGCTTTCACCAATGCGTAAAGCAATAGCAAAAGCAATGGTACATTCCAAACATACTGCTCCACATGTTACATTGATGGATGAAGTAGATGTAACTGAACTTGTTGCACACCGTAAAAAGTTCAAAGAAATTGCAGCTGAAAAAAATATCAAGTTAACATATTTACCATATGTAGTGAAAGCACTTGTAAGTACACTAAGAGAATTCCCAGCGTTAAACACATCTTATGATGACGATACAAACGAGGTTATCCAAAAACATTACTTCAATATTGGTATTGCAGCAGATACTGATAAAGGTTTATTAGTTCCAGTTATCAAAAATGCGGATCGTAAATCTGTTTTTGCAATATCAGATGAAATTAATGCACTTGCTGGAAAAGCACGTGATGGTAAACTTGCTGCAGCTGAAATGAAAGGTGCATCTTGTTCTATTACTAATATTGGATCAGCGGGCGGACAATGGTTTACTCCAGTTATAAATCATCCAGAGGTTGCTATTTTGGGAATTGGTCGAATTTCGGAGAAACCTGTAATAAAAAATAGTGAAATTGTGGCTGCACCTGTGTTAGCATTATCATTGAGCTTTGACCATCGAATGATCGATGGTGCGACTGCACAGCACGCTTTGAATCATATGAAACGTTTGCTTAGCAGTCCAGAACTATTATTAATGGAGGCGTAAAAAATGGTAGTAGGAGATTTCCCAATCGAAACAGATACACTTGTAATAGGTTCAGGCCCTGGGGGATATGTTGCAGCTATTCGCGCAGCACAAACAGGACAAAAAGTTGTAGTTGTGGAAAAAGAACATATCGGAGGAGTTTGCTTAAACGTAGGATGTATTCCTTCTAAAGCGTTAATCTCTGTTGGTCACCGTTTTGAACAAGCAAAACACGCTGATGATATGGGAATTACAGCTACAGATGTAAAAATCGATTTTTCTAAATCACAAGCTTTCAAAGACAGTGTAGTTAAAAAATTAACTAGCGGTGTTTCTGGATTGTTAAAAGGAAACAACGTAGAAGTAGTTATGGGCGAAGCATATTTCGTTGATGCTAACACTGTTCGTGTAATGGATGAAAAATCAGCGCAAACATATACATTTAAAAATGCAATTATCGCAACAGGGTCACGCCCTGTGGAAATTCCAACTTTTAAATACTCTAAACGTGTATTAAACTCTACTAGTGCATTAAGTCTACCTGAGATTCCAGAGAACTTAGTTGTAATTGGTGGTGGATATATCGGTACTGAACTTGGTTCTGCTTTTGCTAACTTAGGTTCAAAAGTTACAATTGTTGAAGGTGGCGATGATATTCTAGCTGGCTTCGAAAAACAAATGACAACAATTGTTAAAAAAGGCTTGAAGAAAAAAGGCGTTGAGATAGCAGTTAAAGCATCTGCTAAAGGTGTAGAAGAGTCGGATAATGGCGTAGTAGTAACTTATGAAGTTGGTGGAGAAGAGAAAAAAGTCGAAGCTGACTATGTTTTAGTTACTGTAGGTCGTCGCCCTAATACAGATGAGATGGGTCTTGAAGAAATTGGTCTTAAATTCGCTGAGCGTGGATTATTAGAAGTAGACAAACAGTGTCGTACAAACATTTCTAATATCTATGCTATTGGTGACATTGTTGCTGGTCCTCAACTTGCTCATAAAGCATCTTACGAAGGGAAAGTAGCTGCAGAAGCAATCGCTGGTCAAACATCTGTTGTGGATTACTTAGCAATTCCTGCTGTTTGCTTTACTGATCCTGAGATGGCTACTGTTGGTCTTAATGAAGCACAAGCAAAAGAGCAAGGGTATGACGTTGCTGCTGGGAAATTCCCATTCGGAGCTAACGGTCGTGCACTAGCATTGAATGCTACTGAAGGTTTCGTTAAACTAGTTTCTCGTAAAGAAGATGGTTTATTACTTGGAGCTCAAATCGTTGGTCAAGGAGCTTCAGATATGATTGCTGAACTTGGTTTAGCTATCGAAGCAGGAATGACTGTAGAAGATATTGCAATGACTATTCATGCTCACCCAACATTAGGTGAAATTGCTATGGAAGCGGCAGAAGTCGTTATGGGTCATCCAATTCATATTCTTTCTAAATAATTTACCATTTAGGTTAAAAATAGACTTGTTCGCTTTTGCGACAAGTCTATTTTTTTGGTTCTATAATTTATAACGTTAGTGAAAAAAATCACCTTCTCCAGATTATTGGTAAAGGTGATGGAACTGCACTAACTATTTTAAATAGAAAACAAGTGAAGCTCCCCGTAGAATTAAAGTCGTCGAAAACCATCATCTTGGAAGGAACCACTTGTCAAGTACTAATGATATTAGAATGCTAAATCACTTTAAATTCAAGCCAGTTGAATCTGATTTAAGACAACTACACTTAGAAGTAGCCTAGTCTGCCTTTTTAGGTTATAAGTTTTCACCCGATTTAAAGTACAATTTAGGTTTCTTGGAGTAAAAGATGTCGACTCCTGCGGGAACAGCGCGAGCTGAAGACCCCACAGGAGCGCGGTTTTCGCGACGAGGAGGCTGAATCCGTGCCCGCGGAAAGCGCCATCTGGAACGGAAAGAAACAGGGTATTCGATTCACTATAAAAAAAGACTGATTAGAAAGCCAGTTTCCCTGACATTCTAATCAGCCTTAATATAATTCAATGTTCACCAGCGTTATTTGACAAAGAACCTTTTTTATAAGCGTTTAGCGGGGAGAGAAATGAGTGTAAATTTATTGCAATTAATTGAAACTTACTAAATAGATTTACGTACAAATACTATTAACTAGAGTTAAAGGATGTGTGTAAGTGGATGTTTTCATAGAATTAAAGAATGTAACCAAGAAATTCAAAAACATTTCAGTACTGGAGGGGGTGTCCCTTTCTATTCCTTCCAGGGAGATTACGGCTATTGTTGGAAAAAACGGGTCAGGAAAGAGTACGTTATTGAAAATGATTGGAGGGTTAACGAAGCCAGATAGTGGCCAAATCATTTTTCAAAATGGAGAGCCGGTCCGCATTGGTTACGTACCAGAGGTGACTCCTGTGGTTATTCCGTTTACTCCGAGAGAGTATCTGACATACATGGGGAAAATTAGAGGTCTGCCGATAGAGTGGCTGCAAAAGCGGATTAACAGCTTGTTGGAAATATTTCATATGGAAGAAAACCAAAACACCCGAATAGAGCATTTTTCTAAGGGGATGAAACAAAAGGTAATTATTATGCAGGCAATGCTCGAAGAAACTGATCTGCTAATTATGGATGAGCCGCTTTCTGGTCTCGATTTAAATGCACAAACAGAATTCGAGAGACTGTTAATCTCATTAAAGGAAAGGGATATTAGTGTTATTTTAACCTGTCATGAGACAAGGTTGCTTGAAAAGGTAGTAGACCGCATCCTAGTCATCCACCAATGCCAAATCACCTATACTAGAAATCAACATATACAAGATGAGCCCATGAACAGGATAGTCTTTGAACTGTCGAACACCGTATCACTCAATCTGTTAAGAGAGAAAGTAACCATCGAGAAAGAGAAAGAAACCAGCTCAGGACATAGGTTGATAGAACTGAGTGTAAGTAAAGAACAAACGAATAAAATTGTAAGAGAATTTCTGGATCGAGGGGCCACAATCCAGCTTTTAGCGCCTTTAGAAGGGGAAAATGATTTTTATGACAGTTTTAAAAAAGGGGTCGAAATACAATAATGAAGGGCTTGTTACACTACCAATTTGCTAATTATATACGAACACACAAATACGTTCCCCCAGTATCAGTTTTTATCATGATTCTCATCATCAATTATACTTTCATACCTAATCCTATATTAGATAGCTATTCATTTACGTCATTAGTGTTGTTTTTTATTATGGGTTGGGTCACAATCACGATTTTGCATGCAGAGGATCAAGGTCTACAACAACTTACTATCTTACATGCGAAAAATAAAAGTGGATATTATCTAGCTCTCGTGATTAATTGTGCATTTGTCGGTCTGATACTAAGTATTGTAGCAGTGGTGTATCCTATCGTTTTTCATGTCTTTAAGCCTGGGCTTCTTACGATCCATATTGTCATCGGTTTTTTGGCGCATTTTAGTTTAGTTATTCTTTCGATTGCACTGTCCTTATTTTTCACGAGGGAACTTGTTAAAAGTAATGTAAATTCTTGGTGGGGTGTTATTAGTATATTGGTTGTTTCCTTGGCTCTTGCAGTGGCGAAAGCAGATATCCTAAAAGTAAAAATACTAACCTGGATTCTACCACCTCTACGTTACTCCCTGGAAATCATGAGTGTTGGAGATAAGTTTACCTCTGTCCCTGTACTGGTTTACGCTCAGTTTGCCTGGATCTTTATTTACAGCCTAATTTTGATTACGATTTTTATAGTTGTGGTCTCAAAAAGTAGAAAACTCTAAACGAAAACTATCATTAGAAAAGAATGTAGTTATTTAACCAAGGACAACCTACTTTGGTGTCATTCCTAGTTTCGGAGGTAATAGAAATTTTATGACAATTCTATATAGATTGGTTTTACAATAGATGAGATAGTCAGATCTTTTCTTATTGAATTTAAATGAAAATATAAAAATGCTCAAAATTTATACAATTTACATAACAAAACAGAATTGGGAAAAGTATTTTCTTAAATGTATCTTCAAATATTTTTGTAATCAATTTTCCTTTATCATATGATTTAGTTAAGTAAACTAAAATAAAAAAATAGGGGATTTATAAGTGGAAAAAGAAAAAGTTTCTACAGAACAGAAACAAGAAAAATCCAGTTTGTATAAACTTGGAATAGGACTTTTGATCCTCTCACTTTCAATGTGGCTAATCCCGATTATCACGCCATTTACACCACTTCCAACTAAAGTAAAAGCTGTTACCATAACAGTTAGCATAATAATAGCTGAAGTTATGTTTTGGATAGGTGCTTTACTTGTTGGAAAAGAAGTAGCTGCAAAATTTAAAAGCTACTTAAATCCCAAAAAATGGCGGGAAAATAGTGAGTTACAGAGACGTGAAAAATATAGCAAATCAGATTAATCAAACGATTGAAGACATATGGATTATACTCGAGAAAAGCGAAAAAGATTATATATTAATGACCAACAATATGTATTGTTAAATTTAATTATTAGACGGCCATTTACTTCACCTACAGAACTGGCTGAAAAAATGGGCATCACGAAAAGTGCGGTCAGTCAACAGTTAGCAAAACTTGAAAAGGAAGACTATATAACTAGAAAACAACATGTAGAGGACAAGCGTACATTTTCAATTGAATTGGGCAAAAAGGGTTGCTTTATAAAAAAAGAAATGGAAGCTTTTCATCAACAAGTTTCTGGTAAATATCATAAGAGTTTGTCACCTGTAGAATTGACAAATATGTTATTAATGCTTCAAAAGCTACGAGAAATATTTGAGTAACTGTGATGATTATTAAGAATCTGTTATAGTTTTTTTACATTTCGTCAAGAGTTTTTAGAAAGTCGGAGTTAGTACTAATATTTCAGTAGTTTATAAGAAAGTGAAGATTGTGAAGTGATGTACTTAAATTTACTTGTGCTTATGGGCGATCTTAGTTCTGGTCGAATAAGGATTAACTATTCTCTCGTTGCGATTTTTGAAGAACTAATTGCAAGATTAAGCTTTAGGCATAGAAATATACCCTACTAACTATCTCTTCTGCCTGTTAAAATAAAGAGGAAGGGACAGGGTGATTATATTGAAACTTACAACTTGGATAATACCAGCAATTATGTTACTTGGACTTTCTGCTTGTGGTATTGCAGATGAAAAGCCTGAAGTAGGAAAGGAAACGGAAGAGACAACCCCAGTATCTCAGGAGCCTGTTGTAGAAGAAATGAATGAGGATGAGGTAGTAGAGGAGGAAGTTGCTATTAAGGAACCCGAATCGCTATACGAATTAAACGAGGCAAACTGGACATTCCAGCCAATTGGAGCTGCGAATCCAAAAGCGGTTTTGCTTACAATTGATGATGCTCCTGAAAAATATGCAGTAGAAATGGCAAAAACTTTGAAAGAGTTAAATGCACCTGCTATCTTTTTCGTAAATGGACATTTTATAGATACAGATGAAGAAAAAGCCAATTTAAAAGCTATTTATGATATGGGTTTTTCAATCGGAAATCACACACAAACCCATGCTAATTTAAAAGAGAGTTCTGAGGACCAACAAAAGGAAGAAATTATAAAAGTAAATGAAACCGTAGAAGCAGTAATTGGTGAAAAGCCTAAGTTCTTCCGTGCACCTTTTGGAGTTAATACAGACTTTAGTAAATCTCTTGTCCTACAAGAAGGTATGCTTTTAATGAATTGGACATATGGATATGATTGGGAAAAACAATATCGTACTGCTGAAAGTTTGACTGATATTATGGTGAACACTGAATATTTAACAGATGGCGCAAATTTATTAATGCATGATCGTGAATGGACTGCAGAGGCTTTGCAGGGTATTGTAGAGGGGCTGCGTGCAAAAGGTTATGATTTGATTGATCCAAAAACAATTAAAGGAATACAATAATTTAAACACCTTTGGATATTCCAAAGGTGTTTTTAAAGAGAGTGTACAATTTTGTATCTTGTATTCTGTTTAATGAAAATCATTAAATCGATAGTCTTTAATAGTACTAGAATTAGTTGGACTTACTGTAATAAAAAACATCCTATTATCAACTTAGTATTTCTACAGGACATGGTATAAAGAATAAATTTTTCTAACATACCATTTTTCCGGAGGTGATAGCTTTATGGTAGATTCTTTAAAGTGCATAAATGGTTAAAATTATTCGGATTGTGCTTCAAGTAATTATTTTGTATCTTTTTTCGCTTATCGGATCTTGGATTGTACAAAGTCTCTCCCTTCAATTTCCTGGAAGTATTATTGGCCTGTTCTTACTTTTTAGTTGTTTATATTTTAAAATAATACCGGTTGATCTTATAAAGGATGGAGCAGGTTTTTTATTGAGCTTTTTGGCGCTATTTTTTATACCAGCTACTATTGGAATTATGAATTATCCAGAGTTCTTATCTTGGGCGGGTTTAGGAATGGTTGTATCAATTGTCATTAGTACAATAATAACTATCATAATAACTGGAATTTTTTGTGAGTATGTTGAAGGGAAGTCAATAAAAAAGGAGCAGATTGAATGATTGCAATTATGATGGTAATGGGAACAATTGTGCTTTTTTATGTAATGTCTATCGTTTATAAGAGATTTACATACCCGCTATTGATCCCTATTTTTTCTACAACAGTACTGATTGTGATAATTTTATTAATAAGTAAAATACCCTATGATACATATATGTCGGGGGGAAAGTGGATAAATGAATTATTAGGACCAGCTGTTGTCAGTATGGCCTATCCCCTATATATTCACCGAGAGAAAATTTACAACTATAAAGTTCCAATACTCCTGAGTGTATTGATTGCTTTGTTTTCAGGTTTAATCAGTATTACTATTTTATCTAAGCTATTGTCATTTGATGAACATGTTCTATTGTCATTATTACCGAAATCGATTACCTCTCCGGTTGCTATTCCAATTAGTGAGGCAATAGGAGGTATCCCAACATTAACAGCTGTTTTCGTTATTTTTGCAGGCTTAGTTGGAGCTATACTTGGCCCCACTATCTTTAGGGTTTTTCGCATCGATAATGCGATAAGTAGAGGGATATCAATGGGAAGTGCCTCTCACGGTATTGGTGTTTCAAAACTAGGGGAGTATGGGGAGGAAACATTAACAATGGGCTCTGTTTCTATGACTTTAAGTGCAATATTAGGGTCATTTGTTTGCCCGTTATTTACTCTATTAATCTAATTTTAAAACATCATCCCAAATAGTTTAATATTTTTGTGCAATATAAAAAAGGAACTCATCAAAATGAGTTCCTCAGATTGTAGACAAAAGGCATTCAGAATGGCCACATTCTGAATGCTTTTTTCAAATTTTATTGATTTTTGGTTATTTAAAGCCTTATTTGATAGGCAAAATACTATCCGAGTATCTTCTTTTATGCCATTTGTGGACTTTGCCAAGTCCAATTGGCAAGTTTCTTTAAATTCATGGCAGTAAAAGTTAGCATCGCCTGCATGGACAATTTTTTAATCCCACGTAGGGTTGTCCATCGCATACAATGCTTTTCTTTCGCATCGGCAAAGACACGTTCAATCGTTTCTTTACGTCTCGCATATATTTGTTTGATTTCGTTCTGATGACGAAGGTGGTCCGCTTCCTCAACATACTCTGCCCAAATATGACGTTCTATTATCTTTCGGTGGTCTTTACTACTCGTACATTGTGCTAATAAAAGACACTTTGCACACTGAGTTGGATCAGACTTATATTGACGTTTCCCTTCCTTAGTCGTTGTTGCATAAGATAGAGTTTGCCCTAGCGGACAAAGATAGCAATCGTAGTACTCATCATACACGTATTCATTTTTACGCATTAATCCTTCTTTTGTTTTCGGACGTGTATATGGAAGTGCCGGTTTAATATCATTTTCAAACAAGAATTTCGTAATCGCAGGTGTTTTATACGCAGCATCCGCAGCAACAGCAAGAGGCTTTTTCCCTTTTTTCATTACCTTTTCGACGAGCGGTTGAAGCATATGACTATCATGAACATTACCAGGTGTTACAATCGTTCCGAGAATAAATCCATAGCGATCAGCTGCAGCATGAAATGAGTAAGCAAACTGCTTTGTTCGTTCATCTTTTACGTAGTAACCACTCTCTGAATCTGTTGTACTTTCTTTGATTTCCTTCGTTTCCTCTTTCTCAAATTTCTCTGGAGGAAAAGGTTTTTTTTCCGTGGTCGATACGATCTAAATTTAATTCTTCTTGTAACTTTGCCTCATATGCACGAGTCTCTTTACGGACGATTTTCTTTTCGAATTTGCGTTTATTCGCACACGCTTAGACGTGAGTAGAATCAATGAAAACATGATCAGCACTCAACAATCCCTTATCAGCAATTTCCTTGAGAATTCGATAGAAAATCAGTTCAAAGATATCTGAGTCTTGGAAACGGCGAACATAGTTTTTACCGAAAGTTGAAAAGTGTGGTACTTCTGTATGGAAACCAAACCCTAAAAACCAACGATATGCCACATTCGTCTCAATTTCCTTTATGGTTTGATGCATTGAACGAATTCCAAATAAGTACTGAACAAAAGTCATTTTAAATAGAACAACCGGGTCAATACTTGGTCTACCGAAGGTAGAATACAGAGGTTCAACTAATGGATATATGAATGAAAAATCTATGGTAGCTTCAAGCTTTCGTACAAGATGATCTTGTGGTATAAGTTCATCAATAGTAATCATCTCTATTTGATCGCGTTCAACGTTTTGATTTTTAGTCATCATATCCATTCACCTCAATGTTTATTTAGTAAGTAGTTGATTGTAGTGTAGGCGGCGTCTCCTGCGGGAACAGCCCGAGTTTCGAGACCCCGCAGGAGCTTGCGACGAGGAGACTTGAGCCGGGCCCGCGGAAAGCGTCCGCCGAAACGAAAAAATACTAATTCTATTTTAAAAGAAAAAAGACTGTAGATAAACTCTAAATTTCTCGAGTTTGTCTACAGTCTGAGGAACTCATCAAAATGAGTTCCTTTTAAATTTTTAAAATATTGCTTGATGTTCTTTAATGACTTGAATCATCTCAAGTGTGTCGTCTTCAGGACCTTGGACAGGTAGCCCTGCTTCAATGTTCATCGTTATATAATCTATATTACCTTGGGTAATTATTTCCCCGGGAATAAAAATTGGAATACCTGGTGGATAAACCATTACGAACTCTGCAGAGATACGACCGCTTGCGTGTTTTAGCGGAATAGATTCTGTAGCTGCGTAAAAAGCATCTCTAGGTGACATAGCAAGTCCTGGTATATCTGGCAGAGTAACAGATGGTTCTACGACGACTGCATCAGATTCATGGGCCGCAACCATTCTTGAAAGAGCATTAACAAGTAAATTAACTTCTTTTTTTGTATCTCCAAGAGTGATCAAACATAGAATATTATATAAGTCTGAAAGCTCTACTTCTATATTTGCTTTTTCCCTTAACCAGATTTCCGCATCATACCCTGTCATACCTAAGTCTTTAACACTTATTAATAGTTTTGTTGGGTCCATATCATACGTAGCAGATGTTTGTAATATTTCTTCCCCCACACAACGAATATGGGGAATTGCATTAATTCGTTTACGTGTATCTTTTGCAAGTCGGATAGCATCCCCTATTAAATCCTCGCCATGAATAGCTAGTTGTCGCCTTGCAGTATCTAATGATGCAAGTAATGGATAGGACGTAGAAGTTGTTGTTAACATAGACAAAATAGACTGCACACGTTTAGTAGATACTAAGCCCTCTTTTACATTGAGAATAGAACTTTGAGTCATGGATCCACCTAATTTATGAACAGATGTTGCAGCCATATCAGCTCCAGCTTGCATTGCAGAAACGGGAAGTGAATCGTGAAAATGAATATGAACTCCATGTGCCTCGTCTACTACAACAGGAATCCCTTTCTTATGCGAAAGCTCTACGATTCTTTTAAGATCCGCAGCTAAACCAAAATAGGTAGGATTAATAACTAGTAATCCTTTTGCATCTGGATGTGCATCTAATGCTTTTTCTACCGATTCTACTGATATACCATGAGAGATTCCTAATTCTTTATCTACTTCTGGATGGATAAAAACTGGAATCGCACCAGCAAATACAATTGCCGACATTATCGATTTATGAACATTTCGTGGAACAAGAATCTTATCTCCAGGTCCACAAATAGTAAGTATCATAGTCATTATTGCACCACTTGTCCCTTGTACAGAGAAAAATGTTTCATCAGCACCAAATGCTTCTGCTGCCAAATGTTGTGCTTTTTTTATTACACCTTTAGGTGAGTGTAAATCATCCAAAGGAGCAATATTGATCAAATCTATAGAAAGTACATTATCTCCAACGAACTCTCGAAATGCAGGGTCCATCCCTTTCCCTTTTTTATGCCCAGGAATGTGAAACTGGATTGGATGACGATTTCGATGCTTTAGTAATGCATCGAATAATGGAGTTTCTAATTGTGACAACGTTCATACCACCTCTAGTTAGAATTTATAAAACAAAAGAAATTATAGCACTTCAATAGCTGTAATACTATCAAAATCATTGTAATTTGTATCAATAGAGTAATTTCATTAGACTATTAATATAAGGAGGGGGAAGAATGGCTTTTCAAACAAGGGTTACAGAATTATTAAGTACAAAGCTTCCAATCGTTCAAGGAGGACTTGCTTATCTAGCGTATTCTGATTTGTGTGCAGCTGTTTCAAACGCTGGAGGATTAGGACAAGTAACTGCCATGAGTTTAAAAACGCCACAAGAGTTGCGAGAAGAAATACTAAAAGTACGAAAGCTGACTGAAAAACCATTTGGTGTGAATTTTGCAATTGGCCAAACTGGGAGACCTTATGAGCATATGTTGCAAGTAGCTATTGAGGAAGAGGTTCCAGTAATATCGATGACAGGAGGAAATCCAGCTCCTATTTTAGAAAAACTCGCTAATACTTCGATTAAAAAACTAGTCTTAGTTGCTGCTAAACGACAAGCTCAAAAAGCCGAGCAACTTGGTGCGGATGCAGTTATGGTAGTAGGGCATGAAGGTGGAGGGCATCTTGGAAGAGATGATATCGGATCTATGGTATTAATCCCTCAAGTGGTGGATGCTGTGTCGATACCCGTCATCGCTTCTGGTGGTATCGCAGATGGCAGAGGATGGATGGCTGCTCATGCACTTGGAGCCGAAGGTATTGAAATGGGTACTAGATTCATCGCCACAAAAGAATGTGTGCATGCTTCATCTGCTTATAAAAATTCATTAATAAAGAGCGAAGAAATGGATACTGTAATTATTAAGAAATCGCTTGGTGCACCTGCAAGGGCCATAAAAAGTAGTTGGACAGATTCTATTTTAAGTATTGAAAGTGAAAATGTAACATATGATGCTCTTAAGGATTACATTAGTGGAGAAGCGAATAAGCGATTCATTTACGAAGGTGATGAAGAGAAGGGATTCGGTTGGGCTGGCCAGTCGGTAGGGTTCATCAAAGATATACCTTCCGTACAAGAATTATTCGATCGTATGGAAATACAAGCAATGGACATTCGAAATAAGTGGAAATAGAAGGAGGTAGTAATACATGGAATACACATACCCTTTTTCATTGGATTGGTCGACAGAAGAAATCGTGGATGTAGTACAATTTTTTGAATCAATAGAAAAAGCATATGAAAATGGAATCAAACGCGAAGAACTAATGAAAAGATACCGAAGATTTAAAGAAATAGTACCTTCTATTGCGGAAGAAAAAACGTATTTTCGTGAATTTGAAAAAGAAAGTGGTTATGTAAGCTTTCCTATTATTAAAAAGATGAAGGAGCAATCAGACGGCACCATCATCAAGGGTTAAAAAATACCTCCTATACTGAAAAGTATAGGAGGTGCATATTATTTCATGTGGACCATCGTTTTATATATTGGCAATAAATGATCAAATGTTTCTTCTGCAAGTTCCAAGAAATCTTCTTCAGTAAGTTTTACAGCTTCTTCTCTACTAATATGACGGCCAACTAAAAATTCTGCCTTTTTTACATCTTTTAAACGAACCAGTAGTTGTTCAAGGCCATCTTTCTTTTCTTTTTTTAGCAAAGAGGCTTCAGGCTTCATATGATCTCCAGAAACAATAAAATCTGCGGGCAATTTGTTAAATAATCCTTTTTTCTTTAATAACCGTTCAGCAATAGCTACTTTATCGGGTGCCTCATAAATAACAGCTAATATGATGAAAGCGTGGCTACCCCACAGTCCTATTTGGAAGTGTGGTAGAGCTTTATATCCTCTCTTATAAGGTGCAAATGCGACCCAACTATCTTTTGGAGGATTAACCGAACGTCTTGCATGCTTAGCTACATGGGGATAATATTCTTGTCCAAGTATTGTAGAAAAATAATGACTATAATGACCGCCTAACTCCTCAAATTTCGGTCTAATTTTTTCGATTAATCCAGCCATTCTGTTTTCAAGTCCATCTATTTGAAAGACATCAAAATCTTCAACTGTCCAAAAAGTTTTGCTCATATGTAAACTCCTTTCAACTTCTATGTTTATTTTATAGGAAATTTGGGTAAAAATCTTGTAAGTAGTATTTTTCAGTAGACATTATTTATATGGTAGCATATTTTATTGTAAAGAATCTTCTGAATATTACGATATAAAATAAGAAGGGGTGGTTGTGATGAGACAGGTAGTGCATATTATTCGTAAGGAAGACATGGAAAAAGAGAAAATTCAAACACTAAAAATGGAGTTAGATTATGAGTTAGCGACCTTATTTGACGCAATGACAAATAAAAATGAAAAAGAGATAAGTGCTTCTAAAAATCGATTAGCTGAAATTCACCAGCTTTTGGAGGAACTAAATGCTCTCGATTAATGTTTCCATCATAGGAGTACCTTAAAAAACACCTGCTAATGAAAAGACAGCCGGTGTTTTTTTCTTTATACTAAAAGTATAGGTGTTAAGAAGGGGTGGAACGATTGGATATATACAAGCTTGATACATATGCAAAGTCGTTAATAAAGGAAGCGGCATATAACATTAAAACTTCTCTGACTTCCGAACTCATCATTGAATCGAAGTCAGAGGCAAATGATCTAGTCACTAATATAGATAAAGAGACAGAAAAATTTTTTATAAAGCATATTAAAGCAGATTTTGCAGAGCACCGAATATTTGGAGAAGAAGGATTTGGAGATGACATAAAGGATTTAAGTGGTTTTGTATGGTTACTTGATCCAATAGATGGAACAACAAATTTCATTCATCAAAAACAAAATTTTGCTATATCATTGGGAATATATAAGGATGGAGTAGGAATCCTAGGATATATATATAATGTTATGGAAGATACATTACTTAGTGGGTCCTTAAACGGTGGCGCATATTTGGATGATTTGCGTTTGCCAAAGTTAGGTGCTTCTTCGGTTGAGGAGGCAGTTGTTGGTATAAATGCAAGATGGGCAGTGCCAAATAGATATGTACATCATGAAGGGATGGTGAACTTACTTAAAACCGTCAGAGGTACTAGGTCACTTGGATCAGCAGCAATCGAAATATCTTATGTAGCGACTGGAAAGTTAGATGCTTATATATCTATGCGATTATCACCTTGGGATATAGCCGGAGGAATGGTCATAGCAAAAGAAGTAGGGGCAATTGCTACTAATTTAGCATTTGAGCATCTAGATTTACTAGATGCTGATAGCTTTATCGTATCCAAACCAGGATTACATGAACAATTATTGACAGATTATATTCAAATAAAACAAAATCCAGCAGATTAAATCCTGCTGGAAAGGAATAGGCATTTAAAGTAAGCCTGCGTCGCGCATTTTTTTCTTTGTTTTGAAACCAAATCCCATAATGACGAACAATAAAATAAGGAATACAAAAATAAGTGGAATATTCCGCAGTGCAATAGCAATTCCGACAAGTGCCATTGATAAAATTGCACCTAAAGAATATAGTACGAAAATCCATTTAATATGACCCAAAATAATTACCTCCAAAATAAATGATAAAAAATAATATTACTTTAGTTTCACTTGTGATATAATAACACAGTTATGGACTCGAAAAAAGAATATGGAGTGGAAATATGACAAATATACGTCAAGATTTAAGAAACATTGCAATTATAGCACACGTTGACCATGGGAAAACGACATTAGTCGACCAATTATTAAAACAGTCAGGTACTTTTCGTACAAATGAACATGTTGATGAAAGAGCCATGGACTCGAATGATATAGAGCGTGAACGCGGTATTACAATTTTAGCAAAAAACACTGCGGTCAATTATAATGGAACGCGTATTAACATCCTTGATACGCCTGGACATGCTGACTTCGGTGGAGAAGTAGAACGTATTTTAAAAATGGTAGATGGCGTTTTACTTGTTGTCGATGCATATGAAGGGTGTATGCCTCAAACACGTTTTGTATTGAAAAAAGCGTTAGAACAAAAATTAACACCAATCGTAGTAGTAAACAAAGTAGATAAAGATTCAGCTCGTCCACTAGAGGTAGTAGATGAAGTTCTAGAATTGTTTATTGAATTAGGTGCAGATGAAGATCAACTAGAATTCCCAGTTGTTTATGCTTCAGGTGTAAACGGGACTGCTTCTTTAAATGATGATCCTTCTAAACAAGAAGAAGATATGAAATGTCTATTCGAAATGATTATCTCAGCGATTCCAGCACCAATTGATAACTCTGATGAGCCATTACAATTCCAAGTAGCACTATTGGACTACAATGACTATGTTGGACGTATTGGTATTGGTCGTGTATTCCGTGGGACAATCGAGGTTGGGCAACAAATTTCATTAATGAAATTAGACGGTTCCGTTAAGAACTATCGTGTTACAAAATTATTCGGTTTCTTCGGTTTAAAACGTGAAGAAATTCAGTCAGCTAAAGCAGGAGATTTGATCGCGGTGTCAGGTATGGAACAAATCAATGTTGGTGAAACAGTATGCCCTACAGATCACCCTGATGCGTTAACTCCGTTACGTATTGATGAGCCAACTTTACAAATGACATTCTTAGTAAATAACTCACCTTTTGCTGGTCGCGAAGGTAAATGGGTTACTTCACGTAAAATTGAAGAGCGCCTACGTTCTCAACTAGAAACAGACGTTTCTCTACGTGTTGAAGATACAGAATCTCCAGATGCATGGACTGTTTCTGGTCGTGGAGAGCTTCATTTGTCGATTTTAATCGAAAACATGCGTCGTGAAGGTTACGAGCTACAGGTTTCTAAACCAAAAGTTATTATACGTGAAATTGACGGTAAAAAATGTGAGCCAATCGAAAGAGTACAAATTGATGTGCCAGAAGACGCTGTAGGCTCTATTATTGAATCGATGGGTACACGTAAAGGTGAAATGATTGACATGGTCAACAATGGTAATGGCCAAGTTCGTCTAATTTTTATGGTGCCAGCTCGTGGATTAATTGGATATACAACAGAATTCATGTCCTTAACTAAAGGTTTCGGTATCATTAACCATACGTTTGATAGCTATCAACCAGTAGTTTCCGGTCGTGTTGGAGGACGTCACCAAGGTGTTCTTGTATCAATGGAAACTGGTAAAGCAACAACTTATGGTATGATGCAAGTGGAAGATCGCGGGACATTATTCCTTGAACCAGGTACTGAGATTTATGAAGGTATGATCGTTGGGGAAAATACTCGTGATGCTGATATCACTGTAAATATAACGAAAATGAAACAAAAAACTAACATTCGTTCAGCTAATAAAGACCAAACTAATGTTATTAAAAGACCTCGTATTTTGACACTTGAGGAAGCTATTGAGTATTTAGGTGATGATGAGTATCTAGAAATTACACCTGAGTCTATTCGTCTACGTAAACAAATTCTAGAGAAGAATGAACGTGAACGTGTTACGAAGAAAAAGAAAAATGCAGAACTTGAATAGAAACTGAAAGGGTGAATAACCTTGGAGGAAAAGCAATTCGTATTTGGTAGAATGTCTAGTATAGCGAGATATATTTATGAGGTTATGCCAAATTTCGATATAGCTGGTTATGTGCTATTTGTTTTAATTTTCTTGCTTTCTGTGCTTGTGTACAAGCTTGGATTTGCAAAGAAATTGCGTTTTAGTCAAAATGTTGTAATTTACGTATTCTTGTTATTAGGATGCTTAATGTTGACGTTCCTCGCGTTTTTCCTTCCTGTTGTGGAAGGGTTAATCGTGGCAGCATTGATTTTAATTATTTACAAAATACGCTTACGACTTGAGAAAAAACAAAGCTCGACTACTTAAATGTAGTTGAGCTTTTTCTTTTTTTTAAAAATGAGCAAAATATGTGAAAGCACTGATTAAGGGGAAATACTTAACAAAAATTCAGTCATATACCGCTGATTTTCGTTTCAGGCGGACGTTTTCTGCAGGCGAGGCCAAGCTCCCTCGGTGCAGAAGGACACTATAATCGAATTTTCGACACAAAAATTTGAGTTACTTGCCTTTGTTCAAATAAAAGCTTCCGCTGGGTCTCGACTTTTTCGCTAATCCCTCTGGAGTTCCTGGCTTACACTACAATCAATTAAGTAAGTAGCTATTATTTATGGGATGCAGGATAATCTAAAGGAACTATCCATTGCAGTCGACCCCGGAGTAGAAAACAACTAAGTATTTCAATTCTACACATTAAGGTTTTGAAGGAAAAAATAATTTGGATATATTATCCACTTCACAAGTAAAAGGTATTAGATGGCAAGTAAACATAGACTAAGAGCAAGTAAATAATACATGACCGCAAGTAAGCCAGTGATGGAAGCAAGCAAGTAAACAATCGATGAGAGAAAGTAAAGATAAAATAGGCTCAAATCATTCGTAAATGATAAGAAAATAGTTGGTATCTATTGTATAGAGTTTGTGATAGTGCTCCCGAAATTGTATCTTCGAGAGCTTCATCTATGAATAAGAAAGCATCTTTTCTCTAGTTGTCAAATAAGATTACCGAAAAAAGGATGCTGGTTGATTGTGACTGACATCACAACCAACCAGCATCCCTAAAAATTAATTCGGTAATAATATAACAAAACAGCTACCTAAAGCACTTCCGAAATAATAAAAACAGGTTTTGGCCTGAAAAGACTGAGTGTTTAAAGCCAGCTTTTCGTATAATTAATATTAAAACTCGTTTTCAATTAGTCGTGAACTCTTGTAAAAAATGAACTTTCCGGTTGCAAGACGACGGTTAGTTCTTTCTTCAATACGGTCATGACAATCTGGACACATATACGTGTGAATTGGGCGATTTCTCAGCTTCTTAGCCAGTGGTAAATCATTTGGAAGTTCATCAATTCGATCGCAAATGGCACATTGTACTTTCATCTATACATCTCCTATTCTACACGAAACGCTGTGACAGATTTTATCGGAGTATTAATATTTGATCCATCTTTTTTTAATATATGGACAGGGCCGTCCTCACGAAGTGGTTTCCCCTTATGGCTAAATTTTAATAATAACGTATCTAAATCTTCAAAAGAAAATATATGTTCATCCTCTGTCGTTTCGACCACAACTTTTGTTGCATTTGGCAATGGCTCAGAATTTAGGATAAATGGTTTCATATCAATTCCGAAAGTACTTGTTAGTGCTTTCGTACGGTCAAATTTTTTCTCAGTTTGTAAAGTTGGTGGATTTGTAGATCCTTCAATGATTTCACGGGACCAATGAGCTGATGTGACCTTAGTATACTCTTCTAGTTCATCTTTGTACTCATACTCACCAGAAAAAAACTCATCCAAATCGATTTTACGATCATCGAAAATCCAAACGGTAGGGTCTAACGTAATATTAAATTTAACTGCACCTTTAACTGGTATGATAAGTTCCAACAAAATTGCCTCCTCTAAACTATCTAATCATAATTAGTATACCTTTAAATTGAAAAGTTCTAAAGAATATTTAACTATTTCTATAAGTTAAATGAGAGAACACTTGCAATTTTTCTGTTCAAAAGATACACTTTAGGAGATAAATAATTAGAAATTATAAAAATGGGGGCGTCCTCATGGATACTAATATACAAATTTCGTATCAAGATAAGGCTTTAGAGCTTTTGAAAAAAGATGCAGAAAAGATTGCACAGCTTATAAAAGTGCAGATGGATAACTTAACGATGCCTCAATGCCCTCTTTATGAAGAGGTTTTAGACACACAAATGTTTGGATTATCACGTGAAATAGATTTTGCGGTAAAACTTGGCCTTTTAGAGAAAAGCGAAGGGAAAGAGATTATCGCTTCTCTTGAAAAAGAATTGTCTGTTTTACATGAGATTCATACAGAAAGATAATTATAAAACTCAAACAAACTAACTGTTTGAGTTTTTTTTCTATATAAAGAAATAGAGGTATAATACATGATTTCATATTTAAAACGTTATGCAAGAAATTTCGACTACCCATTATTTTTTGTCTACTTAGCTTTATGCTTATTTGGGTTGGTAATGATTTATAGCGCTAGTATGGGCTGGGCAGTACTCAATTACGGTTGGGATCCTGACCATTTTTTCAATAAGCAAAAATCAAATTTACTGCTTTGTATACCAGTATTTTTTATAACTGCTTTTTTTCCTTATAAGCATTATAAAAATAAAGTAATGATGCAACTAATGCTTCTTGTTATGTTTACTCTTTTATTTTTAGTGCATATTATCGGAGTTGGTGGAGAAAGTGGTTCTCAGAGCTGGATCGACTTAGGTTTTAATATCCAACCCTCCGAAATTGCAAAACTAGTAATAGTTTTATATTTTGCTGGAATATTTGCAAAAAAATCAGAAAATGGTACATTAGATAAATTAAATGAATCCGTGGGACCACCATTAATCGTGTTATTTTTTGTTTTCGTGTCAATTATGATGGAGACAGACGTTGGGAATACAATGATTATTAGTTTCGTAGCTATTTCAGTAATTGCAGCTAGTGGAATTAAATTTAAATCATTTTCCAAAATAATCGGATTAATTGGTATAGTTATCGTAGCGGGTCTATTTGCCATCTATATGATGAAAGATGCATTGTTGACAGATCGTCGTAGAGGAAGATTAGAAGCATTTTTCAATCCCTTTGATTACGAGCAAGGGTTTGGCTATCAAATTGTAAATGGTTATATTGCCATTGGATCAGGTGGTTTAACCGGCTTAGGTTTAGGGAATTCCAATCAGAAATATGGATATTTACCGGAACCACATACTGATTTTATCATGGCTATCATAGCAGAAGAACTTGGACTAATTGGGGTATTAATTGTTTTATGTGGTCTGTTCTTTATTGTATTCAAAGCGATTAGCATTGCCTTATCTACAAAGGATTCTCAAGCTCGTATGATCGCTGCGGGTATTGGTAGTATTATAGGTTTTCAAACTTTTATAAACTTAGGAGGAATGCTTGGAATTATCCCGCTGACCGGGGTACCACTTCCATTTATAAGTTATGGGGGTACTTCTATTATTATTTTATCGGCAGCACTTGGGATATTGATGAACGTATCTATGTTCGTGAAGCATGAAAAAAATAGACAATAAGGGGTGTATGGGATGAAAAAGATTAAAAAGATTGTAGTTGCAAATAGAGGGGAAATTGCAATACGTATTTTTCGAGCATGTACAGAGTTAAATCTTCGAACAGTAGCTATCTACTCAAGAGAGGATAGTGGTTCGTTTCACCGATTTAAATCTGATGAGTCCTATTTAGTCGGGGAAGGTAAAAAACCAATCGATGCATATTTAGACATTGAAGATATAATTCGTATTACAAAAGAAAGTAAAGCTGATGCAATCCATCCAGGGTATGGCTTTCTTTCGGAAAATGTAGATTTTGCGAAAAGATGTGAAGAGGAAGGGATTATCTTTATCGGACCTACCTCTAGACATTTAGATATGTTTGGAGATAAAGTGAAAGCTCGGGAACAAGCAGTATTAGCAGGTATACCCGTTATTCCAGGAAGTGATGGACCTTTAGATACTGTTGAAGAGGTACGGGCATTCGGTAAAGCTCACGGATATCCTTTAATGATTAAAGCATCTTTAGGTGGCGGCGGTCGTGGAATGCGCGTAGTTCAATCTGAAGATGAGCTTGAAAGTGCATATGAACGTGCTAAATCAGAGGCTAAAGCTGCTTTTGGCTCTGATGAAGTCTATGTTGAACGCTGTATTTTCCAGCCTAAACATATTGAAGTACAAATTCTCGGTGATACTCAGGGTAATTTAATTCATTTATATGAACGCGATTGTTCAATTCAAAGAAGACATCAAAAAGTTGTGGAAATAGCACCTTCAAATTCTTTGAATTCAGAATTGCGCGACAAAATTTGTAAAGCGGCTGTTCAATTAATGACAAATGTTTCTTACATAAATGCTGGAACAGTAGAATTTTTAGTGACGGAAGATGAATTCTTTTTTATAGAAGTAAATCCAAGAATTCAAGTGGAGCATACGATTACAGAAATGATCACCGGTGTGGATATTGTCCATGCACAGATTAAAATTGCGGATGGCACAGCGCTTAATAGTGAGGAAATGGGAATTCCAAGCCAGGAAAACATGCCGTTATTTGGATTTGCTATTCAATCGCGTGTAACAACAGAGGATCCATTAAATAACTTTATGCCAGACACAGGTAAGTTAATGGTTTATCGCTCAGGTGGTGGATTTGGAGTACGCTTAGATGCAGGAAATGGGTTCCAAGGTGCTGTAATATCACCATATTACGACTCATTATTAGTGAAGGTTTCTACTTGGGGAATGTCATTTAAAGAAGCAGCAGCTAAAATGGACAGAAATTTGCAGGAGTTCCGAATTCGAGGGATTAAAACAAATATTCCTTTTTTGGAAAATGTCGTAAAACACCCAAGCTTTATTTCTGGTCAGTTTAATACAAGTTTCATCGATTCAACTCCTGAATTATTTTTATTCCCAAATCGCAAAGACCGTGGAACTAAATTATTAAATTATATAGGGAATGTTACGATTAATGGTTTCCCAGGTATCGAGAAAAAGTCTAAACCTATTTTTGGTGCTATCAGAACACCAAGTTTTGATCTGAGTACTGCTCCTCCAATCGGCACAAAGCAAATTTTAGATGAACATGGTGCCGATGGTGTGATTAATTGGGTTAAGCAACAACAAGGTGTATTGTTAACGGATACTACTTTCCGTGATGCTCATCAATCACTATTAGCAACACGAGTTCGATCTCACGATATGTTTGGAATAGCAAAGGAATCTGCACAAGGGATGCATGATTTATTCTCCTACGAAATGTGGGGAGGGGCAACTTTTGACGTTGCATATCGTTTCCTAAAAGAAAATCCTTGGGATCGTTTGATAAAAATGAGACAAATGATTCCAAACGTATTATTCCAAATGTTATTCCGTGGAGCAAATGCAGTAGGTTACAAAAATTATCCGGATAATGTGATAAAAGAGTTTATACAAAAGTCTGCAGAAGCTGGTATCGATGTATTCCGTATCTTTGATAGCCTAAACTGGATAAAAGGGATGGAAGTTGCTATAGATGCAACTAGACAATCAGGGAAAATTGCAGAAGCGGCACTATGTTACACTGGAGACATTTTAGATGATTCTAGAGACAAATATACGGTGCAATACTACAAAGACATGGCAAAAGAATTAGAAAACGCAGGGGCACATATTTTAGCGATTAAAGATATGGCTGGACTTTTAAAACCAGAAGCTGCTTATCGTTTAGTAAGTGAGTTAAAAAGCACAGTTGATATCCCTATTCATCTTCATACACATGATACTAGTGGTAACGGAGTATATACGTATGCAAAAGCTATAGAAGCAGGAGTGGACATAGTGGATACGGCATTAGGTGCAATGGCTGGTCTAACTTCACAACCGAGTGCAAGCAGTTTAAGTTATGCGCTAAAAGGCTCTAATAGAGAGGTTATTGGAAATATTGAGGCATTTGAAAAAATCTCTTATTATTGGGAAGATGTTCGCAAATACTATCAAGATTTTGAGAGCGGTATGATGAGTCCTCATACTGAAATCTATGTACATGAGATGCCAGGGGGACAATATAGTAATCTTCAACAACAAGCTAAAGCAGTTGGACTAGGAGAGCGCTGGGAAGAAGTAAAGGAAATGTATTCTCGTGTAAATCTATTATTTGGTGATGTGGTGAAAGTTACCCCATCCTCTAAAGTGGTAGGGGATATGGCTTTATTCATGGTACAAAATAATTTAGATGAAGTTTCTGTCATTACGAGAGGGAAGACAATCGATTTTCCGGATTCTGTTATAGAGTTTTTTGAAGGCTATATCGGACAGCCTTACGGAGGTTTCCCACAAGAATTACAAAAAGTGATTCTAAAGAGTCGCCAACCGATAACAGTTCGTCCAGGTGAATTACTCGAGCCGGTGGACTTTGAAGAAATAAAAGAAATATTATTCCATAAATTAGAACGACCTGTTACGAGTCAAGAGATTCTTGCTTACACTCTATATCCTAAGGTTTTTGAAGAATATAGTGAAATGGATAAAAACTTTGGTGATGTTTCGGTATTAGATACACCAACATTTTTATACGGATTGAGATTAGGGGAAGAAATTGAAGTGGAAATCGAGGTAGGAAAAACTTTAATTATCAAGCTTGTTTCTATAAGCGAGCCAACCCATGATGGAAACCGTATTATTTATTTCGAATTAAACGGTCAACCACGTGAAATCTCTATTCAGGATTTGAATGTAGAAGTGAGCCATCTATCTAAACCAAAGGCAGATTTGACAAAAGAAGGTCATATTGGGGCAACTATGCCAGGTACTGTTCTAAAGGTGGCAATTTCTACAGGCAGCAAAGTGAAAAGAGGTCAACATCTCCTTATTACGGAAGCTATGAAAATGGAAACTACCGTACAAGCCCCGTTTAATGGAGTTGTAAAAGAGATTCATGTTATTGCTGGAGAGGCAATTGCAACTGGTGATTTGCTAATCGTGATGGATAAAGAATAACCAATAAACAAAGGCTGTTAGACATTCCTGTCTGACAGCCTTTTATTTTAGAATAAGTATATAAAAATATCCGGTGAACACGGGGTTCATGTGACTTTAAAGCAAGTAAAATACTACAGTTTTCCGTTTCAGTTGGATGCTTTCCGCGGGCGCGGCTTCAATCTCTTCGTCACTGCATTCCTCCGGGGCTTTCAGCTAGTGGTGGTCCCACTGGAGTCGCACCTTTCACTACAATCAAAATAATGTGTAGTAATCAATCTAAATTTAGCGCAGCTTTTTGCTAGGGATAATAAGATTAATCAGTTAATGTAAGAAGAAAAGCTATCTGAAATTGCAGTTGAATTAGTGATACTATTACTTGATGATGAATGAAGTAGATTTTCTTTAATACTAGTGAAAATTAGGGGGAATAGTAAGTTTTCACCAAATAATGAAGTGAGACAGCGAACGAAATTCTATCTCCGAGAGCTTCCTCTATGAATATGAAAATGTCTTTTCTCTTGTTATCATACCGCACTTACCTGTTTCTAAGAGTTGCAGGAGGGCAACGGATAGCTAATCGCCATAAGATTACCGGAAAAAGGGATATGCTTGGTTGTGACGTCAGTCTCATCCAAGCATATCCCCAAATATTCACTAGATAATCAGAAGCAAGACGTCTGTCTAAAGACCTTCGGAAACGATAGGAAAAGGTTTTGTTCTTAAAGGACTTGGCGTTTGTTTACCCTGCTTTTCTTTTGTTCTTAGTCATTCATTTTACTTCTTGATAATAGTAGAATCATATAGCATAACAGACCGAATAATAAGGATATAAATAAAGAATGCAATAAAGCTATGTAAAGATTTAGTTTAGTCAACACGACTAACATACCGGTAATTACTTGGCAGGAGACTAGTATTAAAGAGATGACCCATCCCCAGTAAATTGCCCGTTGATCTTTATAATTTCGCATTACGTGAATCGCTATGATTAAAATCCAAATAAATATTAATCCTGCAGCAGCTCGATGCCCCATTTGTACCCACTCATATAAATTAGAAGGAAGTGCAAACTGGTCGTTATTACATAATGGCCAGTCATTACATATAAGACTAGATTCTGTATGTCTCACTAATGCACCGGTGTATACGACAATATAAGAATAAAGTGTAACACCAATTGTATGGAACTTTAATGTTTTGCCGATTCTGATTTTATCTGTATCGAACTTACGGTCAATCTCGAAAACTAATAAGGTTAATAATAAAACTGAAGCGAAGGAGATGAGAGAAATACCAAAATGAAGAGCCAATATAAAATCGCCTTGTCCCCATTTTACCTGTGCTGCTCCAATTAATGCTTGAGCGACTAAGAAAAATACCGCCATTGCTGATAAGAATTTTGTTTCTCGAACATGTCCAAGTGCCTTCCATGACCAAACTGCTAGGGCGACGATTAATATACCAACAGCCCCTGTAACTAGACGGTGTGAGAATTCAATCAATACCTCAGCAGTTATTACATCAGGTATAAGTTGTCCGTTACAACCAGGCCAGTGTCTACCGCAACCCATACCACTATCGGTTTTAGTAACTAATGCTCCTCCTAAAAGAATGAGCAGCATACCAACTGTAGATGCAACAGCTAACAATTTTAAATTTTTATGAATGTGCAATTCGTCACCTACTTTATGTATCTTGCTCGTCTTAAAAAGACGGTATCTGCTTTTTGATGATATCGAATCACGGAGGAAAATACAATGTATAACCTTCAAACTAATAGGTAGAGTAATTGCATTTCACAAATTGTTCATAAATTCGTACTCGAACATTCACAAACAATGCACGAAAATGCATTACTATTGATATGTCCTAAGTATATAAAAGAGTATCTCAACTATATTTATGCGAAAATTATCATTAACTGTAGAAATTACTTAAGATTTTCGTTATAGTAAAAGGTAGCGGAATATGCTTACAACTTTGAAAGGAGGGACAGCATGTCAAATGGTCATTCAATAACCGCAACTAATGAGACTGAAACTGAACGAGTAAACACTTCATTTTTTCAAGATTTTTTATCGCTCATTAAAATAGGTATAGTCAATTCTAACTTATTTACAACTTTTACTGGTATGTGGCTAGCATTTCAATTTACCGATCGTAACTTTCTTCGAGAGTTGGATATATTATTTTATACGTTAATAGGGTCCGGAATGATTATCGCGGGTTCTGCAGCAATGAATAATTTTATCGATCGTGATATAGATCCTGTCATGAAGAGCAAAAAAGGAAGACCAACAGTTACTGGAAGGTTTAGTCCATTAGCCGTGCTAATAACTTCTTTTTCACTATTGATTGTAGGTGAAATTTTATTGTTTTTGGCCTCTACTTCAGCGGGAGTGTGGGGACTAGCAGGAATCGTCAGCTATGTTGTGTTATACTCGATGTGGTCTAAACGAAAATATGTGAGTAACACAATAGTTGGTAGTATATCTGGTGCAATACCACCTTTAATCGGGTGGGCAGCTGTTGAACCTAAATTAGGTTTTGGGGCACTTGCTTTATTTTTAATCATGTTTGCATGGCAACCTCCACATTTCTATGCGCTTGCGATGAAGCGTACAGAAGAATATCGAGCTGCCAATATCCCAATGCTACCAGTAGTAAAAGGTTTTAAACGTACAAAAGTGTCAATACTTTTATGGATTCTACTATTATTCCCATTACCATTTTTATTAATGGAATTAGGTATAATATTTGTTGTTTTGGCAACTGCACTAAATCTTGGTTGGTTATACTTCTCCATCAAAGGTTTCCGTGTGAAGGATGATATAAAATGGGCAACAGGTATGTTTATATATTCCTTAAACTATATGACGATATTATTCGTAGCGATAATTATTTTTTCTATTTTTATTTAATCCTTGGAATTCTTTCTTTAGTCAACAAGAATTCATATAAACAGAACCACCACAGTCCAAAGAAACATGAAAACAACTATGAAAGAGGGGTTTGATTTAGCTATGATGAAAGGGCTTAAAAAATGGCGACTTTTTTCACTGTTAGCAGCTCTAACGATTTTCTTATCGGGTTGTGGCGAGGAATACTTATCAACGCTTACACCTGCAGGACAAGTCGGTAGAGATCAATTTAACTTGTTATTACTATCTTCTGCTATTATGGCTTTAGTTATTATTGTAGTAGTAATTATTTATGTGGTTGCTCTAGTGAAATTCCGTCGCAAAAAAGTTGGGGAAGATGTTATTCCTAAACAAGTAGAGGGAAGTCATACGCTTGAGATAGTATGGACAGTTATTCCAATATTACTGTTAATCGTACTTGCTATACCGACTGTTTACTATACTTATAAACATGCGGATGTAGCTGCAATGGATCAAGTCGATGAAGAAGGAAACAAAACAAATGTAACTGTAAATGTTAAAGCAAGTCTTTATTGGTGGGAATTTGAGTATCCGGATTTAGGAATTGTTACAGCTCAAGAGTTAGTAGTTCCTACGGATCAAAAAGTTTATTTCAATTTAAAAGCTGCTGATGTGAAACACTCCTTCTGGATTCCTACAGCTGGCGGTAAAATGGATACAAACGTAGAAAATGTTAACCAATTCTATTTAGAATTTGATGATGCATCTGCTAGTCTAGAACAAGGTGTTTTCTACGGTAAATGTGCGGAACTATGTGGACCGTCACATGCCCTTATGGATTTCAAAGTGAAAACTTTAGAACCAGAAGATTTTAATGCTTGGGTTGAAACAATGAAAACTAACGAGCATGTTGCAGAAGGTGAACTTGCTTCTCAAGGTGAAGAAATTTTCAATACTAGCTGTATTGCTTGTCACGCAACTTCAGGTGCTGGTACTACCGGCGGAATGGGTCCAAACTTAGCAACTTTTGGTGATCGTAATCGTGTTGCTGGATTTATGTCCCATGATGAAGAAAGCTTAAAAGAATGGATTAATAATCCTCAATTATACAAACCAGGTAACTTAATGCCTCAGCCAGAAACTATTAACGACGGCGAAAAATTTAGTGAAGACCAATTAGATGCTCTTGCAGCATATCTAATGGGACTATCTGTAGAAAAATAAGTTCCGCAGATAATTTATGAGGGAGGTTAAAGTTGTGAGTTCTATCGCAAAGAAAAAGGGCTTTGGCGCAACTTTATGGGACTATTTAACAACGGTAGACCATAAAAAAATCGCAATCCTTTACCTTGCTGCCGGCAGTTTGTTCTTCGTAATCGGTGGTATCGAGGCAATGCTTATTCGTATTCAATTAGCACAACCAGATAATGATTTTGTAAGTGCTGGTCTTTTTAACGAAATTATTACAATGCATGGTACAACCATGATATTCCTTGCAGCCATGCCTATATTATTTGGATTTATGAACGCAGTCATGCCTCTTCAAATTGGCGCACGTGACGTAGCGTTTCCATTTCTAAATGCGCTTGGTTTTTGGTTATTCTTGTTTGGTGGTATTTTCCTTAACCTATCTTGGTTTATGGGTGGAGCACCTGATGCAGGATGGACTTCTTATGCATCATTATCATTAGCATCACCTGGTCATGGTATTGACTTTTATGCACTTGGGCTACAAATATCCGGTGCTGGTACTTATATAGGGGGTATTAACTTCCTAGTAACAATTATTAATATGCGCGCTCCAGGTATGACGTACATGCGTATGCCATTGTTTACTTGGACTACATTTGTAGCTAGTGCATTAATATTATTTGCATTCCCACCACTTACTATTGGATTATTCTTCTTAATCTTTGACCGTATGTTTGGTGGTAACTTCTTTGATCATACAATGGGTGGTAATACAATTATCTGGGAGCATTTATTCTGGATTTTCGGGCATCCTGAAGTGTATATCTTAATACTACCTGCTTTTGGTATATTCTCAGAAATATTCGCTTTGTTCTCGCGTAAACGTTTATTTGGCTACTCATCTATGGTCTTTGCAACCGTATTAATCGGTTTCCTAGGATTCATGGTTTGGGCTCACCATATGTTTACAGTTGGTTTAGGACCAACAGCTAATGCGATTTTCGCAGTTGCTACTATGGCAATCGCTGTTCCAACAGGTATGAAAATCTTTAACTGGCTGCTTACAATTTGGGGTGGTAGCATTAAAGTCACAACTCCAATGCTATATGCATTAGGTTTCATCCCTTCATTCGTAGCAGGTGGGGTAACTGGTATTATGCAAGCAGCAGCACCGCTTGATTACCAATTACATGATTCGTACTTTATCGTTGCCCATTTCCATTATGTAATCGTTGGAGGGGTAGTGCTAGCAATTCTAGCAGCGGTACATTTATATTGGCCGTTAATGTTCAATCAAATGTTAAATGAAACGTTAGGTAAATGGACATTCTGGTTCTTCTTTATTGGTTTCCATTGTACGTTCTTTATACAGCATTTCTTAGGACTTATGGGTATGCCTCGTCGCGTATTTACTTTCGGAGCAAACCAAGGTTGGGATACTTTCAACTTAATCAGTTCTGCAGGTGCTGCACTCATGGCAATTGGTGTAATTATACTAGTAATTAACATCATAATTACAGTTGTTAAAAACGTTCCTGTTGGTAATGACCCTTGGGAAGACGGACGTACTTTGGAGTGGGCTATTCCACAACCAGTTCCGTTTTATAACTTTAAACAAACTCCACTTGTTCGTGGTTTAGACACTTTCTGGATTGAAAAACAAGAAGGTAACAAAGAAGGTATGACATATGCAGAACCAGTTTCTGATATCCATATGCCTAACAATTCTTTCATTCCTTTTGTTATGACGATTGGTTTGTTCATCGCAGCTTTTGGAGCACTATACAATGGTGAAAAAGATTGGGCAATTCCAGTATTAGTACTAGGTTTAGCAATTACACTTGGTTCTATGGCTGTTCGTTCGATTAAAGACGATCATGGTTTTCATATTCACAAAGAAGATTTAATGAATGATGAAGGGGGTAAATAATTATGGACTTTAATAAAAAGTACACCCCACAAACTTGGCCAGATCATCCTGAGCAAGTTACTTTAGAAGGTAAGAATAAATTTTTAGGCTTTTGGTTATTCCTAGGTGGAGAGACTGTACTATTTGCAAGTTTGTTTGCTACTTATTTAGCGTTAAAAAACAAAGGTCCAAGTGGTATGACTTTCTCAACTGAAACACTTTTTGAATTACCGTTAGTATTTGTTATGACGATGTTACTATTAACTTCTTCATTAACAAGTGTGTACGCAATGTATCACATGAAAAATCACAATTTTAGAGGTATGCAAACTTGGTTGGCTATAACTGTTCTTTTAGGATTAGCTTTCTTAGGCTTAGAGATTTATGAGTTTAACCACTATGTGCATTTAGGTTTTACTTATGGTCAAAGTGCTTTTTCATCTTCATTCTTTACGCTTGTAGGTACTCATGGATTGCACGTAGTAATTGGATTGGGATGGATTATTCTATTAATGTTACGTAATGCAAAACGTGGATTTAGTTTGTATAATGCACCAAAATATTATACTGCTTCTCTATACTGGCATTTTATTGATGTAGTGTGGGTATTCATCTTTACAGTAGTATACTTGATGGGAGTTGTTGGTTAATATGTCACACGACGCTCAAGTTTATGTGAGATCACAAACAGAATTTGAATATATTAAGCAAAAACGTAAAAAAGATATGCGTAACCAAGTTACAACTTTTGCGATTATGATATTCTTAACATTAATTGCTTTTACTACTGTAGCTGCTGGTTTTTCCGTATATTTAATAGTTCCAGTTATTTTATTGCTTGCAGCAATTCAAGTAGTTTTACAACTGTACTACTTCATGCATATGAGTGAAAAAAATCATCAGGTAGCTGCATTTTTCTTGTACAGTGCTTGTTTGATAGCTTTCACTTTCATCTTAACTTTCCTTACAATTATTTGGTGGGGTTAAACAATTTAAAGCCGAGACAAAGTTAAACACTTTGTCTCGGCTTTTTTTATAGAATAAGGAAGTTTATAATCTTTTGACATACAAAATAGATTGGAAAAACTCGGAGGAAGAAATTATTAGTAATTGTGTTGTTTGGAAATTTTTTAAAGTTGAAGGATGTATCTTTAAATTCTAAATGTCATAGTTCGTTCATTGAAGTTATTGGGCTCGACCTATATAATAAAGGAAGTTACCTAAAAAGGAGCGATGATTTCTATGCCTTTAAGTATATTTGGATTCCAAGCAATGTGGAGCCCAGTGATGATTGGAGTAATAGTATTTCTAACTATTTTATATTTTTTAATAACAGTCAAATGGAGAAATGACTTTAAAGTATCCGAGCCGTTGAAAATGAAAGAGGCTGTTTACTTTTTAGTAGGTATTGTACTTTTATATATTGTAAAAGGTTCTCCAGTGGATTTAATGGCACATATTATGTTCTCATTTCATATGGTCCAGATGGCACTTTTACTATTATTAATTCCGCCGCTTTTAATGAAAGGGATACCATGGTGGGTATGGAAAGTTGTCATAGAATTACCTGTGGTACGTAAGGTTTTTCCAGTTTTAACAAAGCCATTACTTTCACTAATTGTCTTCTCAGGGTTGTTCTCGTTTTACCATATTCCTTTGTTTTTCGATTATATCAAATTGGATGAAGGATTACATGGAACGTACACGTTTATTCTATTCCTGTCAGCACTTTTCATGTGGTGGTCGATCATAGAGATAAAAGGAATTACTGGACGTTTACACGGTTTGAAAAAGATAGGATTCATTATAGGAAGTGCAGTTTTAATAACTCCAGCATGTGCGCTGATTATATTCACTGGAACACCATTGTACGATACGTACACAAATTCGGAATCTTGGTTAAAAGCGATGGAGCTATGTGTTCCAGCAAGTACATTAGCGGGACTATCATTAAGTGGACCTGAATTATTTTCCAATATGACACCTATCGCAGATCAGCAATTGGGTGGAATACTGATGAAAATTGTACAAGAGATTATATATGCAGTATTCTTAATGTCCATTTTCTTCAAATGGTATAAAAATGAGCAGGACAACGCAGAAGAAATTACGCAAAAAGCTCTAGATGATTTAAAAGTACAGGCTAGACTATAGTCTTAATATAGTGATTTGAGGAGAATGATTGATGAATTTACCAGTTCTACCAACAATAAGTACATTTTTTATCGTGTTAAGTGCTATCTTAGTAGCAATTGGTTGGGCATTCATAAAACAAAAGAAAATTGAAGCCCACAAAAAAACGATGACTGCAGCCGCAATTTCAGCTTTAATATTTTTCATCATCTATGCATCACGAACTATTTTCATTGGTAATACAGCTTTTGGTGGACCAGCCGATATTAAAATTTACTATACAATCTTTTTAATATTTCATATTACATTAGCAACGACAGGTGCATTTTTTGGTTTGGTAACTCTATATCTAGGATATAAAAATAATATCCAAAAGCATCGTAAAATTGGACCAATCACAAGTGTGATATGGTTTTTAGTTGCAATAACAGGAGTTGCTGTCTACTTATTGCTATATGTATTTTATACAGGTGGAGAAACTACATCGGTTATCAAAGCAATAATAGGTGGATAAAAAGAAAAGCCAATACTCTATTGGAATCATTCCAAAAGAGTATAGGCTTTTTATAATCGTTTAAATTTTAAAATTTAGTTTAAGCATTCCAGATTCTTTAGCAGTAATAAAAATAATAACTACAAGAGGGCCTATCATAAACCCAATGAAACCAAATAGCTTTGCTCCTATAAACATGGCTATTAAAATTGCAAGGGGGGATATTCCCATCTGAGAACCCATTAACTTAGGTTCTATAGCTCTGCGTATCACTAGAAGCACAACTGCCAATATAGTTAACTTAGTTCCCAATACCATGTCACCTGTTAGATAATGATAAATAGCCCAAGGTGCTAATACAGCAATGGAACCCAATATCGGGATAATATCGATTATCCAAATAACAATAGCCATTATTAAAGCATATTTTGGCGTGATAATAAGTAATAGGCCAATGAATGATACCCCCAAAATAATAAAACTAGCTATAATTTGGGCTTTCATAAAACCAATAGCTACTTTCTTTATGTTAGAAAACATAAAACGTACTTTACCAGCTGTGTTATCTGATAAATAATGAAAAAATTTAAGCTGTAAATTCTGTAAATCTAACATAAATAAAAAAAGGGCAATAATAAACACTATAAAACTAACTAAAAAGTTCGGTATATTCGTTAAAAGTGTAGAAATATTATTGTAACTAAGTATATCTAGTAGGGCATCTCTCATACTTTCTAATGTAGCATCAAATTTACTTTGAATCGATACGACAACTTCCGTAGGGAGACCTTCTGTGTATTTAAATATGTTGTTTTGCATGTTAATCCATAATCCGGTCCAGTTATTAATATATGTAGGAATGGTCTGAGAGATGTGAATAAGCTGGCTAATTAGTTTGGTAATTACCAAGTATAATAGTCCGGAAATGACGATAATAAAAAGAACAAAGTTAGTTATGACAGCAGGTTTACGCTTCCATTTAAATGTTTTTTGAGTGAACTTTACGACAGGTTCCATAATGATAGCTGTAAGTAAAGCGAGTATAATTGGAATGGAAACAGGAAGGATAAATATTGTTAATAATAAGAGTATAAAGACAAGAACAATATATTTTATATATTCTTTTTTAAAAAAATTTAAGACCATTATACGCTCCTTTCTTGTCGTTTATTAACAGTATAGACAAGTTCCTAATTTTTGAACAGAAAAAACGCAAGAGAATTAAACTCTTGCGTTTTAGGATTTCCTATTAAGCATGAATTTCAAAAGCAGCTAACTCTGCTCTTACAGCAGCTAATGTTTGATCACAAGATTTTAGGAGATGCTTTGGGAAAACTTCATTTTCGCCATATTCAACACCATGTGGATAATAATGTTTTCCTATAACCGGTTTTAAAAGTGTAATATTTGCATCGTGTGCCCCTACATCACCATCTTTTGTGAAACCAAATACTCGAAGATAAAATGTACCTTCTTTTATAACATACTTTTTATCATAAGTAACACGTTCGTAATCCCATTGACCTGCACGAACTAAACCTTGCTTTTTCATAAGGTCATCTAATATATTTAGATCAATGACAGTGTTTTCTATACCAGTGTTTTCGAAATACATTGAATTGTCCTCCTTCACGTTCATATTCCAAATAGAATCTGTTCCTATTAATATTAATTCAAATTTGATAATGTTGCAATGGTAACATTGTGTCTTTCTAGTTAACCTTGGTATACTAGGAGAAATGGTGGAAGAGTTAGGAGAAGAAGTTATGATGAATAATCTAATACGTATTGTTATTGCTATAGCTATAGTACTAGTGATATTTATATATTTTGATAATCCTGTACATGAAAATGAGCTCATTACTGGCTCAAATAATACAGGGCAGGTAATTCCAAACTCTTCAACAGAAATGGTGGAAGTTGAGACCGCATTTACACGTCCCAAGGAAGGAGTTTCAACATTAGTAGGAGGTTCGACCCAAGCGGTTATTGAGTTATTAGGGAAACCTACTCGGACCGAACCATCAGCATTTGGATATGAGTGGTGGGTATACAATCAGTCTCTTAAAACTTATTTGTTAATTGGAGTAGAAGGAGATAAAGTAACCCAAGCCTTTGCTGCTGGAGATAACGTAGAGGTCGCACCTTATAAAATTGGGCAAGACGTAGATGAAATTTATCGTTTTACGTTAGTGCAATCTGAAATTTCATTTTCTATAGATTCAAATACTTATACTTTTTCTCTTACGGAAGATGATATAGACAATAGAATATTAGTTCAGTTTGATAATTTATTTGCTATGCTATATATAGATTCGGAAAGTCGGCAGCTAGAAGCAGTTAGGTTTACAGACCCCAAAACTATTTTGCTGCATAAGCCTTATGATATTTTATATAACGGAATAATGGTAGAAACAAAAACTCCTGATTCCCTCTTTCAAGCTGCGATAGACCGCGCAAATGAGCGTCAGGTATTTGAACTTACAAATGTATATCGTTATCGTAATAACCTTCGATTACTAGTGTCTGATAATGAATTGCAAAATATTGCGATGGATAATAGTGAGGAAATGGCGAAAAATAATATTGTTGTCAATGAAAAGTTTGAAGTATCCAAGTTTAGTGATCAATTAAAAGAGTCATCAATTGAATTTTCTAGTGCCGCTGGAAATACAGCCGCTTTTTATTTTGATGCAGGAGAAGCCGTAAATGGTTGGATGAATTCTAATGATCATCGCGAGATCTTATTAGGTCAGGATTATACACATACTGGTATTGGGGTTTACGGTAGCTACTATACGCAAAACTTTATTGAACGAACTGCTGTAAATAATTCCAAGGATATTCTTCAATAATTAGTTAGAGATAAACGTTCCCTCGCTTTCCTGATACAAAGAGCGAATGTGCAAAGGGACTTGATGAAGAGCAGCAAATGTAGCTGCTCTTTTTTGTATGACTTCGACAGGTTCATCTATCTTCTCCTGAAGTTCCTCATAGGTCATAAAAGGTATCAGCTCCACATTTTTGCTTGTAGAAGGATCTGACGTCATGATACCAGGGACATCCTTGTAAAATTCAACTACGTCAGCACTTAAATAATATCCATAAACGACGGCGGTTAGATCACTCCCACCTCTTCCTAATGTAGTAAAATTGTGTGTACTTTCTGAGACACCTTGAAAACCTGGGACGATGACGCATTGGAAATTTTCAAATGCTTGATGTACAGAGCTCATGTCTACTTTCTTAATAAGGGCATTTCCATACGTTTCGTTCGTTATGATGCCGGCATTTTTGCCATAAAGAAGGGTAGAAGATACTCCTTCAGTTTTTAGTTCTGTTGATAATACAGAACTTGAGATCAACTCACCACATGCAGAGAGCAAATCTGTTTCAATGCTATTGTCGTTGATAGGAAGCAAATCTAAAAGAGTATCAGTTGCATAGGGTTTCCCCCTTCTTCCCATTGCCGAAACAACGACAAGCACGTTTTGATGGGTATTGATAGCTTGCTGGATTCGTTGTATTACTAATTGTCTGTTCTGATGATTTTGCATGGCAATACCGCCAAATTTTTGAACAATCATAATCTCAACCACTCTATTCGTGACATTTCAAACACTCCGTTCATACGATACAGGGAATTCATTTTACTGTATGCGATTTTACAAGAATGGTGTAGGGAGTGTGTTACTATTTATCCGTTAAATGAACTTTTAAAAGGATTAACATATAGTGTAATTGGTGACTTTTCAATATGTCGGATGAGCAAGATTGTTAATTTCTCAAAGCAGATTAAAGAAGGCGATATATTTATTTGTGAACGAAATAGTCGTCGTATTATAGATGAAGCGATTCATCTGGGCGCAGTTGCAGTAATATCAGAAGTTTTTCTAGCAGACTGCTGCGTTCCTCAGATTATTATTCCTTCTGATATGGAACGATTTAAGCAGAGAATTTGCGAAAAAACCTATGAACTGTATGGGAAAAAAGTGAAGACAGTAGCGATTACAGGAACAAATGGTAAAACGACAGTCGCTTTTTTCATAGGTCAATTACTTATGCAACAAAGGAAATCGGTTTGTGTAATCGGGACATTAGGTGTGTTTATCAACGGAAAGCAGTTGAAACAAAATTTCCGCAATAATACAACACTACCATTCTATGATTTTATACAAATTGTACATTATTGCTATGAGCATTCTGTCGAATTCATCATTTTAGAAGCATCTTCGCAAGGATTATTGGACAATCGCTTAGGGAGGTATCCGATAGACGTAGGAGTATTTTTGAATATTGGTAAAGATCATCTTGAATTCCATGGGGGAATGGTTCCGTATAAAAAGTCAAAAGAATTACTCGTACCACTATGTACCACATTAGTAGTAAATGCAGATGATGACTGGTGTAGAACAGTTGCTCAAAATTCTTTTTTACCTATAATAAGCTTCGGTGTCGATGCTCGTAATACTGTTACTTTTCAACAAAAAAACGACAATGAAGATGAAATAACGTATCAATTTTATGTGAAAAATGAAGAAATAGAAGTGAAAATGAAGAACAGTGGATTTTATAATGGGATGAATCTCGCCGCTGCACTTGCTTCTTTATGGGCTTTGAAGGTTCCACTTCATAATGTAAAACCTCTTATGCTTCCAAACGGAAGATTTCAGCATGTAGATAATAATAAAGGGATTAAAGTGCTAATCGACTACGCGCATACACCAGATGCTTTGGAAGCTTGCCTTTCAACTATTAATGCTTTTGCTAAAAATAATATATACGTTGTATTTGGATGTGGAGGAAATAGAGATAAGAAAAAACGAAACGAGATGGGAAAAGTAGCAACAACTTTTGCAACACAATCAATAATAACCTCCGATAATCCACGAGATGAAAACCCAACAGATATTATAAAAGAAATTGTAAGGGGATTGGATAAAAAGAAATATCATATAGAACCTGACCGAAAGCAGGCCATTATTTATGCACTACAAATAGCAAAAGAAGGAGATGTTGTATTAATAGCAGGAAAGGGACATGAACAAGAGCAAATTTTACATGACCTCGTAGTCCCTTTTTCTGATCGTGATGTAGTTAGTTCTTATTTTGAAGAAGTAGGAGGATTAATTACAAAAAATGATCCTGTCGCATAAGCAATTTTTCTTCCGTCAGGCTGTGTTACGGTGCATTCCATCACTATTGTTTGACGACCTTTATGTAAGTATTTAGCGGTTGCTATTAAGGTTTTTTCCGTTGAAGATTTAACATAGTGAATTGTCATATTCGTTGTAACTGCACCTTTTCCTTCTGGGTGTAAATCCTTGTTAATTAAAAATCCCATTGCATTATCAGAAAGTGTAGCGATAATACCGCCATGAGGCATATTAAAACTATTATATGTGATTGGAGTTATTGGCATTGTGACAATACATTGATCTTGCTCATACTGAGTATCCATTTGAAATACGGCATTTAAGTATGTAGGGGCATGGTTTTGCTGCTTTTGTTGAATCGCATTTAGAAAATCATTTATTAAGCTTAGTTCTTGTTCAGATGACTGTTCTGCTACTTTTTCAAATAAATTTTGTAGTTTGTTCATTATTTTCTCCTAACAAAAAGTTAATAGTTTGGCATTTGTTTTTACTTTTCTGGTATGATTAACTCAGATTGGAGGTTAATCAAATGATTATGACTAACGAATGGGTCGATATAATGGACCAGTCGGATATATTATGTACTATGATTCTTTCCTCTGAGCAATTTTACCAATACTTAGATGCACATCGTGCTGTATATACAGATATATCTTTAGTAAGTGAGGTTAATAGCTTCACTAGACTAAAAGAGCAATACGAAGAGGTTCAACGTTTCGGGAAATACCATCCTGATTATTCGAAGGTTATGAAAGATATTCGTGTAACTAAACGAAAATTGGATATGGTAGATGCAGTGGCGCACTTGAAAGTCGCTGAGAACGAATTGCAGGACTTACTGGACGAAGTGAGTTTGTTAATTGGTAAATCTGTTTCAGAAGGCGTTAAGGTTCCTGTAAGTAATCCATTTTTCGCTTCCTCGGGCTCTAGCTGCGGAAGTGGATGCGGAACAGGCGGATCTTGTTCTTGTTCTGCCTAACGTTATTAGTAAAATGTAGATGTGTGCAGAAAATGCACACATCTTTTTTTTGAAATATACAGAACTTTTATGAATGAATAATACTACTGATTTCCGTTTCAGGTGGACGCTTTCCGCGGGCGAGGCCGAGCCTCCTCGTTCTCTTTGCGACGAGCTTTGCGCAGAAGCAAGCGAAGCGGCTGAAGCCGTGCCCAAGGAAAGCGTCCGCTCGGAGCGGAAATCAACGTTGCCTGTATTCTACTTATAATGCTGCTCTCGCTTCTTCTCATTTAGTTACTAATCTAGCTTCAGCACTTCCATCGCTAAATCTGGTCTGTCGGTAATTATTCCCTTTGCACCATTGCTGATTAGTTTTTTCATCATTTCTGGATCATCAATTGTCCAATAGTGAACTGGGATATTTAATGAATTTAAAAATTTTATAAAACCTGGATTATCCAGTGGGAATAAATTTGATCTTACTGGAATTTGAAAGACATCGGCCTTTGGATGATATAAATGTTTAAATTGACTCGTGTATGCTGTATACGCTTTTTTTACTTCCTTTTCGCTTGCACCTAGTGCAACCGAATTTTGTGCATATAAGTTAAAACGATCTAGTTGGTCATCATAAAAACTAGCGACCACGACACGATCTAATGCTTGATGCTCCTCTAAAAGTCTCCAAAGTTTGGAAGGCATTAAACTTCCTTCATAAGTTTGAGGAGCATCCTTCATATCCATGTTGATCAGCATCTGTGGATATGAATTTAGTAATTCCCCTAAGGTTATAATCTGTTCGCCACAGTTTTTAAAGGAAGGGGCTCCTTCAACATCCAAAAAGTGATGTCCAAGATCTGCTTCTTTTAATTCAGCTAATGTATAGTCGGATACTTTTCCAGCAAAGTTAGTTACTCTGTTTAGTTCTTCATCATGAAATACAATTATCTCTTCATCTTTTGTTAGTCTTATATCTATTTCAAAACCATGGACCCCAAGTTTTGCAGCTTGTTCGAATGCAGAAGGAGAACATTCTGGGGCAAGTGCTGATCCTCCGCGATGTGCCAATATAATAGGTTGTTCATATTCCAATGCTTTTTTAGGTGGTCGACTTTGCGGTTTGGAAAGTGCTTTAGTACTAGCCCAAGCTGCACCTGCTGCGGCTGCAAGTGCGAAAGCAACATTTGACTTTTTACCCATAAATCAATTCCTCCTTAGAGTGAAATGTATTTAATAAAAATATTACTTGTTTCTATGAATTATCCAGTATGAATTTCATTTACCAAGGGCATTTTCTTATTATATCCAAAGTACATAAAACTGTCAGCTAGTTGTTGTTGCTATCAAATTCCTCCATATGTTATTCTTGAGAGGAAGAAATGAGGGGAAAAGTATGACAGAAAGACAAGGACTAATTGTCTATGTGCATCATTTAAAACAAGCTAAATCCTTGCGGAAGTTTGGTCACGTTCATTATATTTCAAAAAGACAAAAATATGTCGTATTATATTGCGATCAAGATCAAATTGATGCTGCTAAGCAAAAGATGAACAAATTGCCTTATGTTAAGGAAATTTTAGAGTCATATAGACCATTTTTGAAAACTGAATTTGAAAATAGTAAACCAGATAAAGCGAAAGAATACGATTATAAAATCGGACTATAACTAAGCCTACTGTAACGGTGGTATTAAATGATTTAAACGTAAAATACCAATTATATACTGATAATATAAATTTACATCCACATAGATGGAAGAGTGTTTGATGTCGACTTTAATGGGTTCGATTGATAACTCAGCCAAAGCTTCCTTAAATGTAGTGAGTCTTTTTGATTCTTGTTGCGTTTCAACTATACCCTCTCGACATATATATATGGGAAAAAAGTTTGCAGTATTTACTGGTTTTAGAGCGATTGCGATAGAAAAGTATCTTATATTGTCTTTAGTTGAAGAAAAAATAAATGCTTGGTGTATACGATCTTTGTTTACTCTTGCAAGTTCACAGAGTTCGTAAATATCTCCATAACCTTCGCCTAGTTCTATAAAACGTTGAATCAATTGATAACACTTCCTTTCTTATATATCTTACCACTTTGTTGGAGGACAATTCTATGAAATTTGTTTTAAGTTTTTTATGTCTATTCCTTATTGTTTCTAATAGTGTTCTACTTTTGTTTCAATACGATGCATACTCATCCGAGTTAGAAGAGAATGGACAAGTATTTTTTTATGAGCAGGATGTGGAGATGAAAGTAAAGAATGACAAGATTGTTATTAAACAACATTTTAACAATATCCCAAAGGAAGAAGTTGCTTTATCGTGGCCGATTATAAGCGAGAATAGAAGCTGTGATTTAGATACAAGTGATAGTTGTAACCGTTTGTCCGAAGATATGACTACATTTAAAGTAGGGGAAAACTCTAAGCAGAGTATTTCTTATGAAATTCCCTTAGTGGAAGGGTTAAAGGATGGACAAATGATCCAAAACTTCCTAGTTAAACTAGAAACAGGGGATGTCTCGCTCACATCACTTGATATTACCGATGAGTTGAAAAGAGGTGGTATGTGGGTATCTGGATTGCCTTTAATCGGTACAACCTCATTGGAACTGATTGATTATACACTTTCTTTTGGTGCGGGTGATGTGCAAGAATTATATTGGCAGCAGGAGGTATTACCTGTTCAATATGAAGATGATTACTTCACAGTTTATGCTTCCAACACTTTACCGGATGAAGTCACTGACATAATAGGGGAGTTAGATTCAACTAATGATGAGCATTTAGCAATATTATTTGAGGAAAATAAAAATAATATTGATGCCACTCGAATTGCATTTATACAACAAGGGGATATAGCTTCTATACAACAAGAGCTTATCATCAAGAATATACAAGCTCAATACGGTTTAGCTCAAGATAATCAGATGATTGCAGAGGTTTTAAGTAACTTTTTGCTTGAAATACCTGTCGGTTCAGCGAAGTCCATTTGGATGTATGAAACGATAAATAACTATCTAACATCCGATCAACGAGCAGAATTTCAAACAGCTTTGTTAAATAATAAAAATACAACAGCAGCAGAATTTGATAAAATATTGACAGATATTATCGATTTAAAGACTTCTTTTTTTGTAATGAATGAACAATCAGGGGCAGAAAATTTCCCATTACTATTTGAAGATCCTAGACCTGTATATATAAATGAGCAACAGCAAGAAGAGATGAAAGTTCTATTCAAGGATGGCAAGGTTTTATACGCTGCAGAACAATTATTAACTTCTTTGGGTTATACTCTTAAAGACACGGACAAAGGCTTATATGTTCAAAATGCAACTAGAGCATTTCGTTTTCCGATTAAAGAACCATTCTATGTATTAAATAATAAAAGATATGATGCGTTATCGGAACCATTTGAGGTTATTGCATCACAATTATATATTGAAGAAGCGTGGATGATACGTTTGTTTTTATTGAATATTGAAAAACAAGATAAACGTATTAATATTACACAATCCGCACTATTTTAGGATTGGAGTTTAGAGATGAGAGTTATATCAGGTGCGAATAAAGGGCTGCCATTAAAAGCGGTCCCTGGGATGAATACAAGACCTACAACAGATAAAGTAAAAGAGTCCTTATTTAATATGATTGGTCCATACTTTGACGGTGGTATAGCTGTTGACTTATTTGCCGGTAGTGGTAATTTAGGGATTGAATCCTTGAGCAGAGGTATCGATAAATGTATCTTTATCGAAAAAGACCCAAAAGCTATACAAACCATTAAAGAAAATTTGATGAAGTGTCGTCTAGAGGATTCAGGTGAAATTTTCAAAGCAGATGCCATAAGAGCAGTGAAAGCTTTAGAGAAAAGAGAACTTAAAATTGACCTATTATTTGTAGATCCTCCATATAACAAAGTAATGTATTATGAATTAGTTCAAACACTAGTAGACAAAGGATGTATGAGTGAAACTGCAATTATTGTTTGTGAACATGAGAAAAATGTCGTTCTTGAAAAATCCTACGGTGACTTTGAATTAGTGAAAAAGGAGATTTACGGTGGAACGGTTATCTCTATTTATCGTTACCTTAAAGAGGAGGGGAATTAAATTGGGGAAAATAGCTGTAGTACCAGGAACATTTGATCCGATTACTAATGGTCATTTAGATATTATTAATCGTGGGGCATCCGTGTTTGGAGAAGTTTTTGTAGTTGTTTTGAATAACTCTTCTAAAAATCCGCTTTTCTCAGTAGAGGAGAGAATGCAATTAATCATAGATGCTACTTCACATTTACCAAATGTCAAAGTTCAAACATTTTCCGGATTATTGATAGATTACGCTGAAAGTGTGAATGCGAGCGCTATTATTCGTGGTTTACGTGCGGTCTCTGATTTTGAGTATGAAATGCAAATTACTTCTATGAATCGTGTTCTAAATGATAAAATCGAAACATTTTTTATTATGACTAAAAATCAGTATTCTTTCCTTAGCTCAAGTATAGTGAAAGAAGTGGCAAGGTACGGCGGTAAAATAGATGAACTTGTGCCATCTCATGTCGAAGAAGCTTTAAAAGTAAAATACAATACATATTAAAAACTAGAGAACCTTGCTATTATGCAAGGTTCTTTTTTGAAGATAAGTATAAAAAAATGTAGCATAATCATGGGGTTCTTGATATTTAAACAAATGAATAACCGCTATTATTTCTGCTTCAGACGGACGCTAAAAGCCTTAAGATTACCGAAAGAAAGAGAGTCTAGTAGTGACATAAATCATGATCAGAATTTCCAAAAAATCATCAGTAATAATATAGCGAGGAGTCTGTTCAAAGCACTTCGGAAACGTTAGCAACTAAAGTTAGGACATCAATTTTGCCCGGTTATATTATTTTTGTAACAAAGGAAGAATCACAAAAAGAAAAACAATATCGGAATGATAAGAATATGTAGAAAGCGGAACAGAACATATTTGCGAATCGGGATACTTGCTTTTTGTGCAAGCACAATTATTTGCATATGAATACTAATTCCGCTAAATGCAATAATAATAGCGACTACAAATGGTAAAAACGTGGAGCCCGATAACATTTCCCCTGCTAAGCTAATCCCGCCGGTCATTTCAAAGAGAGAAGCAATAAAAACAAGTAGAATAGGTGAAATATTAGGTAGAATTTCTTTGACGGATTCAAACACTATAAAACTTACTGTAGTAAAAAATATAACAGTAGTTCCGATGAGCAATAATATTTGATAGGTCTCTTTAATACTCTCCTGGAATGGCGACTCAGAAGACTTTTGAACATGTGAATTTTCATGGATAGGAGGAGATAAAAAGATAAATACTAGTAAAAAGATTAAGTTCACCGCATGAATTATAAGTAAGAGTTTAATTCCCGCAATTTCAGCATGGAAGATTTCAATCCCTACAAAGCCTATTACAAACATTGGACTAGGAGCATGGGATATTGCGATTAACCAACTAGCATTACTCTTATTAAGCGTACCCAGTTCCTTCAATGAAGTAATAACTGCAGCACCACTCGGAAAACCGCCTATAGCACTTAATAAATAGATATTAAAATACAATTTAAATTTATTTGTCGTGTTTAAAAATGAGTTTTGAGAACGTATAAATAGCTGTGTTATTACTAAATAAGGCAGTAAGTAAGGTAGTAGAGCAGTTGTGAAAATTCTCATACCTTCAACTGCACCTTTGTGTGCAACACCAGGCTGCAAAAATAAAAGGATTATAAGTGCCCAGCTTCCAATTGTAATCAGTCTATGCATGTATAATTCATCCTTTGTTCACATATATTTTGTCAGAAAAAAATGGAAGTGATAAACTAATATTCAAATGTGTTTTAGAAAGAGAGGGATATTTTGATGAAGAAGAGAAATCCTATAATCCTTCTTTTCATAGTAGTGATAGTTTTAGCATTAGGTTTCTATCCATTAGAATCTTATATTTCTAGACCGGGTGGTGCATACGAATTAGATCCGTTTGTAGAAGTTGATGGTGGTGATCAAGATGACGAAGGTACATTGAGTCTCCTAACGATTGCTCTAGCAAAAGCTACACCGCTAACATACGCATATGCTAAAATTACAGATAGTCAAAAAATATACAAAGCAAATGAAATTCGTCAAGAAGATGAAGACGAAAAAGAATATAATGTTCGTCAATTAAAGCTTATGTCAAATTCTCAATTTAATGCTATTTCAGTTGCATTTGACCGTGCGAATAAGCCTTATACTGTATCAAATAACGGAATATTTATTTTTAATGTAGTGGATGAAGGTGCAGCTGATGGAGTATTAGAGGCTGGTGATAAAATTTTGCAAATGGATGATATCGATGATTTAACAGAAGAGTCTATAAGAGCCTATCTAGCTGAGAAAGCAGAAGGGGATGTTATTCGTTTAAAGGTTGAGCGTGATGGGGAACAGGTGGATAAAGAAGTTTCTCTCAAATCAATTCCCGGAGTGCTTGAAAAGCCAGGTATCGGAATTAGTTACACTGCGGACAAAAAAGTTGAAACGACTCCAGGTGTACATATTAACTCTGAAGATATTGGAGGACCATCAGCTGGTCTCATGTTTACTTTAGAGATCCTGAATCAGTTATTACCAGAAGATATTACAAAGGGATATAAGATAGCAGGAACAGGAGAAATGGGACCAGATGGAACAGTTGGTAGAATCGGAGGGATAGACTTAAAAGTAATAGCTGCGGACAATAAAGACATTGAAATAATGTTTGCTCCTGATGATGATATTAATCCTATTGTTTTGGAAAATAATCCTGGTCTAACATCTAATTATGAGGAAGCACTAAAATCTGCAAGAAAAATAGGTACGAATATGAAAATCGTACCTGTGAAAACTATTGATGATGCTCTTGCTTACTTAGAACAATTAGAGCCCAAAAAATAATCTATTCTTGAATAATAGGGGCATTTCGAAAATCACTGCCAACCATGCTTTGACCAAACGAAGACTGTAATCCTAAGTAATAAAGGTCTGCAGCTTTAATATCTAATTGCAACTGTTTATCATTTTTACTTGCGGCTACTCTACTAATTAGAGGGAGCTGCAATTCTTTTTTTATGCTTTGTAAATACGCTTGCCCCTTTTTATTCATTGCTAGAGGTCTTATATATGTGGGTAAATCAATGTCACGTAATTGGTCCCAGGTAAAGTCGGTATAAATATGTGTTAACATTCGTTGAATCCTTGTCCATGTAAAGCGCTTTGATTTTATTTGTTGCATAAAAGATTCAAAGTTAGTGTTTGTCTTAGCAGCTTTCCAAATAGCGTTTTCCATACCCTCGGTAATCTCTGCAATTTGTGCCAACTTTTCCTTCGATGAGCGAAGTATAAGTATTCGTAGTGTCGGATAAAATATTTCCCAGCTACCAAAAGAAAAGTAGGTACTTTCCCAATCCTTCAGTCCTTCTAAGCTAGGACTAGGCATGAAAGCATTTACCTCTGAGATTTTCTGCCCTTCGAATAGTAATTTGCGAATACCAGTTGCACTGGCTATAGTTTCGTTATTATTAGCATCATCATGAAAATTTGCGACAACACGTTGAATAGTCTCAGGTTTAATATTACTGTTTAAAAGGTTTGCAGCCTGGACGTAATGGTATCCTAAAATATTATTTGGTTTAGATAGATCTACTAAACGGTCCGTAGAGGCTTTAGAAATGTCATTGTACGCTTCATTTAATGCTTTAGGATAACTGATACCTTTTTTTATATAATTTGCAATGGCTGTATTATATTCGTCTTTTTTGGTTGATAATAGACTGTAGGTTTGTTGAAATGCTTCTAATGAACCTTCTTCACTACCGAAACAAAAGGAACTACACTTTAAAGCATCTAATAAGAAAATAGAACCTTTCGCAAAATCACTCGCCTGCGCTGTAGCAAATGCATAAGGAAGTTCAATTACTAAGTCAACACCTGAAGCAATGGCCATTTTTGAACGAGTCCATTTGTCAACTAGGGCTGGTTCCCCGCGCTGAAGAAAGTTACCAGACATGACGGCAATGACGATATCGTTATTCGTTTTTATACGAGTTTGCTGTAGGTGATGCAAATGACCGTTATGAAATGGATTATATTCTACAATAATTCCAGTTGCTTTCATCTTTAAATCAAATCCTTTCCTTAATGCCAGTATAATGTTAAACTAATGTAGTGACAAGAAATTATCTTGACATCTAAAATCAGTCATTATATAATCAACTTTGTTGTCTTGAGGTGATAATCGTATGAAATGGGCAATTCATCAGCTATCTAAATATCGTGAGAACGGACTAACTTTAGATGAATTCGTGGAACTCGAAAACGTGAAGAAGCGGAACCAGGACGTTCGAAGGATTTCACCCGTTCACGTAAAAGGGCACTGTACATTTGGTGCAGCGCAAATGACTTGTCACTTTCAGCTTTCAGGGACTCTAATTTTACCATGTGCACGCACTTGGGAAGATGTAGAATATCCATTTGAGATTGAATCTGATGAAATCTTCAACTGGTCTGAGACAGCACTCGCTTCTGCAAGAGCATATGATAACTTTCATGTTGTAGAAGGCGATGTTATTGATGTAGATCCAGTTCTAGAAGAATTAATTCTTTTAGAAATTCCAATGCAAGTGTATAAAGAAGGTGCAGACCAATTTAGACATGAGGGTGGAAATGGTTGGAGTTATGCAACAGACGAAGAACTCAAAGAAGTGCAGGAAGATGAACAACCAAAAGTAGATCCAAGACTTGCTGATTTAGCTAAGTATTTTGATCAAACAGACGAATAATAGATCTGTAAGGAGGTGCCACCTATGGCAGTACCAGCTAGAAGAACTTCTAAAACTGTAAAAAGAAAGCGTCGTACACATTTTAAATTATCCGTACCTGGTATGGTTGCTTGTTCAAATTGTGGTGAAATGAAATTGGCTCACCGTATTTGTAAATCTTGCGGTCAATACAAAGGGAAAGAAGTATTGAGCAAATAATTCAGTATTTGTTCCTTAAAAGACTACCAAAGAGACCATGGCTCTTCGGTAGTCTTTTTCTCTATTCACATTTTTTAAAAGGGGTGCGAGTAAATGGCTTATACGTTAGTAAAAAGAGAAGGAATAATTATTTTAGAAATAAATAGACCTGCTATACATAATGCGATAAACATGGAAGTCTTAGAGGGGTTTAAAGAGTTAGTACTTACAGTGAAAAATGAAAGTTCTATTAAATTAGCAGTAATAACAGGAGCAGGGGATAAGTCTTTTTGTTCCGGTGGCGATTTAACTGTTCTACATAAGTTGAAAACAGAGCGAGAGTCGTATGAAATGTTAAGTGACGCAGCGACTATTTTATATGATGTTGCTACGCTACCAATCCCTACTTTAGCGTTAGTTAACGGTACCGCAGTAGGTGGAGGTTGTGAGATTGCAACTTTATGCGATTATCGTTTAGTAAAGAAAGGCGCAAAATGTGGGTTCATTCAAGGTCAATTGGCGATTACTTCTGGTTGGGGCGGAGGAACCTATTTATGGGAAAAAGGGTTGCGACTAGATCATACACTCCAAATGCTAACAGAATCGATTCCTTATGTATCTGACCAACTCCAAGCGATTGGCTGGGCAACGGAAGTTTTCGAAGGAAATAAATACGATGCCCTAGAAACATTTATACAAAAAATGATTGTGCCACATGAATCTGTATTAAAAGCATACAAAATGCAATTAATTCGAAAATGGCAACAGACTAAATTATTCGAACGAATTATAGAAGAGGTTAGAACTTGTTCCGTTCTATGGGAGCAAGAAGCGCATCATCAAGCAGTCGATTCATTTTTATCTAAAAAGAAATAATATGAGAGTCTATTTGTACCCACTTTGCATATATTAATAAAAAAGCAAAGGGTGATCTAGATGAATGTAAAATTGAGAAAAGATAGTTGGACTGAAGAAGAAGATAATCTTCTAAAAGAAATAATTTTGAACAAAATTAATCAAGGCCACACGCAAATTTCTGGTTTTCAGGAAGCCAGTGTATTACTAGGAAGATCAAAGCAGGCGTGTGCATTCCGATGGAACAAGAATCTACGCCCTCAAATTATTAAAAAAGAACATAAAACAACAACCTCGTATTCTACTAGAGAAATAGCAGATTCCTCATCGCTTCAAAACCATTTGCAATTGGCAATGGAAAGTTATGATGAAATGAAGCATTCTTACGATGAAATTTCAAGTGCATATAATTTGTTGAAAAATGATTATGAACAGTTATTAAACTGGGTTAAACAAGGTATTACTCATATCGAACGCAAGTAAAAGAAGCCTTTTTATAAGGCTTCTTTTATTGTATAAAATACAATACTGAAGAATATAGTTGAAATCGCTTTCACCATTCGTATAGACTAATATAGATGGGGAAATGTCAAACGAAGGGGGAAATAAGATGAAGAAAGTGTTAATTGCAAATAGGGGAGAAATAGCTAGACGAATTATTAAAACATGTAAAAGATTAAATATTGAAACTGTGGCAATCTATTCGGAAGCTGACAAAGATTTACCTTACGCAAAAGAGGCTGATTTTGCTTTTTTAATAGGTCCAAATCAAGTTCAACAATCATACTTAAAAGTAGATGATATTATTGCGCTTGCAAAAAGGGAAAAGGTTGATGCGATTCATCCGGGATACGGGTTTTTATCGGAGAATGCTGAGTTTGCCCGTAAAGCAGAAGCTGAAGGTATTATTTTTATTGGTCCAAAACCAGAAACAATGGAAAAAATGGGAGATAAAATTGGTTCAAGAATTACGATGATTGATGCGAACGTTCCAGTTGTTCCGGGAACGGAAGAAGGACTTGCTTCTGTAGAAGATGCAATAGTAGCGGCTGCTTCGATTGGGTATCCGATTATGCTTAAAGCGAGTGCTGGCGGTGGCGGTATAGGAATGATTCGATGTGATGATGAAGCGACGCTTGTTAAAAATTTTGAATCTATTAAAACACGTGCAAAATCTTATTTTGGCAGCGATGTAGTTTTTCTTGAAAAATTTATTGATTCATCTAGACATATTGAAGTACAAATTTTTGGGGACACTCACGGAAATATTGTTCATTTATTTGAACGAAATTGTTCTGTTCAACGTAGAAACCAAAAAGTTATGGAAGAGGCACCTTCTCCCAATTTCCCTCAGGAAGCTAGGGAGAAATTATGGGAGGCAGCTGTGAATGCAGCGAAAGCTGTAAACTATATTAATGCTGGGACTGTTGAATTTATAGTAGATCATAATCATCAGTTCTATTTCTTAGAGATGAATACTAGATTACAGGTAGAGCATCCGATTACGGAAGCTATCACGGGGTTCGATTTAGTAGAATGGCAGCTAAAGGTTGCTGCTGGAGAAGAACTACCTGTGAAAGATCAATCTTCGATAAAATCTAATGGACATGCAATAGAATTTAGAATATATGCGGAGGACCCAAAAACATTTTTCCCATCACCTGGAACTATCACTGCACAAAGTTTTGAAACAGATGAGAAAATTCGAATAGATGCAGGTTACGCAGAAGGTGATAAAGTCACGCCGTTCTACGATCCGATGATTTCTAAAATAATTGTTCATGCAGAAAATAGAAAATTAGCGATAGAGTCTGCACAAAAAGTATTTTCTTCTGCTAAAATAGAAGGTGTGAAAACAAATATTCCACTATTCCATCAGTTTTTGGAAGATGAGAGTTTTATAAGTGGTGAGTATTCAACATCTGTTTTAGGGGAATGGATGAACAAACAAAGGGAGGAAGTTTCAAAATGAAAAATTTAGAATCGACAATGGCAGGAACAGTATTTACAGTAAATGTAGCAGTTGGGGAAGAAGTATCAGCTGGACAGGTAGTAATGGTGTTGGAATCGATGAAAATGGAGATTCCAATAGAAGCGGAAACAGCGGGTAAAATTGCAACAATCAATGCCGGAGAAGGCGACTTCGTAAATGAAGGCGATGTTTTAGTAACGTTTGAATAAAGGGGGCTTTAAACCGTGGGAGAATCAAAGGGGTATAATGATAGATTAGAAGAAAAACTAGCATCAGTCTATTCTGGTGGACATGAAAAGTATCATGAAAAAATGAAAGAGCAAAATAAATTATTTGTACGTGATCGTTTAGCATTACTTTTCGATAATGGGGAATATATCGAAGATGGCCGCTTTGCGAATGTAGAGGCAGGGGATTTGCCAGCAGATGGGGTTGTAACTGCAACTGGTAAAGTGAATGGACAAACTGTTTGCGTTATGGCAAATGATTCCACTGTAAAAGCTGGATCATGGGGATCACGTACAGTTGAAAAAATTATTCGCATCCAAGAAATAGCAGAAAAAAATAGAGTGCCAATGCTGTACCTAGTAGACTCAGCTGGTGCTCGTATTACGGATCAGCTGGATATGTTTCCAAATCGCCGGGGAGCAGGGAGGATATTTCATAACCAAGTAAGACTTTCTGGCTTTATACCACAAATTTGTCTATTGTTTGGTCCTTCTGCTGCTGGAGGAGCATATATACCCGCTTTTTGTGATATTGTCTTTATGGTTGAAGGTAATGCTTCCATGTATTTAGGTTCACCTCGAATGGCCGAAAAGGTTATTGGTGAAAAGGTAACACTGGAAGAAATGGGCGGAGCTCGTATGCACTGTACAGTCAGTGGTGTAGGGGATGTACTTGTTTCTACAGAGGAAGAGGCAATTATAGAGGCTAAACGCTACTTAAGCTTCTTCCCGTCGAACTATACAGAAAAACCTAAACAAGTGGAAGCAAAGGCTATTAAAGAAGGAAGAACACTAGAAGAAATCATTCCAGAAAATCAAAATGCACCATTTGATATGTATGAAGCAATAGATGCGATTATTGATGATGGAACTTTCTTTGATGTGAAAAAGCTGTTCGCTCCTGAGCTAATTACTGGATTAGCACGAATAGATGGTAGAGCAGTAGGTATTATTGCCAATCAACCAAAAGCTAAAGGTGGAGTACTCTTTGTTGATTCTGCCGATAAAGCAACGAAATTTATCTCACTTTGTGATGCATTTTCCATTCCACTATTATTCCTAGCTGACGTTCCTGGATTTATGATTGGAACGAAAGTAGAACGTGCAGGTATTATTAGACATGGGGCGAAGCTGATTGCAGCAATGAGTTCTGCAACAGTTCCGAAAATATCTGTTATTGTGCGTAAAGCATATGGAGCGGGTTTATATGCAATGGCTGGTCCGGCATTTGAGCCAGATGTGTGTATTGCTTTACCTACAGCGCAAATTGCTGTAATGGGTCCAGAAGCGGCAGTAAATGCTGTATATTCAAACAAAATTGAAGCAATCGAAGATCCAAAGGAACGTTTAAAATTTGTTCAAGAAAAGCATGCGGAATATAAAGAGGAAATTGATATTTATAAGCTTGCCTCTGAAATGATTATCGATGAGATTGTTGCACCAAGTGCTTTACGTTCGGAACTTGCAAATCGTTTGCGCTTCTATGAAGGCAAACAAATAGTAAATGCACCTCGAAAACATCCGGTGCTTCCTGTATAATATTATTAATGCTAAGGTCTACCTCAGAGGTAGACCTTTTTTGAAAGACTTGAAAGTATATAAAAATGGTAATTGAAAAAATTTGAATAAATAAAGAGCTTTGGAAAAATTATCCGTTTCGCAAGTAAAAGGCAATAGACCGCAAGTAATTTTAGCCTTAGAGCAAGTAAATCACACATGACCGCAAGTAAGTCGTAGGTGAGAGCAAGTAAAGAAAAATTAGAATCGGATTATTCATAATAAATAAGATATGCTTCTTGCGGGCACAAAGTAAGTGTATTTGGTACTCACAATGTAATCACATAGGAAAACGTATGTCTAAAGCCCTTCGAAAACAATAGAAACTGATTTTGAACTCAAAGGGCTGGGAATGTCTTTTCCCGGTTTTTATTAGGATACAGGGGTGAATTTATGAATATTGGAATTGTTGGTGCAGGAGCGATAGGGCTACTATTTGGTGCTTATTTTTCGGAGGTAGGACATCGTATTACTTTCTTAGTCCGAGAAACTAATGTAGACAAGCATTTATACATAGAGAAAAGTAATGAAAATCGGGAACGAATTGTTTGTGAGATTGTTTCGGACATAGCTGATCTACAACGAATGGATCTTATTATTATTGCAGTGAAATATCATCATCTTAAACCATTAAAAAACCAGTTAAACTCTTTACCACTACATATCCCCCTATTATTTATACAAAATGGACTATCACATATAGATTTCCTGGAGCAATTACAACAAGATACAATTATGATCGGATCTGTGTTACATGGTGCTACAAAAAAAAATAACCATACGGTTCAACACTTGGGGGTAGGTCCAACTTATATTGGGTTTTATAAGGGTGAATGGCATTTCATTAATAATATTGTAGAGAAGAATAACGACAAGTTTCCGCTGATTTTAACACCGAACATCGAGCAAATGCTTGTTAAAAAAGCGATGCTAAATTGTTTAATCAATCCATTGACTACCATTGCTTGCGTGACTAATGGTGAACTTATTAACAATGATTCATATAAAGTTATATTGAGAAGTATGTACAACGAAATGATGGAAGCATTTGAAGAATGGAAAGAAAAACTTACTTGGGATGAAGTTGTGGCGCTTTGTGAGAATACTGGATCCAATCGTTCTTCCATGCTTAAGGATTTTGAGAATGGTCGAATGATGGAGTTAGATACAATAGTTGGAGCTTTATTAGAGAGGGCCACTCTAAGAAAGAAAACATTGCCTATTTTACAGGCGTTTTATTTATTATTAAGTGAAATGAATAAAGAAGGTGATTATAATCGTTAATGTGCTTTCAGTTTTCGTTATATATCCGGTAGTTGTTTTTTTGATTACTTTTCTTTTTAGTAAATACATTTTACGTAAAAGAAAAAAGTCAATTGGAATAGCATCTGATATATCGACTTTATGTTTATATTTTTCTATTACTAATTTGTTTTCTTTTATCTTCTTAAAAGAGATTGGTTGGCATCTAGTTATTTTTTCCATTATTTTTGCTACAATTATGTCGTATCTAGAATGGCGCTCTATAAAAGAAATCGAAGTAATTGCGTTATTAAGGAAAATTTGGAGAATATTATTTCTGATATTATGCTGTATGTATGCAATTTTATGGTTATTCGGAGTTATCCGATATGTTTTAACTTATATAAGCTAATAATTTTCACACATAAATAGTAAGTGATATACTCTTAAAGTATTTAAGATGATAGCTTTGGTGAATTTTCACCAAAATGAATATGAAAACAACCGAGGTGGAAAAAACGTGCGATTAGAGCAGTACACACAACCATTCGCTTCCTCATTTTACAAGAAATATTTGGAAGATATTACTGGCTTATCTTCTTTCTTTCATTATGAATGGAATCAAAAGGCATTTAATAAAAGGATTCAAGAAGCTGATTTTAGTAAACATAAAAGAACTGAACTTGCTGAAGTGATGACTTCATTTATGAGTAAATATGGTATATCGGCGAAGAGTAAGCAGCATATAGATGAACTTAAAAACAATGGGATTGTAGTTATTGGAGGGCAGCAAGCCGGGATTCTATCTGGACCGTTGTATTCAATCCATAAAGCAATTTCTGTTATTGCATTGGCAAAACAACAAAGGGAAATACTAGGAGTGCCTGTTATACCTGTTTTTTGGATTGCAGGAGAGGATCATGATATTGATGAAATAAATCATGTCTACATAGAAAGAAGTCGAACACTTCAAAAGCTTGTTTATCCGGAAAAGTCTAGAATCAAAAAAATTGCTTCCGAATCTACTTTCAATCTACAATTAATGGATGGCTATTTGGATGAAATTTTCAAAAGTTTACCAGAGACCTTTTACACGAAAAGCCTTAAATTTAAAGTCATGGAGCTTTTAGAAAATAACTTAACGTATACAAGTTTTTTTACAGCTTTGATGAATGAACTTTTTCAAGAAGAAGGGTTACTTTTATTAGATGCTGCATATGAACCTTTAAGAAAACTGGAAAGTGATTTTTTCCAATTACAAATATTACATTCTGCAGAAATAGCTAAGGTTGTATTTGAATATGAAGGAGAAATGGAGCGAGAAGGGTTTGGTACTCCAATACAAGCAAAAGAATCAGCGGCTCATTTATTTTATATTGAAGAGGGAGAACGTTTTTTGCTTGAAAGAGTCAACGATCGATTTATCCATGAGGCAAAGGGAATATCGTTTACACTAGATGAGATGATGGTAATTGCTAGAGAGCATCCTGAGAGGTTAAGTAATAATGTAGTGACTAGACCAATTATGCAGGAAATGGTCTTCCCGGTGTTAAGTTTCATTGCTGGACCTGGTGAAATTGCTTATTGGGGTACACTTAAAACAGCATTTGAGCTTTTTGATATGAAAATGCCAGTTCTTATGCCACGAATTAGTATTTCTATTGTCAATGCCAAAACGCAATCATTATTAGAGAAGTTATCCTTTACTATAGAAGATGTGTGGGATGGATCACTGCAAGATGCTAAGTTGAATTACATTAATAATAATCGTAATGAAGAAATCCCTCGTTTGGTTGAAGAAATAAAAGAGGATCTTATAGAAAAGTATGAAAAGCTTGAGAAACTTTTAATGAACGATGGGTTAAAGTTGTCTCCTTTAGTACAAAAGAATTTACTTAACCATGAAAAGCAGCTGAAATTCATCCATAATGCAATTGAAGATACATTCCTAAGTAAGTTAGATGCGACTATTAATCGCTATGATCGTATTAGTATGAATCTAGTGCCAAACGGTGGACTACAAGAACGAACATTTACACCTATTCAATTGTTGAATGAGTATGGTCCATCTCTAATTCAAAAATTATTAGAGGTTCCTTATGAATTTAATGGTAAACATCATGTGATTTATTTATAATTCTTTGCCCCCACTTTCCTAAGTGGGGGATTTTTTATGAGATAGGGAAGTAAATAAAAATTTCCTGTGAACACTGAGTTCCAGGCACTTTCAAGAATGTGTAATCCTGCTGATTCCCGTTTCAGGTGGACGCTTTACTCGGGCGTTGCCTTAGCGTCCCCGCTTTGCGCAAGGTCTTCGCCTGACACTATTCCCGTCGGAGTCGTTACCTTGCACTACAATCAATCAAGTTTTAGAGGGTGATCAAATTATTTGTAATCGCTTTTATACGAGGGTAAGTGTTTGCACTATTAAGAAGTGAACTGCCAAAGAAATTATATTTTTCATGAGCTTACTCTAGGAATAGTTAGTAGCTTTCTCTAGTGATCCAAAAATGTACTAACCTGTTTCTAAAAGTTGTAGAATGGCGACGGACAGACAAATGCCATAAGATTACCAGTTGCTTTAAAAAACAATTGGACAAAGTTAGAAACAGGTTTTGAACTATAAGGACCAGGCGTCTATTTGCCTGGTTTTTCTTATAGCGAAAGGATTAAATTTTATGTTTATTACTTAGTGGTTTTGTATTTAGAAGATTAATATCTATCTAATAATACTGGTGATTTCCGTTTTACACGGAAGCTTTTGACTCTAATGTATATCCCTAAAATTGCTATGTAATAATATTGCAGAACGACTGACCTAAGAGCTCATAAAACGATAGAAACAGGATTAGATCTGAACGATTCTGATTTTTGTATGAGACGAACTTTTTTCCAACTACCATGCCAATTATCCAATTAAGCACCTTATTTTTGATTCGGTGGTTTATTTTAATGGAATCTCCCCCACATTCTGAGGAATTTCATCTGCAATTTTTGAAAAGGTTGTAATCATTATATAAAAACCGGCCAAAATTCTAACTTTTATAAGTCTTAAAGTTCTAGGAATACTTTGTTGAAATTGCAAGAAATCCTGTCTCAACAAGTACTATTTACACATTTTAAAGAAATATTGTCCTGTTTTAAAAAAAACGGTGGAGGAAAGTGGGGCGATGTGGTATGTTAATGACATAAAGTGGGGTGAGTAGCATGTTCATGGGCGAATATCAACATAACGTTGATGCGAAGGGACGGTTAATAATTCCTTCAAAATTCCGAGAGCATTTAGATGACAGTTTTGTCTTAACGCGTGGTCTCGATAATTGCTTATTTGGTTATCCTATGAATGAATGGCGAAAACTCGAAGAAAAATTAAAAGAACTCCCAGTTACTAAGAAAGATGCTCGTGCATTTACTCGTTTTTTCTTCTCAGGTGCAACCGAAGTAGAAATAGACAAACAAGGTCGTATCAATATTCCGATCAACCTCCGTAGCTATGCAAAAATGGACAAGGAATGTATCGTACTTGGAGTATCGAATCGTCTTGAAATATGGGCAAAAGATGCTTGGGAAAATTATTTTGTGGAATCTGAGGATTCTTTCAATGATATTGCAGAAAATATGATTGGCTTTGACATATAACTTTTAACTAGTAGGGGTTTTCTCCCCCACTGAATTAGGTTAAAGTATCTGGTGGATTTAATATCGAGTTAAATGATATAAATCTGAACAGAACTACGCCAAGGTTAATTTAATAAAGAGGAGGGGACAGCTTGTTTCATCACACAACCGTATTATTAAAAGAGACAGTAGATGGACTAGCTATTCGTCCTGATGGGATCTATGTGGATTGCACACTAGGCGGAGCTGGCCACAGTGAGTATTTAGTACAACAATTAAATGAAAAAGGTAGACTTATTTGCTTTGACCAAGATATGACGGCTATTGAAAATGCCAAGACAAAACTTGCACCGTTTTTAGATAAAGTTACTTTTGTACATGCTAACTTTCGTTATTTAAAAGATGAACTTTACCAAATTGGTGTTGAAAAAGTCGATGGAATTTTGTATGACTTAGGAGTATCATCTCCACAATTAGATACTCCTGAGCGTGGATTCAGCTACAACTATGATGCACCCTTAGATATGCGTATGGATCAATCAAGTGAGTTAACTGCTTATCATATAGTCAACGAATGGTCCTATGAAAAACTACTCAAAATATTTTTCCGTTACGGAGAAGAGAAGTTTTCCAAACAGATAGCGCGTAAAATTGAAAAAGCTAGAGAAATAGAGCCAATTGCTACCACATTCCAACTCGTAGAATTAATAAAAGAAGGCATACCGGCAGCTGCTAGAAGAACTGGAGGTCATCCTGCGAAGCGTATTTTCCAGGCAATCCGAATCGCAGTAAATGATGAATTAGGAGCGGCAGAAGACTCCCTTGAAGATGCTATTAAGCTTATCAAAGTAGGGGGAAGAGTAAGTGTTATTACTTTCCACTCTTTGGAAGACAGACTAACTAAAACACTTTTTAAGGAAGCATCTTCTATACCTGATTTACCTCCAAATTTACCAATGATTCCTGCAGGAATGGAGCCAATGCTAAAGCTGGTTACAAGGAAACCGATTGTCCCGTCGGAGGACGAATTAGCGGTAAATAATCGTTCCCGTTCAGCAAAGTTACGCATTGTGGAAAAATTAATCGAAAAGGGGAGTGTCTAAATGGCTATTCGTAAACATCAGTCACAAACATACATAACTCGGCCTTCTTACCCTGAACAACCACTTGTAAAGAAGCCGGCAAAACAACGTAATAAACTGATTTCTCGAGGAGAAAAAATCCTTTTTATTGGGTTATTAGCTATAGTTACCATTTTGTCTTTAATGATTATTCAAACTCAAACCGCTGTACGGGCAACAACTACCGATATTTCTCTACTTGAAAAGGAAATTGACTCTACTGTGAAAAAGAATACCGACTTGTCTATACAAGTAAATGAATTATCTACCTATGATCGCATTTGGAAAAAGGCGGAAGAGCTCGGTTTGAAACTGAATGAGCAAAACGTAAAGGTAGTGCCAGGACAATGAATAAGAAATTTCGTTTTCAATGGGGAGCCTTTCTAATGTTTTTACTATATGGAGGGCTCTTTTTTTTATTACTTAGTCGTTTTGTATTTATACAGTATACAGGCACAGCCGAAGGACAAGAATTATCAACAAAAGCAGAGAATAAATATAGTAGAGAACAAACTCTTCAAGCTAGTAGAGGTAAAATAATTGATCGTAATGGTGAAATTATTGCGCAGGATACACTTAGTTATAAAATGATTGCTGTGATTAGTCCAAGTGCCTCTAATAATAGTAGTGTACAAAGACATGTTACTGATACAGCAAAGACTGCTAAAGTATTATCGAATTATATAGATATGACAGAACAAGAGATTATTAGTTTACTAGATAAAAATATAAAAGCTGAGAAATATCAAGTGGAATTCGGAAAAGCTGGTAGAGATATTAACAATCAAATAATGGAAGAGATAAAAAGTAACGAACTACCTGGAATAATTTTTATCGAAGATTTGAAAAGATTATATCCTAATGGCCAATTTGCCTCCCATTTAATAGGTTTCGCTCTAAAAGAAGAGAAAGAAGATGGGACAGCTGAACCTGTCGGGAAAATGGGGCTTGAATATATTTATGATGAAGAGTTAACAGGCACTCCTGGTAAAGTCGAATTCAAAAGCGATACTAAAGGTTTTTTACTTCCGAATGCTGAGAAAATGGTAACAAAGGCACAGGATGGTTTGGATATCCAGCTCACACTAGATAAGACCATTCAGAACTTTTTAGAAGAATCTATGAATAAAGTGCAAGAAAAATATGAACCAGAAAAGATTACGGCAGTTGTTGCAGATCCGAAAACTGGGAAGATATTAGCAATGTCCCAGCGACCTACCTTTGAACCGAATACAAGAGAAGGATTATCCACTAACTGGTTAAATGAAGTAACAGAGCAGACAATTGAACCAGGATCTACCTTCAAAGTATTCACACTAGCCTCTGCAATTGAGGAGGGGGTATGGGCACCTAATGCTACATTTAAATCTGGTTCTTATACGATTTATGATAGAACGATTCGTGATCATAACGTAGTAGGGTGGGGGAATATAACGTATTTAGAAGGTTTCCAACGTTCATCCAACGTATCAATGGCTTACTTACTGAACCAAATAGGAGAGGAAACATTCAATGAATACATTAAACTCTTCGGATTTGGACAGAAGACGGGAATTGACCTCCCCAATGAAGCTTCTGGAATCATAGCAGATTCTGGACCAGTTGAACGAATTACTACAACATTTGGTCAGGGTACAACTGTTACACCTATACAAATGGTCCAGGGTATGACTGCTATAGCAAATGAAGGTAAAATGATGCAACCCTATATTATTGAGCAAATTGTCAATCCTAATACAAATGAAGTAGTGGAGAATCATAAACCGACTGAAAAAAAATCTCCAATTTCTAAAGAGACTGCACAGCAGGTAAAAGAAATACTGGAAAGCACTATAACATCAGAAATAGGTACTGCTAAGAAATTCAAGTTAAATGGATATACATCAGCTGGAAAAACTGGAACTGCTCAAATAGCAAAACCTGGTGGTGGTTACTATTGGGGAAGAAATGATTTCCTATATTCTTTCATAGGGATGGCTCCAGTTGAGGACCCGGAGTTAATCGTATATATCATGGTTCATCGACCTAATTTGGAGCCAACTGAATCAGGTTCCGAAACGACATCAGAAATTTTCAACTCGGTAACAGAAAGAAGTTTGAAATATTTAAATATCGAGCCGGAGAACACGGAACTTGCAAAACCAATTAAAATGCCTAATGTAATTGGAGAAAATATAATTGAGAGTCAAAGTAAACTTGAAGCAGAGGGTTTAAAAACAGTAGTTATCGGTCAGTCGGATAAGGTGGAAGAACAGTATCCTATGGCTAATGCATCCACTATTTCAAATAGCACAGTCTTTATAAAGGGACAGGGAGACATTCAATTACCAAACTTTAAGGGCTGGTCAAAAAGAAATATAATGTTATATAAATCATTATCAAAATTACCTATTGAAATTGTTGGAGAAGGGTTTGTAACAGAACAGAGTTTGACTGGAGGATCGATCGTAACGGCTGACACTCCCATAGTCGTAAAACTTGCCACTCCTGATGAAGTAACGAATATGGAAACAAGCAAAGAAGAATCACTTACAGATTTACCTCAGGACTAAAAGAGGGATAGAATAGTTAGAGTCATTTTCTCATAAGTTATCTAAAACGGACTAAAGGGGAATTGGCAATTTCAAAATTAAAACAAATTGTACGTCTACGCATGATTTGGATTATGATTATTTTTTTATTCTTATTGGTACTGTTCAAGTTAGTTCAACTTCAATTTTTTCAGTTTGATGAACTTACGACGAAAGCGAAAGAAAGCTGGGATAGAGAACTACCTTACGCATCGCTGCGTGGGAATATTTTGGATCGTAATGGTGAAGTAATTGTTGGCAATAAGCTTTCACCTACCTTGTTTTATATGCCATCTCAAAATGATGATCCAGAACAAGTAGCTGATGAAATTGGTCCTTTAATTGGCATGGACAAAGGTGAGCTTTTAGAGCAAATAAACAAAAGAAGCTACTTGGTAAAGATTGCACCAAAAGGAAAAAATATTTCAAGTGAACTTGCAATGGACATACAAGATAAGAATATTAAAGGATTGTATGCAGGAGTAGATTATATAAGAGACTATCCATATGGTAATATGTTATCTAGATTAGTAGGATTCACTGGATATGATGCACAAGGGCTTGCTGGAATCGAATATCAATATGATTCTATTTTAAAAGGCGAGTCTTCTGCTGTGCGAATGTTTACCGACGCCAAGGGAGTACCGCTTCCTCATGTGGATGATGGTTGGAAAAATGGAGTAAAAGGTAATCATGTTCAGCTTACCGTGGATTTGGATATTCAGAAAGTAGTTGAACGTGAACTTACTCAAGCTATGCAAAAGTATGAGGCGACTCAAGCGATTGCAATCGTCATGAATCCGAAAAACGGTGAAATATTAGCCCTTGCTTCTGCTCCTAATTTCGATCCATCTTCATATCAAGAGGTGGACTCAACTATTTATAACAGAAACTTACCAGTCTGGATGACTTTTGAACCTGGTTCAACTTTTAAGATTATTACATTAAGTGCCGCGTTAGAAGAGAAAGTAGTAGACTTAGAGGAAGATCATTTCCATGATATCGGGTATACAATGGTCGAGGGAGCGAGACTCCGTTGTTGGAAACGTGAAGGACATGGAGATCAAACATTCCTAGAGGTTGTTGAAAATTCTTGCAACCCTGGTTTTATTGAACTAGGGAATAGAGTTGGTGCAGAGAAACTGTCGGAGTACATACGCAACTTTGGCTTTGGTGAATCTACAGGATCAGGGATGGCTGGGGAATCAACGGGTATTCTATTTAGTAAAGAGAACTTTGGACCTGTAGAACATGCTACAACATCCTTTGGTCAAGGGATATCTGTTACACCTATCCAACAAGTTCAAGCTGTAGCCGCAGCAGTTAATGGTGGATATCTGTATAAGCCATTTATTGTGAAAAATACAATTGATGGTGAAACAAACGAAATATTATCGAGTAGTGAGCCAGAGATGAAGCGTCAAGTTATTAGTGAGGAAACTTCCGCCATTGTACGAGATGCTTTGGAACATGTTGTTGCGGAAGGATCAGGTAGAAACGCGTATCGCGACCAACTTCGTATTGGTGGTAAAACAGGAACAGCACAAAAAGTTCAAGACGGGCGGTATATGGAAGGGGAATACATTGTTTCCTTTATAGGATTTGCACCTGCTGATAATCCTGAGCTTATCGTATATGTGGCAATTGATAACCCAAAACATAGCACTCAATTTGGTGGAGTCATTGCAGCACCAATTGTAGGTCAAATTTTGGAAGATTCAATGAAGACTAAAGGTAGTGGCACCCAATTGGAAAAAGAGTATAGATGGGGAGATGTGGAACAAGTCCGTACACCAAACCTAGTAGGAACGAAAAGGAAAGAAATTACGTCCTATATGTATCCATTTACTATTGTTTGGCATGGTGAGGGAGACGAAATAATATCTCAGCTACCAAAAGAAAATGGGCTCATCCCATTAGATGGAACAATACATGTCTACACAAATAAATAAAACAGTACATTCATTATTAGTTGATCGTATTTAAGGAGATTTTTTCATGACATTGTCTACAACGGTTATTACACTTATTGTTAGTTTTTTAATCACTATTATTCTTGCTCCAATAGTTATTCCGTATTTAAGAAGAATGAAATTTGGTCAAAGTATTAGAGAAGAAGGCCCACAGTCGCATCATAAAAAGGCGGGTACTCCTACAATGGGAGGACTTATCTTCTTAGCATCTATTATTATTTCTACACTTGCTCTTTCATTTTATTTTGATCAGTTAACTACTCAGTCAATTGTTTTATTAGTTATCCTGGTAGGATTCGGTGTAATTGGGTTTTTAGATGACTTTATAAAAGTAGTATTGAAGAGAAATCTTGGTTTAACTTCTATTCAGAAACTAATTGGTCAGATTCTTATTGCGGTAATTGCGTATTTCTTACTAAAGCAAGGTCCATTCGATACAACCATTGAAATACCATTTACACAAATGGAACTAGCTTTAGGACAATTGTATATTGCTTTCCTAATATTTTGGTTAGTAGGGTTTTCAAATGCTGTCAATTTAACAGATGGCTTAGATGGTTTAGTAGCAGGAACTGCAACGGTTGCCTTTGCGACATTTGGTGTTCTAGCACTTGCTTATGAACAAACAGATATAGCTATATTCACTTTCAGTGTTTCGGGTTCACTTTTAGGGTTTTTATTATTCAACAAAAATCCAGCAAAAGTGTTTATGGGAGATACGGGATCTCTAGCATTAGGTGGCGCACTAGCAATGGTATCCATTCTAGTTAAACATGAATTGTTATTACTACTAGTCGGGATTATTTTTGTAATTGAAACATTGTCGGTAATTTTGCAGGTAATTAGCTTTAAAACAACCGGAAAACGTATATTTAAAATGAGCCCAATTCATCATCATTTTGAATTATCAGGTTGGAATGAACGTAAAATAGTTACCGTTTTTTGGGCAATAGGTTTTATAGCTGCAATGATTGTAGTCTGCTTGGAGGTTTTGTAATATGAAGAAATTACCAATTGTATTTCATAAAAAAATACTCGTTTTAGGATTGGCGAAAAGTGGTACTGCTGCTGCAGAAATTCTTCATGATTTAGGAGCTTTTGTTACCGTAAATGATTCAAAGCCATTTGAGCAAAATGAAAACGCTCAGTATTTGTTGTCCAAAGGACTTACAGTTATTTGCGGAAGTCATCCGGAAGATCTTTTAGACGAAGGGTTTAGTCTTATCGTCAAGAACCCTGGGATACCTTATACAAATCCAGTCGTTGCAGAGGCAAATAAAAGAGGTATTCCAGTATGGACGGAGGTTGAACTAGCGTATCGTATTAGTGAAGCTCCTATGATAGGAATTACAGGATCAAATGGTAAGACAACAACAACTACATTAATATTTGAAATGCTTGCAACTGCCAATAAAAAGCCGAAAATAGCTGGAAATATTGGGACGGTGGCAACTAGTGTTGCAAAAGAAGCAACAGAAGACAATATTATCGTCACTGAATTATCTTCGTTCCAACTCATGGGTACAGAAGACTTAAAGCCAAAAGTTTCTGTATTGCTTAACTTGTATGAGGCACATCTAGATTATCATAGGGATTTTCAAGAATACACAGATGCTAAATTTAAAATTACCCAAAAACAAGATGCTAGCGATTGGCTAGTTTTTAATGGGGAACAGCAAATTGTAAAAGACTATGCCCAAAAAAGTAATGCATCCAAAATACCTTTCTATGTAAGTGGTAAAACAAAGGATGGTATTAGTGCGGATGATTTATATGTTTACTGGAACGGTGAACAATTATTTAATAGATCAATCATCGCTCTACGAGGTAAACATAATTTAGAAAATGCATTAGCAGCTACTGCTACTGCACTAATGATGAATTGCTCTGTGGAAGCTATTATGCAAGTATTGTCGACGTTCCATGGAGTTAAGCATCGCACACAGTTTATCAGGGAGTGGAAGGGACGTAAATTCTATAATGACTCAAAAGCTACCAATGCACTTGCTACTAAAAGTGCATTGGAAGGATTTACGGAGCCAGTTATATTAATAGCAGGTGGTGTGGACCGTGGACATTCATTTGATGAATTAATACCATACTTAAATCGTGTGAAAGCATTAGTTCATTACGGAGCAACTAAAGACAGACTACAAAAGTTTGGAGAAGCACAGGGAATACCATCTGTAGTTAGTGTTCAAACATTAGGTGAAGCATTTGAAATGGCAACTGAGGTGTCATCTGAAGGGGATATCATATTATTATCTCCCTCTTGTGCAAGTTGGGACCAATATGAAAGCTTTGAGATACGTGGCGAAGAATTTATCAATCGAGTTATTTCTTTAGAAGAGTAATGAAAGGATGACCTAAACGAAAGATACAAGAAAATTTATTTTCCTATCTTCTGTACTGTTTTTATCCATCATAGGTATATTATTTGTTCATTCAGCCGGTTCCTATTGGAGCGAAGTCCATTATAAAGGACAAATGCCTTTTGCGTTAAAACAAGCTGCATATTTAGTTGTAGGGATCTTTGGTGCTTTTATTATTCAAAAATCGAGTTTCATACGGTCAGATGGATTTTGGAAAGGTTTATATATAGTTGCAATTGTTATGCTAATCGGCGTTTTGATTCCAGGCATTGGAGTTGTTCGAAATGGATCTCAAAGCTGGATTTCACTTGGTTTTATGAACTTTCAACCAGCTGAGTTAGCTAAAATAGCTGTTTTAGGAGTTTTGGCAAGCACTCTTGCAAATGAAAAAAATTCTAGGATGAAAATGTATATTCAAAGTGCGGTTCTATTATTATTACCAATTGGCTTTATCATGGTACAACCAGATTTTGGTTCAGCATTTGTATTGGTTGTTGCTGTATTCTTTTTATTGTTCGCAGCAGGTCTTCCGTTTAAGTTCTTCCTCTGGATAGGCTTGAGTGGAATTATTGCTTTTGTGTTATTAATCGTTTCAGCACCATACAGACTTGTACGAATTCAAGCTTTTTTAGACCCTTGGAACGATCCTTTGGGCTCTGGGTTTCAAGCTATACAATCATTGCTTGCAATAGGTCCAGCCGGATTATTCGGGTTTGGTTATGGAAATAGCCGCCAGAAGTTTTTATATTTGCCGGAACCTCAAAATGATTTTATCTTTTCTATTCTATTAGAAGAGGCTGGTTTCATCGGAGGATTCATCATCGTACTTGCCTTTGTGACTTTCTTTACGACTAGTTTCACAATGGCTGCACGTGCAAAAACACGTGAACGCCAGCTGATGATTATCGGATTTACTTCCCTGTTGGCAGTACAGACATTTTTAAATATGGGGGTTGTTACTGGCCTGTTACCAGTAACAGGAGTGACTTTACCATTCATCAGTTATGGGGGATCTTCATTAGTGATGACATGGGGGATTATTGGAATTATTTTAAACTTAGCCAAAGAAACTGATAAAGAAGGGGGGCGGTAGAATGGAAAAAATTATTGATATTGAAGATCGTATACCTACACTAAAAGAGCGAAGAAGACGTAGAACAAACAAAAAATTTTCCATTCTACTTTTTCTCTTTGTAACTACTTTGTTGATTGTTTTATATTTCCAATCATCTTATAGTCAAATTCAAACAATCTCATTAGATGGTGCAAAACTAGTTCCAGAGCAATTGTACATAGAAGAAAGTACATTGGTTACTGGTGAATCGATGTGGAGTTTTAATGAAAGTAAAATAGAAAATCTATTGGCAGCGAATGCTTGGGTAGAATCTGTGCATGTCCAGCGAAAGTGGTTAACATCCGTTCATATACAGGTTAATGAGTTTAATCAAATAGGATACCTTGAGGATGGCGATTTTCTTCATATTATTTTAGAAAATGGGCAGATTATTAAAACAGATGGACAAGTTATTCCTAAGGATGGTCCCATATTTACTGGGTTTGAAGATGAGAAAATTCGTCAAAGAATGATTAAAGAGTTAAAGCTCTTAGACAGTGAAGTGTTAACGGGTATTTCACAGATTAAATATACACCAACCGAAAACGATGCCTATTCTATTCAAGTGTATATGAATGATGGCAATGAAGTTCAAGCAATCATTCCATCATTTGGAGAGAAAATGAATTACTACCCGTCTATTGTTTCTCAACTAAATCCAGAAGTGAAAGGGATTGTAGATTTAGAAGTAGGAACATTTTTTCAACCATATGTAGATGTGTACAATGTACCAGAAAAGGAGGAGGTTGTGGAAAATGAAGAAGACCAAACTCCTTAAAGTACCGTCTAGGGGACTTATTACTATATCGATGGTAAGTTTAGTGTTAGGATTTATACTTGCATATTCGTATAGCATCTCCTCAGATGACACAGATGAAAACGCTTCAGATGTCTCGGGGTTCCAACAGCAAGAAAAATATAGAGAAAAGTTAGTAGAACAAAAAGAACGAAATAAAGAACTAACGGAAGAAATTATCGTAAAGCAGCAAAAAGTTCGGGATTATGAACAATCTTTTGTAGAGAGTGAAGAAAGTGTGGAAGAGCTTGTTGAGGAAGCAGAATTACTTCGATTATTAATTGGTGATATTCCATCACAAGGAAAAGGAATTACTGTTTCGTTGGAAGATGGGGCATATAATCCTTCTCAAGAAAACCCAAATGATTACATTGTACATGAGAGTCATGTTTTTAAAGTGATCAATGAATTAAAAATATCAGGTGCAGAGGCTATATCGATTAATGGTCAGCGGCTTCACGCAAACTCCTATATACGATGTACTGGACCTGTAATTGTGGTTGATGGGAAAACCTTTCCTGCCCCATTTACAATAGAAGCAGTAGGAGATCCCAAAGTTTTATTCGCCTCCGTAAACTTAGGTGGAGGCGTTGTAGATCAACTTACTAGTGATAATATAGTGGTAACCGTCGGAGAAAAAGATTTAATAACTATGCCTGCTTTAAGGGATGATGATTATAGCTAACCAAAAGGAGGCCGAATAATGAAAAAAACCGTCTATATTCGGTTCACCATAATTTTGTTAATAGTGGGTTTTATGTTAGCAGTACAATATAACACCGTTCAAAATCCAGAAACTAGAGACACACGAGACATATGGGCTATTCGTCAAGAATTGTCCAAAGAAACTGAAACACACTCAGAGTTACTATCTGAAGTATATATGTTAGATCAGACAATCCTTAAATATGGGAATATGGTGAGTGAAAGTGCTGCGTTTGCTTTAGAGGATACAGTGGTGCAACTAAAGGAAGATATTGGTCTAGTAGATTATACTGGTCCAGGGCTTACTATTAAAGTAGAACCATCCTTAGAAAGCATTGCACTTGGACAACCTGTAGAAGGTATTTCACCAGACCTACTTATTCGTCTAATCAATGAAATCAATCGTTTTAAAGCTAAAGATATTGAAGTTGACGGTAAACGTATAATATATTCTTCACCAATAAGAGATGTAAATGGTAAAACTACAGTGAATAATATACCTGTAAGAAATGCTCCATTTATGATCAGAATTGGAACTTCTACCTATGATGAGGCACAAAAAATGTACAATCAGTTAGAGGCTTCTACAATCGGTGATGACTTCTATATTGATAATTTAAAACTTAAGATTGGTGAGCCAGAGCAGATTATCAGGATTTCAGCTTATGACCAACCAGTGAACAATCATTTCTTAAAAGAAGTACCAGAAGGGGAGTCATGAAATGTGGTTGCCATTATTAGGACTGATACTTGGGATTTCCCTCGGTTTATTAACTGAAATGCAGGTTCCAGAAATATATGAAAGCTATTTATCAATAGCAGTATTGGCTGCACTTGATACTTTATTTGGTGGAATACGTGCCCATTTACAGCATGTTTATGATGATAAAGTATTTGTTTCAGGATTTTTCTTCAACATTGCTCTTGCTGCAGCTCTAGCATTTTTAGGAGTCCATTTAGGGATAGATTTATACTTGGCTGCAATTTTTGCGTTTGGAGTACGATTATTTCAAAATATAGCAGTTATTCGTCGAATAATGTTAACCAAATGGTCAGAAAGAAAAAAACAATAGATTTTATATAGTAATTGACTATTTCTTTAGAAAATTTTAGACTTTATACTATTTTTACACTAGAATAATAAATAAAGAGTTTACAGGAGGTGCCACGGGTTGAATCAATCAGAATTATACGTATCACTAGATATTGGGTCGTCATCAATCAAGGTCTTAATAGGCGAAATGAATGATGACTCGCTGCATGTAATAGGTGTAGGAAATGTTAAATCAAATGGAATAAGAAAAGGCACCATTGTGGATATAGATGCAACCGTACAATCTATAAAAAAAGCTGTTAATGAAGCCGAAAGAATGATTGGTATGTCTATTAATGAAATAGTATTAGGCATCCCAGCAAATATGGCGAATATACAAAATGTTAAAGGAGTAGTCGCTGTTAATCGTGAGGATAGAGAAATTACGGATGGAGACTTAGAACGTGTGATTGAGTCTGCTCAAGTAATGTCTATTCCTCCTGAGAGAGAGCTTATTAATATAGCACCAAAACAGTTTATCGTCGATCACTTAGAGGAAATTAAAGATCCAAGAGGGATGATTGGCACCCGCTTAGAATTAGACGGTATTATGATGACTACATCCAAAACAATTTTACATAACGTGTTAAGATGTGTGGAAAGAGCTGGTCTCCAAATAAGGGAGATTTATTTGCAACCTTTAGCTGGTGGTCATTTTGCATTAACTGAAGATGAAAAAAATCATGGCACTGCTTATATTGATATAGGCGGGGGTTCCACAACGATTGCCATTTTTAATGAAGGTCATTTAATCAATACTTCTGTTATTCCGGTAGGTGGAGATCATATTACAAAAGATTTATCTATTGTACTGAAAACACCAACCGAACAAGCAGAAATGATTAAACTAAAATATGGACATGCATTCTATGATGATGCTTCGGATGATGAATTATTTGAAGTACCTGTAATAGGAGCTGATATGAAGGAACAATACTCGCAACGCTATATTGCTGAAATCATCGGAGTTCGACTTGAAGAGCTATTTGAACTAGTTCTGGAAGAATTCTATCGACTTGGTTTACAAGACTTACCAGGAGGAGTAGTGATTACTGGCGGAGTTTCTAAACTGGAAGGCTTAGGTCAGTTGGCAAGACATATACTCCAAACAAGAGTAAGACTATATACTCCAGATTATATTGGGGTTCGTGAGCCACAATATACGACTGCAGTTGGTCTTATAAGATATGCCTATAAAGAAGATCTTTTCTATGGTAAAATTGGTAGTAGCCATGCATTAGCGCATTCGGTTCCAAATGAAACAGTTGCGGTGTCTAAAAAACAAAAACAAACTGCGCAAACAACCAATGAACACAAAGATAGCCCAATGACAAAAGCAAAAAGATTTTTTGACAAGTTTTTCGAATAACAAACCCTTTATCATAGCAGAGAGAGCATAGGAGGCAATAGCATGTTAGAATTTGAAACAAATGAAGATCAATTAGCGATCATTAAAGTTATTGGAGTAGGTGGTGGCGGTAACAACGCTGTAAATCGAATGATTGAACACGGTGTTCAAGGAGTAGATTTTATTGCTGTTAATACAGATGCACAAGCTCTCAATATGTCAAAAGCCGAAGTAAAACTACAAATTGGTGGAAAACTAACTCGCGGTCTTGGTGCAGGAGCGAATCCTGAGGTAGGGAAAAAAGCTGCGGAAGAAAGTAAAGAACTGATAGAAGAAGCTTTAAGAGGCGCAGATATGGTATTTGTCACAGCAGGTATGGGTGGCGGTACAGGTACTGGAGCAGCACCAGTCATTGCTCAAATTGCACGTGATTTAGGGGCATTAACAGTTGGGGTAGTAACACGTCCATTTACTTTTGAAGGTCGTAAACGTTCTACACAAGCAGTTGGTGGTATTAGCATGATGAAAGAGTCAGTTGATACGTTAATCGTCATTCCAAATGACCGTTTGTTAGAAATCGTAGATAAAAACACACCAATGCTAGAAGCTTTCAGAGAAGCGGATAATGTACTACGTCAAGGGGTTCAAGGTATTTCTGATTTGATCGCAGTACCTGGTCTTATCAATCTTGACTTTGCAGATGTTAAAACAATTATGTCTAACAAAGGTGCAGCACTTATGGGTATCGGTATTTCTGCAGGAGAAAATCGTGCTGCAGAAGCTGCGAAAAAGGCTATTTCAAGTCCACTTCTTGAAACATCAATTGATGGAGCAACTGGTGTCTTGATGAATATTACTGGTGGTTCAAACTTAAGTCTGTTTGAAGTTCAAGAAGCGGCTGATATTGTTGCCTCTGCTTCAGATGAAGAAGTTAATATGATATTCGGTTCGGTTATCAATGATAACTTGAAAGATGAAATAGTTGTTACGGTAATTGCAACTGGATTCAACGAAGAACTTATCACACAAAAACAACCTCGAAGCACAGGTTTCGGTGGCAGCAGAACGCCACAACCATCTGTAGCACCAATCCGAGAACAGCGTAAAGAAGAAGTGCAACAACAAGCACCTCAACAAGAACGACATGTATCTCATAACCAACAAGAGGATGCATTAGATATCCCAACTTTCTTAAGAAATCGTCAACGTAGAAACTAATATAAAGATTAAAGCAATCACTTCGGTGGTTGCTTTTTTTGAATAAAGTATAATTTGTTAAAAGGACTCCTTATAAATTAGGAATATTCCAGTCGAAACAGTGAATAGAAACACCTATTAGTAGTATGGTTCTACATGTTTTGGCCATGAATCGATAAAAGTTTGTAAAAGTTTTCCACTACGCAAGTAAAAGGTAATAGTCCGCAAGTAAATATAGACTTAGAGCAAGTAAAACTTTAAGACCGCAAGTAAGCCACTGATGGGAGCAAGTAAACAATAGGTGAGAGCAAGTAAGGAGATATTAAGATCAAATTCTGTATTAAATATAAGGATATTTTTTGATTGCTGAGATAAAATTAAATTTTTGGTAATTTGAGTGGTATAGAATACAAAGATTACATACAGAGAGGTTAGATTTGGGTTATCAAGCATCCAAAAAGGCATTTCTTATATATTTCTACACTAAGAAAAAAGTATACGACAAAAAATAGCTGGTATTTGCCTTATAGATTAACGGTAGAGCTCCCGAAATTTTATTTTCGGGAGCTCCCTCTTTGAATTGAAGAGTATCTTATCTTTTGTTATCCCAAAAAGCACTAACCTGTTATAAGGGTGACGGACAGAAAAATGCCATAAAACTACTGAGAAAACAGATGCTGGTGGTGACGTTCAGTCACCACCAGCCTAATTGGCATCTTTTTTTGTATTTCTTAACTCTTATTATTTGTCGTAAAAAAAGAACGTTTTTGAACGGTCTTTTGACAAATTTCTTAAACTTTAGATGCTAAGCTTTAGTCAAAAGGAGGGAAACTATGTATGCGGAAGTAATGATTGTAACTAATACTTTTTTCAATTATACCGTTTTGGCATTTGCCAATAAAATTGGGTGGATTGAAAATCAGAAAAGGTATTTATTCCTATCTGCTCTAACGGCTGGAGTAATCACAGTTGTTTTCTCTCATTCTATGAGTACAATATTTTTATCTTTTTTTGTAATGATTGCGATTGCTTTTTGGAAAAAACGTTCGCAAATAGGAAAAGCAATTATTTTAACGTTACTGACTAGTGTTTTTGCTGGCGGTTTACTTACAGCTATTGCTCCTTTGTATGACAATAGTAGTAATTTGTTTATGATTATGAACTTTGCGTTGATTGCAACAGGTGGTCTATATTTGCTGACCAAACATGTCCTTCATCTGAATATTACTCACGGAGAAAGAGAGCTTCTATATCCATCTAATGTTTCGTTATTTGGTATTTCTAAGGAGCTGACACTTTTTATAGACTCAGGAAATGTGTGTACGGAACCGTTGTCCAATGATCCTGTCCACTTTGTGGCAGCTGAAATGTTGCGGGAGATTCTACCACATGCGTTATTTGAAGCTATTAGTAATTGGGAGTTTGATGGAAGAACCGGATTGGACAAGATTTCAAAAGAATATGCAAGTAAATTAAGATTAATTCCAATTGCAACGATTCACAAACATAAAACATGGGTTGTTGGTATTAAGTATGATCAATGGATGATAGGAGATCAGGCATTACCAAAAGGTTATATTGTTATGACGAAAGCAAGAGAAAAGTTTCCACATGGGGCGGATGGGATATTACATAGTTCCTCATATTTTCATTTGAAAAAAAGGAGTGTAGGATAATGCTGATGAATTGGTTGCGTAAGATTTACTATTGGGTACTTTCCTTTAGAAGAAAAAGTGTACATTATATTGGTGGCAATGAATCATTACCTAAACCATTATCGAGAGAAGAAGAACGAGAGATGCTACTGGCGTTTATGGATGGCGATGAACATGCTAGAGATATATTAATTGAACGAAACTTAAGATTAGTTGTTTACATTGCGAGAAGATTTGATCAGACAAATACTAATATAGAAGACCTTATTAGTATAGGTTCAATCGGACTTATTAAGGCTGTAGAGACGTTTAATCTAGAAAAAGGTATTAAGCTCGCAACTTACGCATCAAGATGTATAGAGAACGAAATTTTAATGCATTTACGTAAGACAAATCGTATGAAGTCAGAAGTCTCTTTTGATGAACCTTTAAATTCTGATTCTGACGGGAATGAACTATTACTATCAGATATTTTAGGTACTAGCGAGGATTTAATCATTGAAGATGTGGAGAAAAAACTAGAGCGTCAACATGTATTTGAAGCAATAAATTTACTAGGGAATAGGGAAAAGTACATTATGCAATGTCGGTTTGGTTTAAATGGTAAAGAAGAAATGACTCAAAAAGAAGTAGCTGATCATTTAGGTATTTCGCAATCATATATATCACGTTTAGAAAAAAAAATCATTTTAGATTTAAAGGAGCTGTTAAACGAACCAATTGCCTAATGGGTGAAATTGGATAGAAACGTATAGAATAATCTTTTCTTTCCCGGACAAACTGACTTAGAACAATTAAAAAGTCCGGAGGAAGATCTATGACGAGAACAAAAGTTGAATTATGCGGCATTGATACATCTAAGCTTCCTTTACTTAAGCATGAAGAAATGAAAGAATTGTTTATCCGTTTACAATCTGGTGAAGAATCTGTTAAAGATGAACTGGTAATGTGTAATTTAAGGCTAGTTTTAAGTCTAGTTCAAAGGTTTGCTTACCGAGGAGAGCAAGCAGATGATTTGTTTCAAGTTGGTTGTATTGGGCTCATCAAATCAATTGAGAATTTCGATTTAAAGCATAACGTCCGTTTTTCTACGTATGCAGTTCCTATGATTATTGGAGAAATAAAAAGACACTTACGTGATCATCATTCAGTACGAGTATCAAGATCGTTAAGAGATATTGCATATAAAGCTATGAAAGCAAAGGAACAGTTTATCAACGAACATTTACAAGAACCAACCTTGGATGACTTGTCAAAAGAGCTAGATATTTCAGTGGAGGATATATTAATTGCTTTAGATGCTATTCAAGATCCTGTATCTTTACAAGAGCCAATATTCAGTGATGGTGGAGACGCTATTTATATGATGGACCAATTATGCGATAATGATGTATCCGAAGATCAATGGGTAACTTATTTTACTGTGAAGGATAGTTTTCAGAAGCTAGATACAAGACAAAAGAAAATATTAACGAAGAGAATTTACTATGGAGCTACACAAACAGAAATAGCAATGGACTTAGGTTTATCGCAGGCACAAATTTCAAGATTAGAGAAAAGTGCCTTATCAACTATTCAAAGCCAATTGAATCCATAAGTTATTTAGCAAAAACGCTTTTTCTTTTTAGAAGAAGCGTTTTTCTGTTGTTATAAATTTCTTAAGAACAACGAGTTAGCTCCTATGGTGGAGCATAATCGTAGTTACTTTTGGTCCGGCAGAAAACACTTTCTAAAAATCATATAGGTAGTTACAAGTAGGATTCCGTATTTATGCATTAGAACGAAGCGTTTAAGATCTGGATTTTTTTCTTTTTAGAAAAAAAGCGTTTTTTTCATTTTCATTCATATAATGAATAAAGGGGGTTAATGATGAAATTTTCAGATGCGCAGCAAAAAGAAGTAATAGAAGCAAAGAGTGGGCAATTACTCGGCTATATTGTAGACGCAGAAATTGATAAAGAAACTGGTTATATTATTTCATTTTTAGTAGAAGAAAATGGAGCGTATCCAACTTTTTTTAATAAAAAAAGAGACACAAAGAAAATAGCCGTACAAAATATAGCGATAATTGGAAAAGATGTTATAATTGTATCAAAAACATAGACTTACAATGTTCATCATTGATAAAACGGCTTTTCATTGATACAATAAACAAAAACAATTGATGAAAAGTTGGGTTTCGAATGACAAACGTACAACAAAACTTAGAACAAATTCAACAGCGTATGCAAAATGCATGCGACCGAGGTAATAGAAAGTTAGAAGATATTACATTAATAGCAGTAACAAAAGAAGTTTCAGTTAGTCGAACAAACGAGGTAATAGAAAATGGTATTCGGCATTTGGGAGAAAATCGACCAGAGGGTTTACAGAAAAAGTTAGATGCCATTTCTAATGATGTTGGGTGGCATTACATAGGTTCATTGCAAACAAGAAAAGTTAAATCAGTTATTAACCATATAAATTTCTTGCATTCATTAGACCGGATGAGTTTAGCGGATGAAATTGAAAAAAGAGCTACCTCCACAAAGGATTGTTTTGTACAAGTAAACGTATCCCAAGAAGAGTCAAAACATGGGCTTGCTTTTGAAGAAGTAGAAGCATTTGTAGATCAGCTTAAAAACCATAAACGTATTCGCATTATTGGATTGATGACAATGGCACCTAATACGGAAGATGACACAATCATTCGAAATGTTTTCCGCAGATTGAAACAACTCCAAAGTAAAATTGCAGCTAAACAAATAGCAGGCGCCCCTTGTACAGAACTTTCCATGGGAATGTCTGGGGATTATGAGATAGCAATAGAAGAAGGTGCAACATTTATTAGAGTCGGAACAGCATTGGTTGGAAAAGAGAGGGAGGGAATTGTATGAGCATGAAAAACTGGATGAAAAACTTCTTCTACTTAGATGAAGATGAGGAAGCATCAGAAGCGCAGCAACCAAGACCTCAGCAGCAAAAAACAGTTGATAATAATATAAAGCAAACTGTAAAGTCTGCTCCTAAAGAACGTAAATTTAATACGATTCCAAAGGATATGAACACTCCTAATCTCGTTAGTATTCAAAATGTCCAAAAGTCCTCAAAAGTAATATTGATAGAGCCGAGAGTGTATGCAGAAGCACAAGATATATCTGAACACTTAAAAAGTAAAAAGGCTGTAATTGTAAATTTGCAACGTATTGATAAGGAGCAGGGAATTCGAATAATCGACTTTTTAAGTGGGACAGTGTACGCTTTAGGTGGAGACATACAAAGAATAGGTACGGATATATTCCTTTGTGCACCAGATTCTGTTGAAGTCGATGGTGCAATATCGGATTATTACTATAATGACTTAGATTAACAGAGGAGTATTTAAATTATGGGATTAGTTTTATCTTTAATAAGCTGGGGTGTTCAAATTTATACGTATGCATTAATAGCGTATATTTTAATGTCATGGGTTCCGAGCATTCAACAATCAGGTTTTGGAAAGTTTTTAGGGAAAATATGTGAGCCATACTTAGAACCATTTAGAAAAATTATTCCTCCATTAGGGATGATTGATATCTCACCAATCGTGGCAATTTTTGTATTAAACCTAGCAATGACAGGCATATATTATATAGCTAATATAGTTGTCTAACCTCACTTTCGTGGGGTTTTTTACTATAGTCGAAAGGGAAATATTAATATGGAAAATGTATTGCAACATTTTAGAAAAGAAGAACAGCCATTTATAGAACAGGTTGTGAGTATGATGCGGGAAGTTGAGGATCGATATGCTCCTAAGTTGACGGACTTTCTAGACCCAAGGCAGCAATTTATCGTAGACTCGATTCGTAGGCAATATGAAGAGATTGACTCTAGCGCTCAAGGTGCACTAGAGGATGCGGAGAGAAGAAGAGTCTTATTGTTTCCTTCTTATTTTACTCCATCTGATAACGATTTCTCTTCGAAAGTAGTGGAAGTTCATTATCCTACTAAATTTGTTACGCTAAAGCACAAGGATGTTCTTGGTTCAATGATGTCACTAGGAATTGATCGTAGTAAATTTGGTGATATACGCGTACAAGATGGAGCCATTCAGTTCGTCGTTGCCTTAGAGGTTTTAGATTACGTTCGAGCTAATTTCACATCCATTGGGAAAGTGAAAGTTCATATAAATGTGATAGAAGATCCAATTGATTATTTTGTTCAACAGGAGGAATGGATAACTGATACTTTAACGGTTAGTTCCCTTAGGTTAGACACAGTGATTGCGGCAGTTTTTAATATTTCTCGTCAAAAATCAGCATCCCTTATTCAAGCTGGTAAGGTCAAAGTGAACTGGTCAGAAAAGGATCAGGTATCTCTTGAGTTACAAGAACTTGATTTACTTTCTATTAGAGGGCATGGAAGAGTAAAATTAATAATGATCGAAGGAAGAACAAAAAAAGATAAATTACGACTACAAATAGGCAGGTTAGAACTTAAAAGTTAATTTTTATAAGAATATTTCAAATTTAGATGTATTCACCTTCTTGGAAATGTATAATGTAAGAAAGAATACAAGAATAGTAAGTAAAGGAGATGTTAAAATGCCACTAACACCACTTGATATACATAACAAGGAATTTGGTAAAGGATTTAGAGGATATAATGAAGATGAAGTAAACGAATTCCTTGATCAAATTATGAAAGATCTTGAAATATTGATGAAAGAAAAAAAGGAATTAGAAACAAAGCTTAAAACTTCAAGCGAAAAGGTTGGTCATTTTACTTCAATTGAAGAGACATTACATAAGTCAATTGTCGTTGCACAAGAGGCAGCAGAAGAGGTTCGTCGCAATTCACAAAAAGAAGCGAAGTTAATTGTGAAAGAGGCAGAAAAAAATGCTGATCGAATTGTTAACGAAGCTTTAACTAAGGCTAGAAGGATTGCATTGGAAATCGAGGACTTGAAAAAGCAGTCAAAAGTGTTCCGAAATCGTTTTAAAATGTTAGTCGAAGCCCAGCTAGATTTGATCAACACAGATGACTGGAATCATTTAATGGAATATGATGTGGATACAGAAGCAATTGATCGTATATCTGTTACGGAAGATTAACATTTCTTGACTCATAGCCATACTTTACCTATAATAATTTCATATCATATAATATGCGTTGAAAAAGACGTCTAAAATAGATTTCGACAAAGCGACTTGAGGGTGGTGAGAGCTCAGGGTAGAATCTTATTTAGAATATCACTTTGGAGCAAGGGCACTGAACAAATAGTAAGTGTCTTCGGTTAATGCCCCGTTATGGCATTCTAAGCGGCGATTTTATACAAATCGCAAGTAGGGTGGTACCGCGAGCATAACTCCTCGTCCCTTTTAGGGATGTGGAGTTTTTTTGTTTTCGCCACTCCTTTACAGTACTCATGCTTTTAATAATTAGGAGGTTATAAGATGGAATACAAAGATACGTTATTAATGCCAAAAACTGATTTCCCTATGCGTGGAAATTTACCAGTGAAAGAAGTAGAAATTCAAACTAAATGGGCAGATCAGGATATTTATAAAAAAGTACAGGACCATACAAAAGATCGTCCGTTTTTTGTACTACATGATGGACCACCTTATGCCAATGGTGATCTTCATATGGGTCATGCATTAAATAAAGTATTAAAAGATATGATTGTCCGTCACAAGTCTATGTCAGGCTTCCATACACCTTATGTTCCAGGCTGGGATACACATGGTCTGCCAATCGAGCAAGCACTAACCAATAAAGGTGTAAAACGTAAAGAGATGTCTTTAGCAGAGTTTAGGAAGCTTTGTGAGGAGTATGCATATCAACAAATTGACAATCAACGCTCACAATTCAAACGTTTGGGTGTTCGTGGGGACTGGGATAATCCATATGTTACATTAACTCCTGCATTTGAATCACGTCAAATTGAAGTATTCGGTGCAATGGCTAAAAAAGGATATATTTATAAAGGGTTAAAGCCTGTTTACTGGTCACCATCAAGTGAATCAGCATTGGCTGAAGCAGAAATTGAATACCAAGATAAAAAATCACCATCTATTTATGTAAGCTTTGAGGTGACTGAAGGAAAAGGAGTTCTGGAAGAAGGAACAAAATTTATCATTTGGACTACAACACCTTGGACAATTCCTGCAAACCTAGCTATTTCCTTGCATCCTAAAGTTGAGTATGCAGTTGTTAATACGAAAGGTTCTAAATTTGTCGTTGCATTAGATTTAGTAAAATCTGTTGCGGAAGAATTAGGCTGGGAAGAATATACAGTAGAACGTACACTGGAAGGTAAGGAAATGGATCGTCTCGTAGCGAAACATCCATTATACGATCGTGATTCTCTTATCATTTTAGGAGAGCATGTAACAACTGAATCTGGGACTGGATGTGTTCATACAGCTCCTGGACACGGGGAAGATGACTTTTACGTTGGAAAAGCTTACGGCTTAGATGTTCTTTGTCCAGTTGATGACCGCGGTGTAATGACTGCTGAAGCACCTGGTTTTGAAGGATTATTTTATGACACAGCTAACAAAGCGATTACAGAAGCTTTAGAGGCTGCAGGTGCGCTTGAGAAACTTACATTTATTACACATTCATATCCGCATGACTGGCGTACAAAAAAACCAGTTATTTATCGTGCTACAGCACAATGGTTTGCTTCTATTGAGGCATTTAGAGATGAATTGCTACAAGCTATTCGGGATACCAAGTTTACTCCTGCATGGGGGGAGACTCGTCTATTTAACATGATTCGCGATCGTGGAGACTGGTGTATTTCTCGTCAGCGTGTATGGGGAGTTCCAATTCCAGTATTTTATGGGGAAGATGGAGAACCGATTCTGACAGAAGAGACTATTTCACATGTTTCTAAACTATTCCGTGAGCACGGTTCAAATATTTGGTTTGAAAAAGAAGCGAAGGAATTACTACCAGAAGGATTTACACATGCTGGAAGTCCGAATGGTATCTTTACGAAAGAAACAGATATTATGGATGTATGGTTCGATTCCGGTTCATCTCATCAAGGTGTCCTAGAAGAACGCGACGATTTAGTATTCCCAGCTGACTTATATCTAGAGGGATCGGATCAATATCGTGGTTGGTTTAACTCTTCGTTAATAACAAGTACGGCTATGTTTGGTCACGCTCCTTACAAAGGTTTGTTAAGCCATGGTTTCACATTGGATGGAAATGGACGTAAAATGAGTAAATCATTAGGGAACGTAATCGTTCCTTCTAAAGTGATAAATCAGTTAGGTGCAGACATTGTACGTTTGTGGGTAGCTTCTGTAGATTATACAGCAGATGTACGTGTATCAGATGCGATCTTCAAACAGGTATCAGAAGTATATCGTAAAATCCGTAATACATTCAGATTCTTACATGGTAATATTAGTGATTTCCATCCTGTTAATAATCGTGTGGAATTCAAGGATCTTCGTGAAGTGGATCAGTATATGTACATGAAACTTCAAGAAGTAATTACAACAGTAAGAGCTGCATATGATCGCTACGATTTTGCAAGTGTATATCATACGGTGAATAACTTTGTATCAAGTGAGTTAAGTTCATTCTACTTAGATATTGCAAAAGATGTTGTGTATATCTATGGCGAGGACCACTCGGATCGTCGTGCTATGCAAACAGTTATGTATGATACATTATTAGCTCTACTAAAATTAGTAACACCTATCTTGCCTCATACGACAGATGAGCTTTGGGCTTATTTAGAGCATGAAACTGCGGAAAGTGTTCAATTAACGGATATGCCAGAAGCTGTTGATTATCCTGAATTCAAGAATTTAGCAGCTAAGTGGGATAAAATTATGGAATTACGTGATGATGTATTAAAAGCACTAGAAGAAGCGCGTAATGCAAAAACGATCGGTAAATCATTAGAAGCTAAAGTAGCTTTATATGTAAATGATGACTATAAAGCACTGTTTGAAACAGATGCCATTGACTTTGCACAATTGTTCATTGTTTCTAAATTTGAATTAGGCGGTGCACCGTCTGAAGCACCAGCAAACAGCTTAGTATTAGAGCATGCTTCTGTTGTAGTAGAAAAAGCAGATGGTGAAAAATGTGAGCGTTGTTGGACAATTTCCGAAACAGTTGGTACAAGTGAAGCCCACCCAACTTTATGTGCACGTTGCGCAGAGGTTGTTAAGTAAATAAAACAAAGAAATGTGGTCCAATTATTTGGATCACATTTTTTATAGGATAATGGCTAGATAGCTCTTAATTTTAAAGGTAAAGACCTTAAGTGTTTTCGGATAGCCCATAAATCACTTTTAATAATCCATAGATTTCAATATAGCCCTTAAATTCTCTACTTTAGTCCTTAACATCGAGCAAATAGCCCATAAAGCCGCCACCCTTTCAACTCTTATGGTACATAATCGATGTTGAAATTGTGTCTGCTCTTTTACGTATTGCATGGTTCTGTGTTAAACTAGATGGAGAGTGTTCAATTTTGCTGAAAAGAATTTGTTATGTGGGGGAAATAATGTGTGGAAATTTTATGGACTGGCGGCCTTTGTCATTGCATTAGATCAATGGACAAAATGGCTAGTCGTTAAAAATATGATACTTGGTGAACGAATTATTATGTGGGACCCTTACCTAGCGCTACTTTCTCATAGAAATAGAGGAGCAGCCTGGGGCATTCTAGAAGGAAAAATAGGATTCTTTACCATTGTCACTATCATCGTCATCATTGGAATTATCTATTATTTTCATAAAGAAGCAAAAGGAAAGCCAGTATTTCAAGCTGGCTTGATGATGCTACTTGGAGGAGCAATAGGGAACTTTATTGACCGACTTTGGAGAGGCGAAGTAGTAGACTTCGTCGATGTTTTAATACCTATTATTAATTATGATTTTCCAATCTTTAACGTGGCAGATGCTGCACTAACTATTGGTGTTGTAATTATAATATTATTCGTATTTCAAGAAGAACGAGCTGAAAAGAAAAAGGTGAAGTAATGGAAGATTTAACATTTATTATTGAAAATGAACAAGCAAAAGAGCGCATTGATAAAGCAATTGCATCTTTTGAATCAGATTGGTCACGTACACAAATTCAAAATTTTATAAAAGACGGCTTTGTAACAGTAAATAATGAGCCAGCAAAAACGAGCTATAAAGTAAAAGCTGGTGATGTTATTGTCGTTACACCTCCAGATGCTGTTCCACTTGATATTGTTGCCGAGAACTTGAACTTAGAAATCATCTATGAGGATGAAGATGTAGTTGTTGTCTATAAACCTCGTGGAATGGTTGTACATCCTGCACCTGGACATACTACTGGAACACTAGTTAATGGTTTGATGTATCAAATTAAAGATTTGTCAGGTATTAATGGAGTTATGCGTCCTGGAATTGTGCATCGTATTGATAAAGATACGACAGGTCTTTTGATGGTTGCTAAAAATGATGTAGCACATGTCTCGTTAGTGGACCAACTTGTAAAGAAAACAGTTACTCGTAAGTACACAGCACTTGTGCATGGTCGCATTGCTCACGATAAAGGGACGATTGATGCTCCTATTGCTCGTGATAAAAAAGAAAGACAAAGTATGGCGGTAGTAGATAATGGTAAGCACGCTGTTACACATTTTCGTGTTATAGAGAGATATGATAAATTTTCGTTAGTTGAATGCCAATTGGAAACTGGACGTACACATCAAATCCGTGTTCATATGAAATATATCGGTTATCCACTTGCTGGAGATCCAAAATACGGTCCGAAAAAAACTATTAGTTTTGATGGACAAGTTTTACATGCAGGATTATTAGGTTTTATTCACCCAAAAACGGGAGAATACTTAGAGTTCTCCTACCCACTTCCAGAGGATTTCACTAATTTGATACAAGATTTAAAAAATCAATCATTGATTAATGAGGAATAGTACTCTATACTAGTGAAAGAAATAAGAAAAAATTATATAGCTTCACCTTTAATAACAGTCCAGAGAGGCTGAGAAGGTACTTGTGAACGTGACTCACTATCAATCTGCGGATTTTTAGGAATCACACTAATTTATTACGCATTTACAACCTTCTGGGCTCTCGAGCTTAGAAGGTTTTTTATTTTGTTCAAAGGAGATGTAAGTTGATGGGAGAAAAAGCGAATATTCTAGATGAGCAAGCGATAAATCGAGCACTCACAAGAATTGCACATGAAATTATTGAACGTAACAAGGGGATTGATGAATGTATTCTAGTGGGCATCAAAACTAGAGGAGCATTTTTAGCTCAGCGTCTAGCGGGTAGAATCGAACGTATTGAGGGCAAACCGATAAAAACAGGAGAGCTTGATATAACGCTATATAGAGATGATCTTTCCTTGAAGAATGATACAGCTGAACCGCTAGTGCAACAAGTTGATATAACACATGATGTGAAGGATAAAAAAGTTATTTTGGTTGACGATGTTTTATTTACCGGAAGAACTGTCCGAGCTGCAATGGATGCAGTAATGGATTTAGGAAGACCATCTCAAATACAGTTAGCAGTTTTAATTGATAGAGGGCATCGAGAGCTACCGATTCGAGCAGACTATGTTGGAAAAAATATACCTACCTCTAGCAGTGAGAGAATTGTTGTAAAAGTTACAGAAACAGACGAAGTAGATGCAGTAACCATTTACGAATAAGTAAAGAGAAAGCATCGACAAGCGCTGGAGATAAACAGATATTGAGTAAGAAGCATATACTTCCAGGTCTATTAAAAAAATTATTTAAAAGGTAGGTAAAATTCATGTCAAATGCCGTTTTAGATGTAAATGAAAAGCCATCCGGTGGGCAGCTCATCACTTTAAGTTTTCAACATATGTTTGCGATGTTCGGATCTACCATATTAGTACCACAGCTGGTAGGTTTAAGCCCTGCGATTGCATTGTTAACAAGCGGGATAGCAACAATTATCTTCTTACTCGTAACTAAATTCCAAGTACCAGCATATTTAGGATCGTCGTTCGCATTTATCGCACCTATTCTTGTGGCAGTAAATGGGTTGAATGAATCGGGAAAAGCTATTAATCCGGGTAATGCCATGATCGGGGCAGTTTTCGTAGGATTAGTTTATGGAATTGTGTCTCTTGTAATTTGGAAAAGTGGTTATAAATGGATTATGAAGCTTTTACCAGCAATTGTCGTAGGTCCTGTCATTATGGTAATTGGTCTCGGATTGTCGAGTACAGCAGTCGATATGGCAATGAATATAACAAATGCAGAATCAGGCATAAAAGAATATAGCTTCCTGCACTTCTCAGCAGCTTTAGTTACATTGTTTACAGCGATCATCTGTACGGTATACTTCAAAAATATAATTAGTACAATGCCAATCTTAATAGGATTAGTTGTAGGTTATATATATTCCATTATCATCGGGATTGTTGATTTTACCGCAATAAAAGAAGCGAAATTGTTCGCTTCACCAGACTTTTTAGTTCCTGGAGTACATTATGATTTTGTTGTTACTTCAAATATATTACTAGTGATGGTTCCAATCGTTATCGTCACTATCTCAGAGCATATTGGGCATCAGCTCGTGTTAGGGAAAGTTGTAGAAAGAGACTACATAAAAGAACCTGGATTGCATAGGTCATTACTAGGTGATGGTCTAGGAACGTTAGTAAGTGCACTTATCGGTGGACCACCTAAAACTACTTACGGTGAAAACATTGGAGTGTTAGCAATAACTCGTATATATAGTGTTTATGTTATTTTGGGTGCAGCTGTAGTAGCGATCCTACTTTCGTTTTTTGGAAAAGCAATGGCAGTTATTTCTACGATACCAACAGCAGTTTTAGGCGGTGTATCTATCCTACTATTTGGGATAATCGCAGCAAGTGGGTTACGTATGTTAGTTGATGCAAAAGTAGATTTTGGCAATAGTAGAAATTTAGTCATTGCATCTGTAATCCTAGTAATTGGAATCGGTGGGGCAAAATTCATTGTCACAGAAGCTCTTAGTATTGAAGGGATGGCTTTAGCGGCAATTATCGGGGTTATACTAAATCTGATCCTACCAGGTAGAAAACAAGCAGAAAGTACAGATTTACATCAAACTAAATAATAGACCTTTTAAGAAGTTGAACAGTGAGTCAGCAAAAGGTTCGGATAGCAAGTTGGGACATGTAGCATGATCCTACTACTTGTCTATGCAAAAACGAACCTTCTCGAAACTTTTTCGAGGAGGTTTTAACATTTACTAAACAAGCCTCCGGCGGATGTCACAGACTTTATCGAGCTTCTCGAAAAAAATCTGGATGCAAATCCACCCAGGAGAATTTGATTTAAACAGAAAGGTGGATATTCATGGAAAATTTAGTATCAATGAAAGACTTATCGGCGGATCAAATACATCAGATATTAAAACAAACACAAGCGTTTCGTGATGGTACCACCTCAACTCTGAATAATAACTACATGGTATCGAACCTGTTTTTTGAGCCTAGCACTAGAACTAAGATGAGCTTTGAAATGGCTGAAAGAAAATTAAAATTAGATATCCTTCCTTTTGATGCTGGATTCTCTAGTACATTAAAAGGTGAAACACTTTATGACACAGTAAAAGTTCTAGAATCCATTGGGCTAGATGTATTAATTATTAGGCATGAGCAAAATAATTATTTTGAAGAATTAGTTGGGAAAGTTAAACCTGCGATTATTAACGGGGGAGACGGTACAGGAAATCATCCAACGCAAAGCCTGTTAGATATTTATACAATTTGGCAAGAGTTTGGCACTTTACAAGATAAAGTAATCACGATTGTAGGAGATATCAACCATAGTCGTGTTGCTAGGTCTAATGCAGATGCACTTGCAAAATTAGGCGCACAAGTCCGATTTGTATGCCCGCCAGAGTGGCAGGGAGAGTTCGAAGCGTTTAATGAATTCGATGAGGTAATAGAAGATAGTGATGTTCTCATGATGCTCCGTGTTCAACATGAGAGACATGATGGGAAGACAACATTTTCTAAAGAGCAATATCATCATTTATATGGTCTAACAATAGAACGTGAACGGAAAATGAAAAAAACTGGAATTATCTTACATCCAGCGCCATTCAATAGAGGCGTGGAAATAGCTAGTGAGTTAGTAGAATGTGATCGGTCAAGGATATTTAAGCAAATGGAAAATGGTGTTTATGTTCGCATGGCTGTCATTGAAATGATTTTGAAAGGGAGAGAATAACATGACAAAAATTATTCAAAACGTTCAAATAGTTAACAATGAAGGAAATCTAGAAACAACTGCTATTTTAGTTCAAGATGGAAGAATTGCAGCAATCGGAGCGAGTATCGCATCAAATGGTGCTCAACTAATAGATGGTAAGGGACAATTACTTTCACCTGGCTTTATTGATGTACATGTTCATTTGCGTGAACCAGGGGGAGAGCATAAAGAAACGATTGAAACAGGAACGAAAGCAGCAGCAAAAGGTGGTTATACAACCATTTGCGCTATGCCAAATACAAGACCAGTACCTGACAGTGCAGAAAATTTCTCACATGTATTAGATTTAGTAGAGAAAAATGCACTTGTACGCGTATTACCGTATGGTTCCATTACAATTCGACAAGCGGGCAAAGAAAGAACAGATATCGAAGCTTTAAAAAATCTTGGAGCTTTTGCTTTAACAGATGATGGTGTTGGTGTACAGGAAGCTGGAACAATGCTAGAAGCAATGAAGGAAGCAGCAAAATTCAATATCCCGATTGTCGCTCACTGTGAAGATAACACACTTATCTACGGTGGCGTGATGCATAAAGGGAAACGCAGCGAAGAACTTGGTTTAAAAGGTATACCTTCTGTTTCTGAATCAGTACATATCGCGCGAGACATTTTACTCGCAGAAGCAGCAGGTGCGCACTATCATGTATGTCATGTGAGTACGAAAGAATCAGTACGAGTGATTAGAGCCGCTAAAAAAGCTGGTATTCAGGTTACAGCAGAAGTAAGCCCGCATCATTTATTACTATGTGAGGACGATATTCCATCAAATGACGCAGCATGGAAGATGAACCCTCCACTTAGAGCGAAAGAAGATATGATGGCACTGCGTGAAGGACTGGTAGATGGAACCTTAGATTTTATCGCAACAGATCATGCTCCTCATACTGAGGAAGAAAAGTCATTTGGATTTGAGAAAGCTCCTTTCGGAATTGTCGGTTTAGAAACAGCATTCCCATTATTATATACTCACTTTGTTAAAACAGGCGATTGGACACTCAAGCAGCTATTGGAATACCTAACTATCAAACCAGCGGAAGTATTTGGATTTGAGTTTGGAAAGCTTGAAGTAGGTGCTCCAGCCGATTTAGTTTTATTAGATTTAGATAAAGAGCAAGAGATTGTGAAAGAAGCTTTTGTATCCAAAGGAAAGAATACACCATTTAACGGATGGGCCTGCAATGGTTGGCCACAACTTACAATGTATAACGGAGAAATCGTATGGCAGGAGGAACAAGCATGAAAACAAGATACTTAATATTAGAAGACGGTACAGTATTTAAGGGAAATGCATTTGGAAGTGATGCAGGAACAATTGGTGAAGTAATTTTTACAACTGCAATGACAGGCTATCAGGAATCCATTTCAGATCCTTCTAACTGTGGGCAAATATTAACGTTTACGTATCCTATGGTTGGTAACTATGGTATAAATCCAGATGATTTTGAAGCTATAGAAATAGGACTTTCTGGAGTTGTTATTAGAGAGCTTGCAGAACAACCATCGAACTTCAGAAATACTGCTACTATAAGTGAATTTTTAGTTGCTAAAAACGTTCCCGGAATTGAAGGAATTGATACAAGAAAGCTAACACGTATTATTCGTATGCACGGTTCATTAAAAGGAAGGCTTACCAATGCAGAAGAAGAGGTGAATGTGGAACAAATAGTACAAGAACTTCAAGCAACTGAACTTCCTAAAAATTTAGTAGAACAAGTTTCAATAACTCGACCATACCCAAGTCCAGGACGTGGAAAAAGAGTGGTACTGGTGGACTTTGGTATGAAACATGGCATATTAAGAGAACTAAACAAACGTGATTGCGATATTATTGTAGTCCCATATAACACTTCAGCAACTGAAATTCTAGGTATGTACCCGGATGGTGTCATGCTATCTAATGGACCTGGAGATCCAACTGATATTCCAGAAGCAATTGAAATGGTAAAAGGAATTATCGGAAAAGTACCGATTTTCGGAGTATGTCTTGGACATCAACTTATTTCACTGGCAAGTGGTGCTAAATCCTTCAAATTGAAATTTGGTCATCGCGGAGGAAATCACCCAGTAAAAGATTTAAGAACTGGTAGAACAGAGTTAACTTCTCAAAACCATGGTTATGCAATTGATGCAGATTCCATTGCACAAACTGATCTGGAAATTACACATATAGCTTTAAATGATGGCACAGTAGAAGGAGTTAGACATACTAAGTTCCCGGTATTTTGTGTTCAGTTCCACCCAGAAGGATCCTCAGGTCCAGAAGATTCAAAACATCTATTTGACGAGTTTATCAAATTAATGAATACAGAAAGCAAAAAGGAGAATTCACATGCCTAAACGTAAAGATATAAAAACAATACTAGTAATAGGTTCCGGTCCAATTGTTATCGGTCAAGCAGCTGAATTCGACTACGCAGGTACACAAGCTTGTATTTCACTTAGAGAAGAAGGCTATAGCGTTATTCTTGTGAATTCCAACCCTGCAACTATTATGACGGATACAGAAATTGCAGATAAAGTTTATATTGAACCTCTAACATTACCATTTGTTAGTAAAATCATTCGTAAAGAGCGTCCAGATGCAATATTACCTACACTTGGTGGGCAAACTGGTTTGAATATGGCAATTGAACTCGATGAATCTGGAATTTTAGATGAACTAGGAATCGAAATACTAGGTACAAAACTAGAAGCAATTCATAAAGCAGAAGACCGAGATTTATTCCGTTCGTTGATGAATGAATTAAATGAACCAGTTCCAGATAGTGATATTATCCATAATTTAGAAGAAGCGAAAGCATTTGTCGAGAGAATTGGTTATCCTGTTATCGTTCGTCCGGCATTTACAATGGGTGGTACGGGCGGAGGTATTTGTTACAATGACGCCGATTTAGCTGAAATTGTGACAAGTGGTTTAAAATACAGCCCAGTTACTCAATGTTTACTTGAAAAATCGATTGCTGGATATAAAGAGATAGAGTACGAGGTAATGCGTGATTCTGCCGATAACGCCATTGTTGTATGCAATATGGAAAACTTCGATGCTGTTGGAATTCATACAGGGGATTCAATCGTAGTTGCTCCAACACAAACATTGTCTGACCGTGAAAACCAAATGCTTCGAAATGTATCTCTTAAAATAATTCGTGCACTTAAGATTGAAGGTGGATGTAATGTCCAATTAGCACTTGATCCGCATAGCTTCAATTATTATATTATCGAAGTTAACCCAAGAGTTAGCCGTTCTTCTGCACTGGCTTCAAAAGCAACTGGTTATCCAATCGCAAAACTTGCAGCTAAAATCGCAGTAGGTCTTACATTGGATGAGATGATGAATCCAGTTACTCAAAAAACATACGCTTGCTTCGAGCCTGCATTGGATTATATTGTAGCGAAAATTCCAAGATGGCCATTCGATAAATTCGAATCGGCTAAACGTAATCTTGGAACACAAATGAAAGCTACTGGGGAAGTAATGTCCCTAGGACGAACATTTGAGGAAGCAATACTTAAGTCAATTCGTTCACTAGAAACGGGTCATTTCCATATCGAAATGAAAAATAGCGAATCCATTACAGATGCCTGGATGGAAAAACGTATTCGTCGTGCAGGAGATGAGAGATTATTCTTCATAGGAGAAGCACTTCGCCGTGGAGTAACTGTTGAAACAATTCATGAATGGAGCCAAATTGATCTATTTTTCTTAAACAAACTTCAAAATATCGTGAAATATGAAGAAATTATTCAAAATAATCCGTTCAACCAAGAAGTCCTTTACAAAGCAAAACGCATGGGTTTTGCAGATAAAACTATTGCGAAATATTGGAATGTCACTGAATTAGAAGTATATAACTTTAAAAAAGAAAATGGAATTGTACCAGTATACAAAATGGTCGATACGTGTGCAGGGGAGTTTGAGTCAGAAACACCATACTTCTACGGAACATACGAAGAGGAAAATGAATCCATTCGTTCAGAAAAGGAAAGCGTAATTGTACTAGGGTCAGGTCCGATTCGTATCGGTCAAGGGGTTGAGTTTGACTATGCTACTGTACATTCTGTGTGGGCTATTAAAGAAGCAGGCTACGAGGCGATTATTATAAATAATAACCCTGAAACAGTTTCAACCGACTTCTCCATCTCAGATAAGTTATATTTTGAACCACTAACATTAGAAGATGTCATGCATATCGTTGACTTAGAGCAGCCGAAAGGTGTAGTTGTACAATTCGGGGGACAAACAGCGATTAACTTAGCTGCTGGGCTCGAAGAAAGAGGAGTTAAAATTCTAGGTACAACGTTAGAAGACATTGACCGTGCTGAGAACCGCAACAAGTTTGAAGCGGCTCTACATGAAATAGATATTCCTCAGCCACTAGGTAAAACTGCAGTCTCTGTAGAAGAAGCTACAAGCATTGCCAATGAGATAGGGTACCCTGTATTAGTCAGACCTTCTTATGTACTTGGTGGTCGTGCAATGCAAATTGTATATAGTGAAGATGAGATCAAACATTATATGGAGCACGCAGTGGAAGCGAGCCCTGAAAAACCAGTATTAATAGACCGTTACTTAACTGGAACAGAAATTGAAGTAGATGCAATTTGTGACGGAGAAAATGTATTAATACCAGGAATTATGGAACATATTGAACGTGCAGGAGTTCACTCTGGTGACTCAATTGCTGTGTATCCGCCACAAAAACTTTCTCAACAACAGATTGATACACTGGTAGATTACACAACAAGACTTGCTAAAGGTTTGAAAATTGTTGGATTGATGAATATTCAATATGTCATTTCTAAGGATGAGGTTTACGTAATTGAAGTAAATCCACGTTCAAGTAGAACAGTACCATTCTTAAGTAAAATCACATCTATCCCAATGGCAAATATTGCTACAAAAGCAATTTTAGGTCAAACGATTATTGAACAAGGATATTCACCGGGACTTGCCCCAAATAGCCCTGGAGTGTATGTCAAAGTTCCAGTATTCAGTTTTGCAAAACTTCGTCGTGTAGATATTACGCTTGGACCTGAAATGAAATCTACTGGAGAGGTAATGGGGAAAGATATTACACTTGAAAAAGCGTTATATAAAGGATTAGCAGCAGCTAGTATGGAAATCAAAGACCACGGCACGGTACTAATGACTATATCGGATAAAGATAAAGAAGAGGGCACAGAAATTGCGAAAAGATTTTATGCAATAGGGTTCCGCATTATGGCAACACAAGGCACTGCAAAAGCAATTAAAAATGCAGGAATTCCAGTTGATATTGTAGATAAAATCGGTTCAAAAGGAACTACATTATTAGATGTAATTCAAAAAGGGGAAGCGCAATTTATCATTAACACATTGACAAAAGGCATGCAGCCTGAACGAGATGGATTCCGTATTCGTAGAGAGTCTGTAGAAAATGGCATTCCTTGTTTAACTTCATTAGATACTGCAGAAGCGATGCTCCGTGTTATTGAATCGATGACATTCTCTACGGAGACTATGAAACATCAGGAGGCTAAAGCATGATTAGACAGGAGCAAATGGAAGTCGTACACCAAAGATCCATTGCGACGAACATTTTTGAACTCACATTGACTGGACCACTTGTACTGGATATGAAACAACCAGGTCAATTTGTCCATCTACGAGTGTCTGATCAAATGGAACCTTTGCTAAGAAGACCAATAAGTATTTCAACTATAAATAAAGAAACATTAGAATTTACGATGATTTACCGAGCAGATGGAAGAGGAACTGCACTTCTATCTGAAAAAAAACAAGGGGACCAAGTCGATGTACTTGGACCTCTTGGAAATGGTTTTCCAATTGATAAAATAGAAGCTGGTCAGAAGGCTTTACTGGTAGGTGGCGGTATTGGTGTTCCACCTTTATATGAGCTATCCAAAAGACTTGTGGAAAAAGGTGTACAACCTATCCATGTGTTAGGGTTTCAATCGGAATCCGTTGTTTTTTATGAAAAGCAGTTTATTGAACTTGGAGATACCCATATCGTGACTGCGGATGGTAGTTATGGCTCTGCAGGATTTGTAACAAATGTATTAGAAACATTACAAGATGATTTTGCGGTTTACTATAGCTGTGGTCCCACACCGATGCTTGCAGCATTAGAAAAAATGTACCCAGAAAAAGAAGGGTACTTATCTTTTGAACAACGAATGGGTTGTGGAATTGGTGCATGCTTTGCATGTGTTTGTGATACAACTGAGAAAATAGATGCTGATTATGTGAAGGTTTGTTCAGATGGTCCAGTGTTCCCGTCAGGAGTGGTTCAAGTATGAATAGATTAGCTACCCAATTACCAGGTCTTTCTTTGAAAAACCCAATCATGCCGGCATCTGGTTGTTTTGGGTTTGGAAAGGAATATGCAAAATTATACGATTTGTCTAAGTTAGGTGCCATTATGATTAAGGCAACAACACCAGAAACGAGATTAGGTAATCCAACACCACGCGTGGCAGAAACCCCAGCTGGAATGTTAAATGCAATTGGTCTACAAAACCCAGGATTAACTAAAGTGATGGAAAATGAACTCACATGGCTTGAACAATACGAAGTACCAATTATTGCAAATGTAGCTGGCTATACAACTGATGATTATGTCACTGTTGCAGAAGCGATTTCAAAGGCGCCAAATGTGCACGCACTTGAACTAAATATCTCTTGTCCAAATGTCAAACAAGGTGGTATTACATTTGGAACAGACCCCCTTATTGCAGAAGAGTTAACGAAGGCTGTAAAAGCAGTATCATCTGTTCCTGTATACGTGAAGCTATCTCCAAATGTAACTGATATTGGAGAGATTGCAAAAGCGGTAGAAGCAGGTGGAGCTGATGGTATTACTATGATTAATACATTACTTGGCATGCGCTTAGACACTATAACTGGTCGTCCAGTAATTGCAAACGTAACAGGTGGATTATCAGGTCCGGCTATTAAGCCAGTGGCACTTCGTATGATTTATGATGTAGCGAAACGAGTGTCTATTCCTATTATCGGAATGGGTGGAATTACAACAATTGATGATGTGATTGACTTCTTATCTGTTGGTGCTAGCGCGGTTGCAGTGGGGACAGCAAATTTTGTAGATCCATTTGTTTGTCCAATGTTAATCGAACAGCTTCCAGCTAAATTAGATGAACTAGGTTTTGAGACAGTAAATGATTTAGTGGGAAGGAGTCATCGACTATGAAAAATAGCCCTATTATCGCATTAGACTTTGCAAATGCAAGTGATGCATATCAATTTCTAACACCCTTTGATCAATCGTTATTTGTAAAAGTAGGTATGGAGCTTTATTTACAAGAGGGGCCTTCCATTGTTTATCGACTGAAAGAAATGGGTCATGATGTATTTCTTGATCTGAAATTACATGATATTCCACACACAGTAGGCCAAGCTATGAAAGGACTAGCTCGTTTAGGTGCAGATTTAGTCAATGTGCATGCAGCTGGGGGAGCGGCTATGATGATTGCTGCACGTGAAGGATTAGAGGCTGGTACAACAACTGGCAACAAAAGACCCTCAATTATTGCTGTAACTCAGCTAACTTCAACGTCTGAACCTCAAATGCAACAGGAACAACTGATTCAAACGACGATTGATGCATCGGTTGTTCATTATGCGGAGCTAGCTAAAACAGCAGCGCTAGATGGAGTCGTTTGCTCTGTTTTGGAAGCAAGGAAAATTAAAGATGCATGTGGTCATGAATTTTTAAGAGTTACTCCAGGTATTCGTTTAGAAGAAGGTGAAGCTCACGATCAGGTCCGCGTAGCAACTCCTACAAATGCACGAATCCTTGGCTCCTCTCATATTGTCGTAGGACGAGCGATTACAAAAGCGAAAAACCCAGTACAAGTATATGAAACTATTTTGAAAATGTGGGAGGAAAATGCATGAGCTTAGAAAACAAAATTGCCAAGGCACTTCTTAATGTTGGTGCAGTTGCATTAAAACCTAACGACCAGTTCACATGGGCTTCTGGTATCAAATCTCCAATCTACTGTGATAACAGAATTACAATGTCTTCTCCTACTATTAGAAAAGAAATTGCACAAGGATTAGTAGAAGCAATCGAGAAAAACTTCCCAGGAACAGAAGCAGTAGCAGGTACGGCAACTGCAGGTATTCCACATGCTGCATGGGTAAGTGATTTAATGGAGCTGCCGATGATGTATGTCCGGTCAAAAGCAAAAGATCATGGCCGTGGCAATCAAATTGAAGGTAAAGTAATCGCAGGGCAAAAAGTAGTAGTGATAGAAGACTTAATCTCCACAGGTGGAAGCAGTCTAGTTGCAGTTGAAGCTCTTCAAAAAGAGGGTATAGAAGTACTAGGTGTTGTTAGTATATTTACTTATGGATTACCTAAAGCTGAACAAGCATTTGAAGAAGCAGGTATATCTTTTGTCAGCTTAACACACTATGATGCGTTAACATCTGCTGCAAAAGAAGCAGGAATAATTGGAGAAGAGGATATTCCAATGCTTTCTAAATGGCATAATGATTTAAAACAAGGCTTGTTGAAATAACTTATAGTAAAACGATCTCCCTAACAAAAGGAGATCGTTTTCTTATAGAGAAACATATACCTGGACACACGATTAAAATAAGTACCGAGATTAATTTATTTATTTCCATATGTGCTATTTGCTTTGGTATTTGTTATATTATGAGTTAGCGATATTGGATTCCGTTTAATTTAAACGGACGGGACCATATAACTTAAGATTTAATATGGAACTTGTTATTGAGAGGACGAGTGTAAGGTATGAAGAATTTAATGGTGACAGATCTTGTGAATAGATTTTCTTTGGAAGTTTTATCTGGTCACGATCAATGCCATCGGGTATTAAAGAAAACAAAAGTTCGACGTCCAGGGTTGGAGTTTATGGATAAATTTGATTTTATAGCAACGGAACATGTTCAAATTTTAGGTAAAAATGAAATAAGCTACTTACATACACTCCAAGAAGAAGAATGTAAATTACGAATAGGCAATATTATTAAATACGATCCGCCCTGTATAATAATTACATCTAATCAAGAGGAGCCACCAGGATTAATACAATATTGTGTTGAAAATGAAATACCATTACTGCGCACATTTGATTCCACTAGCGAAGTAAGTGCAAAACTTGATGCATTCGTTGTTAAAGCTATGGCACCAGAGATTTCGATACATGGTGTTTGTGTGAATGTGTCCGGAATGGGGATATTGTTACGTGGTAAATCAGGTGTAGGTAAAAGTGAAACAGCTCATACATTGATTGGACGCGGTCATAGATTAGTTGCAGATGATATTGTCGTTTTAAAAAAGCTAAGTCCACAGACGCTTTTGGGATCTCATAATGAAAAAAACAAAGAATTCTTGGCTTTGCGAAGTATTGGATTATTAAACGTAGTCCGTCTGTATGGTCGTACAGCATTTCAAGAGGAAACACGTATAGCATTAGATATTGAGTTAACTAAATGGGAAAGCAATACATTGAATAATGAGTTAGAATTGGAAACTAAGTTTATAGATTATATGGGCGTTCAGATACCTCATATTCAAATTCAGTTACAACCAGGTCGTGATGTAGCAGGTCTTATTGAAGCTGCCGCAAATAATTGGTATCTAAAGCAGCAAGGATATAGTGCTGCAGAAGAATTTGTGAAAAGACTAGAGCAAGAAATGGAAGATTAGTGAAGAATACATAAAAAGCGCCCACCGTATTTATTTTAACGGTGGGTACTTTTTATGCTTTAAAAAATATTTTTTATTTTCAAATAAAATTATAGACTTGGAAGCGTTTTCCAGTTTATTATTCTCTAAATGATATCACCAAATAATTGAAAGCTCTATTTGGGGATTCCACGCTAAATAGAAAGGATAAGAATAAAAGCAGATGAATTTGTATTTATAATTTGGAATGGGGGATTTTAAATGGAAAAGTTATTTAAAAAAGAATTTTCTATAGTTTTATCAATTATCCCAAAGATGTTGCAAACGTTTCTGAATTTCTGTCTAATATTGTTAGCGCTAATTTTATCATTTTTACTTATTAAAGAGTTAACTGTATTCTTTAAAATTTTGATAACTGTTGGGTCCAGTGATTACAAGCAATTCCTTGCAAATATCCTCATTTTCTTTTTATATTTTGAATTCATTACAATGATTGTTAAATATTTTAAGGAAGACTATCATTTTCCACTTAGGTATTTTTTATATGTAGGAATTACTGCCATGATTAGACTAATTATTGTCGAGCATGATCACCCGATTGATACATTAATCTATTCACTAGTTATACTGATTTTAATAGTCGGTTATTTCATTATGAATATTACACCTCTGGAAAGACCAAAGCGTCAATTGTTCTTTAAAGAGTAGTATGGTGTAAATCAGTAATATTAACTAAAAAACGTGCTGCGTATTTATTAAGTAAATATTTGATACGCAACACGTTTTTATTGTAGTGCATCTTTATTACAAATGATCCTATTCTTCGGATTCTTTTATTGAAGAATATTTGGTGTAGAAATGTTTTTTTGACCAGATTTGGATACTGCGTCAATGATGGTTGAATCTAGGTTTGTATTCTTAGCAGTTCCATCTAACTGCGGTTTTGTATCTGATTTTTGAGAAGCAGCTTGCTTAATAGTTGAACTAGAGGCTGATTTAGTATTGCTCCCAATTGTAAAAGCATCTTTCTTGTTTGTGTTCCCATTTGTATTTGGTTTCTTATTGCCTGTCCCACTTGTTCCAGAGGCATTTTTTGAGTTGGTCACACCTGCTACATCTTTGACCATTTGACTAACCTGTGGTGCGACAGTTTGAGCAATGCTTCCGATTGTTTGTGCATTGGTCGCCATAGAATTTTGTCCAGCACTGCTACTATTTTGGCTACTTCCCATACTTGGTGAGCCAGAAGCAGTTTGAGACGAAGATGTGCTTGTTAATTTTTGTGCAATATTTCCAACCATTTGCATGATGTTTCCACTTTTTTGTCCAGTATTGCCACTTGAAGCATATTGTCCAGATGGAGTTCCGTTTGCCATCATATTATTAGCATTAGCTGCATTAGCTTGTGCACCTTGATTTGCATTTTCACTTGCTAGATTTTCCATAATAGTTCCTAACGCTTTAGTTGGACAAAACTTTGTTGCTCCTTCAGCTGCTTTCATAGACCCAAAAAGGACAAGCATCTTTCCACTTCTACTTTTTGGTTCACGTAAAAGGCGTAGGGTACCATAAGTGGTCATTACTGAACCTACCATGAGTCGGAAGAATGCAGTTCCTGGATTAAGATTTTGTTGGTTAAATGCCATGTCATGACCTCCTAATATTCATTTCATTATTGCTTGGGAAATAATACAAAGAAATAAGTAGTAAAATTAAGAAACAGATATTTATACTGATCCATTTCAGACCTTATAATCCCCATACAATCGATTTTTATACGATATTATTTCTGTGGTGATAAAGATTTATTTCTTAAGCATTTGTTCTTGTGCCATTCTAACCATTTCTTTTACCATACTCCCTCCAATTGAGCCCCCAATTTTTCCTGCCTGTTCTGAAGTGAGTTTACCGTTATATTCGTTATTTAAGGGAATACTTAATTCATCTGCAATTTCGTATTTTACATCGTCCGGATTATTACTTTTTACCTTATAACCTTTCTCTTTCATTACTCGAACCTTCAATTTATCTAGTTCCTTACGTGCAGAAGGTACTAATATTTTATTTTGATTTGCCATTATGTCTTCACTCCTTCATAAGGTAGTCTTTACGAAAAATGAGATTTTAACTATTGGTATTTAATACAAAGTTAATAATTATAGCAGCATAATTTTTTTTGTAGACACTATTAACCCTAAAATTTTAAATGATTTTGATTAAAATAATTCATTTCCTTAATATCTAGATAAATACTATAATTGCATTTGGCGGTAAATTATCGTCTTTTAGAAAGGATTCCTATACAATATGAGGAATATTATTCATATGGGGGAATGACTATGGAACTTCGCAATTTAAAAACTTTTTTGGTTGTTGCTGATTGCGGTGGATTTACTAGAGCTGGGGAGCAATTGGGTTATACGCAGTCAACTGTTACGAATCATGTTAGGGCATTGGAAGAGGCTGTAGGGAACCGCCTTTTTGATCGATTAGGAAAAACAGTAGTTTTAACGGATGCGGGTACACATCTAGCTACATATGCCAATGAAATCTTACAACTTTATCAAGAAGCGCTCGATTCATCCAGATTAAATAATGAGCCTTCTGGTACAGTATTAATCGGAGCAAATGAGTCTTTAATGGTATATAGATTACCGACTATACTGTATGAATTTAAAAGGATGTATCCAAAAGTCCAGCTTATTTTGCAACCTTCTGAAAGTCAGGAGCTTAACAATGAGTTGAAATCCGGAAAGTTTGACTTGGCTCTATTTACAAATCCTGAAAAATTAGGTTCAGATATTATAACGAGGGATTTAGTGAAAGAGACGCTGGTAATGATTGCCCCTGCAGGCCACCGTTTATGTGGTAAAGCGGTAATCACTCCAAATGATTTGGAAGATGAAGTATTGCTTCTGACGGAGGCAGGAAGTTACCGTGACTTGTTAGAGAGATGGATTAAAGACGATGGTGTTGGTTGTTCACGCATTGCTTTTTGGAATATTGAAGCAATCAAACAATCGGTGAAGTGTGGGCTAGGTTTATCCTATTTACCATTGATGACAGTGAGAGAGGAATTGGAGCGGGGCAGTTTAGTCGCACTTCCTTGGGTGCATAGCGATGAGTTCGTAACTACCCAACTTGCATATCACAAAGATAAGTGGTTAACGCCAGCTATGAATAAATTAATTGAAATAATCGAAAAGCACGCAAAGAAATGGGAGTCTGAAGACCGACAGTAAACTACATATGTAGAGTTTTTGCTTGGTTATTGGTAGGAGGAATTACATAACATGGCACAACAACGCACTAAAGAAATATTCTTAATTATAATTGGGTCCTTATTGTTCGCAGTCGGTATTAACTATTTTGCAATCCCATATCGGTTATCTGAGGGTGGGGTTATTGGGATAACTGTTATTACTTATTATTTATTCGAATGGTCACCAGGTGTTGTGAACCTTATTATCAACGCTATTCTTTTAGTGATTGGTTATAAGTTTTTTGATAGAAAGACAATGATATATACAGTACTTGGAATTATTTTTTCCTCCTTATTTCTATTTATCACAGAAGATGTAGGACATCAATTGAATGGTGACACATTGCTTGCAGCATTGTTCTCAGGGGTATTTGTTGGTCTTGGTCTAGGTTTAATGTTCAGAGCTGGAGGAACTTCTGGGGGATCCGCTATTTTAGCTCGTTTAGCCAATCAATATTTAGGATGGAGTCTGGGTAAGGGTGTCCTTATCATTGATATTGTCGTTATTGCTGGCTCGGTATTCATCATTGGTCAGGAAAAAGCGATGTACACACTTGTTGCTGTATTTTTAGGTTCTAAAGTAATTGATTATGTAATTGAAGGACTAAATAGCCGAACAGCTGTGACAATCATTTCGGAACGTTCCGAAGAAATTCGCCAATTTATATTATCTAAAATGTCTCGAGGAGTAACAATTCTTGAAGGTCGTGGCGGCTATAGCCAGGATCAAAAGGAAGTCCTTTATATTGTCATCAACCAACAGGAATTAGTCCAATTAAAACAAACTGTTAGCAGCGTAGATGAGCAGGCATTTGTTGTCGTCCATGAAGTACGTGATGTATTAGGTAGTAGTTTTAGTGTTCAGTAGAATGGAAGATTATAGTAGTAGCCTCTAATCAAATATTCACTTTTAAAGAAGATTTTGGAGTTGTGAGAGGGTGAAAAGATGAGATTAATCCTGCCAAAAGAATATACTAATTTTTTTCGGATTGTCTTTCCGATCGTCTTACTATTAATTGCCATAAATAATGTTTTTTAAAATTGGAAGTTTCAACTATATCATTTCAACGAATTAGAGGACTTTGGTTCAATCTTGTTTGTCTTGATTATTAGTATATTTGAAAGTGCTCTCTGTACATTCTTTTTATGGTTCCTCCTTTATCGAGTGATTAAAAAGATTGTGGGAAACAAGGTCAAGTGAAAGATTTATACGTTTCATTAACCTAAGTGGCAAATAAATGGTTTTAGGAACAATATACCTTTTAGAGTTACTCACTCAAATTAATTGACTGCTTAATAGGAATAACCCATCATAGTTCTAACTCACACAATGATGGGTTATTTTTTATGGTTAAATGGCAGATTCATTAGAAAAATTATTGTTAAGCTACTTCTCTTCAACTGTAATGGCATGCTTCTAAATCCTCAAATACAGCATAAATTTTTCCTGAATTGGGTAAACTTTTATTTGAAATAGGGAAGTTTATGCACCTACAATAATTCGGACCATGCACTAGTTTAGTTTCTCTATGATGAAGTGTTATCTATACAATTTTCAGAATAGAGTAGAGTAGAGATTATTTGAAGAATAATAATCTAAATATTTTAGTTAGTATGAAAGAGGTGCTCAATGAGTTTGAAGTTTGCTATACTTATTTGTTTGAGTTTAATGTGTCTAATTGCTTGTATTACTTTTTATTTGGGGATAAAGATATCTAAAAGATTTATAAGATATATACCGGTGTTTTCCTTGAGTTCAGGAGTGATCTTTTTTTATATTAGACTAAATTATATTTCTAATTCCCCTAATCCCTTCGAAAGCATTTTCGACAAAATTGCTTTTATTATACTACTTGTTGTATTCAGTTTTGCTTTGTTAGAAGTAGTTATTATTGAAGTTGTAGAGAACACAAAATTACTTGGTAAAGGAATTATAGGTATACGAAAAGCTTTAAAATTAGTGTATATAAAGAAAGAACAGGTCAGATAGAAGTAAGGGAGCTACTTCCTTCTGACCTATCGATTTTTTCCATATAGGAAATATTTCATCAAGAAATTTCTACTTTTTCATATTTCTAATTTTCTCTTCATCCGGTGTTACAAACAATGTCGTCTGTTCAAAATAAATAACAAACCCAGGCTTTGATCCGTTAGGTTTTTTCACTTGTTTAATCACTGTATAATCCACCGGAACTGAAGCTGATTCACGAGCTTTGCTAAAATAAGCAGCAAGATTTGCCGCCTCTAATAATGCAGTTTCTGAAGGGTTATCAGAATGTATTACTACATGAGATCCAGGGATATCCTTTGTATGAAGCCATGTATCGGTTTTCCGAGCTAATTTAAATGTTACAAAATCATTTTGTTTGTTGTTTTTGCCAACTGAAATTTCTGTACCATCGGAGGCAATAAATTTTTCTGGTATCGGTTTCGTTGGTTTTTTCTTCTTTTTCGATGCCCTTGCTTTTAATAAACCCTGCTCCATAAGTTCTTCTCGAATTTCTTCAATATCGGTTGGAGAAGCTTGCATAACTTGCTGGAGCAGTAACTCGAAGTATTCTATATCCTCTTTTGTAATTTCAAATTGCTGTTCAATTTTAAGTAATGCAGTTTTTGCTTTTGTATAACGGCTATAGTACCTTTGTGCGTTTTGTGTAGCTGTTTTCCGAATATCTAACGGAATAAGAACAGTCTTTTCATTTTCATCATAATAATTAACAAGCTCTACTTCTTTTAATCCTTTTTCAATCGCGTATGCATTTGCCATTAACAGTTCGCCGAATAGCTGATACGTATCTAAGTTTTCAGCTTGCTCGAAATCTTTTTGGAGTTTTTTCATTTTTAACTTTAATTTGTTTAATTCGTTTTGAAGCCATCGTTCCAAATCTCCAGCCTGTTGCTTCACACGGTCTCGCTCTGCTTTTGCGAAATAAACACGGTCCAGTAAATTACCTAGACTTTCCTCATTAAATTTGTTGCCATCTAAATGTGTTAATGCATTGGGAGAATAGAAGGTTTTCCCATTTACTTCTACAATTTGTTTATTAGAGCCACCCTGTTTAATCTCATCTATAAATTCTTTATAAGTTTTCACTCTATCTTTAGAATTTTGGAATCTATATACTAATTCTTTTGCATGTAGTGGAGAAAACCCAGAAATTTGGTCCATAATTTCTTTAGGATCGCTGCTCGATTGAAGTACTCCTTCTAATTCTTCTGAAATCTCCAGTGGATTCAACTTATTTTGAGATGGTGGTGCAATATATGGTTGACCAGGCAAAATAGTACGATAACTATTCATGGATGGAGATAGATGCTTTATACTTTCCAAAATAAGATTACGAGAAGGGTCAACTAAAAGTAAATTGCTGTGCCGTCCCATGATTTCCATATGAATTTCACGTGAAATATCATCACCAATCTCGTTTTTACTCTGTATTTGGAAAATAATAATTCGATCGCTTTCATGTTGGTAAATACCAGTAATAATTCCACCTTCCAAATGCTTTCGCAAAACCATACAAAAAAGTGGTGGTTGGGCGGGATTATCAATTGTTTCATGTGTAATTTGTACACGTGAATAGGATGAATGAACGGAGAACAATAGTTTATAATTTTTACCTTGAGCCCTTATATGCATTAATATTTCCTGTGCATTTGGTTGGTGTATTTTTGAAATACGACCTGTAACGAGCTGCTGTAATTCAGTTGTCATCGAAATTGTAAATAAACCATCAAAAGCCATAAGTATTCCTCTTTCAAAACATTATTTTGTATTTAGTAACCAGTACCTAGTGTTAAAGTAAAAAGGCGTCCTATGCTTTTCAATACTGTCTTAGGTTTTCAGCTAAGGTAAAGGACGCCTTTATGTGAAATCCTTCCAGCACTTGCTCCTGCGCAAAGCTCGTCGCAGAAAGGAAGTTCGTTTGCTCCTGCGCGAAGCTCGTCGCAGAAAGGAAGTACGTTTGCTCCTGCGCGAAGCTCGTCGCAGAAAGTGCGTTTGCTCCTGCGCGAAGCTCGTCGCAGAAGAGCGGTGTCGGTTCTTTCGTAGGCGCTTGCGCTTTTCTAATATATCTTATCATTTTCCACTGTACTTGTGTTATAATCAGTAAAGTATGTAATTGGAAGAAGTCGACGTAGTATGACTGTATTTGAAGGAGACGTTATGCGAAGAGAAAAAGGTATATTGATCGTTTTATCAGGTCCGTCTGGAGTAGGTAAAGGGACAGTCCGAAAAGAATTATTTTCAGAGCCAGGTACAAACTATGAGTATTCTATATCCATGACTACGAGAAGCCCTCGTGAAGGTGAAGTAGATGGAGTAGATTATTTCTTTAAGCAAAAAGAAGAATTTGAACAACTGATCGAACAAGGTAAATTGTTAGAATATGCATCCTATGTTGGAAACTACTATGGGACACCTATTGACTATGTAAACGCTACATTAGATTCTGGACGAGATGTTTTTTTAGAAATAGAAGTTCAAGGCGCAGCTCTAGTTCGTGAAAAAGCTCCAGAGGCTCTGTTTATTTTCCTTGCACCGCCAAGCCTTTCTGAGCTTGAGCAAAGACTTATAGGTAGAGGGACGGAAACGGAGGATGTCATTAGTTCAAGAATTAAAGCTGCAAGGCAAGAGCTTGAAATGATGCATTTATATGATTATGTGGTAGAAAACGATGAAGTGGCTAAAGCATGTGCGAAAATCAATGCAATAGTAGTAGCCGAACATTGTCGACGTGAACGTGTAGAAAAAAGATATTCAGCTATGCTGGAAGGAGAATTTTAAATGTTATATCCATCAGTAGATTCATTAAAAACCCAAATCGATTCAAAATATTCTTTAGTGAGTGTTGCTTCCAAGCGAGCAAGACAATTACAAGAAGAAGGCGGAGAACGTCTAACTTCATATGTATCTCATAAGCAAGTTGGGAGAGCATTAGAAGAAGTTGCAGCTGGTGAACTAACTATACAATCATCTAGTGATTCTGTAGTTTACGAAGACGAAGTATAATATTTAACAATACGTAGTAGATGTCTTAATAAGCTGCGGATTAACTGCAACCTCCCAAAGAATGTACGGTTCTTTGGGAGGTTGTTGTTTAGAGGGGAGAATTCATGATGTTAACTTCTAAAAAAATTCTTGTTTGTGTTACCGGTGGAATTGCCGTATACAAAGCAGTAGCATTGGTTAGTAAATTGACACAAGCAGGGGCAAATGTAAAAGTAATGATGACAAAATCAGCAATGGAATTTGTTCAGCCATTAAGCTTTCAGGCTATGTCTAGAAATGATGTGTATTTTGATACTTTTGATGAAAAAGATTCTAGCGTTATTGCGCATATCGATTTAGCGGATTGGGCAGATTTAGTAATTGTAGCTCCTGCAACTGCCAATGTAATCGGCAAATTAGCAAATGGTATTGCAGATGATATGGTAACTACAACAATACTAGCAACAACTTCGGATGTATGGATAGCACCTGCGATGAATGTACATATGTATGAAAATGCTGCAGTTATACGTAATATTGCCCAACTTTCAAATGATGGTTATCAGTTTATCGAACCTTCTGAAGGTTTTTTAGCATGTGGATATGTAGGAAAAGGTCGATTAGAAGAACCAGAAAAAATAGTACAGTTGGTTGGAATGTATTTTGTACCGAAAGAACTACCTTTAAAAGGAACAAAAGTTGTCGTAACAGCAGGTCCAACTAGAGAGAGAATAGATCCTGTACGATTTTTGACTAATTTTTCTAGTGGTAAAATGGGATACGCTATGGCTGAGGCTGCAGCAAGTCTTGGTGCAGAAACTATATTGATTTCTGGTCCAGTCAGTTTAGTTCCCCCAGCAAATGTAACACTAGTTTCCGTGGAAAGTGCAAAAGAAATGTTAGATGCTGTGTTACTTCATTTTGAAACAGCTTCCATGGTCATAAAAACTGCTGCCGTCGCTGATTATAAGCCAAAAGAGGTATATTCTCATAAGATGAAAAAGCAAGCAGGTGATTCAGCTCTTGTATTAGAAAGAACTACAGATATTCTTTTAGAACTAGGTAAACGAAAAAAAAACCAATTGTTAATAGGCTTTGCAGCAGAAACAAATGATGTTATCCATTATGCAAAAAGTAAATTAGTGAAGAAAAACGCGGATTATATCATTGCAAATGATGTGACTGAAGAGGATTCAGGATTTGGAACAGATACAAATACTGTGACGTTAGTTGGAAAAAATATAGAGCGGCAGTTTCCAAATCAAAACAAAAAAGAGCTTGCGATGCAATTAATGGAAACAATTATTCAATTGGAAAAAGATGATTCTAAATGATAGTAGAAGTTATTGTAGATGTCTCAGCTTATCCAATCGATCGGCCTTTTGACTATGTAGTTCCTGAAAATTTAGAAACGGTTATAGAACGCGGGAGCAGAGTTCATGTTCCTTTCGGAAATAGAAAGGTACAAGGATTTATAACGAATATTAAAGTACATTCTGATTTAGATGTTTCTAAGCTAAAAGAGATTATTTCTATAATCGACGTGGAACCCGTAATTACTGAAGAATTATTACAACTTTCGAAATGGATGACCAATAAAACATTATGCTATGAAATAGATGCACTGCAAGTCATGTTGCCAGCTGCTCTTCGTGCCACATATAAAAAAGAAATTATGCTTGTAGAACCAGATGGAGTAGATATAGAATCTTTGGCATTATTTGGTGCAAAAGAAACTATTGCTTATGAAGTATTTGAAAAAGCTGGTTTATTACGATTGATGAAAAAATATTTGAATCAAGGAAATTTTCGGTTAGAAACTGTTATTAAACAAAATGCTAAAGTGAAAACAATTGCTAAGTATCGTAAAGTGGAGGACGTGGAATTAGTTCATACTCAACTTAATGAACTTCCCAAGAATGCTGTTAAACAAAAAGAGTTAATTGAATGGTTATTAATACAAAAGCAACCTTCGTTTACAATGGAAGAACTTAAAAATTTTGCAAAAACTAATAATCATACGGTTAAAGCTTTAATCGACAAAGGAATTTTAGAAAAGGAAAATAAAGAAATATACCGCGAGATAAACAGCCTAGAATATAGTGATCAAGACCGAAGATTTAAATTGACGGATGAACAGCAAGAAGCACTTCAAAAGATTAATGATGCGCAGGATAATGATCAGAATACTACTTTTCTGTTACATGGTATTACTGGTAGCGGTAAAACAGAGATATATTTGAATGCTATTGAAAGGTCAATCAATGAAGGCAAACAAGCCATTATGCTTGTGCCTGAAATATCATTGACTCCACAAATGACTAGAAGATTTAAATTGCGTTTTGATGATCAAGTAGCTGTGATGCATAGTGGATTGTCAGCCGGCGAAAAGTTTGATGAGTGGCGTAAAATTTGGCGTGGAGAGGTAAAGGTTGTTGTTGGAGCAAGATCTGCAATATTTGCTCCTTTTAAAAATCTTGGCTTAATCATTTTAGATGAAGAGCATGAGTCTACCTATAAACAGGAAGATACACCGAGGTATCATGCTAGAGATGTAGCAATTTGGAGAAGCGAATTTCATAACTGCCCAGTCATTTTAGGCAGTGCTACTCCTTCACTTGAATCGTATGCTCGTGCTACTAAAGATGTCTACACTTTATTGACGTTGAATATGCGTGCAAAGGAACAGTCATTGCCGATTGTAAATATAGTGGACATGCGTGCTGAGTTAAAAAACGGAAATCGTTCTATGTTCAGTGTAGGGCTAGCAGATGCTGTCAGAGAAAAGTTAGAGAAAAATGAACAAATCGTTTTATTTTTAAACAAAAGAGGATTTTCCTCCTTTGTTTTATGTCGAGATTGTGGAACAGTAGTTGAATGCGACAATTGTGATATTTCGCTTACCTATCACCGAGAGGGGGAGCAGTTAAAATGCCATTATTGTGGACATGAAGAACCAGTGCCGAAGCAATGTCCAGAATGTTCAAGTGAGCATATTCGCTTTTTCGGAACGGGTACCCAGAAAGTCGAAGAGGAGATAACTAAATTATTCCCTTATGCAAGAGTTCTACGAATGGATGTAGATACGACTAAAACTAAAGGTTCACATGAACGAATTTTAAAACAATTTGGAGATGGAGAAGCGGATATTTTACTTGGAACTCAAATGATCGCCAAGGGATTGGATTTTCCAAATATTACGCTGGTTGGAGTGTTAAATGCAGATACAACTTTGCACTTAGCTGATTTTAGAGCAGCAGAAAAAACGTTTCAACTAATGACACAAGTAAGTGGACGAGCTGGCCGACATGACAAAGAAGGACAGGTGTACATCCAAACGTATACTCCAGAGCATTATGCAATTGAATATTCAAGATCACAATTATATGAGCCTTTTTATCATAAAGAAATGTTGGTGCGAAAACAGTTCGAATACCCTCCTTTCTACTATTTAACACTTGTTCAGGTTACACATGAAAATGTCCTGTTAGCGGCCGAATATGCAAAACTAGCGACCGACTGGCTCCGAACGAATTTATCTTCTACCACAATGGTAATAGGACCAACTTCTAGTGCAATCAGTAAAATACAAAATAGATATCGATACCAATGTTTGATAAAATACAAAAAAGAACCAATATTAGTAGAAAAACTCCAACAATTAATCAAAATATACCGAACCGAGTGGATAAAAAAAGGAATCATTTTAACAATTGATCTGGATCCATCCACTATTTTATAAGGTGTTTGAAAAGAGGAAAAGAAATGGCAATACGACCAATTATTACACATCCGAATGATGTATTATTAAAGAAATGTAAAGAAATTACTGTATTTGATGCAAAACTAGCCGAACTTTTGGATGATATGTACGACACTATGGTAGCTTCTGATGGAATCGGAATAGCTGCTCCACAAGTCGGAGAGGCTATTCAAGCAGCAATCGTAGACCTAGGTGAAGGACAGGATATTATCGAAATGATTAATCCTGAGATAGTGGAAATCGGGGGATCAGAAATAGAAGTGGAAGGATGTTTAAGTTTTCCAGACATTTATGGGGAAGTAGAGCGTCCATTTCATGTAAAGGTAGAAGCTCAAGATCGAACAGGTGCTTTATATGAATTAACAGCCGAGGATTATGAAGCCAGAGCCATTTTACATGAAATAGATCATTTGCATGGTGTTTTATTTACGACAAAGGTAATTCGTTATGTTGAGTTAGAAGAACTTGAAAACGAGGTGGAAGAAGTATGACATCTATTATCTTCATGGGTACCCCGGCATTCTCCGCACCTATCCTAAAAATGTTAGTGGATGGAGGCTATAAAGTAAAGGCTGTAGTAACTCAACCAGATCGACCAGTAGGTAGAAAAAAAGTGCTGACAGCACCTCCAGTAAAAGAAGAAGCTCTTAGACTTGGTTTACCTGTCATTCAACCAAATAAACTAAAGGGATCAGATGAATTAGAGCAAATTGTCGCTCTTAAGCCAGATTTAATCATTACTGCTGCATTCGGGCAGATTCTCCCAAAAGAACTGTTGGATGTTCCTAACCTGGGCTGTATTAATGTTCATGCTTCGTTACTACCTGCCTACCGTGGAGGAGCTCCAATTCATCAAGCAATTATAGATGGACAAAGTAAAACAGGCGTCACAATAATGTATATGGAAGAGAAATTAGACGCCGGAGATATCATATCGCAAAGCGAAATATCTATAGAGCATAATGATGATACTGGTATGTTATTTGAAAAACTTAGTGCAGTAGGTTCTGAGCTTCTTAAAGAAACATTGCCTTCGATTATTGCAAAAACGAATAATCGTACTAAACAGGATGACACAAAAGTAACTTTTGCTAGAAATATTTCACGTGAACAAGAAAGAATAGACTGGAATAATTCAGCACTGCAATTACACAATCAAATCCGTGGGCTTCACCCATGGCCTGTAGCATATACAACTTTAGATGGACAGGTAGTTAAGATATGGAAGGCGAATACTACCTCTATTCAAACAAATGAAAAACCTGGCACTGTTGTGGAAATTGGATCGGATCATTTTGCTGTTCAAACTGGAAAGTCAGAAGCAATTCGCATTAATGAGTTACAACCAGCTGGTAAAAAGAAAATGTCCGCAGAAGATTATTTGCGTGGCGTAGGTTCGAAATTGCGAATAGGAGATATATTTGAATGACGAAAAAAAGCGAAAAAATTTGGACAGGTAATGTCCGAGATGCTGCTCTTACTATTCTAATGGCTGTTGAAAAGCAGCAAGCGTATAGTAACTTGCTGTTACACCAAACAATAGAAAAGTATACGATTGACCCGAAAGACCGTGCATTACTTACGGAATTAACGTATGGCACACTTCAATATAAAATGACATTAGATTACTATTTACAACCATTTATAAAAGGTAAATTAGATGATTGGGTTAAACAGTTACTACGCCTATCTCTGTATCAAATCCATTATTTATCGCGTATTCCTGATCACGCGGCTGTGAACGAGGCGGTCGAAATCGCGAAAAGAAGAGGACATAAAGGGATTGCCTCAGCAGTAAACGGAATATTACGCTCAATTCTAAGAGAAGGCGTTCGTTCTACGGAAGAGATTAAGGATAAAGAAGAACGACTATCTATCGAAACAAGCCACCCTCTATGGATGGTAGAGCGTTTCATATCACAATATGGTTTTGAAACGACGGAGAAAATGTTGAAAGAAAATAATGAACCACCTGTTACAACTTTGCGAGTAAACTTATTTAAGCGTACGGTTGATCAAGTGCTTCATTTAATGACACAAGAAGGACATATTGTGGCTAAAAGTGAAATCATTCCAGAGTGTATATACTTATTTAACGGACAAGCAGCTAGAACAACTGCTTATCAGGAGGGTTTTGTAACAATTCAAGATGAAAGTTCGATGATTCCCGCTTATGTTCTTCAACCGGAACCCGGAATGACCGTTCTTGATATGTGTTCGGCACCCGGAGGTAAAACTACTCATATTGCCGAAAAAATGAAAAACACAGGAAAACTAGTGGCAATGGATATTCACCAGCATAAATTAAAGCTAGTGGAAGAAAATGCAGAGCGTTTAGGCTTTAGTTTTATCGAAACAGTGGAGATGGATGGAAGAAAAGCTAGTGAGAATTATGCAGAACAATCATTTGATCGCATACTTGTGGATGCGCCATGCAGTGGACTTGGCGTGATGAAACGTAAACCTGATATTAAGTATACAAAGAAGGAGAAGGATTTTGCTTCCCTTAAACCAATACAAATGAACTTACTAGAAGAAGCATATAAACTATTAAAACCGGATGGATTAATGGTTTATAGTACGTGTACAGTTGATTTAGAAGAAAACGAAGGAACGACTCAGCTATTTCTAAATGCACATCCTGATATGGAACTTCAACAATTTCCAGACGTTATTAAACGTATAAAGAATCAGAAAAAAGAAGGAACGCTTCAGATTTTCCCACAAGATTTACGTAGTGATGGATTTTATGTAGCTCTATTTCAAAAAAAGAAATAGAGACCACTCTTTGCCAAATTCAAAAGAGGTGAATGATAAGATGAAGTTTGTTGTGAAGACGGATGTAGGAATGAAAAGAACGGTAAATGAAGATAGAGTAGAGGTTTTTTTGCGAGACGACGGACGGTTATTGGCTGTAATCGCAGATGGTATGGGTGGTCATAAAGCAGGAGACGTTGCGAGTGAGCTTGCTGTTACGGAGTTTAAAAAATATTTTGCTGCATTCAATCCGTTTATCGTAAAAGCTAGAGATTGGTTAACCTATACATTTCAATCGATCAACCAAACTGTTAGTAGGCATTCTAAAGTGAGTGCAGAATGTGCAGGTATGGGTACGACATTAATCGCTGGTTTGTTTGAAAATCATCAAGGAATTATCGCTCATGTTGGGGATAGCCGCGTCTATTTAATATCACCCGAGCAAGTCCTTCAAATTACTCGAGATCATTCGTATGTAAATGTTCTTATAGATTCTGGGGAAATTAGTGAGGAACAAGCGAAGACACATCCCAATAAAAATGTATTAATGAAAGCGATTGGTACTGAACGTACAATTCAACCAGACTTTTATGAGATTGTTTTTCACCCAAACTCTTATTTACTTTTTTGTACAGACGGTTTAAGCAATAAGATAAGTGAATCATTTATGCAGTCCATTTTATATTCTAAAAAGACGCTTGAAGAAAAAGGGCAAGTTTTAGTAGATGAGGCAAATAAGTCAGGCGGAGAAGATAATATTTCTTTAATCCTATTATCTAACAACGACAAGGAGGTGTGAGGATGCTAATAGGTAAAAGAATAAGTGGCAGATACAAGTTACTTGAAATGATTGGCGGAGGCGGCATGTCCAATGTTTACTTGGCACATGATATGATTTTAGATCGTGATGTAGCGATCAAAGTGTTGCGATATGATTTTTCTAATGAAGAAGAATTACACCGTCGTTTTCAACGTGAGGCCCTTTCTGCAACAAGCCTTACCCATCCCCATATTGTCAATATTTACGATGTAGGTGAAGATGAAGATATTCACTATATTGTCATGGAATATGTTAAGGGCAAAACGTTAAAAGAATACATACTGCTGAATGCACCGATTTCCCCAACGAAATCTGTAATGATTATGAAGCAACTTACGTCGGCTATTTCAACCGCTCATAATAATCATATTATTCACCGAGATATTAAACCGCAGAATATTTTGTTGGATGAAGAGGAAAATGTAAAGGTAACTGATTTTGGTATTGCGATGGCACTAAGTGCAACTTCCTATACCCAGACGAATTCTGTATTAGGTACAGTACATTATCTATCGCCTGAACAAGCACGAGGTGGTACGGCAACAAAACAGTCAGATATTTACGCATTAGGTATCGTTTTATTTGAACTCTTAACTGGACAACTCCCATTTTCAGGAGAGTCCGCGGTATCAATCGCATTAAAACATTTACAAACAGAAACGCCATCGATACGAAAGATTATTCCATCAATACCGCAAAGTATTGAAAATGTAGTGTTAAAAGCCACAGCGAAAGACCCGAAGGACAGGTACCGTTCTGCAGAAGAAATGGAAGCGGATTTGGCTACTGCATTATCTCCTGAAAGAGCTGGTGAGGAGAAATTCGTAGTAGCTGTTGATGATGATGCCACGAAGGTATTGCCAGTTATTAAAGATCCTGTTTCATTTGATGAAGTTACTGAAACAAAAAAAATGTCCGCTTCAAATAAGGTTACGAAACCGGTAAAGCCAAAAAATAAGAACAAAAAACGGAAAATAATTGGTGGAATTCTAGGGGGAATAATTCTTTTATTATTGCTTTTGTTCATCGTTTTTCCTGGACTGTTTAAGGCTGATAAGATACCAGTACCAGATGTATCAAACCTAGAACTAGAAGAAGCTATTGAACAATTAGAGTCAGAAGGATTTATAATTGGCGATGAAACATTAGAGGTTTCAGAAGAAGTAGAAGAAAACAAGATAATTCGAACGACACCGGAAGCGGGCAAGCTTCGTGAAAAAAATACTGAAATTCATTTATTTGTTTCTTCAGGAAAAGAATCCTTTGTCCTTGAAAATTATGTCGGTAAAGATATAGATCAAGTAAAAATATTATTACAAAATTTCAATATAGAAACAGAGGAAGCTTTTGACGACCAGCCCAAAGGTACTATAATTGAGCAGACACCAGGTGTAGGTGAAGAAATTATTCCAGATGAAACGGATCTTCTATTTACTGTCAGTAAAGGTCCTGACTTACGTACGGTTAGCGATTTGACTGATTGGAACGAGAAAGCTTTGAAGGATTATGAAAAATCTTCTGGATTTAAAATAAAATATGTGAAGAGTAAAAATGACTCCGTTCCAAAAGGAAATGTGATAAATCAAACACCGAAACCAAATACAAAAGTGAGTCCTGGAAGCACGATAGAAGTAACTATTTCGGATGGTCCAAAGGCCAAGCCTACAAAGACTGTCGTAAAATCTGTTACGATCCCTTATAAACAGCCTGTAGTAGAAGAAGCGGATGAAGAAAATGGTAGTGATGAGGAAGAAAATAACGAGCAACCTGTTGCTCAAGAGCAAGTAGTTAGAATTTATATTCAAGATAAAACTCGTACAATGGCCGAGCCAGTCGAAGAATTTGTCTTAACTGAAACGGTAGTAAAACAATTGAAATTAGAAATTAGTGAAGGTGAAAAAGCAACATATCGGATTGATATAAACTCCACTGAGTTTGTACGAGAGACAATACCGTATGAAGATTTAGAATAGGGAGGTTTCGGATGCCAACAGGTCAAATTAGAAAAGCATTAAGCGGATTTTATTATGTTTATGATAATGGAAAGGTTATTCAATGTCGTGGAAGAGGTGTATTTAGAAACAGAGGTGAATCACCATTAGTTGGTGACTTTGTTGATTATACAGTGGAAGGTAAAAATGACGGTACAATTACAGTCATCCATGAACGAAAGAATAATTTGGTCCGTCCACCTATCGCTAATATTGATCAAGCAATACTGGTATTTTCAATTAAAGAACCTGATTTTAATACAATCTTATTGGATCGCTTTCTGGTTGTATTAGAATCATTTCATATTGAGCCTATTATTTGTTTGACTAAAAGCGACTTGATGGATGAGAAACTAGAAATTCAGATTAGGGAATATATGAAGGATTACGAAAAAATAGGTTATCAGTTGTTTATGACATATAAAGATGATCCTGCGTTTGATGAGAAAATTACTCCTTTATTAGAAGGTAAAACAACCGTTCTAGCAGGCCAATCCGGCGTGGGTAAATCAACCTTGTTAAATACGATTTTACCTTCCTTAGATTTAAAAACAGGTATAATCTCCAACGCATTAGGACGAGGTAAGCATACAACAAGGCATGTGGAACTTATTGAGGTTTGCGGGGGACTACTTGCAGATACACCGGGTTTTAGTTCGTTTGAGTTTGATTTGATGGAAAAAGAGGAACTTTACCGTTGTTTCCCTGAGTTTGTGGTAAAGCAAAATGACTGTAAGTTTCGAGAATGTATGCATGTAAAAGAACCAAAATGCGCAGTGAAAGAAGCAGTCGATACCGGGGAGATAAAATCATATCGGTACAAACATTATTTACAATTCTTAGAAGAAATTATGGATAGAAAGCCGAGGTACTAAATTATGGTGAAAATAGCGCCGTCTATACTAGCAGCAAACTTTTCTAAATTAGGAGAAGAGGTATTAGAAGTTGAAAAAGCGGGTGCAGAGCTGATTCATATTGATGTAATGGACGGGCATTTTGTTCCGAATATTACGATGGGCCCAATTGTTGTAGAAGCACTTCGCCCACTCACGAAGCTACCTTTAGATGTTCATTTGATGATTGAAAATGCGGATCAATACATTGAATCTTTTGCCAAGGCAGGAGCAGATTACATTACAGTTCATGTAGAGGCATGTCCACATTTGCATAGAACGATTCAACTAATCCGTTCATTCGGTGTAAAACCCGGAGTAGTCTTAAATCCTCATACACCGATCGAAACAATACAACATGTATTAGAGGATATTGATATGGTTCTTTTCATGACTGTTAATCCAGGATTTGGTGGACAGAAGTTTATACATTCTGTTGTACCTAAAGTAAAGCAGTTATCAGATATTATTAAAGAGCGTAATTTATCTATTGAAATAGAAATTGATGGCGGTATCAATGAAGAAACAATTAAACCATGTGTCGAAGCAGGGGCTACTATATTAGTTGCTGGATCTGCAATTTATAACGCTCCTGACAAAGCAAAAGCCCTTCAAACGATTAAAGAAGCTGGTTTAAGTGTAGTTCCAAAATGAAGCGAGTAGTAGTTTGTTCAGGTGGACCATCTAAGGAAGTTGTTGATTTTAAACAACTTCCTTTTCATACAGATGAAGCTATTTTTATAGGCGCTGATCGTGGAGCTTTGGGGCTGCTAGAAGCGGGAATATTGCCAAATGAAGCTATAGGGGACTTTGATTCACTTACGCTAGAAGAGCAAAGTTTCATGAAGCAAAAAATACAAAAAGTAACAGAACTACAAATGGAAAAAGATGAAACTGATACTCATATCGCAATACTCACTGCTTTAGAATATAAACCTGAAGAAGTAATCGTAACAGGAGTTACTGGTGGACGTTTAGATCATTATGAAGCGGCACTCCATGATATTTGTCGTTTTCAAATGGAAAATCCAACTATTATTTTTACCATCCAAAACAATCAAAATATCATTCAATTTTTACCATCGGGAACTCATACCATTAGTTTTGATAATCATTATAAGTATGTTTCTTTCTTTTCTTTTGGAGAACATGTGAAGAATATGAATTTACAAGGTTTTCTATACGATGTAGATGATGAGTATATAAATGTTGGTAATGCTAAATTTACAAGCAATGAACTTAAAGATCGAACTGGTACTATCTCTTTTACTGCGGGCATATGTTTAATGATAAGAAGCAGCGACTAAAAGGGAGGAATTGTGTGAAGGTCTACACATTTAGATTGCCTAAATCGGTGAGTAGTTTTGTGAAGGTTTGTATACGGCTATTTAAAAAAGAAGAGAAGAAGAAATGAAAAAATGCCAGGTCGACTTGTGTCGGCCTGGCATTAATTATGAGGGCGATTAAACGCGCTCAATTTTTCCTGATTTTAAAGCTCTCGCAGAAACCCATACACGTTTTGGTTTACCGTCTACAAGAATACGTACTTTTTGAAGGTTAGCTCCCCATGTACGTTTTGTAGAGTTCATTGCGTGAGAACGAGCATTACCCGAACGAGCTTTACGCCCAGTGATTGCACATACTTTTGGCATTATATTTCCTCCTTTAAAAAAGAAGCTGAAAGATTTTTCAGTTCGATATTTCACATACTTTAATAATTTACCACAGACCATAATGAAGTGCAAGACTTATCAAGAAAAAAACCTTTACAGCATAGAAAAGCGCAAGCGCCTGTGTAAGACCCGAAAAGCGCTGGAAGGATTCCAAGAAAGGCGTATTTTGCCTTTATTGAAATCTTGAAGCGACTCGAGGGGCTAGGCGCTGGAGCTGGACAGCATAGAAAAGCGCAAGATGCCGTTTAGCAGTGAAAAGCGCTGGAAGAATTTCAAGAAAGGCGTATTTTGCCTTTATTGAGATCTTGAAGCGACCCGAGGAGCTAGGCGCTGGAGCTGGCCAACATAGAAAAGCGCAAACGCTTATGAGAGTCCCGAAAAGCGCTAGAAGAATTAGTTTAAGAAAAATAAACAGTGAATAATACCGCTATGATTTTCGCTTCAGGCGGACGCTTTCCGCGGGCGTTGCCTCAGCCTCCTCGCTGGAAAACATATGCTCCTGCTGTTACTCGTCGCAAAGACATTGTCCAAACAAAGTTTGGTCAATGTCTTTGCTGCGGGGTCTTCATCTAACGCTTTTCCCGCTGGAGTCGCCGCCTTACGCTACAATCAGTTAAGTAGTAGTCCTTAATCATAAATTAATATCAAACGTTTATGATAAACACGATGAATATGCCGGGTCATATAAAGGCATTATCCAATGCATTCGACCCAACGAGTAGAAAGTAACTTTAGTAATTTGATTCTCCCCATTAGGAATAAAATATATTGGTAAAATTATCCTTTCCGCAAGTAATTGGTGATAGATCGCTAGTAAATATAGACTTAGAGCAAGTAAATCCTTTGCGACCGCAAGTAAGCTTTAGGTGGAAGCAAGTAAACGATAGGTGAGAGCAAGTAAAGATAAATTAAGATCAAATCATTCATTAAATATTAGGATATAAATGCTTCTTAAGTATATTTCATCTGTGTTCATGGTACTTTAAGTGCCTATAGAATAAAAAGGACAGTATACAACGCAGAGGCTCTAAATTAGTTATGAAAATCTTTAAAAAGGGTATTCTTAGGACTAGTAAAGGACAGAGTGTCTTTTTACCTGATTTCCCAAATTTACTTAAAAGTTTATTCATTTACTAACTAACACATATCACTAAAACATTGAAAAAGTGGACGAATGTAAACGTCTCTTTTATAATTTTAATGGGTGTAGTACAATAAAGGATAGTCAAAAAGACTTGGGAGGTCTTATCATGTCAATTGAATTGAAAAATGAATTCGGACTAATTGATATATCACAAGATACAGTTGCTCAAATTGCTGGTGGAGCAGCTATTGAATGCTATGGGATAGTTGGTATGGCATCAAAGCATCAAATTCGAGATGGATTAACAGATATATTAAGAAAAGAAAATTTCACTAAAGGTGTTTTAGTTAGACAAGAAAAAGATAATCTACATATTGATATGTATATAATTGTTAGCTACGGTACGAAAATTTCAGAAATAGCCTATCAAGTACAGTCAAAAGTAAAATACACACTAAACAAATCTCTTGGTATGTCAGTGAAATCCGTTAATGTGTATGTTCAAGGAGTTCGCGTGGCTAACGTGTAAATAAGGAGAGAAAATAATGAAATCAATCAATGGTATCCAATTTGCAGACATGGTTCAGATGGGAGCGCATCATCTCTTCCAGAACGCAGATTATGTAGATGCATTAAATGTATTTCCTGTTCCAGATGGTGACACAGGAACTAATATGAACTTATCCATGACTTCAGGTGCAAAAGAAACAGCTGCACATACAAATGAACATATTGGAAAAACAGCTCAAGCACTTTCTAAAGGGTTACTTATGGGGGCTCGTGGAAATTCAGGCGTTATTTTATCACAATTGTTCCGTGGTTTCGGTAAATCGATTGAACAATTAGATGTATTAAATGCAAAACAATTTGCAGATGCACTTAATTACGGTGTTGAAACTGCATATAAAGCAGTAATGAAACCAGTAGAAGGTACCATCTTAACTGTCGCAAAGGATTCTGCTAGAAAAGCTGTAGAGGTTAGCGAAGATGTGGATGATATTCGTGAACTAATGGAAGCAATTGTAATAGAAGCAAAAAAATCTTTAGATAGAACACCAGACTTATTACCTGTATTAAAAGAAGTTGGAGTAGTTGATAGTGGCGGACAAGGACTTGTATTTGTATATGAAGGGTTTTTAGCAAGTCTAAAAGGTGAAGCGTTGCCAAGTAAAACGATAGGTACTTCAATGGATGACCTTGTCAATGCTGAACATCATATGAATGTTCAAGGGTTTATGGATACTGCAGATATTGAATTCGGCTTTTGTACAGAATTTATGGTTCGTTTTGAAGAAGGCAAAAAAGCATTTAATGAAACGGCATTCCGTAATGATTTAAGTGAATATGGCGATTCTTTACTAGTGATTTCTGATGATGAAATTGCTAAAATTCATATTCATTCAGAAACGCCTGGTGAGGTTCTAACATACGGTCAACAATACGGGGACCTCATTAAGATAAAAATAGAAAATATGCGTCAGCAGCATACAGAAATCGTTGGAGAAGGATATTCTTCTGAAGCAACTGCAAAAAAAGTTGAAATTCATCCATATGCGATTGTTACTGTAGCGATGGGGCCAGGAGTTTCGGAATTATTAAAAAGCCTAGGAGCATCAGCAATAATTGAGGGCGGACAAACAATGAATCCTTCAACTGAGGATATTGTTAAAGCTGTAGAGGCAGTTGGAGCTGAGCGAGTTTTAATCTTACCGAACAATAAAAATATTGTAATGGCTGCTGAACAAGCTGCGGAAATACTGGGAATTGAAGCTGCGGTAGTTCCTACTAAAACTATCCCACAAGGAATGGCTGCAATATTAGCCTTTAATCCACAAGCAACCGTAGACGAAAATAAAAACAATATGACTGAAGCATATGCACATGTCAAAACTGGACAAGTTACATTTGCTGTTCGTGATACGTCAATAGATGGTGTAGAAATCAAAAAAGACGATTTTATGGCGCTTGCAGAAGGTAAGATTGTTCTTTCTAATCCTTCCTTAAAAGAGGTAACTACTAGCTTGATCCAATCATTAATGGACGAAGAAGCTGAAATTGTTACTGTCATATACGGAGAAGACGTAAGTGAAGAGGAAGCAAACGAATTTGCTGCTTTTATCGAAGCGCAATACGGAGATGTAGAAGTAGAAGTCTATAATGGTAAACAGCCATTATACCCATATATTTTATCTGTAGAATAATACAAAAACCATGTGGAGAATTTTTCTCTACATGGTTTTTTCTTGCTTTATTCGAGTCAAATTCATAATTACTTGTTTCTTTTAAAAATACGCATGTTTACTTAATATCGCAATATATTATTTGTTTTTTTAAAAGCGATCCCGATGATTGGAGTGGCAGGCGGCGACTCCAGCGGGACCAGCACGAGTAACAGCAGGAGCATATGTTTTCGTGGTGACGAGGAGATTGAAGCCGTGCCCGAGGAAAGCGCCGCCTAGAGCGGAAATCAGCTTTGTTCGGATTTAACTATATAATATTCTTTATGAAATTGATTCATTCATATGAAAATTAATATGCTAACCAAGCTGATTTCTTGCTCCTAAGTGAGATTTACATGTGGAAGGGAAAATTTATCCTTTAAATCTAACCACTCCTTATATTGTCTCGATTCACTTCAAAACATATAATAGATAATATATCTTCGTAATCCATTTGCTCAACACTTAACTTAACAAAATACAATACTTTGTTTATTTTCTGCTTTGAGTGTAAAATGGGATTACTAAAACATCTTGTGGAGGTTTAATCAGTGAAATTTAAATCTGTTTTTGATATTATCGGACCTGTCATGATTGGTCCCTCCTCCTCACATACTGCAGGGGCGGCTCGCATTGGAAGAGTGGCTAGAGACTTATTTGGAAAACAGCCTACATGGGCTAAAATACATTTATATGGATCTTTTGCTGAAACTTATAAAGGACATGGAACAGACAAAGCTATTATTGGTGGATTGCTAGATTACGATACATTTGATGAACGTATTAAGACAGCGTTTGAAGATGCACAACTAGCAGGCTTAACATATGAATTTATACCAGAAACTGCAAATACTGAGCACCCGAATACCGCTCGCATCGTTATTGGTGACGAAACTTCAGAAATGTCTATGGTCGGAATCTCAATTGGTGGAGGAAAGACGGAAATTACGGAGTTAAATGGTTTTCCGCTACGTCTATCTGGTGATTTAGCTGCTATTTTAGTAGTTCACGAGGATCGTTCAGGATGTATTGCAAGTGTTTCGAACTGTTTGGCAAAATATGATATTAACATTGGACATATGGAAGTTTCACGTAAAGAAAAAGGGAATATGGCATTAATGGTTATTGAAGTCGATCAAAATGTGAATGCACAACTATTAAAAGAAATCAGCGATTTACCTAATATTACGCAAGTAACTAGAATCGCCGATTAAGGGGGAATACAAATGGAAGTTCTATTTCGTAATGTTCGCGAATTAGTGGAGCGAGCAACCCAGGAAAATAAACTTATCTCCGAAATAATGATAGAACAAGAAATAATGATTACGGATCGTTCAAGAGAAGAAATAATGGCTCAAATGGATCGTAATTTGACGGTGATGGAAGAAGCTGTAGAAAAAGGATTACGCGGGGTTCAGTCTACTTCAGGCTTAACTGGTGGGGATGCTGTTCTACTACAAAACTATCTTAAAAAAGGGAATACGTTAACTGGAGAGCTGATGTTAGATGCCGTAAGCAAAGCTGTAGCAACTAACGAAGTTAATGCTGCTATGGGAACGATATGTGCAACGCCTACAGCAGGGTCTGCAGGAGTAGTTCCAGGTACTTTATTTGCGGTTAAAAACAAATTGAATCCTACAAGAGAGCAAATGATACGTTACTTGTTCACATCTGGTGCGTTTGGATTTGTAGTTGCAAATAATGCTTCTATTTCAGGAGCAGCAGGTGGTTGTCAGGCTGAAGTTGGATCAGCATCAGGAATGGCTGCTGCTGCAATAGTAGAAATGGCTGGCGGGTCTCCTGCTCAATGTGCCGAAGCTTTTGCGATAACCTTAAAAAATATGCTTGGATTAGTTTGTGATCCTGTAGCTGGACTAGTCGAAGTACCTTGCGTGAAAAGAAATGCCATGGGTGCTTCTAATTCGTTGGTTGCAGCCGATATGGCACTTGCGGGTGTGACGAGTCGAATTCCTTGTGATGAAGTAATTGATGCTATGTATAAAATTGGACAGACGATGCCTGCTTCTCTAAGAGAAACAGGTCAGGGTGGTCTTGCAGCAACTCCTACCGGTAAGTGGTTGGAAGCTAAAATTTTTGGTGGGGCAGTAGTGGGAAGTGGAAACTAGTAAGAATGATCTAGTTACTTCTTTAAAAGGAGTTGGAACTGGAACAGCTAAAGCATTACAGGACCTAGGAATTGTTACATTAGAGGATTTAGTCATGACATTTCCATATAGACACGAGGATTTCCGACTGAAGAACTTAGCAGAAACAGCGCATAATGAACGAGTTACGATAGAGGGAAGGGTCGAAAGCGAGCCTTCACTTCTTTTTTTAGGGAAGAACAAATCCAGAATGCAAGTCCGTATTCTGGCAGGGCAGCATTTAATAAAAGCTGTATTATTTAATCAAGGTTATTTAAAAGATAAAATTATTCCTGGTTCCATTGTAACAGTCACAGGAAAATGGGATCGAGGTAGACAGGTTATTAATGTCTCCACTTTTTCGATTGGTCCAAAAACGGACTTACAGGATTTTGAACCGGTATATTCTCTTAAAGGTTCAATCAATCAAAAAACATTTCGAAAATTTATGAGGCAAGCATTAACTCAAATGAAGGGATCCCTAGTAGATCCATTACCAGAGTCTATTCGAGTACCATATCGTTTACCAAGTATATCAGATGCTTTAGAAGGTATTCATTTCCCACTAGATGCGGAGCATTCTAAAGATGCGAGAAGACGCTTTGTATATGAGGAATTACTAGTTTTTCAATTAAAAATGCAGGCCATAAAAAAGGTGCGAAAAGAACAAAACATCGGAAATGGGATTGCCTTCCATAATGACTTAGTTAAAAAGTTAATAGAAACTTTACCTTATGAACTGACAAGTGCTCAAAAAAGAGTAGTAAATGAAATATGTCGAGACTTACGTGAACCTCATCGTATGAACCGCCTTCTACAGGGCGATGTTGGATCCGGGAAAACAATTGTAGCTGCTATTTGCTTATATGCAGTTATTACAGCAGGGTATCAAGGCGCGCTTATGGCACCGACAGAAATATTAGCTGAGCAACATGCAAGCTCACTTGATGAATGGCTATCTCCAATGGGTGTCAGAATTGCATTGCTGACAGGTTCTACAAAAGCTAAAGCAAGAAGAGCAGTATTAGAAAATCTTGAAGCTGGAACTATAGATCTTTTGATAGGTACACACGCATTAATTCAACCAGATGTTGAATTTAAAAAGCTCGGTCTTGTTATAACAGATGAGCAACATCGATTTGGCGTGGAGCAGCGGAGGGTCCTAAAAGATAAAGGTGAAAATCCAGATGTCCTTTTTATGACTGCGACTCCTATACCTCGTACTTTAGCAATTACGGCTTTTGGTGAAATGGATGTTTCCATTATTGACGAAATGCCTGCAGGTCGTAAGAAAATAGAAACTCATTGGATGAAGCCTGATCAGCTAAATAAACTAATAGCTCGATTAAAAAATGAACTGGCCGCTGGGAGACAAGCTTATATAATTTGTCCCTTAATCGAGGAGTCTGAAAAGCTCGATGTCCAAAATGCAGTGGATGTGTATAATATGATGTCTGAGGAACTGAAGGGTAACTCTACAGTTGGATTAATGCATGGAAGACTCCATTCTGATGAGAAAGAAGCAGTAATGAGAGATTTCTCAGAAGGCATCATCCAAGTATTAGTTTCCACTACTGTTGTAGAGGTTGGCGTGAATGTTCCGAATGCAACATTTATGATTATTTTCGATGCAGAACGTTTTGGTTTAGCTCAGCTTCATCAATTGCGTGGGCGAGTTGGTCGAGGTGAATATCAATCGTATTGTATATTGCTAGCTGATCCAAAGTCCGAAGAAGGAAAAGAGCGAATGATTTCCATGACCGAGACAAACGATGGATTTGTCCTAGCAGAAAAAGATTTAGAGCTTCGAGGAGCTGGCGACTTTTTCGGGAAAAAGCAAAGTGGGCTTCCAGAGTTTAAAGTAGCAGATCTTGTACACGATTATAGGGCTTTGAATACTGCCAAGGTAGATGCAGAGAGGTTATTAGACTCTGAAGAATTTTGGAATTCTGATGAAATGACCTTGCTTAGGGATATACTAATCAATTCAAAAGCTATGGACGGTGAACGAATTGATTAAAGAGAATGTAAGAATGATTTTGAATCAATTCTTGCATTCTTTTTTTAATATTTATATACTGATATTAGTACCAAGTGCTAAAATGGTGGTGAAGAAATGAAATACTCCAAAAAAGATAGGCAGAAATTACTTCTAGAGACGCTAGAGAAAAATCCGTTTATTACAGATGAAAATTTAGCCTCTACTTTCAAAGTGAGCGTTCAAACTATTCGATTGGATAGAATGGAATTATCTATTCCAGAATTGCGGGAACGTATTAAATCTGTAGCTGCTCATAACTTTGAAGAAGAGGTCAAATCCCTTCCAATTGATGAAGTAATTGGAGAGATTATAGATATAGATCTTGATAAGCAAGCCATTTCGATATTGGATATTACAAAAGATCATGTATTCGCTAGAAATGGTATAGCAAGAGGACACCATTTATTTGCCCAGGCAAATTCATTGGCTGTTGCGGTTATAAATGACGATCTTGCACTCACTCGAAAGTCAAACCTTACTTTTGTCAAACCTGTAAAAGCAGGTGATCGTGTAATTGCAAAAGCGGTAGTAACAAATAGTGATGCCGAAAAGAATAGTACGATAATAGAGGTAACTAGTAAAGTTGAAAATGAGACTGTTTTCGTAGGTCAATTTAGTATGTACAGAGTTACAATGTCATAAAAAAGGTGATAAAAAATGAAAATTTCGATAGATGCAATGGGCGGCGACAATGCTCCTCATGAAATTGTAAAGGGTGTTTATGAGGCATTAGATGCGTTCGCTGATGTAGAAATTCAACTATATGGTGATAAGGAAAAGCTTGCTTCTTTAATCAGACATCATGAACGTTTAACGGTTATACATACAGATGAAGTAATTGAAGGAACGGATGAACCTGTTCGTGCAATTAGAAGAAAGAAAAATTCCTCGCTGGTTAAAATGGCGGAATCCGTGAAAAATGGAGATTCGAATGCATGTGTGTCAGCCGGGAATACTGGTGCTTTAATGGCAGCAGGATTATTTATAGTTGGTCGAATCGATCAAGTAGATCGACCTGCTTTAGCGCCAACCTTACCTACACTAGATGGTAAAGGATTTGTTATGCTGGATTTAGGGGCTAATGCGGATGCTAAACCAGAGCATTTAGAGCAGTTTGCGGTTATGGGTAGCATATATGCTGAGAAAGTTCGAGGAATTTCAAATCCTCGTGTTGGGCTATTGAACATTGGGACGGAAGATATTAAAGGGAACGAGCTAACTAAAGCGGCATTTACTCTCTTAAAGGACGCCCCGATTAATTTCATAGGCAATGTTGAATCTCGAGATTTACTTACTGGAGTAGCAGACGTTGTTGTAACCGATGGTTTTACTGGTAATATGGTACTTAAAACGATTGAAGGTACTGCTTCGGGTATATTTACTTTATTGAAGGAAGCTTTTAATACATCCGCTAAAACGAAAATTTCTGCTTTATTGGTTAAAAGTGAACTTAAAGGATTAAAAAATACCCTAGATTACTCTGAATATGGTGGTGCAGGTTTATTCGGACTAAAGGCTCCTGTTATTAAAGCCCATGGGTCTTCAAACGGTCGTGCAATCTATCATGCAATAAGACAGGCTCGAACAATGGTGGAGCATAATGTTGCAGACATCATTTCTACCACATTAAGAAAGGAATCATCCAATGACTAAAATAGCTTTTATCTTTCCTGGACAAGGATCTCAATCAGTAGGGATGGGTCAACAATTAGTAGAGAATAATGAAGAATGCCGTACTTTCTATGAGCGGGCAAATGAGGTATTAGGATTTTCTTTGAGTGAGCTTATGTTACATGGACCTGCTGAGGATCTTACTAAAACTTATAATGCACAGCCAGCATTGCTAACTGCAAGTTCAATGGTTGCATACAAACTAAAACAAGCTGGAATCATTCCGCATTTCACTGCTGGTCATAGTTTAGGTGAATATTCTGCCCTTGTTGCATCAAATGTTCTAAGCTTTGAGGAAGCTGTTTTATTGGTTCATCAAAGAGGGTTATATATGAACGAGGCAGTGCCAGCAGGAGAAGGGGCAATGGCAGCGATACTAGGATTGGGCAGAGAAGAATTGTCTGCTGTCACAGATTTTGTTTCAGCAAATGGTGAGGTTGTCCAAATAGCTAACTTAAATTGTCCTGGGCAAATTGTTATTTCGGGTACCGCTTCTGGAGTAGAATTGGCTTCTAGTAAAGCAAAAGAAGCTGGTGCAAAAAGAGCAATTCCTTTAGTTGTTAGTGGTCCATTCCACTCCGAATTAATGAGACCTGCAGCGGAGCAATTAGACGCCGCTATTTCAGCGGTCGAATTACGACAAGCTTCTATACCTGTAATTTCCAATGTAACTGCTGAACCGGTTACAGATGCTAGTCATATTAAAAACTTGCTTGTAGAACAATTGTATTCACCTGTTCGATGGGAAGAATCAATTCGACAAATGATTGCGCTAGGAACTACCGTCTTTGTGGAATGTGGTCCTGGAAAAGTATTAAGTGGTTTAGTGAAAAAAATTGATCGATCTGTAACTACTTATTGTGTGTATGATGAAGTGACGTTACAGCAAGTTATTACAGAGTTAGGAGATGCACAAAATGGGTAAATTAGATGGTAAATCTGCAATTGTAACTGGTGCCTCTCGTGGGATAGGGAGAGATATTGCTCTATATTTAGCAAAAGAAGGAGCAATGGTAGCTGTAAACTATAGTGGTAGTAAAGATAGAGCGGATGCAGTTGTAGAAGAGATTAAGGTAACTGGTGGAAAGGCATTTGCAATTCAAGCGAATGTCGACCAATCAGATGATGTTCAAAATCTAATAAGCTCAACTATAGAACAATACGGTTCTGTAGATATTTTAGTGAACAATGCTGGTATCACTCGAGATAATCTTCTTATGCGTATGAAGGAGCAAGAGTGGGATGATGTGCTTAATACGAACTTAAAAGGTGTCTTTCTATGTACAAAAGCTGTCACAAGACAAATGATGAAACAACGTGCTGGCCGAATCATAAATATCACTTCCATTGTCGGTGTATCTGGTAATGCAGGGCAGGCAAATTATGTCGCTGCAAAAGCAGGTGTTATTGGTTTAACAAAGTCATCTGCAAAAGAATTGGCAAGTCGTAATATCACGGTGAACTCGGTTGCTCCAGGATTTATTACAACAGATATGACAGATGCCTTGCCAGAGGATATTAAGTCTCAAATGCTTAGTCAGATCCCTCTGGCTAAGTTTGGGAATCCATTGGATGTTGCTAAGGCTGTTGCATTTTTAGCATCAGAAGACGCAAATTATATAACAGGTCAAACAATTCATGTTAATGGCGGAATGTATATGTAAGATATCTATTCCAAAAGGTGCCTATATTGAGTTTTATATGACTTTACTTATTTATCGTGTTTACATAAAAGCTCAATTAAAATTAGGGGTAAGGGTCCGCCTACAACGGAAAATAATAGTAGTGTTTAACAGGGGTTTAAATTACAGTGACTCTTTCATTAAATTGCAGGATTTTGTATAATCATTGAGGGGAGGTGACTAATGTGTCAACAGTTTTAGAACGCGTAACAAAAGTAATCGTTGATCGTCTAGGAGTAGATGAGAGCGAAGTGAAATTAGAAGCATCTTTTCGTGAAGATTTAGGTGCTGATTCACTAGATGTGGTAGAATTAGTAATGGAATTAGAAGATGAATTCGATATGGAAATTTCAGATGAAGATGCTGAACAAATTTCAACTGTAGGTAGTGCAGTTAAGTATATTGAAAGCAAACAAGGTTAAATTTTATGAAGTGTCAAGCTCCAGTGCCTAGACCTTCGAGTTGCTTCAGGATTTCGTTAAAGCCAAGTAAGCCTTCATTCGAAATCCTTCCAGTGCTTTTAGGGCTAATATAGGCACTTGCGCTTTTCTGGAGATTACTACATAAAATCTAATAGTAGCAGAGACGTTCTACTTATTCCGTGCGAATAGTACAGAACGTCTCTATTTCTTTTTGCACATTAGTTTAGAAACGGGTAAACTTAGAAGGACATATGATAAGTGAGAAAGGCAGATAATTCATGAAAGTAAATCGCAAAAAAAATATTACACGTAAGTCAGTTTTTTCGGAAACTGTAAAAGAACAATTTGAACAGTTCCAGGAGCATTTTCAGATTAGGTTTCAAAACTCAACATTATTGTATCAAGCCTTTACCCATTCATCTTATGTGAATGAGCATCGACGGAAATTTTTTGCCGATAACGAACGATTAGAATTCCTTGGAGACGCGGTGTTGGAGCTGTCTGTTTCTCAATATTTATTTCAACAGTATACAGGTATGAGTGAAGGGGAGTTAACTAAACTTCGAGCAGCAATTGTTTGTGAGCCATCACTTGTATTATTTGCTAATGAGTTAAACTTCGGCAAATATGTATTGTTAGGAAAAGGGGAGGAACTGACAGGTGGTCGTGAAAGACCTGCGCTTCTAGCAGACGTTTTTGAAGCTTTTATCGGTGCTTTATACTTAGATCAGGGATTAGAAACAGTGATAGAGTTTTTAGAAAAAATTGTTTTCCCTAAAATCGAACTCGGTGCTTTTTCGCATGTGATGGATTATAAAAGTCAATTACAAGAAATTATTCAACAACAAAATAATGGTACGTTAAGCTATGAAATTGTAGAGGAAAAAGGTCCGGCTCACAATCGAACTTTTGTTTCTCGGGTTATTTTAAACACTAAAGAACTGGGTATAGGAAATGGTCGTTCCAAAAAAGAGGCAGAACAACAAGCTGCAAGACTAGCCATACTCTATTTTAGGGATTCAGAACGGGAGGAATAATCATTGTTCCTTAAAAGATTAGAAATAGTTGGATTTAAGTCATTTGCAGATCGAATAGGAATTGATTTTGTTCCTGGAGTAACTGCAGTAGTAGGACCGAATGGTAGTGGGAAAAGTAATGTTACAGACGCAATTAGATGGGTATTAGGTGAGCAATCTGCCAAATCCCTTCGAGGTGCAAAAATGGAAGATGTCATTTTTGCTGGGAGTGATTCTAGAAAAGCCTTGAACTTTGCAGAAGTGACCTTGATATTAGATAACGCAGATCAACGGGTTGCTCTTGATTTTGCGGAAATTAGTGTGACTAGAAGGGTGTTTCGTTCGGGAGACAGTGAATATTTGTTAAACAAACAAACATGTAGACTAAAGGATATTACCGATTTATTTATGGACTCGGGACTTGGAAAAGAAGCTTTTTCTATTATTTCTCAAGGACGAGTTGATGAAATATTAAATAGTAGACCAGAAGATCGTCGTACGATTTTTGAGGAAACTGCTGGTGTTTTAAAGTATAAGCAACGTAAAAAGAAAGCTGAATTCAAGCTGATCGAAACAGATGATAATTTAAATCGTGTGCTTGATATTTTACATGAATTAGATGGTCGAATGGAGCCTCTACAAATCCAGTCTTCTTTGGCTTCTGATTATTTAATGATGTCAGCGGAGCTTAAGGATATTGAAATCGCGGTAATTGCCCACGACTTAAGATTATATGTTCAAGAAAATATGGAGTTACAAACAAAATTAGAAGAACTTCAGCAAATCAAACAGTCTTTGCTAGTACAAATTGATGAGTTGGAAAAAAATATTCAACAACATAGAAAACTGATGTCTGATATTGATGAAAAGCTAGATATAGAGCAAAGCGAACTTGTAGAGTCTAGTTCTGAGCTAGAACGGTTAGAGGGTAGAAAATTACTTTTGGCAGAGAAAAAGCAAAATGCTAGTCAGCAAATATCGCAGTTGAAAAAAGCTCTGGAAGAGGAACAATATAAAGTCCAAACACTAGAAGAGCAATTGAAAACTAATGGTTTAGCTAAATCTGAAAAGCTAGCTCAACTCAAAGAGCTTCGTACTAAGAAAGTTCAAATCGATCATGTTTTGAGTAAATCAGCTTCCGAAATGGAAGAAGAAATTGAAGATTTAAAAAGTACGTATATCGATTTGCTGAATGAAGAAGCAACGATGAAAAACGAAATGAAGCATATGGAGCAGCAACTTCAATTTGAATTAGTTTCTTCTGAAAGAATGACTGCAGATTATCAGGAAATCAAAGACGAATTAGAAAAACTAACAATCCGCAAAAATGAACTAGATCCATTATTGGTAAATTGTCAAAAGGATCTACAACAAAAACTAGAGGATTATAAAACCAAACGAGAAGTTTCAGAACGACTGGAAGGTTCTTTTGAAGAGCAGCAGACAATGCTTCAAAAAGCCTATCAAATGAAACATCAAATGCAAGCTAGAAGAGATTCATTGGAAGAGTTAGAATCTGAGTTTTCAGGGTTTTTCCAAGGAGTTAAAGAGGTCCTTATTGCGCGAGATAAAAAGGAACTTAAAGGAATTCACGGTGCAGTTGCCGAGCTAATTCAAATACCAGAATCATATATGACTGCAATTGATACTGCAATTGGTCCCCAATCTCAGCATATAATTACGGATAGTAGTCAGGATGCTCGAATTGCAATAGATTGGTTAAAAAAGAAAAGAGTGGGACGAGCAACATTTCTGCCTTTACAGGTTATGAAATCTCGTAAAATAAACGAATCCACACTAAATTCTATTAAGGAACATCCGTCTTTTGTGAATACAGCGGATAAACTTGTAAATTATTTAGGTGGTTATCAAATTATTGTAGAAAATTTACTTGGAAATATTATTATTGCCAAAGATTTAAAAGGTGCCAATGAAATGGCTGCCCGATTACAATATAAATTCCGTTTCGTTACTCTAGATGGGGATGTAGTGAATGCTGGAGGTTCTTTAACTGGAGGTTCAGTTAAACAGCAATCATCTTTATTTACCCGTAAAGCAGAGCTAGAGCAACTTAATGTTAAACTAGTGGAACTTGAAAAATCTGTTTTGGAAGCAGAAGTTTCTGTTTCCAAAAGAAAGCAAGAAGTTCAAGAATTGAAAAAAGATTTAGAAGAAACTCGACTCTCCGGTGAGCAATTGAGAGAGCTAGAACATAAACTACTCTCAGAATCCAGAGAATGTGCTGCTATAATTTCTAGATTGACGAATCAGTTGTTGGAATACGATGAAGAAAAAACAGAAAAGAATAATCTACATGAAGGCTTAGTTCGGAAAAAAGAACAAACTGCTTCCAGAAGCGCAGAGATTAACGAGTCGTTGACTTCTATTCAGAAGACAATCGACGAATTGCAAACATTGAAACAACAATCCCTACAAGAAAAAGACAAATTCCAAAATGAATTAGGTGAAATACTTTCTTCTATCGCGGTGGTCAATGAACAAATTTCTCAACAAGACAAAGAAAAGGTTTTATTAGATCAGTCTAGCGTAGCCAGTATACAAAAAGTGGCAACACTGCAGAAGGAAATCGCTTGGTATGAAAATGATGACCAGGGTGGTACATCTCCTGAAGAACTAATGAAACTAATAGATCAACGCAAACAGACAAAAGAACATTTAATCATCCAAATTCAATCTGGTAAAACTCAGCGTGCAGAACTTGCACAAACAATTTTACAAGCAGAAATTGCATTGAAACAGCTGCAACAACAAGCGAATATTCAACTTACGGAAGAACGTGCATTAGATATAAAGCAAGGTAAAATAGAAGTAGAAATGAGAACGTTACAAAATCATTTAGAAGAAACTTATGAAATGATATTGGAAGATGCAGAGCGGGATTATCCATTTGAGATGGATGAGGATTTAGCCCGTAAAAAGGTTAAATTATTGAAACGTTCTATTGAAGAGTTAGGTCCTATCAATCTTAGTTCGATTCAGGAATATGAACAAGTTAGCGAGCGCCACTCATTTTTGACAGAACAAAGAGAAGATCTATTATCTGCTCAAGAAACATTACATGAGGTTATTAAAGAAATGGATGAGGAAATGACGATTCGTTTTGAAACAACCTTCAATGAAATTCAACGTCACTTCAAAGTGGTGTTCCGAGAATTGTTTGGTGGTGGGCAGGCAGATTTAGTATTAACTGATCCCACTTCGTTACTTGAGACGGGTATTGATATTCTTGCTCAACCTCCAGGAAAAAAACTCCAAAATCTTTCTTTACTATCTGGTGGAGAACGAGCACTTACTGCCATTGCGTTATTATTTTCTATTCTACGTACACGCCCGGTTCCATTTTGTATTTTGGATGAAGTGGAAGCAGCTCTAGATGAGGCAAATGTAACTCGTTATAGCGATTATTTGAAGAAATTCAGTCATAATACGCAGTTTATCGTTATTACACATCGTAAGGGAACAATGGAAGGTGCAGATGTCCTGTATGGTATTACAATGCAGGAATCTGGTATATCTAAATTAGTTTCTGTTAAATTAGAAGCGGAACTAGTAACTTAAAAGGAGTTTATATATGAGCTTTTTTAAAAAATTCAAAGAGAAAATGTTAGGTTCTACTCCAGAAGTGGAAGAAACAGTTTCGATTACCAATAAGTTCAAGGAAGGTCTTTCCAAAACAAGGAACCAATTTACGTCAAAGGTTAATGATTTAGTTGCCAAATACCGTAAAGTGGACGAAGACTTTTTTGAGGAACTTGAGGAAATTTTACTTCAAGCAGATGTAGGTTTTGAAACTGTTACAGAACTGATGGATTCTTTAAGATTTGAGGTACAACGCAAAAATATTAAAAATACTTCTGGAATTCAATCGGTTATTTCTGAGAAATTAGTAGAAATTTATAAAGCTGGAGAAGACGATATAGCAGAACTTCAACTAGAAGAAAGTGGATTGTCTGTAATTTTGTTTGTCGGAGTAAATGGGGTTGGTAAAACAACAACTATTGGAAAGTTAGCTCATAGACTAAAAGAGGAAGGCAAAAATGTCATGTTAGCAGCGGGGGATACTTTCCGTGCCGGTGCAATTGATCAGCTTCAAGTCTGGGGAGATAGAGTAGGAGTCGAAGTCATTAAGCAGTCTGAAGGCTCTGATCCCGCAGCTGTTATGTATGATGCTGTAAGAGCGGCTAAATCTCGCAATGTGGATGTGTTGATCTGTGATACTGCGGGGAGATTACAAAACAAAGTTAACTTAATGAATGAGCTTGAAAAAATTCATAGGGTAATTTCTCGTGAGATACCTGATGCTCCACATGAAGTGCTATTAGCTCTTGATGCTACTACTGGACAAAATGCACTTGTTCAGGCACAGACATTTAAAGAAGTAACAAATGTGACGGGAATAGTCTTAACTAAGCTAGACGGTACTGCAAAAGGTGGTATAGTGCTTGCTATACGCAATAAACTTCATATCCCAGTTAAATTTGTTGGACTAGGGGAAAAAATGGATGATTTACAACCATTTGATGCTGAGAAGTATGTATACGGACTTTTTGCTGATGGATTGGATTTAGAAGACGCGGAAGAGTCAGACAAGTAATTTTACTTGACAGTTGTCTCTTCTCTTACTAAAATATAGTATGACAAGTGAAATGGTAAGGAGAGATGGGAATGATTGAAAAAACAACTCGCATGAATTTTCTCTTCGATTTTTACCAGGCTTTATTAACAGATAAACAAAGAAGCTATATGCAGCTTTATTATTTAGACGATCTATCTCTTGGAGAAATTGCAGAAGAATATACTATTTCTAGGCAAGCGGTATATGATAATATACGCCGAACTGAAGCTATGTTGGAAGAGTATGAGGAAAAGCTTAGTCTGTTTTCTAAATTTCAACGTAGACAAGAAACTGTGGAACAACTGCTTTCTCTTGTAAAAGATCAATCATCTGAAAAAGAACTGATTCAACTCATTAATCAATTAAAAGAATGGGATTAGGAGGCGAACGAGCATGGCATTTGAAGGGTTAGCTGAGCGACTCCAAGGCACACTTCAGAAAATAAAAGGTAAGGGGAAAGTTTCTGAAGCCGATGTAAAAGAAATGATGAGAGAAGTTCGATATGCACTTCTTGAAGCAGACGTTAACTTAAAAGTAGTAAAAGAATTTGTCAAAAATGTATCGGATCGTGCCGTTGGGCAAGACGTGATGAAAAGTTTAACACCAGGACAACAGGTTGTTAAAATCGTTAAAGATGAATTGACGGAACTTATGGGGGGAGAGCAAAGTCAAATTTCTTTCTCTTCTAGACCCCCGACAGTTATTATGATGGTCGGTTTGCAAGGTGCAGGGAAAACAACAACTACCGGTAAATTGGCCAATATTCTACGTAAAAAGTATAATAAAAAGCCTCTATTAGTTGCTGCCGATATCTATAGACCAGCGGCAGTCCAACAGTTACAAACTATTGGGAAACAGCTATCATTACCTGTGTTTGCATTAGGGACAGATATTTCTCCTGTTGAAATAGTCAAACAGGCTATGGAGCAAGCAAAAGAAGAACATCACGATGTAGTCATTATAGATACTGCAGGGCGACTTCATATTGATGAGACACTTATGCAGGAACTAAAGGATATCCGTGCAATCAAAGAGCCTGATGAGGTGTTTTTAGTTGTAGATGCAATGACAGGTCAGGATGCAGTCAATGTTGCGAATAACTTTAATGATGCTATAGGTATTACAGGTGTCGTTTTAACGAAGCTTGATGGAGATACACGCGGTGGTGCTGCATTATCTATTCGCTCTGTTACTCAAAAACCGATTAAATTTGTCGGGATGGGTGAAAAAATGGATGCATTAGAGCCATTCCACCCTGAACGAATGGCTTCTCGAATTTTAGGTATGGGCGATATGATGTCACTTATAGAAAAGGCTCAGGCAAATGTCGATGAAGAAAGAGCAAAGGAATTAGAAGAAAAATTCCGCACGCAGAGTTTTACATTTGATGACTTCTTAGAGCAAATCGGCCAAGTGAAACAAATGGGACCCTTAGATGAAATTCTAAAAATGCTACCAGGTGCAGGTAAAATCAAAGGATTGGAAAATGCGAAAGTGGATGAAAAACAGATGGATCGTGTAGAAGCCATCATTTATTCTATGACAACGCAAGAAAAAACAACTCCTGAGATTATTAATGGACCAAGAAAAAAGAGAATTGCTAAAGGATCTGGTACATCTATTCAAGATATAAATAGATTACTGAAACAATTCGAAGACATGAAAAAAATGATGAAACAAATGACCAACATGCAACAAAAAGGCAAGAAAAAGATGAAAATGCCAGGTCTAGACTCGTTGTTTAAGTAGAGTTTTACTAAAAAAAATAGGGTGTTAAGAAAAAACACTTTACAAACAAATAAAACCTTGATAATATACTATCTTGTGTGAAACTATTCGGAGGTGCAATGAAAATGGCAGTTAAAATTCGTTTAAAACGTATGGGAGCAAAAAAATCTCCTTTCTATCGTATTGTAGTAGCAGACTCTCGCTCACCACGTGATGGTCGTCAAATTGAAACAGTAGGTACTTACAACCCACTTACTAAACCAGCTGAAGTTAAAATTAACGAAGAATTAGCGTTAAAATGGCTTCAAGACGGTGCGAAACCATCTGATACAGTACGTAACTTGTTCTCAGAACAAGGAATTATGGAAAAATTCCATAACGCAAAACTCGGCAAATAATCGGAGGGGACAATGTGAAGCAGCTGATCGAAGCAATCGTTAAACCGATAGTTGATTATCCAGAAAATGTAAAGGTTGAAAAAGAAGAAAGTATAAACCGTATAGTTTATAAACTTTCTGTTCATCCTGAAGATATGGGGAAAGTAATTGGCAAACAAGGGCGTGTCGCGAAAGCAATTCGTACAATTGTTTACTCAGCAGCAGGCAGTCACCAAAAGAAAAAAACATATGTCGACATATTAGATTAAAGGGAGAACAATTTGTTCTTCCTTTTTTGATAGTTATGAAAACATTATACTCAGATGTCTAGCTCCAGTGCCTAGTCCACCTGAGTTGCTTCAGGATTTTACGTAAAGCTCGTCACAGAAGAACGTTGTCAGGGCTGACCTAGGCGCCTGCGCATTTCTAAAAGATTAAGAAGGTATATAAAATTGTACCGTGTACACTGTGTTTTAAGGATGAAAGAATGAATAAATAATACTACTGATTTGCGTTACAAGTGGAGAACAAAGGCCAAGTGCGCCACGTCTTGTGGCAAAGCCTTTGTGACCAACATCCTGTTGGCATCCGCGGGCGAGGTCGAGCCTCCTCAGTCAGGCGCTACGATTCTTCCTAGCGGAGTCTCGACTTTCTCGCTTATTCCGCTGGAGTCGCCACATTTCACTACAATCAATTAAGTGAATAGTACTGCACTATAAGATTTTGCATAGTCTATCGCTTGGATAATAAATTTAGTCAGGGTAATATAGGGATAAAATCGTCTGTTGAACTGAGCTACTATTTTGTAAAGAAGAATGTAGAAAGTGGATCTTCTTTTTCCTAAGTCCCTTTTTTCTTTACTTGTTTTAAGATAAATCATGTGTACTTAGGTGATTTTATACTAGTTAGCCAAACATATTAAGTGGATTTAATTGATTGGAGCGCAGAGCGGCGACTCCAGTGGGAAAAGCGCGAGATGAAGACCCTGGACTGAGCGAAAGCGAAGGAAGCGGCTGAAGCCGTGCCCACGGAAAGCGTCCGCTCGGAGCGGAAATCAATGACATATCTACATTTTTATTTTTAAAGGTCCGGGCGTCTTTTTTTACACGGTTTTCTTACTAGGAGGTAATCTTAATGGAATGGTTTAATGTAGGTAAGATAGTAAATACACACGGTATTTGGGGAGAGGTTCGAGTAATCTCTACGACAGACTTTGCTGACGAACGCTATGAAGTTGGAAGCGAACTTGCGTTACATAAAGCAGATGGTTCTAAACCAATTATTGTTAAAGTAGCAAGTCATCGTCAACATAAGAATTTTGATTTATTAACTTTTGAAGGATACTCATTGTTGAAGGATGTAGAAGCATTTAGAAACGCAATTTTAAAGGTTTCTGAAAAATACCTTTCAGAGTTAGAAGAAAATGAGTTCTATTTTCACGAAATTATAGGTTGTACAGTAGAATCTACTGAAGGTGAAATTATTGGAACTATAACAGAAATTATTCAAACTGGCGCCAACGATGTTTGGACTGTGAGACCCGAAAAAGGAAAAAAAGACCACTATATTCCTTATATTGAAGACGTAGTGAAATCAATTGATATTGAAAATAAAAAAATCAAAATAGAAGTATTGGATGGTCTGTTATCATGATGAACATTCACATTCTTTCTCTTTTTCCAGAAATGTTTACTGGTGTATTTAATTCATCGATTTTGAAAAAGGCCCAAGAAAAGAATGAAGCAACGATAAATGTAGTAAATTTTAGGGATTACTCAGGTAACAAACATCATCAAGTGGACGACTATCCATATGGCGGTGGTGCAGGGATGGTGTTAAAGCCTGAACCTATTTTTAATGCCATAGAGGCTCTTCCGCCAAGTAAAGGACCGAGTAGACGCATTATCCTTTTGTGTCCTCAGGGAGAACGTTTTACGCAGAAAAAAGCGGAAGAACTAGCACGGGAAGAAGAGCTTGTTTTTATTTGTGGACACTACGAAGGCTATGATGAACGAATTCGAGAGCACTTAGTGACAGACGAAATTTCTATTGGAGATTTTGTTTTAACAGGTGGCGAGCTTGCAGCCATGACGGTGGTGGATAGTGTTGTGAGATTATTGCCTAATGTCTTAGGTAATGCAGAATCGCATGAGAAAGATTCCTTTTCCACTGGTTTGCTAGAGCATCCCCATTATACTCGTCCAGTCGAATTCAGAGGTCATACAGTTCCAGATGTTTTAATGTCTGGAAACCATGCAGCAATTGAAAAGTGGCGCAAAGAAGAATCATTAAAAAGAACATTCATGCGCAGGCCAGATTTATTGGAGCGGATTGAACTAACCTCCGACGAGGAGAGTTTATTAAAAGAAATAAAAGGATAGTAAATTTCTAATAATTATTGCATCCAATAATTAGTTGTGTTATATTTTACTATGTGCTTTTATGAAAAGTACTGATTTTGGGTGTTCCGCTGCAACAGCAACTGTGTGTAAGAGCATTCTACAGAAGGAGAGAAAATGATGCAAAACATTATTTCAGAAATCACTAAAGAACAATTACGTTCAGACCTTCCAACATTCCGTCCTGGGGACACAGTTCGTGTTCACGTTAAGGTTGTTGAGGGAACTCGCGAACGTATCCAAATGTACGAAGGTGTTGTAATTAAACGTCGTGGTGGCGGAATTAGCGAAACTTTTACAGTTCGTAAAATTTCATCCGGTGTTGGTGTTGAACGTACATTCCCTGTACACACACCAAAAATTGCAAACTTAGAAGTTATCCGTCGTGGTAAAGTTCGTCGTGCTAAATTGTACTACTTACGTGACCTACGTGGTAAAGCAGCTCGTATTAAAGAGCGTCGTTAATAGCAAAAGTAAATGTTGTAGTAAAGGTGTTTACACTTTTGCTACAACATTTTTTATTATAATTATGTCCGAGTTAAAGAAATATTTAATATGATTTGTTCACAAATATTTTAGAATAGTGGCATTTATATCAGATGATCATAATAGATTCATTAAAAGGCTATTTTCTATTTAGTTCATATAAACAAATCACGTAAACAACAAGAAAAGTGGACAATTGTTTTTGCTTGAAAAGAGATTTCCTTGTACAATAAAGACAATAACCAAAGGGGGCAAGTTGATGGAACAAGTAAAAAAAGAAAAGAATGAATTATGGGAGTGGTCAAAAGCTCTATTAATTGCTTTTGGACTAGCAGCAATAATTCGCTTCTTTTTATTTACACCTATCGTAGTAGACGGAGAATCAATGATGCCTACTTTAAAAAATGGGGATCGTATGGTTGTCAACAAAATCGGCTATATGGTTGGTGAACCTGATCGTTATGACATAGTAGTATTTCATGCCCCAGAGCAAAAAAATTATATAAAACGTGTAATTGGGCTTCCTGGTGATCATGTAGAGTATAAAAATGATCAGTTGTATGTAAATGGAGAAGCTATGGAAGAACCATATTTAGATCAATACAAAAGTGAAATAACAGAAGGTACTCTTACAGATGATTTTACTTTAGAAGAGATTACTCAGGAGACAGAAATCCCTGAAGGTTATATTTTTGTAATGGGAGATAATCGAAGATATAGTAAAGATAGTCGACATATTGGCTTAGTTAAAATTGATGAAGTTATTGGAAATACAAATATTGTTTTTTGGCCACTCAATGAAATTGGTTTGATAAAGTAAAAAGGAAGTGCACTATGACAATTCAATGGTTTCCTGGTCATATGGCCAAAGCAAGAAGAGAAGTAACCGAGAACTTAAAATTAGTGGATATCGTATTTGAATTAATAGATGCACGTTTACCGCTATCATCTAGAAATCCTATGATAGATGAAGTTATACATCAGAAAACGAGACTACTTATATTAAATAAAATGGATATGGCTGATGAAACACAAACTAAAAAGTGGATTGCTTATTTTGAGGAAAAAGGTCACCCTGCGGTGGCGATTAACTCTTTAGAAGGTAAAGGGCTACAAACTGTATTCAAGGCGGCAAAAGAGCTATTAAAGCCTAAATGGGACCGTATGAAGGACAGGGGTATAAAGCCAAGAGCAATCCGTGCAATGATTGTTGGTATACCAAATGTGGGTAAATCAACATTGATTAACCGATTTGCCAAGAAAAATATTGCGAGAACCGGTAATACACCAGGTGTAACGAAAAAGCAGCAATGGATCAAAGTTGAAAGAGAAATTGAATTGCTAGATACTCCAGGTATCTTATGGCCGAAGTTCGAGGATCAACAAGTGGGCTATAAGCTTGCCCTTACTGGTGCTATTAAAGATGCAGTGATTAATATGGAAGATTTGGCAGTCTATGGCTTAAACTTCTTGCAGAATCACTATCCAAAACGGATGGAAGAACGGTATCAAATAAAAGAGATGAGCGAAGATTTAGTAGAAACATTTGACAAAATTGGGAAGTTAAGAAGATGTTATACTAACGGTACAGAAATAGATTACGATCAAGTATCGGAACTGATTGTTCGGGACGTTCGAAACCTACATCTAGGAAGATTAACATTCGATTTTGTAGAGGAATATTAAACTGACATACTACCCTTTTTGCCACTGGTAAAAAGGGTTTTCTCTTTTCAAAAGAGTGTCCTATGAGTACATAATGGAACGTGCGATGTTGATTTCTGCTCCAGGGATGTGGCATGCTTTAACTTTTGCCCCTCTCAAAAGGTTCTTTAGGGCTTTCAGCTCGTGAAACTGACGCTTCCCTTCCGCTCCAATCAACGATATCGACTTTTAAAGAACCAATAAATATTGTAATAAAAGTATACTTTCGTTTTTAATTGAAACAAACAATTATGAAATTGACTCAAATGCCGATACATAGATTAGATATAGAAAGAATGTGAATAAATTGTTAAGTCTAAAAGAGATCAAAAATAAATTGGAACAATCAACGGGCTCGGAAGATTGGATAACTGAGTTAGAACAGGATGAACGAATTGGTGCTAGAAAACTATGGACGAGCTGGAAAAGAAAACAACAGCTTCTACAATTAGAACGTCAATCGCATGAACAAAAAGTTGTCTTCGATAGAAGCTATTGTTCTCTGGAAAATGAATTAGTAGCAGGGGTAGATGAAGCAGGTAGGGGCCCTTTAGCCGGTCCAGTAGTAACAGCAGCAGTAATTCTTCAAAATGTGACAGAAGAATTAATTGGTCTAGACGATTCTAAACAATTATCCAGAAATAAACGACAAGAACTAGCTATAGCGATTAAACGAAATGCAGTTGCATACAGTATCCACTTCCAATCGGTAGAAAAAATAGATCAACTTAATATTTATGAAGCAACGAAACAATCCATGACAGAAGCTGTATTAAGTTTAAAAACTAGACCAAATGTCGTATTAGTAGATGCAATGAATTTGCCGATTGATATTAAAGTCCATTCAATCATAAAAGGTGATGCACAAAGCTTAGCAATTGCGGCAGCATCCATATTAGCAAAAACAGCACGGGACGAATACATGGATCAATTGCACGAGCAATTTCCAATGTATTTGTTTAATAAACATGCAGGCTACGGTACAAAGCTACATGTTGAAATGATAGAGAAATTCGGTCCAACTGAGCATCATCGAAAAACATTCGAACCGATCAAATCCATATTAAGAATGAGGTGATAAAGTGACTTCGACATCTTTTTCAACTATTCAATCCCAATTAACTTCTGGGGTTACTTCTCAGTCACAAACTCCTATGAAGGAAGGTCAAGTGATTCACGGTACGATAAAAAAACTGTATCCAAATCAAACTGCAGAAGTCCAAATAGGAAATCAAAAAGTAATAGCTAAATTAGAGACTCCATTAAAAGCTGGAGATTCTCATTTTTTCCAAGTAGAAAAATCCACTCCTGAATTACAGCTGAAAGTAGTTACAGGACCTCTCACGCAAGGAAATACATTGGTGCAACAAGGGCAACAATTATTACAAGCGATGAACTTACCAAAAACAACTGAAATGCAAGCAGCGATACAGTTTTTTTTAAAACAACAATTACCCGTTTCTAAAGAAACATTAATGCAAGTAGAACAGTTATTAAAACAACTTCCAAAAGATATGACGATGAAAGCGGCGCTCGAAACAATTCAGAAGATAATTGATATGAAGTTACCTTTAACGAATTCAATGTTTCAAACAGTGTTGAGTGGTAAATCTACCGATGGATTGCATAATATCCTACAAAATTTGCAGTTTCAATTACAACAAGATCAAACGGTAGAGCCAGCTTTGAAAAATAATCTGCTTCAAAATCTACAGAAAATAGCAGAACCATTTAATGGACCAGTGGCTGGAGCGATACTTGGTAAGCAAATAGAAACCCTTCAAAACCAGCAGCAACCGATATCCTCACGATTGCCAATGCTACAAACATTAAAGGACTACAGCGTTCTGCCAGCTACTGCAAGTCTTGCGAATCCCACACCATTAACTAACCAGCAGTCAATTGTGAACTCTGCTGGAGACCAATTGTTAAAGCTTGGTCAGGCTGTCCCAGCAGAAAAAAGAACAGCGTTAGAACAATTTCGTAATTGGGTAATTCAGCAACCTACTTTAACGGCAAACCAAAAAAGTGAAGTGATAGCTTTACTGAAAAGTGATAATCAGCCTAACCAGCTTCAAGTAATAAACAATGCCCTGACGAAAGTATTTGCTGAGCAAAGTCAGCAAGCAATTTTTACAAAGGATATGAATGGATTAACCCCCAAGGATCATTTAGTGTCATTGCTTGGTAAGGGGGGTTCTGTAGAATCGATTGCTCAGACTCTACAGCAAATAACGGATATTAGTAAAAATTCTACGAGTAGTATTGTATTAACTCAAACACTAGTGCAATCAGAACAGCAAGTTATGCAACAATTAGATGGAAAAGCATTTGAACATGCAATGAAAGAAGTATTGAAATCACTAGGATTTGGTTATGAAGCGAAACTTGGGGCTAATAGTGACGAAATCAGGCAATTAGCTACCCAACTAAAGCCACAGATTGTGGAGTTACTGCAAAACCAGACTATTTCTTCAGCGGTCAGAGAAAGCGCAGAAGTGGTACTTGGACGCATGAATGGATTACAAATACTATCCAATGAAAATGGACCGCAACATCAGCTATTAATGCAAGTTCCATTAGAGTTTTTAGGTAAAAAAATGGATGCTACACTTGAATGGAATGGTCGGATGAAAGAGGATGGTAAAATTGATTCTGAGTTTGCTAGGATAATGTTTTATTTGCAGTTAGATACTTTAGAAGAAACCGTGGTAGATATGCAGGTGCAAAATAGAGTAGTATCAATTACTTTATATAACAATGATACGCAGTTGGTTTCCTTCGCTGATAAATTTAAGGAAACATTAAAGGCAGGATTATCCTCAGTCGGCTATCAACTATCAGGAGTATTCGTAAAAACTTTTGAGGAACAAAAAATGACATCTGTTTTGAAGTCAAAACCAAAGACTTTTGACATGCAAGGAGTAGACATTCGTATATGAAAGATGAAAAATATACTCGAAAAGAAGCAGTTGCCATAACGTATAATCCAGGTTTTAGTGATGCCCCAAAGATAGTTGCCAAAGGAAAAGGTAAAATAGCAGAAAATATATTGGCAAAAGCAGAAGAATTTAATGTACCGGTTCAGGAAGATGCAAGTTTAGTTGAACTTCTCGGACAATTAGATATCAATCAATCGATTCCAGAAGAGTTATATCAAGCGGTTGCAGAGGTATTTGCTTATATTTATAAAATTGATAAAGAAAAAGAAGCCAGGGTTAAATCTTTCGACACGTAGTCTGAATATTAGTTGTTTTAGCTAAATATCATACTTTTGTGGACAAGATGTGACACTTTTAATACAATTAGAAAGGTAGTAAATTACTTGACATAAGTTTGATTGGAGGATGTAAGATGAATATCCATGAATATCAAGGTAAACAACTCCTGAGACAATATGGCGTAGCAGTTTCTAACGGAATTGTAGCTTTCTCACCTGAAGAGGCAGTGAAAGCAGCAAAAGAATTAGGATCAAGCGTCATTGTTGTTAAAGCTCAAATTCACGCTGGTGGGCGTGGTAAAGCTGGTGGAGTAAAAATCGCTAAAAATCTAGATGAGGTACGTGAATACGCAAAGGAACTATTAGGTAAAGTACTTGTTACTCACCAAACGGGTCCTGAAGGTAAAGAAATTAAACGTTTACTGATCGAAGAAGGAAGCGACATTAAGAAAGAATATTATGTAGGGCTAGTTTTAGACCGTTCAACTTCACGTGTAACATTAATGGGCTCTGAAGAGGGCGGTATGGACATTGAAGAAGTGGCTGAAAATACACCTGAAAAACTTTTCTATGAAGAAATCGATCCAGTTGTAGGCTTAACAGGCTTCCAAGCACGTCGCATGGCATTTAACATGAATATTCCAGCTAAACTTGTGAACAAAGCAGCTAAATTCATGCTTGGTTTATATCAAGTTTATAAAGAAAAAGATGCTTCAATCGTTGAGATTAACCCATTAGTAGTAACTGCTGATGACAATGTTTTAGCACTTGATGCAAAATTCAACTTCGATGGTAACGCATTATATCGTCATAACGATATATTAGAAATGCGTGATTATGATGAAGAGGATCCAAAAGAAATCGAAGCTTCAAAATATGACCTGAGCTATATTTCTTTAGACGGAAATATCGGTTGTATGGTTAATGGAGCAGGTCTAGCTATGGCAACAATGGACACAATTAGCTATTACGGCGGATCACCCGCAAACTTCCTTGACGTTGGGGGCGGCGCGACTGCAGAAAAAGTTACAGAAGCATTTAAAATCATCCTTTCTGATAAAAACGTAAAAGGTATTTTTGTTAATATCTTCGGTGGAATTATGAAGTGTGACATCATCGCTGAGGGTGTTATTATTGCAGCGAAAGAATTAGGATTAGAAGTACCACTTGTAGTTCGTTTAGAAGGTACTAACGTAGATTTAGGTAAAAAATTATTAAATGAATCAGGCTTAAATATCGTTGCTGCAGATTCAATGGCAGACGGTGCTCAAAAAATCGTTAATCTTGTAGGATAAGAAAGGCAGGGACAAAAAGTGAGCGTATACATTAATAAAGATACTAAAGTAATTGTACAAGGAATTACGGGCTCAACTGCTCTTTTCCATACAAAACAAATGTTAGAATATGGAACTAAAATCGTTGCTGGGGTAACACCTGGTAAAGGTGGAACAGAAGTAGAAGGAGTACCAGTTTTCAATACAGTTGAAGATGCTGTTAAAGCTACTGGCGCTAACGTTTCAGTAATTTATGTTCCAGCACCATTTGCTGCAGATGCAATTTTAGAAGCAGTTGACGCTGAATTGGATATGACTATTTGTATTACTGAGCACATCCCAGTATTAGATATGGTTAACGTTAAACGTTACATGGAAGGTAAAAAAACACGTCTAGTTGGACCGAACTGTCCGGGTGTTATTACTGCAGATGAATGTAAAATTGGTATTATGCCAGGTTACATCAATACTAAAGGTCATGTAGGAGTAGTTTCACGTTCAGGAACTCTAACTTATGAAGCAGTTCTTCAGTTAACTGATGCAGGTATCGGTCAATCTACTTCTGTAGGTATTGGTGGAGACCCAGTTAACGGTACAAACTTTATCGATGTTCTAAAAGAATTCAACGATGACCCTGACACATATGCAGCAGTTATGATTGGGGAAATTGGTGGTACTGCAGAAGAGGAAGCAGCTGAATGGATTAAAGCTAATATGACAAAACCTGTCATTGGATTCATCGGTGGGCAAACTGCACCTCCTGGTAAACGTATGGGTCATGCTGGAGCTATTATTTCCGGTGGACAAGGTACTGCAGAAGGAAAAATCAAAGCAATGGAAGCGGCTGGCATGAAAGTTGCAGCAACTCCATCTGTAATTGGTGAAACTTTAATCGAAGCGATTAAAGAAGCAGGTATTTACGATTCTTGTAAAACACATTAATATAGAAGTGCGGCACATCAACCGATGTTGCCGTATTTTTTTAAATAATTCTAGGTAGATGAAAATGGAACAGAAAAACTAAGTTTGTGGTAAATAATGAATAATCCTGTGACTTTTGTTTCATGTGGACGCTTTCCGTGGGCGAGGCCGAGCCCCCTCGTATACTCCGCTACCTGTGGGTCTAAACTTTCTCGCTTATCCCGCTCGAGTCGCCACATTCCATTTCCATCAACAAGTGTATATTCCTCCATTATAAGATTGGGCAAGCCTATCGCATAGATAGTAAGAGTGGTCCAATTTTATTTAGTGAAAACATCATCTAGAATCTCTATTGAATTAGAAATGCTGTTATTCAATGATAATTTCTGGACAGTAAAATTTCTTTGTACTAGTTTCCAGTTCAACATTACTTATTTCCAAATCCACGATAATATAGTAAGTACTATTGACTTCAATTATCCGTTTACTTCAAGTATACATGGTTGATTGGAGTGCAGGGTGGCGACTCCTGTAGGAACAGCGCGAGCTGAAGACCCTGGACGAGCGAAGCGAAGGAAGCGGCTGAGGCCGTGCCCACGGAAAGCGTCCGCCCGAAGCGGAAATCTATGTCAAATCTATGTTTCTGTTCGTAAAGGACCAGGCATCTTTTTGCCTGGGTCTTTCTTAAATAATTCTAAGTATGAAAGAAAAACAATGCTAAACTAGTCGTATAATAGAGGAGGAAACCGATGAGTAAGAGTCAATTTGTTAACCGCTTTTTAGCTTTACATTATGTTTATCCAGTACCTTTAAATAAGCTACACCCTTTACTTGAATATGATCCTAAACTAGATCAATTTGATATAATATCACCGCAATTATTGGCGAAATTATGTAAAATCTCCCTCGATCGAGCTATTAAACTTCAAAAAATGTTTAAGGAATTTGTCGAAATTCCGATGCTTCAAATGTATGAAAAGCACTCGATTACCCCAATTCTTTTTTCCAATCCCAACTATCCTAAAAGTCTATTAAATCTGTATGATCCTCCTGCTGTAATTTACCTAAAAGGTAAAATAGAATTACTTGCCAATCCTAAAAAAATAGCAATTATCGGTTCGAGAGAAGCTACGGATTACTCCGCAGAAAGCATCAAAGCAATACTACCTCCGTTAGTAGATGAAGAGTATGTAATTATTAGCGGACTTGCCAAGGGTGCGGATACATTAGCACATCAAATAACGATGAATTTAGGTGGACAAACAATTGCAGTTCTTGGAACAGGATTATTTCACGTATATCCTAAACAAAATTTGAAATTATCGAACGAAATGGTGAAAAATCAGTTATTATTAACGGAGTACCCTCCGTATATAACACCTCAAAAATGGAATTTTCCTATGAGAAATCGAATTATTAGTGGACTTTCCCAAGGTGTTGTTATTACAGAAGCAACAAAAAAGAGTGGTACAGTTTCCACAATGGAGCATGCATTAGAAAATGGTAAAGAGATTTTTGCAATCCCTGGTTCCATACACTCTCCGCTTTCTGTAGGTCCAAATATGCTAATATTAGAAGGCGCGAAACCAGTCTGGAATGGACATCAAATACTAGAAGAATTAAATAAATAAAAAACTAAAAAATGAAAAGTCTTGCTTTTATAAGAAAACTGTTATACATTTTGCAACAGGTATTTGTTTTGAAGATTAAAGCGAGTTACCTTCTATAAGGAGGCAGATTTATGTCGGATTATTTGGTAATTGTTGAATCGCCAGCAAAGGCAAAAACAATAGAAAAATATCTTGGAAAAAAATATAAAGTGAAAGCATCGATTGGTCACGTACGTGATTTACCTAGAAGTCAAATGGGTGTCGATACTGAAAATAATTACGAACCAAAGTATATTACGATAAGGGGCAAAGGCCCGGTACTACAAGAATTGAAAACAGCAGCAAAAAAAGCGAAGAAAATTTATCTCGCGGCTGACCCCGACAGAGAAGGGGAAGCTATTGCGTGGCACTTGGCAAATTCTTTAAATGTAGATATAGAATCGGATTGCCGAGTTGTATTTAATGAAATTACAAAAGATGCTATTCTTGAATCGTTTAAACACCCTAGACCAATAAATATGGATTTAGTAGATTCTCAGCAAGCACGAAGAATCTTAGACCGACTTGTAGGTTATAATATAAGTCCAATTTTATGGAAAAAAGTAAAAAAAGGGCTTTCAGCAGGACGTGTGCAATCTGTAGCTCTTCGTTTAATCATTGAACGAGAAAATGAAATTAATAATTTCATACCAGAAGAGTATTGGACAATCGAAGGACAATTCGATAAGAATAAGAAAGCTTTCGATGCACTTTATTATGGAAGTGAGAAAGAAAAAAGAAAGCTATCTAAAGAAGAAGAAGTAAAAGAAGTACTGAAGTTAATGAAGGGCAAAAAGTTCGAAGTTGCAAATGTAGTGAAAAAAGAACGCAAACGTAATCCAGCTTCATCCTTTACGACATCATCGCTTCAACAGGAAGCTGCAAGAAAACTAAATTTTAGAGCTAGAAAAACAATGATGCTAGCACAGCAATTGTATGAGGGTATCGATCTAGGTAAAAAACAAGGAACGGTCGGGTTAATCACCTATATGCGTACAGATTCAACAAGAATTTCTGATAGTGCAAAAGCTGACGCACAGGAATATATCAAAAATGAATTTGGTTCTGAATACATTTCTACGAAGAAAGTAGAAAAGCAAACGAAAAAAGCACAGGATGCACATGAAGCTGTTCGACCTACAAGTGTCCTAAGAACTCCTAATGAACTAAAAGCGATACTTACTCGAGATCAACTAAAACTATACAAGTTAATATGGGAGCGTTTTATAGCTAGCCAAATGGCATCGGCTATATTAGATACAGTTGCTGTTGATCTAAAAAATGGAGAAGTTTACTTTAGAGCAAATGGCTCACAAGTTAAATTCCCTGGATTTATGAAGGTGTACGTAGAAGGTTCAGATGATCAAACAGACGACAAGGATAAACTATTACCGGTTCTGGAAGTCGGAGATAAGGTTAATGCTTTGTCCATTGATCCAAAGCAACATTTTACTCAACCACCTCCAAGATACTCGGAGGCAAGACTGGTGAAAACATTGGAAGAGTTAGGAATAGGTAGACCTTCTACTTATGCTCCAACTTTAGATACGATTCAAAAACGTGGGTATGTGGCTTTAGAGACTAAGCGTTTTGTTCCTACAGAGCTTGGAACAATCGTTCATCAGCTTGTGTTAGAATTTTTCCCTGAAATATTAGATATAGAGTTTACCGCACAGATGGAAAGAGATTTGGATAGTGTAGAAGAGGGACAAGTTAAATGGGTGGAAGTAATTGATGGCTTCTATCAGGATTTCGAGAAGCGTGTCGTGTATGCAGATGCTGAGATGGAGAAAATCGTAATTAAAGATGAACCAACTGGGGAAGATTGTGAAAACTGTGGTTCCCCAATGGTGTATAAATTAGGGCGATATGGCAAATTTATGGCATGCAGCAATTTCCCGGATTGTCGTAACACGAAGGCAATCATCAAAGAAATTGGCGTCCCTTGCCGAGCGTGTGGAGAAGGTCAGATAGTTGAAAGAAAAAGTAAAACGAAGCGATTATTTTATGGCTGTGACCAATATCCGACATGTGAATTCGTTTCTTGGGACAAGCCGATAAGTCGACCGTGTCCGAAGTGTAACGAAATGTTAGTAGAGAAAAAACTAAAAAAAGGTATACAAATACAATGTGTTGCGTGTGATTATAAAGAAGATCCGCAAAGTTAGAAAGAAGGATACGACATGACTGAAATAGTAAACGTTATTGGTGCAGGACTTGCAGGAAGCGAGGCAGCATGGCAAATAGCTAAAAGAGGTATTAAAGTACGTCTTTATGAAATGCGCCCTGTTAAACAAACTCCAGCGCATCATACAGACAAATTTGCTGAATTGGTTTGCTCCAATTCGCTTAGAGCCAACAACCTAACTAACGCTGTAGGCGTTATTAAAGAAGAAATGCGTATGTTAGACTCTATTATTATACAATCAGCAGATAACAGCAGTGTACCAGCAGGAGGTGCACTTGCTGTTGACAGACATGATTTCTCTGGAAGAGTTACAGATGCTATACGTAATCATCCGTTAATAGAAATTGTAAATGAAGAAGTAACAGAAATCCCAGAAGGAATTACTGTTATAGCAACTGGTCCGTTAACCTCTCCGGCACTTGCAGAAAAAGTAAAAGAAATGACTGGTCAAGACTATTTGTATTTCTATGATGCAGCAGCACCTATTGTAGAAAAAGATAGCATCGACATGGATAAAGTTTATTTGAAATCCAGATATGACAAAGGTGAAGCTGCTTATCTAAATTGCCCAATGACTGAAGATGAGTTTAATCGCTTTTACGATGCATTAGTAGCAGCTGAAGTAGTGCCGTTAAAAGAATTCGAAAAAGAAATTTACTTTGAAGGGTGTATGCCTGTTGAGGTAATGGCTGAGCGTGGTCGTAAGACATTATTATTTGGTCCAATGAAACCTGTAGGGTTAGAAGATCCTAAAACAGGTAAACGCCCATATGCGGTTGTTCAGCTTAGACAAGATGATGGTGCGGGGACTCTTTATAATATTGTTGGTTTCCAGACACATTTAAAATGGGGACCGCAAAAAGAGGTATTGAAGCTAATACCTGGTCTTGAAAACGTGGAGATAGTACGTTATGGTGTGATGCATCGTAATACGTTCATTAATTCGCCATATGTCTTAGAACCAACTTATCAACTAAAAGCAAACAAACAAATTTTCTTTGCGGGTCAAATGACGGGTGTAGAAGGGTATGTGGAGTCAGCTGGAAGTGGGTTGTTGGCAGGAATAAATGCGGCGAAATTGGCAAAAGGTGAAGAATTAGTCGTATTACCGGCTGAAACAGCACTTGGTAGCATGGCAAGATATATTACAGAAGCGAACCCGAAAAACTTCCAACCAATGAATATCAACTTTGGTTTATTCCCTGAATTACAGCCGAAAGTTAGAGATAAAAAAGTAAAAGTCGAACAATTAGCAAATAGAGCGTTGACAACAATTCAAAATTTTATGAAAAGTACTGCGTTATAATTGCTAAAAGCCTCTTAAAAGTTGTATACTTTTAGAGGCTTTTACAATGGAGATTTACTGGAGTGGAGTTGATAATCATTATAGGGTTTGAAGAACTTCATGCTTTTATGGAATACGTACGATTAGAAAGGAATTATTCGAATCATACAGTTCAGGAGTACGAGAAAGATATAAAGCAATTTTTGTCTTTTTTAGACATCGAGGGAGTTTCTGAATTAAATGAGGTTGAGTATATCCATGCGAGATTATATGTGACAAAGCTATATGAGGAAAAACTAGCAAGAACCTCTATTTCTAGAAAGATTTCCTCCATTCGTTCTTACTATAAATTTCTACATAAAGAATATAATATTCCAGATGATGCATTTCAATCTTTGTTTCATCCTAAAAAAGAAAAAAAACTACCTCATTTTTTTTATGAAGAGGAAATAAGGCAATTGTTTGAAGGGAATAGAGGAACTGATTCCTTATCTATCCGAAATATTGCTATATTAGAATTATTATATGCAACTGGAATACGTGTTAGTGAACTTACTGCGATTGAACTGCGTCATATAGATAGTGGGTATGGTGTCGTGCGAGTGATGGGTAAAGGAAGAAAAGAGCGGTACGTTCCTGTAGGTGATTATGCATTAGCGGCAATAGATGATTATTTGGTCAATAGTAGACCAAAGCTGATGAAGAAAACAACCCATTCATTTTTATTCGTTAATAGTCGGGGAGAACACTTAACAACAGACGGGATAAGATATATATTAAACCAAATGTTGAAAAAGGCATCTATAAATTCAACAATTTATCCACATATGCTTAGACATACATTTGCAACTCATTTATTGAATAATGGAGCAGATCTTAGAAGTGTGCAGGAGCTATTAGGACATTCAAGCTTATCTTCCACACAAATATATACACATGTAACAAAAGATCATTTACGTAAAACTTATATGAATGCGCATCCTCGTGCGTAAATATTGGAGGTAATAAAAATGGGTAATATTCATGCAACCACGATATTTGCAGTTAGTCATAAAGGCAGCCATGCTATGGCTGGAGATGGGCAAGTGACATTAGGTAACCAAGTAGTGATGAAGCATACTGCAAAAAAAGTGAGAAGACTTTTTAATGGTCAAGTTGTAGCAGGTTTTGCAGGTTCTGTAGCAGACGCATTTACATTATTTGAAATGTTTGAAGGAAAGCTCTTAGAATATAACGGAAATTTACAAAGAGCAGCAGTTGAGCTTGCCAAGCAATGGCGAGGAGACAAAATGCTACGTCAATTAGAGGCAATGCTGCTAGTGATGGACAAAAATAGTTTATTGCTTGTATCCGGAACGGGTGAAGTGATAGAGCCGGATGATGGTATACTAGCTATCGGCTCTGGCGGGAACTATGCATTAGCTGCTGGAAGAGCTTTAAAGCAATACGCTGGAGAGAATATGACAGCAAAGGAAATTGCTAAGGCAGCGCTAACTACGGCTGCAGATATATGTGTATTTACAAACCATCAAATTATTGTGGAGGTATTAGGTGAATGAAGGAAACTAACTTAACCCCAAAACAAATTACTGAGCATCTAAATAAATATATCGTTGGTCAAGAAGCTGCAAAAAAAGCAGTAGCGGTCGCACTTCGAAATCGGTATCGTCGACAATTATTGGATGAAGAGATGAAAAACGAAGTGATTCCAAAGAATATTCTAATGATTGGACCTACAGGAGTCGGGAAAACAGAAATTGCTAGAAGGATTGCTAAATTAACAAAAGCACCTTTTATAAAAGTGGAGGCAACAAAGTTTACTGAAGTAGGATACGTCGGTAGAGACGTTGAGTCCATGGTGAGAGATTTGGTAGAAGCAGCTATACGAATTGTCCGAGAAGAAAAGATGGAAGAAGTAAAAGACCAAGCGATTCGTTTGGCAAATGATGCAATCGTTAAATTACTTGTTCCTTCCTTAAAGAAAAAGAATTCTAATTCCAATCCATTTGAAGCATTATTCGGAGGCAAAGAAGAAGATACTACTGATGTAGAAGATACAGATGTACGTTTAAAACGTTCGCAAATTGCCGAAGATTTAAGAGATGGAAAATTGGAAGAAGAGTTTATAACTGTAGAGGTTGTGGAACAAACCCCTTCACTATTTGATGCTCTGCAACCAGGTGGTATGGAGAGTATGGGGATGAATATGCAAGACGCCCTATCGAATTTAATGCCAAAGAAAAAGAAAAAACGTAAAATGAAAGTAAAAGATGCACGTAAAGTATTAATGCAAGAAGAAGCGAACAAGTTGATAGACAAAGATGAACTATCTCAAATTGCTATAGAAAAAACAGAACAAACAGGTATCATATTTATCGATGAAATGGATAAAATAGCAAGTAAGAATGGTGCCGGTTCTTCTGCAGATGTATCTAGAGAAGGTGTTCAACGAGATATTCTGCCAATTGTAGAGGGATCTACAGTTACTACAAAATATGGTGCAGTAAAAACAGATTATATTTTGTTTATAGCAGCGGGAGCCTTCCATATGGCTAAGCCGTCAGATTTGATCCCCGAATTACAGGGACGTTTTCCAATTCGTGTAGAATTAGAAAAATTGACAAAAGAAGATTTTGTTCGTATTTTAAAAGAGCCGCGCCAATCTCTAATTAAACAATATGAGGCTCTATTAGAAACTGAAGGAGTAACCATCACGTTCTCAGAAGAATCTATTGAAAGAATCGGTGAAATCGCTTATGAAGTCAATCAGGAGACCGATAATATAGGAGCGAGGCGTTTACACACAATTCTAGAGAAGATTTTAGAGGAGCTTTCTTTTGAGGCGTCTGACATTTCGCCAGCTCATATTCAGATCACCCCTGCTTATATAGACCAAAAACTTGACAAAATTGTGAAAAATAGAGATTTATCGCAATTTATTTTATAAAATCAATTCAAATTAGTATCTAAAACAATTAAAAACCTTTAGAATATTAAAATAAATAAGAAAATTAAATGGAGGATTCAATTCATGAATTTATTAACTAAAACAAGAAAAATTAACTCAATGTTACAAGCATCTGCTGGTAAGCCAGTTAACTTTAAGGAAATGGCTGCTACATTAAGTGAAGTAATCGAAAGTAATGCTTTTATCGTATCTAGAAAAGGAAAACTATTAGGTTTTGAAGTTCATCAACAAATTGAAAATGAGCGCATGATTAAAATGATGGAAGAGCGTCAATTCCCAGAACAATATACAAAAAACCTTTTTCATGTGGACGAAACATCATCAAATTTAGATGTCTTCAGTGAGCACTCTGTTTTCCCAGAAGAAAACCGTGAATTATTTAAAGATGGTTTAACAACAATTGTTCCGATCATTGGTGGTGGTGAGCGTTTAGGAACATTAATATTAGGTCGTCTAAAACAAGAGTTTGAAGATGATGATTTAATCCTTGGCGAATATGGTGCAACAGTTGTTGGTATGGAGATTCTTCGTGAGAAATCAGAGGAAATTGAAGAAGAAGCTCGTAGTAAAGCAGTCGTTCAAATGGCTATAAACTCATTGTCTTATAGTGAATTAGAAGCAATCGAACATATCTTTGAAGAATTAGATGGCAGTGAAGGTCTATTAGTAGCATCTAAAATTGCTGATCGCGTAGGAATTACAAGATCTGTTATCGTAAACGCACTTCGTAAATTAGAAAGTGCTGGTGTAATTGAGTCAAGATCGCTTGGGATGAAAGGAACATATATCAAAGTATTAAATGATAAGTTTCTTGCAGAATTAGCTCATCTTAAAATGAAATAATTGATAATTTTCTGTCTTTTCCGCTTTATGCGGGAAAGACATTTTTTTTTATTTAGGATAAAACTATTAAAAGTTTTTAGTTGATTTTTACTAGTAATGTATGTAAAAATTAACAATTGACTAGGAATGGTAAAAAATGTCGACGAGTATCAAATAAAAAGGTATAAAGTCCTATCAAATTGCTAAAAAATCAATAGACACAATGTTACATAATCATTACAATTAGATTATTGTGATATTCAAAGATAATTACTAAAAAATATGTCGTATTTTAAAATGTTGAGGTGAAAAAATGAGTATATTTAGTGGGGCAATATCGGGTTTGGAGAAAGGATTAGATTTTGCAGCGACAAAACAAAAGACAATTGCGCAAAATATAGCAAATGTCGACACTCCTAATTATAAGGCGAAAAGTGTTAGTTTTAGTGAATACTTATCCGACGCTAAACAATCGTCTATTTCAGCGCATAGAACACAAGAAAAACATATAGATTTTCATACAAAGTCTAGTTCATCAGGTGTGTTCGATTACAATTACAACTATAACCACAATGGCAACGGCGTTGATATGGATAAGGAACAAGCAAATCTAGCGACCAATCAAATCTATTATAATGCTCTAATAGACAGAATTAGTGGCAAGTTAAATACATTACAAACTGTTATTAAAGGAGGACGCTAATTATGTCGATTTTTCATGGAATGAATACGACAGCCTCAGCATTAACTGCTGGTCGACTTAGAATGGATGTAATTTCCTCCAATATGGCGAATGTAGATACAACTAGAGCTAAGTTAGTAAACGGTGAGTGGCAAGCATATAGAAGGAAGTCTGTGACATTAAAACCATTAGAGGGCAATTTTTCGAATTTCTTAAATGTGGCAATGGGCTCATCCGACAACAAAAGTGTCGGTAATGGGGTGAAAGTTAGTGATGTAAAGGAAGATATAGAAACGCCTTTTAAATTAGTGTATGATCCGACGCATATTGATGCAGATGCAGATGGGTATGTGGAAATGCCAAATGTTGACCCGTTACGAGAAATGGTTGATTTGATATCAGCTACGAGATCCTATGAGGCGAACGTAACGGTTTTTAATGCAAACAAAGCAATGTTATCTAAGGCGTTAGAAATAGGGAAATAAGAAAGAAGGTATAGTTTAAATTGCCAATAGAATCCATATCATTATTTAATCCTTCACAAATTAATCCAGTTTCGACAACTTCGAAATTAAGTCCCGCAGAGGCGCAAGGTGAATTTGGTGATTTTTTAAAAACAGCCATTCAATCTGTGAATGAAAATCAAAAAGCGTCGGATGTAGCTACTGAAAAGCTATTAACTGGTGGAAATATCGAATTACACGATGTGATGATTGCTTCTCAAAAGGCAAGTATTACATTAAATGCGACATTAGAAATCAGGAACAAAGTAGTAGAGGCATATCAAGAAATAATGCGTATGTCAGTATAACCTCTCTCGGTTATCGCTAAGTATCGGGTAAAAATATTCACCATAGCCGGAGGATAATAATGAATGAACGTATAAAAAAAATGACAAGCGATGTAACCAGGTTTTGGAAGAGTCGCACTAAAATGCAAAAAGGAACAATGATCGGTAGTGTGTTAGGAATTATCGTAATAGCTATAGCTATTACTTTTATGATGAATAAAACTAACTTTGTTCCGCTTTATACCGATGTAAGTCCATCTGAAATTGGTCGTATTAAAGAAACATTAGATGCACAAGCAGTGCCAAATGAAATTGCCCCAGGTGGAACGTCCATCTTAGTACCAGCAGAGCAAGTTGATGCATTGTTAGTACAACTAGCGGCAGAAGGTTATCCTGAATCGGGTATGATCGACTATAATTTCTTTTCCCAAAACGCGGGATTTGGTATGACAGATAATGAGTTTAATGTATTAAAACTGGCTTCCATGCAAACAGAGCTTGCGAAATTGATTAAAGGTGTCAAAGGGGTAAAGGATGCCCAGGTAATGATAACTTTACCTGAGGAAGGGGTATTTCTATCTCAAACCAATGAAACTGCAAGTGCAGCGATAGTTTTGAATACAGAGGCAGGGTACAAATTTACAGATACACAGATTTTGTCCTTATATAACTTAGTATCCAAGTCAATTCCTAATCTAGCTCCAGAAGATATCAGCATTAGAAATCAGTATTTAGAGTACTTTGACTTAGAACAAGCAAATGCAAATACAGCAGGAGCAAATGTAAACGATCAAATGTCGATTAAGAAAACAATTGAACGTGATTTACAGCGTCAAGTACAAACAATGTTAGGTACTTTAATGGGACAAGACAAAGTAGTTGTCTCTGTTACTACAGACATTGACTTTAAACAAGAGAATCGCGAAGAAAATTTAGTAGAACCGGTTGATGAAGAAAATATGGCGGGAATTGAAATTAGCGCTCAACGTATTTCCGAAACTTTTACTGGTGAAAATCCTGTAGCAGGTGGTACTCCAGCAACAGAAGATGCAACTGATAACTTTACTAACTATGTAGAAGGTTCTACGTCAAACGGTGATTATGAGCGAATTGAGGACACGATTAATAGTGAAGTAAATCGTATCAGAAAAGAAATAGTAGAAAGCCCATATAAAATTAGAGATATAGGTATTCAAGTTATGGTAGAACCACCTAGTCCTGATGATGTTACTACTATGCCAGAGGGTGTAGAACAAGATATTGAACAAATTCTTGCGACAATTATCCGTACTTCTATCGATGAAGAAGCAGGTGGGGAATTGACAGAGGAATTACTACAGGAAAAAATTGTAGTTTCTGTGCAACCATTTAACGGTAAAGTGGCGGCAGTGACAAGTACGCAATCGACTATTCCTTGGTGGGTATATGTAATCGGTGGAATTTTACTAGTTGCAATAATACTTCTAGTAGTATCCTTAGTGCGCTCTAGAAAAAACGATGAGGAAGAATTGATTATTCTAGAAGAGCAACGAGAAGAACTTAATGTTGATGACATAAATACAGAAAAAGAAACCGAATCGACTTTAAGAAGAAAACAGTTAGAAAAAATGGCGAAAGATAAGCCAGAAGAATTTGCTAAGTTATTACGTACTTGGATAGCAGAGGATTAACTTTATTTTCGTAAAATAAAAGTTAAAGCCTCCGGCGGATGTCACAGATTTTGAAAAAATATTAACCTGGTTTGCTGGGTTCAAATCTGGACGCAATTATGCCGAAGCGTAATTGATTGGGGGGACGGCTATGAACAAGAAAGAAAAAGATTTAAGTGGTAAACAAAAAGCCGCGCTCTTATTAATTTCTCTTGGACCAGAAGTGTCTGCTTCTATATATAAGCATTTAAATGAAGAAGAAATTGAGCGTTTAACTCTTGAAATTTCTGGGGTAAAAAAAGTAGAGCCTGAGATTAAAGAAGATATAATAGAAGAATTTCACAATATAGCATTAGCACAAGATTATATTTCGCAGGGTGGTATTGGCTACGCAAAAACAGTTTTAGAAAAAGCATTAGGTACAGATCATGCACAGGCAATTATTAATCGACTTACTTCTTCTTTACAAGTGAGGCCGTTTGATTTTGCTAGGCGTGCAGAGCCAGCTCAACTGTTTAACTTTATTCAAAATGAACATCCACAAACGATTGCTCTGATTCTTTCTTACTTAGAAGCACAGCAAGCAGGAATAATCCTTTCGTCATTACCGCAGGAAGTACAAGCAGATATTGCAAAAAGAATAGCTACAATGGATTCTACTTCACCTGAAGTGATTAGTGAAATTGAGTCTGTACTTGAACGCAAGCTATCCTCGACGGTTACCCAGGATTACACAGAAACGGGCGGTATCGACGCAGTCGTAGAAGTGTTAAATGGTGTGGATAGAACAACTGAGAAAACAATTTTGGATGCTCTAGAAATACAAGATCCAGAACTTGCAGAAGAGATTAAGAAAAGAATGTTCGTATTCGAAGATATTGTCACACTGGATAACCGCTCTATTCAACGAGTTATTCGTGACTGTGAAAATGAAGATCTTCTACTTTCGATGAAGGTTTCTAGTGAAGAAGTTAAAGATGTTATTTTCCGCAATATGTCCGTACGTATGGCTGAGACATTTAAAGAAGAAATGGAAATCATGGGACCAGTTCGTCTACGTGACGTGGAAGAAGCACAATCTAGAATTGTTACTGTAATTAGAAGATTGGAAGACGCAGGCGAAATAATAATTGCTCGTGGTGGAGGAGATGACATCATTGTCTAAAATTTTCCGAAATGTATATTTGAATGAAACAAAGGAAAATTCAAAACCCATTCAAATAAGGAATTTATATGTTCAAGAAGTGTTGAACACAGACGAGCCGTTGACTTTAGATGTTCTTATACAAGAGAGAAGTAAAATGATAGAAGAAGTAAATCAAGAAATAGAAGAGAAACGCTCTAAATTAACTAAAGATATTGAAGAAACTAAACAGTATATCGAAAATCAGCTGAGTGAATGGGAAGAAGAGAAGATAACCTATCAGCAACAAGCGTATGACGAAGGCTTTATGCAAGGAATGGAAGAAGGTCGTTTAAAAGCTCAAGCTGAAATGCAAAACTCATTAAAATTAGCTAATGATGCAGTGAAAACTGCTCATGAGAATGCGGCAAATTACTTACAACAACAAGAACAGGTCATTTTAGAATTGGCTATACGAACCACAGAGAGAATTATTGCAACAAAGCTAGATGAAAATGAAGAGTTGTTTTTATCGATTGTTAAAAGAGGTTTAAAAGAAGCAAGAGAAATGAAAGAGATCAAACTTTATGTCTCACCTATCTATTTTGAACTCGTATCTAATAATAGACAAGAACTCTCTTCCATCTTTCCTGTAGATGTCCCATTTATGATTTTCGTAGATGAAGATATGAATGAAACTGATTGTTATATAGAAACAAATCATGGAAGAATCGTTGTCAGTATTGACGAGCAGGTCCAGGAGTTGCGACGAAAGCTAGTAGATATTCTTGATAGTATGGAGTGAATGTGATGAAAGCTGTAGATTTAATTCAACAAATTTCGAAGGTACCTACTTTTAAAAAATATGGTCGAGTTAGTCGAGTTGTTGGATTAATGATTGAATCACAAGGTCCTGAAAGTTCTGTTGGTGATGTTTGTAAGATTCATATAAATTCACCCAAAACAGGTGCCTCCGTTATTCTTGCTGAAGTAGTTGGATTTAAGGAAGAAGTCGTAGTATTAATGCCCTATACGAATATTAGAGAAATATCTACTGGCTGTTTAGTCGAAGGGACAAATAGTCCATTAGAGATTAAGGTTGGTCCAGAGTTAATAGGGAGAGTTTTAGATTCGATGGGAAATCCAATTGATGGTTCTGTTTTACCTAAAGGTTTGATGACAGTTGGTACCGAAAAAGATTCCCCAAATCCGTTGACAAGACCACCTATTGAAGAACAAATCGAGGTCGGTGTAAAGGCAATCGATGGAATGTTAACAGTCGGAAAAGGTCAAAGGGTAGGTATTTTTGCTGGATCAGGTGTTGGAAAAAGCACATTACTTGGAATGATTGCTAGAAACACTAACGCGGATTTAAATGTCATTGCACTAATTGGAGAACGCGGCAGAGAAGTTCGAGAGTTTATCGAAAGAGATTTGGGAAAAGAAGGATTAGAAAAATCAATTGTAGTAGCAGCAACTTCTGACCAACCTGCATTAATGCGGATTAAAGGTGCATTTACAGCTACAGCTATCGCAGAATACTTCCGAGACAAAGGGTTAAACGTAATGCTTATGATGGATTCGGTTACTCGTGTAGCAATGGCACAACGGGAAGTGGGTCTTGCTGTGGGAGAACCTCCAGCAACTAGAGGATATACCCCCTCTGTATTTTCCATTTTACCTAAGCTATTAGAAAGAACAGGTACAAATGAAAACGGAACTATTACAGCATTTTACACAGTATTAGTAGATGGTGATGACATGAATGAGCCAATTGCCGATACCGTTCGCGGTATTTTAGATGGTCATATTGTGTTGGATCGTTCACTTGCTAACAAGGGACAGTATCCAGCTATTAATGTATTAAAAAGTATTAGTCGATTGATGAATCATATTTCAGATGAAAATCATGTGAAAGCTGCGGAAAGATTGAGAGATTTATATTTTACGTACAATAAATCGGAAGATCTTATCAATATCGGAGCATATAAGCGTGGCACATCTCGTGAAATTGACGAAGCTATACAGTACGAACCTTTAATTACTTCATTTTTAAAACAAGGATATTTAGATAAAGTCTCTTTAGATTCCTCCGTAGATGAATTAGTGAAATTATCAGGTGGTGTTTCATAGATGGTTGCATATGAATTTAAATTTGCCAAAGTTTTAACAATTCGGGAACAAGAAAAATCAGAAACTGAATTGGCTTACAAGGAATCAGTATCTGCTTTTGAAAAAGTTGCAACAGAACTCTATAACTTGCTGAAAAAAAGAGAAGACACTACGGAAACTCAAAATAGCTTATTAGTTTCTGGTCTTTCCATTAACAATATCCATCATTACTCGAACTATATTGAAGGACTCCAAAAAAGAATTGATATCATTCAAAAGGAAGTCATTCAAGCTAGATCTAAAATGAACTGGATGGAAGAGAAACTTCTCGAAAAATCACTAGAGGTGAAAAAGTTCGAAAAGATAAAAGAAAAAGATTTCGAGCATTTTCATCAAGAGCAACAAAGACTAGAAACAATTCAATTAGATGAAATATCTTCTTTGAAGTTTCAAAACAAAGAGATTAGGTGAATAGAAGCATGGCTAAAAAGAACAAAACAAATAAAAGCATTGAAGCAAATGGTGAAACAAAAGGTATAAGTAAAATAAAAATGTTCTTTTATTGGTTTATAATTCCTCTTTTATTTACTTTACTTCTCTTACTAGTAATTGCTCAAATAGCAAATATAAATGTTTTTGAAAAAGCAAAAGAGATAACTGGTTTTAGTGAGGAACAGGTTTTAACAGATGACAAAAAAACAGATGTATTAGAAGAAAAAGTTGTCTCGTTACAAGCAGAAATCCAAGAAAAAGAAGCTCAAATTGATAAAGTTCAAACAGAACTAGATAACTCAGCAACAGAAAAAGAAGCTCTTTTAATAGAACAAGAAAGATTATTAGATGAAATTTCAAAATTAACAAGAGACCAAGAAAACGCCAAGCGTGATTATGAAGAAATTGTTTCTACCTTTGAAAAAATGTCTGCAAAAACAGCAGCACCAGTCATTACTAAAATGAGTGATGCAGAAGCTTTACGTATTTTAACAAGTCTTAAACCAGATACAGTAGCAAGTATTTATGAAAAAATGACTCCAGAAGATGCTGCCAAGTATACAGAGTTAATGACGAAACAATAAAAATTTCCCATTAAAAGGAGGTGAAATAAACGTGAATATTGTAATGGCTGTAAACACAAATATTAATGCTACTACTCAACCAAATAGTAAAATGCAAACAAGTATGGATAGCAGTCAAAAGTTCGGTTCTGTATTTGGACAAATTTTATCCAACTCACAAATACAACCTGTTGCTACACCACAAGCAAACTCTGAAGGAAATGTACTACAAGACTTGCTAGCAATCCTTAATGTAACTTCTCTTGAAGAGCTTGAATCATTAGTAGGTTCAGAAGAATTAACTGTCAGTACTAAGGAATTAAAAGGGCTTTTAGAAAAATTATTAGCCGGCGAGACAAATCAGTCACTAGTAAATACAAACCCTAGTGAAGAACTAATAGAATCGAATGTTTGGGATGTACTTGCAGGAATAAATGAACAGGCAACTAAAATTGTAGAAGCTATCATTTCTTCTCTTAATGGACAAGGACCGAGCAATCCGACTGATGCCAAACAGGCTATAGAGTTGCTTAAAACAGTACAGTTAATCGGAAATAAATCGGATTTAACAATTAAGGAAGAATCCACACTCTTTGATATAAAGCAATTGCTAGAAAATGTGAAGGAAACTTTAGGGAAGAATTATACAAATGAAACAACGTCAAAATCACAAATTCTGAATCAGTCAATCGTGCAAACTAAAGTTTTAGTCAAACAAGTATCTCAGTTGATCAAACCAGAAGTAGTAGTTACAGAAACAAAAGAAACTACTACAAATGTACAAGCAAGCACTACTACAGTAATACAAACAAAAGTAGAATCAGTTTCTATGACACTACCAACTGAAAAAGCTGCACAGTCTGAGGAGTTCATAAAAGAATTGCAAAAAGTGATGAATCGAGTGCAATTTGGACAAGCGGGTGGAGCAAACAGACTAGTTCTTAAATTATTTCCAGAGCAACTTGGCACCATTCGAATTGAATTGATCCAAAAAGATGGAATGTTGACAGCGAAATTGCTGGCATCCACTGCACTAGGTAAAGAGATGTTAGATTCTAACTCTAGTCAATTGAGACAAGGTTTTGCTGGTCAAAATATTCAGCTCGAGAAGTTAGAAATAACACAAGCTTTACAAGAATCGACAAGACAAGAAAAGAACCAAGATTTTCAACAATCATTTAAACAGCAACAAGAAGAACAAGATCAACAAGAAAATAGTAATGATCAGCTGGAGGAACAGTTCTCTTTCGAAGATTATTTACAAGAAATGGAGGTCTAAATTATGGCTGAAATGTCTAAAATTACAGACAGTATGTATCTATCAAACCAAGCGAAAAAAACTCCTACAACTGGGAATAGTACGTTAGGTAAAGATGCATTTTTAAAAATTCTAATGACCCAGCTTCAAAATCAAGACCCTACAAAACCAATGGATGACTCACAATTCATTGCGCAAATGGCACAATTCTCTTCTTTAGAGCAAATGACAAATCTAACTACTGCATTTGAAGAATTTGCTGCTGTCCAAGAACAAAGTCAAATGATTGAATTTAGTAACTTTGTAGGCAAAGAAGTAAAATGGCATGAACTGACAGATGAAAAAGATGGAGATGGTAAGCCAATTACAAACGAAGGTTCTGGTACTATTACAGGGATAAAGTTTGTAAATGGAGGAGTAGAATTCACTTTAGCTGATGGTAAGAAAATTACACCAGGAAATATTTCTGAAGTTCTTTCGGGTAGTTCAAGTTCTAATTCTAATAGCTTAGTTGATGCAAGTCAGTTAATTGGGAAAACTGTTAGTTATATTCCTGTTAGCGCAGAAACAGATAAAACTAAAACGGATTCTACAGAGGAAACAGCAACTGAAATGACAGCCACAGTTGAATCTGTTAGCAAAAAAGATGGAAATATAGTTTATAACTTAAGTGATGGGACTGCCATTACAGCAGATCAAATTACTTCAATAAGATAGCAGAACGGAGATATGCAATGGAAAACATTTCGATAAATCGTATTCCGCTGCAAACAAAAATCCGTCAACCAATCACATCAAGTCAAATAGCTTCACCTAAACAATCCTTCCTACAGCATTTACAGGAAGCATCTACTAAAACAGAGTTGAAGGTAAGCAAACATGCAAACCAACGCTTAGCAGAAAGAAATATATATATTTCAGATGCGGAATGGCAAGTAGTAAGTGAAAGGGTATCAGAAGCACGTTCAAAAGGTGTGAATGACTCATTAGTATTGATGGACCAAGCAGCTCTAATCGTCAGTGCAAAAAATGCAACAGTGATTACCGCTATGGATCGCACGGAAGCGAAAAACCAACTATTTACAAATATCGACGGCACAATCGTGCTGAACTAATAAATAGCAGGACCTTTTAAAGGATGCTATGTGCAGTGGACTGATTGAAGCTAGCACGCAAATTGAAGGGAGAAAAAATAAATGATTCGCTCAATGTACTCAGGTATTTCAGGTTTAAAAAATTTCCAAACAAAAATGGATGTAATAGGTAATAATATTGCTAACGTTAATACTTACGGATTTAAAAAAGGTCGTACTATATTTAAAGATTTAATTTCACAAACAACATCTGGAGCTTCAGGGTCTACAGATACTCGTGGAGGAGTTAATGCCAAACAAGTAGGCTTAGGATCACAATTAGCTGCCATTGATACAATACACAGTGGAGGTTCACTTCAATCCACAGGTAATACTCTTGACTTAGCGATTTCCGGAGATGGTTTCTTTATAGTAGGAGAATCGGCTGGAGCTCTAACTCCAGGTACTGCAGAAGAAATAGATAATTTACAGTACACACGTGCTGGTAATTTTTATATGGATAATCAAGGTTACTTAGTAAATGGCGATGGTTTTTATGTTTATGGTTTCAGTGAAAATGCCGAGGACGCTATAGCATCAACTGGACCAGGAACTAAACCAGATTATACTGTACCTACTGATGGAACAGCTATAGCTGCAAGTCCTATTCGTATTCCAACAGATGCAAAAAGCATGTCAATCTCACAAGATGGTATGGTAACGTACGTAGATTCTAGTAACAACCTTCAGTATGCAGGTAAATTAGTCACTGCAAAATTTCCTAATACAGGAGGTTTAGAAAAGACAGGTAGTAATTATTATGCACCTTCAAGCAATTCTGGGAATCCACTATATTCTTTTGCAACAGAAAATGGTGCAGGATCGATCAACTCTGGTTTCCTTGAAATGTCCAACGTCGATCTTTCAGAAGAATTCACAGACATGATCGTTGCACAACGTGGGTTCCAAGCGAATACTCGTATTATCACAACTTCAGATTCTATTTTAGAAGAATTAATTAACTTAAAACGATAATCTAGTAAATTAAAAACAAATTGTAAGGGAGGGTTGGGCCGTTACTAAGAAAAGATAAAAAAGCACCTATTCTTCAGGTATTCTGCTTTTTTTAGCCCGGCCCTTTTCTATGATTACTATAACAAGGTTAAACGGCAAAGAGTTTTCGTTGAATGCATTATACATAGAGACGGTTGAATCTTTTCCGGATACTACTATAACGCTCACGAATGGTCATAAATATGTTGCGTTAGAATCTCGTGAAGAGGTAGAAAACAAGATCGCTCAGTTTTACAAAGAAGTACATATATTATCGAACCCGCATATAAGAGGTGAACAAGATGAAGAGTAAAAATAAACTATTAACCATTATGCTTATTATTTTAGTTTCGATTACGTTAGTAGGTGTAGTCGCTTTGCTAATAGTCATGCAGTTAAACAAGCCAGATGAAAGTGATAGTAAGCCAACAATTGATGAAATTATCGAGTCTTCTGTTGATATACCAGAAATAACAACAAATTTAGCAGCTAACAAATTTATTCGCATTTCTTTAAAGGTACAAACAGATAGTAAAGAAGCAGCAGAAGAGTTAACTAAACGAGATTTTCAAGTAAAAAATATAGTCATTACGGAGCTGTCTGAAATGACTCCAGAAGACCTAGAAGGTAAAGACGGCAAAGGAATGTTTGAATCAGCATTAAAAACAAAAATTGGTGAGCTAATGGATGATGGAGAAATTCAACAAGTTTATATAACTTCTTATATTATTCAATAGAGTTAATTTCATAATTTACTTGTTTCATTTTAAAATACGAAAGTTTACTATTCGTTTTTAAAAAGTCGATTTTGTTAATTGGAGCGGCAGGCGGCGACTCCAGCGGGAACAGCGCGAGCTGAAAGCCCCGCAGGAAAGACAGTGGTCGAAATTTGTTTGACCAATGTCTTTGCGACGAGTAACCGCAGGAGCATATGTTTTCGTAGTGACGAGGAGATTGAAGCCGTGCCCGCGGAAAGCGTCCGCCTAAAGCGGAAATCAGCGTTGTTCGGATTTCACTGTTTTATATGCTTTTAGTAATTGATTTATAAAGTAACTTTTTCGAATGGAGGTGGGCAGATTGGCAGGAGATATATTATCTCAATCAGAAATAGATGCATTGTTAAGTGCACTCTCAACGGGTGAAATGACAGCAGATGAAATGAAAAGTGAGCAAGAGGCTAGAAAAGTAAGGACCTATGACTTTAAAAGAGCACTTCGCTTTTCAAAAGATCAGATTCGAAGTTTAACGAGAATCCATGAAAACTTTGCTCGTCTATTAACTACATTTTTTTCTGCCCAGTTAAGAACTTATGTGCAAATTTCGGTCGTGTCAGTTGATCAAATACCGTTTGAAGAGTTTGTTCGTTCGGTACCACATATGACATTGATTAATGTGTTTGAGGTTCCGCCACTAGAAGGGAATATTCTAATGGAGATTAATCCAAATATTGCTTATTCCATGCTAGATCTAATGATGGGTGGTAAGGGACAGGCACATACAAAAGTGGATAACCTTACAGAAATTGAGACAAAGATTATGACGAATTTATTTGAGCGTTCGTTTGATAACTTACGAGAAGCATGGGTCAATATTGCGGATATCGATCCTATTCTTACAGAGTTAGAAGTTAATCCTCAATTTTTACAAATGATTTCTCCCAATGAAACGGTAGTTGTCATTTCCTTTAATACAGTCATTGGAGAAACTAGCGGGATGATTAATATTTGTATCCCACATGTTGTTTTAGAACCGATTGTTCCTAATCTATCGGTGCGATATTGGATGCAAACGAATAAAAAAGAAGTATCTCCCGAACAGTTAGAGGTTCTAAAAAAACGTGTAAAAGCAGCAGAAATTCCTATTGTTGCGGAAATTGGGACAACGGATATATCTATGGAAGATCTGTTGTACTTACAATTAGGAGATGTCATTCAGTTAAATACTAAAATTGATGACCCACTAACCGTAAATGTTGGAGGCATTCCTAAATTTATTGGTCAACCTGGTAAGCTAAAGAAACGCATGGCTGTACAAGTCATTGAAACTGTGAAAGGAGGAGAGGAAGATGATGAGTGATGATATGCTCTCCCAAGAAGAAATTGAGGCCCTCCTTAGAGGAACGAATATAGATGAAGAAGGTACAAAAGAAGTAGATACGAATGAGATAAATATAGAAGACTATTTAGATTCATTTGCCCAGGATACCCTCGGGGAAATAGGTAACATTTCATTTGGTAGTTCAGCTACTGCCCTTTCTTCCCTCTTGGGTCAAAAAGTAGATATTACTACACCGAATATTAGTATGATTAATCGTAGGAAGCTAAAAGAAGAGTTTCCCCATCCGTATGTAGCAGTAGAGGTAAAATATACTACTGGACTAATTGGTATGAATCTTCTTGTTATAAAACAATCAGATGCTGCTATTATCGCAGACTTAATGCTTGGTGGGGATGGTTTGAATCCAAAACCTGAGCTTAGTGAAATTCAGTTAAGTGCAGTTCAAGAAGCGATGAATCAAATGATGGGTTCGGCTGCTACATCAATGTCTACTGTTTTCAATAAAAAAGTAGATATTTCACCACCTTCCATTGATCTAATGAATCTATTAGAAGATGAAGGAACGGAAGCACTTCCTGCAGATGAATTACTTATTAAAATATCTTTCCGTCTTAAAATTGGAGAGTTAATTGATTCTAATATAATGCAACTTTTGCCATTAGAATTTGGGCTTAGCTTAGTGAAATCATTAATAGGTGAAGAAAATACAGAGGTAGCGGCTACTATTACAGAAGAAAAAGTGCATCAGGCGCCTGCTCAACAAAAGTCAACAATGCAAACACAACAAGTACCAGAAATGCCGCCGCAGCCGCAGTATAATCAGCATCAATCACGAACACAAGCACCACAAGTGGAAGTACAGCAAGCTCAATTCGCTAGCTTTGAAGCACCAAGTTTATCGCAAAATGAGTCAAGAAATTTAAATTTACTACTTGATATTCCCCTCCAAGTAACAGTAGAATTAGGTCGTACTAAGAGAACTGTAAAAGAGATCTTGGAATTAACAAGTGGTTCCATCATTGAACTCGACAAATTGGCTGGTGAGCCTGTAGATATCCTTGTCAACAATCGCCATGTAGCCAAAGGAGAAGTCGTTGTTATTGATGAGAATTTTGGTGTTCGTATTACAGATATTTTAAGTCAAGCAGAACGTATTAATAATTTAAGATAAGCACTGGAGGAGACATACTATGTCGAAAAGAATTTTAATAGTAGATGATGCAGCATTTATGAGAATGATGATTAAAGATATTTTAAGTAAAAATGGTTTTGAAATAGTTGGAGAAGCAGGAGATGGAGTTCAAGCAATTGAAAAGTACAATGAACTTAAACCTGATTTAGTTACGATGGATATTACGATGCCAGAGATGGATGGAATTGCTGCTCTAAAAGAGATTAAAGCTAAAGATCCATCTGCCACTATCATTATGTGCTCAGCTATGGGGCAACAAGCTATGGTAATCGATGCAATTCAAGCTGGAGCAAAAGATTTCATCGTAAAACCATTCCAAGCTGATAGAGTAATTGAAGCAATTTCAAAAGCTTTAGGGTAATTACATGATGAGGAAATTCCCCCTCTTATTAAGTGTTCTTCTCTTATTAACTTTTGGAACCCAGCTAGATGTAAAGGCAGAATCAGATTCAAATAAAAGTATAGAAGAATACTATAAAGATTTGAACAAAGATCGAAATAACGAAAAAGAATCAGAGGCTAATATAGAGGAAACTCCAGAAACGACTGTTGAACCCGTTTCTGCGGGTGTTTCTGTTACAGCGTGGGATTATATCAAAATGGTTTTCGCTCTTTTATTCGTTATTGCTTTACTCTATGGATTACTTCGATTTGTAAATAGCAGAAACAAAACCTTTCAGACCAATCAGCTAATTCATAATTTGGGTGGGGTTGGAGTTGGACAGGGGAAATCGTTACAGCTAATGCAGGTAGGTAATTCGATATTTTTAGTTGGTATTGGAGACGATATTACTTTGTTGAAAGAAATAACAAATCCAGTAGAAATCGAAAGTCTAACTAAAATATATGAAGAAAAAGTAGATATTGGAAAGAATATTCCATACATATCTGAGCTAATTGGTCGCTTGAGAGATAAAGGAACTTTAAAGGCGAAGACTGAGAGTAAGAAACCTTCGTTTGATGAGACCTTTCAGAAAAGGTTACAAGAAATTCAAAAAGACCGTAGTAATGTATTAAAGGATTGGAAGACGAAGGAGCGCGATAACAATGAATGAATTTGTCCAGTTTTTCTCGGACAGCGACCCATCAAATCTCTCCACATCTATAAAATTAATGCTATTGCTAACGGTTTTATCTTTGGCACCAAGTATTTTAATATTGATGACGTCCTTTGCAAGAATAGTTATAATACTATCATTTGTTCGAACGGCATTAGCAACTAACCAGATGCCGCCGAACCAAGTGATCGTTGGTTTAGCACTATTTTTAACATTTTTCATCATGGCACCAACGTTACAGCAAGTAAATGAAGAGGCTTTAACGCCTTTGTTTGATGAAGATATTACTTTAGAAGAAGCGTATGAAAATGCTAGTGGTCCATTCAAAGAGTTCATGAGTAAGCATACGAGGCAAAAAGATTTGGAACTTTTCTTAAGATATTCTGAAGCAGAAAGACCTGAAACAATCGAGGATATTCCTTTAACGGTTATGGTGCCTGCTTTTGCACTTAGCGAAATTAAAACAGCATTCCAAATTGGTTTTATGATTTTTATTCCTTTTTTAGTAATAGATATGATTGTAGCGAGTGTACTAATGTCAATGGGTATGATGATGTTACCGCCAGTTATGATCTCTCTACCGTTTAAAATATTATTATTTGTATTAGTAGATGGATGGTATTTAGTTATGAAATCTATTTTACAAAGTTTTTAGGAGCTGATTGTATTGAATAATGAAATGGTAATTTCAATTGCGGAACAAGCAATTTGGGTCATTCTTCTTGCATCAGGTCCTCTTCTTTTAGTTGCCTTAATAACAGGTCTTGCAGTTAGTATTTTTCAGGCAACTACACAAATTCAAGAACAAACACTTGCATTTGTGCCGAAAATTGTTGCAGTGCTAGTTGCTCTTGTTTTTTTTGGTCCTTGGATGCTTTCACAAGTTACCTCTTATGCTGCAGATATCTTTGAGAATTTAATACGATACATTGGTTGATACAATGGATGCGATCTTACCAAATTTAACTGTATTATTGCTAATTATTGCTCGTGTTACCGCATTTTTTGTAGTGTTACCACTTTTCTCGCATCGAACAATACCTGCACCACACCGGATAGCCTTTGCTGTAGTCTTATCGTGGATGATGTATTATACCCTTGATGTAGAACCATTTGAAATAAATGGTGATTATATTATTTTAATTATAAAAGAAGTTATATCTGGATTATTTATTGGTTTACTTGCTTACATCATTATGTCCGCTATTCAAATTGCAGGTGGATTTATTGATTTTCAGATGGGATTTGCAATGGCAAATGTTATTGACCCCCAGACTGGTACACAAAGTCCGTTAATAGGACAATTTTTGAATACTTTGGCTTTATTGTTATTGTTAGCGTTAAATGGTCATCATTTGCTGTTGGATGGAATTTTTTATAGCTATCAATTTATGCCGATGGAAATGATTTGGCCAGCTTTTGGGCAAGAGAATTATGTAGAATTCATTATGAAAACTTTTGCAGGTGTTTTTGCAGCAGCATTTCAAATGTCTATACCAATAGTAGCTACAGTTTTTCTTGTGGATATAGCTCTTGGTATTACTGCAAGGACTGTACCGCAGTTGAATATTTTTGTTATTGGATTTCCGATAAAAATTGCTGTAGGTTTTTTAGTTCTTCTTGTGATGATGGGGGTACTCATGACAGTCGTACAGCAGTTGTTTGAGACTTTGGTTATTGCAATGCGTGATTTAATGATAATTTTAGGTGGTGGCTAATATGATTGCTCTACGCTTAAATCTCCAGTATTTTTCAGGAGAAAAAACAGAAAAGGCTACTCCTAAAAAGAGGCAAGATTCTCGTAAAAAAGGACAAGTATTAAAGAGTCCTGATGTGACAAGTGCGATTGTATTACTTTCGGTTTTTGTATTTTTATTTTTCTTTGCTAGTTTTTTAAGAACGGAGATCTTTTCGTTCTTTGGCGTGACGTTTAGTAAGTATATGTTAATAGAAACGTTGACAATTGATACTGCCATAATTATTTATAAAGATATGCTTCTTGAGATGGCTATGGTTTTATTACCAATAATGCTAGTTGCTGTGGTAGCTGCTGTAGCTGCAAATTACTTTCAGTTTGGTTTACTGTTCACAACAGAGCCCTTGAAGTTTGATTTGAAAAAGATTGATCCTATAAAAGGTCTCAAAAGAATTTTTTCCCTTAAAGCAATTATAGAGCTTTTAAAATCTATTTTGAAAATATCATTTATTGGTTCTGTAACTACTTTAATATTATGGATGAATTTAGAACAAGTATTATCTCTTTCGTTTAAAACAGCTTGGGATACACTTTCCACTGTTGGCTGGTTAACTGGAACAATGGGGATAGCTGCTTCTTGTGTGCTATTATTTATTTCGATCCTGGATTTCTTTTATCAGAAGTATGACTACGAAAAAAATCTTAAAATGTCTAAGCAAGACATTAAAGATGAACATAAAAACTCAGATGGCGATCCAATTATAAAGTCTCGTATTCGCCAAAGACAGAGGGAGATGGCGATGCGAAGAATGATGCAGGAAATCCCTACTGCTGATGTTGTCATTACAAATCCTACACACTTTGCAATTGTTTTAAAATACGATGATGAATCGATGGACGCTCCAACGGTAGTAGCAAAAGGTGTAGATTTTGTTGCACAAAAAATAAAGCTAATCGCGAAGGAAAATAATGTTGTCATGGTAGAAAATAGACCACTTGCTCGATCGATGTATGACCAAGTGGAAGTTGGTCAACGAATTCCTGATGAATTTTTCAAAGCAGTTGCAGAAGTATTAGCTTATGTATATCGTATTAAACAAAAAATATAATTGATAGAGATAGAGGTGGAAGTAAATGCAAGTCCGCGATATAACCGTATTAGCAGCTGTAATATCTATTGTGGCGATGCTCGTAATACCTCTTCCTCATTGGTTAATAAGTTTTCTTATTATTATAAACATTACAATAGCGTTATTAATATTGATGACAGCTATGAATATGAAAGAAGCTTTAGAGTTCTCAGTATTTCCAACAATCGTTTTACTTATTACATTGTTTAGGCTTGCGTTAAATATTTCCACAACAAGAGCAATTTTAGCAGAAGGTGACGCGGGTAAAGTAGTTGAAACTTTTGGTACATTTGTAACAGGTGGGAATATGCTCGTTGGTTTAGTTGTATTTTCTATTTTAGTAATTATTAACTTTATCGTAATTACAAAGGGTGCCGAGCGTGTTGCTGAAGTAGCAGCTCGTTTTACATTAGATGCAATGCCGGGTAAACAGATGAGTATCGATGCGGATTTAAATGCTGGGATGATTTCCGAGAAAGAGGCGCGTGAAAGACGTGAAAAGGTTGGCGGTGAAGCAGACTTTTATGGTGCTATGGACGGGGCAACAAAATTTGTAAAAGGGGATGCCATTGCAGGTATCATCATCGTTATTATCAATTTATTATTCGGTATTATTATCGGAGTTGTGCAATTTGGACTTCCATTTGGTGAAGCTGCAGTTAAATTTTCAACATTAACTGTAGGGGACGGTCTAGTGTCCCAAATTCCAGCATTGTTAATTTCCACAGCAACTGGGATAGTTGTTACAAGAGCTGCATCTAAAGGGAACCTTGGTGGAGATATTACGGGTCAACTCTTTAATCAGCCGAAACTTCTTTATGTTGCTGCTGCAACAATTACGCTTCTAGGTATCGTAACACCAATTGGATTAGTTTTAACTTTGCCTGTCGCAATTGTACTTGCTGTTGGAGCTTATATGATGAGCAAGGCTAGTAAAGAAGATCCAGATGAGATGGAAGAATTTGAAGAGGAAGTAACAACTGATAATATGAAAAGTCCAGAAAATGTTATTAATTTGTTAAACGTGGATCCAATCGAATTCGAGTTTGGTTACGGATTGATTCCTTTAGTGGATGCTGCTCAGGGTGGAGATTTGCTTGATCGTGTCGTAATGATTCGTAGACAACTTGCACTTGAATTAGGAGTAGTTATTCCGGTAGTTCGAATACGTGATAATATTCAGCTACAACCAAACGAATATCGCATTAAAATTAAAGGTAATGAAATGGCAAGAGGAGAGCTTCTTTTAGATCATTATTTAGCTATGAGTCCTGGAGACGATGACTCAATTGAGGGTATTGATACAGTAGAACCTTCCTTTGGCTTACCAGCTAAATGGATTACGGAATCTGTGAAGGAAGAAGCCGAAATACTTGGATATACGGTTGTCGATCCACCAAGTGTTGTTTCAACACATATGACTGAAATTATACGTAATAACGCACATGAGTTATTAGGACGCCAGGAAACGAAACAATTAATCGATCATATTAGGGAGACATACCCAATCTTAGTAGATGAGTTAACACCTACTCCATTGACAGTAGGAGAGATTCAAAAAATATTAAGCAATCTATTAAGAGAGCATGTATCAATTCGGAATTTGCCAATCATATTTGAAACCCTAGCGGACTATTCAAAAATGACCTCTGATGCCGATGTATTAACTGAATACTCAAGACAATCTTTAGCGAAGCAAATTACGACGCAATATGCTGGAAATAGTAATGTGTTAAAAGTGTTAACGGTCTCTGGTAAAGTGGAAAAACTAATTGCTGATAGTATTCAACAAACAGAACATGGGAACTATTTATCTATAGATCCAAGTGATTCTCAAGCGATACTAGAATCTATGGCTAAAGAGATTGAGCGTGCTTCAATGATGGAGCAATCTCCAATTATTCTTTGTTCACCCGCAGTTAGAATGTATGTAAGACAAATGACAGAAAGATATTTCCCACATGTACCAATTCTTTCTTATAATGAACTAGAATCCTCCATTGAGGTACAAAGTGTCGGGGTGGTGAATGTAGATTGAAGATGAAAAAATATGTAGCGAGTTCAATGCCAGAAGCTATGAAGTTAATACGTAAAGAACTTGGTGATGACGCAGTTATTTTAAGTTCAAAGGTAGTCTTTTCAAAAGGGTTTTTAGGCTTGTTTAAGAAAAAATCTATCGAAGTAGTAGCTGGTATGGACACATTCGAACAATCGAGTAATACATTTGAGGTGCCAACGATGGTACCTCAAGAACATCAAAATGTTTCTGTAGAGATTAAAAAGGAATTAGAAGACTTAAAACTAATGGTAAAGAACATCGGGCGCCCAGAAATGTTAAGTTCATATCCAACAGAAATGAAGACTCTTATAGACTATTTACAAGAGCAAGAATTGTCAGAGGAGCTTATCACACCTGTTAGTGATGAGCTTTTTGTGCATCTGAAAAGTAATACAGGAGTTCTTGAAATGGAAGAGCAAATTACGATAACGAAAAATATACTTGAAACACAAATGGAGCTCCTTCCGTTCGGTGGGATTTCGTATTCGAAGAAATATATAAATGTTCTAGGGCCAACAGGTGTTGGTAAAACGACGACAATAGCTAAAATGGCAGCGCGAGCAGTTTTAGAAAAGAAGAAAAAAGTCGGCTTTATAACAACGGATACATATCGGATTGCAGCAATTGAACAACTTAAAACATACGCTGGTTTACTTCAAGCTCCTCTTGAAATTGTGTACAACGAAAAGGACTTGCAGGAAGCGATGGTTAAATTTGATAATTTAGATATCGTATTTATAGATACAGCTGGTAGGAACTATAAGGAAACTAAATTTGTTAGAGATCTGCAAAAGTTAATAGAATTCGAAGTGAATACAGAAACCTTCCTAGTACTCTCGTCTACATCCAAACAAAAGGACATGGAAGTAATAATAGAACAATTTAGTGAATTTCCCATAGAAAAATTCATCTTTACTAAGGTAGATGAAACAAATACTATTGGCTCAATTATCAATTTAATGGTTAAATATAATAAGGGACTTGCTTACTATACAGATGGTCAAGAAGTCCCGGAGGATATTATGGAAGCTAGTCTTGAAGAATTACTCAAATTGTTCTTAAAGGGGATTCAATATGAGAGATCAAGCTGAAGAACTTAGAATGAAAATGCTTCGGAACCAAAATAGGCTTGGGCGATCAATAGCAGTTGTTAGTGGTAAAGGTGGAGTTGGAAAAAGTAATTTTTCTATAAATTTCACTACAACTTTAAGTGGACAAGGTAAAAAAGTTGTATTAATTGATATGGATATTGGAATGGGGAATATTCATATTTTACTGGGTAAATCAGTTCCCTCTAACTTAAAGGATTACTTAGTGGGAGATCAGTCATTAGAATCAGTGATGTTCGAAGGTCCAAACGATTTACAATATATATCTGGTGGTTCAGGGTTAAGTGGTGTAATGGAATGGACGGAAGATATGTTTGATCGATTAATAGAAGCTTTCGAATATTTACAGAAGAACTTTGATTATATTGTATTTGACATGGGGGCTGGTGCCACAAGTCAGACATTGGATTTGTTAGTATCAGTTGACGATATTATTGTTATAACAACGGCAGAGCCAACATCCATTACAGATGCCTATTCGATGATGAAATATATTTACTATAAAGATTCTGAGAAAAACTTTTTCCTTATTTGCAATCGAGCATTTACCGATGAAGAAGGTTCAGACACAACCGGTAGATTAAAATTAGCAATGTCCAAATTTCTATCAAAAGAAATTACGGTACTAGGTGTTCTGCCTGAGGATTCAGTTGTTCGTAAAGCAGTAAGAGAACAAATACCATTTTCTATTTTATATCCACAAGCAGAAATAACAAAAAAGTTAAAAAAAATAGCTTCTGCATTTACTGATTTTGAAGATGCGGAAGAAGTTATTCCTAAGCACAATAAATTCATATCTCGATTAAAAAGTCTTTTTTCGCATAGGGGCGTGAGATGATGGACGTGAAACCAAAAAAGAAATTGTTAATAGTAGATGACTCCGCTTTCATGCGTAAACTTGTTAGTGACTTTTTTATTGATCACAAATCGATAGAAGTAATAGGTATCGCTAGGAATGGAAAAGACGCAATTGAAAAGATAAAAACTCTACAACCAAATGTCATCACGATGGATGTTGAAATGCCAGTGATGAATGGTTTGGAGGCATTACGTCAGATAATGTCCGATATGCCAGTTCCTGTTGTAATGCTATCTAGTACAACAAAAAGTGGAGCGGAAAGTACGATGCAAGCGATGGAATATGGCGCCGTTGATTTCATCGCGAAGCCAAGTGGCACTATTTCTTTAGATTTACATAAGATTAAAGAGGAATTAGTAGAAAAAGTAGAAAATGCAGCTCAAGTATCAATAAACAAAATGAAGAAACGTTCACCATTACCATTAAATAATAGAGTTACAAAAAATGTCGAAGTAAAGAAAATGACCCACTCACCAAATGTTATCAAATGGGACAAGATGAATAAGAAAATGGTCTTAATTGGAACTTCAACAGGAGGTCCAAGAGCACTTCAAGAAGTGATTACAAAACTACCAAGCAATATAAAGGCTCCAGTATTAATTGTTCAACATATGCCTGCTGGATTTACAAAATCATTGGCACAAAGGCTCAATCAATTATCAGCAATAGAGGTAAAAGAAGCGGAAGATGGCGATGTGCTTCAAAATGGACATGCGTATATTGCACCTGGGGGTTATCATATGCGCATCCAGAAAAGAGGGTCATCATACTACATAGTACTAGATGACAAAGAAGCACCACGATCTGGTCATAGACCAGCAGTAGATGTACTTTTTGAAGATAATAGCCAGTTTAATGATTTTGATAAGATTGCCGTTATTATGACAGGAATGGGATCTGACGGTTCTCTTGGTCTTAAACAGTTGAAAAATAGCGGAAACGTTGTGGCCATTGCAGAAGCAGCGAGTACTTGCATTGTTTATGGAATGCCAAAGGCTGCTGTAGAAACAAATTTAGTAAATGAAGTAGTGGATTTAGATCAAATAGCAAAAACCATCATACAATATCTACCTTAAAGGGGTGTTAATCAATGGATACAAATCAATATTTGGAAATGTTTATAGAAGAAAGTAAGGAACATTTACAAGCCTGTAATGAACATTTATTAGAATTAGAAAAAAATCCTGAGAATATAGCAATTGTTAATGAAGTATTCCGCTCTGCGCATACTTTAAAAGGTATGTCGGCAACAATGGGTTATGAAGATATCGCAAATTTAACGCATAAGATGGAAAATGTTTTAGATGAAATTAGAAATAGCCGTCTGCATGTCACTGCTGAATTATTAGATGTCGTTTTCGTTGCAGTCGATCAATTGGAAGAAATGGTATTGGACATTGCAGCGGGAGGAAAAGGAAAGCTAGATGTAACAGATACTGTACAAAAGCTCCATAAAATAGAAACTGGAGAAGTAATTCCAGTTGCTGCTACTACAGTAGAACCCACTATTGTAGAAGATACCACACCTACTCAAGAGAACTGGTTAACTTATGACGATTATGAAATGACAGTCATTCAGCAGTCAGTCGAACAGGATTTCTTTACGTATGAAATTTCTGTCAAACTGCGTGAAGATTGTTTACTAAAAGCTGCTAGAGTATACATGGTTTTTGAATTATTAGAAAAAATGGGAGACGTTATTAAATCTTCCCCATCTGTTGAAAAGTTAGAGGGAGAAGATTTTGATGAGATTTTCTATGTAGCTTTAGTTACAAATGAACCTTCAGACGATGTGCAAAAGAAATTGATGAAAGTTTCTGAAGTAACTGAAGTACTAGTAAACTCAGTAACATTAGAACAATTAAAAAAACGTAATAGTTTTGAGGTAGACAAAGTTGAAGAGACTTCAGTGGTGGAAATGACAGATGTTACTGAAGATAACAAACAAATAGTGGAAGTAAAGTCTCCTGAAAAATCGCCGACATCTAAAAACAATCAAGTCCAATCTAGTAAAACTATTCGTGTGAATATTGAAAGATTAGATATATTGATGAATTTATTTGAGGAGTTAGTAATTGATCGCGGACGTCTTCAGTCAATCTCGGAAGATTTACATAACAGTGAGTTAGATGAAACTGTAGAACGTATGTCCCGCATAACCGGTGACCTACAAAATATTATATTAAATATGCGTATGGTTCCAGTAGAAACAGTATTTAATAGATTCCCAAGAATGGTACGTCAGTTAGCACGTGATTTAAATAAAAAAATCAATTTAGAAGTGATCGGTGCTGAAACAGAATTAGACCGAACAGTAATTGATGAAATTGGGGATCCACTTGTACATTTAATTAGAAATTCCTTAGACCATGGAGTAGAAAGCCCTGAAATCCGTTTAGCTAAAGGTAAACCAGAGGAAGGTACAGTAGTACTTCGTGCATACCATAGCGGTAATCATGTGTTTATCGAGATTGAGGACGATGGTGCGGGCATTAACCGTGAAAAAGTCTTGAAAAAAGCTATATCAAAAGGAATTGTTTCAAAAGAAAGTGCTCAAGCAATGAGTGATAAACAAGTGGCAGAGCTAATTCTTTCTTCTGGATTCTCTACTGCTGATGTTATTTCGGATGTCTCAGGTAGAGGCGTTGGATTAGACGTAGTAAAAACCACGATTGAATCCCTTGGTGGTTCTATTGATATATCTTCAACGGAAGGGCAAGGTTCATTATTCTCTATTCAATTACCGTTGACGCTTTCTATTATTTCTGTAATGTTAGTAGAACTTGGTGAGGAAATTTATGCTATACCTCTTTCTTCTATTATTGAGACTGCGATTATCCGTTCAACTGATATATTAAATGCTCACAATCAAAAAGTAATAGATTTCCGTGGCAAGGTCGTTCCGTTAGTATTCTTAGAAAATGTATTTGATGTTCCTAGAGAAAGTACTGATGATGAATTTCACTCTGTTGTTCTTGTTCGAAAAGGAGACAAAATGGCTGGTCTTGTAGTAGATTCGTTTATCGGTCAACAAGAGATTGTCTTAAAATCACTTGGTGCATATTTATCAAGTGTATTCGCAATCTCCGGTGCAACTATTTTAGGTAATGGTAAGGTAGCACTAATTGTAGATTGTAATGCATTAATCAGTTAAATAGCATCTACTAGAAAGGATGAGAGAGCGTTATGACAGAAACAGCAGTAGATTATGAAAATTTAAAAGTAGTAGTTTTCCAATTGGCAGATAAAGAATATGTTATACCTGTTAGTCAGGTTCAAGGTATTGAGAAACTTATATATATTACACGTGTCCCTAAAACCCCTTCATTTGTGAAGGGAGTTATCAACTTACGTGGAGTAGTTACTCCTATTATTGATTTGAAAAATCGTTTTGGATTAGGAGAGAGTAGTTTAAACGAATCTACTCGTATTATTATAATAACGTTGGATGATATGGATGTTGGAGTAATTGTTGACTCTGCTAATGATGTATTGGATATACCAGTAGGTTCAATTGAACCACAGCCAGAGGTAGTTGGAGGTATGGAACAAGACTTTATAGCTGGAGTTGCGAAAATCGATAGCCGTTTGTTAATCCTTCTTCACTTAAATCATGTATTAAATCCTATTAAGTCAGGAGTTTAAATGATGTATGACAGTAAAATAACTTCCATGCATTTAGATGTCTTAAAGGAAATAGGAAACATTGGCGCTGCTCATGCGGCGACAGCATTGTCGACGTTATTAAATAAAAAAATTGATATGAAGGTACCAAAGGTGGAAATGGTATCATTTGACGATATGATGGATTTAGCTGGAGGCCCAGAGAGTGTAGTTGCCGGCATTTATCTTCGTATAGAAGGTGACGTTACTGGTAGTATGTTTTTTGTTCTACCAGTGGAACAGGCGAATCGATTTATACGAAGATTGGTACAAGATGAAACTTTCGATTTTCAAACAGGTGAAGTATCTGAAATAGGGGCCTCTGCCATGCAAGAGCTTGGTAATATACTTTCTGGTTCCTATCTATCTGCATTATCAGACTTTACCCGTTTAAAAATATACCCTACTGTACCTGCCCTAAGCGTAGATATGGTTGGTGCTATTATAAGTTTTGGATTGGTAGAGTTATCTCATATAAGTGATTATGTCATTGTAATAGATACAGCTATCAATGAAGAGGATGTTCCGAACGAAGAGAGTGTGAAAGGACATTTCTTTTTATTACCAGATCCAGAATCATTTGAAGCTATTTTTAAAGCTTTAGGAGTTAACTAATATGAACGCACAAGGTCAAATAGTCAAAGTCGGTATTGCAGATATGAATATTGCAAAAGCTCCAGATAAAATACGTACTTCCGGACTTGGATCGTGTGTAGGAGTTGTTCTATATGACGAGAGATCAACAACGGTAGGTATGATCCATGTTATGCTACCTGATTCGAGTCTAGGAAGAGCGGAAGCGATAAATATTGCGAAATTTGCAGATACTGGTATTCCAGCGATGGTGGAGCAGTTAAAAATTGAAGGTATTCAACCTTATAAGTTAAAAGCTAAAATAGCTGGTGGGGCTCAAATGTTTCAGTTCTCTACTACTAGTGAGACGATGAGAATTGGGCCGCGTAATGTCGAGGCAGTCAAAGAGTATTTAAAAAAGTTTTCTATTCCTATTATCGCAGAAGATACGGGGGGGAACAGTGGTAGAACAATAGAGTTTGATCCTACTACAAAACTATTAAATATTAGAACAGTGAACCAAGGAGTGAGAGATATATGATGGTAGGAACTATTCTTTCTAACTTTTGGGTAGCGCTTATTGCTTTTAGTGTATATTTTTTATTTTCTTATCCTTTTATAGAGGGTATGGGAATTATTTTTGATGCGTGTATTGTTGCTGTTGTATTTTTTCTTCTAACATTTCTGGGTAGAGCAATTATTAGATATATAATAAGTAATCCCCCGGAAGAAATGGAAGGTATGCCGATAGATAATGATACTGAAATTTTAAAATCTGAAATTTCTCCAGAAGATTATGCAGAGCTAGTAAAGACAATGCTAAACGAAGAGGAACAACCTAATTCACAGCACTAATATCGCAAAATGTATTAAAAATCGGGGGAGTCGATAGTTTCGACTCCCCTTTTTAGTGAGATTTTTGTTATAATAACAATAATGATTAGATATATTGGAAAGGGGGATAATTTTGATAAATCAAGATTCGACAGATGAGCAACTTCTTTGGAAGAGTTGGACTGAAAGCAAAGATCCTCAGGCCGGAGATTTACTCATGAAAAAATATATACCGCTAGTTAACTATCATGTGCAAAGAATCGGTGCAGGTATCCCTAAAAATATATCTAGAGAAGAGCTTAAAAGTTTAGGAATGATGGGATTATTTGATGCTCTTAATAAATTTGATTATAGTAGAGAGTTAAAATTTGATACTTATGCTTCGTTTCGGGTAAGAGGGGCTATCATTGATGGATTGAGGAAAGAAGATTGGCTTCCACGCTCTTCGCGAGAAAAAGCGAAGAAATTAGAATCTAAAATTGAGGAACTCGAGCAAAAGTTGATGAGACATGCATCTGCAGAAGAAATAGCAGAATTTGTCGAAATGCCTGTAGAGGATGTATATCATACAGTACAGGAGCATTTTTTCTCGAATGTATTGTCAATTGATGAGCAGCTACAAGAAAGTGAAGAACCTGAACACAAATCATATGTCATTCGAGATGACTCTCAGAAAACTCCAGAACAACAAATGGTTAAACGAGAGCTAATTGAAGATTTAGCAAATCAAATTCAACAACTAAATGAAAATGAACAATTAGTATTAAATTTGTTTTATACAGAAGAATTGACGCTTACAGTTATTGGAGAAATGCTAGGTTTGTCTACTTCTAGAATATCTCAAATTCATTCGAAAGCACTTTTTAAACTTAGAAAACTATTAATGAATGAAATGATGAATGTATAAGTTAAATGCATAATTACTTACTTCAATATAAAACGTGAATAGTGATGTGATATTCAATTATCCATAAAGTGCGTTGTAGCGAAAATCAACCTTTCGGATATTACTATTAAATTATTAAATTGGTATATATAGAAAAAGGGGATACTACCATGAGCTTAAAGTTAGCAGAACTTCAAATAGCTATTCCTAAAACGTTTGATGCTGGTAAAGTAGCCGATCAAATCCAACAACAAAGTGCAATACAACAATCTAATGCGCAAGCAGCTTCTGAAAGACAGTTAGAAAAAAATAGAGAAACGGTGACAAAGTCTACTGAAGCATCGAAGACAAGTTCCCAAGATGATGAAAAAGAAAGAATGGAGCAAGAGCGTCAAAATAGAAAAAAGAGAGAACAGGAAATAAAAGAGACAAAGCATCCTTTCAAGGGGAACTTTGTAGATTTTAGTGGTTAGGAGCAGTTATGATAACGACTATTTTAATAATATTATTCTTATTGCAAGTAATGAGTTTTTACTTTATTGCTCTATTAAATGCCAAAATTTCAAAGTTTAGTAAGATGGAAGAAAAGCAACAACAAGTTTTGAGCGACATTGAAGATTCTTTTAGTGCCTATATCGCTGAAATTACAGATGAAAATAATCGACTTTTGAAGGAACTGCAAAATACAGAAGTACCTAGAACAACACCTACGAAAGTTTTAGAAAAACCATCAATAAAAGAGGCTACAGCTTTTGAACCGCAGACTTCATTTGTATCTAAACAAATAGCTGCAAGTAGTTATTTGAAAACTGCTCAAGCGACAACGAAAAAAGTTCCTGAAACTGTGAGAGAAAAAGTGTTATTTCATTATGAAGAAGGAAAAAATCCGGACGAAATAGCAAAAATGTTACAAATAGGGAAGACGGAAGTGGAGCTTTTTCTAAAATTTAACGACTAAATAGTTGAAAGTATAAAAATCATATGTTATATTAGAAAACGGTATGAATACACACGCATTTCGGATGGATTTAGCAGGTGCTCTATTTATAGAGTAGCTAAAGAAAAATGATGAATGCGGAAGACTAAACCAAACCAGGAGGAAACAAATCATGTCAGTAATCTCAATGAAGCAATTATTAGAGGCTGGTGTACACTTCGGTCACCAAACTCGCCGTTGGAATCCAAAAATGAAAAAATACATTTTTGTTGAACGTAACGGAATCTACATTATCGATCTTCAAAAAACGGTAAAGAAATTAGAAGAAGCTTATGATTTCATGCGTCAAGTAGGTCAAGACGGTGGGAAAGTTCTTTTCGTAGGAACTAAAAAACAAGCTCAAGAAGCTATTAAAGAAGAAGCTGAACGTTCTGGTAACTATTACATTAACCAACGTTGGTTAGGTGGTACTTTAACAAACTTCGGTACTATTCAAAAACGTGTAGCTCGTCTAAAAGCAATTGAAAAAATGGAAGAAGACGGTACTTTTGAAGTACTTCCTAAAAAAGAAGTTGTTCAACTTAAAAAACAACATGAGCGTCTTGTTAAATTCTTAGGCGGTATCCGTGATATGAAAGCTGTTCCGGATGTAATGTTTGTTGTTGATCCACGTAAAGAGCGTATTGCAGTTGCAGAAGCTCGCAAATTAAACATTCCATTAGTAGGAATCGTTGATACAAACTGTGATCCAGATGAAATCGACTATGTAATTCCTGCAAATGATGATGCAATTCGTGCGGTTAAACTATTAACAGCTAAAATGGCGGATGCATTACTTGAAGCAAGACAAGGTGAAGACGAAGAAGTAACTTCTGCTGAAGTTGCAGCTGAGTAAGACCTGAGTAATACAAATTGTAATTAACAGGTGATAAGCGGCCAAACCTCTTATCACCTTTTTTTGAGAAAATGATATTAAATGTACTAGGAGGAATTTATAATGGCAGTTACAGCACAAATGGTAAAAGAATTGCGTGAAAAAACTGGTGCAGGTATGATGGATTGTAAAAAAGCTTTAGTTGAATCAGATGGTAATTTAGAAGCAGCAATCGACTTTTTACGTGAAAAAGGTCTTTCATCTGCAGCTAAAAAGGCAGATCGTATTGCTGCTGAAGGAACAACTTATATTCAAGTTGAAGGAAACAAAGCTGTATTATTAGAAATGAATGCAGAAACTGATTTCGTTTCAAAAAACGAGTCTTTCCAACAATTAGTACAAACAGTAGCTTCTCATTTATTAGCTACAGAACCAGCTTCAGTAGAAGAAGCTTTAGCTTCAACTGTTGAAGAAGGAGTTACAGTAGAAAACTTAATCTCTAACGCAGTTGCTAAAATCGGAGAAAAAATTACACTTCGTCGTTTCGTAATCGAAACTAAAACAGATGCAGATGCATTTGGTCCATACCTACACATGGGAGGACGTATCGGCGTTCTTACAGTATTAGAAGGTTCAACAGATGAGCAAGCAGCTAAAGATGTTGCTATGCATATTGCAGCATTAAACCCTGCTTATATTTCACGCGATGAGGTTTCTGCTGATGAAGTAGAACGTGAACGCAAAATATTAACAGAACAAGCTTTAAATGAAGGAAAACCTGAAAATATCGTTGCTAAAATGGTAGAAGGTCGCCTTGGCAAATACTTTGAAGAAGTTTGTGTATTAGAGCAATCATTTGTTAAAAACTCAGACCAAAAAGTAAAAGTATTTCTTGAATCAACTGGTGGTAAACTAGTTTCATTCACTCGCTATGCTGTTGGTGAAGGAATCGAAAAACGTGAAGACAACTTCGCAGAAGAAGTAATGAGCCAGGTTAAAGGAAACTAATACTAGAAAAGCGGCAGACGCCTTATAAGCGTTTTTGCTCGAAATAATATACAATAACAACCAGGGAACACGTAACTTGTGTTCCCTATTTTTCAAGATAGAGATGGAGGATACCTATGAGCAAACCACAATACGAAAGAATCGTTTTAAAATTAAGTGGCGAGGCATTAGCTGGAGAACAAGGTTTCGGTTTATCTCCTGACATTATTAAATCTGTAGCCGAACAAGTGAAAGAAGTTGTAGATCTTGGTGTAGAGGTTGCGGTAGTTGTTGGTGGTGGAAATATATGGCGAGGTAAAGTAGGAAGCGAAATGGGCATGGATCGTGCTACTGCTGACTATATGGGTATGCTTGCTACAGTTATGAACTCACTTGCACTACAAGATTCTCTTGAAAAAGCAGGTGTCGAAACACGCGTTCAGACATCTATCGAAATGCGACAAGTTGCAGAGCCTTACATACGTAGAAGAGCTATTCGTCATTTAGAAAAAAAGCGTGTAGTTATTTTTGCAGCAGGTACCGGAAATCCATACTTCTCAACAGATACAACAGCAGCTTTAAGAGCAGCTGAAATAGAAGCAGATGTTATTTTAATGGCCAAAAATAATGTAGATGGTGTATATTCTGCTGATCCTAAGACGGATAGTACAGCAGTAAAATATGATAATCTTTCATTTATCGAAGTGATTCAACAAGGTCTGCAAGTTATGGATTCTACTGCTTCTACTTTATGTATGGATAATGACATAGCTCTTATTGTATTCTCAATAATGGAAAAAGGTAATATTAAAAAGGCTGTGCTAGGGGAGACCATAGGTACAGTCGTTAGGAGGAATTCATAATGCCGAAAAAAGTGATAGAGCAAACAACAGATAAAATGGCAAAAACGATATCAGTTTATAGTAGAGAATTATCTACTATCCGTGCTGGTCGTGCTAGTGCTTCTTTACTTGATAAAATTTCAGTAGATTATTATGGAGCACCTACGCCAATCAATCAAATGGCTGGTATTTCTGTACCTGAAGCCCGCTTAATAACAATTCTACCTTATGATAAAACAATTCTAGGGGATATTGAAAAAGCGATTATGAAATCTGATTTAGGGATTACTCCAACTAATGATGGAACATTAATTCGTATTGCAATCCCAGCATTAACGGAAGAGCGTCGTAAAGAATTAGTTAAACAAGTGAAAAAAGAAGCGGAAGAAGCAAAAGTAAATGTTCGTAATGTTCGCCGCGACGGCAATGACGACTTGAAAAAACTTGAAAAATCTGGTGAAATAACAGAAGACGAGTTAAGAAACTATACAGATGAAATTCAAAAACTAACAGATGCTAATATTGAAAAAATCGATGCAATTACAAAAGAAAAAGAAAAAGAAATCTTAGATGTTTAATCTTTAAGAAGATGTGTTTGGGATTAAAGTAGTAAAGAATACCAATATCTTTTTCAATGAAGTATTTTGGTCAAGCACCTTTGAACTTTTATTTAAAAAAGGCGTCCTTTGAAGGGGACGTCTTTTTATATGTACGTTTTTTTGATATGATAGGTATAGACGTTCGACTTGGTTTAGATTGGGGGTTTCTAAATGTTTAAAAAACTTATTCGTAAAAATGATAAAAGAATCGATATTCATTTAGATGAACGAAAAGAAAATGCCCAAAAAGAACAATTGCCATGCCATATTGCGATTATTATGGATGGGAACGGTAGATGGGCAAAAAAGAGGTCCCTTCCCCGTATTGCTGGACATCATGAAGGTATGAAGACTGTGAAAAAAATAACTCGATTCGCCAATGAAGTAGGAATCGACACGTTAACTTTGTATGCTTTTTCAACAGAAAATTGGAAGCGTCCGAAAATGGAAGTAGACTTTTTAATGCGACTCCCCGAGGAGTTTTTAGGGACTTATTTGCCAGAACTAATCGAGCAAAATGTTCAAGTGCGTATGATGGGGAATTTAGATGTGCTACCTGAGCATACTAAAAGAGCTATTAACAAAGCGGTAGAGGAAACCGCAAAAAATGATGGTCTGATACTTAATTTTGCTTTGAACTACGGAAGTAGAAATGAAATTGTGCAAGCAGTTAAACGTATTGCCAAGCAAATAGAGCAAGATGAAATTTCTGAAGAAGAAATTACGGAAGAGTTATTGAACAGTCATTTAATGACTAAAGACTTGTCGGAACCTGACCTTCTTATTCGAACGAGTGGCGAGGTGCGACTGAGCAATTTCATGCTATGGCAGCTTGCTTACACTGAGTTTTGGTTTACAGATACGTTATGGCCTGACTTTGATGAGGCTAGTTTGTTAGAGGCTATCGAAAGCTATCAAAAAAGAAATAGAAGATACGGTGGACTTAAGGGGGAAGAAGTGAATTGAAACAACGAATTATAACTGGTGCTATTGCGTTAGCACTATTCCTCCCGATTGTTTTATTAGGCGGGTCTGTTTTCACGATATTAGTATACATAATAGCAGCAGTTGGCTTGCATGAAATGCTGCGTATGAAGGGGATAAGCATATTTTCATTTGCTGGTTTAGTTTCGTTTCTACTCCTGTTTCTATTATTATTGCCGTCATCCTTTGCGGAAGAGATATTAACATATACAGGGCACACGAAATTAGAATGGTTGTTTGTTGGAGTTTTCTTAGTGTTAATCTATACAGTATTAGTAAAAAATCGTTTTACTTTTGATGATGCTGCATTTGTAATTTTGAGTACACTTTACGTTGGAATTGGTTTTTATTATTTTATTGAAACAAGAAATGAAGGCTTGGCATACGTTATCTTTGCATTGCTTATAGTATGGACAACAGATTCTGGTGCTTATTTTACCGGTCGAAAAATCGGGAAAAGGAAATTATGGCCAGAAATTTCTCCAAATAAGACGGTAGAAGGATTTGTTGGAGGAATTATATGGGCGTTAATTACCGCTTTTATCATTCAATGGATCAGCCCACTTACTTCATCGATTCTAATTTTAATAGGAATTACTATTGTTGCATCTATATTCGGACAACTGGGAGACCTAGTGGAATCAGCGATAAAAAGACATTATAATGTGAAAGATTCTGGTAATCTGTTACCAGGTCACGGTGGAATTTTGGATCGTTTTGACAGTATTTTATTTGTCTTACCGCTTCTTCACTTTTTACATTTTATATAAGGAGACGACATTATTTCATGGTGAAAAGAATAAGTTTATTAGGAGCCACTGGTTCTATCGGGATACAAACACTGGATATAATAAAAGGACATCCAGATCAGTTTCAACTAGTAGCATTTTCAGCGGGGAAAAATATAGAAACTACAAAGCAGATAATTCGAGACTTTGCTGTTCCTTTAGTTTCTGTTTTATCCGAAGAGGATGCCATTCATTTGGGAAAAGAGTTTCCTCAAATCGAAATAGTTTTCGGTGACCATGGATTAGTACAAGTTGCTGCCCATGCTGATGCGGATGTCTTAGTGAATGCAGTTTTAGGTAGTGTGGGTTTAAGACCAACATTAGAAGCTATCAAACAAGGAATAACAATTGCAATTGCTAATAAAGAGACACTAGTAACTGCAGGTCACTTAGTAATGAAAGCTGCAAAGGAATATAATGTACCTATTCTACCAGTAGACAGTGAGCATTCAGCATTATTTCAAGCAATGAACGGAGAAAAACGATCGGAAATTGCAAAGCTAATAATTACTGCATCGGGTGGAAGTTTTCGTGACCGTACACGGGACGAATTAAAAAATGTAACAGTACAGGATGCACTTAATCATCCGAACTGGTCGATGGGTTCGAAAATTACGATTGATTCAGCCACGATGATGAACAAAGGTCTGGAAGTAATCGAGGCGAAAGTACTTTTTGATATTGCTTATGATGACATTGAAGTGTTGCTTCACCGAGAAAGTATTATCCATTCGATGGTTGAATTCCAAGATACTAGTGTTATTGCACAGCTAGGAACACCGGATATGCGTGTACCAATTCAATATGCATTGTCTTATCCAGAGAGATTGACAAGACAAAACGCACCGCGTCTTAATCTAGCTCAAATAGGGAAATTAAATTTTGAAGAGATGGATTACACGCGTTATCATGCATTGAAATTGGCCATAGATGCAGGACGAGCAGGTGGTACAATGACAACGGTGCTAAATGCTGCAAATGAAGCAGCTGTATCTTTGTTTTTACAACAAAAAATCGGTTTCTTAACAATTGATGAGTTAATTGAACGAGCAATGAATGAGCATGAGAGCCTTTCAGATCCAGATTTGGAAACAATTCTACATGTAGATGCAAAAACAAGAAATTCCGTTGAGAACATGGTAAAATGATGAAATGTGAAAGCATAATCAGCTAGAAACTAAAGGTGGGATATAATGGAGACAGCCATTGCGTTTATAATTATATTTGGAAGTATTGTATTTTTCCATGAGCTAGGGCATTTTATCTTTGCTAAAAGAGCAGGAATTATGGTCCGTGAGTTTGCGATTGGTATGGGACCTAAAATCTTTGGATATACAAAAGGCGAGACTCTTTATACACTGCGCTTATTGCCAATTGGTGGATATGTCCGTATGGCCGGTGAAGATATGGACTCCGTTGAACTACAGCCAGGTTTTCGTTTAGGTATACATTTGAATGATTTAGATGAAATCGATCAAATTTTATTAAATCAAAACAAACAGTTTCCAGATATGTTATTTTTAGAAGTAGAAAGATCTAATTTAACAGATCAAATGTTTATAGAAGGATACAATGAAGAAGAAAAGTTAGTGCGATATAAGGTAGCGCGAAATGCTGTCATCAATGAAAAAGGCAATGAAACAATAATTGCACCTGCAGATCGTCAATTCGGTTCCAAGTCAGTTGGACAACGTACGATGACTATTTTTGCAGGACCACTTTTTAACTTTATCCTATCCTTTTTCATTTTCTTAGCACTTGGTTTGTTCCAAGGATTACCAACATATGAACCTGTTATAACTAGGGTTGTTAAAGACAGTCCTGCCGCACAAGCAGGTATGCAAGATGGTGATTTAGTTACCAAAATAGATGGAATCTCAATTACTACATGGGACGAACTATCAGAAAAAGTGAAGGTTAGTTCAAATGAACTGATGGAATTTACAGTTGAACGTGATGGACAAGAAGTAAATCTATCTATGACACCAAATGAAGCGGTAGTAGAGAAAGAAAAAGTTGGGCAAATTGGTGTTCGATACACTAGTCCTATGGAAAAAAATCCAGCCAAGGCAGTTGTTTTTGGAGCAGAACAGACTTATGAATGGACTAAACGTATATTTACCATACTTGGAACATTAATTACTGGTAATTTCTCCATTGATGACTTATCAGGACCAGTTGGAATCTATAAAGCTACGGAAGAAGTTGCACAATATGGTGTGTATAATTTAATGCACTGGGCTGCAATTCTTAGTATAAATCTAGGTATTATGAACTTATTACCATTACCAGCATTAGATGGAGGAAGGTTATTATTCTTCCTGTTCGAAGCTTTACGTGGGAAACCAGTAGATAAACAAAAAGAAGGTATGGTCCACTTTGTAGGGATTATGCTGCTCATGGTATTAATGGTTGTCGTTACTTGGAATGACATACAAAGGTTTTTCTTTAATGGGTAAAAATTCTAAAGGGGGGGGAGTTCAACTATCTGAACTTCCTTCCTTTATCTTTGGAGTAAGGAGGGATAAGAGTTATGGATGATGGGAAAATGAGAATGCATTTGTTATTGCAACAACTGGATTTAACAGAGGATTCTTTTGTAAAGCATTTTGAACATGCTTCGATTGATCGATTCACTGTACATAAGAAAAATAGGCAATGGGATTTTCAAATTCAATTAGAGGCTATACTACCTATAGATGTATTTACGATACTCCAAACAAGGCTAATAGAAAAGTTTTCTGGTATAGCTAATATATTGCTAACTATTAAAAGTGATGGAAAAGATGTTTCACAGGAGTTGATCAACCAATATTGGCCGTTAGTTCTTAAAGAGTTAAGTGATATGGCTCCACCTTTAAAAGAACGCTTATTAAAACAACAACCTGAATGGAACGGTCAGATGATTCATTTAACCTGTGGACAGGAGATTGAATTACGTACGTTTAAAAAGAAATATATCGAACAATTATCGGATGTATATGTCGGGTTTGGATTTCCTAAAATAGCCTTCGACTTCCGATTAGTAGAAGATACTGAAGCAATTGCTAAAGCGCAGTTGGAGTTTCTAGAACAGCGACGTTTAGAAGAAGAGATGCTTGGTCAAAAAGCGTTAGAAGATATGCAAAAACGCGATCAAAATAGACAGGAAAATGGAAACCAAAATACGGACGGACCTTTCCAACTGGGGGTACCGCTTAAAAAAGATGAGCCTATTATCGATATAAAAACAATCCAGGATGAAGAACGTAGAGTGACGATTGAAGGATTTGTATTCGATGTAGAAGTTAAAGAGTTGCGAAGTGGTCGTTCACTTCTAACTGCAAAAGTTACCGATTATACAGACTCCATATTAGTGAAGATGTTCTCTAGAGATAAAGAAGATGCCCAAATGATGGAACGACTGCAGAGAGGTATGTGGATAAAGGTTAGAGGCTCAGTGCAAAACGATACATTTGTACGAGATTTAATCATTATGGCACAAGATATGAACGAGATAAATCCGATGGTCCGAATGGATACAGCGAAAGAAAAACGAGTAGAATTACATCTTCATACTCCGATGAGTCAAATGGATGCTGTTTCTTCAGTTTCATCACTAGTTTCGCAAGCAGCTAAGTGGGGGCATAAGGCTATAGCAATTACAGATCATGCAAATTTGCAGTCATTTCCAGAGGCGTATGCTGCAGGGAAAAAGAATGGCATTAAAATTCTATATGGATTAGAAGCGAATCTTGTACACGATGGGGTTCCTATTGCTTATGATGAGCAACATACTGCATTAGAAGATGCTGTCTATATTGTATTTGACGTTGAAACTACAGGGTTATCTGCCACTTACGATAAAATAATTGAATTGGCCGCTGTAAAAATGCAAAACGGCAATATAATAGATAAGTTTGAACGATTTGTAAATCCGCATCATGCACTTTCTGCAACAACCATTGAGTTAACTGGAATTACAGATGAAATGGTTCGAAATGCACCTGAGATAGAACAGGTTATTAAAGACTTTTATGAGTTTATTGGAGATGGCATTATTGTTGCACATAATGCATCTTTTGATATGGGATTCTTGTACGAGGGATATCGTAGAACAGGAATAGAACATTTCAATCACCCAGTTATAGACACTTTGGAGCTTGCTCGTTTTTTACATCCAGAGATGAAGTCCCATCGACTTGGAACTCTAACTAAAAAATTCAATATTGAGCTCACACAAGCCCACCGTGCAATCTTTGACTGTGAAGCAACAGGTTATTTATTGCTTCATTTATTAAAAGAAGCAGAAGAACACAAAATAGTGTACCACGATGATTTTAACAAGCATATTGGACAAGGTGACTCTTATAAACGAGCTAGGCCAACTCATTGTACAATTTTAGCTAAAAATGAAATAGGTTTAAAAAACCTGTTTAAATTAGTGTCCCTTGCTCATACTACTACATTCTATCGTGTACCAAGATTAAAAAGATCTGTGCTTCAAAAACATAGAGAAGGTCTAATCATTGGATCGGGATGCGATAAAGGAGAGGTTTTTGAGGGACTCATGCAAAAACCATTAGAACAAGTAGAAGAGATTGCTCAGTTCTATGATTATTTAGAAATACATCCTAAAGAGGTATACGCACATTTAATCGAAGCAGAATTAGTTAGAGATGAATGGAATTTAGAAGATATCATCCGTAAAATGATTAAACTTGGTAAAAAACTAAATTTACCAGTTGCAGCAACCGGTAATGTGCATTACTTGCATGAAAATGACGCTATTTTTAGAAAAATATTAGTAAACTCACAAGGTGGGGCCAATCCACTAAATCGTCATGGGCTACCTAAAGTACATTTCCGTACGACCAATGAAATGTTAGATGCCTTTGCGTTTCTTGGAGAAGACCTGGCAAAAGAGATTGTAATTACTAATCCTCAAAAAATAGCAGATTCACTTGAAGACATTAAACCAATAAAAGATGATTTATATACACCTAAGATTGAAGGAGCAGATGAGGAAGTAAGAACTCTTACTTATTCTAAAGCTAAAGAAATCTATGGGGAAGAATTGCCTGAAATAGTTGAAGCACGAATTGAGAAAGAGCTAAAATCCATTATAGGTCATGGTTTTGCTGTTATTTATTTGATATCTCATAAATTAGTAAAAAAATCATTAAATGATGGTTATTTGGTTGGTTCAAGGGGTTCGGTAGGTTCTTCTCTTGTAGCAACAATGACTGAAATTACAGAAGTAAACCCGTTACCACCTCATTATGTATGTCCTAGTTGTCAGCATTCAGAGTTTTTCCAGGACGGGTCAGTTGGTTCTGGCTTCGACTTACCAAACAAAAATTGTATTAAATGTGATACTCCTTATGTAAAAGATGGACAAGATATTCCGTTTGAAACTTTCCTAGGATTCAAAGGAGATAAAGTACCCGACATAGATTTAAACTTTAGCGGTGAGTATCAACCTATTGCACATAACTATACGAAGGAATTATTCGGCGAGGATTATGTATTTCGTGCTGGTACAATTGGAACCGTAGCTGAAAAAACAGCCTATGGATATGTCAGAGGCTATATGAATGATAATAATATAGCTCTTCGTGGTGCGGAAATCGATCGTTTAGTACAGGGCTGTACTGGAGTTAAGCGAAACACTGGTCAGCATCCAGGTGGTATAATTGTTGTTCCAGACTATATGGATATATATGACTTTACACCAATACAGTTTCCTGCAGATGCCCAAGACTCCGAATGGAAAACAACTCATTTTGATTTCCATTCCATTCATGATAATTTGTTAAAACTAGATATTCTGGGGCACGATGATCCAACTGTTATACGTATGCTTCAAGATCTATCTGGTATTGATCCAAAAACAATTCCAACTGATGATCCAGAAGTAATGAAGATATTTAGTGGAACGGCATCGTTAGGTGTAACCGAAGAGCAAATTGACTGTAAAACAGGTACATTAGGAATTCCGGAATTCGGAACTCGTTTTGTTCGTCAAATGCTAGAAGAAACAAAGCCATCTACATTTTCTGAGTTAGTCCAAATATCTGGGTTATCTCACGGTACAGATGTATGGCTTGGAAATGCTCAGGAACTGATCCAAGCTGGCACCTGTCAGCTTTCGGACGTAATTGGATGCCGAGATGATATTATGGTTTATTTGATCTATCAAGGGCTAGAGCCTTCTTTAGCATTTAAGATCATGGAGTCCGTCCGGAAAGGGAAAGGACTTACTCCAGAATTTGAAGCAGAGATGAAGAAACAGGGAGTTGCCAATTGGTATATTGAATCCTGTAAAAAAATTAAATACATGTTCCCGAAAGCCCATGCTGCCGCGTATGTTTTAATGGCAGTTCGTATTGCATATTTTAAAGTTCATTACCCCATACTATATTATGCAGCGTATTTGACAGTAAGAGCATCTGATTTTGACTTAATCTCTATGGTTAATGGATCTCATACAATTCGTGCTAAATTAGATGAAATAAATGCGAAGGGTTTGGAAGCATCTCCAAAGGAAAAGAGTTTATCAACGGTGCTAGAAATTGCGCTTGAAATGTCCGAAAGAGGTATTAAAATCCAAAAAGTGGATTTATACAAATCGCATGCCAATGAATTTAAAATTGAAGGAAATACGTTAATTCCTCCTTTTAATTCGATACCAGGATTAGGCACAAATGTTGCTTTCCAAATTGCTAAAGCAAGAATTGATGGTGAATTTTTATCGAAGGAAGACCTTCAGCAGAGAGGTAAAGTGTCGAAGACAATCATCGATTATATGGATACGATGGGCTGTTTAGAAGGGTTACCAGATGCCAATCAGCTTTCACTGTTTTAGTAGGAAATTTGCAAGGCTACATGATGTATGGTAATATAAAACTACCAATGTTTCATAGTTCTGTGACGAAAGAGTGGGATTTCCCGCTCTTTTCTGTTGTTATATAGAAAATCATTGTTGTGTAGGAGGCTTATATGAGTAATATTACAAGTAAAATTGAAGAGCTTGTATCGCCTATTTTACAAGAGTTAAATTTAGATCTTGTAGATATAGAATATGTAAAAGAAGGCCGAGATTGGTTTTTACGTATTTATATCGATACTCCAACTGGCGGTATAGATATTGAACAATGCGCTCAAGTTAGTGAAAAGTTAAGTGAAAAGCTAGATGTAGAAGATCCGATATCGGAAAATTACTTTTTAGAGGTTTCTTCTCCAGGAGCAGAACGACCTTTGAAAAAAGATGCTGACTTTACGAAGGCAATTGGTAAATATGTTTACATCAAAACATACGAACCAGTGAACGGGGCAAAGGAATTTGAAGGGACATTACTTTCATATTCAATAGAAGAAGGCGCATTAATTGAAGTACGAGTTAAAACTAGAAGAGTTAAAATTCAAATTGAAAAAGAGAAAATTGCGCTTGCTCGTTTAGCAATTGATTTCTCTGCATAACGTATATGGAGGAGTGAAAGCAGTGAGTAGTGAATTATTAGACGCGTTAACTGCGCTCGAACAACAAAAGGGAATTTCAAGAGATGTTTTAATAGAAGCAATAGAAGCTGCTTTAGTAACAGCTTACAAAAGAAATTTTAACCAAGCCCAAAATGTTCGAGTGGATATTAACTTAGCTACTGGTACTATGCTGGTTTATTCAAGAAAAGATGTAGTAGAAGAAGTTGCGGACGATCGCTTGCAAATTTCTTTAGAGGATGCTCGAGTTATAAACCCACATTATGCAATTGGTGATGTAGTGGAAGAGGAAGTAACTCCACGTAATTTTGGTCGTATTGCTGCTCAAACAGCTAAACAAGTTGTAACTCAACGTGTCCGTGAAGCTGAACGTGGTCTTATTTACGAAGAATATGTGGATCGTGAAGATGATATCGTAAATGGTATTGTGGAACGATTAGATGCACGAAATATATACGTGGGATTAGGAAAAGTAGAGGCAGTACTACCTGCGAATGAACAAATTCAAACAGAGACATACCGACCTCATGAACGCATAAAAGTGTATATTACAAAAGTAGAACGCACAACACGTGGTCCTCAAGTATTCGTTTCTAGAACACACCCAGGCTTACTTCGTCGCCTGTTTGAAATGGAAGTACCAGAAATCTTTGAAGGTATTGTCGAGATTAAGTCTATTGCTCGTGAAGCAGGGGACCGCTCTAAAATTTCTGTTTTTGCACATAATGATGAAATAGATCCAGTTGGTTCTTGTGTTGGTGCAAAAGGAGCTCGAGTACAAACAATTGTAAATGAGCTAAGTGGAGAGAAAATTGACATAGTTGAATGGTCTGAAGATCCGGTAGTGTTTGTAGCAAATGCACTAAGTCCTTCTAAAGTTATCGACGTTCAAGTAAATGAAGAAGAAAAATCTACAACTGTTGTAGTTCCAGATTATCAGTTATCTCTTGCAATTGGCAAAAGAGGTCAAAATGCTCGTCTTGCAGCAAAACTAACTGGATGGAAGATTGATATTAAAAGTGAAACAGATGCAAGAGAACTTGGAATTTATCCAAATGAAAATTCTCCACAACTTATAATAGAAAACTTGGATGAAGAAGAATTGGATGATTTCGATTTTTATAAAGAAGAAGAATAAGCAAGGATGGTGATTTTGTATGGCGGTTCAAAAGAAAATACCGTTACGTAAATGTGTTGCTACTGGTGAAATGTTTCCGAAAAAAGAAATGATTCGTATCGTCCGTTCGAAAGAAGGAGAAGTATCTGTGGACCTAACTGGTAAAAAATCAGGTCGTGGAGCTTATGTATCTAAATCTATCGAAGCGGTAAACCAAGCGGAAAAGAAAAATTCATTAGGCACTCATTTAGAAGCACCAATTCCAAATGAAATATACGATCAGTTAATCGTCATTATTGAAAGAGAAAAACTCAAATGACTTTAGGAGAACAAATATCTAATCTATTGGGTTTAGCAACTCGAGCAAGAAAGACAATAACTGGTGAAGAATTAGTAGTTAAAGAAATAAGAAGCCAAAAGGCAAAACTAGTTGTTTTATCGAATGATGCTTCTAAAAATACAGCAAAAAAAATTAACGATAAATGTGCATCTTTTAACGTTGAGCTGCATGTCTTTGGAGACCGGCACGATCTCGGACATGCGACGGGAAAAGAGGCCAGGGTGGCAATAGCCATTATGGATGACGGTTTCGCTAAAAAACTGTCCGGCCTTCTCAACGAATATAACCGGGGGTGAGCTAATGACTAAAATCAGAGTTCATGAATACGCGAAACAAATAGATAAATCAAGTAAAGAAGTTATTGAGCAACTAGGAAAGATGAATATTCAAGTAACGAATCATATGTCAACACTTGAAGGTGAAGCTATCAAAAAGCTTGATGGTATTTATAAAAAGTCTACACAGCAAACAACTAAACCTGCACAAACATCGTCAAAACCAGTACAACAAAATCAATCAAGACCAACTAATCAAGGTCAACAGCAAAGGTCTTCATCACAAGGACAGTCGAGACCGTCTAACCAAGGTCAACAAAGACCTACATCACAAGGACAGTCGAGACCAGCTAACCAAGGTCAACAAAGACCAGCGTCACAAGGACAATCTAGACCTGCTAACCAATCGAATACAAAACCTGGTACATCAGGTACTAATACGCAAGCTAGTAGCACACAAGGAAGTAATAACCAACCTAAAAAGACATTTACTAACAACAAAGCTCCAGCTGGTGCTTATCGTCCGGGTGGTCAAAATCGTCCAGGTGGTAATAGACCTGGTCAAAAATTCCAAAAACGTAGAAAAGGTCCTACTACACCAGTTCAACCACCAGTACCAAGAAAAGAACGCGAACTTCCAGAGAAAATTACGTTTACCGATTCTTTAACTGTTCTAGAACTTTCGAAAAAAATTGGTCGTGAACCAGCAGAAATCATCAAAAAGTTATTCCTACTTGGCGTAATGGCGACAATAAATCAAGTGTTAGATAAGGATGCAATCGAACTTATTTGTGCAGACTATGGTGTAGAAGTGGAAGAAGAAATTCGAATCGATATTACTGATTTAGAAGTTCACTTCGATCCTACTCCAGAAGACAGTACTAAGCAATCGGAGCGTCCACCAGTGGTTACAATTATGGGGCACGTTGACCATGGTAAAACAACCCTTCTTGACTCAATCCGTAATACAAAAGTAACTGCAGGGGAAGCAGGCGGTATTACTCAACATATCGGTGCCTACCAGATTATTGATAATGACAAAAAGATTACGTTCTTAGATACACCAGGACATGCTGCATTTACAACAATGCGTGCACGTGGTGCGAAAATTACGGATATTACGATTCTGGTAGTTGCAGCAGATGATGGTGTTATGCCTCAAACTGTAGAAGCCATTAACCATGCTAAAGCAGCTGAGGTTCCAATTATCGTTGCAGTTAATAAGATGGATAAACCATCTGCTAACCCTGACCGTGTTATGCAGGAGTTAACAGAGCATGGATTAGTTCCAGAAGCATGGGGTGGAGAAACAATCTTCGTGCCAATTTCAGCCCTTAAAGGTGAAGGAATCGAAAATCTATTAGAAATGGTATTACTTGTGTCTGAGGTTGGAGAGTTAAAAGCAAATCCAAATCGCCTTGCATTAGGAACTGTAATTGAAGCACAACTTGACAAGGGTAGAGGTTCTGTTGCTACATTGTTAGTTCAAGATGGTACGTTAAAAGTTGGAGATCCTATCGTTGTTGGTCATGCATTTGGCCGTGTAAGAGCAATGGTTAATGATCTTGGTCGTCGTGTGAAAGAAGCAGGTCCATCTACTCCAGTAGAGATTACTGGTTTAAACGAAGTCCCTCAAGCGGGTGATCGTTTTGTCGTATTTGAAGATGAAAAAACAGCTCGTCAAGTTGGAGAATCCCGTGCATCAGAAGCTCAAGTAACTCAACGTTCAGAAAAAACTCGTGTGACATTAGACAATTTATTTGATCAAATGAAACAAGGTGAAATGAAAGAGTTAAACTTAATCGTTAAAGCAGACGTTCAAGGTACTGTTGAAGCTATGGCTGCTTCCCTTATGAAAATTGATGTTGAAGGTGTTAATGTCCGCATCATTCACACTGGAGCAGGAGCTATTACAGAATCAGATATTAGCTTAGCAGCTGCATCGAATGCAATTGTTATTGGATTTAACGTACGTCCAGATACAAATGCTAAACGTATGGCAGATCAAGAAGGCGTAGATATTCGTCTGCACCGTATTATCTATAAAGTAATCGAAGAAATTGAATATGCGATGAAGGGACTTCTTGACCCAGAATTTCAAGAAAAAATCATCGGTCAAGCGGAAGTTCGTGAAACTTTCAAAGTATCTAAAGTTGGTACGATTGCTGGTTCCTACGTTACAGAGGGTAAAATTTCTAGAGATAGTGGTGTTCGTGTCATTCGTGACGGAATCGTTATTTTTGAAGGTGAACTTGATACACTAAAACGCTTCAAGGATGATGCAAAAGAGGTTGCTAAAGGATATGAATGTGGTATCACTATTAAAGGCTTTAATGATATCAAAGAAAGCGATATCGTAGAGGCGTATATCATGGAAGAAATTAAACGATAATGATTGTATATGCAGATTGCGAATTTCTCGTTCCTACTGCACATTCTTTAAAAGAAAAGCGAGCAGTCCTTCAACGAATGCTCACTAGAACAAAACAGAAGTATAATGTTTCTATTTCAGAATTAGATCATCAAGATACATGGCAGCGTACTACTATAGGAATCGTTTCAATTGCCTCACAAAAAGATGCAGCTGAACGAGAGCTTATGAACGCCATCCGTTTTCTCGAATCTAATCCTGAATGGGAATGCATTAATATAAGTAAAGAATATTTATAAATGAAAATGAGGTGTAGCGATCATGTCAATGCGTGCTAACCGAGTTGCTGAACAAATGAAAAAAGAGTTGGGCGAAATAATCGGACGTAAGTTAAAGGACCCACGTATCGGTTTTATCACAGTAACGGATGTAGCTGTTACTGGTGATTTACAACAAGCGACTATTTACATTACAGTCCTTGAAGGAAACCGTGCTGATACTTTAAAAGCATTAGAAAAAGCGAAAGGATTTATTCGTTCGGAAATTGGGCAGCGTATTCGCTTACGTATTACGCCTGAACTAATCTTTGAATATGATGAATCTGCAGCTTATGGTAATCGTATCGATGATTTATTAAGACAAATTAATAAACCATCTGAGTAATAAAACAAACAAAGAAGTCTGCTTATTTTATTGAAGCAGACTTCTTTGTTATATACCGGGGGTGAACTGCATGTACGAAGGAATATTGCCTTTATGGAAAGAAAAAGGAATGACTTCACATGATTGTGTATTTAAACTTAGAAAAATACTAAAAATGAAACGAATTGGACATACTGGAACATTGGATCCTAGTGTTGAGGGAGTTTTACCCATCTGTTTAGGGCAAGCTACTAAGGTGTCTGAATACATAATGGATCAAGGAAAAACGTATGTAGCTACTATTTCTATTGGTACATCAACGACGACTGAAGATGCAGATGGAGATATTGTAGAAAATGACTCTAGCCTAAAATCTTTTTCCCGTGAACAAATTTTAGGAGTATTAGAAAAGTTGACTGGAGAAATTACTCAAATTCCTCCTATGTATTCAGCAGTCAAAGTGAACGGGAAAAAGTTGTATGAATATGCCCGTGAAGGAAAAGAAGTAGAACGTCCAAGTAGGAAAGTGATGATTCATAATATTAACTTATTGGATGATGCAGGTACTTTTTCAGGCAAGGAGGTTACCTTTAACATAGAAATTGACTGTGGAAAAGGAACCTATATCCGAACACTTGCTGTTCAAATTGGTGAACTTCTTGGTTATCCTGCACATATGTCGTCTTTGGTTAGAACTTCTTCAGGAAGCTTTACTAAAGCTCAATGCCTAACTTTAACCAATGTACAGGAAGCTGTTAATGAACAAACTTTATCAGATACATTACTCCCTTTAAAAGATGCATTATCGGATTGGCCAACAATTGAAGTGAATGATCAAAACATAAAGAGTATTACGAATGGACAAGTAGTAGAAATCCATCCATTACTAGCTGAAAATGAGAAAGTTGTATTTTTATTGCTGGAGAATCCGATTGCAGTTTATATTAAACATCCAACAAAAAATGGTATGATGAAACCAGAAAAAATGTTTTCATCTGAAAAAGGAGATTAATATGGACGTACATCACTTAGCTTATCCCAATCATTTATTTAACAATAAATCAAACGAAGCATATTCTATGGCTATTGGATTTTTCGATGGTGTGCATAATGGTCACCAAGCAGTAATTCAAGAAGCACTTAATAGAGGAAAAGAGTTAAATATTAAAACGGCAGTTATGACCTTTGATCCCCATCCTTCATTAGTATTAGGCGGTAGAAAAGAAAAAGTATTCTATATAACACCTCTTCAAGAAAAAATAGAAATTTTGAAAAAATTGGGAGTGGACGCGGTTTTTGTTGTTCGATTTACTTCCGACTTTGCAAAATTAACACCTGAGCAATTTATCGAATTTTTTATTGTACAAGCAAATGTTAAGCATGTTACAGCAGGTTTTGATTTCTCATTTGGAGCTTTTGGAAAAGGAACTATGAAAGATATGGAGCTTCTTTCTGTTGGTAGATTTAAAGTATCAGTTGTAGATAAAAAGGAGTTAGTTGGTGACAAGATTAGCTCAACTCGTATTAGATCAGAGCTAACTGTTGGTAATATGGAGCAAGTAAAGGAATTATTAGGGAGACCCTTTAAGTTAACAGGGGTAGTTATACATGGAGACAAAAGAGGAAGAACTATTAACTTCCCAACGGCAAATGTCGATCCATCTGAGGGGCAATTTACACCAGCAATTGGGGTTTATGCAGTTAAAATTTGTGTTCAGGAGACTTGGCATGAAGGTGTATGTAATGTAGGCTATAAACCAACATTTAATAATCCCGAAGAGAAAAAGCTTTCAATTGAAGTACATATTTTTAACTTTGATCAATCTATTTATGGTGAAGAAGTAACGGTACTTTGGTATAAGCGCATTAGATCAGAACAAAAATTCAATGGAATTGAAGAATTAAAAGAACAAATCGGAAAAGACAAGCAAGTTGCAATTGAGTTCTTTAAAAAAGAAGATGACTGATAATAGATTTGCTACCGAAGTTTAATTTCGGTAGCTTTTGCCCCATGTACACTGTTTTCTGGTTCTTATAAGAATGATTTATACTACTGATTTCCGTTTCAGGTGGGCGCTTTCCGCGGGCGAGGCCGAGCCTCCTCGTTCGCTACGCTCCCTGTGGGTCTCGACTTACTCGCTTATCCCGCTGGAGTCGCCACCTTGCACTCCAATCAATGTAAAGTGTAGTTCTACACTCTGAGATAGGACAAAGCATATCCCTAAGATAATAAAAGTAATCAGAATTATTACAGGGATAAAACCGCCCGCTTGATAGGTATACAATTTTATAATGAACAAAGTAAGTGGTTTTTGTTTTATTTAAGTCCACTTCATCATTACTTATTTAAAGATAGAACACGTATATGTAGGTGGTTTTATAACCAATTATTTTTTTAATAAAGTGGACCTAGTTAATTGGAGCACAGAGCGGCGACTCCTGTGGGAACAGCGCGAGCTGAAGACCCTGGACTGAGCATAGCGAGGGAAGCGGCTGAAGCCGTGCCCCACGGAAAGCGTCCGCTCGGAGCGGAAATTAACGGCATATTTAGGTTTTTGTTCTTAGAGGATTGGGCATCTTTTTGTCCGATGTATCTGATAAGATGAATGTTCTCCATAACTAATTAGTTGCTTCGCCAACCTATTTATGATAATCTTTATAAGTACAATACCGTACTTAACCTTTCCTTGGCTTTTTCGATTCTCCAACGATTGCTCAGGATTAGGGGATAACTAGAATTTAGGAGGAAAACAACATGGCAATTACACAAGAACGCAAAAATGAACTAATCGCTGAGTACAGAACTCACGAAAGTGATACTGGATCTGCTGATATTCAAATCGCAATTCTTACTGAAGAGATTAACTCTTTAAACGAACATTTACGTACTCATAAGAAAGATCATCACTCACGTCGTGGTCTATTCAAAATGGTTGGACGTCGTCGTAACTTGTTAAAATACTTACGTGAAAACGAAGTATCACGTTACCGTGATCTAATCGCAAAACTTGGATTACGTCGATAAGATTCGATTTAGGAAAGCGGGATTTATCCCGCTTTTTCTTTTGCATAAAAAACTTCGCATAGTTGAAAGATTTTTGATACACTACTTATGATACATATAACCATTATATACCCTTTTTTTAAGGAGTTTTTGAAGTCGAGAGGAGTCCAGATTACATGAGTGAAAAGAAAGTATTTACGTACGAATGGGCAGGACGCCCGTTGCAAGTAGAAATAGGGCAACTTGCAAAACAAGCGAACGGAGCAGTTTTAGTAAGATACGGGGATACTACTGTATTATCTGTAGCAACTGCATCGAAAAACCCTAAGAATTTAGACTTCTTCCCATTAACAGTTAACTACGAGGAAAAACTTTACGCAGTAGGGAAAATACCAGGTGGATTTATTAAGCGTGAAGGGCGTCCATCGGAACGTGCAATCTTAACTAGTCGTTTAATTGACCGTCCAATTCGTCCTTTATTCCCTGATGGATTCCGTAACGAGGTACAAGTTATTTCAATCGTTATGTCTGTTGACCAAAACTGTTCTTCAGAGATGGCAGCAATGTTAGGGTCTTCTTTAGCTCTTAGCGTTTCAGACATTCCATTTGATGGACCAATTGCAGGTGCACAAGTTGGGTTAATTGGCGAAGAACTAATTATTAATCCCACAGTTGAGCAAATGGAGAAGAGCACTTTAGATCTAACTGTTGCTGGAACGAAAGACGCTATCAACATGGTTGAAGCTGGAGCAAAAGAAGTTTCAGAGGAAACGGTTCTTGAAGCAATTATGTTTGGTCATAATGAAATTATCAAGTTAATCGAATTCCAAGAAAAAGTAGTAGCTGAAGTTGGAAAAGCGAAAAAAGATATTCCTCTGTTTGAGTTGGATAAAGAGCTTTTCGAAGAAGTGAAGGGCATTTGCGAAGTAAAACTTGTACAAGCAATTCAAGTACAAGAAAAGCACGCTCGTGAAGATGCTATTACTGAAGTAAAAACAGAAGTTTTAGAACAATACACAGAAAAAGAAGCTACAGACGAAACGTTGAAACAAGTGCGTGAAATTTTAGACGCAATGGTAAAAGACGAAGTTCGTCGTTTGATTACAGAAGATAAAATTCGCCCTGATGGCCGTGGAGTAGCGGAAATCCGTCCTCTTTCGTCAGAAGTTGGCGTATTACCTAGAACACATGGTTCTGGATTGTTTACACGTGGTCAAACACAAGCTTTGAGTATATGTACTTTAGGACCTCTAGGTGATGTTCAAATTATTGATGGTATCGGTCTAGAAGAAACTAAACGCTTCATGCACCATTACAACTTCCCACAATTTAGTGTTGGAGAAACTGGTCCTATTCGTGCTCCAGGTCGTCGTGAAATTGGACACGGTGCATTAGGAGAACGTGCTTTAGAAGCAGTTATTCCAGATGAAGCTGATTTTCCATATACACTTCGTTTAGTAGCTGAAGTATTAGAATCTAATGGTTCTACATCACAAGCAAGTATTTGTGCGTCTACTCTTGCGATGATGGACGCAGGTGTTCCTTTAAAAGCACCTGTTGCGGGTATTGCAATGGGACTTGTGAAAAAAGGCGAACATTATACAATTTTAACGGATATTCAAGGGATGGAAGATCATCTAGGAGATATGGACTTTAAAGTAGCTGGTACATCTAAAGGAATCACAGCACTTCAAATGGACATTAAAATTGATGGGTTATCAAGAACAATTCTTGAAGAAGCGTTAGAACAAGCTAAAATTGGCCGTATGCAAATTTTAGAAAGTATGCTTGCAACAATTTCTGACCCACGTGAGAAGTTGTCTAAATATGCGCCTAAGATTGTTGTTATCAAGATTAATCCGGATAAAATCCGTGATGTAATTGGACCAGGTGGTAAACAAATTAATAAAATTATCGATGAAACAGGTGTGAAAATTGATACAGAGCAAGATGGTACAATTTATATCGCTTCAGCTGATGAAGAGATGATTGCACGTGCAAAAGAAATTATCGAAAACATCGTGCGAGTTGCCCAGGTTGGCGAATATTACTTAGGAAAAGTAAAACGAATTGAAAAATTCGGTGCTTTCGTAGAGATTTTCTCAGGAAAAGATGGTTTATTGCATATTTCGGAAATTCAAGAGGAACGTACGAAAAATGTAGAGGACGTCCTTAAATTAGGTGATGAGCTTTTAGTGAAAGTAATCGAGATCGACAACCAAGGTCGTGTCAACTTATCTCGTAAAGTTGTAATTAAGGAAGAAAAAGAACGCGCTGAGCAACAAGAAAACAAATAATCAACAATATCAGCACGACATAAAAGGTTGACCGTAGACATGTAGCTACGGCAACCTTTTTAAATAGCTGAATAGAATAAACAGAGGTGTTAATTTGATAAACAAAATTACATGTAAGAATGGGCTTCGGATTGTGTCTGAGCACATCCCATATGTACGTTCTGTAGCTGTGGGGATTTGGGTGCAAGCTGGGTCAAGATATGAGCTTCCAGAAGAAAATGGCTTAACTCATTTCATTGAACATATGTTATTTAAAGGAACTGAAAAGAGAACAGCAAAGCAAATTGCAGAAGAATTCGATCGTATTGGTGGAAATATCAATGCCTTCACTTCAAAAGAAAATACGTGCTACTATGCAAAGGTATTGGATCATCATGCCGAACATGCAGTAGAAATACTTGCAGATATGTTTTTTCATTCTCAATTTGATGCTCATGAAATAGAGAAAGAAAGACAGGTTGTTCTTGAAGAGATTAATATGGTAGAGGATACACCAGATGATATTGTTCACGAGTATTTATGGCAAGCGATGTACGAAAATGATCCTCTAGGATCTCCTATTCTTGGAACAGAGGAAACATTGAATAGTTTCACAAAAGAAAAGATTTTGGCTTATATGAAAAAACATTATACGCCAGAAAATGTAGTCATTTCTGTTGCAGGAAATATTCCTGAAGGACTAATACAGCACATTGAAACATTATTTAGTCAATTAGATCAAAATAGTAATGAGAAAATACATGTAGCAACCCCTAATTTGAAAGCAGTGCATGTGGAAAACTTTAGAGAGACAGAGCAAGCACATCTTTGTTTAGCTTATCCAAGTTTAAGCGTAAAAGCTGATAATATTTATAGTTTAGTCGTGATGAATAATATTTTGGGTGGTAGCATGTCCTCTAGGCTATTCCAAGAAATCAGAGAAGAAAAAGGTCTCGCATACTCTATTTATTCTTATCATTCTTCCTATGAAGACACAGGGGCACTTGCTATATATGGTGGTACTTCAAACAACCAACTAGAAGAGCTATCAGAGTCTATTCAGCAAACGATACAATTAGTCCTTGAAAAGGGATTTACTGAAACAGAAGTTTCTAATGCTAAAGAGCAACTAAAAGGTAATTTACTTCTTGGATTAGAGAGTTCTAATGCTAGAATGAGCCGTAACGGAAAAAATGAATTACTCTACGGAGAACATCGTTCATTAGATGAAGTAAGTGAATCAATTGATGAAGTTACATTACAATCAGTAATGGACCTTGCTGCAGAAACATTTTCTCACAAACCAGCTATTTCCATCATCAAACCAAAAGTCGATCAAAACTGATCGGCTTTTTTTATATGGGAAATATATAAAAATGGTCATTGAACACTGGGGTAATGGGAATTGGAATGATGGATAATACTGCTGATTTTCGCTCTAGGCGGACGCTTTCCGCTACAATCTATATAATATGTAGTACTATACTATAAGATATAGAATAGCCTATCGCTTAGATGATAAGAGTAGTCAATGTTAATATAGGGATAAAACCGTCTGTTGAATTAGAGATACTATTTTGTCATGAAGGATGAAGAAAGTAGATATTCTTTAGAACTAGTAGAAATAAAAGGAAATAGTGAGTGTTCACTAATTAAAGAAGCAAAATAGCGAACGAAATTGCATCTTCGAGAGCTTACTCTATGAATATGTAACATCTTTTCTCTAGTTATCCAAAAACGAACTAACCTGTTTCTAAGAGTTGTAGGAGTGCAAGGGACAGACAAACGCCATAAAATTACCGATCAGCATCCCTAAAAATTTATACGGTAATAATATAGCAAGTCTGACTAAAGCCTACTGAAAAAGCTAGAAGCAGGTTTTGTACTTTAAGAACCGTGCGTCTTAGAGCCCAGGTTTTCTTTTATTCACTTTGTACTGTGAAATGGCATATATATAAATAGAAATCAATAAGGGGGAGAATGATTGTTACTTTCGGAACTTGCAGAAAAAGAACTTATCCAAGTTAAGGACGGCGCAAGGTATGGCAAGCTAGCAGATACTGAATTACTCTTCAATCCTGAGAATGGAAAAATTGAAGGTTTTGAAGTTTTTCAAAGAACAACAGGTTCATTTTTTCAAGGGAATAAATCTGGCAAGAAAAAAGAATTTATTGCATGGGAAGAAATTATTCTCATTGGAAAAGACAGAATCCTGTTTAATGAAGCAAACTATGAAATTGGAAATAGTGAATATTCGTGAAAAAAAAATGTGCAATCATAGGTACAGATGCCCGTCTACCGTTTTTACAAGAAACATTAGATAACTTACTTGATGTGAAAATATTTCCAACGATGATTTGGACGGAAGAACTCAAAGCTGCAATAAACGATTTTCAACCTAACATAATCTTTTTACCTATACCACCATTACAAATTGAAAGTTCTTTCGTTTTGCCAGAGTCATGTCTTCTCCTTTTCGTTGGAAAAAAGAATAAACAGATTGAACAGGAAATACAAAATAGCCAAGTCCATGCTTTTTATTATTTAGAGGATGAACAGTGGATTTGGGAAAATGCAAATCTGACAGCAGAGGGATTCATAAATGACTTCTATAGAAGCGAAAAAGAATCAATATATAACAAAAAATTCATCATTACAGGCTACGGAAGAGTAGGAAAAAGACTGGCTTTTGCCCTGCATCATTTAGGTGCCGAGGTAATTATCTCGGTACGTTCTGATCATCAGTTATTTGAAGCAAAAAGTTATGGGTACCAAATAGAGCAATTGGAGCATGCAGTTAAAAACCAAGGTGGCCTCTCAACCTATCTAATTAATACCATTCCAAATAGATGGCTCAGCCCGTCCGATACGACTAGATTTAAAAAAGTTTATGATCTAGCTTCAAATCCAGGATGTCTACTCGAGTCAGCCAATTCAATCCCTACAAATTATATACATTCCACTAGCTTACCAGGCTTGTATTTTCCGAAGGATGCAGGATATTTAATAGCAAAGGCTGTGCAAACTCAATTGGCTTTACTGGAGGGGGAAAAATAGTGTTAAAGGATCTTCGAATTGGATTAGGGATTACTGCTTCTCATTGTACTTATGAGGAAGTAATTCCAATGATTAAACAGTTTACGGATTTAGGAGCAACTGTAGTTCCTATTATTACCTATTCTGTACTGACTGCGGCAACACGTTTTGGAACAGGTGAGGAATGGATACAGAAAATTGAACAGGCAAGTGGTAGTAAAGTAGTATCAAAAATAGTAGAAGCAGAACCATTTGGACCGACAAACCCATTGGATTGTATGGTAATCGCTCCGATGACTGGGAACTCTATTAGTAAACTGGCCAATGCTCAAACAGATTCCCCGGTGTTAATGGCAGCAAAGGCTACATTGCGAAATGGAAAACCAGTAGTGCTCGGAATATCAACAAATGATGCATTAGGATTGAATGGTATGAATATTATGAAACTACTTTCTACAAAAAATATATACTTTATCCCCTTCGGCCAAGATAGCCCTCATAACAAACCAAACTCACTTATTGCTGATTTTACGAAAATAGTCCCAACAGTAGAACATGCAATTCAATTTAAACAATTACAGCCTTTACTAATTTCTCACGAATTATAAATATTGATGACGATGTATTTTCATGTATAATATAATACAATATCGAAAAATAGCATTGTTCTAGGAGGAGAGCTTTTCATGTCACAGGGGTATACAGTAGCAATAGTTGGAGCGACGGGTGCAGTCGGTCAAAAGATTATCGAAAAATTGGTAGAAAGAAGTTTTCCATATACAACTTTAAAATTATTAGCTTCCAAAAAATCAGCTGGAAAAAAAGTAGAAGTAAATGGGAGCACTTATACAATTGAAGAGGCGACGCCGGAGGCTTTTGAAGGTGTTGACGTAGCATTTTTCTCTGCTGGTGGTTCTATATCGAAAGCTTTAGCAAAAGAAGCTAGTAATAGAGGAGCAATAGTTATCGACAATACAAGCGCCTTCCGGATGGATAAAGATACGCCACTAGTAGTTCCAGAAGTGAATAAACAAGCGTTGCATGAACAAACAGGGATTATTGCTAACCCGAATTGTTCTACTATTCAGATGGTTTGCGCACTTGAACCTATTAGACAGAAATTTGGTTTGAACAAAGTTATAGTGTCTACTTATCAAGCAGTGTCTGGTGCAGGTGCAGCTGCTATTAACGAACTAACAACACAATCCAAAAGTATAAAAGATAAACAAGTAAAACCAGAAATTTTACCAGTGAAAAGTGCTGAAAAGCATTATCCTATTGCTGGAAATGTTATTCCACAAATTGATGTATTCACCGAAGATGGTTTCACATTTGAGGAACATAAAATGATGAATGAAACGAAAAAAATTATGTCTTTACCGAATCTTTCAATCGCAGCTACATGTGTAAGGGTACCAGTTGTGACGGGGCATTCCGAATCTGTATATATAGAAGTAGAACAAGATAACGTCACTCTTGATCAGGTAAGGCAACTTCTTGCAGATTCTGAGGGTATTACGTTACAGGATGCTCCTGATCAACAATTATACCCTATGCCGTACTACGCTGAGGATAAGGACGGTGTATTTGTAGGCCGTTTAAGAAAAGACCCATCGAATGATAAAGGATTTCATATGTGGATTGTATCAGATAATTTATTGAAGGGTGCAGCTCTGAACTCTATACAAATTGCAGAAACACTTATTTCTGAAGGTATATTAAAAGAGGTGTAAAAATGAATATAGGTTCTATTGCTACGGCAATGGTTACCCCATTTCGGTCAGACGGTTCTATCAATTTTGAACAGGCAGAACTATTAATTGAACATTTACTTGCGACAGGGACTGACTCCCTTGTCATTACCGGTACAACAGGGGAATCTCCTACCCTATCAACCGAAGAAAAGCTAAGTTTACTGAAATTCGTTGTAGAGAAAGTGAATAATAGAGTTCCTGTTATTGCAGGTACAGGAAGTAATAGTACAATAGCATCTATTGACTTGTCTATAAAGGCGGAGGCTCTTGGAGTAAATGGTCTTATGATCGTTACACCATATTATAATAAGCCAAATCAACGAGGGTTAATTGCCCACTTTACTGCAATCGCAAATGCAACTACTTTACCAATTGTCGTTTACAATATTCCAAGCCGTTCAGTTATAAATATGGAGTTGGAGACAATGGTAACGTTGAGTCAAATTCCATCTATTAAATTTCTAAAAGAAGCTAATGGAAATTTAGAACAGATGACCAGAATACTGTCAGAAACAAAAGGTAATTTGGAAGTATATAGTGGAGATGATTCATTAACTCTTCCTTTACTAGCGATAGGGGGCTCCGGAATAATTTCAGTTGCTTCTCATATTGTGGGGAATGAAATGCATGAAATGATTGAAGCTTTTCGAACTGGTAATCATAAGGAAGCTTCACGAATTCATCAATCATTATTGCCGCTAATACAAGCGTTATTCAAACATCCTAATCCGATTGTTGTAAAATATGCGCTTTCGAAGGTAGGGATAAATGCAGGAAGTTTACGCCTACCACTTGTTCAAATGGCGGAAAGTGAAAAAAGGGAATTTGATGTAGTATGGGAACAATACTTGAATACTAAATAATTTAGCGGAAAGGCTGAAGATTTCCTATTTCAGCCTTTTTTTTATTTGTGTGAATCGTTGACGTCCGATATAATGGAGATTAGTGGATGTTGGTCGGGTTACCTTCTTCAGTAAAAATTTAACAATCAAACGTAGGAATAGATATCTCTCACTTCTGGAGAAAGCGTAGAGATGAATACTAAAATGTAATAACAACTCGGTGAGTATTAGCACTTGCTGATAATTTAAGTCTCTGGAGGATGTCACAGAATTTGAACAGACTCTTAGAAGTTGCTAACATAAAATCGTCGTATTCATGCGATAGTAGCTAACTGACCTGCATTAAGCAGGCCTAAGTACAATTCAAAATCTGAACGTAATTTCGAGGCGTAATTGATTTATAGGAGGAAAAGATTTGGTAAAAGTAAAAAATGAACTTATTCGAATTATACCGCTCGGTGGAGTTGGGGAAATCGGAAAAGCAATGTATGTAGTAGAAATAGATGAAGAGATATTTGTCGTAGACAGTGGATTAATGTTCCCAGAAAATGAAATGCTAGGAATAGATATCGTTATACCAGATATTACGTATTTAGTGGAAAACAAAGAACGTGTAAAAGGGATCTTTTTAACGCATGGTCACGAGGATGCGATTGGTTCTATTTCTTATTTACTACAGAAGGTACAAGCACCAGTTTATGGATCTAAATTGACTATAGCTCTGGCAAAAACGCATTTAAAGGCGTTGCCGACAAAGCAACCAGTCAAGTTTTTCGAAGTAACAAACAAAAGTCGGATGAATTTCCAAGGTACATATGTAACCTTTTTCCATACAACGCATAGTATACCGGATTCACTGGGAATTGTTTTCCATACTTCTGAAGGTGCAATTGTTCACACAGGGGAATTTAAGTTTGATCAATCGGCTAAAGGAAAATATCGTCCGGACATAGCAAAAATAGCTGGTTTAGGTGAAGATGGTGTATTTATTCTTCTATCTGATTCAACTGAAGCAGAAAGACCAGGTTATACCACATCAGAAGCGGTAATTGAAAACCAATTATCAGAAACATTCCACGCTGCTAAAGGACGTATACTTGTTGCTTTATATGCATCAAACTTTATCCGTATTCAACAAGTAATTGACAAAGCAATTGAAACCGGGAAAAAAGTTGCGATTGCAGGGAAAAGCTTAGAAAATATTTTTGAAATTGGTTTAGACCTAGGGTATTTCAATGTAGAAGAGGATACAATGATTTCTATTAAAGAAATCTCTAAACAAAATGATGAAAATATTGTAATCATTGTATCTGGTACGCAAGGAGAACCATTAGAAGCTTTAGAAAAAATGATCCGTAAACACCATAAAGATATTAAAATAAAAGATACAGATACAGTTTTAATCACTTTTACTCCTTCTCCTGGTATGGAGGTAGGGATGTATAACACGATGAACCAAATTGCAAAAGTTGGAGCGAAAGTACTAACTTCTGAAAAAAATGTCCATGTTTCCGGTCATGGAAGTCAAGAAGATTTGAAAATGATGCTTAACTTAACAAAGCCTAAATACTTTATACCGATCCAAGGGGAATATCGCATGTTGATGGCCCATTCGAAATTGGCTCAAGCAACTGGAATGTCCAAATCGGAAATTTTCATTGCCGATAAAGGCGATATTGTTGAATATAAGAGCGGTAAAATGAGAATGAGTGGTCGAGTTCAAGCTGGAAACATTTTAATCGATGGAATTGGTGTTGGTGATGTAGGCAATATTGTTCTGCGCGATCGTAAGCTACTTTCACAAGATGGTATATTTATTGTAGTTGTTACGTTAAACAGAGCACAGAAGAAAATTGCTTCCGGGCCAGAAATTCTTTCGAGAGGATTTGTCTATGTTCGTGAGTCTGAAGAGCTAATGGACGAGTCTGCTAACTTAGTAAGAACAGTTGTTGAAAAATATGTGAATAAAGAAACGTTTGAATGGACAAACATAAAACAAGAAATCCGTGATACGCTAAATTCATATTTATTCCAGCAAACAAAAAGACGTCCAATGATCATCCCGATTATTATGGAATATTAATGTGAATTAAGGATTTCCTTTCCGAATACGAAAGGAAATCCTTTTTATCTTAAAGGAAGTATTTAAAAATGTAGTGTGAAGACTGGATTCATGGAATTTGAAAAAATGAATAATACTGTTATTTCCGTTACAACGTACTTTCATGTTTCGAAGCAAGCGCAACAATGTAAAAACAGGTCGAAGCTTTCCGCGAGCATGGCTTCAATCTCCTCGTCCCTACGTTCCTGCGGGGCTTTCAGAGTCGCCACATTTCACTACAATCAATATAATGGGTAGTACTGCACTTTAAGATTTAGCAAAGTATATCGCTGAAATAACAAGGTTATTTAAAGCTATTATAGGGATAAAAACCGACTGCCCGTAGGTATGTTATTTTATTATGAAGGAAGAAAATAGATTTTCTTTTATCTGAATTCACTTAATCCTTACTTACTTAATCCTTACTTACTTAAAGCTAAAACACGTATATTTAGGCGTTTTATATCCAATTATTCGTTTAAATAAAGTGGACCTAGTTGATGGAGCGCAGAGCGGCGACTCCAGTGGGAACAGCGCGAGCTGAAGACCCTGGACTGAGCGTAGCGAAAATCTTTTTTGCGACGAGCTTGCGCAGGAGCAAAGGAAGCGGCTGAAGCCGTGCCCACGGAAAGCATCCGCTCGGAGCGGAGATCACGGGCATATCTGGGTTTCTGTTCTGAGAGGACCGGGTGTTTTTTATAAGTGATATCAATAAAATGTAGAAAGTAGGTGACACTTTGGCAAGGAAGAAAAAAAGACCGACAAAAAAGCCAGTAAAAAAAACAATGCATCCGCTCCTTTATGAAATTATTGGACTTCTAATTATTGGATTATCCATCATTTCTTTTTTTGAATATGGGCTTGTTGGGGAATTCTTGGCTTATATAAGTTATTTCTTATTTGGTAATTGGCATATTGCGGTTCCGTTTATGCTCATCGTTTATGCACTTATAATTATGATTAAACAATCAGTTCCAGCATGGAATCATCGACTACTATTAGGCTGTGCATTTATATTAAGCAGTTTACTATTGTTTAGTCACATCGCTTTATTTCAGCAATTATTTGAAGGAAAAGCATTGGTGACAAATTCCGTTCTAAGAGAAAGTTATCGTGTTCTAGTTGAAAGTGGTGGGATTACCGATAGAAATAGTTCGTTAGGTGGGGGAATAATAGGAGCCATTCTTTTTGCGACATTCCATGTTCTCTTCGATTCGGCAGGAGCAAAAGTAGCAGGCTGGCTTATGTTATTTATAGGGATCGTTCTGCTGACTGGAAAAGCACTTGTTCCTTTCTTAGTAGAGACATTTCCGAAGCTAAAAGAAAGTTTCCTAAATAGAACGAAAAAAAAGAAAGTAAAACCAGCACCAGCTCCACCGCAGGGCCAGTCCCGTCGAAACAAGAAACAGGCTGCTCAAGAAGAAGCAGTTACTGTAATAGAGGCAATTCCAGTTGAAACAGAAGAAGTAGAACAATCTTCGTCGCCAATCATTTCAGCATTCACTGAACGAATAGCTAGAAAAGAAGTGGTTGAGGAACCATCTGAAGCTGTTGAACCATTAGAGATTAATATGGAAAATGTGACAGTTGAAAATGAAGATTATCAATTGCCTTCTATTAGCTTATTAGATTCCCCTGGTTATAGTGACCAAAGTGGAGAACTAAACGCAATTCAAGCAAATGCCAAAAAGTTAGAGCAAACATTTTTAAGTTTCGGAGTAAAAGCTAAGGTTACTCAAGTTCACTTAGGGCCAGCAGTAACTAAATATGAAGTTCTACCTGACGTTGGGGTAAAGGTTAGCAGAATCGTTAGTTTACATGATGATCTTGCACTAGCTTTAGCTGCTAGAGATATTAGGATCGAGGCACCTATTCCTGGGAAATCGGCAATAGGTATTGAGGTACCTAACAAAGAAGTAGCAATTGTAAGCTTACGAGAGGTCCTAGAATCAGAAGAAAATAATAAACCGAATCTGAAGCTACTAATAGGTTTTGGTCGAGACGTTACTGGACAAGCTGTTCTTGCACAATTAAATAAAATGCCGCATTTACTTGTTGCAGGTTCCACAGGTAGTGGGAAGAGCGTATGTATCAATGGCATAATTACAAGTATTATGATGCGTGCAAAACCTCATGAAGTAAAAATGATGATGATTGATCCAAAAATGGTAGAGCTTAATATGTATAATGGAATTCCACATTTACTTGCGCCGGTGGTAACAGATCCACGAAAGGCATCACAAGCTTTGAAAAAAATCGTATCTGAAATGGAAAGAAGATATGAACTATTTTCACATACTGGAACCCGAAACATGGAAGGTTATAATGAGCATATTGATAGATGGAATGAAGAAAATGAAGAAAAACATCCAAAACTTCCATTTATAGTTGTAATTGTAGATGAGTTAGCGGATTTAATGATGGTAGCTTCTAATGATGTAGAAGATTCTATCACTCGTTTAGCCCAAATGGCTCGTGCTGCGGGTATTCATTTAATTATTGCTACACAGAGACCAAGTGTAGATGTTATCACAGGAATTATTAAAGCAAATATACCTTCTAGAATTGCGTTTGCAGTTTCCTCAGCTATTGATTCTAGAACTATTTTAGACATGGGCGGAGCAGAAAAACTATTAGGTAGAGGCGACATGTTATTTCTCCCAGCTGGTAGCTCCAAACCGGTGCGAGTACAGGGAGCATATTTGTCAGATGCAGAAGTTGAAAGAATTGTAGATTTTGTTATTGAACAACAAAAAGCAAATTATCAAGATGAAATGATTCCTGACGAAGTGGAAGAATCTGAAGGGCAAATAGATAGAGATGAATTATATGATGAGGTTGTTCAACTTGTAACAGAAATGCAAACCGCGTCTGTGTCATTACTTCAAAGAAGGTTTAGAATCGGTTATTCTAGAGCAGCCAGAATTATTGATCAGCTAGAACTTAGTGGAGTTGTTGGACCTTATGAAGGAAGTAAGCCAAGACAGGTTCTAGTCTCCAAACACTCGGTAGATGATGAATTTATTTGAGTCAAAAGGTTTAATAGTATAACACTTTCTAAAAAAAGTATGACAAAATCATTACAAAACAATAAAGTTTTTGTAACGACTTTTAACCTAATATAAATAAAAGTATTTATTTCACGTTTTAAAAATGGTATAGTATGACTGATTAGTAGGAAAGTTTTACATCAGAGGTCTGATCTCTTCAAAATGGTGGTGTTTTAGATGACAATAAAAGTAGACCATCGTCATTTATATCTGCAAGTGATTGATCGTCTTAAACAAGACATCGATAAGGGCATATTTAAAGAAAAGGAAAAACTTCCTTCTGAATTTGAATTAGCCAAGTCGCTAGGAGTAAGTCGTGCAACTTTAAGAGAGGCTCTTCGCTTATTGGAAGAAGAAAATGTAATAATCAGACGGCATGGTGTGGGTACCTTTGTAAATTCTAAGCCAATTTTCACATCAGGTATCGAACAGCTTTCAAGCGTTTCTTCTATGATTCGTAAAGCTGGGATGGAGCCAGGTACTATTTACTTGAGTTCTATGCAAGCGATTCCATCTGAGGATGATATTTTAAGATTTCAATGCGGTGATGAGCAATCGATTGTTACGATGGAACGTGTCCGTACTGCAAATGGCGAACCAGTTGTATATTGTGTCGATAAGGTTCCGAAAAATTATTTACCTAATGATTTTCTCATTAGAGAAGAAGGCTCTATTTTTACTGCATTAGAGGAGTCTGGGGAAATACATATTTCGTACGCGGTGACGTTTATAGATCCTGTGGGTTACCACGAGATTGCATCACCAACTTTGAATTGTGAGCCAGAAACTTCATTGCTTGTTTTAAAACAACTCCATTACGATGAAAACGATCGTGTGGTTTTGTACTCGAAAAATTATTTTCGAGCAGATAAATTTAGCTTTCACGTTGTTCGGAAAAGGGTGTAAAATGTAATAATTCCTGCTAATAAGAAAAATAATGGGGGTTTTCAAGTTGACAAAACGTAAATTTGGATTAGGTCTATCATTAGTACTAGCTGCTGGAACAATTCTAGGAGCATGTGGATCTAAAGATGAAGAAACAACTAAACCAAAAGATTCAGAGGGTACAGGTTCTGAAGGTACTACTGAAGCAGTAGATTTTTCTTTAGCAATGGTAACTGACGTTGGTGGAGTTGATGACAAATCTTTCAACCAACTAGCTTGGGAAGGTATTGAAGCTTTCGGTAAAGAAAATGGTCTTGAAAAAGGCGATGGTGGATATGACTACCTTCAATCAACTGGTGACGCTGACTATATTACAAACTTAAATAACTTGGTACGTCGTGACTTTGATGTAGTTTATGGGATTGGTTTCTTAATGGAAGAACCGATTGGTACTATTGCAGACCAACAACCAGAAGCACAACTTGCAATTATCGATGCTATCGTAGATAAACCAAACGTTGCATCTGTAATGTTTAAAGAGCAAGAGGGTTCATTCCTTGCAGGCGTTGCTGCTGCTCTAATGTCTGAATCTAAACAAATCGGTTTTGTTGGTGGGATGGAAATTCCAGTAATCGAACGTTTTGAAGCTGGATTCTTAGAAGGTGTTAAAGCTGTAGACCCATCTATTAAAGTAGATGTACAATACACTGGTAAATTTGATGACGCTGCACTTGGTAAAACAACTGCAAACCGTATGTATTCTTCAGGCGTAGATATTATTTTCCATGCTGCTGGTGGTACTGGTAACGGTGTATTCGCAGAAGCAAAAGAACGTAAAACAAAAGATGCTAATGCAAACGTATGGGTTATCGGAGTTGACTCTGACCAATACGAAGAAGGTGCAGTTGGCGATAAAAATATAACTCTTACATCTATGCAAAAACGTGTAGACATTGCAGTTCAAACAATTGCAAAAGAAGCAATGGCTGGAAACTTCCCTGGTGGGAAAACAGTAACTTATGGTTTAGCAGAAAAAGGAGTTCAGCTTGCTGATTCTCGCGGAGCTATCCCACAAGAAATTTTAGATCAAGTTCAAGAATACTCAGACAAAATTGCTGCTGGGGAAATCGTTGTTCCGGAAACAGTAGAATAATAGTATTACCAAACATCATAAAGACCGAATTTTCTCGGTCTTTATGATATTTTAAATTAATAGATGAAAGATTTTAACTTTTCAAAGTATAAAGTCTTTCCTGTATTAATTTAGTACTAGTATTATAGTGGGGAGTGAATTCATTGGAATATGTAATAGAGATGCTTGGCATACGGAAAGAGTTTGGATCGTTTGTTGCAAATGATAACATTACCCTTCAGTTAAAAAAGGGCGAAATACATGCTCTTTTAGGAAAAAATGGAGCTGGTAAATCCACCCTTATGAACGTATTATTTGGGTTATATCAACCTGAGGCCGGCGAGATAAAAGTAAAAGGAAAGACTGTTAAAGTTACGGACCCAAATGTTGCGAATGAGTTAGGTATTGGGATGGTCCATCAGCATTTCATGCTTGTTGAGAATTTTACAGTAACAGAAAATATAATATTAGGAAATGAGCTAACAAAAGCAGGCATTGTCAATATTAAAGATGCAGCAAAGAAAATTCAAAAGCTTTCAGAAATGTATGGATTAGATGTAGACCCTAATGCAAAGATTGAAGATATTTCTGTTGGAATGCAGCAGCGAGTTGAAATATTGAAAACGCTTTATCGCGGTGCAGATATACTGATATTTGATGAGCCGACTGCTTCGCTTACTCCTCAAGAGATTAATGAACTTATACAAATTATGAAGCGCTTAATACAAGAGGGTAAATCAATTATTTTGATCACGCATAAGTTAAAAGAAATTATGGATGTATCTGATCGAGTTACCGTTATTCGTAAAGGTGAAGGAATTGGTACTGTGGTTACCGCGGAAACAAATCCAAATGAATTGGCATCATTAATGGTTGGTAGACAAGTAGAATTTAAGACTGTGAAAAGTGAAGCACATCCTACAGATGATACACTCGTTATAAAGGACCTTGTCGTAGCAGATTATCGTGGAATCGATAAAGTTAAAGGATTAAACTTAACTGTCCGTAAGGGTGAAATATTAGGGATTGCAGGAATTGATGGTAATGGGCAAAGTGAATTAATCGAGGCAATTACTGGTCTACGGAAATCAAAGTCTGGTTCAATAATGATAAATGGAACCAACTTGACCAATAAAAAACCACGTAAAATTACAGAGTCTGGTGTAGGTCATATTCCGCAGGATCGTCATAAGCATGGTTTAGTTTTAGACTTCTCTATCGGTCATAATATTGCATTACAAACTTACTATCAAGTTCCTATTTCGAAAAATGGGATTATGAATTATTCAAAAGTTTCCGAGCTAGCTCAAAAAATTATTAACGACTTTGATGTTCGCACACAAGGGGAACACACACCTGCTCGTGCACTTTCTGGTGGAAATCAGCAAAAAGCAATTATTGGACGAGAAGTTATACGTGATCCAGAATTGTTAATCGCGGCATTACCAACACGTGGACTCGATGTAGGAGCTATTGAATTTATTCATCAGCGTCTTATTGAACAACGAGATAAGGGTAAAGCGGTACTTTTACTTTCATTTGAATTAGATGAGGTTATGAATGTATCCGACCGCATTGCAGTTATCTATGATGGACAAATTGTAGATACATTATTTCCTAAAGAAACCTCTGAACAAGAGTTAGGATTATTGATGGCAGGTCAAAAAAAGAATTCAAACATAGATAAACAGGGGGAAACAACTCATGTCGAATAGAGTAGTCAATATACTTGTCCCTGTAATTTCTGTTATTTTAGGATTGCTCGTAGGAGCCATTGTCATGCTAGTAAGTGGATATGATCCGGTGCAAGGTTATGCTGCACTTTGGAATGGTATTTTTGGGGATACTTATGCAATTGGAGAGACTATTCGTCAAATTACTCCGTATTTACTTGCAGGTTTATCAGTAGCATTTGCTTTCCGTACAGGATTATTTAACATTGGGGTTGAAGGACAATTATTAGTAGGATGGTTTGCAGCAGCTTATGTTGGGATTGCATTTGATCTACCTATGTATATCCATTTACCATTTGCAATTATCGCAGCAGCTTTAGCTGGAGCATTATGGGCTTTCATTCCGGGTCTTTTAAAGGCAAAATTACAGGTCCATGAAGTAATAGTAACAATCATGATGAACTATATTGCTTTACATACAACAAATGCATTGATAAAAGTTGTATCGGATGGCGGAGACAATACAGGAACGATTAATGCAACGGCTTCCTTAAAGTCTGCATTTTTCGAAAGTATTACAGATTATTCCCGTTTGCATTATGGTATTTTCATAGCATTAGCAATGGTGTTATTGATGTGGTTTTTATTAGAAAAAACAACAACTGGTTACGAGTTAAAAGCAGTTGGTTTTAACAAACATGCGTCTGAGTACGCAGGTATGAATGTGAACAAAAATATTATTCTTTCTATGGTAATTTCCGGTGCATTTGCTGGACTAGCTGGTGCGATGGAAGCGTTAGGTACGTTCCAATACGCAAATGTTAAAGGTGGATTTACTGGTATTGGTTTTGATGGAATCGCAGTTGCCTTATTAGGAGCGAATACTCCACTGGGAGTAATTTTTGGTGCGGTGCTATTTGGATCATTAAAATATGGAGCTCTCAATATGCCAAACGAAGCTGGTATTCCAGTAGAAATAGTTTCAATTGTAATAGCTATTATTATATTCTTCGTAGCATGTGGTTACGTTATTCGCTATTTCCTTGAAAAAGCGAACAAGAAAAAGGAGGCGAAATAATATGAGCTTCTTAGATGTATTATATTTTATTATCCCTTCTGCGATTTTCTATGCAGCTCCTTTAATCTTCGTAGCTATCGGTGGGGTTTTCTCAGAACGATCTGGTGTTATCAACATCGGATTAGAAGGTTTAATGGTTATGGGTGCTTTTATCGGTATTCTATTTAACTTAATGTTTATAGATACATTTGGAGCGATGACTCCGTGGGTTTCGTTAATCGCAGCAATGGTTGTTTCTGGGCTATTCTCAGTTATGCATGCAGTAGCATCGATTTCCTTCCGCGCGGACCAAACAATATCTGGGGTTGCGATCAATATGCTAGGTGTTGCAATTGCTCTTTTCTCTGTGAAAATGATCTATGATAAAGGTCAAACAGATTATATTCAACAGCGATTTATTCGCTTTGATATACCACTATTAAGTGATATTCCGATAATTGGACCAATGCTATTTAAAGATGTATATGGAACTTCAATTTTAGCAATCGGAGTTGCAGTGTTGGCTTGGTTCGTTATTTACAAAACTCCATTTGGATTACGTCTACGCGCTGTAGGGGAACATCCGATGGCTGCAGATACAATGGGTGTTAATGTAACTAAAATGCGTTATATTGCTGTTATCCTTTCTGGTGCGCTTGCAGGATTAGGTGGTGCAGTTTACTCTCAGTCTATTTCTGGAGAATTTAGTCATACTACTATTAATGGACAAGGGTTCATGGCTCTTGCAGCAATGATTTTTGGTAAATGGCATCCACTTGGAGCACTTGGAGCAGCATTGTTCTTTGGGTTTGCTCAAGCACTAAGTATTGTTGGTGGTCAGATTCCTTATGTAGATCAAGTACCAACTTATTTCTTACACATCTTGCCTTATGCTTTAACTATATTGGCAGTAGCCGGATTTATAGGAAAAGCACACGCACCAAAAGCGAGTGGAATACCTTATATTAAAGGAAAACGATAATTTAAAGTTTTGTAGTTAAGCCAGTCTATACTTAACCAAACTAAATAGAAAATGGAAGAGGGACCAATTAATTGGTCCCTTTTTGTTTGGACTGATATAATTAGAAAATGTATAGTGAATCACTAACTGAGATACACTAGAAAGAAAAAGGGGGATCACTTATGTTTCAACAATTCGAACTTGCAAGTGGCGTTAAGCTTTTTGTGAGACCTACAGAACAATTCAAAACGATCAATATCTCGTTCAAATGGAAACAACCTTTAACAGTAGAAAAAGCATCTATTCGTGCAGTTTTAGCGAATATATTACAGTTCAGCAATGAAGTATACCCTACAAATGCAGCTTTTAGAAAGCGCTTAGACGACTTGTATGGAACTGCTTTATACTTTGATACAACGAAAAAAGGGAGCCACCATATTTTTTCACTGAACGCAGAAACCGTAAACGATGCATACTTATCCAATGAAAAAATTGTCGATGAAGTATTTTCTTTATTACATACCGTTATTTTTAAACCAAATTTGGAGAATGGCAAATTTGGTGAATCAATTGTAAAAAGAGAAAAAGAGCAGGTAATTGAACGAATTCAATCCATGTATGATGACAAAACCAGATATGCGCAGCAACGTTTGTTAGAGAACATTCGCCCAAATAATCCAGCTTCTATTACATCTAATGGTACAGTGGAGACTGTTAAAGCGATTACAAACGAGCAACTAATTGAAATGCATCATGATTTACTAACAAAAGACGATTTATCTATCTATGTAGTTGGGGATGTAAATATACAGGAAATAAAAGAAAAAATGCAGAGTCATTTTTCCTTTGTAGATCGAACAGAAAAGATTGAAAAGCCAGTTGATATACCAAGCGAAACAACTGATAAGAAATTTCTTCATGAAATACAAGATATGAAACAAGGTAAACTTCATATTGCCTATCAAACACCTATCACTTTTTTCTCGGAAGAATTTCCGGTTATGCAGCTTACAAATGGTATTTTAGGTGGATTTTCGCATTCTAAAATTTTTATGAACGTGCGTGAAAAAGAAAGTATGGCCTATTATGCATCGAGTAGCTACTCTTCACTCTATGGATTAATATTCGTGTTAGCAGGAATAGATTCTAATTTGCAGAAAAAAGCGGTCGCATTAATAGATGAACAACTAAAAGTAATGCAAGCAGGTGATATTTCCGACTTAGAATTAAACCAAACGAAATCTATGCTTACCAATCAACTGAAAGAAGCTTTAGATTCCGCACGTGCTCAAATTGAAATATACGACCAATATAAAGAATTGAACGCATCCTTTACCGTAGAAGATTGGGTCGGAAAATGGATGAATGTTACAAAAGAACAAATACAACAAATGGCATTAACTATTGAAAAGGAATTTGTTTATTTCCTTTCAGGCAAGGAAGGTGCAGCAAATGAATAAAACTTATTTTCAACAATTAGAAGAAACATTATACAACGAAACACTTCCGAATGGTTTAGATGTTTATATTTTGCCGAAGAGAGGGTTTTCGAAGACATTTGTCACTTTTACTACAAAATATGGTTCTATAGACCGTGAATTTATTCCTTTAGGTAAAGATGAACCTGTTATTGTTCCTGATGGCATTGCTCATTTTCTCGAACATAAAATGTTTGAAAAAGAAGAAGGGGATGTATTTCAAAAGTTCAGTGAGAAAGGTGCATCTGCAAATGCATTTACTTCTTTTACAAGAACGGCGTACTTGTTTTCCTCGACAGACCATGTATTAGATAATACGAAAACTTTGTTGGATTTTGTTCAACAGCCTTATTTTACAGAACAAACTGTAGAGAAGGAAAAAGGTATTATTGGTCAGGAAATTACGATGTATGACGATCAGCCAGATTGGCGTTTGTACTTTGGGACAATCGAAAATATGTATAAAGAACACCCAGTAAAGATTGATATTGCAGGGACAATTGATACTATTAGCCATATTACAGCAGAACATTTATATGAGTGCTACAACACTTTCTATCATCCATCAAATATGGTTTTATTCGTAGTGGGGGCAGTTGATCCAGAAGAGATGATGGACTTCATCAAAGCAGATCAAGCGGCAAAAACATTTGAGGAACCACAGGAGATCAAACGTTTCTACCCTGAGGAGCAAAAAGCAGTCGATAAAAAAGAACGTACTCTTCAGATGGATGTTCAAAAACCTAAGGTATTATTTGGAATTAAAGCAAGTAATACCGACATCTCTGGCGATGAAATGTTAAATTATGAACTAGCGATGCAAGTAGCAATTGAAATGATATTCGGTAGAAGTTCGGCATTTTATCAAGAAATATATGAGAATGGATGGATTGATGAATCTTATTCAGCAGATTTCTCAATGGAGCAAGGCTATGGTTTTACAATGATTGGTTCAGATACCGTTAACCCGACTGAACTAACCGAGAAAATAAAGGAAACCATTAAAAATTATGCTTCTAATTGGAATGTGGAGGATGAAGATTTACAACGTATCGTCCGTAAGAAAATTGGCTTTTTCTTAAGAGCACTAAATTCCATAGAATATATAGCAAATCAATTTACACGATACTCCTTCAATGACATGAATTTATTTGATGTTGTTCCTGCTTTAGAGAAACTAACAATGGATCAGGTGAAAGCAGCATTCCAATCGTTAATAGACGATAATGCTCATACTGTCTTTACAATCTTGCCTTATGAGAAAAGTAATGAGTAAAAAGTTTGCATTGGTGTTAGGTGCATCCGGTGAAATTGGTCACGCAATATGTCGTAATCTCGCGGAAGCCGGTTGGTCCATGTACCTACACTATGCAAATAATAAAGGAAGCATAGTAACATTAGTAACAGAACTCAACAAGTCTTATCCTGAACAAGAGTTTATCGTAGTACAAGCAGATATGAGTAATCCGAATTGTATTGAAAAAATAGTTGCTTCTATATTTACACTTCAAGCGATAGTATTTGCCCAGGGACATAGTCTGTACAAAGGTTTAGAGGACACTAGCTTAGATGATATTCGTCTATTATTTCAAGTGCATGTGGAGCATCCTATGGCATTATTAGGAATACTAAATAGTAAGCTTCGTCAGCAGTCTAGTAGTTCAGTTATTTTTGTTGGCAGTATATGGGGAGATACAGGTGCCTCTTTTGAAGTTGCCTACTCTGCTGCAAAAGGAGCTCAGCATGCCTTTGTAAAGGCATATGCTAAAGAGGTTGCACTACAACGAACAAGGGTAAACGCGGTCGCACCAGGATTTATCGATACAAAAATGAACGCTCATATTGAAGAGGAAGCTCGTCAGCTGATTCTTGAAGAAATTCCTGCCGGTTTTTTGGGATCCACACAAGATATAGCGGATGCCGTCGAATTTTTAACGAGTGAAAAGGCCAAATACATAACAGGTCAAATCATTCGGGTTAATGGTGGATGGTATATTTAATATCCTACTTCATGTCGCAAATAGTGAAACCAAATAGAAAAAGAAAAGAGAGTATTACACGCTCTTTTCTTTTTTTCTTTTATTCGACTACAAAATCATATATGATAGAACTAATCATGAAGTGAAACGTCATCTATAGAGAAGGGAAAGATATAACATGGCTAGTGAATGGTTTTTTGAATATGAAATTCAAGTTAATCGTCCAGGACTTTTAGGTGACATTGCTTCTTTACTTGGTATGCTTCGAGTTAATATTGTAACGATTAATGGTGTAGATGAAGGCAGACGGGGTATGCTTATAAAAGCAGAGAAAAAAGAAAACATTGAACGTTTTGAACATATCGCTTCAACAATGGAAACGATTCAATTGACTAAATTTAGGGAACCTAAGCTAAGAGATCGTCTTGCAGTTCGTCATGGTAGATATATTCAACGTGATGCAGACGACAAAAAAACATTTACATTTGTTCGTAATGAGCTTGGTCTTTTAGTAGATTTTATGGCTGAAATCTTTAAGCAAGAAGGACATAAACTTATTGGAATTAGAGGAATGCCAAGAGTAGGGAAGACGGAATCAGTCGTAGCAGCAAGTGTATGTGCAAATAAAAAATGGATATTCTTGTCCTCTACGATGATCAAACAAACAATTAGAAGTCAATTGGCAGGAGACGAGTTTAGTGATCGTAATATTTTTATATTAGATGGTATTGTAACAAGAAAATCAAATGATGAAAAGCATTTACAGTTAGTAAGGGAAATGATGCGGATGCCGACTATCAAGGTTGTGGAACATCCTGATATGTTCATCCAGCATTCTGAGTATTCTCTTGATGATTTTGACTATATTATCGAGCTTCGTCATAGTCCGGACGAGCAAATCACATATGAAATGATGGAAAAAAACCACGGAATGTCTGACAAAGGAATGACGGGCTTTGGCGGATTTGGTGGATTCAATTTTTAATGGGCAGGTGTTTTAATTGACTGAACTTGGGGCTCGCTTAAAAGAAGCGAGAACAGCAAAGGGTTATAGTATTGACGATTTGCAAGAAATAACAAAAATTCAAAAACGGTACTTAGCAGGTATTGAAGAAGGTAATTATGCAACTATGCCAGGTGCATTTTATGTTCGTGCATTTATTAAACAATATGCAGAGGCAGTTGGATTGAATGGAGACGAATTATTAGAAACGTATAAATCAGAAATCCCTTCTCCATCAAATGAGGAAGTAACAAAAAATATTCCTACAACACCATCTAGACGAGCATTAGGAGGACGATCGTCAAGTAAATTGATGGAGATTTTCCCAATGGTTATGGTTGTAGTTTTTGTTATTGCAATTATCGTAATGTTTTGGTTTTTATACCAAAATAGAGCCGATGATCCGGATACAGAAGTTACTAACGACGAGTTAACGCAAGAGAATAAACCAACTTTTGAGGACAATGAAAATATACAACCTGATTCTGAAGAAGAGCCAGTTGAGGAAGAACCTGTAGAAGAAGTTGTGGAAGAGCCAGAACCACCTGCACAGCAGTTATCATTCGTAGATATACAAGGTGTAACTTCAACGTATAATTTAACCAATGCAGAAAATTATGCAGTAAAATTGGTCGCAGCAAATACTACATGGTTGAATATTAGGGATGAAAATGACAAAATTCTTGTGGATCAATCGGTGAAGGCTGGAGAAACCTTCGAATTTGATGCAAATGCATTTTCTAAAATCCGTATACGTCTTGGGCATGCGCCTGGGAATACTGTTACAATAAATGAAGAAGTGGTAGAGTTTAAAAGCACAGAAGTTGCTCAAAATGTAGTAATACAGTTCAACAAATAGTCATCTTAGTGATGGCTATTTTATTTGAAATTGAAAGGAGTTTTTTCCATGAAAATGAATATACCAAACCAAATTTCTTTGTTTCGTATATTTTTAATACCTGTTTTTATGTTTTTTATGCTTGTAGACTTCAATTGGGGAGATATTACTTTATTGGGAGCAACTATTCCGGTTGGACATCTAGTTGGTGCTATTATTTTTATAATTGCTTCGATTACAGACTTTATCGATGGGTACTACGCTAGAAAATATAACTTAGTTACGAATATGGGGAAATTTCTTGACCCTTTAGCAGACAAGTTATTAGTTTCAGCTGCTTTAATCATTTTAGTTGAGTTTGGAATGGCACCATCATGGGTAGTAATATTAATTATCAGCCGTGAGTTTGCAGTTACTGGTCTTCGATTGATATTAGCGAATGAAGGCGAGGTAGTAGCTGCCAATCAATTAGGTAAAATAAAAATGTGGACACAAATTGTTGCGATTTCCTCCCTTTTATTGGGTAATATATTCTTTGAAATGTTCCATATACCATTTGATATGATCATGCTGTATGTATGTCTATTCTTTACGGTCTGGTCTGGATGGGATTATTTTTATTTGAACCGCAAAGTGTTACTAGATTCTAAGTAGGAAGGAAGTTCTTCATGAAGGCAGAAATTATTGCAGTAGGATCAGAGTTATTACTAGGGCAGATTTCTAATACAAATGCCCGTTTTATTTCCACTCAATTAGCAGAGATTGGTCTGGACGTTTACTATCACACGGTTGTTGGAGATAATGCGAATCGGCTGTTAGAATCGATTAAAATTGCAGAGAAACGAGCAGACCTTATTATTTTCACAGGGGGATTAGGTCCGACAAAAGATGATTTGACGAAAGAAACTATTGCAAAGCATCTAGGTATGAACTTAGTGCTAGATAATCATGCAATCATGTATATTGAAGATTTCTTTAAGCGTATGGATCGTAAAATGACGGAAAACAATAAAAAACAAGCACTTGTTTTAGAAGGATGCACCGTGCTGGAAAACAAACATGGTATGGCACCAGGGATGTTACTTTCTACGGATAGTCATTCATATATGCTACTTCCTGGACCGCCGAAAGAGATGGAGCCAATGTTCCAATTCGAAGCGAAGCCATTATTACCTCAACTCCTTTTGGATGAAAATGTTATTTTGTCCCATGTTATCCGTTTCTATGGAATTGGAGAAGCAGAATTGGAAACAGAAGTGCAGGATCTCTTAGAGAACCAAACGAATCCAACACTTGCTCCACTTGCATCTGATGGTGAGGTTACCCTTCGTTTAACCTCAAAAAGTAATTCTGAAGAAGAAGCTTGGAAAAAGATAGAAATGTTACAAGCTGAAATCCTCAACCGTGTAGGTAAATTTGTTTATGGTTATAATAATGACTCTCTACCATCGAAATTGAGAGAAATCCTTATTGAAAATAGCCTAACTATTTCAGCAGCAGAGAGTATGACGGCGGGACTTTTCCAATCGGAGCTTGCTGCAGTACCAGGAATGGGAGAAGCATTGGTGGGTGGAATGATTACCTACACAGAAGATGTGAAGATTAACCAATTAGGTGTTGATGCTGATATTATTGAGAAATACAGCGTTGTTTCTAGTCAGTGTGCTGAGCAAATGGCTCTTCGAGTTAAAGAAAAGTTTCAGACGGATATCGGTGTGGGCATTACCGGGGCAGCGGGTCCTGATGGTCATGGGGGTCAACCGGCAGGTACAATTTGGATTGGAATCGCATTAGGCGATACTAAGCCAGTAACATATAAGCTTAATCTATCAGGTTTACGAAACACGAATAGAATTAGAACAGTGAAGTTTACAATCTATTATTTGATACGTTTGTTGCGGGAACTAAAATTATCAGGAATTTAATTTTGATTTATAAAAACGGCCCAAAATTTAATTTTGAGTCGTTTTTCACACTCAAAATTAAATAGTTATAAAAAATAAACGAATGAACGTTCGCTTTTTTCTTGTAAATTTCTCAAAGACCGAGTATAGTAAGAATAGAAATAAAAAACATCATCATTTCTTTTGAGGAGGAAATATAATTGGCTAACAATGATCGTAAAGCAGCTTTAGATATGGCGTTAAAACAAATAGAGAAACAATTTGGTAAAGGTTCTGTTATGAAACTAGGAGAAAAAACAAATCTAGAAATTTCTACATCTTCTAGTGGTTCATTAGCACTGGATGCTGCACTAGGAATAGGCGGGTATCCAAGAGGACGTATTATTGAAATATATGGTCCTGAGAGTTCAGGTAAAACAACTGTTGCTCTTCATGCCATCGCAGAAATACAAAAAACTGGTGGTCAAGCTGCGTTTATCGATGCTGAGCATGCCTTAGATCCAGTCTATGCACAAAAACTTGGTGTAAACATTGATGAATTACTGTTATCGCAACCAGACACAGGGGAGCAAGCACTTGAAATAGCAGAAGCTCTTGTACGAAGTGGAGCAATTGAGATATTAGTAATTGACTCGGTAGCAGCATTAGTACCAAAAGCGGAAATTGAAGGAGAGATGGGAGATTCTCATATCGGACTTCAAGCACGTTTAATGTCACAAGCATTGCGTAAGCTATCAGGTGTAATTAATAAATCGAATACGATTGCAATTTTCATTAACCAAATTCGTGAAAAAGTTGGAGTAATGTTCGGAAATCCAGAAGTTACACCAGGTGGTCGTGCGCTTAAATTCTATAGCTCTGTTCGTTTAGAAGTAAGACGTGCAGAAGCGATCAAACAAGGTACCGATATTATGGGGAACAAAACCAAGATTAAAGTAGTTAAGAACAAAGTAGCTCCACCATTTAAAACTGCAGAAGTAGACATTATGTATGGTGAAGGGATTTCACAAGAAGGAGAAGTAGTTGACATAGGATCAGAGTTTGATATTATTCAAAAAAGTGGTTCTTGGTATGCGTACAATGAAGAGCGCATAGGTCAAGGTAGAGAAAATGCAAAACAGTACCTAAAAGAAAATCCTTCTATTAAATCTGAAATAACTGGTAAAATCCGTGAATCACTTGGAATGGCGGCAAGTTCACTAACGATTGGTGGACATGAAGTCGAAGAGGAAGAAGACGGAGAGTTCGAATTACTATTAGATGAAGAATAAAGTCCAGAAAGTCTCTCATTCATTTGAGAGATTTTTTTTGAAAGTTTATAAACATGTAATGTGAATACTGGGTTCACAGGTCTTTAAGAATGTATAATGCAGCTGTTTTGCTCTTCAGTTGGACTCGTTCTGCATGGGTGAGCGATGCACCATCACCGTCGCTTGCGCTCAACATCTTGGTTCATCACTCTCACTGATCGTGGGAGAGTCGCCACCTTTCACTTTGAATACGAATCATCTTTTCTCTAGTTAAACAAAAACGCACTAACCTATTTTCAAAAGTTATATAAAATGCAATAAGGTTACCGAAAAATAGAGAGACTAGTCGTGACGTTAGTCACGACCAGACTCTCCAAAAAGTCCATCTGTATAATATAGATGGATGTTTGACCAAAGCCCTCAAAAAAGATAGAAACGGTTTTTGACCGTAAAGAAAGCCTATGCTTTTTAAAGTAGACTTTTTCAAACCTAGCCATAATTTTCAATAAAAAACTGTATTTTTATTCGCTTGAATGAAACTACATATATCCAGATGTTTATTTTGTCCTACTTTTCATATATTATACTTCCCTTCCTTGACAGAGTATTTCTACATCTATACAATTAAAATTGTATAATTTCTTTATTATTAAATGATTATAGGCATTACGTATATGTTTTTGTATATACGTGCCGACTGAAACTAAAAAGTATAGCATTAGGGGGTGTTCGAATGACAGAAATTATCATCTCCGCTTTGCTTGGTCTGATTGTCGGTGCCGTTGTTGGTTATATTTATCTGAAAAACGTGAACGATTCAAAAGTGACTGGTGCAAAACAATCTTCAGCAAGTATCATAGATGAAGCAAAGCGAGAAGCGGAAGCGTTGAAGAAAGAAGCACTTTTAGAAGCCAAAGATGAAACTCACAAATTACGAAATGAAGCAGAATCTGACATCCGTGAACGCCGAGGCGAACTGCAAAAACAGGAAAATCGGTTATTACAAAGAGAAGAGAACCTTGATCGTAAAGATGATGCTCTAAACAAGAGAGAAGTAGGTCTTGAGCGTAAAGATGATGCTCTAACTGAAAGACAACAGCATATCGAACAGAAAGAAAGCAAAGTGGATGAACTAGTTAAAAAGCAACAAACTGAACTAGAAAGAATTTCTACTTTAACTCGTGAAGAGGCGAAATCCATAATTCTTCAAGAAGTAGAAAATGAACTTGCTACGGATATTGCTGTGATGACAAAGGAATCGGAAACTAGAGCTAAAGAAGAATCCGATAAAAAATCTCGTGAGATTCTTTCCCTTGCGTTACAACGTTTTGCAGCAGACCATGTTGCAGAAACAACTGTTTCTGTAGTTAACTTGCCAAATGATGAGATGAAAGGTCGTATTATTGGCCGTGAAGGTCGAAACATTCGTACACTTGAGACGTTAACTGGTATTGATTTAATTATCGATGATACTCCAGAAGCTGTGATTCTTTCAGGCTTTGATCCAATTCGAAGAGAAACTGCCCGTTTAGCACTTGAAAAACTGGTACAGGATGGACGAATTCATCCTGCACGAATCGAAGAAATGGTAGAAAAGTCTAGAAGAGAAGTAGATGAGCAAATTCGCGAAATTGGTGAACAAACTACATTCGATATTGGAATTCATAATTTACATCCCGACCTTATGAAAATTCTAGGTAGACTTCGTTATCGTACAAGCTATGGTCAAAATGTATTAAAACACTCAACAGAAGTTGCCTATTTAGCTGGGTTATTAGCTGCAGAACTTGGTGAAGACGTAACACTTGCAAGACGTGCAGGGTTACTTCATGATATTGGGAAAGCAATTGACCATGAAGTGGAAGGCAGCCATGTAGAAATTGGTGTTGAGCTTGCAACAAAATATAAAGAGCATCCAGTAGTCATTAATAGTATTGCTTCCCATCATGGAGATACAGAAGCTACTTCTGTTATTGCCGTATTAGTGGCGGCTGCCGATGCATTATCAGCAGCACGACCTGGTGCAAGAAGCGAAACATTAGAAAACTACATTCGTCGTTTGGAGAAATTAGAAGAAATTTCTGAATCCTATGAGGGTGTAGAAAAATCATTTGCTATTCAAGCTGGTCGAGAGATTCGTATAATGGTTCGTCCGGATCAGATTGATGACTTAACTGCTCATCGTTTGGCGAGAGATATCCGTAAACGAATTGAAGAAGAATTAGATTATCCTGGTCATATTAAAGTGACTGTTATTAGAGAAACTAGAGCTGTAGAATATGCAAAATAACATTCAATAATGGTGTTCTACTGTTTGCTAAGTTAGTATTAACAAAAAGGCTTCGAAATGAAGCCTTTTTTTCGTGAAAGGAATGAAATAGTAATGAGAATATTATTTATAGGTGATATCGTTGGTTCGATGGGACGAGATACATTAGAAGATTATTTACCAAGATTAAAAAGAAAATATAATGTAGATGTAGTTATTGCTAATGGGGAGAATGCAGCTGCAGGTCGTGGGATTACTAAAAGTATTTTTCAATCATTGCTCCATATGGGCGTAGATGTAGTAACGATGGGTAACCACACTTGGGATCAAAAAGAAATTATGGATTTTATCGATGACACGGATTATTTAATTCGTCCTGCGAACTTTTCAGAGGATGCACCTGGTAAAGGGATGACTTCCATCTCTAAAGGGGGTCATACCATTTCAGTGATCAATATGCATGGCCGCACATTTTTACCACCCCATGATGATCCATTTAAGATGGCTACTGAAATGGTTGAAGATGCGAAAAAACTATCACCAATTGTCTTTGTAGATTTTCATGCAGAAGCTACAAGTGAAAAAATCGCATTTGGTTGGCATTTAGATGGAAAAGCTTCTGTTGTAGTTGGAACACATACGCATGTTCAAACTGCAGACTCCCGTATATTACCTGGAGGGACTGCTTATATCACAGATGTTGGTATGACAGGCCCATACGATGGGGTACTAGGTATGAAAAAAGAAGATGTTCTTTACCGTTTTCAAACGAATATGCCAGCTCGTTTTGAAGTACCAAAGACCGGACGTTCTGTGCTTAGCGGTTTCTTTGTAGAAGTGGACAATACCACTGGGAAAGCAATACACCAGGAACGAATTTATATAAACGAGGATTACCCATTTAAAGGCTAAAAGTCTAAAAGATTACTCCTGCGCATAAGTTAGATTATGAACCAGAAGCAAGTTCATAATATAGCGACAAAAGGAGAAATGATAGTGGATTCTTTAAAAGTATCTTCCAGATCAAACCCAAATTCAGTTGCTGGGGCATTAGTTGCAGTAATTAGAGAACAAGGGTATGCAGAGATGCAAGCAGTAGGAGCAGGAGCATTAAATCAGGCTATCAAAGCGATAGCAATTGCCCGAGGATTTGTAGCCCCAAGTGGAACAGACCTAACTTGTTCTCCTGCCTTCACCGATATTGTCATATCAGGTGAAGATCGAACAGCTTTAAAGTTACTTGTTGAAAAAAAAGCAAAATAGACGGGGGGTCGCTACTTTTATAGTAGGCGACCTCTCTTTTTAATAATTAGTACTAACTAAATGAATTTATAGATTTTTTTCGAATAATTTGTGACACTACGTTTCCGTCAAAGGTCTGAATTTCTATAAAAATACGGGGAATACATAGTGATAACTGCTAGTTCGTGATAAACTTATGAAGGAAATTAGTATTTAATCGAATAGTAAGGAGATGTTTATATGTTGCAACAGCTTTCTTGGAAAGTAGGAGGGCAGCAAGGAGAGGGTATTGAAAGTACAGGAGAAATATTCTCAATGGCGATGAACCGCCTAGGATACTATCTGTACGGATACCGTCATTTCTCTTCTCGAATTAAAGGTGGCCATACAAACAATAAAATCTGTGTACGTCCAACGCAAGTTCGTACAATTCCAGATGATTTAGATATTTTAGTAGCATTCGATCAAGAAACAATTGATGTCAACTACAAAGAGTTAACGGAAAAAAGTGTAGTTTTGGCAGATGCGAAATTCTCACCAGTAGCACCTGAAGATTGTAAGGCACCAATGTATATTGTTCCTTTCACAGAGGTAGCTGCAGAACTTGGAACATCTCTTATGAAAAACATGGTAGCAATTGGCGCAAGTGCTGCACTACTTAACTTGGATAAAGCAGTATTCCAAGGGGTAGTAGATGAAATTTTTGGTAAAAAGGGACAAGAAGTAGTAGAAAAAAACATGCAAGCTATTCAACAGGGCTTTGAAACAATGGCTGAGCAACTGGGAGATCGTCTTGGTGAGTGGGAAATTGCGCCTGCTGACGGAAAACATCGGATGTTTATGATAGGAAATGATGCGATTGCTTTTGGTGCATTAGCAGCAGGTGTTCGCTTTATGGCTGCATATCCGATTACTCCTGCATCGGAAATTATGGAATATATGATTAAAAAACTACCATTATTTGGTGGAGCTGTTATACAAACAGAGGATGAAATTGCTGCTGCTACAATGGCAATTGGTTCAAACTATGGTGGTGTTCGTGCTTTTACTGCATCTGCAGGTCCAGGGCTTTCACTGATGATGGAGGCAATCGGTCTTTCCGGTATGACGGAGCAACCACTTGTAATTGTGGATACACAGCGTGGGGGACCTTCAACTGGTTTACCGACTAAACAAGAACAATCCGATTTAATGCAAATGATTTATGGAACTCATGGAGAAATTCCAAAGGTGGTTATTGCACCAAGTACTGGAGAAGAAGCATTCTATGATACTATTCAAGCTTTCAATATTGCGGAGGAATTGCAGCTTCCAGTAATTATTTTATCAGATTTACAACTATCACTCGGTAAACAAACAGTAGAGCCATTTGATTATTCTAAGGTTGAAATCCGTCGTGGTAAATTAGTAGAAAATGATGAAATTCCTGTAGCTGAGGATAAATCATACTTCAAGCGTTTTGAAGTAACGGAAGATGGAATATCACCACGTGTTCTACCGGGTACAGAGCATGCAATTCACCATGTAACTGGGGTTGAGCATGATGAAACAGGTAAACCATCTGAGGCAGCAACAAATCGTAAAGCTCAAATGGATAAACGTTTAGGGAAGCTTCAGCATATTAACTTCAAAGAGCCGGTATACGTAAACGCACCTTACGAAGAAGCGGATATACTATTTGTTGGCTTTAACTCTACTAGAGGAGTGCTAGAAGAATTACAACAAACATTTATTGAAAGTGATATTAAAGTAAATCATGCACATATTCGTTTAATTCATCCATTCCCAGTGGAAGTAATGCACTCACTAGTTGCAAAAGCGAAAAAAGTAGTAGTAGTAGAGAATAATGCAACTGGTCAATTAGCAAATATCATTAAAATGAATGTTGGCGGTCATGATAAATTGGTAAGTGTAACAAAATATGATGGCACACCATTTTTACCATTACAGCTTGCAAAACAAGTAAAGGAGTTGCTAACAGATGGTAACATTTAAAGATTTTCGTAATAATGTAAAACCTAACTGGTGTCCAGGTTGTGGTGACTTCTCGGTGCAGGCAGCAATTCAACGTGCTGCAGCAAATGTTGGCATTCAACCACATGATTTAGCTGTAATTTCTGGTATCGGCTGTTCTGGGCGTATTTCTGGATATATTCATTCATATGGTTTCCATGGTATTCACGGTCGTGCACTTCCAATTGCACAGGGATTAAAAATGGCAAACAAAGATTTACATGTTATTGCTTCTGGTGGTGATGGTGATGGATTTGCAATAGGGATGGGTCATACCATTCATTCCATCCGTCGTAATGTCGATATAACTTATGTTGTAATGGACAACCAAATCTACGGTTTAACAAAAGGGCAAACATCCCCACGTTCAGCAGAGGGCTTTAAAACGAAGTCAACTCCTGGTGGAGCAATTGAACCATCTGTTCAACCGTTAGAACTGGCCCTAACTTCTGGAGCAACATTTGTAGCGCAAGGATTTTCTTCTGATATTAAAGAGCTAACTGCAATTATCGAAGCTGGCATTAATCATAAAGGATTTTCGTTCATCAATGTTTTTAGCCCATGCGTAACTTACAATAAGGTAAATACTTATGACTGGTTTAAAGAACATTTAACAAAGCTTTCCGCTGTAGAAGGATATGACTCTACTAACAGAGAAGAAGCTATGAAAGTAGTAATGGAAACAGAAGGTCTTGTTACAGGTATTATTTATCAAGATGAAAACGCCCCATCCTACCAAGAACAAGTTCCTGGTTATGCACCAACCCCACTTGTCGATCAAAATTTGAAGATGAGTGAACAGGAATTCAACGCTTTAATTCAAGATTTTATGTGATATAACTGAGCTCATGAACCGTTAATGTTCATGGGCTATTTTTATACAAGCGAAAGCCCATAAATATTAAAAAATAGCCCATAACAAGCAGAAGATAGCCCATAAAAACCATGCTAGCCCTTCATAGACAGATTATAGCTCTTAAATATGCTCGGATAGACCTTTATAATGAGGAAATAGCCCATAACATCTCCCACCCAACCTCAATAATTCAATTATCTGAGCTTAATTTGTCTAAATAAGAAATTTTAAGTTGAAAGCCTTGTGGCATTAGAGAACTATTCAGTATAATAGGAGGGATATTCGTACTTTTCACGAATGAAGGAAAGGAGAGTTCTTATGAACGAGGAATCACGTTTACAAAGTACTCAAGTGAAGGAAGCTAGCTCTTTGGATAAAAAGTCCGAGAAGGATTATAGTAAATATTTTCAAGCAGTCTATACTCCACCATCATTAAAAGATGCGAAGAAACGTGGCAAAGAAGAGGTAGAATACCACAACGACTTTGCTATTGCAGAGCAATTTAAAGGCATGGGTCAAAATAGAAAATTTTATATACGTACTTATGGCTGTCAAATGAACGAGCATGATACAGAGGTAATGGCAGGCATTTTCATGCAACTAGGATATGAACCTACGGATACTGTAGACGATGCAAATGTTGTTTTACTAAATACTTGTGCCATTCGTGAAAATGCTGAAAACAAAGTATTTGGTGAGCTTGGTCATTTTAAGCATTTAAAACAAAAAAACCCAGATGTATTAATCGGCGTCTGTGGTTGTATGTCGCAGGAAGAATCAGTTGTCAACAAAATATTAAAAACTTACAATCAAGTAGATATGATTTTTGGTACACATAATATTCACCGTCTTCCTAATATATTAAACGAGGCTTACCTTTCTAAAGAAATGGTAGTGGAAGTTTGGTCTAAAGAAGGAGACGTTATAGAAAACTTGCCGAGAGTACGTAAGGGTTCGATTAAGGCATGGGTTAATATAATGTATGGCTGTGATAAATTCTGTACATATTGTATCGTTCCATATACACGTGGAAAAGAACGCAGTCGTCGCCCGGAAGATATTATCCAAGAAATTAGACATCTAGCGGCGCAAGGGTACAAGGAAGTAACATTGCTTGGTCAAAATGTAAATGCATATGGAAAAGACTTTGAAGATCTAGATTATCGCTTTGGTGATCTAATGGATGACCTTCGGAAGATTGACGTAGCTCGCATACGTTTCATGACTAGTCATCCTAGGGACTTTGATGATCACTTAATCGAAGTGCTTGCAAAAGGCGGAAATTTAGTCGATCATATTCATCTTCCAGTTCAATCTGGATCATCGGATATCCTTAAAATAATGGCTCGTAAATATACAAGAGAGCATTATTTAGAACTTGTTCGTAAAATAAAAGCTGCTATCCCAAATGTTTCATTAACAACCGATATAATTGTTGGGTTCCCAAATGAAACCGATGAACAATTTGAAGAAACAATATCACTATATAAAGAAGTCGGTTTCGAAATTGCTTATACGTATATTTACTCTCCACGGGAAGGTACTCCAGCTGCAAAAATGATAGATAACGTACCGATGGAAGTGAAAAAGGAAAGACTGCAGCGTTTAAATAAGTTAGTAAATGATATGTCAGCTGAAGCTATGAAAAGACATGCTGGACAAGTTGTGGAAGTTTTAGTCGAAGGTGAGAGTAAAAACAACCCCGATGTACTTGCAGGCTACACAAGTAAAAGTAAACTAGTTAATTTCGTTGGTCCTAAAGATATTATTGGCAAAATAGTTAAAGTGAAAATAACAGAAGCAAAAACATGGTCACTTACTGGGGAACTAGTAAATGAAACAATCGAGCAAAAGGTGGGAGTATAATGTCTACAACAAAATATACTAGAGACGAAATTATTGAAAAAGCAAAAGAAATTGCAACTATGATTGCAAATACAGAAGAAGTTGAATTCTTCAAACGTGCCGAAGAGCAAATCAATGAAAATACAAAGGTACGCGAAAAAATAGCGAGTCTTAAAAGCTTACAAAAACAAGCTGTCAACTTTCAGCATTTAGGGAAAGAAAAAGCTCTTACACTTATTGAGGGGAAAATTTCAGCAATCGAGGAAGAAATTGATAGTCTACCGATTGTACAACAATTCAAACAGTCACAAGGTGACGTAAATAGTCTGCTACAATTAGTTGCAAATTCAATTTCTAATAACGTAACAAATCAAATTATTGAAGCAACTGATGGTGACCTATTAAGAGGCGAAACAGGATCAAAAGTAAAAAATACAACGTACGATAGTTGTTCATAATACTTATTTTAAAAGGCATTCATTTAATCTGAAAGGATTAAATGGATGCCTTTAATTGCTTGTTCCGAGTCTTTCAAAACTGGGTTAATAATAGTTCTGTACTGAAAAGAAAACTAGTAATATACTTTTATAAAAACACTGAAAATGCATAATTGGTTGGCAATTTGTTAAACTTTTGTGTTAAAATTGTTATGTACTTTGGGAATATATATATGAGGGGGAAATTGTATGAAGAAAAAGCAGTTTAAGCTATTAAGCATACTAAGTATTTTTGTTTTATTAATACTTGCAGCATGTGGCTCAAATGAAGGGGATTCATCGTCAGATGGAGATTCTGGTAAAACAAAAGAAGACTACAAGTTTTTAAGCTTATTAACAGGTGGAGTACAAGGAACGTATTATCCACTTGGGGGAACATTTGCGGAATTAATCAGCAGTGAAACTGGGATTAAAACTACAGCTGAGGTTTCACAAGCATCAGCAGCAAATATGACAGCACTAAAAGAGGGTACTGCAGAAATTGCATTCACACAAACAGACATCGCTTTCTATGCAACAGAAGGAGAGTTAATGTTTAAGGACAATAAAGTAGATACAATCTCTGCACTTGGTGCACTTTATCCAGAAACAGTTCAACTAGTAACTACGGACAAAACAGGGATTAAGTCATTCGATGATTTAAAAGGTAAGAAAATTTCTGTAGGTGCTCCTGGATCAGGAACATATGCAAATGCAGAACAATTACTTGAAATTCATGGATTAACGATGGACGATATTGAACCACAAAACTTAGATTTTGGTGAATCACAAGATAGTTTACAAGCTGGTCAAATTGATGCGGCATTTATTACTGCGGGAACTCCAACTGGAGCTGTAGAAGCGTTGAACGCAGTTGCTAATGTAGTAATCGTTCCTGTAGAAGATGCAAAAGCTGATGAGCTAATCGAAAAATATCCATATTACGCTAAAGATGTAGTGCCATCAGGTACTTACGGATTAACTGAAGAAGTACCTACAGTATCTGTATTAGCAATGCTAGCTGTAACTAACGAGCTACCAGAGGACTTAGTTTATGAGATGACAAAAGCAATTTATGATAATGCTGGTAGTATTACTCATCCAAAAGGTCAATTTATTAAACCTGAAACTGGGCTAGAAGGTATTGGGATTAAAATTCATCCTGGTGCTCAAAAGTATTTTGATGAAGTAAATAAATAAAATTAAATGCTCGGGGGCATGTTGCTGTTGCTTACATGTCCCTTTTTTATTGAAAGAATGGTGGAGCAAAGAAATGCGGTTTCTTAAGGTGTTTGGAATAATAGTCCTTTTATGCGTTGTTGGCATTTCATTTTTCTTTCCATATCAACAAGTATTTGTTTTTACTGAAACTAGAAGTGACGATCCTAAATTATATTATTTACGGATTGAGGATGCACGAGACTTCCAAATTATATTCACACATTCTATACATAAAAGTGATGTAATAGAACTATATAAAATAACAGAGGATGCTAAAATTCAATTAGTATCAATGATGTATGAGGATTTAGCAATTGGAATGCCTGGACACGCAGAAGAAGGGCAAACTTTTGAAGAGAAAGATGGGATATATAAACTTTCCTATGATGATAAAGTTATCAATTCTTTTACTCTTTTAGTTGCTGATATTGATATGGATTTAATATTTAAATATAAACAAAAGGAATATGACTTAAAAAAAATATTAGAACGTAGTAAATCATATGAATTTGAAGTAAAAAAAATATCTCTATATGAACAATGGAAAGGAGCTAAGATGAATGACTGAAAAACAATCAAAACCGAACAGCGAATCGTCTGAAACAGAATCTTTTCAACAGTTATCGGAAGAAGAACAGCAAGCCATTTTACAGAAATACGATCCTGAATCTAATACAAGATCTGTAGATGGTATTATGAAGAAGGTAATTTTCTTTGGATTATTAGCATTTTCTTTATTTCAACTTTATACAGCTATTGAAGGTCAATTTACAGCTTATATTCAACGGTCAATACATTTAGGGTTTGCATTATCCCTTATTTTCTTAATGTTCCCCGCAATGAAAAAATCAATTCGAAAAAGAAAAATTCCAATATATGATTATCTTTTATCCATATTATCTATTGGAGTAGGTCTCTACTGGCCGATACAATATCAAGAATTAGTTTTTCGAGTAGGAACAATGACAGATTTAGATTTTATAGTAGGTGCTTTAGCAATATTATTAACTTTAGAAGCAGCTCGCCGTACTGTCGGGTTACCTATTACAATAATCGCTACTGTTTTCTTAGTGTATGCATTCTTCGGACCGTATTTTCCAGGTTTCTTAGCGCACAGAGGGCAAGATTTAAGCAGTTTAGTGCATCTAATGTTCTTTACAACAGATGGGATTTTAGGTACTCCGATTAGTGTATCTGCTACATTTATATTTGTCTTCCTGCTATTTGGATCATTCCTAGTGAAAACCGGAGTTGGGCAGTACTTCAATGACTTAGCGGTAACACTTGCAGGTCGTTTAACTGGGGGACCTGCAAAGGTTGCCATTTTCTCCAGTGCGTTACAGGGTACTATTTCAGGAAGCTCAGTTGCTAACGTAGTAACTTCTGGTTCTTATACGATACCAATGATGAAAAAGCTAGGTTATCGAAAGGAATTTGCAGGTGGAGTAGAAGCAGCAGCGTCTACAGGCGGGCAATTAATGCCCCCAATTATGGGTGCAGCGGCATTCCTAATGGTAGAGTTTATCGGTGGTATTACTTATTGGGAAATTGCAAAAGCAGCAGCGATACCAGCAGTTTTATACTTTGCTGGTATATGGATTATGACACATTTTGAGGCAAAACGTGTTGGACTAAAAGGTATGTCAAAAGAAGAAATGCCAGATCGCAAAGAAGTTTTGAAAAAGTTATATTTATTAATACCAATTATAACGATTATTGTTCTAATGTTTATAGGGGTACCAACGATGCAAGCAGCGTTATGGGGGATTGTTGCTGCCGTAGTATTCAGTGCAATTGATAAGGAAACTAGAATGAGTTTTAAAGATATAATTGATGCTCTAGTTGATGGTGCAAGAACTGCATTAGCAGTTGCAGCGGCAACCGCTGCTGCTGGTATTATTGTTGGAGTAGTTGTAAAAACTGGATTAGGACTAAGCCTGGCAAATGGTCTTATTTCTGCATCAGGTGGAAATATTCTCTTAACTCTATTCTTTACGATGTTAGCATCTATTGTTTTAGGTATGGGTTCTCCAACAACAGCCAATTATGTAATTACGTCAACAATTGCTGCACCGGCTATCATCACACTTTTGATGCTTGATATGCCTGCAGGTGCTACAGTACCATTAGTTGTCGCTTTATCTGCGCATTTGTTCGTATTTTACTTTGGTATTATTGCAGATATTACACCACCTGTTGCACTTGCAGCATTTGCAGCAGCAGGGGTTTCTGGTGGAGATCCAATTAAAACTGGAGTTGTGGCTGCTAAATTAGCAATAGCAGCATTTATCATTCCATATATGGTGATATTCTCGCCTGCATTACTCATGATAGATACGACATTCCTTGAAGTTATTTGGGTTGTATTTACCGCAATTACCGGAATGATTGCAATTGGTGCAGGAATGATTGGATATTGGTATCGCAAGGTAACATGGATTGAAAGAATATTTGCAGTTGGAACTGGGTTGCTTTTGATTTACCCAGAAAGTTTTTCAGATATTGCCGGATTAATTATCTTTGCAATCCTATTAGCAATTCAATTGTTTACTAAGGGTAAGAATAATCCAGAAGCAATAGCACATTAAAATTTCATTTCTTCTTAAGTAAAATATAAATTTAAAGTAAAACACGAGCCCATTTTGGCTCGTGTTTTTATATAATAGAGTAAAGATAGAAAGAATTGGGGTTTTTTACATGTCAATGAAATTTGTACTAGCTGAAAAGCAGATGAATGATGCAATACTTTTTCCGGAGTTTAACTTAACTATTAATGAAAGTGAAATCGTTTCACTTTGTTCAAACGTCAATGTTCGCGAGCAACTGTTATTCATATTGCTAGGGAAAACGAACTTATCGAAAGGCAAGATAGAATTTGATTCCGAGCAAAAACTAGGATTTTATTTCTTACGTGAAGGGGAATATGAAAGACTTACAGTGAAGGAATCTCTACAATTTTTCCATCGTATTCATCAATCCGATCAATCAATTGAAGAAGTTTTACAGACTGTGCAGTTGGAAAGCAAAAAAAATAAGAGAATAAAAGAACTTTCATATTCTGAAAAGAAACGTGTTCAACTTGCACATATACTTATCCAAAATCCTGCCATATACATAATGGAAGAACCCGATCAAAATCTAGATATTGAATCGAAAAAAATCTTTATCAATATACTTAAAATGTTGAGTTCGTCACAGAAAACAATTCTTATTTTGACGGGGCAAGTAGAAAGTGCTTTAGCTTATTCTGATCAAATATACCGCTTGGATGAAAAAGGACTTCATCCAATTCAATTAGAAGTGGAAACGCAAAATGATTCAAATAAGAAAACAGGAAATGAACATAAAGACAAGATTGTTCAACCTATTCGTTTTGAAAAAATACCAACTAAGGTAAATGAAAAAATTGTATTATTTGATCCACCAGAAATCGATTATATAGAGAGCATTGAGGGACAAACTTTTTTGCATAATAAGGGAGAAAGTTTTCCGTGTGCATTTACGTTAAATGATTTAGAAGAAAGATTATTACCCTTTGGATTTTTTCGCTGTCACAGATCTTATATTGTGAATTTACAAAAAGTGCGCGAAGTAATTACATGGACTAGAAATAGTTACAGTTTAGTTCTGGATGATACGGAAAAATCATCTATACCACTTTCAAAGACGAAAATGACTGATTTAAAAGGAATGTTGGGCCTAAAATAAGCTCCGTTCACCCCAAATTTAACTCCATTCACCTGAAATATAAGGTTTTTAATGAGAATATCTCTTAATCTTAGGTTGTTCATACAAAAATGCTCAACCAAAAAATTAGGAGGTTTTTAAATGGAAAACGCAATCGAAGTGAAAGGTCTAGCAAAATATTATTCAAACTTTAAAGCAATTGAAGATGTTCAATTTGAAGTTAAAAAGGGAGAGATATTTGGATTTCTTGGACCTAGTGGATCTGGCAAGACGACAACTATTAAAATCTTAACGGGACAATTGAATGCAACAGAAGGAGAAGCTTTCGTTTTTGGAGAGAGCGTTTCTGTCCTGAAAAATCCAACAGCTCGAAAACGATTTGGTGTTCTAACAGATAATAGTGGATTATATGGAAGGCTGTCAATAATTGAAAATCTTCAGCTTTACTGCAAACTTTACGACTTACCCAATTCTAAAGTTGATGAGGCATTGGATTTTGTCAATTTAAAGGAAGCTGGGAAAAAGAAGATTTCCACTTTATCTAAAGGAATGACGCAGCGAGTCAATTTAGCTAGAGCAATATTACATGAACCTGAACTGCTATTTTTAGATGAACCAACTTCTGCATTGGATCCAGTAAATACACTACATATCTATAATGGCTTACGTGCATTAAATAATAGAGGAACAACGATATTCCTAACTACTCATGACATGCAAGAAGCTGATGTTTTATGTAACCGAGTAGCTTTCCTTCACAAGGGAAAAATTCAACTTCTTGATAAGCCAGGAGAGCTTAAAAAACAATTTGCAGATGGGACAGTAACTGTAGAATTATCGAACAATGAGAAAATTGTACTACGAAAGGATTCAGAGGGAGCAGAAGAAATGTTCCAGCTTATGAAAGAGAATCGAGTTCAAACGGTACATTCAAATGAACCAACTTTAGGAGATATATTTGTAAAAGTGACTGGAGGAGAATTGGTATGACGTTTTCATGGAAGAGAGTAAATGCAATTTTTCAAAAAGACTTTAAGGATTTCTCAAGAAACTTAGCAGTTTCAATCGTGGTATTCTTACCACTAATTTTAGCTGCTGTATATGGCCGTATGGGATTAGATACAATACAAGCTCATTTTATGAATATCAATATGACGTTTGCCATGGTTGGTACATACGTCCAATGTTGCTTGATAGCTGAAGAAAAAGAAAAGAACACACTACGTGGACTTATGCTATCTCCAGCCAGTACATTAGAAATTCTTGGTGGAAAAAGCCTGTTATCATTTGTATTAACTATTGTTATTGCATTCTTCTGTGCATATTTATCGGAATATCGTCCAGCTAATATTGCAATCATTGCAACAGCTATTGTTATTTCATCTGTTTTCTTCATAGGTTTAGGAACTTTATTGGGCCTTATTGCAAAATCAGTTATGGAATCTTCTGTAATAGTTCTTCCTGTTATTGCTGTTTTTACAATGGGATCATTTGTAACTGTTTGGATAGAGAAGTATCCAGTATTGCAGATAGTTGAATATTTGCCAAACATTCAACTAATTGACCTTGCAACAAAAGTGGAAAGTGGAGCAGGATTCGGTGATGTAATTTCAAATCTGGCTATAATTCTAATTTGGACTGTGGTCGTATATATATTAACTGTGGTTGTATATAAAAAACGAATGGTGGATTAGTTTTAAGTCTGATAAAGCATCAGCGAAATGTAGGGGCTTTATTGCTCCTGAATAATAAATATTTGTTTAAATATACAGAGAATGCCTTTTATAGGGCATTCTCTTTTTGAAAGATAAGTATAAATGCTAAGGAAGCGTATCTTGACTAAGTAAGGGTATAATAAAAATAAGTATCTAGTATTGCTTTATCAATTAAGGAAAGGAAGATTCGATGACAGAAGCTAATATAAATGTAGGATGGAACTTGGAAAATACTTATACCAATCTGCCGGAATTAATGTATACAGTTATTAACGTAAATCCTGTTAGCAACCCCAAAATTGTTGTCTTAAATGGAGAATTAGCAACTACGTTAGGACTAGATCCTAAAGCTTTAGAAAGTAGACAAGGTATTGAGGAACTGGCTGGCAATCGCACAATAGAAGGTGGGATACCTTTAGCACAGGCCTATGCTGGGCATCAATTTGGACATTTTACTATGTTAGGGGACGGTAGAGCTCTGCTGCTCGGTGAACATATTAAGCCTTCGGGAGAACTAGTTGATATCCAGTTGAAGGGTTCAGGTAGAACACCATATTCTCGTGGAGGAGATGGAAGAGCAGGACTTGGACCAATGCTTCGTGAATATATTATTAGTGAATCTATGCATGCACTTGGTATTCCAACGACTCGTAGCCTTTCTGTAGTCACTACAGGTGAGGATATTATGCGGGAAACTGTTGGACCAGGAGCTGTAATGACGCGAATAGCTTCTAGTCATTTACGTGTAGGTACTTTTCAATTTGCTGCAAAATGGGGAAGTATAAACGATTTAAAAGACTTGGCAGATTATGCAATAGAGAGACATTATCCGATACTATTGGATAAAGAAAATCGTTATCTATTATTACTCCAGGAAGTGATTGAGCATCAGGCAGCTTTAATTGCGAAATGGCAACTTGTTGGCTTTATTCATGGAGTGATGAACACGGATAATATGACAATAAGTGGTGAAACAATCGATTATGGTCCTTGTGCTTTCATGGATACTTTTGATTCGAAAACAGTATTTAGCTCAATCGATACTCATGGTCGGTATGCTTATGAAAATCAACCGAATATTGCCGCTTGGAATTTAGCAAGGTTGGCAGAAAGTTTATTACCACTTATTCATGAAGATGAGGAAGAAGCAGTCAAACTTGCAACAGAAAAAATAGGGGCATTTCCGGAAAAATATGAGACTTACTGGTTGACGGGAATGGGGAATAAGCTAGGTATTTTTAATATAGAAGAAGAGGACCTTTCGTTAATTGATAACTTGCTTCAACTTATGGAGAAATACAGAGCAGACTATACTAATACATTCCGATTGATGACTCTTGATAAGTTAGAGGAAACTGTTTTGTTTGGTAAAAAAGATTTTGACCAATGGTATGAGAAGTGGCTAGCTAGAGTTGAAAAACAAGATGTGTCTAAAGAATTTATCCAGCAGCTGATGCAGAAAAGTAATCCTGCAGTCATTCCAAGAAATCATCGGGTAGAAGATGCAATTGAAGCAGCAGTGAATAATCAAGATTATAGTGTGCTAAAGAGCCTTCTTAAAGTAATTTCTAAACCATACGATTATAGTTCTGATCATATGGATTATACTTCACTACCCCCTGATACCTCAAGACCGTATAAAACGTTTTGCGGTACTTAAAAAAATTAAAACAAGCCTGTAAACATTCTAAGTTTACAGGCTTTTACTAATAATTAGGATAAAAAATCAGGTTTCAAATAATTGGGGTTTGGATATTTGTAGAATCCTTCTCCAGCTTCTCTGCCAGTTTTGCCTTTATCGATATAATCTGTTTTTAAGATATTGGCCAATTTAATGAAATGATCGTTGCCAGATTGTCCTTTTGCATTGGCAATATTGTATGCGGTATTAATTCCAACGATATCCAGAATAGCAAATGGACCTTTTGGAGAGCCCGTTGCAATCATCCAAGTTTTATCGATAGTTTCAGGATCAGCAACGTCATTTATTAATAATTGTTGTGCAGCTTCTAAAAAAGGAACTAGAAGGGAATTCAATATATATCCTGGCTGTTCTTTTTGTAATGGTAAAGCTACCATCCCGATAGCTTTGGCAAATTTAATCACATCATTAAAAACTTGGTTCTCTGTCCCAGGATGTTTCATAATTTCGGCTGTATTGTTCATCCAAATTTCATTGGCAAAGTGTAATGCTAGAAATTTTCCTGGTCGACCTGTTACTTCGGCAAATTGGCTAGGTAGTAATGTAGAAGAGTTAGTTGCAAAAATTGTCTTTTGTGGTGCAACTTTGCTTAAGTCCTTATAGAAATTATTTTTTATTGGTACAACTTCAGGGATTGCTTCGATTACGAGATCCGCTTCAATTACAGCTTTTTCTAAATCAGTGTGGAAAGAAATACGATTATATGCTTCGTTAATTTCTCCGTCAGTAGCTCCTAAATCTTCTTTATAACGTAATTTTAAATTCATCATTCTATTTTTTGCATTGTCAAGAGCCTCATCATTAATATCATATACTGCAACTTGAAAACCTTTAAATGCCGTTTGAAAAGCTATTTGACTTCCCAAAACTCCACTACCGGCAACTGTAATTTGTTCGTAATTCATTTACAATCTCCTCTCCAATATAAAAAGTATAATCGTTTTACTATACCCTTTAAGCGAATGTTCAAGCAGAGTATAGCAAAATGAATATAACAAACACTATATAATTCAGAAAGGGATAATTATAGGAACTCTAACTTGTAACATAGCTTTTTTATCTTTAAAATTAAAGAGTAATCTAGTTAGGTTCAATTTTTAGAAAAAGGAGTTTTAAAAGCGTATGCAGACGAACAAAGTAGCGGATACAACCCGACGAATAATTTTGATCGTAATAGGAGCAGCTATTGCGGGTTATGCACTTGAAGCTGTATTAATACCAAACTCAGTTATTGACGGTGGGGTAACAGGCGTTAGTATCATGGGAACATATTTATTTAATATTCCTCTTGGCGTATTACTATTTGTATTAAACATTCCATTTGTATATTTAGGATATAAACAAGTCGGTAAAACCTTTGCAATAATGAGTATTGTTGGAATAGCATCACTATCTATTTCTACAGTTTTACTGCATCATATCGAGCCAATTTTAAGTGCAAAGGATCCTTTATTAGTAGTAATATCTGGGGGAGTAATGCTAGGTGTTGGTATTGGGGTTGTCCTTCGAAACGGTGGAGCTCTTGATGGAGCAGAAGTTTTAGCAGTCCTTGTATCTCGAAAAGTACCGTTTTCAGTAGGAGATATCATTTTACTTATCAATGCGTTTATTTTTGTAGGTGCAGGTTTTATATATGGTTTAGAAAGTGCACTTTATTCAGCTACTACTTATTACATAGCTAAAATCGTAATTGATGTAATTCAAGTTGGTCTTGAAAAGTCTAAATCTGTGCGTATTGTTAGTAAACAATCTGAGAAGATTGGCTCTGCAATTCAAGATCGTTTAGGTCGTGGTGTTACATATTCAAGTGGACGTGGCGGTTTTTCAAATGAAACAATGGATATTGTTACATGTGTAATTACTCGTATGGAAGAAAACAAATTAATGACGATTATTAAAGAATTGGACACAAGTGCTTTTGTTGTGATCACAGATGTGGCAGAAGTAAGAGGCGGTAGCTTCAAAAAACGTGATATTCACTAATACAATAAACCCGTTAAATGAGTAACTATCGTCATTTAACGGGTATTTATTATAAAAAAATTATTTTCGTTTTTTCTTCCCAAGTTCTTTTGTAGCAGCTTTATTTTTATCTACAATCTGTTCAAATTCAACTTGTACATGGATGCCATTTTCTTCGGTTTCTTGGACACTAATCACTTTACCTTTTCGGCCTTTAATTTTTAGATTGTCTTCGACCGCAGGGATATCTCTCAATACTTGAGTTAAAACAATTATATTTTTCTCCATAAAATGAACAGCATACATTTCCATTTCCCCTTATTTTATATTTTAGAATCTATGTATTTTATGATTATTTGAAAGATATAGAACTTCTATAAGTTGTAAACATATTTGTATATCTATTTAAAAAGAAGAGGTGTTCAAAACAATAAACTCAAGACAGACTAGTTCAGGCTGAAATAGGCAATCATTGCAATTGTAAAGGTTAACGTGGACGCACTTTTAGATTTCTGATTTAATTTTTGTTAGGAGTTTGTAATCGAAATAACTTGCAAAAAATTTAAGGACTTGTTATTCTTAGACCAATTAAATAATTTATCCTTCGGGGTCGGGTGAAAGTCCCAATCGACAGTAAGAGAGCAATCTTGAAGCCTGTGAGCCGTAAAACGCATGATTTGGTGTGAATCCAAAGCCGACAGTTATAGTCTGGATGGGAGAAGGAATAAGTGCCTATTGTATAGGTTTTTTAGTTATACTAAAAAACGATATAAAAGGGCTTATTAAAGTACGACTTCTCTCGCATCCAATGAATTCTGGATGTGTTTTTTTATGTCTAGTTACAACGAATAGCTCCTCATGTCGTTTCAGTCTGGGCAATAAAGGCAAAGGTAGCCTTTATTGCAATTATTATCCGGTTGTCTAGGCTGGCATAGGAGCTTGCGCTTTTTTAAATTGAATAATTATCCTTCGGGGTCGGGTGAAAGTCCCAATCGACAGTAAGAGAGCAATCTTGAAGCCTGTGAGCCGTAAAACGCATGATTTGGTGTGAATCCAAAGCCGACAGTTATAGTCTGGATGGGAGAAGGAATAAGTGCCTATTGTATAGGTTTTTTAGTTATACTAAAAAACGATATAAAAGGGCTTATTAAAGTACGACTTCTCTCGCATCCAATGAATTCTGGATGTGTTTTTTTATGTCTAGTTACAACGAATAGCTCCTCATGTCGTTTCAGTCTGGGCAATAAAGGCAAAGGTAGCCTTTATTGCAATTATTATGCGGATGTCTAGGCTGGCATAGGAGCTTGCGCTTTTTTAAATTGAATAATTATCCTTCGGGGTCGGGTGAAAGTCCCAATCGACAGTAAAAGAGCAATCTTGAAGCCTGTGAGCCGTAAAAAGCATGATTTGGTGTGAATCCAAAGCCGACAGTTATAGTCTGGATGGGAGAAGGAGTAGTTCGATGCTTTTTGAGAAATATTTACAAAAGGCTTGTTTGAATCTACCTAATTTTCCTCTGTCACCTTTGTGGGCGGAGTTTTTTGTTTTTAAGAAGCTTCTGATTTCTCCTCAAAACATATTAGTAAAGGAGGATACAATGTTTACAGGAATTGTAGAAGAGCAAGGTATTGTAAAAAACATTCAAAAAAGTGCTAGCAGTATGCAACTTTCTATACAAGCTGACAGAATTTTAGAAGATATAAAATTGGGCGATAGCATTTCAGTAAATGGTGTTTGTTTAACTGTAATCACATCTTCTCAAACTGAATTTACAGTAGATGTAATGCCAGAAACATTTCATGCGACTACAACCAATTTATTAAAAAATGGTTCAGCTGTTAACCTAGAACGAGCAATGGGCGCAAATGGCCGTTTTGGTGGACATTTCGTTTCCGGACATGTCGACGGAGTAGGTACGATATTGAAGAAACGACCTACTGCAAATGCAGTTTATATTGATATTACTGTACCAGAAGATGTAAGTCACTTTTGTATTCCCAAAGGATCTATTACCGTAGATGGTACAAGTTTAACTATTTTTGAAATAACTAAGTCGACAATAACTATTTCACTAATTCCCCATACAAACAAAGAGACAGTGTTAGGGATGAAGAAAGAGCGTGAACTAGTCAATATTGAATGTGACATGCTAGGAAAGTATATGTATCAATATGTTAAAAATAAAAAGGAATCAACTATTACACAAGATTTTCTAAAGCAGAACGGTTTTTAAGGAGATAATAACATGCTAAATACGATAGAAGAAGCAATAACGGATTTAAAACAAGGTAAGATCATTATTTTAATAGATGATGAAGACCGCGAGAACGAAGGGGATTTTCTTTGCTTAGCAGAATTTGCTACACCAGAAAATATTAATTTCATGGCCAAGTATGGTCGGGGGTTGATTTGTATGCCTATTCATGAAGAAATTGCCCAGGAATTGCAATTGCATCCGATGGTTTCTAACAATACAGATTTTCATCATACTGCATTCACTGTGTCGATTGATCATGAGACGACATCAACAGGGATTAGTGCTTTCGATCGATCTAAAACAATGCTGCAAGTGATTAATCCACAAGCTAGAGCACTACAATTTAAGCGACCTGGACATGTCTTTCCTCTGATTGCAAAACCAGGTGGTGTATTAGAAAGACGAGGACATACAGAAGCTGCCGTGGATTTTGGAATACTTTGTGCATCTTCAAAAGCTGGTGTAATTTGTGAAATTATGAACGAAGATGGGACAATGGCACGCTTACCAGATTTACTGGAATTTGCCCAACAATTTCAAGTGAAGATTGTAACAATTGAAGAATTATCAAATTACTTAACAAATAATAAAGTTAGCTAAGGAGAGAATAAGATGGTAAAAACAATAGAAGCAAATTTAATCGGAACAGATTTGAAAATAGGTATTGTCGTAGGGCGTTTTAATGATTTTATAAATGCAAAACTTGTTGATGGCGCAATAGATGGATTGAAACGTCACGGGGTAAAGGAAGAAAATATAGAAGTCGCATGGGTTCCAGGTGTATTTGAAGTACCGTTTATTGCAAAAAAAATGGCTGAATCACATAATTATAATGCTGTCATTGGTCTTGGAACAGTAATTCGTGGAGCTACTACACACTATGACTATGTATGTAATGAGGCTGCAAAAGGAATCGCTCAAGTAGGTTTACAAACTGGAGTACCAGTTATTTTCGGTATTGTTACAACTGAATCCATTGAACAGGCTATTGAACGAGCGGGTACAAAAGTAGGGAATAAAGGATACGATGCTGCTATATCAGCTATTGAGATGGCAAATCTTTTGAAGATAATGTAAAAAGAGCAATAATAATATAGAAAGCCAATGACCAACGCAACAGGTCATTGGTTGGTTTACTTATGATTTTCCTTACAATATTTTTAAAATAGTAAGGAAAAAATGTTAAAAATAAATTCTAATTTTCTTGTATTTGAATATTAACAAGCTCATCAGTATCAGTAATATATTCAATCCTTACAGATACTCCAAATTCCTTACCACTATCTTTTAACCATAACTTAAATTTTTCAATTGTAGAACTTTCTTTAGTTTCCTTTCCCTCATGTAGGTAGTCAATAATACTTGCATTCGGATATTTGGATTGTGCTTCTTTCATAGCTAGCTGTCCCCACTTAGCATATGCTGGTATTTCCTGTTGTGTAGGTGCAATCGACTGTATATGTGCTGTAACTAATTGGGTAGAAGTAATAATTCCAAGTGCAATAACTATTTTCTGCATGATTAAACTCCTTTCCTTTTGTTTAGGATGAGTCTTTCGTTGAAAATAATTCTATGAAGAGCCATGTTTATTAAAACATTATCGAATACAACATAATTTAGGTTTTAAGGAAGTTGTATTTCTTCATCAGTACATATATTCTTTCATGTAGTCTGTTTATATATATAATGAGAGTAATAATTCTGAAAAATGATAAACTTGTAATATAATGAAAGATGAACAGGATACTGAAATCAAGGGGGCAACATAATGGAATTAGGATTAACAGGAAAAGTAGCAATAGTTACTGGTTCAAGTAAAGGTATAGGTTTACAAACAGCTTTGCAATTAGTGCAAGAGGGAGCAAGTGTAGTATTATGTGCAAGAGGAAAAGAAAAATTAAAAGAGGCAGCGGCATTTATTAAAACTGAAACAGGAGCAGACGTATTAATTGTTCCGGCTGACATTACAAAAGAGGAAGCTTGTAAAGAAGTCATTCAAAAAACAATTAATCATTATGGTCGAATTGATATTTTAGTTAATAATGCGGGTACTTCATCTGCCAATCCTTTCGATTCAGTGGATACAGATTTATGGCAAACAGATTTAGACTTAAAATTATTTGGAGCAATACATACCTCAAAAGCTGCAATTCCCTATATGAGAGAAGTAGGCGGAGGAGCTATTGTAAACGTAACAGCAGTTTTAGGGAAAACACCACCTGCAAGTTCTTTACCAACGACAGTTAGTCGAGCAGCTGGTATGGCTTTGACTAAAGCTATGAGTAAAGACTTAGGCAAAGACAATATTCGGGTAAATACAGTTTGCATTGGACTTATCAGAAGTAATCAAATCGAATTAAAATGGAAAAAGGATGCTCCAGAACTTACTTGGGAAGAATATTCTAGAAATGTAGTAGGTCCTACGATTCCACTTCAACGAATTGGTGAAACAACTGAAGCAGCAAATGTCATTACTTTTCTAGTATCCGATGCCGCTTCCTATGTAACTGGAACAGCCGTAAATATCGATGGTGGATCTGGTGGAACACTTTAAGGGAAATAGAATATCAATTGAGTCAATTTCATAAAAAATATTATTTAGTTAAACCCGAACAATGCTGATTTCCGTTCTAGGCGGACGCTTTCCGCGGGCACGGCTTCAATCTCCTCGTCACTACGTTCCTGCGGGGCTTTCAGCTCGTGCTGTTCCCGCTGGAGTCGCCGGCTGCCACTCCAATCGACGGGATCAACTTTCCCTAAAAACGAATAATTTATTGCGATATTATGTAAACATTCGTACTTTTAAATAATACAAGTAATTATGAAATTGACTCAATTAAAATGTAAATTTAATAATATTATGGAATTGAAAACAAAACTAGAAATCCTAATTGTAAAAGGGTTTCTAGTTATTTAAATCAGTCAATATTTATATTAGATCATAAGCAGAGTTTCCTCGACCACAATCCTCATTTGTAGCTTTTTCAGTAATTTTTAGTTTAATAGTTGCTTGAAGTCCTCCAAGTCAATTTTACATTTGCGTTCAAGCTCTTCCATTGTATCTGCTTTAATAAGAAAATCACTTCCTTTTGATTTCTTAGGCGTCATATGTGTTATATATCCCGAATTTCTATTTCGACTTTTCTAATAGCCATGAATTAAACCTTCTTCCTCGCTATCCTGTAATCCTACTTTTTTAACACATGGTTATTTGTAATTTACAAACCATCTCCTGAAAACTCAGCGGAATCATCCCACCTTTACAGTCACAACTCTACTCTAAAAGTAATATTATAGAGCTAAGTGCAGCCTATACATTAGGAGTGAAAGTATGCCAGCTATAACAGGCAAGCAGTACATTAATCGGATCGATCAGCTTAAAGCGGATGTTTGGATAGACGGAAAGCCTGTTTCAGGGAACATTTCTGAGCATCCTGCATTTAAAGGAATTATAAAAAGTCAGGCTAGATTGTACGATCTTCAGCATGACAAAGACTTAAAAAATGTTCTAACTTATTTATCTCCAACTACAAAAAAATGGGTAGGAATGTCATATTTGCAGCCCAAGACAAAAGAGGATTTAGTGGCAAGACGAGAAATGGTACAGCAATGGGCTAAATCGAATAATGGACTCATGGGAAGAAGTCCGGATTATATGAACACAGTATTAATGGCATTAGCCTCATCAGTTCATTTATTGGCGGACCAAAAGAATTGTTTTCCAGATAATCTACAATCATTTTACGAATATGCAAGAGAAAATGACATCTCTATGACTCATACGTTTATAGAACCACAAGTAAATCGCACACAACTTTATGTGGAACGTTCAGATGAACCTATAGCCGCAAAAATAGTAGGCAAGAACAAAGATGGAATCATTATAAAAGGTGCGCGACTACTTGCGACACAAGGTGGAATAACGGATGAACTATTAGTTATTGCAGCAGGGGGGAAAGCAGAAGAAGGTAATAGTTTTGCATTTTCCATACCTTGTAATACAAAAGGTTTAAGGTTCATCGGTAGGGAATCGTTTGTTGGAGGAGACTCCAATTTTAACTATCCATTAAGTTCGAAGTACGAAGAAATTGATAGTATTGTTGTATTTGACGATGTTTTAGTTCCCTGGGAGCGTGTATTTTATTATGACAATTTATTTATATCAACTAATTTTATGAAGTCGAGCTCGTTCTTGCCCTTTACACTTCATCAAGTAGCATCTAGGCAGATTGTGAAAACTGAATTCATATTGGGAATTGTCCAATCTATTATTGAAACAATTAATATTGAGGAATATCAACATGTGCAAGAGAAAGCAACTGAAATAATTATTGCCTTGGAAACGATGAAAGCGTTGGTGATAAAATCAGAAGTAGAGGCCAAAGTAGACAAAGGCGGATGGATGCAACCAGACAGCACCACATTACAAATTGCTATGAATGTATTTCCACGCATATATCCGCGTTTTAGTGAAATAATTCAGCTCTTAGGTGCCAGTGGATTAATGTCCATCCCAACCGAAAGCGCATTTCAATCGCCTATTAGAAATGAGTTAAATCACTACTTACAATCTTGGGAAGACATTGGAAAGGATCGTGTCAAACTTTTCCGATTAGCATGGGATTTAACTATGAGTGCATTTGGCACACGACAAACACTATATGAACGTTTTTTCTTTGGTGATCCTGTTCGATTGGCAAGTCAGTTATACTTTTCCTATGATACGGAAGAATATGTACAACGAGTGAAAGATATTTTGAAACAATAAATAATTGACACTATCTTCTAATTTTGCTATATTACTATTCAATAAAAGCATATAAATTCGTTGAAGAGAAAGAGTAATGTATCGATTTGTTCCCCAGAGAGCTGATACCTTGGTGAAAGTCAGTGTGCAGGTTATACATGAATATCCTCTCTGAGAAGAAGAGCTGAAGATTTTAGTAAGCTTATCCGGGTGTCTACCGTTAAAAAGAACACGTATGATTTGTACGTTGCTAAGTGCTATTGGATCGGCTCAATAGAATTAGGGTGGTATCGCGGTTAACCCCGTCCCTTTACTCGGGACGGGGTTTTTTGTATGCCTTTTATACAATGTATAGGAGGAATAGTGATGAGTGCGCAAGATGTAAAAGAAAGTAAAGTACAAAGGGAACAAAGAATTCGAGAGTATTGGCAAAACAATAGAACTTTTGAAAAGTCTGTACAAAACCGGGAAGAGAAAACTCCATTTGTTTTTTATGAGGGACCACCAACAGCAAATGGCCTACCGCATGTCGGCCACGCATTAGGAAGAACGATTAAAGATGTTGTAGCTCGCTATAAAACTATGCAAGGGTTTAGAGTAGAGCGAAAAGCAGGATGGGACACACATGGTTTACCAGTTGAACTTGGAGTAGAGAAGCAGCTAGGAATATCAGGGAAGCAAGATATTGAAAATTACGGTGTTGAGGATTTTGTTAAGAAGTGCAAGGAAAGTGTATTCACATACGAAAAAATTTGGCGTTCTTTTACCGAAGAACTTGGTTATTGGGTAGACATGGATAACCCATATTTAACATTAAGTAACGAGTATATGGAAAGTGTTTGGAATATTTTAAGTAAGGTTCATCACGATAAACTGCTTTATAAAGGACATCGAGTATCACCTTATTGTCCTAGCTGCCAAACATCTTTGAGTTCACATGAAGTGGCACAGGGTTATAAAGATGTAAAGGATCTCTCTGCTACGGTTAAGTTTAAACTCGTAAATGCTGATGAGTACTTTCTTGGTTGGACTACAACACCTTGGACGCTACCAGCAAACGTAGCGCTAGCTATGAATCCTAGTCTAGTCTATGTGCGGGCTAAGGTAGAAAGTGAAATATATATAGTTGCAAAATCATTAGTTCCTGCTGTATTGGGAGAAAAAGCTATCGTCCTAAGTGAACATTCAGGAGTCGAATTTGAAGGTGTTCCTTATCTTCCGCCATTCCATTATGTAGATATAACAAAAGGGCATATTGTTGTGTTAGCGGATTATGTAACAGAAACGAGTGGTACAGGAATAGTGCATATTGCCCCTGCATATGGTGAGGATGATTATCTAACAGTACAACAAAACGGACTTACTTTCGTAAATGTCGTGGATCAACGAGGGTGTTATACAGAAGTGGTCACAGATTTAGCTGGCCAATTTGTGAAGGACAGTGACGTTGAGATCATTAAGTTATTAGCGAATAACGGCTTATTATTTCATAAGGAGAAATACGAACATAGCTATCCTCATTGTTGGCGTTGTGATTCACCTCTACTTTATTATGCAACGGACAGTTGGTTCATTAAGATGTCAGCGTTAAAGGAACAGCTAGTTGAAAATAATGAGTCGGTAAATTGGTATCCTGACCATATTAAAAATGGGCGTTTTGGGAATTTCTTAGAAAATGTGGTGGATTGGAATATCAGCCGAAATCGTTACTGGGGAACCCCTTTAAACATTTGGATTTGTTCAACCTGTGAATATGAAGTAGCTCCGACTAGTATTACATCTTTAACAAAACTCGCATCTAAGCCATTGCCTGAAAACTTAGAGTTGCATAAGCCATATATAGATGCCATTCTCTGTACTTGTCCAAAATGTAGTGGGGAAATGTTGCGTACGCCTGAAGTAATCGATGTATGGTTTGATAGCGGATCGATGCCTTTTGCACAGAACCATTATCCATTTGATGATAATAAACAATTTAACGATCAGTTCCCTGCAGATGTAGTAATAGAAGGAATTGATCAAACTCGAGGATTTTTCTATAGTTTGCTTGCTGTATCAACCCTCTTTACAGGAAAAGCACCTTACAAAAATGTGTTATCACTCGGACATGTATTAGATGAGCAAGGTCAAAAAATGTCTAAAAGTAAAGGGAATGCACTAGATCCACTTGATCTAATGCATCAGTATGGTGCCGATGCATTACGCTGGTCATTATTAGTAGATAGTTCTCCATGGAATCCAAAACGTTTTTCGTCAAAGATTGTACAAGAAGCTAGTTCTAAGCTACTTGATACACTTGATAATATTTTTAAATTTTATTCACTATATGCAAATATTGATCAGTTTACCTTCGATAAAACGAAACCTGGTAAACAAACAAAAATGGATCGATGGGTTCTTTCAAGGCTGAATAGTACAGTTCAAAAGGTAACAGAGTTTATGGAAGATTATCAAATTACTCAAGCTACTCGTGAAATTGCTGAATTAGTTGAGGAAGTAAGTAATTGGTATGTTCGTAGATCGAGACAGCGTTTTTGGGCGACAGGTTTTTCTGACGATAAACGTGCAGCATTTAATACTCTATACCACGTATTAAGTACTGTTAGTAAATTAGTTGCACCGTTTAGTCCATACATCGCAGAGGACATACATTTAAAATTACAAAATGCCAGCGTTCATCTTCAAGACTACCCAAAATATCAAAGCAATTTCATCGATAGAAAATTAGAGGATGATATGAATGCTGTATTGAAGATTGTGGAGTTAGGTCGCAGCATCCGAAATTCAAATAACTTGAAAGTAAAACAACCGCTAGCTGAAATGGTCATTTATACAGTAGTATCCAACGAAAACTTAAAGAAATATGAATCCATTATTCAAGACGAACTAAACATAAAAAAAATAAATTTTTTAACTGATTTGGAAGGGCTAGAAGAAGTTTCGTTTAAGTTAAACTTTAAAACAGCTGGTGCTGTATTTGGTAAAAATGTGAATGATGTGAAACAGTATGTGGAGAATTTGACAGTTTCCGAAAAAGAATTACTAAAATCAGAAGGTAATATAACAATAGTTTTGTCAAATGAATCCTATGTATTGTTAAAAGAGCATGTAATTACAGAATCCCATATGAAAGAAGGTTATGCATTTTTAGAGGATGGAATCTATAAGGTACTTATAAATACGAAGCTAACTACTGAGTTAATAGAAGAAGGGCAAATTCGTGATTTTATACGTATCATTCAGGACACACGTAAAAAGCATAATTATCCAATTGAAAAATATATAAATATTTCAATAAGTTGCAACGAGGATTCTAAATCATTAATTGAGCGTTTTGACTCCTTAATAAAAACAAATGTATTGGTTCATCATATACAATTTGTTTCAGAGCTTGAATCTGACTCATCAATAACTATTATGTTAGATAATCAAAAAGTAAGCTTTAGCATACAGTTAAAATAATTGCACTAAGAGGCTGGGACAGAACCCCAAAACAGCATTTTTCTCAGTGAGAAAAATGCTGTATTTTTTACTGTGCACAAAATTGATTTCCATCTCAGGGACGCTTTCCACGGGCGTGGCCTGAGCCTGTAGTCTCAGGCGTCACGCTATTCCCGTAGGAGTCGCCCCTCCATTCCAATCAATTTTATTAAATATCCATTATTTAGTAAAGATTTCTCCTTATCCAATAAAATTTCAACTTCTGTCCAGCCTCAATTTTTTGATGAACATTATAATTTAGACAGACTTTCTTATTATTTGAATAAGAGATTTTCTACGATAGACACTCAATGCTATACCTACAATAAAAGCATTTAGTATAGTCGGCATAAAACCGTAACTCATAAATGGTAAAGGCATCGAGACAATTGGTAATTTACCTACTGACATTCCTATAGTATATATAAATTGTATGGAAAAAAGTGTTACGCCTCCAATGACAAGTAACTTGCCAAATGAATCCTTTATAGAGAATGAAATAATACAAAGTCTTATTACAAATACTGACAAAAGTATAACAATTAATAGTGCCAATCCATACCCATATGATTGTATTAGATGTCCAAATACCAAATCAGTATGAGCCCCAGGGATTTTAACTTGTGTTTTGGACCCAAACCAAGCTGCATTTTTTATAACTTCTTCTAGTAATAGATACATATAACCTGCGCCTTCTGCATTCTCTTGAGGGTTTAAATAACCATATAGACGATGTAATTGATATTGATGAAGTATACTAGTGGTTAAAATAACCACTCCTATCGCTAAAATACCCGTAGCGCTAATCACAAGCAACTTTACTCTAGGAATGACTTGACTTTGAGAAAAAAGGACACCTACCAGTACAACATACATAAATAATACGGATAAATTAGCAACAGATGCAAATGAAATAATTGATATGACAAAGAGAATCATAGCTTGCAAAATTTTTACGGAAGGTCTAGCGAAGATCGCAGCCCATGCTATTAAAAATAAAGGAATGGCCATCCAAATTTGTAGGTCTAGCATACCTATTGACAGCATAACCTCCCCATTAATTAACGTATTTGAAAAGAAATGAAGCAATGATAAGAAACCTATACCAGCGACGTAAAATAAATAACTAAATCTTTGTAGCTTTCGGTAGTCAGCATACATTATGGCTAAAGCAAGGAACAGACCAAGGATTACAAAGATAACTTTATTTTGAATCATTGTTTGTAAATCAATATAGCCACTATACTGTTCTTGTTTATATGTGAGCAAAGGTAAAAAGCTTAATAAAAGTGTACAGCAAAGTATGGAAATTAGTAGCCAATCAATTTTGGGTTTATGTATATGGTCTAATGAGAGACCAAGTGTTAATGGGCTCCCCATTTCTTGAATTGCTTTTTCTTCCGCCTCCATTTCATTAATTCCTTTTTGTAACCAGAGTTTCTTTGATCTCAATATGTGTTGCGTTAATTCCTCACTTACATAAGCTTTTGCTTCCTTAGAGCGAATCTTGCTCGTCACTATTTCTAGAAATTGTTTAATTTTCATTGATATTCAACTCCTGGAATAAATCTTTTAAGGAATATCGATTCTTTAACTCTAATTGTTCATTTTGTATTAAGTTTAAACCTTTATTAGTTAGCTCATAGTACTTCTCGCCATCCTCTTCCCAATAGGATTTGACATAACCTAGATGTTCTTGGGTATGTAGATGTGTGTAAATTATTCCTTCATTATTTACAATACTTTTAATACCTCTTGCATGAAGTAGTAGTGTTAAATCTGAACCTGTTTTTCTCTGTGTCAATAAAGTTAATATTAATGGCGTTAAATCCGTATGGATGTGTTCTATACTTTCATTTATTTTTTCTCGTTGTACTTCCTTAAACCGTACATGTTGGAACGTATTATTTTTCATTGCTTTCTTTAACCGCTTTAAACGTTCATCCATGTTGAGCCCTCCAGTATGTTTTTTAATAAAGCTTTTCCTTTACGCAATCTGGTTTTAATCGTATTCTCCTTCACTTCTAGGACATTTTCTATTTCCTTAATAGCAAGTTCTTCATAATAAAACAAATAAATTACTTCTCGATATTTAACAGGTAATTGCATAACAGCTTGTGCCAGTTGAGCATCTTCATCTTGTTGGATAATCGTTCGTTCTACATTATCTATGCTGACGCTTAAACTTAAAATTGTATCTTCAGTGGTCTTCACACGTTGGTTATACCAACACTTCAAATAATCCTTTGCATGATTTATCGCAATGCGCCATAACCATGTTTTTATTTTTGATTTACCTTTGTATGTATCTAAAGACTTATAACATTTTACAAATATCTCTTGCGTTAGATCCTCTGCGATTGCGTGGTTATTCACATATGCATAAACTAGCTGTATTATGTCTTGACCATATGCTCGCATTAAATCATTAATAATTTCATCGTGCTTTTCTGCTGCTATAGAGGCAATTGTTATTTCTCCCATAAGCTTCTCTCCTTTTTCCATTAGACGAGACTATTAAACAGAAAGTTTTAAGTTTCTAGTTTTTATAAAAATAGTAGCACAAACACCAATGAGGTTTGTGCTACTTAAGATTAAAGATTATCTGAATCTAATGAGAAAATTCTTTCAAAAACCTGTGTTACCGATTGTAATGCAAATTCAGATTACAATAACAGCAAAATCAATAATAGAGCAAATACAATCTGGAACAGTCCGATTCCACCGGCATAAGCAGATAACTTCCAACCGTTTAGGGTAAGGTCTTTAATTTTAACACTCAATCCAATTCCAGCTAAAGCAATTATTTCCAAATAGTTTCCGAATCCTTTAATGGAATGAGTAGCTATTTCAGGGAAATGCAGAATACTATTTATACAACATAATATGAAAAACCCTCCGACATACCATGGAACGATTGTATTCCATTGAAATGGGACCTTTGTTTTTGTCTGCTCTACCTTTTTTAGTTTGATTTGTTTCAAAACGAATACAACACCTACTAAAAATATAATTCGACTGATTTTAAAGACGGCTGCCTGATCCTTAACTGTTTCACCGACTATACTTCCGCTAGCCACTACTTGTCCAACAGATTGCAATGTTCCACCTATTAAAGCAGATGAACGCAATACATTGTCATGAAAAATTACACTTATAATCAATGGTAACATGACCATCAAAACCGTCCCCAGCAGATTAACAATTGTAATAGAAACGGCAACGTCAGATTCCCTCGCCTCAATGGTTGGTGCAGTTGCCACAATTGCGGATGAGCCACAGACTGCATTTCCACTAGCCATCAGTAAACCAAAGTCCTCGCCGAATCGTAGTTTTTTTCCTAACCAAACAACAAACATAATCGTCGCTGTCATTTGAATGAGAATAAAAGTTAGTCCTGATATTCCGATTTCCAATAATGAATTGAAAGTCAAAGTAGCTCCTAACAGCACTATAGAAATATATAATAAATTACTTCCTGAAAACTTTACTCCCGACTTTAAAATAGAATATGAACCTATTTTTAGATTGCCAAATAATATACCAATCAAAATCGCAAATAAGCCACTTCCTAAATTAGGGAATATTCTACCGAGAGCTATACCAAACATTGCAATTGCAATACAAGCTAATAGTCCCGGTAAAAGATTTATAATTTTCCTTGTCATTTATCTACCTCATTAAATAGTTTACTGTTCTCGCTAAAAATCATTTTAACATAATTTACACATGCTTTGTTTTTGGGTACCAATAGAAACAAATAGACATATAGGTATGGGAACTATTTAAGTGAAATGTTTTAATCGAGCAGTTTGTGGGAAAGTGAAGCTTAAAGTCCAAGTATATATATTAGTAAATTGTTGGATAATAAAGATTAACTTAAAGGACTTTTAATCAGGGGTGGAACTATATGGGCTATGTATTTGTTATTGTGTATTTAACGATTATTTTAATTGTAATAGAAATTAATACCATCCTGTTTACTTTTACAGGACTTAAAAAAAATATTGCCAGATTTCAGGTTATCTCCATGCTTACAGGAACTGGATTTACGACAGGGGAATCAGAACTAATTATTGATCACCCCATACGTAGAAGGCTTGGTGCTTTTTTAATCCTCTTTGGTGCATTTTCTTTAGCGGTTATTATTTCTGCAATTAGCAGCATATTGTCAGATGAATTTTTCACTATGAAAATAGGTTATGTCGCTGGAACATTGGTTTTGTTCTTATTTGTTTTAAAAGTTGGTAAAGTCAAAAATAAACTAACCGTCTTATTTGAGCATGAACTTGAAAGAAACTTTGATCTTCAAGATATGACTATAAAAGATGTCTTTTTAACAGAAGAGAATGATTACTTAGTGGAAGTTCCTCTCCACAGTTCTTCCACTATGATTGGTGGAAAACTAATAGAGAAATTAAATTCAGAGGAAGACATAAATGTTTTGTCAATAAAGCGGGGAGAAATTGTTATCCGAAAGGAAAGACTAAATACCGAGCTTCAAGCCGGAGATTTCATTTTAATGTTCGGTGATAAAGAAGTGATTAGAAGAATTTTTAAAGCAGAACTGAAGGAACATGAAGAGGAGATAAAGAACGAAATTGATCGTCGGAATTAAAATTAATATCAAAATTATCTAAATTAGAATAGATACATTAAATAAAGTTTGATTAGAAATATTGACCTGCATCGCCAGGGTAGATCCCCATTATCTTCCTAGGCTTTAATTATAAAAATAGAGGTTTAGAATAATTATTCCCATGCGAAATTTTTGCGCTTTTTTACTGATTTATTACAACAATCATACCGTTATTAATCTTGGTCTATTCCATTAGATAGCTATGTATATTGCTAGAGTCTAATGAAACGTTGAATAGAAAGAATATATTTTGAAAAGTTGAAGATCCCCCTAATTCACAGAGAATCTTAATTTTAATAAAGTTGTCCCACTGTTGTAAAAGTAGTGGGGCTTCTTTTATTTTAAAAAAAGTTACTTTCGTTTTTCTTGATATATTATTCTACTTATACAATCTAAGGTGTCTATTTTTAGTTTCGGTCATTTATAAAGCAGATACCTTGAACAAATATTTACCTAGAATTATTATCTATTAGAGACGTTTAAATAACGAAGGGAAGAAAAAATATGATTAGAAAACTTACGCCCATTCCTGTTTCAGTTTTGGATTTAGTGGCTGTCAAAGAAGGCCAGTCAAACAAAGAAGCTTTTAAAGATATGGTTAGCCTGGCACAACATGCGGAAAAGATCGGCTACAATCGATATTGGCTAACAGAGCACCACAATTCGCAGACTGTTATTAGTTCTGCTACTTCTATTTTAATCGGTCATGTATTGGAAAAAACAGAAACTATTAAAGTAGGTTCAGGTGGTATTATGTTACCAAATCATGCACCACTTGTTGTTGCAGAGCAGTTTGGTACTCTTGAAACAATCTATCCGAATAGACTTGATTTAGGACTGGGTCGTGCTCCGGGAACTGATATGCAAACTGCTCATGCTCTACGCAGAACGACTCAGGAAACTTCTTTTTCTTTCCCACAGGATGTAGTGGAATTGCAAAATTACTTTAAATCTTTAGATCAGCAAGGTGGAGTTCGTGCCTTTCCTGGTGTAGGTGTCAAAGTACCAATTTACATTCTTGGTTCGAGTACTTCAAGCGCAGAGTTAGCCGCTCGTTTGGGACTACCTTATGTATTTGCTGCACATTTTGCCCCCCAACAATTTGAACTAGCGATACAAATTTATCGTAATAAGTTTGTTCCTTCTGTGTATTTGTCAGAACCATATGTGATGGTTTGTGTAAATGTGATAGCAGCAGATACAAATGAGGAAGCTAAAAAGCTTGCAACATCTAGTGATCGTTTTTATTTAAATGTAGTAAGCGGTAAAAAGGATTTGTTACAGCCCCCAATTGATACAATGGATGGTCATTGGAACCATTTAGAAGAAAATGCTGTCCGTGGAATGTCTGTTTATACATTTAAGGGAGATTTAAATGCAATCAGTACCCAATTAAAATCATTCCTAGGAGCATTCCACGTTGATGAATTGATGGCTGTTTCTTATATTTACGATCAAGAAGCAAGAAGACGTTCATATGAAATATTGAAGGAAGCTGTTTATCAACTTTAAGGATAACATCTCCTACCAAATTGAATTCTTACGCTTTAATTAAAGAATTCTGGAACTGTGTTTCCAATAGATGGTGGTGAAAGGTCAGTTTAAAAAAAGACATTCCTTTTCGGAGTGTCTTTTTTTGTAGAAAAATCCAATGATTATGTAATTATTCTTATAAGAATCAACAACCCCAAAAAAATGAAACAGTTTCTATATAAAGATAGAAAATCTATTTGTTACATTGCTCGCTAAAATTAATATTTAACTCTATCGAGTTAACCACTAAATCCTTTGTTACTAGTGTAAGGCACGGATTATTATTTAGGTGTTCAGGAGCTGAGCAAATTAAAAAGAATTACCACACATAAATTTAATGAAACTATAAATAATAATATATTGTTCAAATTTTCAGGGTCAATAGACATAATTTCTGAAAAACTTTAGGTTTATCTATTTAGGTTAATTCTTTTAATCTCGATCGATAAGCCTGTTTTTTGTAATCGTAAAGGATAAATTTTCTTTTTGATGAATATACACTTAAGTAATAATCAAAAAATTCAAATAAGGAGGAAAATCATGAAGAAAAAATGCATTACCATGGTGATGGCTTGGGTATTAGTTATGGGTATGTTCAGTTTTCAAAATGTTGCTCAAGCAGAAGAAATAGTAAAGGAAACTTTAAACGATTCTATTACTATGCTTATAGAAGAAAAATTAGCTGGAGCAGATGTGAGTATTACTGTAAGAGACCGCTTGTCCGGAGAAGCGATTTATGACTACAATGGTCTTACAACTGTAAAACCAGCGTCTAATATGAAACTTTTGACTACTGCAGCAGCTTTAGACATATTGGGAAAGGATTACCGTTTCAATACTAGCCTTTATACTTCTGGGAAGGTGTCGAATGGAGTTTTAAAAGGGGATGTCTATTTAAAAGGACAAGGTGATCCAACTTTATCCATAGAAGACTTACAACAGTTCGCAGAAGAGTTAAAAGCACAGGGTATCCATAAAATTGATGGTCGAATTGTTGGTGATGACAAATGGTTTGATAATGATCTATTAACACCGGGAATATGGATTGGGGACGAGTCTTATTATTACGCTGCACCTATTTCAGCTTTAACCACTTCTCCAAACACAGACTACGATTCCGGTACGATTATCGTAGAAGCAGTTGGGACTGTAGTTGGAGACTTACCGTCCATTAAGGTAACGCCACACAATGGTGATTTACAAATATTAAATGAAGCACAGACAGTGGAAGTGGGAAAAGCCAATACAATAACGATCGAAAGATTACATCAAACAAACAAGATTGTCATTAATGGTAACCTTCCTGTCGATAAAACAAAAAGAGAATGGGTGACTGTTAAACATCCAACGACACATACATTGACAATGTTCCAGGCAGTTTTAGTAGATTCAGGAATTGAGTATTCAAAAGAAAAAGTATTTCAAGCTGCAACACCAAATAGTGCTCAACTCGTAGCAATGAAGCAATCGATGACACTGGAACAACTGTTAATCCCGTATATGAAACTAAGTAACAATGGTATTGCGGATATTTTAGTGAAAACGATGGGTAAAGTGAAAAATAATCACGGTAGCACAAAGGCTGGCTTACAAGCTATTAGAGATTATGGAAACTCAATTAACTTAAATATGACGGATTGGCAATTTGAAGATGGGTCAGGAATGTCTCACGAAAATAAGGTTTCCAGTTTATTGGTAAGTGAGTTGTTATATCAAGTGCAACGAGAAGATTGGTTTACTACCTATTTTACTAGCTTACCAGTAGCTGCAAATACAGATCGAATGGTAGGAGGTACTTTAAGAAATCGATTGAAAGATCCATTAACAGCAGGAAAAGTCTATGCAAAAACCGGGTCATTAACCGGTGTTAGTACATTGAGTGGTTATCTAGAAACAGGTAGCGGCCAATCGTACATCTTTAGCGTGTTAGTACAAAATAAATCTGGGGCTTCCACTGCGATTGATGAAATTGTTAAAGAAATAGCAGAAGAATTATAAGGTTTAGGTTTAACCTTAGCACTTCTCCTATTCAGTATTTAGAATGATACCGCTAAACTTTTAGATTTTATATAAACACCTATACGTAAAAACGGGTTTCCCCTTTCAACGTGAAGGTGTTTTTTACTTGTTTGTAAGTGAAGAGTAATTTTGTGTTTCTTCTATAAAAATACTAAAGAAAAGGTAAAAATCAATACATATGTCCAAAGTTGATTTGAAGTTTTGTCTTCCGGGTATTAGTAAAATTACTTATTAACAGCCTTAATAGAATTAGAATTGTGGTCATTCATAAGTGTTTGTCAATGAATTTTTGGGTATTGGGTCTGATTGCTTTTCCAAATAACAATTTCCTACATAGAATATAAGTACTTTAATTTCTCTATTTCATAATGGAAGCGTTTTCAAATGATTGTTTGTCTAGAATAATTGCAAATGGTTAACCATCATTGTATGGGTATTATTTAAGGGAGGTCTCGTATATGAAAATCAACAATGCAATTGAAGTTTTAGATCGGATGCGTCTATCGAATGGAGCTTATACCGCCAGCGTTTCAAAAGACTACCATTTTGTCTGGATACGTGATGTTGTATACACGGTATTGCCTTTTTTACAAAGCAATTCTGATCGGTATGAAAAGGCATATCATGCTTTATTTGAACTATTTAAAACATACGAATGGAAAATAGATATTCACCGAGAAAAAAAACCGGTTTATCTTTTTGAGTATATCCACTCGCGATATTCCACAGATTTAGAGGAATTGAGCCAAGAATGGGGGCATGCGCAGAATGATGCGATTGGAGCGTTCCTATGGGGAGTAGGAGTGGGATTAAGCCACGGACATAAAGTTATCCGTGATGAGAATGATCTTTCTATTGTTCAGAAACTAGTCGACTATCTAGAATGTCTAGGGTACTGGCAAGCAAAGGATAATGGAATGTGGGAAGAAAATATGGAACTACATGCTTCAAGTGTAGGTGCATGTGTGGCAGGCTTGAGTGCGGTTAAAATGCTTGTGAATGTTAAGGATGAACTAATTCAAAAAGGTGAAGAGACGCTGCGTTTTCTATTACCTCGTGAAAGTGAAACAAAAGAAACAGATTTATCACTTCTTTCACTTATCTATCCGTATCGTGTAATTGAAAGGAAAACTGCACTTAAGATAGTCGAGATGGTTTCCGAACAACTTGAGCGGACAAATGGCTGTATTCGTTATCGTAACGATCAGTATTATAACGAAGGCAGCGAAGCAGAATGGTGCTTTGGACTACCTTGGCTTGGACTGTGTTATTTTGAACTGGGGTTGCATGACAAGGCTTATGAATATGTGGATAAAACGGAAAGAATCGTACCAGAAAATTGGGAAGTCCCTGAATTATATATTGGCGGTAAAAATGTCCCGAATGGCAACACTCCACTAGCATGGTCCGTAGCGCTTTCATATTTATTTTTAAACCGTATGGTTAATACACATTCTACACAATTGACAGGAAATGACTGAGCTCAAAATACAGATATAAGATTACCTTTTAATAAGGAGGACAGCTGATAACTTTTCTACGATTAACGGACCTTAGTATTTTATTGTTATTAACTTTGCATGAACAAAATGTTTTTCCCAAAAATCCTCCATTGTATGGAGGATTTTTTATTATGTCAATATTTATCGAATATTAGGAACAGTTAAATATTAAAAGGTGTTTAAAGATATATGGCGAATAATTTAGAGTAGAATTGGTATTTATATTGAGGAAATCATAGATTGAAAGAGGTGTTTAAATGGTAGAAGTCATGAAGTTGAATAACCAGCTATACCCAAGTGATTTTGATGTATACCTTTTTCATGAAGGAACACTGTATGAAAGTTATAAGATGCTCGGAGCTCATATACTTGATGAGAAAGATATACAAGGTGTTCGTTTTGCAGTTTGGGCACCAAATGCAAGACAGGTTTCCGTTGTAGGTAATTTTAATAATTGGAATGGTACCCAGCATAAACTAGAATGCTTGGATCAATCTGGAATCTGGGTTTTATTTATTCCTGAACTTGCTCATGGTGACATCTATAAGTATGAGGTTACAGGACCAGACGGACGGAAGGAGCTAAAAGCAGATCCGTATGCTTTTTATTCGGAGCTCCGACCAGAAACAGCTTCTATTATCTACAATTTGAATACTTTTAAATGGCAAGATCAAAAATGGATGGCAAAGCGAGTAAAAAAGGATATTTATCACAAACCGATGATGATTTACGAAGTTCACTTGGCTTCATGGAAACAAAAAGAAGGTGGGGAGTTTTATAATTATCAAGAACTTGCAGATGAATTGATCAATTATGTAATTGATAATGGCTTTACACATATTGAGTTGATGCCTGTTATGGAGCATCCATACGATGGTTCATGGGGTTATCAAATAACTGGCTACTATTCAGCGACTAGCAGATATGGTACGCCTGAGCAACTAATGTATTTTATAGATCGATGCCATCAAAAGGACATTGGTGTAATACTTGACTGGGTACCTGCACATTTTTGTAAGGATATACATGGACTCGGAAAGTTCGATGGAACGGCACTTTTCGAATCGGCAGATCCATTGAGAGCAGAGAGACCAATTTGGGGAACATATAGCTTTGACTATAGTAAGCCAGAAGTCGTCAGCTTCCTCATTTCAAACGCAATATTTTGGATGGATGTCTATCATGTAGACGGTTTTCGTATAGATGCAGTTTCATCCATGATTTACCTAAATCATGATAATCCTCTCCCTGTAGAATTGAAAAATCAATATGGAAGTGGAGAGAATCTTGAAGCAATCGAATTTCTAAAAAAGTTAAATGAGACTATTTTTCAAAGATTCCCAGGTGCGCTGATGATGGCGGAAGAAGCAACCGAATGGCCGTTGGTAACAAGTCCAACTAGTGCAGGTGGACTTGGATTTAATTATAAATGGAATATGGGCTGGTCAAATGACGTGCTCAAATATATGATGCTTGATATTAATCAACGACCAGAGCATCATCATTTATTAACATTTTCGTTTTTATATGCATTTTCAGAAAACTTTGTCCTTCCATTTTCACATGATGAAATAGTTCACGGCAAAAGGTCATTACTAAATAAAATGCCCGGTGACTACTGGCAAAAATTTGCAAACCTTCGCCTCTTATTTGGCTATTTATTTGCGCATCCAGGGAAGAAACTTTTATTTATGGGTAGTGAATTTGCACAATTTGACGAATGGAAATACCAACAAGAAATGGATTGGATGCTATTAGATTTTGACGCTCATTCCACTTTTTTTCGGTACTATAAAGATTTAAATAAATTATATCAAGAAACATCTTCACTATGGCGATTAGATCATGAGCCAGTCGGCTTTCATTGGATCGACGCGGATAATGCAGATCAAAGTGTGATTACCTTTATGAGAAAAGGAAAACGTAAGGGGGATTATTGCATTATTGTTTGTAATTTTTCAGCCACTGTTTACCATAAATATCAAATAGGAGTTCCGACCAAGGGTACATATTTCGAAGCATTTAATAGTGATGCTACTTCATATGGAGGGTCGGGACAGTTGAATTCAACCCCAATGAATGCCAGTCAAATTTCTCAAAATAACCAACCTTATAGCTTAGAAATAACTGTACCACCATTAGGGATAGCTATATTCATGAAAGAAACGAAAAAAAGAAAAAGGGGAGTCAGTACAAATGGCATCTAAAAAATGGATTGCAATGCTTTTAGCAGGTGGTCAAGGTTCGAGACTCGGGGAATTGACGAGTGACTTAGCTAAACCAGCAGTGCCATTTGGAGGGAAATACCGGATTATCGATTTTACCTTAAGCAACTGTACACATTCAGGTATTGATACTGTCGGCATACTAACTCAATATCGGCCGCACATTTTAAATTCATATATTGGTAACGGCCGTCCATGGGATTTTGATCGGAATAACGGTGGGGTTTCGATGCTACCACCTTATCAGGGAAAAGATGGTGGTGAATGGTATAAAGGTACAGCAAATGCCGTCTACCAAAACTTCCACTTTATCGATCATAATAATCCAGAATATGTACTTGTAATCTCAGGAGATCATATTTATAAGATGGATTACAATAATATGCTCGAAGATCATATTGAAAAGGGTGCACATGCGACGATAGCTGTCTTAGAGGTACCTTGGGGAGAAGCAAATCGCTTTGGTATTATGAATACAAACGAAACGGATCAAATTATTGAATTTGATGAAAAACCAAAATATCCAAAAAGTAATTTAGCTTCGATGGGTGTGTATATATTTAATTGGAAACATCTTAAAAAATATTTAACAGAAGACGAACAGGATACTAGTTCTTCTAATGACTTTGGAAAAGACATAATTCCTAAAATGCTGAAGGATGAAGCAAAACTACAAGCGTATCGCTTTAAAGGCTACTGGAAAGATGTCGGAACGATTGAAAGCCTGTGGGAAGCACATATGGATTTATTGGAGGAACCTTCAAATTTCAAGTTAGGAGATCCAAACTGGCAAATATACGCAGGAAATGCCAACCACCCCCCACAATATATATCTGAAGATGCTGATGTAACACAATCTTTAGTCAATGAAGGTTGTTTAGTGTTTGGAAAGGTAGATCATTCAGTTCTTTCCTATAATGTCCAAGTTGGCAGTGGCTCTATTGTACAAAATTCTGTAATCATGCCAAATGTGAAAATCGGTAATAATGTTATTGTTGAAAAAGTTATTATCGGTAGCGGTACAGTTATTGAAGATGGTGCTGTAATATCTGACTCTAAAAAAGGACTCATATTAATTGGTGAAAATCAACGGGTTTCCTCGGAAAGTGCTCTGCTGAAGGCTTTATAATAGGAGGTAGGTTCAATGAGGAATGTATTAGGTGTTATTAATCTTGTAAATGAAAGACCTATGTTAAAAGAATTGACTCATCATCGTTGCTTAGCCTCCTTACCATTTGGCGGACGTTACCGGATGATTGATTTCACTATGTCAAACTTTATGAACGTCTCTGTAAGTAAAGTTGCTATTTTCGCAAAAGATAAATATCGATCATTGATGGATCATCTAGGTTCCGGAAAGGAATGGGATCTCGATCACCGTTCACAAGGTCTGTTCATTTTACCTTCAATCCATCCTGACGAAAAAATTAAAGGAGATTTGCAGCAGTTCTATGATCATTTAGAATTTTTCCAGCGGGCAATTGCAGATACAGTAATTATTGCTCCTGGCCATCATATTTGTAAAATTGACTTTAATGATGTGATCAAACGACATGAAAGTAATGATGCTGATATTACAGTTCTGTATAAGGATTACGATGGGAAGTCAGTGAAAAGACCAATTTATCATCAATGTTCACTTGATAAAAACGGTGTAGTTCGTGATATAAATTTTTTTACGTCACCTAAGAAAGGTGATCATATATGTTTGGAAACATATGTGATTAAGAAACAACTATTAATAGATTTAATAAAGATTTGTATAGAATATGATGAATATGATTTTCTAAAAGATATTGTTAAAGCTAATTTAAACAACCTTAAAGTGCAAGGATATCGATTTACAGGTTATATGCCATTTATTCATTCCCTAGAAACATACCATGCTAGTAATATGGAATTTCTAAATCCAGAAATTCTTCGAAACTTTTTTTATGATTCGTGGGAAGTTTTCACGAAAATCAAACATGAAGCACCTGCCGAATTTGCAAATTCTTCCAAGGTTTCTAACTCATTAATCGCAAATGGATGTATTATTGAAGGAACTGTTGAGGATAGTATTATTTTCCGAGGGGTTAAAGTTAAAAAGGGAGCAGTAGTTAAAAACAGTATCATTATGCAAAAAGGTGATATTGAAGAGGGAGCTCATATAGAAAATGTGATTACGGATAAACAAGTTGTCATCACTAAAAATCAAATAATCACAGCAATGAATAAGCCAATCGTAGTCAGAAAAGAAGTAGTATTTTAAACTGGAGGTACACTAGCATGAATGTTTTATTTGCAGCCTCGGAGTGCGCCCCATTTATAAAGACCGGGGGACTAGGTGATGTTATTGGCGCCTTGCCTCAATCTTTAAAAGAACAGGGAGTAAACGTCAGCATAGTATTACCTAAATATGACGATCGCCAATTGAATTTTAAAGAACAGATGGAGTGGGTTAAAAGCATTGAAGTACCAGTGGGATGGAGACGTCAATTTTGTGGTATAGAGAAAATTCATTATCAAGGAGTAACGGTATATTTTCTAGATAACGAATATTATTTTAAAAGGCATGGTAGTTATGGCTTTGAGGACGATGGTGAACGTTTCGCTTTCTTTTCGCGAGCAGTGCTAGAGGCCTTACCATTTCTAGAGGAGCGACCGAATATTATACATTGTCATGATTGGCAAACAGGGCTGATTCCTGTTCAATTGAGAGCCAATTATGAAAATAATATATATTATGAGGGAATTAAAACTGTGTTTACCATTCATAATTTACGCTATCAAGGTGTATATCCTAAATCAGTTCTAACTGATTTGTTGGATCTAGACGAGCAATATTATCATTTGGACGCCTTAGAGTTTTATGGTAATGTAAGCTACCTCAAAGGAGGACTCGCCTTCGCAGATTGTCTAACGACTGTTAGTTCAACCTATGCATCTGAAATACAGTCTCCATATTATGGGGAAAAACTGGATGGATTTTTACGAAAAAGAGGTGTTAATCTGCAAGGAATCGTGAATGGAATAGATAATAATTCCTACGATCCTAAAGTAGATGAAAATCTATTCCTCCCATACGCCGATTATAAGGGGAAGTCTATAAATAAAATGCGCCTTCAGGAAAAACTTGGGCTACCTATCCACGCTGATATTCCCATAATTTCAATGGTTACTAGACTAGTTGATCAAAAAGGTATAGATTTGATTTTACATGTCTTCCATGAAATTATTGGTCTAGATGTTCAGTTTGTTTTACTAGGAACAGGAGATCAGCAGTATGAAGAAACATTCATTTATTTAGAAGGAATTTATCCGGATAAAGTGTCAGCTAACCTTTATTTTGACGAAGCATTTGCGCGACAGATTTATGCCGGTTCGGATCTTTTTTTAATGCCATCTCAGTTTGAGCCATGTGGTATTGGGCAATTGCTCGCACTTCGCTATGGAACCTTGCCAATCGTCCGTGAAACGGGGGGGCTGAAGGATACAGTTATGCCCTACAATGAAATAACAGAAGAAGGAATTGGATTCAGCTTTGCTAATTATAATGCACACGAATTGCTTCATACAATTGAGCGTGCAGTAGCACTATATCGTTCCCAACCTACTAAGTGGGACCACCTGGTAGGTCGCGCAATGGATCTGGACTTTAGCTGGTCTTCATCTTCGCGGCAATATATAAAATTGTATGAGAATCTCCTTAAGTACCATTAATAATCAAGAATTGTTAACAATTGTTGTAAAAACCTGATAATCTACAAGAAGACGCATTCCATTTAGGGATGCGTCTTTGTGTAGTTCTGCAAATTGAAAATCACTAGGGATTTAAATGCAAATGCGTTAATTGTTATTTAGTGAAAATGAAAATAACGGGTCGAGCTTCTAGCTGATTGTAGTATTGTTTATTTTACTATTTATTGTCGGAGCAAGTTTTATTAATTAATACAAATACGTTCGAAATTAGAGAGAAAGTTGGCCAAAAAAATATAATAATTAGTCATAAGATAGATACTATTTCCAACATGCTAGGAAAAATTGATGGAAGTTCAACTTTAAAAGCTTGTTTAAACCTAAATTACTGATTGAGTCTATTGATACTGTAGTAGTACTGCGAGGTTAGTTTTTAAAATACATAGAAGAAAGTGATATCATAACTGTTTGAAACTTTATTGCTGAGTTTAGAGCACAATTGAAATAATTTAGTAGTTAAAAAATTCTATTACCTTTATTAGCTAAATGATAAGAATGAACTGTCACCAATAGAGTCTATAGTTACAAAGATTAGGAGTAGTAAAGAGAGAAGGTAATCTTTTACTTGACATAAGTCAGAAAAAGATGTAGGTTATATTAGCTTTATAAAATTATATTAAAATATTGTTACCAAATTACTCCAATAATTTAAAGCTTGAAAGCTATTCTAATCGGAAGGTGATAAAATGGAAATTTTAAGTAATAAAAAGGCAACTTTTTTAAACAAGTTTTCTAGTCTATATTTTTTAGCCGTTTTCATGCTATGGATTAAAACATATATCACACAAGTAACTCAGTTTAACTTAGGAGTAGAAGGATTCCTTGAACATTTCCTTCTATTATTAAATCCACTCGGCTCCGCCATGTTATTTCTTGGGTTTTCTTTCTTTTTCAAAGGAGGAGGAAAATATACTTTACTTGTAATATTCTACACTTTAATGTCTTTTCTTTTATATGCAAATACAGTTTATTATAGATTCTTTAGTGACTTTATTACATTACCTACGTTTACTCAAACGCAGAACTTTGGAGACTTAGGTGGCAGTGTAATTTCTTTATTAAAACCCTACGATATATTGTTCTTTGTTGATGTACTCTTGTTAATTTACCTATGTTTATCTAAAAAAACACAAAAAGATAATAGTAGAATTGGATATAAAAAAGCTATTACAGGAATTGCTTTTGTGTTAGCAATATCTACACTAAATTTAGGACTAGCTAACATTGATCGACCACAGCTATTAACTCGTGGCTTTGATAGGAGCTATATTGTGAAGTATTTAGGAATGTATAACTATACTATTTATGACGCTACTGAAACTATAAAGGCGTCTTCACAAAGGGTTTTAGCTGATAGCGATGATATGACAGAAATTATTAACTATACAAAATCTAACTATGGTGAATCTAACCCAGAATATTTTGGGGCAGCAAAAGAAATGAACGTCATCTATATCCATTTAGAGTCATTCCAAAACTTTCTAATGAATTATAAAATAAACGGTGAAGAAGTTACACCATTCTTAAATTCTTTAATTAAAGATCCGAATACACTATACTTTGATAACTTCTTCCATCAAACAGCACAAGGTAAAACTTCGGATGCTGAATTTATGCTTGAAAATTCTTTATTTGGTTTACCGCAAGGATCTGCATTTATTACAAAAGGTCAGAATACCTATCAAGCAGCTCCCGCAATCTTAAAAGAGAGTGGTTATTCATCTGCCGTATTCCATGGTAATAACGGAACCTTTTGGAATCGTAACGAAATTTATAAATCATTCGGCTATGACCATTTCTTTGATGCCAATTATTATGACACTACTGTTGGAGAAGATATGGCTGAATATGGCTTGCTAGATAAGCCATTCTTTGAACAATCATTAGATTATATAAAAGCTCTACCTCAGCCTTTCTATTCTAAATTTATAACAGTTGGGAATCATTATCCGTATAAAATGGATCAAAACTTAACAACAATTGATAAAGCTGATACTGGTGATGCAAGTGTAGATGATTATTTCCAAACTGCTCGTTATGCAGATGAAGCAATTGAACAGTTCATTGGTGAATTACAAAAGTCTGGCTTATATGATAATAGTATGCTTGTTTTTTATGGTGACCATTACGGTATTTCAGAAAATCATAATAAAGCAATGGAACAAATCATAGGAAAAGAAATTACCCCATACGAAAGTACCAATTTACAACGTGTACCATTAATTATTCACGTTCCTGGAATGCAAGGTGGAATTAATCATACTTACGGAGGGCAAATAGACCTTCTCCCTACCTTATTACACTTACTTGGTATTGATTCACAAAATTACGTTCATTTTGGTACTGACTTATTATCAAAAGAGCATAATAATGTAGTAACATTTAGAAATGGTGATTATGTAACTCCTACCATCTATTCGATTGATGAGAATTTCTATGATGCAACAACAGGTTTACCACTAGATGATGATAAGCAATTAGAGAAAGCGATTGAGTATAAAAAAGAAGTGGATAAAAAATTACAATTATCCGATAAAGTTGTAAATGGTGACTTATTGAGATTCTATACACCTGCGGGATTTTCTAAAGTTAATCCTTCCGAATTCAATTATAATCAGGGTGTAACGGAAGAAATTGATAATGAAGAAAAATAGGGAGTAATACACCTAGTATATAGTTGGTGGGTAACACATAGATAGGTTTGGCATGCATTTCACAATTCCTAAATATCTTGGAAGATCGACTGAAGTATATCTCGAGCCATTCGGAGGTTGAATTGCTCACTTTATTTTAGCGTTTAAGAAACTCCTCATATGACAATTGAAGACTATTAATTAGTAGTTAATAGTCTTCAATTGTCCCAGTTTCCACTGGCATCCCATAAACTGAATAGTTTTCACTTGATAAGTTCATACTTCTAAAAAAGAAGTAGGTGAACACTATTACGAAATTAGAAGTAACATTGAATGATTTTTATTTTGAAACGCTTAATGAATTAGTTAACCAATTTAACGAATCAATTCCTAAGCATGCGGTTTATAGATATTCGGCGCAAGACGTTTTGGAATTACTTATCCTTAAAGAATATGTGAACAGTGATATAAAAACTATTTGACCTTGAAAAGGGCACTGAAAGAGTCCTCAAAGGTATTTCATAGCGAGTAAGTGAACGATTTACCGTTCGCTTACTCGCTATTTAAAATTGGGGAGCCGTTGATATATGTTCCAGGCGGACGCGTTTCGTCGGCATGGCCTCAGCCTCCTCGTTGCTGGGGTCTTCACCTCATGCTATTCCGGCTGAAGTCGCCGCCTTCCACGCAAATCAACTAGTTTCTGCTTATCAAGAAGAAATTTTTCTCCTATCTAAAAATTCTCCTTTTTATGGCGATTTACAAAGTCGTGCCGAAAGACAACATGCTTCTCCAAATCAATGCACTCGTCGAATTTCCTAGATAACGGTCGAAATGCGATTCCCCCATTGGTATGTTTAAAGGGTCTTTTTTATCTTTTTTTGGGGGAGAAGTAATGTTCTCCTCAATACTGATTTTGCTAATTGTAACACCTTTAGCTTTAGTAGAATGGTTAAAGAAGCAATCAGTTGAGGTTTTTTAGTATTGGTTCCAGATTCTGAACGACTCTAAATTGTATTAGAACCTGGTGCCTATTTCTAATTGCTCTTGTATATCTAATTTACATTCCCCACATTTTCTATATAACTATAGTTCAGTGAAATAATCCGGATTCTCGTGACTTTTTCAACATTAGTTTTGTTTTTCGGTTAATCTTTTCTTTAAGGAAGGTGCCGAATATTAAAAATGCTAGACTGAATAGCAAAAGGAAGGAAGCATCTCGTATTGCTCTCTGCCACACTATACCACCTACAGCTTCTCGCATAATATCTACTGCATAAGTAAAAGGGAGTGCAGGGTTAATCGCCTGAAAAAACTCTGGTAATAGAACGACTGGATAGGTACCACCTGCCCCAGCAATTTGCAAGACAAGCATAATAATTGCAAACGCTTTACCTATATCACCAAATACAGAAACTAGCGTATAAACAATTGACATGAAAACGAAACTAATAAGAAACCCAAATAATATAAACCAGAAAGAATCTTTAACATCAACACCTAAAAGAACAATGTCACCTATTGTTACAATTAATGATTGTAGAAGACCAATAGCTGAAAATGTAAACAATCTACCGAAATACACTGCGCGTTCGCTTATACTACTTTCATGATTGGTATCTGTAGCAAGCAGGGAGATAAGAAGCAAACAACCGACCCAGATAGCAAGGACTGTATAAAAAGGAGTCATACCTGTTCCATAGTTTGCGATAGGGAAAAGTTTGTTTTCTTTCAAGACGATTGGTTCTTCAAAGAAGCTACGTTCCGCTTGTGGATCATTGCGGAGTAACTGGATTATTTCACTAATATTCGTTTCACCTTGAACTTTTCGTATCCTATCTGCTAACTGGTTTACTTTTTCACTTATATAAGGATATTGTGCCAATGCTTGATCCAATGTTGTTTTTCCCTCTTTTATGTGGGCGTCTGTACTATTTAGGGTACGGGTGACTTCTGGTAGAGTGGACTGTATACTGGCTAGCATTTCTTTGGCATTTCCTAAAGTCTTTTTTGCTTTAGCTACTTCGGAAAGAATAGTTGGTTCAATCGTATTCTTGTATTCGTTTATAAAGGCATCCAGTTGGACGGATGTATTCTGAGCTATTTTTTGTAAATCATTCAACGTTTTTTGCATTTGTTGTTCTTTATCTTTTATAAGGGTATCAATTGTTCGTGCATTTGTCTGCGCTTCTTGTAAAAAAGCTTTCAGTTCGTTCGTTCTATCAATTGCATGAGCTAGTTTTGTTTGTTGTTCTACGCTGTTTTCTTCCAAATTAGAATCATTAGAGCTATTGGCTACTTCCTTTAACCAATTAAGATCCTTCCCAATAGAGTCAACTATTTGTATATTAGAGGTTATCTTGTTGTCTAAATCCTCTTTTACTCTGTCCAACTCTGTAAAATCCAATTTAACGTTTTGAATAAATTCATTTGTACTTTGTGCAATCTCCGATACTTTTTCCAAATCATTTTCAACTACAGGTGCCAGTTCATTTAAACGATTTTGTGCTTTCGTCAAGAAATCTATTGTTTTTTCAATCGAACTCAAACCTTCAGTCGTTATTTGTTCGGCTCGTGGCACCATTGAATTAGCTTGTGAGATAATTTTCTGTGCGGAAGAAGCATCATTATGAACACCAGTAAGCAATTTATGGATCGTAGGCAATTCTTTTTCCATTTTAAATACATAGTTTTCGAAGTTTTGAATATCTGGTAGATCACTTTCTATTGCAATTCCTAAATCATTAAAGAGTTCAAAAATGACTCCATTCACACTTGAGATGAATTGACTACTAACTTTTTGAACAATAACCGTTGCACCTTTTTCCGTTATTTTGGGTGCAATGGAGTTAATTTTTTCATTTACATAGTACTCGATATCCGCTTTCTGGGGATTATCTGAAACAACGGAAGCTAACTTTTCGGAAAAATTATTAGGGATAATAATTACGGCAAAAAAATCACCATATTCAACTTGTTCCATAGCGAACTTGCGTGAAGCAAAAGACCAGTCCATGTCTCGATTATCTTTTAATGTGTCGACCAGTTGATTTCCAACATTTAGTTGTTCTCCGCGAACCATTGCTCCTGCATCTTCATTCACAATGGCCACAGGAATTTGGTCAGTTTTAGCATAAGGATCCCAAGAAGCGTATATATTAAGCCATGCATATAAAGAAGGTAGAAAAACTAAACCCCCTATAAGAATTGCAGCAACCCAATTCCTGCTTATATTTTGAATGTCTGTCTTGAAAATAACCCAACTATTTTTCATAACTAGTCCACCCTACTGAATTTGATAGGTCTTTGATGGTTGTAGTATACCCCAATAGATAGCGACTAATGTAAGTATGGACAGGGAGATAGAAAGTGGTTCTATCTTTCTTTTTTCTGATTACACTTAATGTATGAAAGAGTGAATGGAGTTGAAGTGGATTTGGCACGAAAATGTGGGATTGCAGCCCTATTGTTATTTGGGGTATACGCGATAGTAATGTATGTATATATTTTTCATAGTAATAGTGGGGGTATACCGGTACCTCTGAAAGGAACTGTTGTAGATCCGCATGTATTTATGTCAGAGCAGGAATTGTACCTTAGCGAAGAATATTCAAAAATAAAAAATTTCCTCTATTTTGTAGCAACACCCTTCGAATGGATTGTTTATTTATTTATACTAATTACTGGGCTTTCTCAAGTGTTCGAAAAATGGACTACTGTGAAGAGCCAATGGGCGTTTTTGCAAAACGCTTTATACTTATTTTTACTTTCTCTTTTTATATTTCTCGTTTTATTCCCCTTAGACTATTATAGGTATTCCTTAAGCAAAAACTATGGAATCAGTACCCAGACTTTCAATTCCTGGATGCGTGATAATGTAATTGAATTTTGGGTGGACTTCGGAACGACTGTAGTAATTGTTACTGTTCTTTATTGGCTAATTAATAGGAATCCAAAGAAATGGTGGTTAACTGCTAGTTTGCTAATGATTCCATTCTCCATTTTCATCATGTTCATTCAACCTGTATTAATCGACCCACTATACAATGATTTCTACCCACTCACTAACAAAGAATTGGAGACGAAAATTCTTACATTGTCCAAGCAAGCAAATATACCAGCAGAACATGTATATGAAGTAAATATGGCAGAAAAGACTAATGCGCTAAATGCATATGTTACGGGGATCGGGAGTAATTCGAGGATTGTATTATGGGATACAACATTAAATCGCTTATCAGAAAGTGAAATCCTATTCGTTATGGCACATGAAATGGGTCATTACGTGGAGAAACATATATATTTTGGAATAACACGTTCCATTATAACTACGCTTTTAGGGCTTTGGTTAACAGCGAAATTAATGCTTTGGTTTATCGCTCGTTTTAAACATATTTTAAAAATAAAACAGATAAATGCTATCCATTCATTACCATTGTTTTTCCTTATTACTTCCTTCCTATTATTTGCTTCAAGTCCACTTTCAAATTACATTTCTAGATATCTAGAAGTAAGAGCTGACGAGTATGCAATAGAGTTAGTAGAGGACCCAAGTGCTGCTGTGAGTACTTTTCAAGAGCTTACGAAAGCTGGTTTGAACGAGGTGAATCCTCCACTCCTCGTTAAATGGTTTCGATATTCTCATCCAACTACGCTTGAAAGAATTATTAATGTGACCAATGAAATAGAATCCAAAGAGTAAAAAGGCCGATAACATCAAAGGATTAAATTTTTTTAATCTTCCTCTATATTTTGTTTTTTAAAAAGGGGCAAACAAAAGACTGACTTTACGAAGTCAATCTTTTGTTTCAATGAAGTAGGAATAAATAATAGGTTTTATTGACTTTTTTACATGGTGATAAGAGTTGTTCCATAATTAAATCCTGCTAATGGTTGAATTATCGATTCTGTTGGTTATTTTGTTGTGTATTTTTGCCCTTAGTCTGCTTAGAATATAAGTCTTCTGCAAATTCCTCACGATTGTCATTTCTTGAATTAGGTTCTTTCTTTTTAAAGTTTGGTTTGCTTTTATTTGACATGATATCGTCACCTCCTAAAGTTTAATGTGCACAGAGTCATAATAAAAATACGGATATACTAATGCTCTTGAAAAAAAGTAATAACTTCAAATTCTTCATAGCCCCAAAATGAATCTCTGAAAAGAATTGAAATTCCCTCGCCAAAAAGGATTTGTAGTAAACTTTTTCATCTAACTAATAAGGTTAGTAAAAGAAGGATTTTTCACTTTATATTAGAATATATATAGGTGAAGGCTAAATGATGGAGGAGTCCTTATGACATTAGTATCAATCTATACTGTTGGTAGGCTAAACCACCCTTATAATCACTCTGCCTCTCGTGAATTTTTTCAAGTGGGAGATGGAGTATATCGTCAGGCAACTAGATCTGGTCTTGTAGAGGCATTTTCACCTGATGGAGTCACTATCTCTGAAGAAACCATACAGGGTAATGGTTCTCCTATTCTTACATTAACAGTATGGAAAGACATTCAATCCTTATATCGTTTTACTTATTCAGGAAAGCATTTGCAAGCATTACGGGATAGAAACAAATGGATTGAGATATATCCAGAAAAACATCTTTCATATGTAGTATGGTGGACAGAAAAGGTCAAGGATGTCTCATGGGAGGAGGCATTCAAAAGATATAACTATTATATCCAGAACGGCTCCACACCTTTTGCATTTGATTTTAAGCAAGCATTTGATGAAAATGGGGAGACCATCTTGATTAAATCTTCTTGAAGTAATAAGCGTACTTAGTTAAACAAATTACACTTATAATATCTGTTTCATGTCTGGAACAAAAGCGTTGTTATAAGTATGATTGCAAAACTAAATAGTAAATAAATCTACTGTCCTGTTCATTAATTTGACCGGGATTTTTTTATTTATCTATTCATGTACAAATAATAATTATTAGAATTTTCTATTGAAAGGAATCGTTAGATAAATATTATGTTATGATGAGAAAAAGGGGGTAATTAGATGATTACATGCTATTTAAAATACATTATTGACCCATATAAATTAAAGGAATTCGAAGTATATAGTAAAATGTGGATTCGATTAGTTAATAAGTTAGGTGGTACACATCAAGGTTATTATCTCCCACATGAAGGTGCTAATAATATTGCATATGCCTTATTCAGTTTCCCTAGTTTGACTGCTTATGAAGAGTACCGAAGAAAGATGGCATTGGATGCAGAATGTCAGGAAGCTTATAAATTTGCAGAGGAAACAAGATGTATTTTAAGTTATGAGAGAAGCTTTATGAGACCTGTTTTCGAGTGAATTAATAATTATACATATATTACCAAACAGATGCTTTAATAATGAAGTTACACAAAAAATTATTGATTTCATTGAAAGTGTAACCAGTTAATTAAATGATTAAAATTTGCGACTTACTCTATATGGGTAAATCGTTTTTTTATTTGTCCATAAATTACTAGTTGTAAAATCAAACAAACGTTCGTATACTAAGCATAAGAATGGAGGGAACGAGTGTGCGTATAAATTTAATGAAATGTATGGAACGTAATCAGCTCGCTGAGTTAATGTATATGGATTCTAAGTGTAATATAAGCCAGAGGCAGGTAAAAGTCTTGAAGATTAAAGGGGATACTATTCAAGTGTTTTGTTTTAAGCGAAATGCTAAACGTAATTTTATTATTGATAATGTGCTCGCATGTGTTCCCATCATCCATAAGGAGCGTGAAGTTGTATGAACGATAAATTTTACGAATCTGAACAAATCCTTGACTTATCTAAGGCACAAGATAGAGGAAGTAAGAAGTGGGTAGCGATGATGCTTCCAGAACATGTAGCTTTACTTAGAGAGTATAGCAAAGAAATTAAGAGAGAACCTAAACCAGATTTAGACGAATGGGATTACGATGCAATACATCACACACTGGATATAGCCATTAAAAGTAAGGCTGATACTAAAGTGAAGATGTGGAGAGATGGAGCATTCATTTACAACAGAGGTATTGTAGAAAGTATAGATTTACGAAGTAGAGTAATGGAACTAGAAGATCCTTTTTCTTTGTTGCAATTAAAATTAGATGAAATAGTAGATGTAACTATTATGGATTAATAAGCAAGACTTTACTTGCTCATTTCGAGTATTTCAAGGAGTTTACGGTTCATGTGACAATCCATCCAGCGTTCTCAAGAATAGGTAATCGGAAAGTTAGGTTGCGGCCCGAAAGCTCATTAAGCACTTTTATTTAGAGGTTGAACAATACTTTAAATAATAAAGAAAATGGAGAAAAAATTAGAACCCTTAGAATATGAAAAAGAAGCTTTCTATTGACTTCATCTACTATTTCGATAAACCGAATTTATACCTTTCCTTTATAAAGAAAATGTAGTTAGATTTCTTGTTTTTTTTGTGGTATATATGTATGTAGTTACTAGGCTATTTAAGCCACAGTTGTGCACTAGATACCGAAAGGAAGAAAAGATATGAAAGTTGTACAGCAAGATACACAAAATATATTTAATAATAATGAACATGGCAAAATAAAAGCATGGGTACAAGATAGCAGAACTTATACGAATTTAGGGAAATGTGCTAACTATATACCAGCGTTAGAAAGAGCAAATCCTTCACAGTTAGGTATTTGTATCATTGGTTCAAATGGTTCAATGGTAAAGACGGGTGATTTTGATACCGCTTTTACTTTACAAAGTATATCGAAGGTAATTGGCTTTATAGCTGCATGTATAGACTATGGAATTTCTTATGTGTTAGAAAGGGTGGACGTCGAACCAACCGGGGATGCTTTTAACTCGATTATTCGCCTGGAAGTTCATAAACCTGGAAGACCTTTTAATCCGATGATAAATGCTGGAGCAATCACAGTTGCATCATTACTAGGTGGACGAAATCCTGTCGAAAAAGTGGAATCTATACTTCTATTAATAGAAAGAATCGTTGGGAGATATCCAACTATCAATGAGGAAGTGTTTCATTCTGAGTGGCAAACGGCTCATCGAAATCGAGCTTTAGCTTATTATCTAAAAGAGATGGGATTCTTAGATTGTACTGTAGAAGAAGCATTAGAAGTATACTTAAAGCAATGTTCAATTGAAGTAACTACCGAAGATGTTGCCATGATTGGCCTAGTCCTTGCAAATGACGGATATCATCCTATCCGTAAGGAGCAAATCTTCTCTAAGGAAGTAGCTAGGTTAACAAAAGCGTTAATGGTCACATGTGGTATGTACAATGCTTCTGGTAAATTTGCTGCATTTGTAGGTATTCCTGCAAAAAGTGGTGTATCGGGTGGTATATTGGCAGCAATTCCCCCGCGAGGTAGATCCGGTGATTCCCCATTTATGGATGGCTGTGGAATAGGGATTTATGGTCCTGCCATTGATGAATTTGGTAATAGTGTTGCAGGAGTTATGCTGTTAAAGCAAATATCCAGAGAATGGGACTTTAATATTTTTTAAATGTGGTGTGCTATCACAAAAATGGAATAACAAATCCAAAAGAATATTACGCTAATCGTTAACCCCTTATTTAACTCCCATGAAAATTAAAAAATGCTGAAAAACTATTAAATTGCATAACAAAAGAGGATCAGAAATAGTTTTTAAAAGCTGAGCAGGATTAATCTCCCATGAGTGCTACCCATATTGAGTGCGACAGTCTGTGTTGAACCGTGTTCTTTGGAGTCAGACTAAAGAACGGACTCGATGGCATCATAGTTCACTATCCTTCCTATCTCAGCCGTAGTATCTTATACTCGTTTTTCACATTTATATTCTCTGTGGTGTAGCGTTGATTTCGCGCTACACGTGTGGCTAACGGGCACTTTAGTTAATCACGACCATCATTTTGATGGTCTATTTTTTTTTATTCAAAAATTATTTTACCCGAGTAATAACCTGTGAATTTGCTGCGCCAATACTTTTATGCAATGGTTTGATAGCTTTCGTTCCAGTTAAATAGCGTTCTAACGTTTGTAGCTTAACTCACATAAAAACACCCCGTAAATGTTAGTCGGTGGCTAACATTTACGGGGCAGTTTACTTTGATGGTCTTTTTTACGTCCAAAACATTAAGTAGATTTCGTCAATCCATTGTGAGACATTACACTTAAATTATACTAATACGACAAGTTAGTTAAATATGGAATGATAGATTATATATTTTGGTTTGGTGACATTGTTTTTTTAAAAAGACATTTTGATGTATTTAAAAAGTTGTAGTTATAGTATTTGTGCAAAATAGATTTAGATATGTGCATTGAGACAGTTATGTATAAAGAATATAATGATAAGTGAGATTAATGATAATGATAATCATAATCATTTAATTGTATTAATAGGAAATAAAGGAGCGGGAGTATATTATGGCAAAGCGAAAATTAAGAAAGATTAGTTGGTTGGTGGTCCTACTCACTATTATGGTAAGTTTGGCTGCATGTAATAATGGAAAGGAAACATCCACGAATGTTGAAGACAATAAACAAACTAGTAAGAAGGAAGAGAATACTGACACAAGGAAGGTTAAAGATGCTTTTGGCGAGGTTGAAATTCCTGTCAAGCCGAAGAGAATAGCAGGGATTTACTTAGAGGATTATATGGTGGCACTAGGTGTTGAACCAATTGTGCAATGGTACCATCCAAGCTGGGGTAAACAAGATTATTTAGGATTGTCAGATGTTCCGTTATTTGATATCACAGGAAGTTTGGAAGCAATGTTGGAAAAAAATCCAGACTTAATAATCCTAACTGGGGGAATGGATGAATCTTATCAATTGTATTCTAAAATCGCACCTACTTATCGCGTTCCTGATGAAGTACTTTGGGATGCAGAAGAGACTCTCAAAACGATCGCTGAATTATTGGGTATTCCAGAAAAGGCTACTACTGTACTAGCAGATTACAAGCAAAAGATTGCCGACACCAAAGTGAAATTGGAAGAGGCTATTGGACGCGAGACAGTTGCTGTAGTACGTCTGGATGTAGGAGACAAACCAGAATTGCGTTTATTCGGTCTGAATAATCCATATACGGGAATGATTTACAAAGACCTTGGTTTGGAACCGTTTGAGTGGGTGAAAAATATCCAGGCACATGATGTTATTTCACAGGAAAAAATCCCAGAGTTTATCGCTGATCATATTATCATATTCCCTTCCAATGGTACCTGGGACTCGGAGTCTAATGCGAAGGCTGTTGCACTGCTTCAAGATCCTCTATGGAAAGGAATTCCTGCTGTAAAAAACAACCATGTTTATCAACTGGATCGATCTCATTGGCAATCAGGGGCTATTAAAGCGAACACAATGAAAATGGAAGATTTACTAAGATTAATAGTGAAGTAGAGCTTTCATATTTATATAGAAAAAGAAATGGGAAAGCTCTTCAGTATCATTGAAGGGCTTTCTCTTTAAGATTATAATTATCGTAATGGAAAGGATGATGTATATTGTGTAGTGAAGTGATTCCTCCTTGTTATCCGTCAGTCTTTTACATTATGGTCGGAATCAGACATATCAATTTGAATGAATTGAACGGTGAAGAATTTAGTAGTTCTGGTGAACACATGTTAATTGCAATAACGGATGGCGAGGCAGATATGGATATTGGATATGGTGCGAAAGGAATTGTCAGAGGTAATATAGCTATCGTGAAACCAAATCAAGCCGTTCATATCTATCCATATAAAAATAGCATTTCTTTTTATGTTATTACATTCAATGTGATTCAAATTCCAAATTCGGATAGTTCTAATGATAAGTACAAATCTTCCATTTTCACAGGCACTGGTCTATGGAATTGTGTACCATTTTCAAAGGGTATTGATTTGTTGGAGGAAATTGAACGGCAAAGTCATGAGAAAGACGAATTGATGCGATATTACAATCATGTACGATTCGAGGAATTAATTAGGCATGTGCTTAAACAAAAAGAAAGTTTAGCACCTTTACCGGATTTACATAGTGCAGTTAAAGGTTCGATTAAATATTTAAAAGACAATTTTGCCGAGCAGGTGACAGTGGCTACACTTGCAGAAGATGTGAACATGCTTCCATGGCAATACTCACAAATCTTTAAAAAGCTTACTGGACAAACTCCCCTTGGTTTTGTTAATAATCTGAGGATCGATCAAGCGAAGCATTTACTATTAAAAACAGAGGATCGCATACATGAGATTGCTAATCATGTTGGTTTCAACAATGAGTTTTACTTTAATAGATGCTTTAGTAAGTCTGTGGGTTTAGCTCCGGGCCAGTATCGTAAACAAAACCAAAGTACTATTCGTGTTGTTTCATTATTTATGGAGGATTTACTAGTAACTTTAGGGATTACCCCTGTTGTTCAGTGGGCTCACCCAGCATGGGGGCAGCTAGATTATCTTGGATTAATACATGTTCCAACTTTTAATGTTTTGCAAGAAAGCTACGAATCACTTTCGGAATATGAGCCGGATTTAATTATTGCACGTAAAAGTGAATACGAGTACCATTCCAATCAATATGAGAGATGTAAGAATTTTGCAAATACCGAAATTATTTCAAAAGATGATGCAGACTGGCGTTTAACATTACGAATACTAGCAAAACGATTGGGACGCGTTGAACAAGCCGAGATTGCCGTTCAGCAATATGAAGAAAAATTAACAAGCGCAAGGAATTTGTTGAACCATTCCAAGAAAAGTCAAACGTATGCCTTCATAAGATTTAAGAGCGACTGCATTATTATGGATCAACAATATACAAAGTCCTTTCTTACTGAGGATTTAGGAATTATACTTCATCCTAAGATTCAGAAGTTAACTCTTGAGGAGAGTAGAGTAGGTGTATCATGGGAATGGTTAAAGTCACTAGATGCAGATTATATTTTCTTCGTGTTTGATAAATGGCATGAAGGAGAAATAGGGGCAGAAAGGCGTCAGATTAATCACCCTCATTGGAAGGAAATCCCTGCTGTTAGAAATTGTCGTGCGTTCGAAGTCGATTTTATGACATGGATGAACCATGGCCAAATAGCCAGTAGTAAAAAAATAGACGATGTACTTAGAGTGTTAGTTTAATATTGAAACAATAACTAGAACACATATTGGAAAGTCATTATATTTGTATAAGCAAAATAATCCAATATGCCCTATCTATGAAATTAATATTTAATAAAGAGTAGTTCAAAGTGCGAACTATTCTTTTTTTTTAAACAAAGCAGCAGTTAGGTTAAAAGGCAATACAGATTAAACTATACAAATAGGCGTTATTATGGAACTTTTGCAGAAGAACTTGGAGAAATTAATTTAATAAATGAATTGTTTTACTGTACTCTTTGTCGGTCATTGTGAGTTATTTGTAGAAGAATTGCTTTGCTAGAGGAATTAAGAGAAGAGTATAAATTAGCTTCCATTTCAAATGGAATGTAAAGTTTGGAGTGGAAATTTGATAGGTTAGGAATTAGTTCTAAGATTGCCCCCAAGTTGACATTTTGCACGTCTAGTGATAAATTTATTTATATTAGAGACATTAAAAGTCTTTAATATCGCTTTTAAATATAAGGAGGTAATGTATGAAGTATTCAAATGCGACAAACTACGCCTTACATACGATGGTTCATTTAATACTGCAGCCTGCAGGAAACTTGGTGGGAGTGCAGGAATTAGCCGAAATGCAGCATCTTTCCCCGACGTATCTTTCTAAGATACTTACCAAACTTACAAAAGCAGGTTTGATTGAGTCGACGCCTGGAGCGAAGGGAGGCTATAAAATCTCTAGGACAAAACATGAAATATCCTTTTTGGATGTTATAAATGCGATTGAAGGAGATACTAGCTTATTTGACTGCTCCATTCATCATGAAGGCTGCTTGATTGAGAATGTCATGAGGCAGGCAGAGGAGAATATGAAAGGTGAACTTCAATCAAAGTTATTGATCGATATTGCTAAAGAGGCAGAATCCAAACTGAAAGAAGTAAAAAGTTAAATTTTTATTTTAAATGGAGAGGAAAAGATGATAATAGATTGCGCTATTATTGGTGGAGGGCAGGCTGGACTGAATGCTGCTTTAGTACTTGGAAGATCAAGACGTAAAACTGAAAGGGGGTTTGCTTGCGGGGATACAAGAGTTGCTGGTCCCTCTCAACTAATTATTGTTGCGGGGGAAGGCAGTATGGCTGCTATAGCTGTAAATGCAGAACTGATAGAAGAAAAATTTAACTAGTAGTAACAGCACGCTTAAATAGCTGCTTAAAAAAGGAGGATTTATATGCATCACTCGCACAATAAAGGAAAATTATCTTACTTGGAAAGTCCTAAACGAAGAAAAGAGTTCTCACCGGAACAGCTGTTGAACATGATTCCTGTAAAAGAAACGGACAGCATGTTGGACTTTGGTGCTGGTACCGGTTATTTTTCCATCCCTGCGGCAAAAAGAATTAAAGGGAAAGTATATGCGCTGGATATCGACGCTACCATGCTGGAAATAATAAATGAGAAAGCCTTGGAGGAACAGCTCAGTAATATTGTCTCGGTACAGGGCAGTATGGAGGCTCTTTGTTTACCTGAAGGTTCTATCGATATAATCATTGCTTCCCTGGTACTACATGAAATTCAGCCGCTAGCTCCGCTGTTACGGCAAATGAAAAAAGTACTGAAAAAAGAAGGCTATCTAATCTGTTTGGAACTTGAACCAAAAGGAAGTTCCAAGAAAGCACCGAGAATTACCATGGAAGGAATGGAGCAGGAACTGAAAGAAGCAGGGTTCCAGATAACAGAGAAATTTTTCCCGACGGAATCTCTATACATGCTCATTGCGCAGAATACGAATTAACCGGTTGACTTTTATCTTAATTAAAGATATTAAGTATCTTTAAAGTATTTAATATAAAAGTGCTTTAGTAACATGGCCATCATTTTGATGGTCTATTTTTTCGTACAATAAGCATATTTTAAGAATAATATTGTTCAATTGACTTCCAATATTATAATTACTCTAAGCAACAGTACTATATATCTCGAAAATTTAATAAAAGAACAGGGGTCATTGAAGAAATTGACGGAGAGTCGAATTTACTTTCTGAAGACTAAAGGGTAAACAGCGAAGATACGAAGGAAAAATATGTTTTTTAAAACAAGTTCTAAAATAAATAAAATAGTATTAATACAGCATTTGAGAGTGCATTTATATTTTGAGGAGTTACCCTTCTTATAAATACACTCTTTGAAATGGCACAAAATAAACTTTAATATTACAATCGCCAGCGCTTAACCATTTGGGAAAATTAGACCGCTTCCTTTTTTTCTCTTGATATAATAGGTCTCGTAATAGAAATAATAGCACATAATAACGCAATAATGACAATGCCGCTCCCAAACCAAGCTGTACTGGAAACTGAGCCCGTTTGATTTAATACTAGGCCACCAATTGCTGACCCAAGTGAAATACCAATTTGTAATGCGGAATTATTAAAGCTTTGCTGTATAGCAGAGGTAGCTGGATCTATTTGAATCAAATAGCTTTGTTGGGGCGGTGCTAGGCTCCAGCTCAATGCTCCCCAAACCATCATCGTTGGGATAAATAAAAAGAGTGAAGAGGTTGTAAATGGCAATATACACAATACAACAGCAAATGCACTGATAACGATGATGATACTTTTGCGAGCACCAATCCAATCAGAAAGAGTTCCTCCGAATGCTCCACCACTTACAGCTGCAATACCAAATACAATATAGCAGATACTAATCCAGTTCGAATTTAAATGAAGATTCGTCTCTAAGAATGGTGTAAAATAGGCATAAATCGTATAATGTCCTGCTAGCATTAACATCGTAGCAAGGTGGGCACTGATTATTTTCTGACTTCCTAAAGCCTTTAATTGTTGTGAAAGTGGAATTGTTGTTTCTCCGGGAATGCGGGCCAAAAATAGAGAAATTAGTACCATCGATCCAATTGATAATACAGCAATTCCAAGGAATATTACACGCCATCCAAACATATTGGAAATTAGTATTCCCAATGGTACACCTAACACTAGTGACGAACTAATCCCCATATAAATTATCCCCAAAGCTTTTGCTTGGTGAGCAGGAGCAACAACCTTAACAGCGATAGTTAATGAAAGGACAACGACAAGTGCTGTACTAGTTGCCGTAAACACCCTTGCTACCATCATAAAGGTAAAGTTTGGACTAAAATATGTCATTACATTTCCGATGAAAAATACAAACATAGAAGCAAGATACAATTTTTTACGCTCTATCTTGTTGGTCAATACCAACAGAACTGGTCCGGCAATGGCATAGATAAGGGCAAACACCGTAATAAGTTGCCCCGCAGTACTTAATGAAATATTAAAATCATCGGCGATCGTCGGCAATATTCCACCAACGATTAATTCAACCAATCCTACCGCAACGGTTGATAATGCTAATATAAATACTTTCAAATTCATATTCTTTCATTTCCCTTCTAAGTTAAAATAAAGAAATTGCTCTGAAGATTATCTACAGAAAACACAAATAATCCTGACTATAAAAAATGAAAAAATTCATTTTCTGTAGTCAGGATTGTTATGGTTCCTGGTAGATACCCTCTAGCCATATTCTAGAGATTATACAGTTTCTATATAGTTTTAAGTGTGATCACTTTATTGATATTACTACCAATTCTCCAACCATTCAAGTGTTATTTGCGATATATGTGTTCCACATAATTCAGAAAGTACAGATGAGAATTATGTTATTTTTCTATTTGATCAATTGTACTGATTTTTGTCATGTTTGTGCCTACGTTTTGTTTAGTTATTTATAAAGACAAAGAAAAGATGGATAAAGGATTTGAATTGACAAAGTGCTGCCTCGCATATTCTTATTTATTTGAAAAAAAAGAATTGAATATAATTTTATAATAAATTATTCTTTATTACATCAATATTGATAAAACAACTTAACGAAAGGAATGGATTGATATATTTGACGTCAATATGCCAATACAAAAAGGTGAGAATGAATAATAATCCAATTTCTAACTTTGAAGATTTAATAAAAAAAGAATATTCCAATATATCAGGCGTTGTTATTATAAAGGATGAAAGTTTGATTTATGAAAAATATTTTGATGGGTACACCAAAGACGATGTTTTGCATATAGCATCTGTAACCAAAAGTATAATATCTGTTCTTATTGGTATTGCAATAGATAAAGGATATATTAAAAATGTAGAACAGAAAGTATTAGAATTTTTTCCGGATTACACAGTTAAGCGTGGCGAAAAAACAATACAAAATATCACCATAAAAAATTTGATGACAATGACCGCACCGTACAAATACAAGTCAGAGCCATATACTAAAATTTATACAAGTGATGATTGGATAAAAGCTACATTGGATTTGCTAGGGGGGAAAGGCGATATTGGAGAGTTTAAATACTCAACGGTTGGTACACATATTTTATCAGGTGTACTTGTAAGTGCAACAGGTCAATCTGTGATTGATTTCGCAACGGAAAGCTTGTTTAAACCTCTTAAAATCAAAGCTCCTAAAAATGTAATTATACAAAACAAAGAAGAGTATTTAGCTTTTCTTAAGGATAAATATGTAACTGGTTGGATAGTAGACCCTAAAGGTATAAACACCGCAGGTTGGGGGCTTACTTTAACGGCACGGGATATGGCAAAAATAGGTCAGTTATATTTAAGTGGTGGTGTATGGAACGGTAATCGAATTCTATCCTCCAAATGGATAGAGGACAGCACTAAGGAAAAAACTCGATGGGGAGAGTTGTCATATGGTTACTTATGGTGGATTGTTGATGATTGCTATGCAGCTCTGGGTGATGGTGGAAATGTAATTTTCATAAACCCCAAAAAGGAAATGGTAGTCACTATTGCTTCTCGATTTCTGCCACGTGCGAAGGATAGAATTGAATTGATTAGAAAGCATATTATGCCATTGTTCGAATAGACTAGATCGGGTGCTTTAGTGAATGTGCCAGAAAAAAACTGAGCTTGGAAATAATTCTCCAAACTCAGTTCTCTAGATTTAATAATATGAAAATAAGACTAAAAGGATGGAAAATAACAGTTTAGCATCAATTTATCTAACAATGATTCTTTATAATCGTAATAATAAAAAACGCTTTTGTGAGAATCTGTATTTTAATTAATGAAATTAAATAAAGGTTTTTGGTTATGTACTGATGAATCGTGACATTAGAGTTTGGAATTATTCCGAAGAAAGTAACATATTCTTTAAAGTTCGATGACGTTTTTGACTATTTTCTAATATTAAGTAATACATCTAATTCTTGACTACATTTAACCACTTCTGGATGAGTGAATCCTAAAAAAATTGCTTTTTTGCACATAACTTTTCTTTTGATCTCTATTATAAATTCCAATTTTTTCTTACTAACTAAGCTTTTCATAAAAATACCTCCAGATTATTGGGTAATAATAGCTTTGTCTCTATGGTTAAATTGAATAAAGTGATTATGAAATTCAATTTTTAAGGAATAAGATATTACTTTAAATTATGTATTTAATATAATTACTTATATTATAATTTAATTTGAAAATTATAAATATACCAAAATTTAAAATTATTAGAAATAATTAGTCTCTACAATCAAATTATTTAATTTTTCTTTAATCTATGCTACCATTAATTTACCGACCGGTAAGTAAAAGATGGGGAGTAATAATATGAAAGATAAAAAAGAAACGTATGATCTTATAGTAGAAACAGCTTATAAAATGTTTGCAGAAAATGGATTTGATAAAACTAGTTTAGCCATGATCGCTAAAGGAGTGGGCATTTCAAAGCCAGCTATTTATTATTACTTCGACTCGAAAGAAAAATTAATTGATTTTTTATTTGAGGAAATTTGCAAGGAAATAATGATTCAATCTACCATTACGGTTGATGATTTGACAGTTAATAACTTTGAACAATTTCTGCTTAACTTTGGATTTAAAATGATCGAGGAACAGGAAAGAGATGTTTATTTTAATAAAATATTTAATGAATATATTTTATTAGCAACAAGGAATGATAAATATATGACTCAGTTAAATAAAATACAGAAAAGCTACTTTGAAAACTTTAGTATGTTAATGAATTATGGCGTTAAAATTGGTGTTGTTAATAGGGATAATGTTGAAAACAAATCTAATATACTTGTAATGGTTTTAGATAATATAGGCAATTTTATATTGACAGGGCTTGAATTAGATTACAAGGGGACATGGGAAGAAGCAGTAAAATGTGTGCTAAAGGGAGTTAGAAATGATTAAACGCCAAATCACAGATCGAAGGATAGAGGGGCTTGACTTTGCTAGAGCATTAGCTTTATTTGGAATGTTTGTTGTTAACTATAAAGTAATAGTTATGGCTGAGGGTAATGGTGCAGAGTGGTTAATATGGTTTACAGAGCTTTTTCAAGGCAGAGCTTCTGCAATCTTTGTTTTGTTGGCTGGAATTGGTATATCCTTAATGACTAGGCATGCTAGAAATGGAAACTCTGATTTACTAATAAGGAAGAGCAAGAAAATCATCTGGAAAAGATCTGTTTTTCTATTTCTACTAGGTATGGTTTTATACGTTGCAGGTTGGACTGGAGATATTCTACATTACTACGGTGTGTTTATGTTTATCGCTTCATTTTTAATTGCTGCTTCTAACAAGATTATTATAATAATTTGTATCCTATTTGGCCTAATTGCTCAAATTATGCAAGTAACAGGTAACTATTTAAAGGGATGGAATCTTGATAGACCGTTTATAGAATACACAGACTTTTGGACTACCGAAGGATATTTAAGAAATTTATTGTTTAATGGTTACCATCCTATATTTCCTTGGGTTTGCTTCTTTTTAATAGGCATGATTATAGGACGGCACGATTTAACAAATAAGATTATCCTTAAAAAAATAGGAATAATTTCCTCAATACTTTTAATATTCTCTGAGTTCATCTCTAGAGTTTTACTTCAGTTTTCTCTTAGGGTATTAGATGTAGAAAGTGCAAGTTATTTATTTCAAACAGGACCAATACCTCCAAATCTATTCTACCTAATATCAAATACTTCTTCAGCTTTACTTGTAGTAGTAATTTCCATTTATATTACTAGTAAATTCTCTAGAAATTGGTTAATAAATGCCTTAGTTAAAACAGGCCAATTAGCCTTAACTCATTATGTAAGTCACGTATTTGTTGGTATTGGGATATTGATTTTATTAAATAAATTGGAATATCAGACACTTGGATTTTCATTGATATTTTCTGTTTTGTTTTTTGTAGGGAGTATTTTGTTTTCAATAATATGGAGAATGAAATTTAAAAGAGGTCCACTTGAATTGGTTATGAGAAAGCTTGTTAACTAGAATGATTCCATTAGAAATAGCAGATAGTATAAATGGTTGGTGCTATCTATACTGCTAGAGGGGATGAATTACATGCAACACTTTTCTCTGAGTGTAAAGTGGTCCATAATGAATATTGTGCATCGAATGCTAAAATAAAGAATTTTTTCCTCTTGTGTTGTATATTGATTAGTGAGGAGGGATTATTTATGACTAATGAAGAAATAAATAAACTATCAAATATATTATTGCAAAGTCTGTATGATTATCATTTTGCTAATAATGGAGGAAGTTATGTATTACCTAAAGCAATGGTAAATGCTGACCTCAATAGCAAACTAGCTATTGAGTACCTTATCGAAAAGGAATATGCCTTAGATAGTGGGCAAGGTTCAGATAACCTAGTTTTAGCTATAACACCAGAAGGTATGGACTACATTAAAAACAACAAATAAGTGCTCAACAGAGAAACACTCACCGAGACCATTGGAATGGAGTTTAAATTAGCGAGGTATTTGTCGATTTAATAATCGAATACCTCGCTTTTTTATATTGTTTTGGAAATTATAAAACTGGGGGTAAATTGGTGATAATTTAATTTGTAATTGTTTGTTGACTAGTATAGTTAATTCGCACAAGTGCCGTAAAAAATATAGGATTGACTGCATTTGATAAGCTACAAGAGACCTTTTACTGTTAATGAACTAAATATCCATTCTCGCTAGCTCTTCCATTATCGACTTCTTTTTATAAAAAGTTTTTTCTTTATGTTTAAATAGTTTTTCATTTCAAAAATCAGATAAAATAGATTTGCCCGTACTTCAAATTCTTCTCTTGTCTTTGGCAAATCCATCTTGCGGATCAACGCATTTAAATCCTCTAACTCATTTAATGAAATGTCGGTTGTATCTCCCGAATGAACGTTTCGACTTAAATTCTCCAAAAACTCTGCAATCATTTCTTTCTGTTTGACGTCTAAACTAGACGAAGAGAAAATAGCAACGATTTTCATCATATGTTTTAGGAGTTCCAGTTGATCCTCTCGCATTTCCAAATAATAATAGTCTTTATTTTGTTTTCGCAACAGATGATTTTCTACATCTTGAATGGCAATGCTTTTAGATTGATTAATCAATTCCTCTACTTCAAGTATTTCTTTCCCATCCCAGTTTCGCATACTATCCCTTAAATGGGCAGAGAATTCAAAGAGAATAACTTCAAACTTTTGTTCAATCTCCTTCTTAAAGATTTCAATATCTCGTTTGAGATTTGGCATAAAACTATTAACAAGAAGAGCAATACCCATACCTATAAAAATGATATAGAGCTCGTTCAGAAAAATAGCCCAGTTAGCATCCTTTACCGTATAAACATGTAAAACGACAACCATACTTGTGACAAAACCACCCTGGATATGAGCTCTTACGAGGAGTGGAACAAATAAAATAATAAATAAGGAAAAGACAATAGGATTATAACCCAATAATTCAAACAACAAAGCACCAAGAATCAAAGATAAAAGAGAGGCAAAGAATTTATCCTTAATTGTAATTAATGTTTTTTTCTTCGTTTTCTCAATACACATAATAACAATGATTGCTGCAAATGTTGCAAATTCCAAATCCAATAAACTCGCAATCCAAATTGCCAGACCTGCTCCTACAGCAGTCTTTATCGTCCGATAACCAAAACCAATCATAGAAGCACCATCCTATTATTTTTTACTATGTAAATCCTTGCATACTACCTGTTTTACAAAAACCGCGTTAATTCAATAAACAGGTGATAATTGCACAAATAATACGCATATACGTAATTTGCGCAAGAAACACTGCACTTGAGATCAAACCAAAACCATTATTAGGACTGGTTATATTTGATTAATTAGAATGGAAAATCGTATTGTAGTAAAATTATTTTTGCTTACCTCAGGGGTATGTATGCGGGTATTTCTGTCGAGCAATCGTTTCTTTTTGAAAACTACTATTTACTATATCAACAATTCAATAGAAGAAGTCAAAGAAAATCTTATACTTGGTATAAAACCAGTTTTTTCTTAAGACCTATCCGCTACCTTCATCAAGAAATAAGGTGAATATATACGACTTATGAAAAGCGATTAGTTACATTCTGTGAATGATGACTAAGAGAATGGATATGCTTAAAGATCGCAAGCACGGTTTGGGGAGGGGGAGAAACACAATCTACCACAAGGTAGAGAGAATTCCATCTACTCGATTAGTGCTTACTACAAAAATGAAAGATAGTAATGCTCTTATTATTTTTCTCCAAAAGTAAACAACTTTATTATTTCTATACAAATATCAATTCTTAGACTCTGTCGTAATCGTCTCACACCCGTTGAATAACGCAAACCTTTGGAGACAACTGTTCAAAGCAGTTTGTAATCGTGTTGTTTGTTTCACATCGTTCTCATACCAGATGTTTTTAACAATTAGCGTTCCAGTTTTTCGATCCGCGATTATCTCTGCGCGTCCAATGAAACCCTCTCCATATAATAGAGGTAATACATAATAGCCGAATTTTCGTTTGATTGCAGGCGTGTAAATCTCCCATGTATAATCGAAGTCAAACAATTCTTTGATAAGTTTTCTGTCCCATATGAAATTATCAAGCGGGGCAATAAGCTCGCAACGCAATTTCTGCTCCTGATTTTGCAGAACGGCTTCAATAAGCGGTAAATCCTCTGCTAGGCAATACAGTGTATCCTTCATTTGTTCCACAGCAACTGCAACAATGGAAGATTCTTGTAATAGTTGGTGGAAAACTTCGTTGCGCTGTGCTGCTTTCAACCCCCATATGTTCAGCCATGCATCTGACGCTCGATTCCATAATAGACCTACAGAGCTAATTCGACGCAGTACCCGCCACTTATGATGTTCAAGCTCATCCTCTAGCGGTTCTGATGCATTCAGTAGATTTGGCTGTATGTACTTCTTGGCGATATCGTAATATTTACGCGTTCCTTTTTTATGATGGATAATCAACTCCCCTGTCGAATACATCTGTTCCAACACCGATCGAGATGAATTGTTTCCTCCACTCCAGTGAATGGCCGATTGCCACGAGAAATCTCCATCCAATTTTAAATCATTCGAACTTAGTGCACCGTGTTTTTGGATGTGAGCACGTGCTTGCTCTGTTAATACTTCCATTTCAGGATATCGTTCAGCATGTTGTCGGGCGGCTTGCCTGTATCGTTCAAAATACGGCCAGTCCTCGACAGGTATAATGGCCAGGTTTTTGTCCGGATAATCTACAAGGCTTCTATCTTCATAAAGCAACTCGTAGAGCATTCCCTTGGTAAATCCTTTAATTCGCGATTGTAGCACCAATTCAGCGTTTTTTCCGCAAACATCGATGGGGTCGTACTGAATACAGTTGACCTGGCGAGCAAAATCCAATATGCCCTGTTTCCCACTAAATTTATATTTGCCCAAAAGTCCATGTTTCAACAACAGAAATTGCCGTGCCTGTCGGTTTGTTAATTGAATCATGTTTGTTCGCACCTACCTCTAGTTTAGTTTTTTTATTATATTACAGTGGAGGGGAAAAACAAAGGAGACGTGTGAGATGAATTTTTTCATGATTATTGCTAAGAGTGTTTCTTATACCTTTTATTGGTTGACTTGAGTCCTGGTAAGCCTGCTTGACATAACAGCAGCATCATTTGACCACGGTGATATGTTTAGTGGTATTAAGAAAAGAATAAGAGTTGATTCTGAACGGAAGGAATCAACGATTGTTTAGTTGAAATTATTATACTAAAAGTTCGAAATACAATAAAATTGATTTTAGGAAGACTTTTAGAAAGACTTATTAATCGGGAATTAATACTATTTGTTAGAGGAGATTGTGAAACCTTTGTTTTTTGAATCCGTATGTAAGGTAGAGACAAGAAATATATTTTTTAGGGGTGTTTAGGTAAATGGAATACTATATCATAATCGTATCTTTTCTAATAATAATTTATTTGTCCGTCAAATTAGAGAAATTGGAAGGGCGAATGAAAAGAATACAATACACATTAGACCAATTAACCAAACAATATGGACTCCTAGAAAATCCAATAAATAATGAATTGCGTGAACTAATAAAAGATAGGGAAGACGTAAAAGCGATTAAAAAAGCAAGAGAAACTTTAGGTCTTTCACTATTAGAAGGAAAAAATTATATTGATAAGCTAAAATCAGATATTAGATAATGGTCATTTTCTCGTAATAGAAAATAGGAACCTAATTAGAGAGATAAAATAATATTATTCAACTATAGGGTGCTTTACTTCAATAAGGAGTGAAGCATTTTATCTTCAACGAAAGGGGCAGGTTAGTTTAGGAAGGAAACTCCACATATTTGTAGAATATTATTAATGATATTCTTTGTCTTTATTTCTTTGTGAATAAAGAAAATGAAAAATGAAGATAAATATAAAGTATAGATTGGATTGTGGCCATAATGCCAAATATAAAGTTTGATTCCTGTAATCAAAAAGAGGACATTAAGAGAAATTTGGAAATCATCAACTTGGAGTACGAAAAAATAAAAGACTATGTAAATCTTGAAATCTTTTCTTTCGAACAACTTGATGAACGTCAAGTAGGATTTAGTACCGACATCGATGGAAACTCTCTTGTAACCAATGAGGAGGCTACATGGAATGATAATTGGATTGTTATTGCATATGAAACTCTGTGTGGTGATCCCATTATAATTGAGTTAAATGAAGATGGGTACCCTGTATCTCGTCTGATGCACGGAATGGACAATTGGGATAGTGGCAGTTTCCTTGCAGATTCAATGGAATCATTCCTAAATATTTTTAAAGATATTGGGTGGTTTCTTGCAGAAAAGCAGGTCTTAGGAAGAAAACAAACTATTCAAAATAAAGAGTTGAAAGCACTGGTAAATAACATTTTAGAAAAAAACAAATTTGTGGATTTTGAGATATGGGAATCTTTATTGAATCCGTTATTCGATATTGCAGAAGAATGCGAGGAAGTATTGGACACAAAAGTAAAGGAAATGAAAAAAGAAGGCAAGAAAATTACAGAAATTGCTAGCCTACTTAATATACAGCCTAAAGATGTGTATGAGTATATTAAGAAAATTTAATAGGATATAAAAAAGATTGTGAATATCTGTACTTAAACTAACACAACAGGATTGTTAAAAAAGAGAAGGGGGAGTTTCTGATAGAATTAAAAGTAAATAAAAATTATATTTGGGTATATTTCATAATATTTTATGCCCTATGGTGTATTAGAGAATTATGGTTGGTGCAATATTTAGATTTGATGGCCCCCGTCCCAAGAGCTATATCATCAGCCACTATTAAAATAGGTATTTGGATCATTCCTGTTATTTTATTAGTTAAAATTATGGAAAAAAGTAAACCGTTTTCTTATTTACAGTTACATCATAACTTTAGAAAAGGTCTAAAATGGACAGGTTGGGTATCCTTAGCCTTGATATTCTATTTTCTAATAAATCTTATCATTTTAAAAAAAAATATCGATTTTCATATAGGATTTAACGGATGGCTTAATACTATTCTATTGGTTGGTATAACTGAGGAAATTGTCTTTAGAGGTTTTTTATTAAGAAAACTTATGGATTCTTTTAGATTCTGGATAGCAAATACAATTACAGCTTTACTCTTTGTATTGATTCATTTTCCTATTTGGTTTTATAAAGATCTGTTTGAATTCCCTTATATTCTAAGTTCCATATTAACAGTTTTTGTGTTGGGTATTATATTTGGGGTTGTATATAAGAAAAGTAATTCTCTTTGGTCAGTAATTATTATTCACTCTTTGTATAATTTGTTAGTGTTACTCTTCTACTAACTGGTGCTTTACTTCAAGAAGAAGTAAAGCCTTTTTTTCTTATTGAACTCCCATGAAAATTAAAAAATGCTCAAAATCAACAAAATTGCATTACAAAAAAGACTCAGAAAAAGCTTTTTTAAAAAAAGGCTGAGCCTTCAGAATTTTTATATGAAGTTAAAGGCTAAATCAGGAACCAACTCCATTCTCCTAAGAATAAAGGCAAGCTGGTGCAATAACCAAAGTAGGATTAATCTCCCATGAGTGCTACTCGTATAGAGTGCGACAGTCTGTGATGCACCGTGGTCGTTGGAGTCAGACTAACGGAAGGGCTCTAAGGCACCATAGTTCATCGACCTTCTTCGCCAGCCGTAGTATCCTATACCCGTTCTGCAACAATTTTCATCCTCTGTGGTGCAGCGTTTTTTTTTGCTGCATGTATGGCTAACGGAGCAGTTTAGTTTAAAAAGATAAAATAATAATAAGTGGGGGATTAAATGTTATTGACTCCTTTAGGTGCTATTAAATTATTTGTTAATGATGATGAAGTGGGATTTACTGCTGTAAAATTAGATTTAGAATTGCATTGTCGAGATGTAAGTGGTAGGTATTTAATTCAATATGAATACAAAAGTGATATGAAAAATCAAGAGATTAAATGTTGTATACCTTCAATAGATGTAAAGGGAGATTTTGAAAATGGTGAAAGGCTTGAAGCAATATCTTTTTACAGAAATGAAATAAAACTCACAACTGGGATAGAAGGAGAATTCACAGACGACGAAAATTATACTGATTATGGTGGGGATTATTTAAGTGATGGAATTCAATATGTAACATATCACAATACTCCAGATAGAAAATTTTATTTTGGTGTTTGTTGGATTCAACCATTGACAGAAGAAAATGATATTCAAACATGGTTTGGTGCTGACCCAACTTTAATGGGGAATTTATAGTTTGTGAAGAATTATATTTAAAGTAACGAGATGCTTTACTTCAAGAGGGAGTAAAGCCTTTTTTCAAAATAAATTAAAGTAAACAAGTTAAACTTAATAAGATAAATGGATTTATGCTTGTTTCAAATGGAAAAGTTGTTTAAAATTGGAACTTCTATTTATTTCATACGTATTAAAGTAAAGCAACAGGTTAGTTGAATAAGGAAAATAGTTTTTTGCTTGTTTAAATGGAAAGTTAATTTCAAAATAGAATCTCAACTTGTTTTAAACGTAATTAAGTAATGCCTCAGATTAGTTTTATAAAATGATTTATGATGAAAACCTTAGTGGTCTCGAATGACATTGTAGGTTTTTGAGGAAAAAAAGTCCGATGATTTGAAAAGTGGTGACTTATGATGAAGATATTAAAAAAAACTATCGACTTCCTCAACAGATGGAAGAACATAGACATATGGGGAGACAGGAACGAGGGTTTATCCGATGATGATATAAAATATATGGATAGCATTCCATCTCAAAATCCGTATGGAGTGGTAGGAATGATTATTAGTGGATTTGCTTTCGTATTTCCTCAATATCCTTTTTCTATTATTACTTTGATCTTTTGTATAGTAACTTTTTTTACTTTTGATAAGGAAAAAGAAGATAATCCTTGGACGTTTATTATGGGAATAATATTATCTTTATTGGGGTTATTAATGTTTATTACAGGTGAAGTTCATCAATTAATAATCTAGTACAATTTTTTTGTTTTCAGAAAAGAAAAAAATTAATATTAAGGTATTCTCTTATATAACGGTTGTGAAGGATTTCACTTAAAGTAACGGGTGCTTTACTTCAAGAAGGAGTAAAGCCTTTTTCTTATTGAAGTAACGAAGCAGTTTAGTCTAATAAAAATGTCTGTGCATATAGAAAATTGATACTAAAGAGGTGAAGTGAAGTCACATGAAATTAGATTATCAAATTAATACTTTGAAATTAAATCGTTTTATGAAAACTGAAAATGAAATTCTATTATTTGAAGAAGCATTAGAAGTAATAGGTAAAACCAGTGATTATCATATAATTGAAAAGTTGATTGATATATTAGAGGATGATACTGAACACGAAGAAATTAAGTGGGGGCTTGTACACACAATAGAATATTTAAGTGAATTTTCTCCAAAAGAAGCTTTAAAATCGCTGATAAATGCAAAGAGTGGATAGAAATTTGCATTTTAGGATTTTAAACCATGATGAATATAGGAGACTATTTGGTGAAGCATTAAAAGAGGTTGATGTTCAAAATCAGGAGATGGTATTGAACTTATTAAATGATATCAAGAACGAATCTCCTGATAGATTTGGGAGCAAAGTTGAAGAGATAAAAATAATTTTGTATTACTAGCACTTTCTTTGATTTTAATAGGATTAATACTCTTTATTGAACCTATTCAACTAAGCGTGTGCTTTTCTTCTTATTATACTAAAGGCGAATTTACAAGCAGAATGGAAACTATACAGAATTTATTTAAGGGAGGAATTCCAATAAAGGAAAAAATAATGATGTACATAGAAAGTAATTTCCCTAACTTATCAAGTGATTTGCATCTAAGGTTCGAACTAGGTCATCCATATAAAAATGGAACTGAAGAAAGAATTAATCAAGTTGTTACAAGAGTTACCACATTGTTCGAGGAAGTGTTCAGGCCGAATGATTTTATTTATCTTTTTATAAAAGATTGGAATGTAACAGAGGATGTTATGTTTGGAAATAACACCCCAGAATACCTGTATGACTTATTGAGTAAACAAAATATAGAAGAGGAAACTTTTTACGATATAGATGAGTATTATGATGAGTTAACGGGTCAAACAATAGAGATAAAAAATGAATACAAAATGAAATTTGTATACTCACGTTTTAAGTCTATAAGCTACAAGGAAGTGTTGGAAGGCATAGGGAATTATGAACAAGGAAGAGAGCCTTCAATTGGAGAATCTGTTTACTTTATTAGCACTGAAAAGGGCATAATATTTCACATGTATGACGACCGTGGATGTGATGTTTTTGGTTTAAATAAAGATACTCTTGTGCCTGTATACCATAAGTTTAGAAAGTGGATTTTAGACTATAACCGTATTGAAATAGACTACGCTTTTGAAGAAGGTTTATTTAATTATCATGAAACTATAGAGGAAAGAGAAAAAAGACATAGAGAAAACAGACTAAAAGTAAAAGAAACTAAAATTAACTTATCTCAGGACAATACATGTCTCATTACTCATGCTCTTACCATACCAAATGAATATGCAGAAGAATGTATCAATGAGATAGGTGAAACAGGATTTAATATTGCGATCAGTAACAAAAATAGCGAGTGTACTAACATTAAAGTAACAAAAACAGAGGCTTTGGCACTTGTTGATTATCAAACTGAGCTCATGGCTTTATATTCAAAAAAATATAAAAGTGAGTACAAAGGATGGTCAGTTAAAGAAGCTTTTTAATTTGAAAATCCAGGATTAAAGCCTTTTTTCTAAGTGACTAACGAAGCAGTTTAATTGAACAAGAACAAAACAATTTTCATTGATAACTGTCGTAAAAGGGAATAAAAAGGAGATGTAATTATGAAACCATTTATGTTACATCATAAATTTAATTGGCTACCTCCCAAATTACAGTACCGCAAAACCTATTCGATAGGATTTAAAAGTGTTGAGTACGAAAGTTTTACCTTTCAGCTAACGAAGAATAGTACGCACGTTATTTTTAAAAATATTACTAGGAAGATTTTTTTTAGTAAACGAAAACTGAAGAGCTATTTTAAAGAGGGGTATTTAGAATTTTTAGCTGTTCAATATGAGTAAATTAATAGAATTAATACTAATAAACAAAAAATGTGAAAAATCATACTTAAATCAACGGGTGCTTAGTTAAACAAGGCTATCACTTTTTGAAGATCTATTGTTATACCAAGAATACCAAGTTGATTTCGATGTTTGAGTTGGATTTTTTAAAGAATAGGGGTGTAGAAATAATATTTCGCTATTTCGTTATCTTTATTATTGGATATTGTTTAAGTTTTATTTTATCAATAGATTTATTTGATGAAAATAGTAGAGTAATAAATACATTATATAGAATTTGCTTTGGACTGTTTTTTCTACTAGTAACTTGGCTAGTTCAACCTAAAAGAAATAATGTGGACAATAAGAATGACAGCGGTTAATGGATATCAAACTTTTCTTGTGTGCTTTAGTGTAATAACAGTAATTCTTTTTTATTGAAGTAGTAACAGAAGAATAAAATAAAAAAGATTATAATGTGGGGAGACGATTTTTTGGTTAGTATATTGGAAACTTTATTCCAAGTATCAGCAATAATACTACTCCTATGTTCATTCTATTATTTTAGGCATTTCAAGAAAATTAAGAGGGAAAGAAAGTTAACTTTTCCTGAACGTTCAATTTATATCATAACTCAAGTTGCAATTTATCTTTGTGCAGGTAGTTATCTACTTCTGTTTTTGGATAGGAATTTTGGATAATAATTATTTCACTAACAGTGTACTTTAGCAGAACATGAGGCAGTATTTAGCTTTTGTTACGGGCATTATTGGATTGAAAGAAAAAAGTAGTAGACCAACAAGATGTAGAAGTTGGCTTACTGTGCTAATTACATTCCCCCTTTCGGTAATTTTTCTATTAGGGGTAGCAGTAATTACATTTGCGAGAGAACCCATTGAAACAGCACAATCAACCGACTCTAAAATCATCATCGACTTTTACACATTAAACGGTGGAGCAGCTACCTCTATTAGTGTAGAAGGAATTGCAAATGGTCCCCTTTGGTTTAAAAAGAGGATTTATTATGAAGACCCTATGCACAAGGTAGATGTGGAATGGGACAATAACCATATTATTATAATTAACAATCACACATTGGACTTGGATAAAGGAGAAACTTTTTTGGATTAAAATTTTTACTAATGTGGTGCATTTGCCAAATATGGTCATCATTTCGATGGCCAATTTTTTATGTCCAAAATCTTAAATTAATCTCAGATATGCAGTGTGAAATGTTACACTTAAACTAAAGGTGCAGTTTAGTTTAAGTGTAATTTACCCAAGTGTGGAAAGGGGAAATGGATAATTAATATGGATGCTGATTCTCTTATCCCGTTTATAGTTATTTGGGGATTACCAGCTTTTATAGTTGTTAGAACTTATTTTAAAATGAATACTGATGATAAAAAATCAGCAATCAATGATTTTAGGTCATGCCGTTTTGTTTTAACAATTGGATTTATTGTAATGGGTACTTTCTTTGCACATTTAGGGTCTTTATTCGCCATTAGGATAATGGAGTTAATTGGAATTAGTTTTGAATGTAGAATGGATGTATGGACACATCTTGGTTAAGTCACTAAAATTGAACTAACGAAAGGTCGTGTCTGTAATATGAGTCAAAAACGTTATA
>FOUN01000009.1 GCA_900114885.1 Psychrobacillus psychrodurans
TAGGATACACAGTTACATTACAAGAACCTGAAGCATCTTAATCCAGTCCATCTACCTACAATATTCCATTGAATTAGACGCTCTCCCCTTTTTTTAAGCGAATGAGCTGCGTCTTATTAAGTATTGCCTTTTTTCCTAAATTAAAGAAGTTTATTTTCATGGTAGTTTAAGAATAAATCAATATTTGAATGAAGGATTTTCTTTAATATTCAGAAAGACTTCATCTAAATCCGATGGCCGTAAGTGGGTTGTATTATAGAAAAAGCGTTTATCTATCACTTTAATTTCAAATTCATTCACTAATTCTAAACATCTTATTCCCATTTGATGTTCTTTAATCCTTAAAGCATCTCTTCTCAACAGTTCATCTCTATCGACCCATAAAACAACATATATAACTTCTACGTTTTGTACCTCAGAATTAATTTTTTGAGAAAATTTTTCTACTTCTTCTGGGAAAGCAACATAATCAATAATTACGTTCTTATTTGCCTGCACAAAATTGATACTTAAATCAGCAATATTTTCCCAAACTAACGAAAGTGATTCTTCACTTTTCCAAGGTGGAAGATATCCGCCAACAACCATATGATTTATTAAATCACCTTCAATATAAGCACTTTGATTAAACTGTTCTGCAAGACCCTTTGTAGTTGTAGATTTACCTACTCCTGCTGGTCCAGATATAATATAAATTTTATTCATTATTTCCTCCCACTTTCTAATGTAAATATGTGGTTCAAAGGTATTCCCTTGATGTCCTTCTTGAAGTAAAGCACACCGTTAGCTTAAAAGGAAGTCAATATTGTTTATCTTATAAGTTGGCTATTTTACGTCTTCTCTTTTTGTGTCTATTAGCTAACTTCAAAGCGAAAAACTGAGGAATCGAATTCAAAAAACTAATCAGGATTAATAATTGATATGGAGTTAGTGGCTTAAAATAACCACCCCATCGTTCGTTTCCTGTCATTTCACTTATGAAATAAAATGAAATTATTACAGACAATATATTTCCAATAATAAGAGAGATTGAATTACTAAAGAGTTTGCCGAAAAAAGCAAATAATGAGGTCGCTACAATCATAAATAAATAGCCAAGCATTGAACGGTTTGAAAAATCTTGGTACATTGAAAAATATACAAAAGGAAAACAGTATAAACAAACTATTAGAGTACCAATTCCTATTTTCATCATCGCACTCCCATCTCCTATCTCTTTCTTAAGTTACATTACGAAGGTCTCTCATAAAGAATACCCCCTTATTCAACTAACCTGCTGCTTTAGTTCAATAAGAAAAAGGCTTTACTCCTTCTTGAAGTAAAGCACTCGTTAGTTAAAAAAAGAACGATATAATTCCTATAAATATTGCTATAAAGAATACTCCAAAAAACACTTCAGCATAATATGTCTTTGATTTGTTAACCTTATCCTGTCCTTTGCCAAATCTCCAACCTACAAACATTCCCGCAAAGGCACCTATTACACTGTAACGAAGTATAGAAACAATGTAATCGTAAACAGGCACATACTCCGTTGTATAACCACCGTCAAAAGGAATATTTATTTTGTTTTTTACAAATAAGACTGCTAGGCCTAGGGAAATTAAAAATCCATAAATAGTCCATTTTTTAATACTTTTATCCATTTAATCACCTCTTAATAAATATCCTCTCATAATAGCACACTGCCATTTATGCTTTTTCACTAAACGCACCCGTTAGCCATCCATGCAGCAAAAAAACGCTGCACCACAGAGGATGAAAATTGGTTCAGAACGGGTATAGACTAGTATGGCTGGCGAAGAAGGTCGATCAACTATGGTGCCATTGAGCCCATCCGTTAGTCTGACTCCGACGACCACGGTGCATCACAGACTGTCGCACTCTATACGAGTAGCACTCATGGGAGATTAATCCTACTCTGGTTATTGCACCAGCCTGCCTTTATTCTTAGGAGAATGGAGTTGGTTCCTGATACCCTTTAACTTCATATAAATATTCTGAAGGCTCAGCCTTTTTTTAAAAAAGCTTTTTCTGAGTCTCTTTTGCTATGCAATTTTATATAATTTGAGCATTTTTTAATTTTCATGGGAGTTGAAGGAGAAATCTCAAATAAGCATTTTATGTAACTACAATATTTTCTTTAATATTAATTCATCATTTAATGGGATCTCATCATGTCCTATTAAAGGTATAGAAGGTTTTAAATTTCGTGCCTTGTTTACACCGTTAGGAATAATAGATGTGATTCTGTAATTTCTTTTTTGATAAAATTTTAGAGCGTTCAAATTATCATTAGTTGTTATTAAACTTACTACCTGTAGCTTTTTTTGTTTTGCTATGTATTCAACTTTTTTCATTAATGAAGATCCAATACCCTTCCCTTCTTGGAGACTATCTAATGAAATAACCTCAATTTCATTATCTTTAATGACATAAGTAACCAAACCGATAATCTGATTATTTTCCTCAAAAATGAAACCGTCCAATGTATCGCATTGATAAATCCCTGTTGAAATTACCATTTCAGTGCTTCCCCAATGTTCCTTAAAAAATGAAACAATCTTTTCTCTATTTTCTACTGTTATTTCTTTAATACTCAATTGAATTACCCCATTTCACCCAATTACTAATTTAAGATTTCTTATATAATATTATAAAATACGTTAACAAACTATTTCATTCCTTCTTCCACTAAACTGCTTCGTTAGTTTAAATGAAATGTTTCACAATCTCATCTACCAAATGTTTTTGATTACCTACCTTATAGATCCTTCTAAAATCAATTTTATTGTATTTTGATCTATTAGTATAATAAGTTCAACAAAAAGAACGTTAATCCCTACATTCCAGAATCAACGCTCCTATTTATTTCATCCTTTCTCTTAAAACCCATTTATTAGGTTCAACACGTTCAAAACCAACTTTTTCATCCTTTATTCCTTCTTTTTGCTCGATTTTGCGTCGTTTTTGCGTTCATCCTTCTTATCTCAACAGTCCTATTAACTCAATCAGAAAAACTATATTCAGAGTTACCTTATTTATAAAAGAGTTATACTATCTACATTAATGATTCTTCGTTCAAAAAACGTTACTTACCTTTATCATTTTATGTTATGATTGTAAATCAAATTAGTGAAGTAAATTATTATCTATCAAAAAATAAAGCATAAGTTTCTCACCACAATAAATAAAGCATAAACTTTCCAAACGGAAGGTATATGCTTTATTTCACAGCCCCGAACATGCTTTATTTCTTTTCAGCTCTTCGAGATAATCAATATTTAACCACTAAAAAATTATAATGTTTTATTTAGTTTTAAGTATATTTTTGCCTAAAATAAAATTAAGTATATCCTTGCCATTATGGCAAAGATATACTTAAAGTCACACAAAGTCACAAAAACTAGAAATTTCGGATATGTGTAGGTGGCGGGAGTCAATCAACAGCCTCTTAGTTAAGTGTTGAAATCCACCGAAAGTAGTTAAATAGGAGGAGAGAATAAGACTAAAGTGAAGTCATATTCCTACTTCCCTCATTTTAACTGTAACTTCGTTGATTCTATCTTCTATATCCTTCCCGTTAAATTTCTCTAGCTTCAATTCGCTCACAATTTTTCCATCATGCATAAACATAATACGATCTGATCGAGCAGCCACTTTTGCGTCATGTGTTACAAGCATAAGCGCAGTTCCCTCCATGTTGATTTCTGAAAATATGTCCATGATGTCCTCCGAAGATTTAGAGTTAAGCGCGCCAGTAGGTTCGTCACCGAAGATGATTTTGGGGTTATTCATTAGCGCTCGGCAAATTCCTGCTCGCTGAAGCTGACCTCCCGAAACCTGTGTTATATCACGCTTTTCAAAATCTCCAATACCTACTCTTCGCATAAGCTTTCGTGCTTTCTCAGCTATTTTCGGTGCATTTTTCCTGTTATTTCGCATTGATGGTAGAACAATGTTATCAATTATATTTAGATATTTCAGCATCGTTGGCTGTTGAAATATAAATCCCATTTTTATTCTACGTATTTCTGATAGCTCTTTCTCCCCTATCTCCGTTAGATCCATACCTTCAAAAATGACTCTACCGTTAGTGAGGCTATCCATTCCACTTAAAGCAAACATCAGTGTAGATTTTCCCGATCCCGAAGGTCCCATAATTGCAACAAATTCACCCTCATTTATTTCAACAGACACTCCGTCAAGAACATTTCGCTGATCATCTTTCACGCCAAAAGATTTCACAATGTGATCTCCGATAATAATCTTTTTCATATGCCTACTCCTTTATATTGTCAGAAATATTTATTTGCCCAGCATCTGATGTGCCTAACTTTGTAGCGAAAAGCACCGCGACTAACATCATCAATGGACTAAGAAAATATGCTGTTAGTGGATTAACTGTAAAACTAAAAGTTGCTGCTCCAAACGAAGCGATAAGTGCGCTAGCAAGTACTTCTCCTAAAGTGTTCGCGAGAAGAGTACCCAGAATAATTCCGACAATGAGAACGAAAACAGAACGAGAAGCATACTGTGTCCTAATATCTGAGTTTGTAAAACCGAGTGCTTTCATGATGGCAATCGAATATCTCTCCTTAGCAATAAGCATTTTCATAAATAACAGTGTAACTATTACGGTAATAATCAGCGCAACAACAATTGCAGCAAAGGATGCCTTTTGAACTGAACTTATTGTCGAGCCTAGAGTCTGAGAAACAAATTCATCGATATCGGATGTCTTTGCAAAATCGAATTTGTCCGAATATCCTAAAACCTTGCTATCGACAAGAGATTTATCCGAAAACTCAACACAAATGATAGTCCACATGACACTCGTCGTATTGTCGGAGAATAATGCCTTTGCGGTTTTGCCACCATTGGTGACATCTGAATATATTCCGCTTACTCTAAGATCCTTCTCCCTCCCTTCAATCACCAGCTTCATAACATCTCCAACCTCTTTTCCCAGTTCATCTGCGTTTATCGATGAAAGAGAGATTTCGTTTTCTGCTGCAGGGGCTCTGCCAACAGAATATGCTATAGGAAATGCCGAATGGTCACCAAGTTCAACCTTAATGTTTTCCTCAGATCCGTTACTCGTTTTTACTTTGAATGTCTTTGTTGTCATAACAACATATTTTGAAATGGCACTATCGCTGTCTATTGTCTTGACAATATCTTTGATTTTCTCAGCTGTATTGGTCTGTATACGTAAATCGTAGTTGCCGATTCCCATGTATTGGATGAAGCTTTTCTCAGAAATTGTGTTGAACAGGTTTTGCGGTACAATAATTATAAATGTTGATATCACTAGTACCATAAGCATTGTGGCGTAAAGTCTTTTTCTTGTAAAGACATCCTTGATTCCAAGAAAAATATTAGTACTATACAGTCTGTTTCTAACTAAGGAGAAACGCTTAGCTACAACTTTTTTTTCCTGAGAAGTACCAAAGCGAATAGCCTCCGCAACGGTGATTTTCTTAAAACGTTTGAGCACTCCATTTACATAAGCAACAATTGCAAGAAATACAATCAGTATTCCAATGATTCCTAAAACTATTGCAAAATAAGAATTTTCACTTTTGCCCATAAAAAGCCTTAAATTTTCAAGAAGAATTCCTTGAAACATAAGCGAAATAATAAAACCAAGAATACTACCTGTCGCGGCAATAGCTGCATATTTAGCAAGATAAATCTTCTTGATGTCCGAAAGATGAATCCCTATTGCTTTCATAACACCAATTTCACGGTAATCATCTTCAATTTTTGCTAGAAGCGTAAAACGTATGCTCATAAAAGCGATGGTAACGACAAGTGCACTTACAAGAAGGATAACTGCAATCATCATCCCGTCAGAAATCGCGTTCAACGTTTTGAAAAGCGTATAGGTAAGCGTTGGACCATTCGCTTCAAGTCCTGCTGAAGTATAAGCTGCTTCAAATTCACCTATCGCCGAGTAATCCTTTAACCTAAACTCAATAAGATACTCGATACTTCCAAGGTCTTTAATTTCTGCGAAGTCATTGGTGCTTATCAAAAATCGTTTTGATGAAGATAGCGATGAATTCATAGTCGAGTCACGGAGAAATCCCGCAACGACAAATTCCTTCCCGCTTATGATCGCTAGGTCACCTATCTTTGTAGTGTTGTCCCTCATATAAGATATTGGAACATAAATCTCACCGTCGGAAACATGGATGATGTTACCGCTAAGATCTAGTAGATAATCGAATTGTTCGTTTTGTACACTCAAGCCGTTATCCTGAATACTATTAGCAAGCGAATTATTGCCCAATATGATTTGGGCACTGTCTATGTTAAGAAATTCAACCACCTGAAAAGTATTGATATTGCTATTTTGCTTAGCAAAGGACTCAAGCCGTACAGTATCAATTTCACCAGAATGCATCTGCATAAAATGAGGAGTTTTAGCATTTTTCATAAGTGTATCTAATGAGCCAGAAAGATTAAAGACGAGTATTGCCGCTAGCGAAACAAGCATAGCAGCAACAGCAACAAATATCATTGTAGTCAACGTTATCAATTTGCTTTTTAAAATGTCATTCCATATTATTCTGTTATACATAAGTCACCCCCATATTCGTTTTACTTTCATACAACAAATTTAACAGATAATTAAAAATTATTAGTACATCTCAAGACCGAATTCTTATGCACCTTAGGATTGAAATTTAAGTGTCTGGAAAATGTGGATCTACAAAATTAAGGAACATAAATTGAAAAAGCCTAACTTCTCGGCATTGCATTGAGAAATTAGGCTTTATTTACTTTGTGATAACATAAATTCCGGAATATCGTAATATTTAACAAAAGTATTATCCAAGTTTAAATTCGTAGTCGTATTTATTTCTAATAATTCATTAAGCGTAGGAATGGAGTCCTGCAATAACTAAGTTAACAAAAACTTGGTTGAAGACAATAATACCAAATCCTCCAATGGCCATCCATGCACTTTTCTCTCCAATCCAGTTTTTCCCGAATCGCAGATGTAGGAATGTAGCGTAGAAAAGGAACGTTATCAAAGCCCAAACTTCTTTGGGATCCCACCCCCAAAATCTTCCCCAGGCAATATGTGCCCAAATCATTGCAAAAATTAATCCTCCTAGAGCGAATAAAGGAAATCCAATAACAACAGCTCGATACGTAATCTCATCCATCAAGTCAATATTTACTTTATTTGTGAGTGGTTTTAAAAGTGAGATAATTTTTTTGCGTGTAACAAGACGAATTATTAAATAGAGTACAGTTCCTACTAAGAATGACCATAGAATTGTATTTAGTTTTTTTGCATTTACCCAAAGTGGAACGTCAGTAAGTCCTTCCTGTTCTGTTATTATATTTGATGGAGCAACTATTATAGGCAAATTGTATTCTAATGTTTCTTGAATTGAGTTAGTATCCTCAAATGTAATTGTTTTAGTGTAATCCGTAAAACTAAATATACCTGTAATTATTATAAAACCAAAGACTGTAACTAAAAAATACATAACTAATTCTAAAAAGAATGCTCGTATACTTTTTTCATTTAGAGCAATTACTTTTAAAAGATAAATTATACCGGTAACAAAAGAAATAGATAATACCGCGCTTGAAAAGGCTACAGTTAGCACATGAATCGTTAACCATTCACTTTGTAATGCTGGTATTAATGGTGTTACGTCACTCGAAAATGTATTTGCAAAGCCTAAAATTAATAGTACGACTGGGAGAGTAAAAAGACCGATAATAGATTGGCGGTACATATAGAACAAAATGAGGAAACTTGCAATAAGCATTATGCCGAAGAAAGTCATAAATTCATATAAATTACTTACCGGAGCATGGCCAATTACATACCACCTGGAAATAAAGTAGAAAATCTGAAATATAAAACCTAATGATGTTAAGCTTATTCCAGCATAAACAAAAGATTTTGTTTTTGACTTAATAGATAATCCAAAAGGAAGGATAGCGATTAAATATAATATAAAAGATATATATAAAGCAGTGCTACTTAGATTCATTAGAGTTGTAGAAGCCATTAGAACCCCTCTCTTTCCTTTAATAAATATACTTATGAGTATAACACTTTTACCTAAAAATGGTGAGTTTGGATAAATATATTTAATTTTCATAGATAAAAACAATTCACTTGAAGTATAAGTATTAAGCTTATGACAATATCGGACTTAGTCTTAGTTTTGTCGCCTGCTCAAATGCATATGCTAGTTTAATTAATTTTCCTTCGCTAAATGCAGTACCTGCAAATGTGATGCCAAAAGGTCTTCCATTTTTCATATATCCAGCAGGCAGAGCAATAGATGGGTATCCTGCTTTTGCACAAATTGTTGATCCTATATAAGACGGAAAAAGAATGGCGTCGAGGTCATATTTTTTCAAAGTAAGATCGATTCCCTGTTCCTGTGAATAATATATATCTTCCAATTTCGCTAATAAATATTCTGGACTTCTTAGTGTATTAGAGAGAGGTTCTCTTTGTTCTAATTTATTCTGTCCATATTTAAGTGCTTTATCTTTTATACCTTTATTGAATTCAATTAACTCAGTAATTGAGTGAACAGGTAGACTAGGTGGTAGCTGTGAAAGGAATTTATTTAAACTATGTTTCATCTCGTATAGAGTTACTCCCCACTTCCAATTTCTATGAAATGATGGAATATCAATATCTTTAAATAGTTCAGCTCCTTGGTCACGAATCGAATCTATAACATTATTAAATAATTCATCATCGTACTCATCTGAGTTAAGAAAATCACTAGTTGCGTTATTAAATACACCTATCTTAGCTCCTCTAAGACCATTAGAGTCTAGATAAATAGAATAGTCCTGTTCGACTCTACCTTCACTTTTATATGTTGCAGAATCAAACCTATCCACACCAGATAGAGCCGTAAGTAAAATCGTAGCATCCGTAACGGTCCTTGCAAATGGGCCTGCTGTGTCCTGAGAGTATGTAAAAGGAATAATTCCTCTTCGACTAATTAAGCCAACTGTTGGTTTAATACCTACAACTGAGTTTTGAATTGCCGGACTAAGAATGGAAGCATCTGTCTCTGTACCAACGGATAAAATAGTGAAATTTGCAGCAACAGCGACTGCAGATCCAGAGCTAGAACCGCCAACAAAAAGGTCTGAATCTCCATAAGGATTTAATACCTGTCCACCTCTTGAACTGTAACCTGCCCACATTTTACTTGACATACCGTTAGCTAGCTCCGTCATATTAGTTTTACCTAAAATGACTGCTCCTGCTTCACGAAGCTTTTCAACAAGAAATGCATCTTTGCTTGCAGTATAATTCTCTAATGCAAGAGTACCTGCACTCGTATGCATTGAGTCACATGTTTCAATATTATCTTTTAACAATATAGGAATTCCGTGCAATGGTCCTCGAATACCTTTTATTTTTCTTTCATGATCCATTGCTTCAGCTATGAAAATAGCATCTGGGTTTATCTCAAGTACTGAGTTTATGTTTGGTTCATCCTGGTCATACTTTGCGATTCTATATAGGTAATACATAACCAATTCTTTTGATGTTAGGTCCCCTTTTTCCATTGCATCTTGTATATCACTAATCGTTAATTCTTCTTTGCAAAACTTATTAAAAATAATAGTCACTAATAATTCCTCCTAAAAAAACTTGTGATAAAAAACGAAATATTTAGATATTAAAAAACATAATTATTCCTCAATTAACATGTTCTGTTAAAACATACTTACCAATATTTTAACAGAACATCTTGAATAACATAAAAACTCATTCGCAATTAATGCAAATGAGTTTTATCACTAGCTATAGATTTTTGTCCCAATTTAATTATTTTGCTCAAGGTATTGGTAAATTGCCATCATTTCCTTTTTGTTTAACTCGCGAATACGCTTGAAAATTAAAAGATCTGTAACAGATTTAAGACTTGTACTTCCATTAACAACATCACTAACTTTTCCGGTAAGCCAAGTCTTAACTGATACTCCTTCCACAATTTCCTCTAGTCCCTCAACATTGATACCAGTAGCATTACAACTTACACAAGGTATCGTTAATTTATGCACGCCGTCATGTAGATTATCTTCAGCTATGACTTTCTTTCCTTTACAGAATGGACATGGATGACTTTTCTTTATCTTATTAGTTTGGGTAACAAGTTTTTTGTATCCGAATGCTTCGTATACATAAGTTAGTTTTTTGTATTTTCCATTAGTGAAATACTTATCAATGATAGTTTCTCTAGTTTCATTAATATTGTCAAAATCACAGATGGTTACCTTATTATTGTTACTAATAGATTCAATATTTTCCTTAATGCTGTTCCAGAATGGTAATACATTTTGTAGTACAATTTCATAACCAGCAAAGCTTGCAAGTTCTAATTCAAGCATTTTATACTTGTGTTTCTCTAGGCAACAGTGAGACATCTTCTGTCAAAATCATTTCGCTTCCAACAATAGCTTTTAATTTTACTAGTTCAGGTAGTTCTCCTACTGTTTTTATAACTTTGTTAAGCGGTTGTTTAATAATCTCTCTAATGTCCACATCGCCAAATTTGAGCTGTTTATGATGTTTAAGTATAGAGCCTTTGCAGATAGGACAAGTAATCATTTCTTTAGATGCTTTCATATGCTCTTTTATAATCGATTTCGAAATGAACATATACATCCCAATTATGTTATTAAAGCCTTGCCATGTTCTTTGTGTCTTGCCTGCTTTATCATAAAATGACTTGTCCCAGTATCCGTACAAAAATGTATGCTTTTCTTCTTCCGACATGTCATTATAACTTTTACTTATATCATGACCAAGTTCATTTTTTATCTCTCCAAATAAAAACTCTAATTTTGGGTATTGGTAGTATTTTAATACTTCCATTACATCAGGATGCAATTGGCCCTCCCAGAATGACACCGTTTTATCCTGAATAACCACATCAAAATCAAATTCTTCTATTACCCCGCGTCCTGAACAGCTCGGGCAATGATTGTCTTGATAATAAAAATCGAAATTTCTCGTATCTTTATTGGTGGGATGTGATGCTACTATATGGTTGATCAGTCCCCCAATTTCATAAAGGAAACTATATTGGCTATATAAATGACGTTCTAGATCAATGGCGATGACCGGTGCAATTTCATCAGATTCGTACTCACCGTATATCAAACGTGCCATTGAGGATAGGCTTTTTAATATTCCTCCCTTATAGACGTTTTCAGCATCTTTAAAATAAGCGATTTGATTTTCGTTTAAGTAGTTAATCCCAGTTTGTTGATGGACCTTAGAAGCAATGTGTAATGAATCAATGCTATCTTCATTGTTTTGCTTAAGATAGTATTTATCATGACTCTCAACAGCAAGATGTTCTACAGGTGAATGCTGTCTTTTGCCAAAATCCACGATAAAATCTGAGTTATCAAGCATGTACGAGTTATGTTCTATCATTATGATAGAAACAGACTCGTCACCAAGGATGATCCTAGCGCTATCAATGAATTGATTTAATATATTCTGTGATAATCCTTTTGAAGGCTCGTCAAATATGAAAAGCGTATGTGGGTTTCTAGTATTGGCAAACAGCTCAGAAACTAAATGAACACATTGAAATTCACCATTCGATAAGGACTGTGTTTTTCTTTCCAACGTCAAATAACCAAGACCAAGCTTGATCAATAAGCTCAATCTTTTATGAACGATATCTTCATTTGGCAGTTCATCAATAATATCTTCAATCGAGCGCAGAAAAATATCATCGATATCTTCACTATATTTTGTGAGTTTTCTTTTTATATCAAGAAAAGTCGCAACTGTTGACCGACTTGTAATTGATTGGTTTCGATTTTGCCCCACCATTACAAGTTTATCTTTTGGATATCGCTTTACAAAATCTTTGGCTATACATTCATTAACCAGTGTAGATTTACCACACCCTGACTCTCCCGTAAAAGTAACAATTCGATTTTGTGGAATTTGGATTTCAGCCATTTGTATATTACGACTATATAGATCGTGAAAATGATAGAATTTTGTTGGCATTTCTTCATTTCGTTCACGAGTGATTGGCTCAGGACGCGGAGATTCTTGAACAATTTTTCCGCCGTATTTTCCACTCCCAGGTCCAAAGTACAACTGCTCATCGGTTGTGTCGAGCACTGTATCTGAGTGATCAATAAGCCAAATTTGATTTTTATAACCCAATTGTTTAATCTGTTCTAAAATTTTCAATAGTGTTTGTTGGTCAAGCCCTACGGAGATTTCATCTATAATTATGACGGTATTTTCACTTGCTGCCATAAATTCTGCTAAGTAAAGACGTGTTAATTCCCCGCCTGACAATGTGCCCATTATACGATTTAATGTCAAGTAACCAATGTTCATATTAATAATATTCTTAAGAATATGTTGTTTCGCTTCACTAATTTGTAAATCTTTAGATAATGCAAGAATCGTTTCGATACTTAAGTTGTTAATGTCTGAAATATTGTGGGGTTGATCCAATAATACTATTCTTTTTTGAAGAATTTCTGGATTGTAGCGCATACCATCACACTTTTTACATACTATGTTTTTGGTAGTACCACGTCCTTTACATGCGGTACACCAGCCTAATTCATTATTAAATGAAAAAACTTCTGGAGATACATTAAATTGCTCAGCAAGAGTATCTCGAATCTCTTTAAACACACCAGTATGAGTGCCAATGGTAGAACGTGGATTGGATGAAATGGATGACTTTCCGAGAAAAAGGACCAAAGGCATTTCTTCCATCTTGATGGCACTAAAATTGGTTTCCATAATAGTAGGGAATAAATACTGATATTCTGCCTTTGGTAATAATGAAACGAGACGTTTCTTGGATTCCTCCCCAATTGTTTGGCAAAAAGTTGTTTTACCAGAACCAGATAAACCAGCAATTCCTAATGATCTATCTACTGGTAGTAGTGAATTTAAGTTATTGATATTGTTTGCAATCAATTGTTTTATTTTCATATTATGATATCCTATCCATTCTTTCTATTTAGTATTGTTACGTTAGTGGAGTTTGAAACTAAAGCGCTACTTGCCAGACATATTGACTATTCGATAAAATTTGATTCATTATTCTGAAATTATTCTATAGCAAATTGTTTATATCAATTGTTCTAATAAGTATACCACTGATATTCGATATTTAATTCATTTACTTTCTTTATAAAACCTCTAATTGCACCTTTTCTTTTAATTGTATTTAATAATGCTTATAATATTAATCCGCTCCCACTTTTACGTTGATCAGACAATGTTAAAAATAACTCAAATACTCTATTTTATATTTTTACTTACTTGAATCAATTTCATAAAGAATATTATATAGTTAAATCCGAACAAGCTGATTTCCGGTCTAGGGGGACGCTTTCCGCGGGCACGGCTTCTATCTCCTCGTCACTACGTACCCTCGGGGCTTTCAGCTCGCGCTGTTCCCGGTGGAGTCGCCGCTACTACTCCAATCAACGGAGTCGCTTTAATAAAACGAATAATATATATCGATATTAAGTAAACATTCGTATTTTTAAATGAAACTAGTAATTATGTAATTGACTCACTCAATTTCAATTTAGCATGCAGATAAAATTCTCTTATAAACATAAAAAGCCCAATTTCTCTATCCTACAAAGGAGAAATTGGACTTTTTACTTTGATAAAGCATTTGAATATAATAACTCGTAGTTTTCTAATTTAACTAGTGACTATTGGATAAGGCACATGTACTTTTTTGTTCTTAATACTATCTTTATAATCACTTAGTCTTCCTTCATAAATCAATTGAAAATTTGCGGAATGTGGCAAGTCATAAGGCTCCACCAGTGAAAGGTCTATTTCAAAACCAATGAATTGACTTTCCTTAAGAACTGATGCAACAAACTGGGAGCAGAAGAATGCATTCTTCCTATTTATTGGTTTATTAAACATTACACCAAATAATCCTATAAAATTATAGCGATAATATTCCCTTTTGGCAGATATTTCTTGGATATATTGATACATCTTTTGATATTCATCATTCGTTATAGTTAAGGAATAGATGGCACAGTATGCTTGATTAAATAATACAGAATGAATATCTTCTCTAACGAATCCTCCGATAAAAGGATTTTTAGCTGTTTTTCTACCAAAACTATATGTCTCGATCAATTCATCATCAAAAGTTATGGAAGCATGGTTATAGGGTTTTTTAGTATAGGTTTTAATTATCCTTGTTAAAATAGTACCTGTATCAGTTAAAAGGAGATAAACCGTTTTTTCTCTGATCATAATCCACACCTTTAATCTCTTTAGATAATAATTTTAGCCACTGAATTACTCCTGGTTATCTTCCTCATTTCTGTATTCTAACAGATCACCAGGTTGGCATTCTAAAGCCTTGCATATTGCCTCTAATGTGGATAATCGCAACGCTTTTGCCTTTCCATTTTTTAAGATTGAAAGATTGGCCATCGTTATTCCAACTCTTTCTGAAAGTTCCGTTACACTCATTTTTCGCTTAGCGAGCATCACGTCAATATTGATTATAATTGCCATATTATTCACCTCAGCTCAGACTATTAAATCATTTTCTTCTTTTATATCTATAGCTTCTTTCAAAAGTCTTTGAAGAACAGCCGCAAATACAGCTATCACCAAGGAAGCAAAAATAGGGATCATTCCGACTATTATTAACCCAGGGGCATCATCTACTTCCGCCATGATAGCTACAAATGGTAGAGCAACTACATATAAGCCACTAATGATGATTGCATATGTTTTAATTTTCTTCAGAGCTCTGACTGATAACTCTGAGAAAGCTTGGTTCTTGTCAATAAAGCTTAAAAGTTTAAAAGATTGATATAAAGCTAAGTAAAATGGGATTGCCGAAATGTACATTACCGTTAAAAGTCCGTATACGACATAAGCTAATGTTGATCCCTTCTCTATTGCTTCATGTGCTTCACCAGCTATTTGAGGCAATAAAAAAATACACATAGCAAGAACGGGGATTCCCATAAGAATAACAGCTAACTTTAAGAAAATTGTTGATCCTCGTTTCATAAAAAGTACCTCCTACATTTAATATAATTTTATAATAACAAAAAATTTATCGTTTAACAATATATTATTATTGGTTTTCGTTATTTTTTTATTGCAGTTAACGTATGCAGAGGAATTGTGTAAATAAACATTATATAAAAGAACAAAAAACGCTTGAGGTTTTTTTTAGATGCCTCAAGCGTTTGTTTTTTTATATTATTTGCGTTATTCAATAAATCCAGAAATATTAAAAGTTAATGACAAAAGTATAGATTAACCCATTAAAGCCTATTCTATAAAGAAAGTAAACAAATGGAAGGAGACTAATATTTAGGATGAAATTTAAACTACCTTTCAATAAGAAGCAAACGCCAATAATAGTAGAAGAATCTATCGTAGATGGAAAAATGATTACTCCTTCAAAGGATGGTTTTATTCAGCAGATAAAAGATGCTACTAACAATCCATTTGATTTAATCATTAAATCAATTCCACCCAATATTACTATTATTTATATAGATAATTTAGTTAAAGACCAGACCTTAAACGAGCATATCATATCCAATTTACAGAATAAACATAATGAAACACCGGAAACTATTAAAGGTGCTCTCTCCATACCTGAAGTTGATATATATGGTCAACTAGAGAAAACGATTGAATCAATTATTCATGGATCTGTCCTTATACATTTGGATGGTTACCCTCAAGCAGTAATAGCAAATATCACCACAAGAGAATCTCGTAGTTTGGCAGCACCTGAAAATGAATCACAAGTAATAGGTGCTCAGGTAGGATTTAATGAAAGCCTTTCTACCAATATTTCCTTAATCCGTCGCTATATTGCGAGTTCTGACCTTTGTAATGAAAAATTTACAATTGGAAAGCGCACAAATACATCAGTTGCGTTATTGTACATGAATGGTATTGCTAACGATCAAATGATAAATTCGTTGAGGCAAAGAATCACAAGTCTCGAATTAGATGCATTAATCGACAGTGCTGTTCTATCAGAGATGATTGATGATAACTCATTGTCGGTTTTTCCACAAATGCTATTGACTGAAAGACCTGATAGGTTTTGCGACGGTCTGTTAAATGGCAAAATAGGTCTCATTGTGGACGGTAGCTCTATGGCTATCATATGTCCTCAGTCTTTTGTTGAATTCTTTCAAAGTCAAGAGGATCAAAACCTGAGATGGCATATTGCTACTTTTGCTCGGTTATTAAGATTCACTGCCATTCTTTTATCAGTATTTTTGACACCGATATATGTAGGAGCACTGACTTTTCATTATGAAGTAATCCCGCAAGCCTTCCTGGTTCCACTTAGTGAATCGAGAGCATTAGTTCCATTTCCACCTGTGTTTGAAGCATTACTTCTTGAATTTATTATTGAATTACTTAGAGAAGCTGGAGCGAGATTACCAACAAAAATTGGACAAACTATTGGGATTGTTGGCGGTATCGTAATTGGGACAGCAGCTGTCCAAGCAGGAATTACAAGCAATATACTACTCATTTTTGTCGCTTTAAGCGCATTAGCATCATTTACAACTCCAAGTTATATGATGGGCAATGTTATCAGACTCATTCGTTTCCCAATAATTATACTAGCAGGGTTTTGGGGTTTTTATGGTATTATGCTTGCTTTTTGTTTTATACTCATTCATCTTTTGCGTCAATCTAGTATGGGTGCACCATATTTATCCCCTTTTTATCCGCCAAGGCTGAAAGATATGCGAAATAGTATTATAAGAATGCCTATACCGTTTACAGCCAAAAGACCGGCTCTTACAAGACCGACAAATGAAGAAAAATTTGATCCCAAACCTATAAAGCCTGAAAAAAGTTGAACTGTAGGTGAAATGAGTGAAGAATTCAATACGACTTAGTTCTAAAGATATGATTAATGCATATTTACTTTTTTTTGTGATTCATAGTGCTCAAGTTGGAGTAGGGATACAGGGGTTCCAACGTATTATTTATCAAGATGCAAAGCACGATGCATGGATATCAGTGTTAGTTGCAGGTCTTGCAACCCACATCGTTGCTTTTTGCATGATTAAGACACTAGAGGTGTACGGTTCCAATGACCTTTATGGAATTCAACAAGATATTTTTGGAATTTGGATTGGGAATTTTTTAAATGCCCTTTATGTAGTTTATTGTTTTATCGCATTTTTCTCCGTTTTACGAAATTACATTGAAGTTATCCAAGCATGGATTTTTCCGAATTTAGGTACATGGTTTCTCTCAGCTACCTTATTGCTTATTATTATTTATGCGTTTACAGGTGGACTTCGGGTAGTGGTTGGCGTTTCTTTTTTTAGTGTTATACTCGCACTTTGGATTTTTCCAATGTTAATATTTCCTATGAAGTTTTCTTCATCGGAAGCACTATTTCCTATTTTGGAGACAAACTTAAGCTCTATATTCAAAGGAGCACAATCTATGACTTTTACGATTATTGGCTTTGAAATCTTAAATGTGATTTATCCTTTCATCAAAGAAAAGAAAAAAGTCAAAAAGTATGTGCATTTAGGTTTGTTAGCTACGACCATTATTTACCTTTCAGTCATGATGGTATCGATTACCTATTATAGTGAAGGAAAGTTACTTAAAACAATATGGGCGACATTGACGTTGTTTAGTTTTATCAGTTTTCCATTTATGGAGCGATTTGAGTTTGTTGCGGTTTGTTTTTGGATGTTGATCATTTTACCTAATCTTTGTCTTTATCTTTGGGCTGCTTATCGGGGGACAATACGATTAGTTAAAATAAGCGGAACGAAATTCGTTTGGATATTCTCTTTACTTATTTTCATTGGTACATTAATAGTTCAGACTCGCACACAGATAAATTCAATTAACACTCATTTTGGACAAATTGCTTTCTATATCGTATTTATTTATCCTATTTTCTTATTCATGATTACTATGTTGAAGAAAAAAATCACATCAAGGAAGGGGTAAAAAGATGAAAAAGTATAATTTCTATCTAATGCTTCTTTTTTTATCTAGTCTTTTATCGGGATGTGTTGAGACAAATATTCTTGATAAAATAGGATTGACGACTATAGTTGGCTATGATTTGGGAACCGAAGAAAAAATGGAAATTACTGCAGTTATTCGCGAAGTGAATCCTGAATTTCAAAGTAATGTGGAAATAATTACAACAGAAAATGACACTAGTAAGGGTAATCGGATGAAAGCTAATCGACAACTATCTAAAAAAATAACGGTTGGCCAAATGAGGGTCATTTTGTTCGGTGAAAAGTTGGCTAAAGAAAACCTCCATTACTATATTGACTTAAACTTAGAAAATGCAAATGTAAGTAATGGTCTATATATGGCTGTGGTAGAAGATGAAACGGCACCATTACTCAATTATGAATATAAAAATATTGATGATATTGGGCAACATATATTTAGGCTATTAGAACAAAACATAAGTCAGGAATATATGATCTCTCCTACTCTGCATGAAACTGCACACGATTTTTATTCCATCGGTAGGGATATTGCTATGCCAATTATAAAAAGAAACGAAGAACATATTGAAATGAGTGGGATTGCTCTATTCAAAGGTGGCACAATGGTAAGTTCACTTCCAGTGAAGGATAGTTTTTATGTAAAGCTGGTAAGAGATAGTTTTAATTCAGGATTTTTTGAGACTAACTTAAAAGAAGAAGAAATGCCCCCAGGTTTACTGAAAAAACCTTCGAGCGAAATTCCAATTGTATTTGATGCTATTCGCTCGAAAAGAGAATTGAAATTAATTGATGCTTCAACACCTGAATTTGACCTAAACCTAAAGTTAAAAGCAAGAGTATTAGAAATATATCCAGATGTTAATCTAGGTGATCCTGAACTAGTTAAGAAATTAGAAAAAACAATCAGTAAAAACCTAGCAAATGAAATATCCAGGGTTATTGCCCATGCTCAGGAAGTGGAATCTGATATTTTTGGTTTTGGAGAAAAATATAGAAGCAAAGTGAGAAATTCTGAACTGACAAAGGAAAAATGGCATGAAATGTATAAAAATATGAAAGTAAATGTCAATATAGATTTTATCATATTAAGAAACGGAGTTTTTGAGTAATATTGATTGAACTCAAATCCTTTATAGACTCATACTTAAGTTAATCCATTATTTAAATCTTGACCTGTCATAACAGATAAAAAATTGTAGAAGAACATTTCATAATGAATATCGAATGCTATACGATGTTTTTTTTCACCATTATTATTCGAATACGGCCGAGTATCAGCAATACTTTGTCCTCTAGTTGGTCCATCCAAGTCATCAACAACTACAACAGGATAAGACTCAAAGATGAACATTTCAGGATGAATTGTTGCCATAAGTGTTAGGGCATCATGGACGGGACCACCTTGAATGGACGGGTCTCGTTCTTTATAAAAACCTGTATAGTAATCCATTAATGTTTTGAAAATTTTAGTTTTCCCGAATTGCTCTATATACACAACCATCTCAGGTGTTACAATTGCCTTTTGAGTTGCATTTAATGGAATTATTGTAATGTTATTAGCATACGTCAAGACAATATTCACAGCAACAGGATCCCCATGAAAGTTCGCTTCTGCAACGGTTGTGACATTTCCTGGAATCCAAAAAGCTCCACCCATAATATAAAACTCTTTTACGTTTGTCATAAGATCCCTGTATAGTATGAACATCGTCGCAAGTGAAGTAAGGCGACCAATGTTTACAATAATTAGTTCATCCTTATAATTTTCAATTAGATTCACTATTTCTAAAAAGTTTTCTATTTTTAAATTCTGATTATCATTCGGTATAATTGGTCCTAGTCCATGCTCACCATGTATTTCTGGATAGAAAGTGGGCTGCTCACCTGTTAAGGGTACTTCTGCTCCCCGAATAACAGGGATACCTTGTGGAAAGTCAAACAATTTCATCAAATAATAGATATTGGACACTGCATCTTCTCTAGATACATTACCATAATCGGCAACTATACCAACAATCTCGATTTTTTTAGTTAAACTTGCGTAAATTAAAGCAACTGTATCATCGATACCAATATCTCCGAATAATAGTACTTTTTTTACCAAGTAAAGCCCCTCCTTGTTACATTTCCAATCCCAATATCCTTATAGTATGTTTAATTGGATTAATAAGACACTTCTGCCTTTACTTTTTTTCTCCACTTACGAATCTGTATTCCAAAAGTATTTAATTCTACAATACTTTATTCATCTATAAATCCTCTTTTTGGTGGTTTTCTTGAACTCTGCCATCCTATAAAATGAATAAATTATACTTTTCCACCTATTCCCCATCCATATATTTGAGTCAATTCATAATTACATGTTTACTTAAAAATACGAATGTTTACTAAATATCACAATATACTATTCTTCTTTTTAAAAGTGATCCCGTTGATTGGAGTGGCAGGCGGCGATTCCAGTGGGAACAGCGCGACGAGTAACCGCAGGAGCATATGTTTTCATGTGACGAGGAGATTGAAGCCGTGCTCGCGGAAAGCGTCCGCCTAGAGCGGATATCAGTGTTGTTCGGATTTAACTATATAATATTCTCTATGAAATTGATTCAATTCTATAGATGTTTCAAAACCTCTTCAATATACTTCAGGAATCTTATCTCGTTATTTTTTCGGAAATTAGGAAGATGCCCTTCGCAACTTTGAATAAGTGAATTTACTAGTATAGTAGGGAAATATTTAAAGTTAGGGGGTGAAATTTTGGAATTGTCACAACTTAAAGGGAAATATGATGCAATATTTAGTTTAGGGGACCTTTGTTTAACTTCTATCCAATTAAAAAAACACAATTTAAGACCTTACTCTGGTGTATTTGACTGGGTAGCTAGTCCAAACCTATCAAATGTTAGTGAACTAATAGAGAATCGTTTTTTGAGTTTTCTAGATTATAAAAACTTAAGGGTAATTGGGTATGCCGATAACAATATCTGTGTATCAGATGATAGATATAACATTGTGTCAAATCATGATTTTAGTATCGATAAAAATACACTTGAAAATTTAAGCTCATACCCCGAAGTCATGGAGAAATATGATAGAAGAATTCAACGATTTCTTAAGAAAATGAAATCTGCGAAAAGAATATTGTTTGTTCGTACGGAAGGAACCTTAGCAGAAGCAGCACACCTTCAAGATATATTGTCTAAGTTAGTTAAACACGATTTTAGCATCTTGTTAATCAATCATAGCACTGTGTCAGGGTTAGTCGAAAAATCAAGTCCACTTGAAAAAGTATGCATTTTAGAATTTCCTAATATTGATATATGGGAAGGGAATCATGCTTTGTGGGAAGAAGCATTAAGAGGAGTCCGCCTTAAAAGACGTTTTTTATCTCGTTTTTGGTAAAAAATTATACTAAAGGAGGAAAAGATGTTTATCAATTAAAATATCTTGGTCGTTTTGATTACCCTAAGGAAATTCCAATTTTTCAATGTTAACGTTGAGAAATTGGAATTTTTCGTTCCTCTGCGATTAACTCTTTTAATAGTAATTACTGAAAGGAGAAAATAGCTTCTCGACGAAAAGATAGAATTGTACCCCGCTATTCTTTATTTAACAACATACTTTTAAATTGTTTACTTTATTTGAATAACAATTTTTCCTTTAGCATGATGACTTTCACTTAGGGCATGGGCTTCCTTAATACCTTCTTCTGAAAAAGGGAATTTATGCCCAATAATTACTCTTAATTTATTTTGTCCCAACAGATTAGCGATTTTTTCTAGCTGTTGTCCATTGGGAACAAGCCAAACATTTCCCGATTTGATATTTTTCTGTTTAGCTTTTTCTTGATTAGGTTCAGAAACAATAGAAGCTAACTTACCACCTTCTTTTAAAACAGTAAAGCTTTTTTCTTGGTTTTCTCCTCCAAGTGAATCAAGTACAAAATCAAATTCTGTAAGAACTTTTTCAAAGTCTTGTTTTTTATAGTCAATGACTTCATCGGCTCCGAGTGATTTTAAAAAATCAACATTATGTTTTCCAGCTGTAGCTGCAACATATGCACCAACATTTTTAGCTAGTTGGATGGCAAACGTTCCGACCCCTCCCGCTCCTGCATGAATAAGAACTTTATCCCCTTTTTGGATGTTTCCAAAGTCAAATAAGCATTGCCAAGCTGTTAAGCAAGCAAGAGGAACACAGGCTGCTTCTTCAAAACTTATATTATCTGGAATTTTAGCAAGTAAATGAGTGTCAACTATTGTATATTCCGAATATGTTCCTCTGTTAGTCGTTTCGGGACGAGCAAAAACCCTATCCCCAACTTTAAAGTCTTGAACATGTTCCCCAACTTCCTCAACCATGCCAGCAACATCCCATCCTAAAATAATAGGAAATTCAAATGGCATCATTGCCTTTAGATATCCTTCACGAAGTTTCCAGTCAATAGGATTAATAGAGGTAGCGTGTAGTTTCACGATCACTTGTTTTTCTTTAGGAGTTGGTTTTGAAATATCTATTTCTTTTAATTGTTCTTTTCCACCATATTGCTTTATAGCTATTGCCTTCATTTAAGTCTCTCCTCATCTTTTTGGGGGTTATCATTCACTCTTCCTTTTAATGAACAGGAACAGTGCGTAATTTGGTTTGCCTGAAAAGTTATAGGTAAATACACATGTTCACTTTCCTAACTTCTCATTACATTCAACCTCTTAGTACAGGCGGAGCTTATTTTTTTATAAGTACATTGTAACCTCTATTTTTCTTCCGTTTAGTAAATTGAAATATGTCTATAGAACTTCTTCTATTATGTACAAATCCAAACCTTTTAATCGTACCTATAACTCTGTTATCGAAGAAATGAATGACATAAAATTAGAAAAAATTTATAAATTCAATTCCTTCACATGCACTGCCAACTTAATCATCCAAGATAGTAAGGTATATAAAAAAACGTTTAGATGTGGTTGCATCTAAACGACAAAATAGATCAGTTTCATTTAGGGGGCATCGGCAGTTTGGTAAAAGTCATTCATTCGATAGTTAACTCATAGGTCTATTACTTTTACATGTCATCTGAAAATTCACTGTAATAAGCGTAATGTTTGGCGTTGAAATACTAATCGTATTTACTCAGTCAGAAGTAGCATCCCCTTCCTGTCTACTTTTCAAGGTCAGAAATAGAAGAAGAGTGCACCCCACATTAAATTACTAATCTTTATATCAACTATTATACTAAACGTACATCTGGGTATAAGTTCAAATCCATGCTTTTATACACCGACTTTAGAACTTCTACGCTCAAGTAATTCCACATCGCGCCAAACTCCGTTTAATTTCCCAATTTGTTTTCTAATACCTACAGTTTCAAAACCAAATTTCCTATGTAAGTTTATACTAGCAATATTTTCTGGGAAAATCATTGCTTGAATTGTCCATATTTCGTTTTGCTCACTGGAGTCAATTATATGTTCAAGCAAAAGACTACCAACTCCCATTCCAGCAGCATTTGAAGCAATATATATACTTACTTCTACTGCTCCTAAAAAAGCTCGCATACTGGAAATTGGAGTTAATGCAATCCATCCCACTACTTCCCCATTCATTTTAGCGACAAATCTGCTATTAGTTAAGTGATCCTCATCCCATTCTTCCCAGGTTGGGGCTTCTGTTCTAAATGTAGCGTTGCCGGTTCTAATACCCTCGATGAAAATTTCTCTTACATAATCCCAATCAGAATGTAGCATTTCAGTTATCACAATGTCTTTGTTCATCCATATTCCCCATTTTCCTATAAATAAAAACACTTCCAAGATGGATTATACACCGTTGGAAATGCTTTTAAAAGAACTCGATTAAATAATTTGAATACTTAACATCAGGCCAAAATAAGCCGCTATTACGACGAATAGACTCATAATGAAGCCAAATATGGCTGGCTGCTTTTTAACGAATGAGAATAGAGTTATTACAAGAAATATAGTAGAGATACATAGTAAGATTACTCCTTCTGTATTAAATACCATTTGTACAGTTATATCTGAAAAAGCAATAACGTCATGAAACAGTAAAATTAAAGAAGAGAAACCTTCATTATTTATTGTTTCGAAAAGATTATGTGGTGGTGATTGTTGACTCATAGCACCAGTCGCCGCAAAAATTAGCAGAAGTATGAAAAACTCAGCTTTTGTCCAAGGCCGTGCATCGAAGTTTTTGTTTTTAAGTAATCGTTTTTTCATGAGAACACCATTTATAAATGCATATCCAATTAGAGGAATAATAAGTAAATGTTTGATAAGTAAACTTTGGCCATATGAAATCATCCAAGTATCAGAATATGCATCTAATGGGGTTGAAAAACTCATCAGTGAAAGTCCAGTGATTATAACTATCCCAAAACAGTAAAGTGCAGTTATATGAAACCATTTTAAAAACGAAAGCCAGTTATTCGTATTTTTGGAAAACCAAGCTACTACAAACAATATACCGACCCAAATGACAACAGATGCAAAGTGTAAAAAATGAGTGATTAACCCCTTCAAGCTTTCAATAGAGTTGGCATGACTTGACCAGCTCACACCAATGATTGCAACAAAAACTAATAAAATTCCCACTATTGAATAATAGGCTGATTTTTTTTCATGAAAGAAAAGAATATACAGTCCTAAAAAAACCGTTACAATAAACATAAACAACCATGATTTACCTACCTCAAAGGTCAATAAAATGGATTGTAAAGAATCTAATAAACCATAGTCTTCATATAAATATATGATTAGACTAATAAGTGGAACAAAAGAAAATAACGCTATGCCAATTACCGCAAATAATTTCACTTTTCTAGGAACAACAATAGTAGGAATTAAATCGTCTGGGAATAAAGAAATAATATAGCTTCCCATCAACAAAGCGAAGCACACATATAAAAGTGCTTCGCTAATAGTTGTTAAAATAAATATCATTTTTTATTTCTCCGAGTCATCCACCAAGCAGCAAGTGCCAAGATAATGACTAAAACAATAATAATTCCTATAGTGAAATTGGATCCCTCTTCTTCATTATCTGCTTCTACTGTTGTGTCCAACTCTTCCGAACTAGGTTCATTCTGTTCAACTATATCAATTGGTTCAGTAATAGGTTCTACCGCTTCAACCTCTTCAGGTGCCTCTAGTACGAAATCAATTACTCCTTCCATTGGATGGCCGTCAGCACCTATTATTTTCCAATTGATTTTATATGTCCCATTTTCTAAGCTATCTGTCACATTACCAGTTAGCACATTCTCACTTACAGTAATACCGTCTACTTCAATTGGTTCATCCGATGAATTTGTTACTGTAAATGAGCTTGTTTCTTCGATCTTTGTTAAAAACGTAAGTGTTATCTCGTTTAACTTTTCTGTTACTGTACTTCCTTGAGCTGGAATTGAGCTTTCCAAGCCAGTATGTGCTAGTGCATGATTGCTAAATAATAAGACACAAGCAATTGTCATCCAAAGTATTTTTTTCATAATTTGCCTCCAAAAAATTTATACGTTTTATTTACTACCTACTACTTATACCACAAAGCTATGAAGAAAGTGTGAAGTTTGTATTTTTACTTCGAAGAGATACCCTTAAAGAGAAAAAATATTAAATAGGAGTGATTTTAGTGGCTAAATCCGCAGCTAAACGTAAACGCGAGCACCAATTGCGTAATCTAGGTAAAGATGTAACAATAGCAAGGAATGAGGTTAACTTTAGTACACATGTCCGAATGACTAAATCAAAAAAAGGAAAACTACAGCAGCAATATACAAAATACAAGAAGCATTTCACAAAAGGTATGATACCTGATGGAAATGCTTTTTATATTGATGTTTTTCTTAATAACATTGATTTTCGTTTCACGTACTTTCATTAGCCCCTTTAAACATGGTTGAGATTTGAATAACCTTTTTTAATAGAGAATCAATTCCACATGTGAGAGCCTTGTTCTCATCAATAAAAAAAGACAGACAAATACTTACATTTGCCTGTCTTTTGTGTTTATAAATTCTCTTCTTTTGACTGTTTCCACACACGAGCTAAAGGACCATCTTTGTCTGTATCAACAACAAATGAACCATTAGAATATCTATCCGATGGGCGGAAAGCATTTACCTCTATTGTTTCCTGACCTTTCTCTGTTTCAATAACAAGTAGGTCATTTTTTTCTACTAATAATACATCATATACGCGATGAGGATTCGATTTAAGCTCTCTTAAAGTGAGCACCCCACGCTTAGCTCTGACGCCAGACTCAATTTCATTTATGACCATCTTTTTAACAGCACCTCTATGGGTGATTAGCATAATATCTTCTTTGCTTTCTTGTGAAATCGGATTGACACTTACTACAAAATCTTGGTCTTTTAGATTAATAGCTTTAACCCCGCCAGTTTTCACTCCGGTGATTGGCACTTCATCTAAAGAGAAGCGAACTGAATAGCTAGCATAAGTCGTTATTAATACATCATCGGATGGTGCAACGAGTTCTGCCATGATTAGCTCATCGTTTTTCTTCAGGTTTATCGTTTTAATCGGTCTTGCGTATCTTTGTACAACATAATCGGAGAGCAATGAACGTTTTATTTGTCCATCCTTGGTAGCTGTTAAAACGCTCAAGTCTTTATCAAAGGAATCGATTCCAATGACTTGGATAATTCTTTCTTGAGAATCCAAAGGTACAATGCTCGAAATATGCTGACCAAGATCCTTCCAACGAATATCTGGTAATTCATGTACAGGTTGATAAATGTAATTGCCTTTAGAAGTAAATAATAGCAGATGACTCTGCATATTAATTGGCTCTTTATAGAGTAAATAGTCCGAATCCTTTATAGCAAAATCCTGGCCATTAGAGGCTGTATATGAACGTGTACTTGTCCGTTTAATATAGCCGTCCTTCGTCACAGTAACATATACCTCTTCACTTGGTATAAGGACATCTAATGTTACTTTAATCTCTTCAATTTCATCTTCAATTATTGATTTACGTGGTTCTGCAAATTGTTTTCGTACTGTTAAAAGTTCTTTTTTAATGACTTTTAAAAGAACTGATTCTTTTGCAAGGATGCTCTCTAATTCCTTAACTAATTTATTGAGTGTTTCTTCTTCATTTTTGAGTTCTGTAATATCTGTATTAGTTAATCGATATAATTGCAAGGAAACAATTGCTTCAGCTTGTGCTTCTGAAAAATCAAATAATGAAATTAAGTTATTTTTTGCATCTCTCTTATCTTTAGATGCTCTGATTGCTTTAATTACTTCATCCAAAATAGAAAGTGCTTTCATGAGACCCGCTACAATATGTAGTCGATCCTTAGCTTTTTTCAGATCGAAAATCGTTCGTCGAGTTACTACTTCTTTTTGATGGTCGATATACGAATCTAACAAAAGTGGTAGTGTCATCATTGTTGGTCTTCGATTATGAATGGCAATCATATTGAAATTATAAGTTACTTGTAAATCAGTATTCTTTAACAAATATTGAAGAATACCATGTGCATCTATTTCTTTTTTCATTTCAATGACAATACGTAAACCAGTGCGGTCGGATTCATCTCGAACTTCCGCAATACCTTCTAGACGCTTATCATGTCTTTGTTCATCAATTTTCTTCACTAGATTTGCTTTGTTCACTTCAAAAGGAATTTCGGTAATAACAATTTGTTGCTTACCACCTTTTATAGTTTCTATCTCCGTTTTGGAACGAACTACAATTTTACCTTTTCCTGTTTCGTATGCTTTTTTAATACCTTCTACGCCCTGTATTATTCCACCTGTAGGGAAGTCTGGACCTTTGATAACGGTCATTAACTCATCTACAGTGGCAGCAGGATTTTCAATTCTCATCAGTACTGCATCAAGTGCTTCATGTAACGCATGGGGTGGAATATCAGTTGCATATCCAGCCGATATACCTGTAGATCCATTTACGATTAAATTCGGGAATCTTGCTGGTAATACTACCGGTTCGGAATCAGAATCATCGAAGTTTGGAATATAGTCAACTGTATTTTTATTAATATCGCGAAGTAGTTCATGAGAAATAGCTGACAGTCTTGCTTCTGTATAACGCATCGCAGCTGGGGGATCTCCGTCAACAGAACCATTATTACCGTGCATTTCTACGGTCATATGGCGTAGCTTCCAGTCCTGGCTCATACGAACCATTGCTTCATAAACGGAACTATCACCATGTGGATGATAGTTCCCAATTACATTCCCAACAGTTTTAGCTGATTTTCTGAATGGTTTATCATTTGTATTGCCTTCTTGGAACATGGCAAATAAGATACGGCGTTGAACGGGCTTAAGGCCATCTCGGGCATCAGGCAGTGCACGATCTTGAATGATGTATTTGCTATAACGACCAAACCGATCACCGATCACCTCTTCTAATGGCAAATTTTGATAACTTTCGGTTTGTGTCATGCTAATTCATCCTCCGTGTGTAATCTATCATTTTCTAATATATTCGAATCATCTTCTAAGCTGAAGTTAACATTTGCTTCTATCCATTTTCGACGGGGCTCTACTTTGTCTCCCATAAGAGTTGTCACATGTCTTTCTGCTCGTGCACCATCTTCAATGGTCACACGAATGAGCGTTCTGGTTTCGGGATTCATCGTTGTGTCCCATAATTGGTCAGCATTCATTTCCCCGAGACCTTTGTAACGTTGGAGTATGTATCCTTTTCCAATCCTCCGGGAAGCAGCTTCCAATTCTTTTTCTGTCCATGCATACTCAGAAACTTCTTTTTTACCTACACCTTTAAAAACTTTGTAAAGTGGTGGTAATGCAATATATATATTTCCATTTTCAATTAATGGTTTCATATAACGGTAGAAGAAAGTTAATAAAAGTACTTGAATATGTGCACCATCGGTATCGGCATCCGTCATGATGACTATTTTGTCATATGCAATATCATCAAGTTGGAATTCTGCCCCTACGCCTCCACCGATTGCATGAATAATCGTTGCAATTTCAACATTTTTCATAATATCTGCTAGATTTGCTTTTTCTGTATTAATAACTTTTCCTCGCAGTGGAAGGATTGCTTGGAATGTCCGATCTCGACCTTGTTTTGCAGACCCACCTGCCGAGTCTCCTTCGACTAAATAAAGTTCATTCTTCGCAGCGTTCCTAGATTGGGCAGGAGTTAGCTTACCCGATAGTAACTCAGAAGGTTTACGCTTTTTCCCGTTACGAGCATCTTCACGTGCCTTTCTAGCAGCTTCTCTTGCTTGTTGTGCACGAATTGCTTTTCGTATTAGAGAAGATGCTAACTCTGAATTTTCTTCTAAAATATATTGTAATTTCTCAGAAACAACAGAGTCGACAGCACCTCTAGCTTCACTAGTTCCAAGTTTCCCTTTAGTTTGACCCTCGAATTGTAAAATATTTTCTGGGATACGAATGGATATAATTGCAGATATACCTTCTCTTATATCTGAGCCTTCTAGGTTTTTCGCCTTTTCTTTTAACAGATTAGTTTTACGTGCATACTCGTTAAAAACTCTAGTTAAAGCTGCTTTTGCTCCTGTTTCGTGAGTTCCGCCATCACGTGTCCGTACATTATTTACGAATGAAAGAATGGTTTCCGAATATCCATCATTGAACTGAAAGGCAAATTCTACTTCAATCTCATCTTGTATGCCCTCCATGTAAAATACAGGGTGCAGGATGTCCTTTTCTTCATTCAAATAGGAAACGAACGCTTCTATACCTGTTTCATAAAAGAATACGTCATGTGCCTCGGTACGCTCATCTATTAACTCGATTTTTAGTCCTTTTAATAGAAAAGCAGATTCTCTTAACCTTTCACATAATGTTTCGTAATTGTATTTGGATACAGAAAAAATCGTGGCATCAGGTAAGAAACGTACTGATGTCCCAGTCTCTTTCGTTGTTCCAATTTGTTTTAACGATTGAACAACTTTACCACCATTTTCAAATCTTTGATGGAACTTTTTACCCTCACGGTGGATTTCCACATCTACGTACGTTGAAAGTGCATTGACAACAGATGCACCTACACCATGAAGTCCTCCACTTGTTTTATATCCACCTTGACCGAACTTACCACCTGCATGCAAAACAGTAAAAATAACTTCTGCAGTTGGTATTCCTGTTTTATGTGTACCAGTTGGCATTCCTCGGCCAAAATCACGCACGGTTATACTTTGATCCTCATGAATTGTTACAATGATATGATCTCCAAAACCCGCAAGACTTTCATCTACTGCATTATCTACTATTTCATATACTAAATGATGCAGACCTCTTGCATCTGTTGAACCAATATACATACCTGGTCTTTTACGAACTGCTTCTAACCCCTCTAAGACCTGGATATCATCATCACTATAGCTATTTACTGTTCCAACTTTACTCAAATACGTTCCCTCCAAAAAAAAACATCTGTTCTTTATTATTTCTTAAGCGTACAAATGGATACTCATTATGTCAATTTTTTCAGTATTTAATGTCAGAATATAATTGTAAGGAAAGATTTATAAGAATGCAAACCACCTTTTCATGCATTCTCTATTTCCTTACAGTATTCCTTCTTGACTAATAGAATTAGGGAATAAAAAATTGGAGTAAGCGTATAGCTACCCCATCTGCTCTACTAGTTCGACTACCATTGATTATAACCTAATAATAACAATTTATTTGGTTTTATGTAATTTTCTTTCGTTTATCTATTCAATTGTATCACGACTTAAGAAAAGATTTGAAAAACCTTTCTAGCTAGGGCATTGAATACTAACAAATGTACATGGTACACTTAAAATGTTAAGGATAATATAGATTTATATTAAAGGAGTATTCTATGATTATAATTCTTTTACTCTTACTCGCTTATCTTATTGGTTCTCTCCCATCCGGACTATGGGTTGGTAAACTATTTTACAATATAGATATACGTGAGCATGGTAGCGGTAATTTAGGTGGTACAAACACTTTTAGAACACTTGGTAAAAAAGCTGGATTAGTTGTTACTATTTTGGATATTCTGAAAGGGACTGCAGCAACACTGTTAGGCTCATTGGCAATTTTTGAAGCTGCAAATGTTCATCCACTTATTCTTGGTATTGTAGCAGTTGTGGGTCATATGTTCCCAATCTTTGCTGGGTTTAAAGGTGGAAAAGCTGTAGCAACCTCAGGTGGTCTTCTGCTAGGTTATAATTGGCCAATTTTTGTCATTTTAGTTATTGGATTTTTTATCATCTTGAAATTGACGAAAATGGTATCATTAACTTCAATGATTTTAGCGATTGTCGCTGTCCTTTATAGTGTTATCTATTACTTTACGATAGATAATGATTGGCCGCTAATAATTATTGTGTTATTGCTAGCACTATTTATATTTTATCGTCACCGAGCAAATATCAAACGTATTAAAGCGGGTACCGAACCAAAAGTAACTTGGATCTAATCTGATGAAAGTATGGTGGTACGTATGAAAATACTAATATCTACTGAAGCAATGAATTGGTTTCATACAGAAATGGAGGCTGTAAAAGGCGATACAATTCGTTTTTTTGCTCGTTACGGAGGGTCGAGTCCTCTTCATGAAGGATTTTCCTTAGGTGTCACTAAGGACATACCTTTTGAGCCTACTGTGACCTATAAAAAAGATGATATCCTATTTTTTATAGAAGAAACAGACGAATGGTATTTTGATGGACATGATTTATATGTAGAGTTAGATTCTTCTAGAGATGAATTATCTTATGCATACAAAAAAGCGTAACCCTTAGAGGTTACGCTTTTTTTGTTTGGAGAGTTTCTTCGTAGTTTCTTAGTATTTAAACGTACTTAAAATAATTTTTATTCAAAGTTTTATCAAGTATAATTTTTTCTCGCTTGGAGATTATAAGGTTGATATTTGTAACAAGAGAGGAGAGTACGCACAAATGAGCCAACAAAAAAGCAAAATTAATTCAAACGAAAGTTTGGATAATAAAGATACTTCTACCTATACTTCTTACGGTGATCCTATAAAAGATAGTTCTCCTTCAAGCAATAATATGTATGCTAAAGCTACTTCACCAATTGCTGAAAGCACCCAAAATGATAGCAGTATAAGATTAAATATCAAATCAAAAAAGAAAGATACTACTGCTTATGGTGACCCAGTAAAAAGTACTCAAGACGCTAATCCAAATCTGAATGTTTAGAATGAAATAATTCACTAATTGTTCTATAAACTGCTAGTAGTAAATAAAAACAGCCTGTGATTTTTACATATCACAAGCTGTTTTTTGATGTACCTTAACGACTAAAGGAATGTTTAAACCTATCTAACTGATCCTTCAATCCTTCCTTTTTCATAATTTCTAATTCATATTTGCCAAATAAATCAAAATGAGGATATGCTTCCTTATAGTCGATCCATTCTGCCTTTAAGCCGTATTGCTGGCCCCATTCGATTAACTTTGCCACATCATTGCAGCCGACTTTAGTCACAGTGTTACAGCCAGGAAATCGGTCGTCGATCCAATAGTGTGTTAAAAATGCTATCTTTCCATTCTTTACATCCATTTTCCATTCATTCAACTCGTGACGTTTAATTCCAAATGCCATTAAGCATTCACCTTAGCTATTTCAACATACTTTGCATCCCAAGCCTCATGAACTCTCTTTAGAGATACAGGCCGGAAGTTATCTTTCTTTACTATTACATGCTCAGATGTAGCGTTAGAGGCTACAGTTCCATCTTCATGAACAATTTCATATCCGTATGTTGTTCGAAGCTTACTGTGTTTTTCAATCCATGTTCTAATAACAACCGTTTCGCCATACTTAACAGGAGTTTTATAGTTTACGTTCACATTCGTTACGGGCGATATGTAGCCGTCCTGCTCCAGACCAGCATAGGAGAATCCTAAGTCTTTAATAAGCTGGGTTCTACCGATTTCTAACCAAATGACATAGTTTGCGTGGTATACTACGCCCATTTGATCTGTTTCCGCATAACGTACTTCAATTTGTTTTTCACTTAAAAACATTAATGGTCACCTCAGTGACCATTATACTAAAAAGAAAATAAAAATACTGTTTAAGAATACTTTACATTTTTTTCATATCATTCTTATTTCTTCTAACATCTTTTAGTATTTTGGATAAATCATTGATTGGTAATAGTTCATCTTCTGTATTTAGCTTATTAAACTCGACTTCGGTAATTTGAGTACCGAGCACATATTCCCCTATGACTAGGTCTAGCAAATCCAAAGCTACTGCATAGTAATCATCATTTTCTTCTTCAAACCCTTTAATATACAGTGTAATAAAGAGTTCATCAGGTTCCTGATTATATGTATAGTCAAAAAAGACATCGTCTCGAGAAAGCTTTACATCATTATGTGTTACTCCATCTTCATCATCATTCGGTTGGTTAAATGCGAAGATTGTAAACTTATCCATTTCCGGAGCTGCCTCAACTAAACGTTTAACATCGGGAAAGTTTTTTGTGATACGTGAACCACTAATTGTAAATTCCCTTCTACCTTCAATTAATGGTAATGGTGTGGAGAACGCTAGTTGGTTATTTACTTTGTTTAACAATCTATGTAAATCTCGAAATAATCTTTCTATGTCCTCATCTCGTAAATTATATAGTTCTTTTTCATGATCTATAAAGTACTGCCAAAATTTCTCGATGGGATCTTTCTTTTTAAATAAATTTCCAAACACTGAGACTCCCCCTTTTGTTGTTCCTATAAGTATAAACTAAAATTCTATCTATGTTTACAATGAAAAAAGTAAAGTCATATCTATTCTATTTCTTCTTTACATACTCTCACCTATTGTTTACTTGCCTCTACGTTACTACTTCGAGTCGTTAAACTGTACATTCTCAAAGACAATATTGCTCTGCGAAATGAAAAGAGTCTTTAGACGAAGCTACATATTGTTCCTGTTAATTCGTAAATATTACTGGACGCTAGTACAGAGAAATTTTACTGTCCCCATTTATCATTAGAATAACAGCATTTCTAATTCAAAAGTGATTACAAAAAATTTGATCACTTTCTAAAATTTGACCAGTCTTATCATCTCAGCGGTATCATTCTCTCTTAAAAGTGTTGAGAACCCAAAAAAGAGACTCTTCCTATGAAGGAAAAGTCTCTTTAGTCGTTTTCTTATACTTCTAACATTTTGTTACGTAATACCATTTGTAAGATACCACCATGACGGTAGTAGTCTACTTCTACTTCTGAATCGAAACGTGCAAGCACATTGAAGATTTTTTCAGAACCATCTTCAGCTTTAGCCGTAACTTGTAAAATATCACGAGGTTTCACACCTTCTGCGATATTTATGCTGATTTCTTCTTTACCAGTTAAGCCTAATGTTTCAACGTTTTCACCAGGTAAGAAATTAAGTGGTAATACGCCCATCATTACTAGATTTGAACGATGTATACGCTCAAAGCTTTCTGTAATAACAGCTTTGATACCTAATAAGTTAGTTCCTTTGGCTGCCCAGTCACGAGATGATCCCATACCGTAATCTTTTCCGCCAAGTACTACTAAACCAGTATTTGATTCTTGATACTTCATAGCTGCATCATAGATAGGCATAATTTCGCCTGTTGGCCAGTAAGTTGTATATCCACCCTCTGTACCAGGAGCTACTTGGTTACGGATACGGATGTTAGCGAATGTACCACGCATCATTACTTCATGGTTACCACGACGTGAACCGTATGAGTTAAAGTCACGGATTTCAACACCATTTTCACGCAAGTATTTACCTGCAGGAGTATCTTTACCAATTGCACCAGCTGGTGAAATGTGGTCTGTTGTAATCGAATCACCGAATTTAGCAACTACGCGCATTTTATCAAGTGATTGGATAGCACCAGGTTCTTTTGATAGTCCTTGGAAGAATGGTGGGTTTTGAATGTAAGTTGACTTATCATTGAATGAATACAGAGATTCAGTTGATGTTTCAATTGCATTCCAAGCTTCATTCTCATCGAATACACGTGCATATTCTTTTTGGAATAATTCACGAGTAACAACAGTTGAAAGAACTTCGTTTACTTCTTCTGTTGATGGCCAAATATCAGCAAAGTATACTTCGTTGCCGTCTTTGTCTGTACCGAAAGAATCTTTTTCTAGATCAATATCTACAGTTCCAGCTAAAGCATAAGCAACTACTAATGGTGGTGAAGCTAAATAGTTTGCTTTTACTAGTGGATGTACACGACCTTCAAAGTTACGGTTACCAGAAAGAACAGACGTTACGAATAGATCTTCTTCAACGATTGCTTTTTCAATTTCCGGCAATAATGGACCCGAGTTACCGATACAAGTTGTACAACCGTAACCAACTGTATTGAAACCGATTTGATCCAAGTACGTGTTTAGACCAGAATCCTCTAAATAACCAGTTACTACTTTAGATCCTGGTGCAAGAGAAGTTTTAACGTAAGCAGGAACTGTAAGACCTTTTTCTACTGCTTTTTTAGCAACTAAACCAGCAGCTAACATTACGTATGGGTTAGATGTATTTGTACAAGAAGTGATTGCAGCAATTGCTACAGCACCTGTTGGGATTTCTACATCACCTTCTGCAAATTTAGCAGTAGCTTTTTTATCAAATTCTTTTTCCGACAAACCGAATCCTTGTGTACCTTGTGGAGCTACAACTGCTTCACGGTAACGAGCTTTCATATCAGTAAGTGGAATTAAATCTTGTGGACGTTTCGGTCCAGAAAGGTTTGCAGCGATATCCCCAAGATTGATCTCTACAACGTCTGTATAAACAGGTTCTAGAGTTGGATCAAAGAACATATCATTTGCTTTCAAGTAAGCTTCTACAACAGCAATGTGCTCTTCGTCACGGCCAGTTAAACGTAAATAGTTGATAGATTCTTCATCGATTGCAAAATAACCACATGTAGCACCATACTCTGGTGCCATGTTCGCAATTGTTGCACGGTCAGCTAATGGTAATTTAGATACACCAGGTCCGAAGAACTCAACAAATTTACCAACAACGCCTTGTTGACGCAATACTTGAGTAACTTTAAGTGCTAAGTCAGTTGCAGTAGTTCCGTTTGGAAGATCCCCAACTAATTTAACCCCGATTACTTCCGGAATTGGGAAGTACGAAGGTTGACCAAGCATTCCTGCTTCTGCCTCAATACCACCTACACCCCATCCAAGTACTCCAAGACCATTGATCATTGTTGTATGAGAGTCAGTACCTACTACTGAATCTGGGAAAGTTTCTAGTGTACCATCAGCTTTTTCGTTCACATGTACGATTGGCGCTAAGTACTCTAAGTTAACTTGGTGAACGATACCTGTAGCTGGAGGAACAGCACGGAAATTATCGTATGAAGTTTGAGCCCATTTTAAGAAGTTGTAACGCTCTGCATTACGCTCAAATTCAAGATCCATATTAGCTTGTAAAGCCGATGCAGTACCATATTTATCAACTTGTACTGAGTGGTCAATTACAAGGTCAACTGGAATTGCAGGATTGATTTTGTCTGGGTTACCACCCATTTCATTCATCGCTGAACGAAGTGATGCTAAATCTACAACTACTGGTACTCCTGTGAAATCTTGAAGCACAACGCGAGAAGGTTTAAATGGTACTTCTGCTTCAGTATTAGCATCCTTACCCCATTTTGCTAATTGGTTTACATGATCTTCTTTGATCACATATCCATCGTATTGACGTAGAACAGATTCTAATAATACTTTAATTGAATAAGGAAGGCGTGAAACTTTTGCGATGCCAGCTTCTTCTAATGCTGCTAAACGATAGTAGTTATACTCTTTACCATTTAGAGAAAACGAAGTACGGCTATTGTGTAAATTACTTTTTGCCATGTGTATTCCTCCTAAGATCTATTGAAAAGTGTCTATCTAGTGACTTTTCTCCACTACTAATCATACTTGAATATACTTGATAAGTAAATTAGATTAAAATTATTATAAGTCATAATTATTGTTAATGACCTTTTATTTTTTCGATTGTCTTTTCTAATTGCTTGGCATGTCTTTTTTCATGCAATCCCGTAAACTCAAACCACTGTATTAAAGGAACTTGTCCAAATATAGGGTGCTTTAGAGATTTTTCTTTTAACAAGGAAGGATTGCTTGATTTATAAATAGAGAGGAGTTCCATTCTTGCTTGGTGAAGCTGTGCTTTCATTTCTTCCGTTCGTTTATATTCACTGGATGGTACGGTATGGGTTGGAGCCTTCACTTTAACTATTCGTAATGTTGATAATTGTATTGGTTTTTTCTTTGCCCTTGGACTAGCTGGGTTATCGAGCTCTTTTTTAATCCCTTTAATAATAGTATGTTCCATTTTCACTAGATGATCTATTATTTCTTTCGGTGACCAAGAATCCTCATCTGGTTTTTCGTTAAATTGCTCATTCGTTAGTGAATCGATTTGTACAAACAAATTCTTTCTTATTTCATTAATTTTTTCTATAAACATATAATTCCTCCACTCCTTACGTTGTACTTTCTTTATACCCATTATAAATGATAAACAAGCAAGTATCGGCTCTTATTTTCTTTTCACTTAAAATATGCGACAATATACTATTGAAAGGAAGTTTAAATAATGATTGAAATGAAAACGATGAATCCAATAAATGATCCGTGGGAAGCCTACCGAGACATGGAGCAGTTTGGAAAACTAATATTGAGCAATATTGAATTTACTACAACAACTTTATGTAATATGCGCTGCGCCCATTGTGCAGTTGGCTATACATTACAAACGAAAGATCCTAATGCAATTCCAATAGAAATTATCCTCCAACGATTAGAAGAGATTCCTCACTTAAAAACTATAAGTATTACTGGTGGAGAACCTATGCTTTCCAAAAAATCCATTAACAATTATGTTCTTCCATTACTAAAGTATGCTCATAATAGAGGCGTTCGTACGCAGATGAATTCAAATCTAACATTAGAACCAGAACGCTACTTAATGATCGCGCCTTACTTAGATGTATTACATATTTCTCATAACTGGGGAACTGTAGATGAATTTGTCGAAACTGGATTTGCCATGATGGAACGAAAACCTACATATGAACAGCGAGCTAACCTATTCCAACGAATGATAGACAATAGCCGTATGCTTTCCGAGGCTGGAGTGATGGTTTCAGCAGAAACAATGTTGAACAAAAAAACACTTCCCTATTTAGAGCATATTCATAAGCAAATAGTAGAAGATATGAAATGTGCTCGACACGAAATTCACCCTATGTACCCTTCCGATTTTGCTAGCGCATTAACGTCACTAACATTAGAAGAAACGCATGAAGCAATCGAACAAATATTAGATTTCAGAGATGACAATGTATGGATGTTATTTGGAACATTACCTTTTTATCCATGCAGTCAAAATGAAAAAAGCATTCAATTATTAGAACGACTACGCCAAACCAAGAATGTTTCCACTAGGAATGATCCAGATGGTCGATCTAGGCTGAACGTTAACATATTTACTGGTGAAGTTATTGTCACTGATTTTGGAGATACACCTGCTCTTGGAAACATTCAAACAGATACGCTTCCAGCAATTTTTGATAAATGGCTAGCTTCTCCTCTTTCGAAATCACTTAATTGCCATTGTCCTGCTGTTAAATGCTTAGGACCAAATATTTTAGTGAAAAATATGTATTATAAAGATGAACAGTTTGTAAGTGGTTCAGTTAAATAACAAAAGTGCAAGCGCCTATGTCATCCCTAAGAAGTGTTGGAAGAATTTCAATAAAGGCGCTCCTTGTCTAGGAGAAGTCGGTTATTAAGTTGTAAACTAAAATTCTGCCGGTTATGAGTAGGCTTTAGGTCATTTTTTAAGGTCACTAAATTCAAATGTAAGGAAAAATAATTGGTATAGGTTTATTAACTCTCCTGAATGGATATATAAAGAGTGTGAAGCAATAATTCATTCATAAGGAGATGGAAAAAATGGGATTTATTTTATACTTAATAATTGGTGGAGTAATCGGTTGGCTAGCTGGCCTTATCTTAGGTAAAGATATACCAGGCGGAATTATCGGTAATATTATAGCAGGTATTATCGGTGCATGGATTGGCGGATTAATATTCTCCGACATGGGTCCAGTAATTTGGGATATGGCAATTATTCCAGCATTAATCGGCGCAATTATTTTAGTCCTAATTTTAAGCTTTATCTTAAAAGGTATGCGTAAAGCTTAAAAATGAAAAAAGGAAGTGCTCATTATGAGTACTTCCTTTTTTTAGGATAATGCGCAATTGAAATTTAGTCTCGTTGGCTAGTACTTTCTAGCTGGAATCTTCATTTCATTCAGTTGGGTAATATGCTGCTTGAATTTCTTTTAACTGATTTTCATACAAGTTATAAAAATAAAGAACATCTTCTACGTACTTCTCGCTGTGATTGTAGTTGAAAATGGCTTTTTCTATTTCACCATCTGCAGCACCACTTGCTGCGAGATAGTTGGCTGCACTATAAACAGCATCCTCTAGATCATATGGATCTGCTTTACCGTCATTATTAGCATCTACCCCATAGCCACCATACTTTTCAATAACAGCTGGATTTATTTTATCCTTTTCTGGAATCTCTCCTTTACCCAATCCCCCACAGCTGGGGTGCGACCAACCAACAAAAGTACAAGGCATAAATTGTAAATGTCCTTCAGCACCAACTGGAGAGAGTAAAGGGTCCATAGTCGAAAATCTAGTCTCAATGCGATGATGTGCTGCTAATAATGTCCAAGGGACACCATAATTTTCTTCTGCTTTTTTATACAACTCAATATATTCAGATGGCACATCCAATTTTACGGTACTTTTTTGTAGCGTTTCAGCCCATTCCTGTACAACTGGTATTTTCACTAGTTCTTTCCATCCTATAATTGCTAGTATATAGATTGTGATGGTAAATGGAAGAAGTAACACAATCATCCAAAGCTTTGTTTTATAGGAAATTCCTTTTTGTTTCTTCATCTATTCATTCACCTATTCTGCTTATATTACTGTAAAAGCTAGTCTATTGTTAAAGGTTTAGTGAAAAAATACTTTTGTAAATAGGTCAATCCATTTCCTATAAACTAGTCAACTGGAAGAGGTTTTCTAACCTTCTGTAAAAATTTTAATCTAAGTAATGTGCAAGTGAAGTAATGGATTGTATAATCGCTTTTGTTTTACCATTGTCTATAGACCATGTAAAGCTAGATAATATTTTTTAATAATTTGTTTTGTTCAGGTTATAAACTCTTTTTCATAAAGTTAACTATCCATAAGATAATCCCTCTAGATATGTTATATGTGATAACTTTCTATGAGAAAACTAAATTACATTACATCAGATAATAGTATACACAACAACCTAATAATTATATAAATAATAACAGATACTTTTCAATTTGTTTTTTCACAGGTATATGTATAACGCCTTGCTTAGATTCTATAAAAACAATAGCACAAATTCATTACAAACAATAGTCTAAATACAGATAATGTCGGTATATACAAACTATTGGATTTTTTGTAGTATGACAGTATGGGGGTGAAAAATATGTGGAAAGATTTTAAAGAATTTGCTTTTAAAGGTAATGTTTTAGATTTAGCAGTTGCTGTGGTCATTGGAGCAGCTTTTGGAAAGATTGTTTCATCTTTAGTTGAAAATATTATAACTCCTTTAGTTGGCTTACTTTTAAATGGTATAAAATTCACTTCATTATCATTCAAGTATAAGGAAACAGAAATTTTGTACGGCAATTTTATACAATCGGTCTTTGATTTCCTAGTAATTGCATTCTCTATTTTTATATTTATACGATTATTATCAAAATTTAAACGTAAAGAAGATGTTGCAGCAGTTACAGAAAATGCACCTCCTGTTGATTCAAAAGAGGTATTACTAGAAGAGATTAGAGATTTACTAAAAAAGCAAAATAACGCATAATAAAAAAATAGCCTCTCCATTAGGAAAGGCTGTTCTTTATTTTCCATCTTCAATTAATGTTTCCACATCAATTACAATTTCCTCTTTCGGTACATCGGTATTACCACTATAATTTTTTACAACTACACCATTTTGGTCAACTAAATAGAAGGATGTACCATGAATAACTTGGTTATTGTTCGGGTCGTCTTTTACTAGAGTTTTAAAGGAATCCGCTGCAAAACTTGCAATATGTTCTTGTGAATAGCCAGTTAAGAGTTCCCATTTACTTTCATCTATTACATCATAATTTCCGAGATATTCCTGGAGTTTATCTGGAGTATCAACTTCTGGGTCGACACTAAATGCAACAATTTTGTAATCCTCAATACCCTTTTCACTTAACATCTTTTGAATGTCACTCATATTGTATGTCATTGGTGGACATACAGTCTCACAATTAGTGAAAATAAATGTCGATAACCATACCGTTCCTTTTAAATCTTCTAAAGAAACCATTTCTCCACGCTGATTATCATATTCAAAATCTGAAACTTCCCAGTTTGTTTGTGCTTCAAAATTGCCACTGCTCCCGCAACCTACAAGAACAAATAAGGAAATACATAATATAACAAATAACTTTTTCATTTATGAGACCTCGCTTTTCTCTTCATAGCCTAATCTTAGCGAAACAAGTTTCGACCTTCAACTACATTGTCTTATTTAATTCAACAGTTTTGTGAATAAATGTACTAATTAAGTGATAACAGTACGTTTTTTATCTCTTCTAGTTTGTTTTCCACTCGGTGCATCAAATAGAAAGACACAAAGATAGGAAAGCCAATATCTTGAATTACACTTAGCCACTGCTCCATATTATTCACATCCATTCATTTTTATACTTTAATAAAAACCGGGCAATTAGAAACCTTGTCCTTAATTCAAAATCTGTTTCTATCCTATTGAGTAGGCTTTGGACAAACATTTTAATATATTATTACCGACTGATTTTTAAAGCTGCTTGTCTTAACTAACGTCACGACAAGCAGCTCTTTTTTCTACAATCTTATTCCGCTTCTTTTTTTGGTCAACACTAACTATTTCTTTGTATTTCTAATATTAATTAATGTAATTAAACAGAATAGTTTCATCTATACATTAACTTAATCCATCTCAATTATCTTAACGATAAGCTATGCTTAATCCTCTCGATAGGTAGTACACATTTCATTGCTTGTAGTGCAAGGTGGCGACTCCAAAGAGATAGCGAGAAAAGCGAGATCCACAGGCAGCGTATATTTAGGAAGAAGACCAGAATCACATATCGTATGATGACATATTTGTCGCTAGCATTGTACTAAGCTGAGGAGGCTCTGCCTCGCCCGTGGGCGTGTCCACATGAAACGGAAATCATAGTATTTTTTCTTCTTTTTAAATACCATCAATTCAGTATTCACGGACATTTTTATACATTTTCTTGTTTTTAAAAAAGACTCTCCTTTTCTGGAGAGTCTTTAGAAGTTAAATAAATTCGGTAACTGTTCTGTCCACTACTTTAGCACTTTTAATAACTGCTAGAGGTGAGCCATCAGACTGAAAAGCATTACTTGCAATAATTGCTTGCATTCCTGTTTGAATGTCTGTTTCTGTTAAATTACTTTTCGGTTCATCTACTGATATTGTTACATTCTTTCCATGTGCTGTTTCAAACTGTAGCTGAAGTGTTTTACTCATTTCCCCTTCTCTCCTTTCTCTTTATTAGATTACTTGCATGGTTTCAATCTTCTCTGCTCCGATATATGGTCTATCGGAAAATGAACTAAGTGTTTTTGCAACATTATCTAGTTGGTCTGCTGTTGCATTTGCTCGAACATTACGGTAAGATTTTGACTTTGTTATCATCTTGCCTGCTTCTGTTACTTCTCCTTCAAAAATGAGTTTCAAAACTGCATACTTATGCTCTAGGTTTGCCATGTGTGTCCCTCCTTTCAACTACTAAATAGAACTTTTTTAAAAGAAAGTATACATGGAGGATGAAATATTTTAAGGAACGATTTATACTGAATATAAGAGAATGAGGTGAATAGTTTGCTAGAAGGTTGGTTTATGTGGTTTATCCTTTTTTGGGTAGTACTTTTAGTGATACTTATGGGTATTGGCGGCTTCTTTATGTTCCGTAAGTTTGGAAAGTCACTGCCTAAGAAAGACGGAAAATCTGATTTAGATTGGGAAGAATATTATGTGGATCAAACAATCCATCTTTGGAATGATGAGCAAAAGCTGTTGCTTAATGAATTAGTTACACCTGTTCCTGATTTGTTTAGACCTGTTGCTAAACAAAAAATAGCAGGAAAAATTGGACAGTTAGCTTTAGAGGAAAAAGCAACATCTATAACTCGGGAACTGTTAATACGCGGTTATATCATCGCAACACCAAAGAGAGATCATAAATTTTTACGAAAAAAACTTGCTGAATTGAACATTGATGTAACCCCTTTTAACAAGTATTTCGAGCTATCAGTGGACAAAACAACTAACTAAATCTAATAAAAAAGTGAGCCTCCTATAACTGGATGCTCACTTTTTTATCTTATTTTGCAATTTTTTAAATTGTACGTACATCGCAATTCTCCAAGGGACAATCATACCAAATGCTAATATCCAAAACATTCCACTAAGTGCACCAATGTCAATGGTAGAACTTAGTATTATTTTGCCAATAATACGGACTATCAACAAACCGAACAATATAAATATAAATGCCTTGGATTGCTTTAAATATACTTCTCCTTCTCTAATTTCAAATTTAGAGGTCCAAATAAGAACAATAGAGAATAGCATTCCTACACCAATTGCTTCTATAAATTCCATCAAATTTACACGGAAATATGGAAAAATGAACATTAATGCTCCAGTTGACATGAACATTGGGGGTAGTAATATTTTTTTCACACTTGCTGGTCTCTTAGCAGATTTTGCACGAACCGTGGTGACGAGTATTCCCATGCCAATTGCGACCACTGTGGAAGCAATCAGCATCATATTTGGAGATATTTTATCTAGCATTTGTTATTCCCCATATCTTTTATTTCATTAGTTACTTTACTTTAAAGTTCTACATATCAGAAGTAACATTATGTAGCACATTTACAATTTGATCTGGATCGAAAGGTTTTGTGATGAAATCTTTTGCTCCAAATTCTAGTGCATCTACGATTAACTTTTGTTGACCCAAAGCAGTAACCATTACTATCTTAGCTTCTGGAAATTCTGCTATAATTTCTTTTACTGCTTCTATCCCGTTCATCCTAGGCATGGTGATATCCATCGTTACGACATCTGGCAAAAGCGTCTTATATTGCTCTACTGCTTCTAGTCCATTTGATGCTTCGCCAACAACTTCAAACTGATGATTCTCTAGCATTCTTTTAATCGTCGTGCGCATAAATATTGCATCGTCTACTACTAATACTGTTGGCATTGCAATGCCCCCCTTACATTAGAATCCAGTAAAACCTCCGAAAATCGGACTTAATATACGAATTATATACGTTAAACCGTCAAAAAATAAAATTAATCCCAGAGCAATCATAATATAACCGCCTACTTTTACGATTAAATTACTATTTTTACGTATCCAGTTAAGGCGTGTAACAAAGAATGATAATACGAAAAATGGGATAGCAAACCCAAATACATAAGCTAGCATATACCACATACCTGCATCAGGATTTGATCCTGCCATTACTATAACAGCAGCTAAAATAGGTCCTGTACAAGGTGTCCAACCAGCAGCAAATGCCATACCGATTAAAATAGTTCCTAAGTATCCAGCAGGGCGGTTTTTAAAATGAACTTTTTTTTCTTTCATTAAAAACTCAGGCTTAAATATACCTACAATGATTAAACCGAATATGACAATGAATATTGCTCCAATTTGACGAAGTAAATCATCATATTGTATGAAAAATGTACCTACCAGGGATGTTGCAAAGCCTATCGCAATGAAAATGATAGAAAAACCTAATAAGAAGAATAATGTATGGAGCATTCCTCTTTTTTGCATTAATTTCTTGTCTGTTTTAATTTCTTCTAATGACATTCCTGTAATGTATGATAAAAATGCAGGATACAATGGTAGTGTACAAGGTGAAATGAAACTTAAAAACCCTGCACCAAATGCCAGTAGGAGGTTTACATCTGTACTCACGGCAGTCAACCTTTCCAAATTACTGTACCTATCGTATCAAATTTCTTTCTTTTTGACCTCATAATTGCTTGTGACAGCTTTTTGACTCTTTAAAACAGTTAAGTCTTTATACTATATTCAGAAGTAAGTTCGTTAATTTCATAAATGCATATTAAGTTGAGAAATCCGAACAACGCTCATTTCCGCTCTAGGCGGACGCTTTCCGCGGGCACGGCTTCAATCTCCTCGTCACTACGAAAATATATGCTCCTGCGGGGCTTTCAGCTCACGCTGTTCCCACTGGAGTCGCCACCTGCCACTCCAATCAACGGGATCGCTTTTTTAAAAATGAAACAAGTAATTATAAAAAATGATTCACATATATACTTTTTCAGAATATATTTTAAGACTTTTTAAGTTTAGCAAATCTTCAACCATTGTGGAAGACATGAAGTCTAAATAATTCGATTTCTGAAATATAGAAAAGACTTTCATATAGTAAATCTTCTAGTTATGTACTTCCACTCCATTATTGACTTTTGTTACAGTTGCCACTCCAACTAGATATGAGTTAAGAAAACCCTAAAACGAGGCGTGGATACTGAGCCATTCTTAACTAAAATCCTCATACGATATTCAGTAGCATCGTTTAATCTAAAAAAATGCCTCTCGAGTATACCCTCAAGAGACGACCAATATATAATGGAATAGTTTTCTAGCTAAGGTTATTTAGCGCTGTTTCAATAGAATGCTCCCCATTTACTAAATTAAATGCTCGGTAGTATGTGTTTTTATTCTCTAACGAAGCTATAAGGGTATGTGCCACATCTTCACGCGCAATGGTACTTGGTTTTGCTTCTGGTCCTACTGAAATTTTACGAATTGCCTTTTCGTTTACAAGGCCACCAGGTCGAACTATTGTATAATTTAAACCGCTTGATTCGAGCATTCGATCGGCGTAGTGTTTAGCTACATAATAGGGACGCATTCCTTCGTTCCAATTTTGACGTTTGTCAGCATCGAATGCACTTACCATAATATAGCGGTCTATTCCTACTTGTTTAGCAGCTTCCATCGCTTTCACTGCACCATCTAAATCGATTAATAATGTTTTATCAGGACCTGTATGGCCTCCTGAACCAGCTATAAAAATAACGGCATCTACTCCTGCAAGTGCTTTTGCAAGATCTTCAACAGATCCTTCCAAGTCAGCTACGATTGCTTGGATGTCGTTAGTAATAAGCTTTTCTGCTTGTTCCTCTTTGCGGACCACCGCGGTCACTGAGTGTATGTCACTCTGTTGTAAATAATTCACTACATGTTGTCCAATTTGTCCGTTTGCTCCAATTACTCCTACTTTCATCAGATCGTCTCCCTTAAAAATTGTTCCATCTATATCCTTTCACAAATAAATAGTCTTTACAATTTATCCGCTTTTTTACAAAACTAAACCAGCTGTGAGTCAAAACTCTAGCTGGTTTAGGGTTATGCTATGTCATTAACCACATTGTTCTGTAGTAGATACATTTTATGGTACAAACCTTTTTGGTTTAATAGCTCCTGATGAGTCCCACGTTCAACTATTTCACCATGATGCAGCACCAGAATTAGTTCTGCATCCTGTATAGTACTCAAACGATGGGCGATTGCTATAGTCGTTCTTCCTTTTCTCATTTTTTCTAAACTACTTTGAATAGCTACTTCTGTCTCTGTGTCAATATTTGCAGTTGCTTCATCTAGCACTAAAATCTTTGGATTAGTAGCTATAGTTCGAGAAAATGCTACCAATTGTCTCTGCCCACTCGAAAAAGTGGATCCACGTTCCGTCACTTTTTGTTTATAAGCGTTTGGTAGTTTTTCGATAAAATTATTTGCCTGCACAAACTCTGCCGCTTCTTTTACTGCTGTATCAGTCATGTTGTTTGCATGAAGACGAATATTACTTTCAATATCCCCATAAAACATGAACGGGTCCTGTAGAACAAGGCCAACTTTTTCTCGCATCTCTTCTGATTTGAAGCTTTTCACAGAGTGACCATCTATCTTAATATCACCTTGTTCAAATTCATAAAATCGCATAAGCAAGTTTATAATAGAACTTTTACCACTACCGGTATGACCAACTAAAGCAACAGTTTGACCAGGTTCAGCAGTAAACGAAATATTCTTTAGCACATCAGTTTTTCCATCATAAGAGAAAGTGATATTCTGGAATTCAATTTTTCCTTGTTCAATTTTTGCATTTTCAACGTTTTGTTGATTTGGTGCTAAGTCTTTCTCGTCTAATAACTTGAAAACCCTTGAAGCTGCAACAATTGCTTGCTGAAAAATAGAAAGCCGCTGCATTACTTGATTAATTGGCTCAAAGAAACGATCAATATATGTTACAAAGGCATATATAACACCTACTTCTACGATATTATTCATGGATGTAATTCCGAAATAACTAAGTACCATGATAATTGCTAAAGCATAAACCAAATCAATAGCAGGTCTTAGTAATAAGCTATCAAGTTTGATGTTTCTTTTACCTGCATTCCAATGTGAATCATTGATCTCATTGAATTCGTCCTGTAAACGATCTTCCTGCCTAAATGCTTGAATCATTGTCATGCCTTGCAATGATTCCGCTAGCTTTGCATTTAGTTGACTTAATCTCTCTCTAAGATCCTGGTAAACTACCGAACTATATTTCCTATACGTCAGGATAATTATAGCTAATATTGGTAATAAAATAGTTGTCACAAGTGCGAGCTTCACATTTAATATAAACATTGCAATATACACACCAACTACTAAAAAACCACTTTGTACAAATCCCACCAATACACTAACGAACATATCTTTAATAGCTTCAGTATCATTAGTCACACGGGATACAATACTCCCCGCTGGAGTTTTGTCAAAATAACTCATTCCTAATTTGTGTACTTTCGTAAATACATCAATTCGCATCTGTTGAATAATTTTCAGCGCTAGCTTTTGGAATGTTAATAATTGAAAATAGCTGACAATTACATTTCCAATTTGTATAAAAATATAACCTATTGCAAGGCCTACTAGTGGACCTGTCGGGAAATATCTAGGTGTTAAAAAATCATCCATATACATTTTGATCAAATATGGACCAAGAATATCACCTGTAACAGTTAATAATAGTAAAAGTAAGGCGATTGCAATTGTTTTTTTATGTGGTTTCAAGTAGCTGAGTAAACGTTTGAAAACTACCCACTGGTCTCTTCCTGTCAGCTGCGGTTGTTTTTCATCCATTAAGATTCACCCCCTTGCTCCACTAATGATTCTAACTGCTGTAGTTGATACATCTCATAATACATGCCTTGTTGCTGCATTAATTGATCATGAGACCCCTTTTCTACTATCGTTCCCTCATTCATCACAATTATCTGATGTGCATGCTGAATCGCACTTAAACGATGAGAGGTAATAATAGTTGTTTCATCGATACGATTAGCTTTTAATGCTTCTAAAATTGCTTCCTCGGTTTTAGCATCTACTGCCGATAAAGAATCATCTAGTATGAGTAATTCAGGCTCCATCATTAGTGCACGAGCAATTGATATACGTTGTTTTTGTCCCCCTGATAACGATACACCACGTTCTCCAACGACCGTATTATAGCCATTAGTAAACTGTAAAATATCCTCATGTATGTAAGCCAATTTTGCAGCTTCCTTAACAGCCTCCATAGTTGCTCCTGCATTAGCAAATGCTATATTACCTGCAACAGTTGTAGAGAATAAAAAATGATCCTGTGGTACATAACCAATTGCTTCACGTAAGCTGCGTTTTTTATATTTGTCAATCGCATACCTTCCGTAAAGAATCTCCCCTGTATATCCTTCAAATTCCCGCATTAAGAGCTTCAATATTGCCGTTTTTCCAGAACCTGTTTTACCGACAATCCCGAGCGTTTCCCCTCGTTTAAGCGTAAAATCTACATGATGTAATGCTGCTCGATCGTCTCCTGGAAATTTGAATTCCTTAATTTGAAAGTGAATATCTCCTTCTGGCTTTACATTCACAGCATCTGAAATATCATCAATTTCAATCTTTTCGTCCATTAAATTATTGATACGATCATAAGATGCACGACCTCGCTCAACAATATTAAATAGCCACCCAAACGCAAGCATCGGCCAAACGAGCAAACCAAGATAAGACGTAAACGCAAATAAATCACCGATAGTCATTTCATCAGCGAGTATGTAACGAGTACCAAATACAATGGATAGGAAAAAACACATCCCAACAACTAAAGAAATCGTCGGATCAAATAATGCATCTACCTTAGCTACACGTATATTTTTATCTACTACTTCTTGTGATAATTGAACAAAATCTTCCGTATCTTCTTTTTCCTGTCCAAACGTTTTAATGACTTTAACTCCAGAAATACTTTCCTGTGATTTATCATTTAAATTAGAAAAAGCTTCTTGAGCATAACGAAACCGTTGGTGCAACAGTTTTCCATAATAGCTTGTTAAAATAGCCATTAACGGTAGGGGTAATAATGCTATTAATGTTAGCTTCCAATTAATCGTAATAGCCATTGCAGCGATTACAAATCCTCCTGTTGCTAGTGAATCCACAAGCGTTAATACACCTGCACCCGCCGTTTGTTGAACAGCAGATAAGTCATTTGTTGCGTGGGCCATTAAATCTCCAACACGTTTTTTTTGATAAAAGGAAGGAGACATTTTTGTGAAATGACGAAACAAATTTTCTCTAAGCTGTCTTGCTAAAAATATCGATGAACCAAAAATCATAATTCGCCAATAATAACGCAAAATATACATCCCAATTGACGCCAGTGCTAAGATACCTAACCATTTAACCAAAAATTCAGTAGTTAGCGTATTTTGACTGATTTCATCTACAACATACCCTATTATCTTTGGTGGTAGTAGCTGTAGGAATGCAACAAACAATAACATCAGAATCCCAATCAGATACTGCTTTTTTCTTTGTTTAAAAAACCATCCTAAATCCAAAAATACTTTCACTTTTCTTCCCCCACTATATATATTAAGACTTTATTATTTTAGCAAATATTTGAACATTTCGATAGATGGTATAACAAAATAATTCGGTTACTGAAATATTTTCACTAGAATAATGTATATTTGATAGTTTAGTCATTATCATAATTGCTTACTTCAACAGAAAACATAATTTGTAATACTTATAGGAACATCCTTATAAGTGGACTTCGTTGCTTGTAGCGCATGCCTACGACTCCAACCTAATAACAAATGTTTACAGCACAGAAAGTAACCCATCCTTCTTCGACAACCTGTTGGTCAAGGAAATTCAAGCTGTGACCTCGAAAAGTGTTCGCCTGTTTTTGCTTCGCTTCACTAGCTTCAATAGATGAAAGTTAATTGGAGTCCAAATCTACTTTGTTCGGAATTTACTATTTAATATTAATTAATTCAATTCAATACAAATTAGAATGTTAATACTTTATTAACTTTTAAAAAATTGCATAATTTTTTATATAGTAGGATAAAAAACGTATATAATAGATAAATATATTCAAACCACTATACGTTAGGAGAGGTCATCTTGAATCAATCAAATAAACGCGCATATAATTTTAATGCAGGACCTTCTGCGCTACCACTAGAAGTATTAGAAAAGGCACAACAGGAATTAGTTAATTTCCAAAAGTCAGGTATGTCTATAATGGAAATGAGTCATCGCAGTGCAACTTTTGAAAAAGTCCATAATGAAGCTATTTCCCGTTTAAGAAAACTTTTCGCTATTCCAACCGACTATGAAATTCTTTTCTTACAGGGTGGCGCAAGTCTTCAATTTACTATGATTCCGATGAACTTCTTAAAAAATGGGAAAACCGCAAGCTATATTATGACTGGTGTTTGGTCAGAAAAAGCCTATAAAGAAGCTAAACTATTTGGTGAACCTGTCCAGATTGCAAGTACAAAAGAAAATCAATACCGTAATATTCCTACATTTGACGAAATTGATATCGACACAGATGACGCATATGTACATGTCACATCGAATAATACAATCTACGGAACACAATGGTCCGAGTTTCCTAATACAGGCGAAGTTCCATTAATCGCAGATATGTCTAGTGATATCATGTCAAAACCTGTTGATATTAGTAAATTTGATATGATCTATGCAGGTGCTCAAAAAAACCTAGGACCTTCCGGAGTAACTGTGGTTATTGCTCGTAAGGATTTTCTAGCAAAAGCCAATTCGGAAATCCCAACAGTCTTAAAATACAGCACACATGCTGAAAGTAACTCTCTTTACAACACACCACCAACATTCGGCATTTATATGCTTGGAGAGGTGTTAAAATGGATAGAAGAAAAAGGCGGTTTGACTGCAATCGCACAACAAAATGAGGAAAAAGCAAAATTGATATATGATGTGATTGATAATAGTAACGGCTTCTATACTGGCCATGCTTCAAAAGAAAGCCGTTCTCTAATGAACATAACATTTCGCGTTGCAGACGAAGAATTGGAACAACAATTCTTATCTGAAGCAAAAGAAGCAGGCTTTATCGGTTTAAATGGTCATCGCTCTGTTGGAGGTTGTCGTGCTTCTGCTTATAATTCGGTTCCACTAGAAACATGTAAAGCTCTAAGTGATTTCATGATCGCATTTAAAACCAAGCATCAATAAATTATTGATACCCAAGGTAAATTTACCTTGGGTATTATGGATTTTTTTCACTTGTTTTCATTTGTTCAAGTTTCAGGTCTTTTTATTTTTTTTTAGCATATTTTCTAATGAGTTAAATGGGGAAATCTCATAGCATTTAGGGGGAAACCGATGAAGGCAATAATTTCTAATAAATATGGCTCACCTGATATTCTTGAATTAAAAGAGGTGAAAAATCCTATTCCTGACGATAATCAAGTGCTTATTAAAATCTACGCTGCCTCCTTGAATTATGGAAACCTAGTTCTCTTAAAAGGAGAACCGTTCCTAGCTCGATTTGCATTTGGACTTTTTAAACCTAAATACATTATTCCCGGAGGCGATATTTCCGGAAAGGTTGAATCTGTTGGTAAAAATGTAAAACACTTTAAACCAGGTGACGAAGTATTTGGTGACCTCTCTGGCTGTGGGTGGGGAGGCTTTGCTGAATATGCAACAGTTCCTGAAAATTCATTGGTGATTAAACCAAGTAATATTTCATTTGAGGAAGCTGCTGCAGTGCCTATGGCTGCCACCACCGCCCTTCAGAGTTTACGAGATAAGGGCAAGATCAAATCTGGTCAAAAGGTTTTGATAAACGGAGCATCTGGTGGGGTCGGTACTTTTGCAGTACAGATTGCCAAATCATTTGGGGCAGAGGTAACCGCGGTCTGTAGCACAAGAAATTTAGACATTATACATTCTATTGGAGCAGACAATGTCATTGATTATACAACAGAAAACTTCACCAAAAATAACGAATTGTATGACCTAATTCTTGCTGTAAATGGGTATCACCCAATTTCGGCTTATAAGGGTTCTCTTAGTCAGAATGGTAATTATGTAATGGTCGGTGGTTCCGGAGCACAATTGACTCAAGCAATGATCTTGGGTCCTCTACTTTCCATGACTGGAAGTAAGAAATTGGGCAGCTTTTTGCAAAGACCAAATCAAACTGATTTGATTTTTATCAGGGACCTTATAGAAGCCGGTCAATTAAAACCTATAATTGATAGATACTATAAAATGAGTGAAGTCCCTAATGCTTTCAGGTATTTTGAAGAAGGGCATACTCAAGGAAAAGTCGTTATTACAATGTGAAAGTTTTTGGAATAAAATCTTTCAAATATTATTGCTGAATTTTGTCACAGACATCCGTGTCATCCAGAGTTTCCAACTAGGTACTAATAGAAGAGACAGTTCGCACTGTCTCTTTTATTGTGAAAACCTTACTTTTATAAAGATTAGAGCTAGTTGACATATACTCCAGAGTCTAGCCTTTAATAATTGCCACACCAAGTTCAAGCAGTAGAATTTTTATCAATTTCAAAACCACCAGTTATAACCGTTGGAATAATGAATTAACTAGAAAAATGTATTAAGATTATCTTACCAAAAAAATGCTGAAGCTAGAGCGATGCCGGCGATAGCACCCAGCGCAATACCAAAACCAAAGCCGGATTCTCCATATCCACCAAAAAATCCTAAACCATAACCTCCAAGATTTTCATCAGGTCGTATCCAGACCATATTTCTGTTAACTCTTGTAATTTCCCCTACGTGAACCCTGCCATCATGACATGTAATTCTCACTCGCTGTCCATTAAACCTACAACATTGATTATATAAATCAGATCGATTCATTTTCATCCTCCTTTCAAGACTACTTAATATGTCGTTATTAACATATGCAGTTGAAAAGATTGTGTAATAGACAACCGTCTAGAAAATGAAAGTTTGAGGTTTTTTATTGTTTTATAAATTTGTAGAATGATGAGGAATAACTTGGAGTAGTTTATTATAAGTGTAATAAATGCGCCATATATTATTGTGAGTTATAGTACTACAAACTTATATTTCATATTGTTTTCTGTGTATTGTTTTAGTTTAGAAAGTGAAAATTTTGTAGTAGGAATAACCTTTTCTTATCATTTTCGACATTTAAATACTCGATAGCTGATGAAATCCCCGTTATGAAGTAAAAATTCGTTATGCTTATCCCATATGTCAAAGAGATCCATATTTATTTGAATAGAAGGATTTATGTCATTAATTTCACTTTTAATAAGTTCTGGTGGAGTATTTATTATTTCTACTTGGGTTAATCCAGTTTGATGTAACTGTAATATCCATTCTTCGGTATTTAATACTTCCTTAATTCCGTATAAACTACATGCTAATTTTTGTTGTTCTTCTGACAGATAATGTTCAGCAGTCATCTCAATCATTATCAAGCTTCCATCACTTTTCAAAACTCGAGAAAGCTCCTTTAACGTCCTCGAAATATCAGTAAAAACAATTACAGACTCAGCTATAACCAAATCAAAGGAACTATCTACAAAATCTAAATTGTGCACGTCTTCTTCCAACACCATTACCGGTACTTTAATTTTTTTAAAACGTTGCCTAGCTTTTTGAACCATAATTGGGTGATTGTCAATCGCTGTCACTTGACAATTATACTTTTCAGCTAAAAAGGCTGCGGTCTGCCCTGTTCCACACCCAACATCAAGCACAGATTCATTTGGTTGAATGTTTTCATTTTCCAATATAGCTTTTGTTAAATTAAAGCCACCAGGATGTGCACCACCAATCCCAAAATAAGCTAATAAATCTAAATAAGTATTTGTCACTAAAATTCCCTCCTCCCTTTAATAATGTTATAGTATGCTTTTTAAGCATATCTGTAACTATTTAGGTAAGCTCGGGATTAACAAAACTCGTTCATAATTTACATTGAAAATAGGGAGATTGTTTTCTTTTCCATACATGTTTCGATTGTGCCCTAATATTTGAAAAACCAGGCAAAAAGATGCCCGGTTCTAAAAGACACGTATATATTCCGTTGATGTAAACGAAGGACGGACGCTTTCAAGTGCTCAGCTTCAGCCGCTGTCTTGGCAGATTAAAACTCTTTTACAAATAAACTTTCAATCTAAGATCTCTGAAATTGTAATGAATTCAGTAATTATAATTTTTCTGTTCTGTTGCATGCAATAACTACTTTTTATGCTCTACCTTGAAACATGGACAGCTATAAAATAGTAAATCAGTTTGATAACAATATTATCCTTGGATACCTCTTTCTAAAAGTTTGTATACACCTCGATAACTTTCGTTCATGATAATATCCGCCACTTCTTCACCTCTCAATTCACCTATATCTGTTAGAAATGATAACGCCGCTACCAAACAAATTTTTGCATCAAATTCAGAAGGCATAGCCTTATATGGATTATCTATAACAACCTTGTTATACCTTTCTTTAAAGTGATTTCTTTGTAAAAAATTATGTAAGTCTTCATAATGTTCTTCTGAGCAATCTTTTTCTTCAAAAGTTCTTTGTATAACAACTTCATTTAAATGCACTTGACCAACTTTAATCAGTAATTTTAAAGCATGTTCTAAACAAATTTTCTCATTAAAATAGCTTTGCACATACATATTATTTATCCTCATTTCGCTCTAAGATCTTAAATACCAACTAGAAGTCATTATATATTTATTCTGCTAAAATACTGAGTTAGCTTTAATATTATGATGATTTCATATACTTACTCTTAGGAATCAAAACTATTAAGGAAACAAGTAAAATCAAAAACAGAGATACAATGATTTTCTTGGCATTATCAGGTTCACCGAACATATAAACTAATACGTTTGCAAATGATAGTGGTATCCCAAGCCATTTTAAGAACGGTAAAATCAGAACCATACCTACTATCATGCCACCAATAAATAGAATATAATTTTTTATACTCATAATGTTTTTTCAACTCCTTTTCCTAATAGTAGAATTATTAAAAAATTAAAATACATGGGCACCGATTACTAAACTGGTGCGATTGTTGATTTAAAGTAAATTATCTCTGGATCCCCTTCATCTAAGTTTTCAACAAATCCACTTTGTATAAATCCATTTACTTTGAATACTTCTTGCATTGTTATATTTGATTGATTAGTGGAAGAGAATATTTTCTTTGTAGGTGCTATGCTTACAAAATACTCAATGAGGGATGTTGCATATCCTTTACGTCTTTCAGTTGGCTTAATAACTATCAAAGATATAAAGCTACTATCGAAGAAATTTATATCAAAAATCAAGAATCCAACAAATGAGGACTTATTTTTAATAGCAATACATCTCTCCTCTTCAATAGCATTCTTTATGAATTTTCGTCTGCTATCATTGCCAAACACTTCTATATCAATTTTCACTATTTCTTCTAATTCGCTAAGTTTGGAAATAACCAAATGTGTCATATAAAAATCCCCTATTCATTATAAATGAGTATTATTTTAGTTTGTTCTCATTTTTCATACAATTTCTCCGTTAATCAACCATCTTTAGTTTAATACGTTTCAACTGATACGAAGTTCCATTTTTTTGTAATATTCACTATATATCCGTTTCCTATTAGAACATTATGATTGAGTAAATCTATTATAAGAGAGTTAGTCAAATCGTTTTTTATTTAGTATAATTAGCTCATCAAAAATAGGGGGAATTTTCATGCAATTATCAACTGTAAATCAATGCATTCGGAAGTCATTTTCAACATCACCGCCACCACAGTTTACTCCTGCTGCACTGTCGGCATTGAATAAGCTTATATTAAAAACAGATTAAGAAGCTGCGAATATATGAGCTCTTTCGCAGATTCGAAGGAGTAGACGATGAAATCTAAAATTCAGTTCTTATTATCAATGATAATCTTCGGAACAATTGGTGTTTTTGTAAGATACATTGACTTATCTTCGAGTGAAATAGCTTTATTACGTGGTTTAATTGGTAGTTTATTTTTAACTACAGTCTTGTTTATGATGAAGAAGAAAATTTCGTGGGCAATGGTCAAAGTAAATGCTCTAGTTTTAGTACTTTCGAGTATTGCACTTAGCGGAAATTGGATTTTCCTGTTCCAATCATACAAGCATACGACCATTTCTAACGCTTCATTAAGTTACTATTTTGCACCTGTTATTGTCCTGATTCTTTCACCTCTAGTACTCAAGGAAAAATTATCAGCTAAAAAACTAATCTGCATTGGTTTAGCAATGCTAGGTATGTTATTCATTGTTGGTAATGGTGGTTTAGGTACAGCTGGATTAGATGATCTAATTGGAATTGGCTATGGATTACTAGCAGCTGTATTCTATGCGTCTTTAATGTTACTGAATAAGTTCATAAAGAAAATGGATGGCTTAGAAACCACGTTACTTCAACTTGGAACAGCGACAATACTTCTCATGCCATACGTTTTCTTTACGGAGGGATTCGGAATTTTGGGAGTATCAAGTACTTCAATACCATTTATATTAATCTTAGGGATTATACACACTGGTATTGGATTCTTATTATTCTTCTCTGGTATGCAGAATTTAAAAGGGCAAAGCATCGCTACACTAAGCTATGCTGATCCAATCACATCTTTATTAATCTCTGCTATTATCTTGCAAGAGCAAATGACCTTTATTCAAATGCTAGGTGGTGCATTGCTTTTAGGTTCGACATTTGTTAGCGAAAATAAATCAATTGAATTTCCAATAAGGTTTAAAAAAACTAAATAACAGAACAAAACAGTAGAAAGTATCAGCTTCCTACTGTTTTTATATTTTAAAACTAATCTATAATATAATTTGTATTTTTCATTCAAGCTTAGCCATACTAATTTATATTTTATGATATTGGGATTTAAAAGTATAATTATTGGAAGGAATATTAATATGAACAAGTCTAAATATGTTATAGCTGTGTTTACTTTCGTTGTATTCTGTATTATATGGATGACCTATGAGACATCATTCATACAATCCTTCGACAGAATAGCCTCGGATTTATTATATGGCAATAAATTCATTACAATGTTTCATTATTTAGGTGAAACTAAGTTCATATTTGCTGTCACCATAATTGTTTTAATCATTATTTGGTTTCGTAAACATGACTATAGATTGACGGTTTTTGTCATTTTTTCTGTTGGTGCTGGATATGGTTTATACCAATTTTTAAAACGTGTAATAGAACGACCACGTCCTGAGATTGTAGATCAGTTTTTCACTTTTAGTTTTCCTTCTGGACATGCAGTACATGGTTTATTGTATCTTTTAACAATCGCCTATTTAATCAATCAAACTGTAATCATTTCGAAAAAGGCTTCAATCATCGTTTGGATTTCAGCCATTATATTAACTTTATTAATTGGGCTCTCTCGCATAACAGAGGGACGTCACTTTGCTTCTGATGTTTTAGCTGGTTGGATGCTTGGATATAGTTGGTTTGTCCTTTGCTTATGGTGGTATAAAAGAGGAAATCGCGAACGTAACAAATAAGTGTACTGTATCATACAAATAAAAAGGCTTAAATCCAACTAAATAGGATTTAAGTCTTTTTATTTTTCACATATTTGAGTCACTAGTATTTTCGTAATTTAAGTTAATTTGTCTTTTTCGGCGTAAACCAGGTGATTATGAATGCAATTATTGAAAGAACAAACATATAGAAGTACGTGCTACTTGCGGCATTAATATAACTTTGCTTAGATTCTAAAGAAACATTCAATAATTGAATTGAATAAACCGTCATAATAATTGCTGTACCGATTGCTCCAGCAAGTTGCCGTATTGTGTTATTTATAGACGATCCGTGAGAGGCTAATTCCCTCGGCAGTGCATTTAGAGCAGCAGTGTTTAATGGCATTGTAATAAACGCTAAACCTATACGCAATAAAATTGTCCTAACTAAAATATATATAGTTGTTGTTTCAGATGATAAATCACTAACTGCAAACATCGAAATCGCGATTAAACCTGTCCCCAAAATGAATAAAGGTTTTGCTCCAAACTTATCAAATAGTTTTCCGGTAACTGGGGAAAGCATTGCATTAATAATGGCACCTGGTAACAATAATAATCCTGCTTCAAGTGCTGTAAACCCACGTCCATCCTGCAAATAAATCGGCAGTAATATTAAATCAGCATACATTAGAATTGTAATTGCAATATTAACTACCGTCGTCATCGAAAATACTTTAAATTTGAAAACATTTAAATTCAATAAAGGTTCAGTAGCCTTTATTTGTCGGAGACAGAACAAAATCGTTACAACCAAACCTCCAACAATTGATATAATGACGATTAAATCATCCCACCCTCGGCTGCCAGCACTACTAAAGCCAAATAGAACAAAACCAAAGCCAACCGTTGAATATATTACACTGACTATGTCGAGCTTTACATTAGATGTTTCTGCCACATTAACTAAATATTTTCTCGCTAGAATAATAATCACTGCTACGAATGGAATCATGATGATAAATAACCATCTCCATGATAAATACTCTAAAATAAAACCTGCTAATGTTGGAGCAATTGCTGGTGCAAAAATAATAGCGAAGCCAATATTCCCCATAATTGATCCACGCTTTTCTGCTGGATATAGATAAACGATTACAGTCATCATTAACGGGATGATAATTCCAGCACCAACTGCTTGAATCATTCTACCTGTTAATAGTACGCCGAAACTATTCGCGCAGGCTGCAACAATAGAGCCAATTAGCAAAAATAACAATGAGCTAATAAATAACTGACGTGTTGAAAAACGTTGCATTAAGTAAGCTGTAATAGGTACTAACACTCCGTTTACAAGCATAAATCCTGTAGCTAACCATTGAATCGTTGCGGTATTTACATCAAAAACAACCATTAAATCACTAAACGCAACGTTTAATAATGTTTGATTTAATGTAGAAAAAAAAGTTCCCGTTATCATTATGATTAGTAGTAATTTTTTAGTACTACTTGATATTTCATTTTGCATATAAAATCCCTTCCCATATAATATATATTGTCGACAGAGTGTCTAAAAAATATAATAGCAGAAGAATTAAAACAGCCATATACAATTAGCTCTTTTCTGTCGATTAGTTGATAATTTTATATTGTAAAGGAATGATATACATGACTTTTAAAGAAGATCCTCGTGCAATTCGTACCCAAGAATTGCTTAAAGAAGCCTTGTTAACACTATTACAAGAAGATCATTCTTTTCATCAAATTTCTATTCATAAATTAACGCAAAGGGCAAAATTGAACCGAACCACTTTTTATTTGCACTATCAAAATATTAATGAGTTAAAGGAGCATTTAACAAATGATATTTTACAAGAGCTAACTGATAAATTAGAAAATTTAACTTCCATTTTTGATAGAAATCGTAAAGAGCATTTAATACAGCTTTTGAACTACCTTCATGAGCAAAGAAACAATATTCTTGCTTTAGCACAGTTTGAACAAATTGAGAATCATTTACTTTTATTGATGAAAGACTTAATCGTTACCCGGAGAAGTCAATCGAAGAATATAGGCAGAAAAAGCATTATCGATCCAGATATTAAAACCGCCTCTATTATCGGCATCATTATGTGGTGGTTAAAAAATGGCTTACATCTAGATTCAGCATATATTGCGGAGCAAATTAATCTGATGTATCGCTCATAATTATATTTCTCTTCAAAATATGAAATGCCAAAACATTGATTGCACAACGTTTTGGCATTTATTTTATACGCTATTGTGACTATGGTCCTTAGGTAAAACATCCGTTTTTAAACTAGATACTTCCCTACTAACTAAATCTTATAAGAATGTTACTACCTATCCCCCATATAGTGGTTCCGACAATCCACCAAATTATAGTTTGGTGGAAAATTAATTTAACATTTACCTTTACAATTGGATTTCTTCTTATATTAATGTCAAAAGCGCAAAAATAGTACAAACGTTCTTTTTAGGGTATAATAGCCTTATCTAAAATGTAAAGGGGTCTTGCTTTATGGCACAAAGGTTACCTTATTCTGAAATTGCACCAGCAGGTATGGATATTATGATGGAAATGGAGAAATATACGAAAACATCTGCGATCGAACGAAAAATTCGTGAGCTAATTAAAATTCGTGCTTCTCAAATTAACGGATGTGCTTTTTGTTTAAACATGCATACAACCGATGCCCGAAAAATGGGTGAAACAGAACAGCGATTATACTGTGTTAGTGCATGGGAAGAGTGTGAATTCTACACTAAAGCAGAGAAAGTGGCTTTAGAATTGACGGAGCACGTGACATTAATACCGACAAAACGTGTTCCAGATGAACTTTATCAGCGGGTACGAGACCACTATGACGAGAAACAATATGTTGACCTTATTCTAATCATCAATCAAATCAACAGTTGGAACAGAATTTCAATTGCAATGGGTAATACAGCCACTGAAAAATAATTACTCTCAACGAACATCAATAGGTGTTCGTTTTTTTAGTTCGTTTTACTGCGAGTTTGTGTCAAATTCTTATATTTAACTATGCTACTCTTAACTAAAAAAGTGTCTCTGCTTAATACAGAAACACCTACGTATTCAATGAATTTATGACTTTTTTTCAATTTCCCAATAAAATATGGATATTACGTTGTGCATAAATATTTGATAAATACTTTTTCCTTTTATAATGGATAAAGTGACCCCTGGAGAAAATTTCAACACACAAAAACTAACTAATACGATTTATATGGATAATGATAATTTTTAAGCAGCTTAGTCTATATAGATTTATCCGATAAACAACTTTCGCCGATCATAGGCAACGAAGAGCATTAACACACCTAAAATCGAGCAAATCATATATGTAGTTGAATAGGAGTAAAGGTCTGAGAGTGGTCCCATAATGAGACCACCTAAGGAGACACCTAAATCTGCCATCGCAATAAATAAACCTAGTAATATATTGCGTTTTGCCTGGGGCAGGACAAAGCTTAAAAATGTGGTTAATGTTGGGTAGAGAATTGCCTGAGCTATACCTATTAAAACAGCACCTAAATAGAAAAAGAGTACCCCACCATTTATTGCAAAACTTACGCATTGTGCTCCAATAGCTAAAAGAAGTATTGTTCCCATTATAAAAGATGAATGCCATTTTCCATCAGAAGGAATTTTTTTTCTTAAGGAAAACCGTGAAAAGACAACAGTCCCTGCCATTAGCATTAGAAATATACCAGCATTGCCGTTTTTTATTTGTTCAGCATATAGTGGCGTAAAAATAGTAACCGCTCCAAATATAATGGAAGCAACTAACATAAGAACACTACATTTATACAAATGTGGATTTTTTACTAACTGACTAAATGAATTAAACATACTTCCACCCTGCTCAGCCATTTTTGTAGGTCGGGTTTCGGCATTATTCATTTTAGTACTGTATCCAAATACTCCAGTTATGATAGCAATTGTTACCATCACTACTGCAAAGTACTCCATTCCTCCTTGCCAAATTCCTAATGCCAATAAAGGTCCAATAATACCTGGTATATAAGAAAATAAAGAATAAAGTGATATTCCCTGTGAACGATCTTTTTCTGGTAGTGCATCAATAATTCCGATCTGTAATGCCATTGAAAAAAAAGCTGTTGAGACTCCTTGTAACATACGAGCAATCAAAAACCCACCAAGACCAGTTAATGTATATAATATTAAAGCAAATCCATTAATAATAAGAATAACTCTCAACACTTTTATGGGGCCATGTTTTTGAATATAATGACCTGCCCATGGTCTAAAAAACATGGTAGTAAACAAATATGCCCCCATGATCAAACCTATTGTTGTATTAGTTGCTCCTAGGGCACCCCCTTGTAAAGGAATAATAACATTTAGTATAGAATTGGCACTAAAATAAAGTAGTACCAGCAAATATAATCGTATAAATGGCCAAGACATAGCTCCACTCACAAGTTTTTCTCCTCCAAACTATTAAAAATTATGTACTTATGGCTTTACCTGGTTAAAACGTTATCAACGACTTTAGTAATTTTCTTGCATAGACAGATTTAACGTCCTTCAAATGTTCAATTTCCACGATTTCTTCTATTTGTCCATCCTTAAAAATAATGACTCTGTCGCAAATATAAGCAGCAGCCTGTATATCATGAGTGATAAAAACATAACTCATATTGTAGATTCTTTTTAAATCCTTGAGCAATTCAAGCACTTGTATTTGAACAGATACATCTAATGAACTGATTGCTTCATCTAATAAAATACATTTTGGTTCTGTTGAGATAGCTCTTGCAATACAAACTCTTTGAATCTCTCCTCCTGATAACTCATGAGAATATTTGTTTCGATAAGACGAAGGCAGTCCAACTTGATTTAATAGAGTAGTAATCTTGTCTATATTCTCCTTTTTACTCTTGTTTTGAATCTTCAATGGCTCCAAGATCGCCTCTTCAACAGTAAAAAAAGGGTTAATGGAAGATTTGTAGTCTTGAAAAACAGCGCTTATATTACCTAATCTCACTCTTCTGTCTTCTACATTCATACCATCAATCAAAACCGTCCCACAATCTGGCTTTTCAATTCCCAACATCAAACGCCCTAAAGTTGATTTACCACTGCCACTTTCTCCAATGATACCAAGACACTCTCTACTTCTACATTCGAGGCTAACATTCTTTAAAATAATCTGCCTTTCCGAAGAAAATAACCCGTTTTTTTTATAGGATTTTTGCACTTTATCAACTTTCAGCAACTATTGTCCCTCCCCCATAATCCTCTTAAAGTTATTACTCAGAGCCATTCTTGTAGAAACTAGGTATTTTGTATATTCATGTTTTGCTCCTGAAAAAATTTTTTCAGTATTACCGCTTTCAATGATTTTTCCATCCTTCATCACTAAAACTTCATCAGCAATTTTCCTTACAACACCTAAATCGTGTGAAATAAAAATCATGGAACAACCAATTCTTTCACGTAAGTTAATAAATTGGTCAACTACTTCAAATTGGGAGATGGTATCTAGTGCTGTTGTCGGTTCATCGGCGATAATAATATCTGGCTCTAGCACAATGGCCAACGCAATCATAATGCGTTGTAGCATCCCACCCGATAACTGATGTGGATACTTATTCATAATTTCTGTAGGATTTATTAACATGACACTTTCCATGGCACTTTTCATTCTTACTTCCGCTTCGTTTTTACTCCAATCGAAATGTTCAGCAAGTGTTTCCCTTAGATGTACACCGACTACACAGGAGGGGTCGAATGCAGTCATTCCATTTTGTAGAATCATGCAAAGATTTTTTCCCCTTTTTTTTCTCAACTCTTTTGTGGAAAGTTGGTTTATGTTCTCCCCTTTAAAAATTATATCTCCCGATTGTTGAAGTGAAGTGCTGTTTAATCTCATGATTGCCCTACAAGTTACAGACTTACCACTACCACTTTCTCCTACAATCGCTAGGCAGCTTCCTGCTTTTAAATCAAATGAACTATTTTGAATGATCTTTTTCCCAGAAACTATATCCCATACCATTAAGTTTTTAACCTCTAGTATATTCTTCATCTAATTCGCTACCTCTTTTTCTCGAACCTTTACAGCAGAATAAGGAGAATTTTCTTTGTACTTATTTTTAGAGATTACTAGTTTTGGGTCTAGAGCAACTTGAAGTGAGTCAGATAGAAAATTGAATGCCGATACCACAATGACAATCGCTAATCCGGGAGCCAACATTAATTCCGGTCTTGTGAACATAACTTCCCTCGCTTCATTCAACATCATTCCCCATTCTGGATTTGGGGCTTGAATTCCTAAACCTAAGAATGAAAAACCAGAAATTTGCAAGATCATTGATCCTATAGATCCGCTCGAAATCACTGCGATATCAGAGAAGGTAACCGGAACTATATGTTTGAAAATTATTTTAAAATCACTAATACCCGTTGCTTTAGAAAACTTCACATAATCCAATTCGGCATACTGCATAACAGAAGTTCTAATAACTCGAGCAAACCAAGCCCATTTTATCAAAGCAAATGCAATTAGGATATTTTCAAGGCCTACCCCCAATATTCCAATAACCGCAAGCGCCATAACGTAACCAGGAAAAGAAAGCATCGTGTCACATATTCTCATAATTATTGCATCGATTTTCCCTCTAAAGTAACCAGCCAGAAAACCTAGAATGGCACCAGCTAAAACAGATATAAACAGAACAACTAAAACCCATAATACACTTGGTCGAATTCCATATATAATTCTGGATAAAATACATCTTCCTAGATGGTCATTACCTAATAAGTGTTCCCATGAAGGTGAAGCGTATCTAAGACTCATGTTGATTTCATTAGGATCAAATGGTGCAAATAATGGTGCGAAAATACCAGCAATAATTGTGACAGCAATGATTAATAATGATATCGTAGCTAACCTATCTCTACTTAAGTTTCTCAGTATTCTCATTTAAAGATCATTCCTTAACTTAGGATTCATAAAAGCATTAATAATATCGGAGATTGTATTAAACAAAACAAAGGCAGCTGCTAATATAAGCACATATGCTTGAATAATAGGAAAGTCTCTACCTAGAATTGCTTTCACACTTAGACTTCCTAATCCTGGCCACGCAAAAACATTTTCTATAACGACTGTACTTCCCAATATGATAGGTATTGCCATACCAAATATTGAAATGGATACTTGCAATGAATTCCTTAATATATGCATGGTAATTTTCTTCTCAGGCAAACCGGATGCCCTTCCATACAAGACATAATCCTCATTTAAATTGTTTAACATGGATGATCTAATATTTCTAAAATATATACCAGCATAACTTATCGTGATAACAATAACCGGTAAGATATAACTGCTATACGAAACCATTCCACTTGTTGGTAATAAGTCTAATTTAACGGAGACATACCAAATCATAATTGTCGCTAACCAGTAGGACGGCATTGCTGTTAAAACAAACGAAAATCCTCTTATTGATTTATCGATTACTTGCCCTTCCTTTAACGCACAAGTAACTCCTAATAATATGGACATAAAGATAATGGCAATAGATGAAATTAACGTTAACTTTAAGGTATTTAAGAATGCTGGACCTATCAGTGACCATACAGGTTTACCATTAATGTATGATTCTCCAAAGTCCAACTGTAAGGAGGAAATGAACCAATCAAAATAACGTAAGATAAATGGCTTATCTAGCCCCAACTCTTCTTTTGTTTGTTCTAATAATTCTTCTGTTATCTCTGGAACACCTTGCGCTTGTAATACCACTTCAGCTGGATCTAAAGGAGAAAGATTAATTAAGACAAACGTCAAAAATGAAATGATTAAAAGTAAAGGGACGGATACGAGGATCCTTTTAACAATATAACTTCCCACAGCAAATCTCCTTTCCATTTAACTATCAAACTTTAAACATTTATTCTTTTTTGCTAGTAAAAGAGGGGGAAATCCCCTCTCTTATTAATATTTTTACTTAAAGTTCATCAACTCAAATGGAAGCTCAAATTGAGTTTGCTTGAATGATATTCCTTTTAAATTTTGTGGGGCTACTACAGTGACACTTCCATTTGAAATAGGGATAAAAACTGCTTCTTCATGAACAATTGTCAAAATATCAGCGTACAATGATTTTCTAGTTTCTTCATTTGTCGAGACCATAATTTGTTCAATTTTCTTGTAAAGTTCATCTGCATGTTCAATGCCTTTTGTCGTGTGCAAATAAGATGCCTCAGAAGTAAAAGCTGAGATTGTACTTTGTGGGTCATACGCTAGCCCCCAGGTTTGATTGAATAATAAATCATAGTCGCCGGTAGATCTTCTATTAGCTATTGAAGTTGACTCTTCACCTATAATCTCCAGATGAAGGCCAATCTCTTCTAAAGAGGCTTGTATAAATTCAGCCTGGGTTTTTTGAGAGGAAGAATTGCTATCATAATAGAGCTTCATAACTAATTTTTTTCCTTCTTTGGTTCTAACTTCATCTCCATTTTCTAGTTTCCATCCATCTTTTTCTAGAATATCTTTGGCTTTTTCTACATCATAGCCTCGCTCCTTTAAGTCAACATTGGCATAGTTTACATTTGGTGAAAATAGTGTATTAGCCACTGACTCTGTACCATTAAAGATATCCTTACTAATTGTTTCTCTATCAATTGAGTACCATATGGCTTCACGAACCGCTATTTCACTTATTGGATTATCTTGTTTACTGCTATTGGCTACTATCATTTTAGTGTTCATTGGTTCACTTCTTATAAGTTGATATTCTCCGGAATCGACTAATTGATTCATGGGTTCGATAGCGAGACTATCTGCTCCACGATCATCTGTAAATACAAAATTGACTTCTCCTTTTTGTAATGCTAGCAATGTCGTTTCCCCAGCAGGAAGTACTTTTGACGTAATTTTTTTTATTTCAGGTGTTCCATTCCAGTAGTCTTCATTTGCTTCAAAAGTGGCAAATTCATCGATTTTATGTTCTGTGAGCATATATGGACCAGTACCGTTATAGCCACTTACGCCATCTTTCGTTTCCCCATTTTTAAAATCTTTTGGTGATATGAATACATAAGGTCTCGTCATAGACAATTCAGCCAAAGTTGGATAGTATGTTTCGGACAGTGCTAATTCAACTGTGAACTCATCTACTACATTCACACTTTCAATTTTTGTAGATAACTTAATCCAGGCATGCTTCTCTGCATTATTTTGTACAGCCTCAATATTTTTCTTCACTGCCTCTGCGTTAAACAGCACCCCATCATGAAATTTCACATCTTGTCTTAAAAAGAACGTGTATATTTTTCCATCTTCTGAAACTTCCCAAGACTCAGCGAGTAAAGGTTTGATCCCATCTTCCGTGTTTTCAACCAAGGATTCATAGACCATCCCTTGTGCCGGCATTGAACCAGAGTACAAATGTGGGTTCATATCATTAATATCTTTAGCAGATGCATAAACAATCTCATTTTCATTATTAGCAGAATCACCCGTTTTCTCATTATTAGAACTTTCAGCTGAGCAAGCCGCCAAAATGGATATAATCAATAATATTAAACACACTAACTTAAACTTTTTCATTAACAACATATTTCTCCCCTTCAGCCTTATTAATTTGAATTAACGCGTTTTAATGAGTTAACATGATCTAACTTAAATTACTTCCACCTTCTAGAGGATTCCAGTGGTTGTCAGTATATGAACCTATTTTTTAAGTCGAGTCATATTTTCAATCGTTTGCTCCTATACTATTTCCAATGATCCTTCCTTATAGAGTAATATAATCGTAAATAGTAATGATTACTATTTACGATTTACAATTGAATTATAGCATTATATTCCATATAGTCAATTCGTAAATTTCCACTAAATACAATTTTTTGTTTCTGCTGCCGCAAAAGGACATTCTTCATAGAGAACAACATTTTAATAGTGGTGTAGAGAATCATAAGTGAATATTACTGATAAATAACAATAATGTTGTTTGAAAACGCAAGTTTTGCTATTCGTTTATCGGACCAGATGGTGAATACTTAGTGTATTAAATATGCTAAAATAAAGAAATTGCAATGAAGAAAGTACTTAAAGTAACGGTGTTTTTAATTGAAATATAAAAAGATGTGAGTGAGTATATGGGTGAAATGGAGACATTTAATATGAAAAACGTGTGGATAAGAATTTTAGTAGTAGTGATAATAGGCATCACCATTTGGAATTTTATAACCTACCTTAGTGATACGTTTATAGGGGAAGGATATAGTAGAACAAATCATTTTTTTATTGCTGTAATTACTTCTGCATTAACCTTTATCCTCATCCAAATAGCACTTAAAGTTGATAAAGTACATTGGAAATCAATCGGACAAGGAACATTCAAAACGAATATTTTTTTATTTTCACTTGGATTTTTTCTTTGGGTTGTACCTGCATCCATTGGTTTAATTATTTGTTTAACACTAGGATGGGTTGAAGTAACATTATTTTCTGGTTTAGAAAACTTATTGTTTAGTATCTTGATTTTATTCATTACTGTATTCCTGATTGAAGCGTTACCTGAAGAACTTATTTTTAGAGGATATATTTATCGCTATCTAAATGTAGATTTTCCTCATTGGATAACGCTTATTATTCAGACATTACTTTTTTCATTTTTCGCCTATTTTATAGGGGCGATTTATTCATTCGAGCAGCTTCAATTCATTCCCGGATTTGCTCTGATACTGGGTTATCTTAGGGCGGTTTCAGGAAACATATGGACTTCCATAGGATTCCACGTTGCTATAATGACAGCAATGCAAATTTTAGGACCAATTCATAGTCACTTTGATGTAAGTGGGATGATGATGCTTCAATTTTTTGCTTTTATTTTACTTCCAAGTGCAATCGCTGCAACTGTATTATCAGTTATATTCCCAAATCATCAGTGGTATAAAAAAGAGCCTATTTTTTAACCGTAAATTAACATACGATGATTTTTTGAAGGATATTGAATACCTATTATCTGATCGCATCACTGAATATCTTAGTTTCACCACGCATACAAAGAGATTGGGACAGAAGCAGAAATTTTATTGGATAAGGAGAAACCTTTACTAAATAATGGATTTTTAATAAAACTGATTGGAATGAAGGGGCGACTCCTACGGTAATAGCGTGACACCTGAGACTACAGGCTCAGGCCACGCCCGTGGAAAGCGTCCCTGGAATGGAAATCAATTTTGTGCACAGCAAAAAACAGCATTTTTCTCACAGAGAAAAATGCTGTTTTGAGGTTCTGTCCCAGCCTTTTTAAAATGATAAATCTTCATAAGTGTTTCGGAAAAAGAACAATTTGAGTGTTAAAATCGTGTAATCAGCACTTCTAAAAACCCTTTTTATATTGTATTGCTAAGTAAATTCCACCAGCTAAAAATGTAAGCGCATATTTGAACAAGAAAAAAATGGTCCACATATAATCTTTAGGAAAAATCAGGTCACATAGAATAATTGCCCACAGCATACAGTAACTGCTTTTCAAAAAGATGCTATTCGTCCGTTCGTCTTCTTTCCCAATTTTCTTATAAAATACATAAGCAAAAATCGCACTACTCATGAGTAGTAAAAAACCAAATCCAATGAGTAAATTCCAATTTCCCGTAGAATGTTCAGCCCAGGACTTTAAAGGATAAAAAACTGCGTTAGAAATATCTGAGAAGTTAATTTGCATTTTGATCACTTCCTTTCACGTAAGTAAAAATATCGTTTACATCCACATTAAAAAATTGGGCAATTCGAAAGGCTAACAGCATAGTCGGTATATAATTTCCTTTTTCCATTACGAAGATGGTTTGTTTGGAAACCCCAACTTTCTCAGCTAATTCTTGCTGAGACATTCTGGCAAGTACTCGATATTCATAAACCTTATTTGTTATTGAATCACCAAAATCTTTCTTCATGACCATCACCTCTTGAATCAAATTATAAACTTTGTTTGTATAAAAGTAAAGTAAACTTATACAAAATAACGCAACACCTTTATATTTACTTAAAATACTTTGATCTAACAAAATTTAGGATTCCATCGGGTTCATATATCGATTTGGCTACACTCTTTGATCTTCATTGGTGCAATCAGATGAAAATGTAAAGTTCTATAAGTATTGGACCTCAATTAACCAGCTCAATTGTGATTTTATTTAAACAATAACTGTCTTTAAATGGTGATTCCTTGCTATAGAACACTTCTTAAATAATTTCAATAAAAAAAAGCGACTAACTCATTATGAGAAAGTCGCAAAATTGGACTTGCTATTGATTTCTTCAATAACAATTTTGTTCAATATTTTTTTGGGGAAAGAGCTTCTTAACATCCCTTCTTTAATTCGAATACTTATTGAGCATACTGTTTAATTGGTGATTGAGGTGCGTAAGATGTTCGGCAGAATTAGCTACATTAGCAATTGCATTTATTTGCTCATCTACGGACGCATGGATTTCTTCGACAGTCGCAGCAGTTTGTTGCGATACGCTTGTGGCATTTCGGATAGCAATTGTAATATTATTATTTTCTTCAGTTACTTGTTCTAATTCGGTATTTAACGTATCTACCGCCTGTATAGTTTGGAAAATTGAAGCTGCGATATTACTGAATTCTTTTTCGGTTTTGTTAACAACTTGATTCAATTGCTCTGAATGCAGGGTAGTTTGTGACATGGCATGCACAGTCTTTTGTGTTTCTTCTGCGATACCAGTGATCATTTCTTGAATCTGGTGTGTAGCCTTATTAGATTGTTCGGCAAGTTTTCGTACTTCGCTAGCCACTACAGCAAACCCTTTTCCATGTTCCCCTGCTCTGGCAGCTTCGATACTAGCATTTAGTGCTAACAAATTTGTTTCAGCTGCAATGCTTTCAATTGTTTCAGTGATACGAGAAATCTCTTTCACTCGAGAGGAAAGGCTTGTTATTCCTGTATTAATGTGACTAGAAGCTTTAAGAGATTCTTCATTAGAATTTTGAAGTTGTTGCACAATCTCTCTACCTTGCTGAGTCGCTTTTTCAGAGTTTATGGATAACTCTTTTATTACATGGCTCTGTTCATTCATAGTATTAATAGATTGTTGTAAATGATTTATCCGTTGGTTTGTGTTCTCTAAATCATTAAACTGTGTTAGTGTACCATTTGAAATTTCAGAAATGGCTTTTCCAACTTCTTCACTACTTGCAGACGTTTCTTCAGATACAGCAGATAGCTCAGTAGCTGATTCCAATAAATTATCGCTAGTACTTTGTAAACCACTTATGAGTTGACTTAGCTGTGATGACATTTGATTGAACGCGTAACCTAATTGACCAATCTCATCCTTAGATTCATGTAATTGACTATTTTGTAGTTGACCATTTGCAATATTTAATGCTGCAGATTTTATGTCCACTAAGAATTTAATTTTCTTTTTCGTTAGGAAATAAAAAGACAACAGACTTAGTATTGTAATGGTTATCGTGATGGCAATTAGAATATATTTCAATTTATTTAATTGGGCATAGAATTCATCTTCATAAACGGCTATTCCAACATTCCAATCCCATGGTTCATAGTAGGTCATATACGCTATTTTATTTTTCATATCTCCATTTTCGTCCTCATCGAGATAGGTTACGAATTGTTCATTATATGTCGTTTCATGTGCGCCTTTCACCATCTTTTCACGATTAGTGGTATCTTCTGGAATGGATTCAATTACATTTTTAGGATGTAGTTTAGTGGAGTAATCTGACCCATAAGCAACTAAATACCCTTTATCTTTATATACAAAATTAGACTTCGTGAAATCATAACCCTCTTCCGCAAGTTTGGGGCCATTAAGGAGTACACGTGCTTTTTCCTGTGCTTCGGAAAGCGTTAACTCATTACTTTCAACCTGTTCGTTTAAAGTGGTGAGTGTAGCCAAGGAACTATTTGCTATATGACTTAAATCCAACTTTCCGCTATAAATGAGTTCATTCTTTGCTAAAAAATATCCAGTTCCACCCACGATTATAGCTGTCAATAAAATAATAGTACTGATTAGAAACAATAATTTAGTAGATATTTTATTCGTCTTTAAAAAAGATGTTTTTTCTCGTTTCATTCTTTATCCTCCCATTTCTATGAACAATTAAGTCCTATGACCTAAGCACTATTTCCTTATATCTACTCACTATATCGACAACTTTTAAAATAACTTTACAAGGCCAAAAGTCAATTCCCATGAAATAAATTAGTTAGCAATTATTTGAATAGCTAGGAGAATATCTTTAATTACTTTAGACTTCCTTTGACAGATAATCTAACTCCGTTTTTCATCAATTCATTAAGTAATAAAAATATTTTCACATCATTTTTCTTCAAAGATACATGTCAAAACGCGAAAAAACACCATTATATTGTTACTAGGTATTTTATACCTGTTTTCAACATAATAGTGTTATATTAACAAATAGCAATCCCGATACAGTAATTCAGTCTCACAATTAAGGCTGCTTATCTTAAGACTGAAAAGATTTTATTCAATAGTGTCTAACAGCTCAACATCTACTTTTTCGGTATCTTTCCAATCATAATACCTTTCAATATGCCATTTATTTGCTAGTCTCACATAATTATTGTCTTCAATCCACTTATGTAAGTCATTATATGTTTCCTTTATTTTATAATTTGAACCTTTATGTCTCATAACAGCATATTTTTGAGCTGGTATCGTAAGAGTTACTATATCAGATGGAATATCTGTGTATTCTTTAACTTCCACACAAACCCAGTAGCCATCTTCATCAACAGTTTCATTTTCCACGACAAATGCACCAAATTGTTCAGTTGAATTAACAACCTGTTTAATTTCACTTAAACGGTGACTTAACTTTAATGACGCTTTGGGTATTTCAACTAAATATTGATCATTAGAACATAAAACTCGAAAACCTACTAACCTTAATTCATCAAGCTCTTTAATAGTCTTATTTTGCATTGTTGTTTCTGACACTTTATTTCCCCCTCTATAGTATGATAAATCACAGTTTCTAGAAATCACTCCTAAATACAACTTTTACAATCCTGCGCCAACACCTCCATACGGATTGGTATTGGTTTAAATTTCTTTTAGGCTTTAGTACGAAATATTATTATTCACTTTATCATTTTATAATCTTTAAATTTTCTAGAGGTAAAAATACAATTTTTGCAGTACCCAATATTTTATCCTTCGCAACAAATCCAACACTAGGATCTCTGCTATCTGTGCTATTAAGACGATTATCACCTAGTACAAAAAAGTATCCATCTGGCACAGTTAATTCACCTAAGTTTTCATCTAATGTAAAGTCTCCAGTAAGGGTTCCCTTGCCCATCATAGCTTTCTTATATTCCTCTAAATAGGGTTCTTCGTACCTCTCACCATTAATAAAAAGTTCATCGTTCTCATAAACGATGTGGTCACCAGGAACACCAATAATGCGTTTGATGTAATTAATATCTTCTCTAGCTTCAAATACGATCACATCAAATCTTTCATACTCTACTAATTTTGGTCCAATTTTATCCACTACTACTCTATCACCATTTTCAAATGTTGGCATCATAGAAGCACCGTCTACTACAATAGGCGTAAACAGGAAATATCGAATACCACATGCAAATAAAATTGCGATTCCTATTGCTTTTACCCATTCCAATAATTCATTTTTTTCTTTTGCTTCTTTCACTCCTAACACCTCTTTCTCTGTAAAATATATAGCATTTATTTGAATTAACTTATTCAATCTACCATTATTAATACCTGTTATTTAAAGCAAACTTCTGCGTTAGGTCAATATATTAGATAGAATATACCAAATTCATGTTAACCAATATTAGAAAATATATTTTCCAAGTCATCCCAATTCGAACCAATCCATATATTTTCTTCATTAAACCTTTTTAATGGAGAAGAATTTCGTATTTTGGCTCGAACCCACTCTGACTCTTTCCACCAAGTTAATTTTATTGAGCGTATTAATTTTTGATGTGTAAGTGTATGGAATTCTCGATAACCTTGAACAAATGCTGAAACTGCTTCTAAATGTATTTGGCCATTGTTAACACAGCACGATAAAATAGATCTTGATATGTCAAATTCAGGATATACAAAATTCATCCTATCAAAATCGAGAAGTGCTGAGACATTATTATCTTTAAATAAAATGTTATCTATAAATAAGTCCCAGTGACTCCAACCCTTTTCGCATTCTGAAAAAATATTCGAGTCGTTACTTTCTAAAATTTCCCTTTGTATTTCTAAATTAGAAAGCGTATTAATACATTCAAATTTAGTCGCTTCTGTCCATCTTTCATGCCAATTTTTCAGCATATTTTCCTTTGACCGAACATCCCAATGTAATGGCAACTGAAGTTTATTATTGGAATTTAATATTTTATGCATTTCTCCAATTTTCTGACCTAAACTATACATTTGTTCTTCGCTTGCTATTCCTGCCTGAATATTTCTTCCTTCACATAATTCCATCAGAACAAAACGCTCACCATATGAAGACTGTATTACATATTTTTCTTTATGTAAGTAAAGTTTAGGGCAAGGAACACCTTTACTATGTAGCATATTTTGAAGAGTTAGTGAAGTTTCTAATCCCTGTAACAATTGTTTAGGATAGCGAGTTTTATTGTATTGTTTAACAAATAAATCGCCTATATCGGTTTTGACTTTCCATTTCAAATTCATATAACCTAATTGTATTTGAGAAAAACCTAGAATATTAAAACCAAATATACTGGTAATCGCTTCAAAAATATCGTCCCTAACATCCTTATCAATAGAACAAGTCATTAGAAGCTCCCCTTTTCACTTTCCTCGTATTATAATTTAAAATCATCTCTACTAAATTGCCATTGGATATTGGAAACAATTCTCCCTTATTTCACTTTTGTGTCCTTGTTGAATAACACTGTATTTGTACTAATAAAAGGAATTCCAGCTTCTATATAACTTCTAACTAATTTCCAATCGGTAATGCTATCTTTTTTAAACGTCTGAAAGAACAAATTTGCTGTTTCAATACTCTTACCTTGTATAATCAAAGTAGCTGATAAGATAGCCATAGTTTCATTTTCTCTTAGAGGTAGAATTGAGATTACATTTATATTCCATTGAGCATTATTTTCTTTAGCAAAGCTAAAACCTTGTTCCCATCCATTTAATGATTCTTCATAACCAAAGTCAAATATATCTCCACCTATTATTTCTCTTGCTTTATAATCACGTGATATTAATTTTTTCAAGTCCTTTAAAGATGATTCTCTCCAAATATCTAAATATATATCTAAAAATTTTGAAAATTGATTATCCATTAAAGAACCTCCTTCACGGTTGTTATAGTTACAATTCTGTATAAATTACTACTTGTTCAACATAGCTGCGTCTAAAATTGAACAAGAAAAATGTATTGAAATAATAAATCAATGAACTTTCATTAAAGCCCATCATTTGCCAACAATTTAGGTCAAAATAATTTGCTATTAATGAAGCTGAACACAAGATAATTTCACTTTTCTAAATTCTCATATCCCCAATCTTTTCAAACAGAGCTTTAGCTCTTTTATACAAACATTTAGCTAATTTAGATCTAAGAAACTCATCTAAACAGTAGAACAGACATGAAGATAGAAGAGAGGTAATAAAATAAAAATTAGAAAATAAGCTCTTGATGTCTGAAAGTAGAAATTTCCTCTCCCATCCTGTTAACAAGATTGGAATCACAACAAACAAAGCGCCTAGGAATAAGTGTATTAATAATGCACAACTTCTTCTAGATAGTCCTCTAAGTTTTTTTGTGAACTCATAAATCAAAAGTATTGGAAATAAATATAGGACCACTACGATTGCAAAAGCAGTCTGTCCTTCGAAGAAATAGATTAACATAACCAATACACAAGTGGTTACAGTGGTAACTAGCTTTCTAATAATCATATTACTCACTCCACACAATAGATTATACTGATTAGTTATTTCTTCAATAGTCTTCAGAATTCCTTCTTAAACTATATATAAAGAGCTACTTCAGATTTTTGGACTGTCATACTATTAGTTGAATTAAAAAGCGTTTTTCACCTTATTTCATTACGGAATTTTAAGATGGTTTGGATTGTTAATATGATGCTAAATAATATTATTAGTAAAAGTAAAATACGATCATTCTTATACAAATTAGTATCATTAACACTCAACCAAAGCATGCAAATAAATGAGTTTAATCCGAATAGAAGTGTCCAAATAACAAGCTTTATTATCTTATAGATTCTATTCCCAATTAAATACCTAATATAAAAGTAAATAATCAACCCCATAACTAATACCCAAAGCAATGGCTTCTTGAAAGATGAAGTTAAAGAAATTTGCTCCTCCCAAGGCATATCTATATAGATTAAGTTAAAGATATTGGTCAAATTGAATATAAAGAGAAAAACAAGAACACAAAAAAATAGAACCCATTCGCATACATAAAATAATGGAAATATAATCTTCCTCAAACTTTTTACCTACCTATTCTTAAAAGAATTATGGATAATAATACATGACCATTTGAACACCCTTCTTGAAGTTTAGCATCCGATAGAATTTAATAGAATAATCCATTTAATAATGACACATCTGATGGATTTTCATGTTGCGCCTTTTTCTTATTAATTTTTTTCGTTATACTCCCTATACAGCCAACAATAAACAAGAGGATTGCAATTATTTCAAGAGGAACGAATATTAACAGAAATCCAATTCCTGCAAATCCATCTTGTGTTATGTCGCTAACAATGATTGAACCAGCAACAATGAATATAGGCGTAAAAATTATCGCTAAATACATACCCCATATCATTAGATTAAGTGACCAAGAACGTTTAAAAGTTAGAATGAAAGCCATTATAAAAAAAAATATAATAACGGATATAGAGGTTATTATTTGAACCACTCTCCTTTTATTTGCTGTCTTTTTATAAGCCTTATTTAACTTGGGCACTCGTTTATTGAATAACTATTCGCACCTACCATTTGACTTTGGTAGTAATTTATATTCATAATACATAATTTCTCAACTCAATAGTTGTCTCCTCCTTTATTTGGATGACTTATCTAACTAACCAGCTGGCATTAATTGAAGAAGAAAAAAGAGCTGTAATATCAGCTCTTTAAAATATCCGTTTATTAAAGATGAATTATTTTAAAACTAGAGCATGATCAAGTATTTCTTGATATAGTTCATTCCAGTCTTGATAGTATTCTGTTATTTCACACGGACTTATAAGAGTTCTTTCAGCAGACTCAAACTTTGCTTGGAAATCGTGTAGTCGTTCAATGTCCATACGATAGAATACTTGATAGCCTACCTTTGGGTAATTGCTACTTGCATCCCAATTTGGATTTTCATTGTGGTCAACTATAATATGGCCTAAAAGAAAGACTTTACCTGTTACATACCCCTCTTCGTACGCCTCACGTTTTAAACAATCTTCAGATGTTTCTTCTTGTTCAATATGACCACCAGGAAAATCCCACCCTCTATGATCTAAATTAACCAAAAGTATCTTTTCTTCTTTAAAACAGAAACCGTGTACGCTTGTAATTAACTTTCTTGGCGGAAGTTGTGAATCACACTTCCAGGTTAATTTTACTTTTGAATTTCCCCAGTTCACATATTTGGTTGTCAATTCTTCACTCTTCCTTTAAACAGAATCTCCAGCGTTATACTAACTAACCTGCTTACAACTCTTTTAAAATTATTGATGCCGCTCAAATGTATACAATTTGTTTTCGTCTTGTTTGAATAAAGCGATAAAGTAATCTAATCGGTACATTGAAATGGTAGTAGTTATAAAGTGTTCAATTTTATTTTTTGCTTCATCTACATTATCTGTTGACAGTGCGATCATGCCACTATCTTCAATAGAGATTTTTTGCTTTGAGTATTGAAAAATATTGACCCATTCTCCATCGCCATGGAAACTTGCTTCAGATTGCCATACTTCTTCTCTTTTTTCAGGCATCGGAACATTAATTCCCCATTCGGTTTTATACGAATATATGATTCCAAGTGGATTTATTAAAGCAGTTTTATTCCAAATAAAAAATAGTATAACTACTAATAAGCAAAGCATAATAATTGCCAGTTTTTTCAAAACATCACCCTAAAATAGATGACGAATTATACTTCCAATTGTTTCTAGGATATGTAACAAACCTATTAACGCCCTAGACTGTCTCATGACAGTGCTATTTCGCTAAAGCGCACCATTAAGGATTAAGAAAGTTGCTTCAATAACACATTTTCTTGGTTTTAAACAAACACCTTCTCATCCTTTCCAATAGCGGATTATCACTACACTGCTTACGATAGTTTAAATGATTTATTGTCTATAATTTCAACTAACTCATCTAATGTTCCAAAGTATTTTTCGATTTCGGGTAAATGATAAAAGGTACTTGTTGTCTCAATATTATCTATCTCCTTGTTTGGTGAATACAGATAGATATTTTTCCCATTTCCAATAGCAATACCTAGTTCAATGTGGCTCCCTTTACCTGCTGGTAATAAAACTACAACAAAATCGGCTTCAATTACAGCAGTTTTCTCTTGTTCACCTATCATCTTTAATTCTTTTAATGTTGTTACATTCTCATTTACAGTCCAATCATAAGTATGGATATACCCTCTATTCTTTAAATTTTCACTAACATATCTCACCGACTCTATATTTTTAAAGCTAGATGCAATATAAAACTTCATAGTTTCTCCCTTTAGTGTTTAATAGTTCTATAAATTCTTTTGATGGATTCCATATGTAGTGCTTCGTGATAGAAACTGAATAGAAATGTTTCTCCAAGCGTGTGAAATGTAATGCCAGACTTGTTAGTGAAAGGTTCAGGCAATCTTTTTTGTAGATTTCCAGGTAGGGAATTTTCTATTCTTTGTTTTTGTGCAACCAGTTCATCCGAAATTGCTGCGAGTGAAGGCGGAGTTCCAATCCAATTAGCTGGTTTCGTGCCTGCACTAAAAAAGACTTCATATGCTTCAGGAAGAGCCATCTTATCTCCTGAGACACCAAATACTAGTTTTTCCTGTATATATGCAATGTGACCAAAATTCCAACGAATATTATTCGAAAATCCTTTTGGAATAATATCTGCTAGTTCCTCGGGTATCTGTTGGATAGATTTTTCTGTTATTCCCCTTACTGTCTGCATATGCTCAAAAATTTTTTGTTCCAATCCTACTCCCCCTAATTTCGTTTAATGCTCCTGTCCTTAAATGTATTCTCCTCAATTGCTCTAAATCCCTTCTCATTTTCCATATAAAAAATGACCCCCTTTGTTGGAAGTCATTATTTTAAAGTTCTGTTTACTGTGCTATCTATTCATATTGTATCCTTTCTCCCTATTTTCTTCTATGTAATGGTTGGGAAGCAGTTGACTAATCGCAAATTCACTTCGGACTCTAGGGGTAAATTAGATGACTATCTATCTAAAGACATTTCAAGTATTTGAAAGCGTTCAAGAAATGGATACACATATTAGGTCGCATATAACGCAGAATTGTTATAAGTTAAATGATACGGATCGTACAGTGCTATCTTTGCTCGCGCAGTATGCGTGTAAATATGCTGGAGCTACTCATTTGAAAGTTGAGACAATTTCTCAAGCAATAACTAAATCGGATGCGACTGTTCGACGGACGTTGCGCAAGCTAGAAAGCCTTTATGTCATTAAGAGAATCTCAACTATTCGACGTGTGACAAAGGGTTATGGAGCTAACATTTTAATCATTTTGCCTTACGATGACCAATCGGAAATGATCAGTCGAGTAGATTCTCAAACGTTAGTAAATCCAAGTACTGAACAGCACCTTTCGCAAGAAGAAACGTATTATTCTTTAAGCTCTAAAAAAGAATTATTACATAATACGTATTCTAACGAAATTGTATCCTCTTCATTTTCCGTAGATAATTCTACAAATAAAAATTTGAGTACATTCTACCAACTGTTCCAATCAACTATTTTCTCGATGCTTGGAGAAGACCAAAAGACAGTAAGTCAATTATATGGTGTTTACCTTAGCCTGACTTACCGTGTTACTAATTACTTTCCTCAGCATAAGGACTTCTATGAAAAAATTGGATACCAGGCATTGACTATTTCATTGCATGCATCACAAAAGAAAAAAGTTCGTAATCTTGCAGGTTATTACGTGGGTATTTTCGAAAAAATTTGCCAAAGAGACTTGTTTAAATTCTATGCGGAGTTTGAGGAGTGACCTATAGGCTTAGGCTTCAATGGTATTTCAAGTTACTTATGCGTGACTCTCGAGAAAAGGAATTACTCCTCTTAACTAACTCTTTAGTAAAAATGCGACTGTTTCTGTTGAAACAATCGCTTCCGATTTATCCTTTAATTGACTTCAATTTTTTCTTGCTTATGAACCAAATAAATATCGTTAGAACAAGTAGTATTATCGGAGTCAAACCAACATATTTCCATTCATTATTTGCCCCTGAAAAGTAATATGCTATCGGTATGAATGTGAAAGTACTAATTATTATGAACACCCAAGACCTTTTAACAATACCCAGCATTAAAGCTAAAATTGAAACAAATAATGAAAGCTGCCATAATAATAACATTTTTGCACCTCCATTTAGCTTGGTCTTTCTACAACTAATTCCTTACTTATCTACAGTATCTAAGAACATGTGAAAGAATGCCGCGTGATGTACCATAAATACGTTTAAGGATTTGACTTGGCACAGCATAATTTCTTTACTATGTCATTCCCTTTTACGGGCTGACTCTTTCCTTTTACTTTTTATGCCCACCAAGTAATCCTGCACGTGTTCTTGCAGTTCCTGCTTCTGTGTAAGATACTGCACGTAAAATTGCAGTAGATCCGTATTTACTACGTAAGGCATCCATAGTTTTCCCAAGCTTTCGTTCTTTCCATTTATTTTCTTCAAACAAACTTAATTGCATCGAATACTCTGGTTCTAAATTGGTAATCGAGATGGATAATTTCCGAACAGGACGGCGATCGTAAAATTCATCAAAGATTTGTTCACATACTTTATAAATGGTCAATGTAGCATTTGTAGGTTCATCGATAGAACGAGAACGATTGAAACCTCCGCCAAATTCGTCTTGGCTGTACCCAACGGATAGATGTATCGTTCTACCAACCATCTCTGCTTCACGTGCACGCCTAGCAACATCCTCACACATTTCTAAAACGACTGCCATAACTTCTTTTTTACTACGATAATCCCGAAATAATATTTGACCCTTTCCATAACTAATTTGTCCTTCTGCTAGAGGTGCTCCAAGCTCAGATATATCTACTCCCCACGCATGAAAATAAAGTTGGTTTCCCATCACACCAAACTTCTCCTCGAGTAGAGATAATGGAGTATTTGCTAATTGCCCAACCTTAAAAATCCCCATATTATTTAGAGTCTTTTGGAGACGAGAACCAATCCCCCACATTTCACTTAAGGGAGTTACTGGCCACAATTTTTCCTGAACGTCATCATACGTCCATTTAGCAAAACCAGTTTTTTTCGCTTCTAGATCTAGGGCTAACTTAGCCATAAGCATATTAGGTCCCATTCCAACCGCACAAGGTAATTGAAATTGAGCATACAGTTCATCTTGAATACGTTTTATTGTGTTTTCAACGGGTCCCCAAAGCTTTTCTGTTCCTCCAAGATCTACGAAACACTCGTCAACACTGTATACATGAATTGATTCGTGAGGGACAAATTGGTGTAAATAGCGTGTAATTTCCATCGATACTCGAACGAAAAACTCCATTTTAGGTTCGATAAGATGTATCGAAGGATGATCTGGTATTTCAAACAAACGAGTTCCAGTCTTTACACCAAACTGTTTTTTCATAGGTGGAGATGCAGCAAGCACAATACTTCCTTTTTGCTGCAAATTTCCGATGACCGCAATCGGGGTATTCGTAACATCCAGACCTGCGTCTGCTGCTGCACAACTTGCAAAAAAACTTCGTATATCAATGCATATAATTTGCCGATTTTTTAGTCCCTCATACATATTATTTACTCCCTTCTAGGAATGTACGTTCTCTATAGTATATTACGAACACAAGTTCTTATTCAATGGTAAATAATAGTGTATGAAAAAACGCTCTTATCGTAGGAATGCTTTTAATTATTCGAGATTAATGACAAATTCGAGACCGGTAAGGTTCTCTTTTAAATGACTCGTATACTCAGTAAAAATTAAACTTAATCCGGTTAAATCATCTGGAAGTGCTGGAGATACAATAAATTTGTGTGTAAAATGACCTTCCGATCCTCTTTTTCCAGTAGTACGACAATCAAAATTATCATTGATGTATAGATATAAAGCACCTTCAGAACGACTCCGACGCATTTCCTCCAGAGGATCGGAAATGTTCGGGGCATCCCAATCTATAGTAAGGTATATTACACTTGCATTGTCAAACTGCCGAATGAATGTAATTGCATATAAACGTTCATCCTTTTCAATCGCTTTCATAACTGGCAGATGTCTTCTGAAATTATTTGGTTCAACCTGTGGCCGAAAGATTTCCTCATTTCTCAATAATCCAAATAACGAGTTTAACAAATCCTCATAAACTCCATACTTTTCCGCCCAATTGGAGATCGATTCAATTGGTGGAACACCTGGATTGTTGTTTGAAAGCTCTTTACGTTGTTTTAAAAGTTCACATAATTGGTCATCGAGCGGCAAAAGCTTTTGGTCATAATAGTCAGATTGATTCACTTCTCTATTTTTCATATAAGTCTTCCTTTCCTATTTCTTCCGGTTTAACTCATTGATTTGTTCAACGGCATCATCCATATTTTCGACTCAATTACTTCGATGGAAAGATTAAATGATTTCACGGCTCAATGGCTTCGTCCAGATTTCCGATAATGAGAATTATTATGAGAAAGTCCGATTTTATTTGCAATTAGAATTGCTAAATCTGCACTATTCCCGGTTATATTATTTTTTCTAGAAAATATGCATCCAGAGCTTTTATACTGATTCAATTATCTTTTTCAACTATCCTCCAATACGTACTACCATACTTATTCTATCTAAGGTCAATAATCCCTTCATATAGCCCTCAAATAAAACAACACTCCCAAGCTTATGGGAGTGTTCGTTAATCAAATTGTACATAGTTCTATTAGTATTACATTTTCTCTGGAGCTGGTACACCTAGAAGTCGTAAGGATTCCTTCAGGACAACAGAAACTGTAAATGCGAATGCTAACTTAGAAGAAGTCGTTCCATCATCGGCTAAAATTTTTGTTCTAGCATAATATTTATTGAACTGGCGCGCAAGCAGTAAACTGAACTTTGCAATTTGAGATGGATCCGCATTATCAAATGCCTTTTCTACTACACGTGGAAAATCCTCGAGTAGCTGGATAATTGGCCAAGCTTCAACCCCAATAGAAGAAAAAGTGAATGCTTCAACCTCAAAGCTACCTTTTTGAAGCAATGAACAAATTCGAGCATTGGTATATTGTACATAAGGACCAGTTTCTCCCTCAAAGTTAAGCATCTGTTCCAACGAGAACTCAATATCATTCATCCGGTCATTTTTTAAATCATTGAAAATCACTGCACCTACTCCAACTTGTTTTGCAACTTCTTCCTTATTTTCTAATGTTGGATTTTTCTCTTCAATATTATGCTGAGCAGTCTTAATAGCATCAGTTATTACGTCCGCAAGCAATATTACTTTACCTTTACGTGTAGACATTTTTTTTCCGTCTTTGAGCATCATACCAAATGGAACATGCACTAGATTTTTGGACCATTCAAATCCCATTTTTTCAAGTACAGAAAAAAGTTGTTTAAAGTGAAGTGTTTGTTCATTCCCCACAACATAAAACGTTTTACACGCATGAAATGTTTGATGACGATATATAGCTGCTGCTAGATCGCGTGTCGCGTAAAGAGTCGCCCCATCTTTTTTGGTAATCAGACTAGGTGGCATATCTTCGAGTTCTACTACAAAAGCACCGTTAGATTCAATTAACAATCCCTTTTTCTTTAAGTCGTCAACTACTCTAGTCATTTTATCATTATAAAAAGCCTCCCCAGCATAAGAGTCAAAATGAACTCCTAAAAGTTCATATATTATTTGGAACTCCTTTAAAGATGCTTCTTTAAACCAATTCCATAGGGTTAGAGCCTCTTCGTCACCTTCTTCAAGTGATTTAAAAGCTGCACGAGCCTGATCATTTAAAGAATCATCTTTTTCTGCCAGATTATGAAAATGTACATAAATCTTCAATAACTCTTCGATAGGTGCTGCAAGTATTTTCTCTTTGTTTCCCCATAATTTATAAGCAACTATCAGCTTGCCAAATTGTGTACCCCAATCTCCTAGATGATTAATGCGAAGAGCTTCATACCCATTCTTCTCCGCAATATTTGCTAAGGAGTTACCGATTACAGTTGAACGTAGATGCCCCATGGAAAAAGGCTTCGCTATATTCGGTGAGGAAAAATCGATTACAATTTTTTCATGCATGCTATTTTTACTTCCATACTTCTGTAGATCCGTCATAATAGAATGTAAAACTTGGTTTGTAACAAAAGCTTGATTGAGGAAAATATTCACGTATCCACCAGCAACTTGAACGCTAGCTATTAATTGATCCTCTAGTTTCGCACTTAACTCTAACGCTATTTGCTGCGGAGCTTTACGAAATTTTTTGGCTAATGTAAAACAAGGAAATGCAATATCTCCTAATTCTGTCTGCTTTGGCTTTTCCAGTAACAGTTCTACTTGTTCAGCAGTCCATTCATTTTCTAAAGCAATTGAAATGACATTTGCGATTTGATTTGTCAGGTTCATGTATTTTCCTCCCATATAAAAAGCTCTCGTCTCTAAATAAGAGACGAGAGCTAAAATTCCCGTGGTACCACTCTAGTTGCCACAATTGTGACCGCTTTTCCGTTCTTAACGAGGTGTCTTCCCCGATTTTCCCTACTAGACTTTCAGGACATTTCTCCAAAGTGCGGTTCATCGATTCTTCGTGTATTAGGCTCACACCATCCCTAACTCGCTTCCCAGTCTCGTATCGACTACTCTCTTCTTCAATGAATTTAACATTATGATTTTAGATATCTTACAAGAAGTTCAAAATTCTGTCAACTGTCTAAATCATCTTTTAAAATAGAATACATATACAAATCATCAAATTTTCCACAAGTATATTCATAATGTCTTAGTAAACCCTCTCTTTTAAACCCCTGTTTCTCCACTAACTTTTGTGAAGGGGCATTGGCTGGTTCGATCAAGGCTTCGATTCGTTCGAATGAATAATGATTAAAACCGAACTTAATAACTGCTTCTAAGGCTTCAAAAGCAATTCCTTTTCCCCAATATTCTTTGCTTAATTCGAATCCTACCTCAGCACGGTAATTCTTTGTACTTCTATTAAGAAATCCACAACTTCCGATAACCTTTCCAGCATCTTTTAGCGTAATTCCCCATCTAATGCCAGATCCATCTTTGCGGATAGACTGATACCAACTGATTTCATCCACTGCGTCTTCTACAGATTGAAAAGGTTCCAATCCCATATGTTTTACAACATCTTTATCTGACAAATAGCGTAACATGTCAGAAGCATCCTCGTTTGTAACTTCTCTTAATAATAATCTTGATGTTTCAATAATTGGCATAGTCATTGTTAAAACCTCGATTCATTTGTAAAATAAATTTTGATTAGCAAAAGGTAAAACCCGAACCTCGAATAGAACAACCTCTACTTTGTCATATTAACTACAAAGGAGATGATATAATGCCACGAAGAAGTGACAATCAACATGTGAACCCCTCACCACATTTTGATGGTGAAATAGAAAATATATTAAATGATCCAACAGCAACTACTGGTGCTAAAATCGGTATTCAATTGAATGCAAAAGAAGAATTTGCACAAGAAAGAAATCCATTCAACTATCTTCCAAATGAAGATAAAGAAATGGAACCATTTGAAAAGTTAACAAGAGGTAAAAAAGTAGAAGAATAAATGTTCCAAAACAAAAGCTGCAGATAACTTTCTACAGTTTTTGTTTTTCCTTATAAAGTAACTGCATTTTTTCTTTTAGTTGCTGTTGATTCCATTCCACAGTTTTATCAGAGACAAAAGTGACTTTCTTACGCCTCGGTATTTTCACTTGACCACTAACAGCTCGAGTATAGCCTTCTATCATCGAAGCAATGGCTAAAATGACAAGTGCAAAGCAAATAGCTGGACCGAGCGGCAACCAAGGAACTCCCTGCAAATAACGGAAGGAGGATCCAAAAAGACTTGCCCATTCATATGCAATCGATTTAGGAGGATCCGCGAACATTGGGTCATAACTGACATCTGTCCCTCCAATATACAATTGTAAAAGCCCTAAATGAGTAAAGACAACTAATGTTTCCACGACCTGCTGACCATATAAGACGAATAGCTTTTCTCGCATCATTGGGAATAGATGTCTAGTAATAATTCGGGACTTACTTGCCCCTAGAGTTCTCGAGGCTAGAATATATTCCTGCTGATACAATAAGTTCGCCTCATTGCCAATAAGTGAAGAAACAATCGGCACTGTAATAATGGCCATTAAAACGATTTGTATGACAATACGCTCCCAGACAGTTGTGGAGAATCCTTCCATCGGCTCCCATAACACAGGAAACAAAATTAAATAAGAAAAAATAGTCATTGGTATATAATGTAGAGGATCAATGAAACTATTAATAACTGTTCGACGTTTTTGCCAATATGTTCCGATTGCAAATCCAATAGGCACGGCTATTAGCATACGTACCGCAGCGACACCCATAGCTGAAATAATCGTATATTTTGCACCGAGCATAATTTTTGCGAACATATCAAAGCCAAATTGATCGGTCCCAAGCGGATGAAGCCAACTTGGAGAGAGCGGTGCAGCCTCTATGACTCGCCCTTTTTCCATTATAAAATAGGTTTGTTTTGGGTCTGGACCATTTAACCATTCAAATACAAAGCTTCCGATAAGAAAGAAAGCTATTATGAGAAAACCGAATACAAAATAAGGTTGCTTCAATAACAATTTCATAAAATAGTACCTCCACGGCTTGTCCGACGTAAAAAGTACCACTCAAAAAAGCTATATATTATGAACACTGGTATGAAAAAGCTACAAACAGTTATCAAAGATAATTCTCCAGACATATGCTCGCTTAAGTGGAACATAATTCCTGGCATGTTGAACATACGCTCTAAGATGAATAAATTTGACAGCATAAACCACATCGTTTTTTTAGATTGAAAGAAAATGCTAATGATAGCGTTACGAAAAATATGTATGAGTAAAATGATAACCTTATTAAATCCAAGTGATCTTGCTAGCTCCACATACAACTTTCTTTCTTCTGCTTCAAACGTCAGCATACTTAAGCGGTAAAGCTGAACCATCGGCAAAATCATTAAACAAAAAACTGGAAGTAGGTAGATTTTTTCTCCACCAGTAGATGCGATTGACATAAAAACACCCGTATGTCTATGGACAAAGATAACTAGTAATTGAATAAGCAAAATAACTAGAATATCAGGTAATGACTCCAAAAAGAAAAACAATGTCTTGATTCTTTGTCGGGAACGTTCCTTAAAAAGCATAGTAATTATGGTGAATGATAAAGCGAAAATAACTGCAGCAAGCAGTGCTAAAAATAATATTTCTAGTGAGTAGAGGATATACTCCCCAATATAACTACTATAATATGTATCTAGGAAACGATTCAATGGAAAAATCACGAGTAAATGTTCCCCATATTCTCTCCACCAAAGCTCTCCTTTTTGAAAACCATTAATAAGAATTGGTAATCCGCTGATTAGTAGAATACCGATGAATGCAACAGCTAACCTTAGCATCCACTGCATAAAACGTTTCACAAAAAATCCCCCTGTTGCCAATAAGTTATGATGAAATTATCATAACATAGTGAAAACAAAAGATAGGTAATTTTTAGTAAATTGCAAAAGAAATTGATGGCAGGGTGAGCAAAAACTAAATCATACTGCTAGTTTGGTTTTGTTAAAGCAACTGGCACAGATACATTATTTACTTACTCTCCTCCTTGCTGTATCTGTCTTCGAAACTACCTGAATATGAGAAAAAGCTTTGGAAAGTCCGTACCTTGGCATATTATTATATATAGCCTCCGATGCACTCTTTTCAATTATGTATGTTTCGTGGTAAATCCCAACACTTCCATCATCTTTAATCTTTTGGTTAAAAGATTTCCAAGCTACAGAATGAGTTTTCCCATGAGCATATGCCTCCAAATCCTCAAAGCTCTTCCAATACTGGATCAGTGTAACTCCCCTCCAATTTAGAAGAAATTCAGTGTGAATAAATCCTAATCCAGGGTTCTGATACAATTCCTTTATCATAGGTCCCATTGCGCGAAAAACTGGTACCCACTTTGTAAATGAAAAGATTTTATTAATACGCATGCCAATAAAAAATAAAACAAAACTCTCATCTGTACTAGCAACAAACCTACCGTTATAAATTTTCTTACTCAAAAAATCCCCCTCCTAATCTATGATTAAAATAATATATTGAGTATATTCTCTATTTTTTATAGGTAGTCTTCTTCAGTAAAAATTCTTCTTTATCAATAAGTTCTACATAAAAAATGTTACTCCTTCTTTATCGACTTTTAATTGCTCTCCAAGCGGAAGCTTTCCGTGTGCACAACTTCTATCTCTGTGGGTCAAAAGGACGTCATTGGTCACAGAGGGCGCCCTGCGCTCACTGGAGTCGCCACCTTGCGCGTTATCAATGATGATCACTTTTAGAAAAACGGATAATTGTATATATAAGCAATTAGAAAATGACTCAAGTAAATAAATTAACAAATGCCACTTACTCCAAAGTATAAGGTATTGGAGTAAGTGGCATATAAATTAACAGGATGCAGTATAGATTTTTTGAACAATAAAAATCATTGCTAAAGGGTCATTTACTTTGTGCAGGTTATTTTGTAAGTAATGCTAACTTTCTTTTAGATGGTGTTTCGTATTTTACTTTTGTGGACTTTTGAACGTAACTTCCTCCACCAACACCATATAAACCACCATGATTACTCTTATAGCTATATACTCGGAACTCCTCTCCTTTTTTCAAAGGACGCACTGTAGTTAGTGAACCGTCGTTCGCCAATTTGACTAAGTTTGTATTAGATAGAATAGTCACTTTGCCTATTTGCCCAAGTTTAAGTTCTGTTTTTCCCCACATAACTCTTACAGGTGCACTCAACTTCTTCGTAATGTAAGCAGAGGAAATATAACCGGCTAACTTTTGATCTTCCGTCTTAACTGGATACCATACGAATTGATTTAAACTTGTTAAAGATTGGTCAAACAAGAAATTCCCATCAATAATTAGTGTAGAGTTTTTGGATATAGATTTTGGAACAGAAGAAGTACTAGGTTTTGACCTTAAATTTACACTGTCTTCTGTTATCGATACCTTGTCGCCGATTTGAAAGTGATATGCAGAGGCATGTAGCCGATCAGTTAATGTATAATCCATCTTACGGAATCCAATATTGTCACTACTGTTAGAATCATATTCAAAGTCAGCTGTACTAAATGGAAACTGACCTAATTTCGTATCATTCATATAACTATCTCTTTCAATAAATGAAAATACTTTTTCTTGATAGGCATTCTTATTCTTTAATCCACTAGATTTATATATTGGACTGTTAACAGGCTTTGTACCGTTATATGCCATTACAGGAAAATACCAGTTTTCGATTACTTGTGGTCCAGCATCTTTTATTTTTGGAAGATCTGTGCGATTATACATTTTACTAAGAATTTCGACGCCTACCTGTATATTGTATGTGATATCGGATTTTAATTTTTCTTGATTATAATCTAATTGATTGGTAATTTGCATAAGACCTATCCCATTATCTTTTGAGATTATAGGCTTGCCTTTATCATCAAATTGTTTCCAATTACCATTTTCTGTTGAAGCCACGGCTTTTACTACTTCGGGCGGAATATTTGCTTCTAAAGCCGCATTCGTAAGTAGGCAGTTTATATGCTGAAAAGTCGGGTTTTGATTTGGCTTAATTTCCCCATATGCTGAACATTTAGATGTCCATGTTGACTCGGCGGATGCTTCTTCATAAGAAAAAGATAAAAACAGTAAACAAGTTAAAAAACCTATCCATATTTTGATTGATTTCACTTATTCATTCTCCATTCGTTTAATATTTTATACTTATCTAGTATATTTTACCATGTAAGACTAGAGTTTCACAGCCTCATTCAACTTTGCAAACTTGTAATAGAAAGAAAGTGCAATTTAAGACATAAGTGATTTATATATTTGTCCGATTATTCCTTCCATTTGATGAACACCTAATTCTGCATTCGTCATGATAACTGCCCCTTTTTCAATGTTTGGAAGTGCTACCAACATACATTGAAATCCTACTCCCCAACCAAGTGATGTAATTTCTAAATCTATTTCGGGACCTTCTAGAAACACGCCTAATCCAGTCCAACTCCTCCCTTTTTGCGGTGTAATCATTTCTTTTGCTAACCTTTCTGAAATACCAAGCTTACTCTCTCCTCTTAGAGCATTAAGTAGTTCAAGAAGTAATCGGGCTAAATCTAAAGAAGTTGTCCATAATCCAGAAGCAGCTGGATATGGATATATAGCATAGTTTTGATCTATCAATTCACCGTTTTTATTATGTCCATAAGAAAATTCTTTTTTATCCATTTCTATTATTGTCTTTGTATTTAAATAGCTATTTCCCATTCCTAATGGCTTAAAAATTAACTCATTCACCACTTGATAAAACGGTTTTCCAACAACATCTTCAATAAGTTGCTGCACAATACAAAAACCGGCATCTGAATAGTGAAATTCACTCTCTGGTTCACACTGGACTCTAATAGGATCTTTACAATAAGGAGTTGTCCCGTTTAATAATTCAACCATCGAAGGAATACCTAACTCAAAATTTAGTTCTAAAAAACTCACTTCTGGGTCCTTAATTCCAGATTGATGACTAAGTAAGTTTCTCAATGTAACGCTACTATTTTTAGTAAATTCATTTTCTGGTACTTTCCACGATACTAGTCTTTTATTTATATCTTCATCTAATTTGAGAAATCTTTCCTCTACTAGTTTTAAAGCAATCATTCCTGTTAAGAACTTGCTAATAGAACACGCACTGAAGATAGAGTTCTCATTTACTTTTCTATCGCTTTCTGCTTCTAATAAGCCGTAACTTTGTGTTCCGATAATTTGACCGTTCTCAAGCAACGCAATACTTAAACCTGGTACATTATAATGCTTCATTTGTTCTTCCATGTGGATACTTTTTAATTTCATATTTATCCCCCTACATTACCTGAGTCTTAGTTTATGGTCTAAGTCCTCTTGATATCAATTGTAAAAATATACTATTTAACTAAATCATCTAATAATGTTATTACTAATTCTCATTAATTTACTTCCATTTACATCTGAAGAAAAACCAAATTTCTCGTAATACGGAATTAACCTATCGGGACAGTAAAGTTCTACTCTCTCAACATCTTTAACTTGAGGATGCTCAAGAATTCTGTTCATCAACATAGTACCAATACCACTATTTCTATAATCCTCTTTAGCAATAACATCAAATATAAATGCTCTATATAAAGTATCTGAAATTACCCTTGCGAACCCTATTAATTCTCCAGTTTTACTGTTTATCAAACCAAGTACTACAATCAACTTACTAATTTCAGGTAGTGAGCGCTTCTGTGTCCACCATTCGTTTTTAAATAAGCTATGTAATTCTTCTAATTGTATTTCATTAAATTTCTCTACTACTATGTAATTTTCCACTGGAACATTCTCCTTCCTTAAATATCGTTTTAAACTTTTCAGCACCTTAAAACATTCGTGCCTCACTATCGTTTTCCCTTTATTATTGTAAAAAGCCTGAATATATTGTAGGGTGATTCGATTATTCATAAAAGTATCTGGAGTCGTCACCTTCCTCTCCAATCAACGATATTTAAAAAACGAATCAAAGAAATGAAAATCACATAAATATCTGTGGTTTTAATTGAAACAAGTAATATTAAAATAGACTCGGTTAGTTGTTAACAACATAGTTATAGTAAACCAATTTTTTCCTTAACATAACCAAAAATTTCTTACATTTTCACTTTCATTTTCTCATATTCTATATACATGGGTATCCTTGGGAGTGATGAAGATGCGTTTGATGAGAAAAGGGTTAGTTATACTAGGTGGGAGTATTTTTATAGCGTTAGGTATTAATCTATTTTTAATACCATATAAAGTGTTAGATGGCGGTATCATCGGGATAGCCTTGATTTTAAATTATCTATGGGCTTTAAAACCAGGGTTAATGATTATTTTCTTTAGTATTCCAATCTTTATCATTGCATGGTTTAATTATCGAGAATATTTTTATAATAGTTTACACGGGATGATCATTTCGTCTTTTTTGATTGATTTTTTTCAGCCAATTGTAGGCTTCATACATATTGAGGCGATATATAGCTCAATTTTAGGTGGAATTTTTGTTGGTCTAGGCATTGGCTTAATGCTACGGTTTAAGACAAGTACAGGAGGCACAGATTTAGTTGCTCAGTTACTAAGTGATAAAACAGGGGTAAATGTAGGTATACTTATCTTTATTATTGATACCATCGTTGTTCTATGTGGGGGGCTATTATTGTCTGCTGATACGTTACTCCTGTCAATTATTACAATCTTTTTTGTAGGAATTACAACTAGTTTGATAACAAGGAATATTCAAATAGTTTAAAAGAAAAAACCGCTAAAGATTCACTTTGGCGGTCTTCTTCTTTATTTAATACGTTGTTCCGTTTCTTTATCAAAGAAATGTGCTTTGCTAAGATCAAAGGCTAAGTCTATTGTATCCCCAGCTGAAATATTGAAACGCGAATCAATTCGTGCAACGAAGTTTTGATTGTTTACTTGCGAATAAAGAATAATTTCAGCACCCATTAATTCAGCAACCTCTATAGATGCATTCACCTTTGTTTCAGGAGAAAAATCTAGGAATACTTGCTCGTCATTAATATCCTCTGGACGAATACCAAGAATAATATCCTTTCCGTCATATCCTTGCTGGCGAAGAATTTTAAGCCTACCATCCGGTACTAACAATTTTACATCATCCATCACAAAATGATTGCCAACCAACTTACCATTTAAAAAGTTCATCGCTGGAGATCCAATGAAACCACCGACGAATACATTATCTGGCTCGTCGTAAACCTCTTTTGGTGCACCAACCTGTTGAATAATTCCATCTTTCATAACTACTAATCTAGTAGCCATAGTCATAGCCTCTGTTTGGTCATGTGTTACATAAATCGTTGTAGTTTGCAAACGGCTATGTAGCTTTTGAATTTCAGCGCGCATTTGCACACGAAGCTTTGCATCTAAGTTAGATAATGGTTCATCCATCAAGAAAACTTCCGCATCCCGAACAATCGCTCTACCTAGTGCTACACGTTGACGTTGACCACCAGAAAGAGCTTTCGGCTTACGATTTAACAGACTTTCTAATCCTAAAATTTTCGCAGCGTTATCTACACGTTTTTTAATCTCATCTTTTTTAAATTTACGAAGTTTTAACCCGAAAGCCATATTATTGTATACATCCATATGTGGGTAAAGCGCGTAGTTTTGGAAAACCATCGCAATATTACGATCTTTTGGTGGCACATCATTCACTCGTTTATCACCAATAAATAAATCTCCTGAAGAAATTTCTTCTAATCCAGCAATCATACGTAATGTAGTTGATTTCCCACAACCAGATGGACCAACTAATACTAAAAATTCTTTATCCCGTATTTCTAAATTGAAGTTTTCTACAGAAACTACGTTATTGTCATATACCTTTTTAATATTTACTAACTTAAGTTCAGCCAACCTAATTCCCCCTTGAATTGTAAGTGCTTTCATTATTACTAGAATACTATATTTTAAATTTTCAAGAAATGGGAATAGTGCACAAAGATGATGAAGAACTTAGTGTATATTGACTAAATACTAGTCATTTTCTAGCTAGTAATGCTAAGGATACGGTCTTCGCATCATGAAATTGACGAATATCAATCCCAGTCTTCTCAACGAAACGATCCAATCGATATTGCAAACTGTTTCGGTGCAGATGGAGGATTTTTGCTGTCTCCGAAAGATTTAAATTACAATTGAAAAAAGTCTCTATCATTTTAATCGTCTCTTCGTCGTTTATGTACTCTTGCAATATAGTTTTAGAAATATCCAATCGCAATCCTTCTTCAGTTTGCTTTGTTAGTATGAATGGTATAGCTTCCACATAAGTCACTACCGATTTGTTTGTATAAAGGAAAACGCGTTTGGCCACATTGGTTAATGAATTGTAGTGAGGTGTAAGCTCAATAATATCCTTTTTGTATGGTCCAACAAAAAAGTTAATTTTCACATATAAATCGCTCATTAAAATATCAATTATCTGTTCGTATGAAATGCTTTCCTCTTCCATCATTTGCTGCTCTATGATAAAACCTTCGTGCTCACTTTCCCATAAAATAGGAACCTGTTTATCAAAAAGGGCCTCTATGGCATCTTTAAACAAGACCGGTTCAATTTGATTTTTATTAAACGCAAAATAAACAAATCGAAAAGGATTACTAGGTTTCCAATTATTATCTTCCTTCTTTAAAACAGAAGAGAAAATAATTTCTCTCCAGTTTCTTTCTACTTCTGTTGGTGTAGGGAACTTCACGTTATACGGAGAAAGAAAAGTAGTTAATAATGAGACATCTTTGGAAGTTAGCTCATCGTTCCGTATACCAATGATTTCATCATTTTCTGTTGCAAACCATTTATAATCTAAGCCTAATTGATTCGATCCATCCTTATATACTATTAGTGTAGAGTATATTTCCTTTAACTGTTCAATCATTTGACACACCTCTTTTATTCTACTCAATGCTTGAATTCACTATGTAGAAGACTTCTCTAAATTTTACCATAATATTTAAATAATAAGAGAAATTATAAAAACGCTACAGATTCTTACTGTAACGTTTGATCTTTCTCTTATTTTAAATTACTTATTCCTATTAAGTACATCAAAAGCTACTGCTCCAAGCAGAACAATACCAATAACCTATGAACTCGATCTTGTCTTAAGGAACAACCGTACAACCGCTATTTTATATAGCTTTTTTCACAAACTTACCAATTTGGAGATAAATAAGTTCCCCCATATGCGAAATGGTTAAACTATCACCTTCTATTAGCGAATAGGTTACAATACGTCTTTCTATTTTGATATTTACTGTTCTATTCTGATATAGCAAATGAAACTCAAGTGAATTCCAATTATCAGGGAGGACAGGTGCTAATGAAAGACCGCTTTCTTTCACTCTTAAGCCTGCAAAACCATATACAATTGCAAGCCAAGTCCCTCCCATATTAGCCATATGAAGCCCGTCCTTCGTATTACCATGAGTGTTATCCAAATCTAACCGAGCTGTTTTTCTAAAATATTCATAAGCTTTCGCTTTATCACCTAATTTGGAAGCCATCACACTAAATATACAGGAAGACAAGGAAGAATCATGTGTTGTAATTTGTTCATAGTAATTATAGGAATTATTCATTGTTTCAAGATCCTGTTCATCTTCCAATAAAAAGTGCGCTAGTACTGTATCCGCTTGTTTACATACCTGATATCGGTAAAGAGTTAGTGGATGATAATTCAGTAACAGTGGGAATTTTTCTTTAGGGGTATTTGCTAAATCCCACCGATCCTTTTGTAAAAAACTATCATCCTGTGCATTGATTTTGTACTTTTCATCGTATGGCAGGTACATCTTCTCACCTGCATCAATCCACTCACTCACTTCTTGCTCAGATAAATTTAATTTATCACCCAATTGGTTTAGTAACTTGCTATCATCTTCTTTCAAAAGATTATATAACTTAGCAGCCCACAGTAAATTATGTTTTGCCATGACATTGGTATAGTAATTGTTATTGACTATACAAGTATATTCGTCTGGTCCTGTAACACAATCAATTCTAAAGAGTTCCTCTTTCATATGTCCCGCATCGATCCAAAGACGAGCTGTTTCAAATAAAAGTTCGGCCATATAATACTTTAAAAATTCTTCATCTTTTGTTACTAAATAATATTGAATATAACTATAGGCAATATCTGCACTTATATGATACTGTGCTGTTCCTGCTGGGAAAAATGCTGAACTTTCTGGCCCTGTTATAGTTCTCCACGGAAATAATGCCCCTTTTTTATGTCCCATTTCCTTTGCTCTTACCCTAGCACTCTCCAAAATTGAATATCTTTGTATTAGTAAATTTTTTGCCATTTCTGGATTTGTCATTAAGAAGACCGGGAATATATAAATTTCAGTGTCCCAAAAATAATGCCCTTCGTATCCTTCTCCTGATAAACCTTTAGCTGAAATATTACTTTGTTGTTCTTTACCAACTGATTGTAATAGCTGAAAAAGGTTAAAACGAATTCCTTCTTGAAGGGAATCCTCTCCACTGATTTTTACATCTGCATTATGCCAATAGTGATCTAAGTAATTCCTTTGAATTAGAAGGAGATTTTCAAAAGATATATCTTCTAGTTGCTGGTGAATAGCAAGCGCTTTGTCGACAATATCCTTTCCATGCCTTAATGTGTCCGTATACACATTATATTTTGTAAATTGGATTGGCTCATTTCCATTACACAAATAGGTCTCTTCCACACTGCTATCCGTTATTTTGCTGACATACTCGTATTCAACTCTATTAAGTTCAGAAGAGGTAACACAGGCAACTTCTAGCTTTGTTGCATAGGTAATATTTTTTACAATGCTAAAACTTTCATGCTGCCGTACTTCTGATATATGAAGTCTTGTAGCGTGACCAGAAGCAACTCTAGGATCGTTTTTATCCACAAAATTAGAAACGCTACCTTCGACAATTGAAACAATTTTAACTCGTTTAATATTATTTACTGGTACTATTTTGACTTCTATCGCAAACAATTCTTTCGTAACAAACGAAATAAGTCTTTTAAAGTGAATTATGACTTCCTTACCTTTTGCAGATTTCCAATGAACAATTCGCTCAGAGTAGCCTGTATCCATATGCAAGTTTCTTTCTAAATGTAATATTTCCCCTTCAAATAAAGAAAATTGTTCATCATCCAAATAGATATTTATAGTTTGTGCATCAATGACATTCAAAATTTTCTGTTGTATCTCAGGAAATGCATGTAGTTTCTCACCATAATTAATTTCAGTTTCATCATGAAAAGCATTAATATATGTACCACGAATAGAGCTATATGTACTTTTATAACCCTCTTCAAAATTTCCTCTAACACCTAGATACCCATTCCCTAAAGACAAAAGGCTTTCATTTAACAGAAGGTTTTGGTTATCTAATTCGGATCTTGTTAATTTCCATGTCATTAAATTTCACCTCAGCTATTTTTATCGCTGTATTTCTTTATTATTTCTTCAAAATTCAACTTAGAAGTATCTTCAACTAAATAGTTCGCTTGAGATAAATTTTCTACAGAACCGACACCAACCGAGAACATATTTGCTTTGTTTATTGCTTCTATTCCCGCTGCTGCATCTTCAATTCCAATACACTCTTTGTAAGGGATACCAAAGTAATCTGCAGCAATTATAAACGTTTCTGGATCTGGCTTTCCCTTTTTCACTTTAGATGCATCCACAATATAATCAAAGTAACTAGAGAGTCCTAGTTTTTTTACTACATTTTTTGCATTTTCACTTGCTGAACCAAGAGCAATTTTAATATTTTGTTTTTTAATATGCTTTAATAAATCTTCAATTCCTGGTAAGACATCTTTTTTATTTATAGATTCTGCTAATTCTAAATAGTATTCATTTTTTTTATTGGCCAATTTCACTTTTTTCTCATTATCCAGCTTTAATAAAGAAGTATCCAACTGTAATATCAGTTCAAGGGATTCCATGCGACTAATTCCTTTTAGTCGTTCATTAAATTGTTTGTTAAATGAGATGTTAATTCCTTCTGCAAGTTTTTTCCATGCTAAATAATGAAGTTCTGCTGTATCCGTAATAACACCATCCAAATCAAATATAAAGACTTTTGGGTACTGTGACATTAAATCCTTCCTTTCTTGATAAATAAAGTGGAGTAGAAAAATTTGTGTTTATGGAAAAATAGTCTTGACACTTCCGCGTTCTACTAATCGATGATCAATATTTACATGCTTCCGTTCCAGTTTATTTTCCATTAAGTCTTGAAGTAATTCGGCAGCCATTTTTCCTATTTCAAAAAAGTCTTGACCGATTGTGGTTAGTTGCGGTTCTGTGTAACTACTAAATATTAGATCATCAAATCCTGTAATAGATATATCCTCAGGAATTTTCAAACCAACTTCTTTTACTGCCTTCATAACTCCAAAGGCCATTAGATCGCTAAAACAAAGAAAAGCCGTAGGACGCTTAGTTTTCAAATATTCTTTTGCTATTACATATGCTTCTTCCTCTGAAAAATCAGCATACAAAATTTCGTTGTCTTGTAACTCTACCTCATTTTCCTTACAAGCTTCTTGAACTCCTTTAATCCGCTCTGAATTTACATAAGTTTTTTTTCTACCAGCCATTACAGCAATATCTCGATGATTTCTCTCAATTAAATACGTTGCAATTTCTTTACTCGCTTTTACGTTATCTATCGAAACACTACCTACTAACCCGTTATTCGTTTCAGGTATAATATCAAGCACAACACAAGGTATATTTGTATCTATCAGCTCCTTATAATATGGATCATCTACACGTATTCCCTGTAAAAGTGCACCTCCAATATTTCGCTCTCGACAGTATTGTGCATAGCTCTTTTGCTTCTGACGCTGTGAATCTATTAGGTAGATGGATAATTCAAATTGACTTGTAGTTACAGCGGTATATACTCCCTTGAATATATTAAATGCATTATTATCTTTTTCACTATTGTTTAGAACTCCTGATGATATCAAACCAATAGTCGTTTGTTTTTTAGATGATAAGTTCTTAGCTACTAAATTAGGGGTATAGCCCATTTGATTGGCGATTTCAAAAATTCTTTGTCTTGTTTTTTCATTTACGTCTGTATAATTATTAAAGGCTTTTGAAACAATACTCACTGATAATCCAGCAGCCTTAGCAACATCTCTTATAGTAGTCATTTTCATGAATCACTTCCCAATTTTAATAAGTAAACCTTCATTAAGTTCTGCCCTAAAGGTTCAAAATTCGATAATATTTAATTACTTTTATTGACTAAAGCTTTCTCTTGAATCTTCAATGTAAATCTATAAAATATAGTAAAAGATACAAAGGCACTTAATGATCCTGTAAATAGAGGAAACATAAAAATAAGTTTGGTAACGCTTAAGTAAAGCAATAAGAAATTAATCAAAAGAACTAACAAAAATAATAAAGGACTTCCGATCGTTACAAAAAACGTGTTTTTTAATAATTCTCGAATGCTCATTTGAAAATGCACATTCAAGGAAAAAAAGTTAACTGTGCATACAAATAATACAACTCCCAAAATCGAAATTACCATAAGCAATAAATCGTTTTCATTTGCAAAAAAGTAAAAATCCATTATCCAAATAACCCAAACAAAGGTCAACATTAGACCAGCTATAGAACTCTTTTTGTAATTTGATATCATATACGAAAAATACGCTCTCATAAGTGATGGATGCTCTATCTTCAACACCCAATCCCGTGCCATTGCAAACAATCCCATCGTACTTGGGACAAATAATATAGGAACTAGAAGTATTAAGGGTACATAGTAAGCTACAAACTCTATACTGAAACTATTAACGTACAAACTTAATAGAATAATTGCGATAGGAAGATTGATTATCAACCACAAAATATTAACAACAGAAAATCGCATAATCCATTCAGTTGTACTGTACAATGCTCCTGTAAAACCTGAAAATCCTTGCATTTACTAACCTCCCACAGAAATAGACTCTATTTGACAGCCCCTTCCCCAATACCTTTAATAATATGTTTTTGTGCAAGAACATAGAAAATTACAACAGGAATGATTGTCAGCATCAAGCCAGCCATTGCTAAGTTCCACTGAATCGTAAATTCTCCAAAGAAATAAAAAGTAGATAGTGGGATTGTTCGAAGTCCCTTATCAGTAAGTGTTAAAGAAGGTAGTAGATAATCATTCCATATATTAATAACGTTTAAAATCATTACTGTTACTGTGATTGGTTTTAGAATTGGAAAAATAATTCTCCAGAAAACCCCAAACTTCGATGCACCGTCAATTGTAGCTGCTTCCTCTAATGTAATTGGTATAGACTTAACAAATCCATGGTATAGGAAGACGGAAATACTAGAACTAAAACCAATATGCATAAATATTAAACCTTCACGAGTATTAATCATTGGAATATGTAACGTATTAGTTATAGTGCTCATGAATTGCATTAAAGGCATCATTAGTGTTTGGAAGGGAATAAGCATGGTTGCTATGAAAATCATGAAAATAATTTTACTTAACTTATTATCCGTTCTTGCTAGCATCCATGCAGTCATAGAGGATAAGACAACAATAATTAGAACAGAAAGTATCGTTATATATAATGAATTAGCAAGTGCATTCAAAAAGTTCATTTTTTCCATCGCTTCTATATAATATTGGAAGCTGAATTCTTTAGGAAGTGCTAAAACATTTTCGTATAATTCCTGTCGATTTTTAAATGAATTGACAATAATTATATAAATCGGTGATAGAAAGAAAAGCGCTGTAATGAGGAGTAAAAGCTCTTTTAAAAAATTTATAAAACTTATTCATTACAACTCTACCTCCCTCTTTTTCGTAATATAAACTTGTGTCAGAGTGATTGCTGCTACTATTAAGAAGAAAATAATTGCTTTAGCCTGACCATATCCATAATTACCATAGCCGAAGATTTCGTTATAAATGTTCATTGCAAACATTTCAGTGGAATTTGCAGGTCCCCCGCCCGTTAATGAAAGGTTTACATCGTAGATTTTAAATGCTGATGACAGCGTTAAAAATAGACTAATCGTAAAAGCAGGCATTAATAGAGGAAATGTAATATTTTTTAACCTTTGCAACCAACTTGCACCATCAATCATGGATGCCTCCATTACATCATTAGGTATACTTTGTATTCCAGCGATGTAAATAATCATAATATATCCTGCCATTTGCCAAGTAAAAACGAAGACTAAAGCATATAAGGCAAAATCCATATCAATAAGCCAATTAAAAAAAACATTTTCAAGTCCAGTTATTTGACCGATTAGTGTAAAAACATCAAGGAAAATAAACTGCCAAATATATCCTAATATTAGACCACCTATTAAATATGGCATAAATACCATAGTACGTGCCGCATTTGATGTTCTAAGTTTTGATGTTACCAATAGTGCAAAAACAAGTCCTATTATATTTACGGAGATAACCGCTAATATGGTGAATAGAGTCGTCTTCCATGTAGACTCAAGAAAACGTGTATCACCAAATAACTTGATAAAATTATCAAAGCCAACAAACACTTTTGGATTGGCTGCTATACCGTCCCACTTAAAAAAGGAATAATATATTCCAATTACGAATGGAATAACTACTACTGTCAAAAAAATAATAAATAACGGCGCCGTAAATAATAAATACCACCCTTTATTATTTTTATTTTGCATGTGAAACACTCCTTTCTAATAGTTTATAAATGGATTGATTGAATAGGTAAGTACTGGACACCATTTAAATGCGATGTCCAGACTTTATTAATCTATCATCCTGACAAATTAAACTATTTTACAGCGTTTTTCCAAGCATCATCTAAACTTTCTATAAATTCTTCACCAGTCATATCCTTAGATAAAAAGAATTCTTCCGCTTTTGGAGCAAAATCATTCGGAACAATATTAGCTGGATAATAATTTTGTGCCCAAGGAATTGTTTGACCACTATTGGAAGCGTTTAAAACGTCTTGAGATAGTGGATCTAAGTCATTTGCTTCAATAGTTGTAAGCGCAGGAACAAATCCAAATTCCTCTACAATGTATCGATGCCCTGTATCACTTGTAAACATCCAATTTAAGAAGTCTTTTGCTGCTTTCGTTTCTGCTTCATCCTTTTTACCATTGACTGCCCAGTTATTTCCTACACCAACTGCTAGTTTATCCGTACCATTTAATGGGAATGGAAGCATACCTACCTCAAAATCTACATCAAAATCTGCAAGCATCCCATAAGCCCAGTTACCTTGGTGAATCATGGCTGATTTCCCAGCTGCAAAGTCACCCACTTCTTTATCGTATGTCACATCTAAAGGACTTGGTGTGTTTGCTTTTATAGCTTCCATAAATTTACCGAACTCTTGAAATTCCTTTGTTTCTGCCATTGTTACATCACCGCTTGTTAGCTTATCGATAAATTCATAGTGATCGCTTTGTAAAGAATATGGATAGTTACTAATATGCCCAATTAAGAAATAAGCTTCTTTAGAAAGGCCAAGTCCCGTAATATCCTCTGCTTTAAACTTTTCTAAAGTGCTAACAAAAGATTCATAATCGGCAACATCTTCGGGTTTCACTAAATCTTTGTTATAAACTAAACCAAACCCTTCTACTCCATATGGGACTCCTACGATTTTGTCTTCTACCTTTAATTCCATACCAGGAGCAATGTCCTTTGCATATTCTTCAGAAGATAAATCGGCTACGTAAGATTTCATTTTTTCAGCTTCCGTTACATTTTGAAGACTGAAAATGGATGGACCTTGATCACTGTTCAAACGAATTTGAAGCTGTTCAAAATAATCATCACCTGTTGTTCCCCATACTTCAACTTCAACACCAGTTTCACCTGTATATTCCTTCGCAAGCGCTTCTAATTGATCGGAAATTTCAACTTTACTTTGGAAAATAGTTATTTTTTGATTTGAAGCTTCATCACTATCGCCATTGTTTTCTTTTTTAGTTCCCCCTTCATCACTGCCGCTACAAGCGGCTAGAAGCAATAGAAAAGCGATTATAAATAGACTACTAAATGTTCTTTTTTGGAACTTCATTTAAATTCCTCCCCTATGATTTGAATTGCTATAGTGAATAAAATGAAGAATCATTTTATAACTACCCATTTTTATATTCAAAATCTATATTTAGTACATCATCACACTCATAGATTTGATTATTAAGCTCAAATTCTATTTTCCTCTTATTTTCAACCTTAATAGAAAAAGTAGTATGACTAAGTACTAATGTGATTGGCTGGTCTTGCCAGTGAATCTTAAATTTCAAATGACGCCACTGCTTTGGCAACTTCGGGGTTATCCTCAGTTTTCCATCTACTACCCTGACTCCAGCAAAGCCAAAGACAGATGCTTTCCATATTCCGCCGATGGATGCAGCATGTATCCCCTCATCTGATGTGTCCATTCGGGGTCCTAAATCGACTTCGGTAGCTTTCCTAAACAATGAATAAGCTAAATCTTTGTCCCCAATTTCACTTGCTAGAATGGAGTGAGTTGATAGACTTAACGATGAATCATGTAACGTTTTTCTTTCGTAATAATAGAAGTTAGCTTCTTTTACTGCATTTGACAGTGGAACGGCATCACTTATAAAAGTTTGGTTTAACAGATACAACATTAGCAGTATATCTGCTTGCTTCGTAACTTGAATGGCATTAATTTGTTCTGAATTATAATCACGATAAATTGTTCTAAGTTTTTTTTGATTTTTATATTTTGTTAAATCAATTTCTTTTAACGTTAAGTAAGTATCATCCTGTGGAATTACAAAATCCTCTGCGCGTGGTTGCGGCAAATATATTTTTCCCACGTTTGCTTTCCATAAAGAGTAAGCTTTTTTCATATCAAACTTCGTTGTCAGTTTTTTTAGTATGCTAGGTTTTTCTTTCATAAGTGTTTCGTAATATCGAATGGCAAGTTTCATATTAAAAAAAACCATATAATTCGTAAAAGCATTGTTGTTTACATGCTCTTTATACTCATCAGGTCCTATAACATTATTAATATGGTATGCCTGCTTGCCTTCATTCCACTCAAGTCGACTTACCCAGAAATTTGCAGTATCAAAAATTATTTCATAGCCATAGTGATTCATAAATTCCTGATCGTTAGTAACATTAAAGTATTGATAAATTGCAAAAGAGATATCTGCTGAAATATGTTGTTCTATAAATCCGGACCAAATTTTCGTTTGTTCCCCTGTAACAATATCAATGTCTCCTAGTTTTGGAGTTACTTCTCCGTCAGTCGGCCATGCCGACTCCCAAGGGAACATCGCACCACTAAAACCATTTTCCCTAGCCTTTTTTCTAGCACCTTCTAAGCAGAAGTAACGGTATGTTAAAAGTGATTTTGCTACTGCTGGATTAGAAAAAGTAAAAAATGGCAGGATGAATATTTCTGTATCCCAAAAGGAGTGTCCCTTGTAACCTTCTCCACTTAATCCTTTTGCTGCAATCCCCATTCGATCATCATGGGCAGGAGCCATAATTGTTAAATGATATAGAGAGAAGCGCAGAGCAAGCAAATCATAAGGATTTTCACTATTGATCTCTAATTCGTATGAACTCCATATCCGATTATTCCATGCTTCTTTATGCAATTGAAAGTTTGATTCATATCCTTTTATTGCACAGTTTCTTAAATCACTTAATGATTTTTCGCGGAGATGTCTAGTTGTATATTCAGTAAAATCTAAATCATTATCACGACTTGTATATACTGTCGTCAGCTTTTCTACATCCAACCTATCATTTGGCTCAAGTTTAATATTATAAGTGAGCCATACTTTTCTTCGAGCCATGTTCATTTCTGGTTCATTTATACTTTCAACACCATTCACAAAGACTTTATGAGTCGAACTGATCACCACATCTATTTTAGATTCTCTAGTTGTTTGAACTAGCTGAATATCCTTTTTATCAAATATCCTCCGTTCACCTTCTAGAAAATGCTGAGCGCCAGAATTACTCATTTGTGCATCTATTCCAGTATCAAATGAAATATGAACGGGATCAGTTAAGCTTTTAACAAACATTTTCATGCCAATTAGATGTAAATTATCTAAAGACACAAATCGTTTAAATTCAAATTGTAAAACTTTCCCTTTTGGAGACGTCCATACGAAGGACCTTATTAACTCTGCCGTTTTTATATTTAATTGTTTTATATAGTCCTTTGTTTTTCCAAATTCCAGGCTGAACCGATCACCGTCAATTCGAATATCTAACCGTGTCACATCCGCTATATTTGGTAATTCTGTGACTTCATTTTCTCCTGCTTTATTAAAAGTACCATTAGCAAATAAATTTCTTACTTCTTTCATATAAGGCTCCTCTGCAGCAGAGCGCAAACCCATGTACCCATTACCAAGGTACATAATTGCTTCACTTTTCCCAAGCGAATCTGGTTGGAATAACTCTTCAGAAACTATCCAATTTTCCAGATTTCCTTTACCACGTGAATAACTTATCATGTGACTTAAAACCCCTTTCCTAAAGCCTAAGTAAACCTTACGAAAACGTTTTAGTTTTATAGAAAAAAAATACGTTTTAATGTAGAAGCCATTATGAGCATTCACAAAAAACGTTTAGGTTAATAACTATTATGTAAGCCCTTACATATTCTACTATAAATATATAATTCTGAATTGTCAATAAATTAATATTGTCTTTAGAATTATAATTAGGTATTTTTTATAACATCCAGTGATTCAATTCAAAAAACCTGTAGACAGTTTCGTAATCACGAATGTCTACAGGTTCTTTTGTTATGCTAGTCGCGTCTTAGCTTCTGCAATTTGGATTTTCACTTGATCGAAACCAGTACCACCCAGTGAATTTCTTCTTCTAACAGCAGCTAGTGGTGATAATACATCGTATATATCCGATTCAATCAAAGCACTTGCCTTACGGAGATCTTCAAGTGGTAAATCAAGCAGGAAATAACCACGTTGGATGCATAGGAAAACTAATTTGCCAGTTACCTCATGTGCTTCTCGGAATGGGAGTCCTTTTGCAGCTAAATAGTCGGCAAGTTCTGTGGCATTAGAAAAGTCTTTGTGGACCGTGTTGTGTAGTCGTTCCGTATGAACAACCATTGTCCGGACCATCCCTTCAAATATTTTCAATGAGCCAACTATTGTATGTACAGTATCGAACATGCCCTCTTTGTCTTCTTGCATATCTTTGTTGTAAGCTAATGGAAGTCCTTTAATGACAGTTAACAATCCCATTAGATTTCCATAAACTCGACCGGTTTTTCCGCGGATTAACTCTGCCATATCTGGATTTTTCTTTTGAGGCATTATACTAGATCCAGTTGAAAAAGAATCATCTAATTCAATGAAGTTAAATTCAGAGCTAGACCATAAAATAATTTCTTCAGCAAACCGAGATAAATGAGCCATCATCATAGAAGAATTACTTAAGAATTCTATAATAAAATCACGGTCACTAACAGCGTCCATACTATTTTCATAGACATTTGCAAAACCAAGATAATTAGCTGCTAACTGACGATCAATCGGAAATGTTGTTCCTGCAAGCGCACCTGCTCCAAGCGGTGAAATATCAATACGCTTCATTGAATCTTTGAAGCGATCTTTGTCCCGTTCTAGCATCCAAAAATAAGCCATTAAATGATGAGCAAATGAAATAGGTTGTGCACGCTGTAAATGCGTATATCCTGGTGCAAGTGTTTCTATATGCATTTCTGCCTGTGCCACAAGTGTTTGTTGAAAAAGATCGATTAGCTCAATTATTTCTCCTACTCTATTTTTTAAAAATAGATGCATATCTGTCGCTACCTGATCGTTACGGCTACGCCCAGTATGTAGCTTTCCACCAACTGGTCCGATTAAATCGATAAGCATTTTTTCCAAATTTAAGTGAATATCTTCATTTGCCACCAAAAAATCTAGCTTGTTTTCTAAAGCCAGTTTTTTTAATTGAACAAGACCACCTAAAATTGTTTGCACATCATCAGATGGTAATATATTGCAATCGCCTAGCATTTGTACATGAGCAATACTACCGTCTAAATCTTCTATTACCAATGTTTGGTCGAATCCGATGGAAGCTCCAAATTCATCAACCCATTGTTCGGCAGATTTTTGAAATCTGCCGCCCCATAGTTTTGTCATACTTCCACCTTCTCTGCTCCCTTATTCACCATAGCGTGTACTTTTGTTGGAAGGCCCCAAAGCTCGATAAATCCTACAGCAGAAGCATGATTAAATTCATCATCCTTTGTATACGTCGCTAACTTCTCGTTGTAAAGAGAATTAGGTGATTTACGTCCTTCTACAATTGCATGACCCTTAAATAATTTCACTCTTACTGTTCCATTCACATATTGCTGCGTTTCTTTTAAGAATGCCTCAAGTGCAGTTCTAAGTGGAGAGAACCAAAGTCCTTCATATATAAGTTCTGTTAACTTTTTCTCCATAACTGGTTTAAAATGAGCCAATTCTTTTACTAATGTTATATCTTCTAATTCCTTATGTGCAAGTAGCAATGTATGAGCACCTGGAATTTCGTATACTTCACGTGATTTAATACCAACTAAACGATTTTCAACATGATCTATACGGCCGACACCATGTTTCCCAGCCAACTCATTTAGTTTTAATATTAATTCGTGTAATGGATACGCTACTCCATCTATCGAAGTAGGTACTCCTTTTAAAAATTCAATTTCAATTACATCAGCAGTATTTGGTGCATTTTCTAGAGACACTGTTAAATCATAAGCCTCTTCAGGTGGAGCTGCCCAAGGATCTTCTAAAATCCCACATTCATTTGCACGCCCCCATAGGTTTTGATCGATAGAGAATGGGCTGTCTAAGTTAATCGGGATAGGGATGTTTTTTTCTTTGGCATAAGCAATTTCTTCTTCACGACTCCAACTCCACTCACGAACTGGTGCAATCACTTCTAAATTTGGATTTAATGCTTTAATGGAAACTTCGAAACGAACTTGGTCATTTCCTTTACCTGTGCAACCATGTGCAACTGCAGTTGCTCCAGTTTGTTCTGCAATTTCAACTAACTTTTTAGAAATCAATGGACGAGATAAGGCAGAAACTAATGGATATTTATTTTCATACCAAGTATGTGCTTGAAGTGAGATCAGTGCATATTCATTAGCAAATTCCTCTCTTGCATCAATCATATAACTTTCGATAGCTCCAACCTCTAGTGCTTTATTTTTAACGAATGCAAGATCTTTACCTTCTCCAACATCTAGACATACCGCTACAACATCATACCCCTCATCTTTTAACCACGTAATTGCAACCGATGTATCTAACCCGCCCGAATATGCTAACACAACTTTTTTGTTCATTATATACCCCTCCAATGAATTTATATACAACTTTTTAGTATTAATATACATAATGTATCATGACTTATGTATAAATACAACTGATTATTAATAATTATTAATAATTATTCATCCCTTCATTAACTGTACTTGGAACTATTGCAATTGGATTACGTTTAAAAAAAGTTAGCAAGTAATTGTAGGTATTAAATATAATAATGCGAAGGTGTCCGTTATAGAGGAAATAACCCGAGTAAAATCCTATTGTGGACTAGTCACTTAATTGTTTTTCGTAAATATGGTGACTAATCATCTGGATACAGATAGAGAAGTCAACATGATTAGGTGAAGTGGTGATGGCTTAAAACTAAATATATGGGTGACATCAACTTGTTTGATAGATGCAATACGGGAACACTATATGAAAGATACAAAAAAAATAGACTTATTTCACTCTATTAATTAGAGTACTAAGTCTATGTTTTGTTCTAGTATATATGCACTTTCTCAAAGTGTTCAACAACTGGGAAGGGATCGTAGTATGGATGAAGTAGTTTCTTCCATTCCTGATACTCGCTCGATTCTCTAAAACCAACTGTATGATCTTCTATGGTTTCCCAACTTACTAGCAGTAAATATTTACCTTTAACTTCCATACAACGTTGTAATTCGTGTGATATATAACCTGGCATAGTTGAAATAATTTTAGATGCTTGACGAAAAGCCTCCTCATAATTTTCATCAGTACCAGATTTAACTTGTAGCATTACTGCCTCTAATATCATGTTAACACTCCTTTTTTTACTTCCAACTTATAGAATTACCTTTGTTCTATCCTCTTTAATAGTTCAATTAAAGAGATTTCTCCCATAGAGTTTATTCGTTCATCAAAGTTCTCAAACTTCAGATGTTTTGTAACATTATTAGGAACTATGACACAGCGAATACCTGCTTGTTTTGCTGCACTCAATCCGTTAAGAGAATCTTCAAAAACAATTGTTTCTTCACGTGACAGTCCTAAGTCTATTAATGTTTTAAGATATAGTTCGGGATCAGGTTTAATATTGCTCACATCATCTTGTGTATTGATGACTTCAAAGTACTCCATTATGTTTAGTTGAGTTAAGTACTTATGTACCCAGCTCTTTGATGAACTAGAAGCTAGTGCTATTTTAAGATTATTTTGTTTAGCTTCATCTAAATAATCTTTAACACCTTCACGTAGTATAGGTGCTTTCATCATAGTTTCGTACCTAATAGCTGCATGCTCTTCTAGCATTTCACAATTGACGGATTCACCTGCTAGTTCCCGGAAGTAATTGTATAAAACATCATTTCCTGTCCCAATACATTGAGAATATCCTAGTAAATCTATATTTATATGATGACTTTCATAAAAAACTTCTTTGAATGCTTCATACCATGTAGTTTCTGTATCTACAATTAAACCATCAAAATCAAATATAACTCCTTTTATCAATTTCAAAACCCCACTTTCCTACTTTATGTTTTGAAATAGCTTTATGTAGCTATTTTCAAATTTCCGCCTTGTTTGCACAATTTCAATTTTATTAATATTCTTCATCAGCTCTCATTATTCCTTTTATGTCGAAAGATTATATAAAATATCAGAGATATAAAAACTGAAAAATGTCCAGTAAAATGTTCAATTGTTATAATTATTACAATAGAAATCATCCAAATGTGACACTTTTGTGAAATGTGTATATTTTTCACAATCCGACATTCTTTGCAATATCCTTATTATACAATAATCAAGTTGCTACATAACCTACAAGATATACACTTCATGAGATGAAGCTAATACACACTATGGAGGAAGAAATATTGTGAAAAGTCAATTGCACCAAAAATCGTTATTGCTACGAATCGAGCTAAAAAAACAGGATATGTATAAAAAGGCAAAAAGACTTGGATTTACTCATCCAATTGTCGTTACTTGCAGTCAGGAGCTGGATGAACTACTCAATAGATACCAACGAAAAGTTTCCTAAAAATGGTATATACAGATACCTATCTTAACTTCCAATGGTTCTACAAAAACTTTGAGTAAAAACATCAAAAATTGTTAAAAAAACCGATTTATCCTTTTTAAAGGAAGAGTCGGTTTTTTAATGTGTTATTTTTTTATGAAATACTTTTTCCCAACTGTTTCGACAATTGACGGAGCCATAGCATATAGTTTACTTGTAATACTCATGTAAGAAGGAAGATTAACCTCTCTTACCGGTTCTTCAATCACTTTTTCTATAGACTCTACCACTTTTTCCGGAGCCAATAGATGTTTTCTCATACTGTTTCTATAATTACCCGTCTGATCAGCTAAATCTAGAAAGGGTGTATCAATTGGTCCTGGATTTATAGTCGTAACCTCGATACCAAATTCCTTTAGTTCCATTCGGATAGCATTTGCAAACCCGAGAATGGCATGCTTAGATGCTGCATATGCAGATGCTTTAGGAGTAGCTACTTTACCTGCTTGAGATGCAACAAATACAAAATGACCACCCCCCCGTGTTTTCATCTTTTCTGCAAAGTACTTTGTAAGCTTCATCGGTGCTAATACGTTTACCTTAAACATTTTCTCCATATCTCGTTCATCCATATCCAATAAATAAGTAAAGGTTCCAACACCAGCACAGTGAATTACGGTATCAGGTGTACCCATTTTTTTAAAAAGTGTATCGAAAGATTGTTCGATAGTTAAGTCCGCTTCAATTGTATGTATACCAATAGCTGATAAATTGTTTAATACATCGTTATTTCTACCAGACGCCCATATTTGATGACCAACATCATGTAGAGTTCTAGCAAGCAATAGTCCAACCCCACTTGTAGCACCCGTTATTAAAATTTTTTTAGTTTTGCTCATATAACAAAATTCCTTTTTCATTTCGTTTTGCAATTATAAGCCCATTATCGATTAAATAATCTATTTGTCCAATTGTTTCAGAAAGTGTCAAGCCAAGTTCCTTTTCATAAACTTTTGGAAATAATTGTTTAGTTAATTCAAAAATTGTTTTTTCACCGTCATTCATCATATCTAGTACTTTAAGTGCTCGCTCTTTTTGTTTTTCTAGTCTAATTGTAACTAGTTCCTTTATATTAAATACTTCGTTACCATGACCACTATATACCTTCTCAATAGGTAGTTGCTGTATTTTTTTCAATGAAGCATTGTACTGTAGCATCGATTTTGGGCGTTCTTCTTGTGGATTTAATGGTGGCTCAATTAATGGGTTAGATGAAATTTTTTCGAGAATAAGGTCCCCACCTATTAGAACTTTAGAACTTTCAGACCAGAATGCCAAATGACTTTGTGCATGTCCTAACGTTTCGAGCACTTGGATATCAGGATGACCTGGTAGAATGTCCCCTTCACATAAATAAGTATCTAGAGAACGACTCCCTAAAAGGCTTAATGGTCTTCTCATCTTCTCCACCCAATTAAAATACTCCTCTGGAACCCCTTCTTCTTTTAGACACTGTAAGTAAAATCGGTCATGATACTGTAGAAAATCTTCATCACGAGTCATCCATACTTGATTGTATTCATGACCAAGAATAGTTGCTTGTTCAAATGCATCTGTCCAACCAGCATGATCGGGATGATGATGCGTTAAAACAACTTGCTCAATATCAGTAAGCTCATAGCCCGCTTCTTTTATACCTTGTGTTAATGCGAATAATGCTTGTTCTGTTTTTGGTCCAGCATCAATTAATGTCAATGCATCGCCTTTAACTATATATGCATTGACATCCCCTACTGCAAAGGGAGTGGGAACTATAATTTTATGTATCATTTGAATTCTCCTTATTAATGAATAGTCATTCATTACATTGTACTCTTATTTCGGGTTACCGTCACGGAAATATGGTTGACTTTTTATGATAAGATGCATATAATTTCATTAATTCAGAATATAAAAGCTAAGATGAAGATTAGTACATATACGATGGAGTTAAGAGAGTGAAATGTCCTGGTGCAAGTTTCACCTCCCGCTCGTTTATAGAACCTACTTCGGAGCAACTATGTAAACATGGTCGTACCTTCTCGATACGAAGGAATAAGTTGTGCTGAAAATTATCAGCAAATTTAGGTGGTACCGCGGAAAACAAGTGTTTTCGTCCTTATTGTATGGGATGAGAGCGCTTTTTTATTTTGTCCTAGTTTTAATACCGCTCTACTTTAATTAACTTTAATGGTAATCAGGTAAACTAAAGGGAGGAAAATTATATGACGAAAATTGTATTTGTAGGTGCAGGTGCTATGGCGGAGGCTATTATACATGGTTTAACAAAAGAAAAAATAATTTCACCTGAATCTATTTATGTTACGAATAAATCAGATGAAAACCAGCTTAACTATTTAAAAGAAAGATACAATGTGCAAATTGTATGTGATCAGAAAAAAGCTCTAACTGAAGCTAATATTATTTTTCTAGCCATGAAACCAAAAGATGCAAATGAAGCTCTTACAAGTCTGGCACCATATTTAAACAATAATACTACAATAATTTCCGTTATTGCGGGTATAAGTATACAAACCATTACAAATTCTCTGGGTAATAGACCAATTGCACGTGTAATGCCAAATACTTCTGCAGCCGTTGGAATGAGTGCATCTGCTATATGCTGGAATGAGCTTATTCCAGAAGCATCCAAACTACCCATCATCAATCTTTTAGAATCTATTGGTTCTGTAAAGGTCGTTGCAGAAGAAGATTTACATGTTGTTACCGCACTTTCAGGAAGCGGTCCAGCTTACTTATACTATTTTGCTGAACAGTTTGAATCCGCAGCTATTGAGCATGGTTTAAACAAGGTAGATGCTCGTCAACTATTTATACAGACGATGGAAGGTGCAACACAAATGCTGAAGAAGGGTGATGTGGAACCTGAAGAGCTACGTAGAAAAGTTACTAGTCCAGGTGGCACAACAGAAGCAGGTTTGGAACAACTAATGGAGCATAAAGTGAATGAAGCTATTTTTGCTTGTATTAATGCTGCACAAAACAGATCACGAGAACTCGGGAAACTATTTGAAACTTGAAAAAAATAATTATAAAGGATTTTGAAAAAAATGGAAAATTCATATTTTGTTGGTTGGGGTACACTGGCGTTTATAAATGCTGGAATTGCTCAAGGTAAAAATCGAAGCGGTCTTAATTGGTTCCTACTATCATTATTAATAGGGCCTATCGCTACCGTAAGTTTAGTTATATTAGAGAAAAAAAGAGATTCCGAGTGAAGTAATCCTCGCGGAATCTCTTTTTTCATTTTAGGGGAATTAATGTACCATTAATCCAACTATATTCTTTAAAATCTTCGGCAATATAAATGGGGAAACTATATTTTTCAACTTGGCTAAGCATCTTGTTTAAGTCAGGCGGCATGAAGCGTGCACTAATATGATTAACGATTAAATGCTTAGCATTCGCTTTTTCACAAACCTCCGCTGCATCCACTATAGTAGAGTGCCCATAAAGTCGGGCAAGCTCAGCAGTTTCAATATCGAATGTTCCTTCGTGGACGACGATATCTGCATTTTCACTTAACCATATAGAGTTGTCACAGTATTTTGTGTCCCCTAATATCGTTACTTTAAATCCCTCTTTTGGAGCACCAGTTACTTCCTCACTCTTCACAACTTTTCCATCTGGAAGTAACACATCATGCCCTTCTTTCAATTGTTTTAGTAAAGGTCCCCTTGGAACTCCTAAAGCATCTGTTTTTTCAATATAGAGTTCAGGTGCAAGGGCTTTTTGTTTGACAGTATATCCGAAGCAGGGCACTACATGCTCTAATAGTTTAGCCTCTACAATAAATTCTTCATCTTCAAAAACAACGCCTTCTTCAATCTCTATAATTGTTAAGGGATATTTCACATGAGTTTTGGAAACAGACAGGGTTACTTCTATCCAATTTTTCAACCCTGTTGGTCCATAGATTGTAAGAGGTTCTAGACCACCTAAAAAAGAACGGGATCCTAGCAAACCAGGTAGCCCATATATATGATCTCCATGTAAATGTGTGATAAAAAGCTTTTCCAGTTTACGAGGTTTTAGAGTCGTATGTAAAATTTGATGCTGAGTAGCTTCCCCACAATCAAACATCCAAAAAGAACCTCTCTCCTCTAATAGTTTCAATACAGTAGAAGTCGTATTACGCTGTTTCGATGGCATTCCTGCACCAGTACCTAAAAATAATAATTGCATATTTACTCACTTCCTTTGTTCAATAGGACATATTGTAATTATAAGTCTACCCCTAAATTCCATGTATGTAAAAAACAAAACTGCTAACAATAATTAAACAATCAAAAGGAGTCCATAACTTATGAAATTAGAGACATTGATAAAGCCTTTAGGCATTAACATAAGTAAAGAAGTCGAGTCTATTGAAATAGATGGACTTGCTTTTAACTCTGCAAAGGTAGAGAAAAATTTCATATTCGTGGCCATTTCAGGAACTCACAAAGACGGACACGAGTTTATACAGGATGCAATCTCAAATGGAGCTTGCGTTGTCGTTGGTGAAGAAAATCTCTCATCTATTGGTGTGCCTTATATTCAAGTATTTAATTCAAGAAAAGCGTTAGGTTTGTTAGCAAATGTATTTTATGAAAACCCGACTCAACACAAGATAATGATTGGAATTACCGGAACGAATGGAAAAACAACTACCTCTTATATGTTAAAGCATATTTTAGAATCCGCAGGTATTTCGTGTTCTTTATTTGGGAGTATTTGCACTATTATCAATGGTGTTGAAAACATATCTACACATACAACTCTTGATGCTTTAACATTAAATCAGCTTATGGCTACTAGTAATGATCGTGCTATCATAATGGAAGTGTCTTCCCATGGTTTGGCTCAGGCTCGCGTCGAGGGTCTACGATTTGATTATTGTATTTTTACTAATTTAGAGCATGAGCATCTAGATTACCATGAAAATATGGAATCCTACTATTTGGCTAAGCAATCATTATTCAACTATTTAAAACCGAGTGGAATTGCCGTGATCAAATCCGACTCAATATGGGGAGAACGGCTTTGTGAGTATGTCTCTTCACTGAATAGAGAAATTATTAAAGTAAATGGGACAGATCCTACACATATCATAAGTAATGAATCGTTAGTGTTGAATAAGCGACATCCGCTGGGCTATTCGATTAATAATCTTATGAAAGGTAAACACAATTTAGAAAATGCTGCACTTGCTTTTTCGACAGCAGTCTCTTTAAATATCGAACCATTAGATATTGAGAATTCATTGCAACATTTTAGCGGAGTTCCAGGTAGATTCGAAATGTTTCAACATCCAAATGGAGCAAACTTCATTGTGGATTATGCTCACACTGGAAATGCTTTTTCTCACATTTTAGAAACCGCTAACTTATATAATCCCGAAAGAATAGTGCATGTTTTTGGTTTTAGGGGAAATAGAGACGTCCAAAAAAGAAGTAATATGATACAGATTTCTTTAAATAATTGTCACACATGTATATTAACTTTTGATGACTTAAATGGTGTACCAACTCAACAAATGATAGAAGAACTCACTTCATTGGATCCGATGAATAAATGTGTGATTATTCCAGATCGAACTTTAGCTATTCAGTACGCATGGGACCTTGCTCAGTATAATGACTTAATCGTTATTACTGGTAAAGGAATTGAAAATTATCAACAAAAATTTGAATTACCTACTTTATCTGATTTACATACATTAAATTATTTGAACGATTCGTTTGTACATCAGAACCAATACTATTTATGATGGTCATGGTCATCTAAAAAGTCTTTACTAAAACTTGTTTTTGATTCCAATGAAGGTTTCTTTTTTAATTTCATACCACGTTTAATACTATTTTCTCCGAATTTCCCTTGCAATTGTTCCACAAGCTTTAATATTGGCTCTTCTTTAGCATGTTCTTCAAAATTAAAAATAGATAGTTGTTCGACTGATTCTCCTTTATCATAGACATTGTTCACTGTTACACCTAGTAAGCGAACTGGATCCCCATTCCAAGAAGCTTGAAATAGATCTAATGCTAATTGATTTATTTCTTGTTCTTTATAGAGACGGTTAGTTACAGTTTTACTTCTTGTTTTGTTTTTCCAATTAGCGTCACGTATATGTATCGTAATGGACCGTCCAGCTAGATTTTTGGCATCAAGTCTAGCAGCTACTTTTTTCGATAAACGAATAAATACTTTTTCAAGGTCCACTATATTCGTTTCATCAAATGGCAGTGTAGTTGAATTCCCAACACTTTTCGTGTCATATATTGATTCAGGATCTACCTCCCTATTATCAATCCCATTCGCCCGATTTTGAAGCCGGACTCCATTTTTCCCAAGTTTTTCTTTTAGTAAATTAGGACTTGCACTTGCTAGATCTCCTATAGAAATAATACCAATCGTTTCTAATTTTTTTGCAGTACTCTCCCCAATTCCATGCATATCTATTACTGGGAGTGGCCATAAGATTTCATTTACTTGTCTTTTCCGCAAAACAGTTATGCCCATAGGCTTTTTTAGATTGGATGCCGTTTTCGCAAGAAACTTGTTAGGGGCAATACCAATGGAACAAGGCAAATCTAGCTCTCGTATAATGCGATCCTGAATAGATCTTGCAAAACTCACTGCATCGTTGTTCATATCAACTTCCGTTACATCCATATACCCCTCATCTATCGAAACAGGCTCTACAAGATGTGTATAGGACCTTAAAATTTCGAATATTGCTTTAGAAGCGATTCGGTAACGTTCAAAATTTGGAGGTAATAATATCAGTTCAGGACATTTTCGTTTAGCCTCCCACACGGACATTGTTGTATACACCCCTCTAGCCCTTGCTTCATAAGAGCATGTAACTAGTATTCCCCTTCTCTCTTTAGGATTACCTGCAATTGCAATTGCTTTCCCTTTTAACGAGGGGTCATGTGCTTGTTCGACTGATGCATAAAAGCTATTCATGTCTAAATGAAATATAATCCTATGTTTTCCCGACAATTTACTTCCCTCCTTTTCTTTATCTATAGATTTAAACTTAGAATGACAACAGTATACAATTTAATATTATAAATCTACTCGATATTGAATTGTGAATTCTTCGTATAGAAATTCCTGCTCCTTCACTTACTGATATGGAAAGTTTAGTGAAAGAGAAAAAAAGTAAATATGAATTTATTATAAGAATAACTATGAATACCTTGCAATTTTGAATGTATATATTTATAAAACATCGCTGTGTTTAAAAATTTAGTAATCTCAGTACATAAGTTTACAAAGATAATAATATAAATTATATTAGAGACTTTACATTTTTCTAATTCTATACAAATTATAACTGAAAATTTCAGTCAGAATGTAAATACTAATGCAACACAGGATAAAAGCATATAATTAACAATTACAATATAAGATGCTTTAACAAGGAAGGGAGAGGTTTAATGGGAACCCCTACTAAAATTCCCGTTTACATTTTAGGTGGATTTCTTGGAAGTGGAAAGACAACTGTATTGCTGAAAATGCTAGAACATTGTAAAGAAAAAGGTCAAAAACCTGGGATAATACTAAATGAATTAGGCAGCGAAAACGTGGAGGGACATTTGTTTGAAGGCAGAAAAGTATTTGAACTCTTAGATGGTTGTATTTGCTGTACCATTCAAGATGATTTAAAAGAAACAATGAATATGTTAATAGAAGAAATGAACAGAAGTTCCTTGGACGTTTTATTCATTGAAGGAACTGGTGTGGCAAACCCACTGGAAATACAAGAAGTCCTGTTGGGTGATCCATATATAGACCAGTTTGAAATCATGTCTATTATAACGGTACTTGATGCCAGTAATTATTTGGAGTATCAAAGTTTTTTTACGAGTTCAGCAGAAGTCAGGAACTTAATGAAAGAACAGATTATTTGTGGAAGTCTCTTACTCTTAAACAAAACAGACCTGATCCACTTTAAACAACTTGAGAAAGTTATAAACAAAATAGAAGAAATAGCCGGAAAAGACAAAGAAATAATACCTTGTACAAATGGTATAGTCGACCCGAAAATACTTTTTGATAAGAGGTTTCAGTCTTTCTCTATCAATCCGCTTCAAACAGATATTAACTCTCATCATCATGATCATCATTCTACTGTGTTTGCATTTAAGTTGGAGGGTATCCCATCATTACCCAAAAAAACTTTTGAAAAATGGTTTAAAGAACTTCCAAGCAACGTTCTAAGAGGGAAAGGGTACATTCAAATAGAAAACTCTAGTGATCTACTGAGTTTTCAACTTGCTTCAAAGAAAGTTAAATTTATACCTGTACCTTTCACTAATAATAAAAAAACCGTCATCATTTTGATTGGAACAGACCTTCATAATGAAGATTTGAACAATCATTTTAAACTATTATTAGAGGGAGTATTATAAATCCTCTATAAATTTTTACGGAACTTACAAATTTTTAGAGATTCGGAGGATAAACCATGAGAGGTCAAGGAATTTCAACATGGAAGGAAACTGCGATTACAGTAATATTTGGCGTAATTGTTTTTTCTTTTATAGCTGCAGATTATATACAAATACATTTTGAAATTCCTAAGGTTTGGCTTAATGCTGCTACAATTTTTTTAAGTATAGTTTTAGAAGCATTACCTTTTGTCTTTTTAGGTGTATTTGCATCAGCTTTAATTCAAACTTTTGTTTCTGAAAATACTATTCAGAAACTGATTCCCAAAAATCCTTTAATTGCAATTATACCTGTTGCATTATTAAGCGCATTATTTCCAGTATGTGAATGTGCTATTATTCCAGTTGTAAGAAGATTAATAAAAAAAGGGATGCCATTACACTTGGGTGTTATTTTTATAGTTGGATCCCCTATATTAAATCCAATTGTTTTTGCTTCTACTTATTATGCATTCCAATCTACACCGGGTATTGCGTATGCTCGAATGTTCCTAGCTCTAACATTAGCTATACTAATTGGTTTCTTAATTCACCTCTTTTATCGAAATCACAATCAATTAAAATGGACAAAAAATGAATTTTTGGATAGTTCAGTTTGGGTAAACGAAAAGAAAAGCTCAAAATTAAAAATATTAATGTTTAATGCAAGCGATGAATTTTTCGATATGGGGAAATACTTAATTTTCGGAACAATTTTAGCTAGTCTATTTCAGACATTTTTCGATAGAGAGATTTTGGTTAGTCTTGGGGCAAACGATATAGTAGCCCCTCTAGTAATGATGGGTCTTGGATTTATTTTATCTCTATGTTCAGAAGCGGATGCGTTTGTGGCCTCTTCTTTTGCACATACATTTTCTACAGGGTCACTACTGGCATTTCTAGTATACGGACCAATGTTAGATATTAAAAGTTCTATAATGCTATTTGCATACTTCAGAACTAAATTTGTGATTGGCTATATGATTATTATTACATTATCCGTGTATGCGATAATTTTAGTTTTCCAATATTTATTTTTGTGAGGTGGAGTATGCAACAAGAGAGAGATTATGGTTTTCATATATTATTAAGAGGTATTATATTGATTGGTTTTTTTCTGCTTACTTTTAAGTTGGCTTTGACTGGAGATATCGAATACTATATTGCACCAAAAATGATACCCTTCTCTTACTTTGCTATAGGTGTTTTATTGATATTAGCAGTAATACAAATTTGGAGAAGTGGTTCCAAGAATAAGATGGATCTTTTCTGTAATTGTGGTTTTGATCATAATAATAGCTCGTTCCTCCAAAGTGGTTTTATTTATTCTTTATTTTTTTTACCTATATTAATTGGATTTTGGTTTCCAGATACGATTATGGATAGTTCCATTGTCGCAAATAGAGGCATCAACTATGGTTTAAATTCGTCCTTACATCAGACAGAATTTGGCGGGGATTCTTCAGCACTTTCTGAAAATAGTGACATAAGCTATTTGGATGAAGGAAACACGGTTTATAATAATAGATTAGAGCTAAAGAATGAACTACTTAATAACCCGAAAATCATTGTAAAAGATGAATTTTATTTGGATACTTTAGATATTTTTGTTAATGATTTAAATTCATTTATCGGAAAAGAAATTGAGATTATGGGTTTTGTCTATAAGGAGCCTGACTTAAAACCAGATCAATTTGTTATATCACGAGTGGCAATTGCTTGTTGTGTAGCCGATTCTTCTGTATTTGGAACTATAGCCACAACGGATATATCTCACCCAGTAGTCATGGATGAATGGATTAAAGCAACTGGAATCTTGGCGAAAACAAATGTAGATGGCCAAGATTTACCAAAATTACAAATTAAAAAGATAGAACGAATTGAACAGCCAGAGGACCCATATGTATATATTCCCTACTAACACATGAAGCATTTAAATCAATAGCCTGAAAAGGAATTCAGTAGCATAAAAAAATATAAAACAATGAACTATGTATTTTGGTCGCACAAAATTATAATTCTTGCACTTCATTTAATAAAGAATGGTTAAAAGACGCCTAGTCCTTTCTTAACATAACCTAGAAATGCTGTTGATTGTAGCAAAGGTCGGACGCTTTCCGTGGGCACGTCTTCAGCCGCTTCCTTTGCTCCTACGCAAGCTCGTCGCAAAAAACTCGCCCGTGAAAAGCGCCCACATGAAACAGTATTCAAGGAGAATTTTTATATACTTTCTTATCATTAAAAAAAGGTAGCTATATAAGCTACCTCACTTAACTAAAACATGAAACTAGTTATTAATAGTTTCTTCTTTCTTTACTTCTTCAACATATGTTTGAATATCTTCAAAACCTTCTAATGAACTAACTAATATAGAAGCATCTACAATTGTAATCATTCGATTTTCTAGGTTTGCAACAGCTGTGAAATAACGTGTTTTCGTATAATTTACTAGACCAATTTGCTTTAGATTGTCCTGATCAATATCCAGAATCTCTTTCGCTTCTTTCACAAGAAGGCCAACCGTCATATCTTCAGTATGCATAGTAACTACTCTTGCTAACTCTTGATCAATACCGCTACGATTATACAAAACTTGTTCGAAATCGATTATTGGCACTAGCTCTCCTCGAATCTTCATCAAACCAATTAAATAATCTGGCAAGTGCGGTATTGGGTTTACATGCTCTAATTTCTCAATGGAGACTACATGTTCAATTGAAACTGCATAATCTTCATTTCCACATTGAAATACTACTACTTTTTCATTGCTCAACAAAGTCACCTCCTATTTATTCTGCCGCTACTAAAACGATCTCTACTATTAAATCGGCTAGTTTCTCTAATTCTTCAATAGGCATGCGTTCATTTGTTGTATGAATTTCTTCATACCCTACAGATAAGATAACAGTAGGAATACCAAATCCAGCAATAACATTCGCATCACTGCCACCGCCACTAGTCTTAATCTCAGCAGTCCTTCCAATTCGCTCTACTGCACGTTTAGCAACCTGTACAACAGAATGGTGTTCTTCAAAATGGAAGCCTGGGTACATTAATTGTGTTTCAGTTACCGCTTTACCTCCAAATTTTTCAGCTGTTTCTGCAAATGTTGCTACCATATGTGCAACCTGCGCATTAAGTTTATCTTTATTGATCGAGCGTGCCTCAGAAAGAATATGCACTTCATCACAGACGATATTAGTTGCTTGTCCACCTTCAAATCGACCGATATTAGCAGTCGTTTCAGCATCTAATCTTCCTAACTTCATAGCAGAAATAGCTTTTGCAGCTAAAGTTATGGCAGAAATACCTTTTTCAGGAGCCACTCCAGCATGAGCAGTTTTTCCAGTAATAGTTGTCCACAGCTTAGATTGGAAAGGCGCAGCTGTTACAATTCCACCGACAGTCCCATCACTATCAATCGCATAGCCATATTTTGCAGTTAGTAAAGAAGCATCTAATTCTTTTGCTCCTACTAGACCACTTTCTTCTCCAGCGGTAATAACAACTTGTATATCTCCGTGCTCGATAGATTGCTCTTTCAAACGACGCATAGCTTCAAATAATGCGGCTATTCCAGCTTTATCATCAGCTCCTAAAATTGTAGTTCCATCCGAATATATATAGCCATCTTCTTTTATTACAGGTTTAATCCCTTTTCCAGGTACAACAGTATCCATATGAACCGTAAAGTATATTGGGTCTACGTTTGGATTAGATCCCTTTAGAGTTGCGATTAGATTTCCAGCTCCGTGACCATTTCTAGTAGCAGAATCATCTTCAATAACAGTAAATCCAAGCTGTTCTAATTTACTTTTTAAAATAGGTGCAATTACTCCCTCATACTTTGTTTCAGAATCTATTTGAACTAGCTCTAAAAATTCATCTATTAATCGACTCATTTAAAAGTCTCCTTTTATAATGGAATATTACCATGTTTTTTGTTTGGTCTAGTTTCTTTCTTATTACGCATCATTTCTAATGACTGAATTAACTTAATACGTGTTTCTCGAGGGTCAATAACATCATCGACCATTCCCATTGAGGCCGCTACATATGGATTTGCAAATTTTTCACGGTATTCCTCAATCTTTTCCGCACGTACTGCTTCAGGATCATCACTTTGAGCAATTTCACGTGCAAAAATTATATTGGCAGCTCCGTTTGGCCCCATAACTGCTATTTCCGCATTAGGCCATGCAAAAACAACATCTGCCCCAATAGACTTGGAGTTTAGAGCAACATAAGCACCTCCGTATGCTTTTCGTAAAATAACTGTTATTTTAGGAACGGTTGCTTCTGAATAAGCAAATAATATTTTAGCGCCGTGGCGAATAATTCCACCATGTTCCTGTTTAATACCTGGGAAGAATCCAGTTACATCTTCAAACGTAATGATTGGGATATTGAAGGAATCACAAAAACGAATAAAACGTGCAGCTTTGTCTGAAGAGTCTATATCTAATCCTCCAGCCATTACTTTTGGTTGGTTACAAACTAGACCAACTACCTCGCCTTTAATACGAGCTAGACCAATAACTATATTTTTAGCAAACTCCTTTTGCACTTCTAAGAAAGAATCTGTATCAACTATCTGTTCAATAACCTTTCTAACATCATAAGGGCGGATTGCCTCATAAGGAACGATATCTGCTAATTCAGAACGGTAATCATCTTCTTCTACTACATCAGCTAAAGGAGCTTTTTCTTCATAGCTTTGTGGTAGATAACTTAATAGCAGACGGACACTTTCTAATACTACCTCTTCAGTCTCCCCACGGAAATGTGCATTTCCACTTATAGTATTATGTACTTTCGATCCACCCAGATCTTCGGCAGAAATTTTTTCTCCGGTAACTGTTTCTATTACTTTAGGACCTGTGATAAACATTTGGCTAGTTTCATCTGTCATAAACACAAAGTCAGTTATAGCAGGTGAATACACAGCTCCACCAGCACATGGACCTAAGATTACAGAAATTTGAGGTATAACGCCGGAATATATGGCATTACGATAAAAAATTTGTCCGTATCCATCTAGTGAAACAACGCCTTCTTGAATACGAGCACCACCGGAATCGTTTAACCCAATAAACGGCGCTCCATTTTTTGCTGCTAAGTCCATTACGTTCGCAATTTTAAGTGCATGCATTTCTCCCAAAGCTCCACCAAAAACTGTGAAATCTTGTGAGAATAGATAAATTGGACGACCATTCACTTTCCCGTAACCAGTTACGACCCCATCTCCAGGACCTTCTTGCTTGTCCATTCCGAAGTCTACTGTACGGTGCTTGATAAAAGGGTTTAACTCTACAAACGAATCTTTGTCTACTAGTAATTCAATACGTTCACGAGCAGTCAACTTCCCTTTTTCATGCTGCTTTTCTATCCGTTCATCTCCGCCACCAAGTTCGATTTTACGTTTACGATCATATAAATCATTAATTTTTTCATAAATATCCATAATTACTTCTCTCCCCCGGTTTTGTCGACTAATTCATAAAGTACTCCATGAGATGCTTTTGGATGTATAAAAGCTACCTGAGCACCATGGGCACCAGCTTTTGCAGTCTCTTGTATAAGCCGAACTCCCTTGTCTTTCAGCTCATCCAAACGCTGCTGTATACTTGTAACGCCAAAAGCTATATGATGAATACCTTCACCTTTTTTTTCGATAAATGAATGAATCGTACTTGTATCATCGATTGGTTGAAGCAATTCTAAATGGACATTGCCGCTATCAATAAAAGCTACACGAACTTTTTCTGATACAACATCTTCAATATGTACTAGTTTTAACCCCAATGTATCTATGTAATATGGAAGAGAGTCTTCAATACTTTTTACAGCAATACCAATATGATCAATTTTCTCCATTTTTACACCCCTTTTGTAAAACGCTTACCTTTTCCTATTGTACCTATTTCAAAAAAAAATCTCTACCTCTTGTGCATTTTTATGTTTTTGTTAAAATAAAGGTACAAGCTAAAGGAGAGAAATTATGCGCAACCAAACATTTCGTAAAATTGTTGTTTATTTAATGATTTTTGTAATGGTAATGTCTACATTACTATTCGGTCTAAGTTTCGTCCTTTAAGAAATAATAAAAACCAGCGAAAGCATATATATGTTTTCGCTGGTTTTTTATTTTCTTTTAAGAAAAGTATATAAAAATCATGAACACTGTGTTTATGATAATTAAACAAATGAATAATACCGCAATGATTTACTTTTCAGGCGTTACAAAGGAACGAAGGCTAAGAGCGCCACATCTTGTGGCAAAGCCTTCGTGACCAACATCCTGTTGGCCTCCGCGGGGTGAGCGATGAGCCATCACCGTCGCTTACGCGTCGATGTGATGACTCATCTGTCTCACTCATCCGCTGGAGTCGCCACCTTTCACTTCAATCAATGAAATGAGTAGCACCCAACAAGAAGAGTCAGCATAGCTTATCGCTTAGATAAGAGTATTCAATGTTAATAAAGTGATAAAACCATCTGCTAAATTTGGGATGTTATTCTGTAATGAAGGGTGAAGAAAGTAAATTTCCTTTTACCAGTGGAAATAAAGAAAAATAGAAAGTGTCCTCTGAAAAAGAAGAGCAATAGCGTATGAAATTGTATCTTCGAGAGCTTGCTTTATAAATAGAAGAGTGTCTGTTCTCTAGTTATTCAAAAAATGCATTAATCTGTTTCTAGAAATTGTAGAAGGGCGAAGGACAAACAAATGCCATAAGATTACCGAAAAACAGAGGCCGGTCGTGACTGACGTCACGACGGGCCTCTGAAAAAATCAATCGATAATAACATAGTTTCAAGACTGTCCAAAGCATGCCAAAACTAATAGAAACAGGTTTTAACTTAAAGGACACTCCCGTTTTTACTTAATTATACTTCTTCACAATATTCTTCAAATAATCCTTGAAGATGTGTGATTACTGAAGTTGGAGCATGGCCTTCTATCTCATGACGACCAATTTCTGCTACTGGTTGTCCATCTTTCAACAGTACAAATGATGGAGAGGAAGGTAAGTGATCATCACCGAATAGATTACGTGCTTGTTGAGTTGCTAATTTGTCTTGACCAGCAAAAACAGTAACTAAATGGTCCGGACGTTTATCATAATGTACAGAGTTTGCTGCAGCAGGGCGAGCAATACCTCCAGCACATCCGCATACTGAGTTTACCATTACTAATGTTGTTCCTTTTCGAGCAAATGCAGCGTCTACATCTTCAGGTGTTTCAAGTTGCTCATAGCCTGCTGCTTCCATTTCTCCTCGAGCTTGTACCAGTATATCATTCATATATAGATTGAAATCCATATTCATTTATGCCACTCTCCTTTTTTAAACTATATTTATCTTATCAGATTATAGGTTTGGATTCGAGGAAAAAAGATCGTCAACCGCTTGCGAAACCGTTATTTTTTCGTTCCGCACTAATTGCTCTAATTTTGCCATTGATTGTTTTCTTTCATTAGAAGAAAAAAAGTCATCATATAATCGATCGACAATCATTGATTTAAACCATTCAACTGTTTGTTCTTTTCTTCTTTGTTGCCATACAGTTTTTTCCTTCATCACTTGCTGGAAATGAAGTATATTTTCCCAAACGATATCTAAGCCAATTTTTTGTAGCGAAGATACTGCTAGTGCGGGAGTCTTCCAATATGGTGAGGAAGGTGCTAGAAAGTGAAGTATTTGCTTATACTCAGCAACTGTTTTTTTAGCTAGCTTTTCATTTGATCCGTCTGCTTTATGAACAATAATAGCATCAGCAAGCTCCATTATTCCTTTTTTCATCCCTTGAAGTTCATCTCCTGCACCTGTGAGCGCTAATAATAAAAAGAAATCGACCATTCCTCGTACAATCGTTTCACTTTGACCTACACCAACCGTTTCAACTAAAATAACATCGTAACCGGCAGCCTCACAAAGAAGCATCGTCTCACGAGACTTTTTGTGTACGCCTCCAAGTGTACCTGCAGTTGGGGATGGTCTAATAAATGCGTTCGGTTGTCTGGAGAGTTCTTCCATTCTTGTTTTGTCCCCTAGAATACTTCCACCTGTCAAGGAGGAACTAGGGTCTATTGCTAGTACTGCTACTCTATATCCCTGATCGCATAGCATTTTACCAAATGACTCGATAAAGGTACTTTTTCCTACTCCAGGAACTCCAGTTATTCCGATACGAACACTGTTACCAGTAAATGAAAGTAAGTTTTTCAATAATTGCTGTCCGATATGCTGCTGATCATATACAGTACTTTCTATAAATGTTATCGCTTTTGCTAAATGTAACCTGGAGCCATTTTGTATATTTCGGATATATTCCTCTTCATTGATTTGAAGAGGCTTTTTTTTGGAGAACTTTTTAATAGAAGCCTTCCCCACACCATCATGTTGCGATTTAATACCACTCATCACATGCATAGTAGAATCGTTATTATTATCCGTTTTTGACATTAATCTTCCACTTCCTCGTAGCCAAGGCGCTTATAAATCTCTTCAATAACTTTTTGTGCTGCTACTGGAATAACTGTTCCTGGTCCGAAAATAGCGGAAGCGCCGTTGTCACGCAGGAAAGAATAATCCTGTGCTGGTATAACACCACCAACAACGATTAATATATCTTCTCTACCAAGCTTAGCTAACTCCTCTTTCAATGAAGGTACTAACGTCATATGTCCAGCAGCTAATGAACTTACTCCGACAACATGAACATCATTTTCTACCGCTTGTAGTGCAGTTTCTGCAGGTGTTTGGAAAAGTGGACTAATATCAACGTCAAATCCTAAATCAGCAAATGCAGTTGCAATAACCTTAGCTCCGCGATCATGCCCATCTTGACCCATTTTGGCGATTAAAATACGTGGGCGACGACCTTCGTTTTCCCGGAAATCCTCTGCCATTTGTTTCACTGCATCAATCTCTTCAGCATCATTAAAGTTTGCACTATATACACCACTCACAGAACGAATCACCGCCTTATGTCTGCCTGCTACCACTTCGATTGCATCTGAAATTTCACCAATAGTTGCACGTTCCCTAGCAGCAACAACAGCAGCTTCTAACAGATTTGTTTCACCAGTTCTTGCTGCATCAGTTAATTTAGTTAACGCTTTTTGTACTGCTTTTTCATCACGGTCAGCTTTAACTTTTTCTAAGCGTTCCATTTGTTTTTGACGAACGACAGTATTGTCTATATTTAAAATATCAATAGCATCTTCTTGCTCTAAACGGTATTTGTTTACTCCTATGATAACTTCTTTAGAAGAGTCAATTTGTGCTTGTTTTTTAGCAGCTGCTTCTTCTATCTTCATTTTAGGAAGACCGGTTTCTATCGCTTTTGCCATGCCTCCAAGTTCTTCAATTTCTTCAATCAAAGTCCATGCTTTTTCCATTAATTCGTGTGTTAGTGTCTCGACATAGTAAGACCCACCCCATGGATCTATTACCTTTGTCATATTTGTTTCTTCCTGTAGAAAAAGTTGAGTGTTACGAGCTATTCGAGCTGAGAAATCTGTCGGCAAGGCAATTGCTTCATCTAGAGCATTTGTATGAAGTGATTGTGTATGCCCCATCGCAGCTGCGTTTGCCTCTACTAACGTTCTTGTAACATTGTTAAATGGATCCTGCTCGGTTAAACTCCACCCAGACGTTTGAGAATGTGTACGAAGAGCTAATGATTTCGGATTTTTCGGATTAAAGCTTTGCATCATTTGCGCCCATATTCTACGAGCTGCACGCATTTTAGCGATTTCCATAAAATAATTCATTCCGATTGCCCAAAAGAATGAAAGTCTTGGCGCAAATGCATCAATATCTATTCCGGCAGCTAACCCTGTTCGAACATATTCTAAGCCATCAGCTAAAGTGTAAGCTAGTTCAATATCAGCTGTTGCTCCAGCTTCTTGCATATGATAACCGGATATTGAAATAGAATTAAATTTCGGCATCTTTTGAGCTGTATAAGCAAAAATATCTGCAATAATTTTCATAGACATTTCCGGTGTATAAATATATGTGTTACGAACCATATATTCCTTTAAGATATCATTTTGAATCGTACCAGCTAACTGCTCTGTAGTAACGCCTTGCTCTTCTGCTGTCACAATATAGAAGGCTAGTATTGGAAGTACTGCACCATTCATCGTCATTGATACAGACATTTGGTCTAATGGAATTCCATTAAATAATATCTTCATATCTTCAACAGAGTCAATTGCAACTCCTGCTTTTCCTACATCCCCGGTAACTCGTTCATGATCAGAATCGTAGCCACGATGTGTAGCAAGATCAAATGCAACCGATAATCCCTTTTGTCCCATAGCCAGGTTTCTTCTATAAAAAGCATTACTTTCTTCCGCAGTTGAAAAACCAGCATACTGACGAACAGTCCAAGGTTTCGCAACATACATCGTTGGATAAGGTCCCCTCGTGTTCGGTGCGATACCTGGTAGATCATTTAGATGTGGGAATTCAGACGTATCTTCCTTGATATACATTTGTTTTAAATGAATTCCTTCATTCGTTAAAAAGGAATCTACCGCTGCCATTTTTGGATGTCCTTCATTTAATAACACTTCTTTAATAGATACATTATCGTAATTAGGCATTGTCATTTGAATCCTCCTTTTTAGCAAGGGCAAGTAATTGTTGCCCTTTTTTAAGAAGTGATTGTCCAGCATAGATACTTCCATATAACCCGGCATCTAACCAGTCTTCATACTCCTCAAATTTCCCGGCAACATCCATTGGAACGGACAGATTTTCATTTAGTATTGCAGGTACTAAACCAGCCGTTTGCTCATCGTTACCAACAAATACAACATAGTTAATATTTTTTTCATTTATCCATTTTTGTAGATCAAATGGTTTTAAATTTTCAGGAGCTACAATTGGTGAAATCCCTAATGCGATTAAATAACCGTTAACAAAATCCATCCGAGCCTTATATTCTTTTAAAATGCCAAAGGGAATAATTGCAGTGTTTAATGGATTATCTTGGAATGATTTTCTTAATTGTTCAAAAGGTTCAGCTAGTCGTTTATAATCAGTTTGTTTAATAGAAACTCCCAGAATATCATCTGGATTTGCATATTTATTCGTTCCAATTAACGATTTTTTACGTGTAGAGAGTTCAGCAAGTTGCTCGTTCCATTTCACTTCTGCTCTTTCTAAAAGTATTGTTTCTCTATTCTCAACAGTTGCTTCTTTCATTAAAGTTAAAAAGTATGCCCACGTTTTTTCGACAAGTTCATTCGTTAGTGTGTCTACATAGTAAGAACCACCTGCTGCATCAACAATACGCTGGGTATGCGTTTCTTCTTTTAATACGAGCTGCATATTTCTTGCGATTCGATTGGATGTCGGTGTTGCTCCAGTCAGATAATCATGTGGATACGTTGTCAAACTATCCACTCCACCAAGAACGGCAGCCAGCGCACTATTACCAGAACGCAAAATATTAACGTTTGCATCTAATACGGAGTAAGACCTTAAAGAGGTTTCGGTATGTACAGGAATTGCTGCTATGTTAGATTTCCCATATGCTTGTCCGAAAGCTTGCCATAGAATACGAAATGCTCGAATTTTCGCTATTTCCATAAAGAAATTATTTTCAATCGAAAATTGTACAAATGCGTTTGAAACAAGCTTGTCTATCCCCGAATTTTTAGCAAACTTATCTGCTTGTACTAATACGCTAGCTAGCTCACTAATAGCATCTCCACCTTGTTGATGGATGGAAGAGCCATTTAAGAAATATGTTCTAGCATTCAAAAGTTCTACATCCTCTGCACCTTTTACTAATCCTTTTAGGTCTGAGAAATAAGTTAAAAAAGCTGGATCATTTGTAACATCTAAAATAGCAGTATGCTTCTTCAATAGCTCTGCTAGCTCTTCTTTTTCATTTGTTTGCCAATTATGTTCTTTTTCTATTTTAAAATGAACAACATCATTACCTTTTGTAAGTGACTCTTTGATTCCCTCAAGTATCTCCTTACTTGAAGAACCTTCTACAACTTGTGCGATCAACCAGCCAGAAGACTTTTTTGCATCACGAACAATAGCCGTTTGTAATTCTGGAATATTTTCCATATCTTCTAAAGAATAAAGCGGTTTCAAAATAATATCTTCTAATGTTCTAGTTGATAGTGACTCCAAAGTTTTCCCCTTGAGTGATTTAAGTGCTACTTGCTCCCATTGGTCAAGTGTTGCTCTATTAAACGAAGTTTGTTTCATTTTATCTATTGTCATATGAACGCTTTCGCTTCCCCCTATGTATAAAAGTAATACTAATTATATTTTAACTGACTCTAATTGCATTAGAAAGGGAAACTTCCTTTTTACTCAGTATCTCCAGTTGCTCTTTTAGTTGTTCCCTGTGTAGGACACAATTAGAAACGATTCTGAATTGTGTCCTACACAGGGACACCTCAAAAAATTATCGTCAGATGTATGAAAGTTTTGCGAGAAGAACACATACACTTAAACAACATCCATCTAATTTGTATGCAGAGGAAATGATAAATTTGAGTGCATTAGTTCTTGGGGGATTACTTTTTTTAAGTGTAACTGTAGGGGCAGTAATCGCAGGGATAGTATCTAAAATATTTCAACATTCTAATGAAGGTTTGGCTCTTTTATGCGGTGGATTTTTGATTGGCCTTCTAACACTAGACATCATTCCGTCGGCATTAAACTCATACAAAACTCCTGGTATTGCACTGGGAATATTGTTAGGTTATATGTTTTTACTTTTAGTTAAGAAATCACTTCATTCTTCAATTAGACCATCTGGTTATCTACTTACTATCGCACTTCTTATACATACAATTCCTTTAAGTTTAACGATTGGAAGCTTACTTGGTGATTCCATTTTCGATCACTCTTTAACAATGTCTACCATTTTGCATCATATACCAGAAGGATTCGTTCTTACTTCTATATTTCTTTCACAGGGGCAGAAACTAATCGGTTTATTCCTTTGTTTTATTGGTTTGTCATTTTGCTTTAGTTTGTTTATATGGATTGGTAATCACATACATCTTGGCATAAAGGCTCAAAGTGTTCTTTTAGGAGTCTCTATTGGTCTAATAGCAGTTACGAGTATAAAAGAATTCATTTTACAAAATGTTCGAGCTTTATCAATTAGGACATCCACTACTTTTGTAACTATGGGATTTGTTATCAGTTTCGTGTTTCATATGGTGTTCTAAAGCAAAAGTCTGTTTAGCAACCAATTAATAAAAACGACAGAAGAAAAGTTTATTTTTCTTCTGTCGTTTTTTATGAATTAAGTAACATTATTTAGTATTTGCACATTATATGAGTAATTATCGTTATCTATCTATTGTAGTGATTTCAGGATAATTCAGAATTGTTTCTAATTGTATCTTACACAGGGACCCTACCCTAACTTGCGTTTAAATTCTTTAATGGCGAAAAAGTATGCGATGAGCATAATGCCTACACACCAGGCAAGTGCAACCCAGATATCATTGCCAACTTCCCCTTTATACAATAAAGAACGAATCGCATTAACAATTGAAGTTACGGGTTGGTTCTCAGCGAATGCACGGACAATTTTAGGCATAGTTTCAGTTGGGACAAAGGCCGAACTGATAAACGGCAGGAAAATTAACGGGTACGAGTAGGCATACGAACCTTCCATAGATTTCGCTGTTAATCCCGGAATGATCGCTAGCCATGTAAGCGCCAACGTAAACAAGCCGAGTATTCCGGCTACCATGAGCCAAGCTAGGATATCAGCGCTGGAACGGAAGCCCATTAGGAGCGCGACGAGTATAACAACCATAATAGTAAGTGCATTGGAAACGAGCGAGGTTAACACGTGAGCCCACAATATGGACGAGCGCTTGATAGGCATGGTAATGAAACGCGCCATCAACCCACTCTTTACATCCGTAAACAGCCGCACGGAAGTGTAAGCCACACCGGATGAGATAGCCATCAGCAGAATTCCCGGTAATAAATAATTAACGTAGTTGTCCGTGCCTGTTTCTATAGCTCCTCCAAATACATAAACAAATAGCAGCATCATCATAATCGGCGTAATCGCCACAGTGATAATCGTATCTGGACTACGCATGATGTTACGCATTAAACGCCCTAGTAATACACCTGTCTTGCTTTTCATTTACTTTCCTCCTTTTTACCGATGATCGCAAGGAAAATTTCCTCTAATGTCGGCTGCTTCTCGATGTATTCTACTTTGGCTGGTGGGAACATCTCTTTAAGTTCATTAAGGGTACCGGTCGTAATGATTTTTCCGCCATGTAGGATGGCGATGCGGTCCGCCAGTTGTTCAGCTTCCTCTAAGTACTGAGTCGTCAGTAAGACGGTAGTGCCACCTCCGGCAAGCTCCTTGACTGTATCCCAGACTTCAATCCGCGCTTCGGGGTCAAGTCCTGTCGTCGGTTCATCAAGAAAAATGACTGCTGGCGTCCCTATCAGACTCATGGCGATGTCGAGCCGGCGCTTCATCCCACCAGAATATTGGTCCGCCCGGCGTTTGGCCGCATCAACTAGGCTGAAACGTGTAAGCAAATTGTCTACGACTTGATTTGGATTGGAGACTCCCCTCAACTTAGCGATCATCAGCAGGTTTTCCCTCCCTGTGAGCACTCCGTCCAATGCTGCAAATTGCCCAGTGAGGCTGATGTTCTGACGTATCTGTTCTGGTTGCCCATAAACGTCAAAGCCACAAATAACTGCTTCACCTCCATCAGCCTTCATCAACGTTGATAGTATGTTAACCGTAGTCGTCTTGCCCGCTCCATTAGAGCCCAGTAGTGCAAAGATTTCACCTCGCTGCACCTCAAAATTCACACCTTTTAATACTTCCTTTTCTTTAAAGGATTTTTTTAAACCTTTCACAAAAATCGTTGCATTCCCCATACTTGTTTCCTCCTTTTTAATAAACGCTTCGCAAAGCAAGATTTTCTTTATACCTCTATATAGTCTGACTGATAATCTGTACTACTTACTACTGTGCGTAAATATAACTGAATAACGAAGGTGACAGTTCACGTTTACATCGAGCTATTCAGTCAGTAATATTTATTGAATTTATTTTTTTCCTAATTGCTTCATGATACTGAGATTCAAATCCTCACGATACTTTGCGACATAAGTTTTAGCATTTGCCACTAATTCATCCGCAAAGGATGCAACATCGTTCCCAGTGATTTCTAACACTTGTCTGCCATCCGCAGCACCGGCTTCAAACAAATCGATTAGTTCATACTGTATGTGTAGCATATCCATCCCGTTGCCCGCTGAGAAATTCCACATGTAATTTTGGATTTTCTTAAATACAAACTTGTAGTCCTCTGGCAAGACTTCAACTCGTGCCATCATCACCTTGTACTCTTTCTTATCACCAATCAATTTTTTGAACATTTCCATCATGTATATTTCCTCCTCTTTTTATATAGCTGAAAAAGACAGTCCAAAATATTATTCTGTTTATCTTATGAAGCTAGTGTGACTTCAAGACATTGATTTTTGAGGATACGAAATCCCATTTTTTCCAAAATAATTCTAATTCCAGCTGACCGGCCTTATTAAGTGAATAAAATTTGCGAGGCGGCCCCATATCCGACGGCTTCTTTTCTATGTTTACAAGTTTTTTCTTTTCTAATCGCACAAGAATGGTGTAAACTGTCCCTTCCACGACTTCGGTAAATCCAAGTTCGTTCAGGCTACGAGTAATCTCGTAGCCATATGTTTCATGGCGGCTGATGATTTCTAGGACGCAGCCCTCCAGGGAACCCTTCAGCATTTCAGTTAAATTTTCCATGTTCAGAGCCTCCTCTATTTTGTATGACTTATATTCAGTACAACTTAGTACTAAGGATATTCTTTACTTAATAGCTTTTGTGATATAAGCTATTAAGTATCGCTTACTACAAGTACATCGTAACACGTAGTAGACGTGAAGTCAATAGTAATAGTGCCCAGTGTAAGAAACAATTCCAGGACAATTCTAGATTATTTATAATTGTCCATTGCACATAGAAAAGTTTATGTCCAAGGTTTTTAAACTACTGTCGTATAGCACCCCTTACAATTAAATATTGCCCCGACCTACGCCCCCTACTTTTCGAAGATTTGTCCTTCGTATCGAATTACTTTTATATCTCGGATTATTAGTCGCTTCATATTACTGTAAAACAGCTTTACCGCTTAAAGTTATTAAGCTTGATCTTTTTTTAAAACTTCATAAAAATGCTTATATCTTTCCTCCAGATTCGTTTTAATTTGATTGACCGATTGAATTTGCACCTTATTCATCAGTAGCCACTCCAAGTATTTACCAACATCGTAATTGTGATCTGTAATTACGATATTTTCCGATATTTGGTGTGGTAATTGACAGTCCGTCATTAGATTTTCTAATATGGTTACATCAGTAACTTTAACCTCAATTTGATAGGGAAGCTTCATCTCTAATTTAATATCGTCTTTAAACAACATTCCGTCCCTGATGAACCAAATTGTTTTCGTTAAATCCTCTAAAATATCCAAATTATGTGTGGAGATGATAAAGCTAATCCGTTGGGCATGTAATTTACGGATTAATTCCTTCAATTCGATTGTACTTGTCGGATCCAATCCGTTGAAAGGTTCATCCATTAATATAATAGAAGGCTTTGTTAATATGCTTAGTGCAATAAGCAAATGTTGTCTCATCCCATATGAGTAGGTTTTTACAGGTTGGTCGACATAAGTGCTGATTCCAATTTGATCAATGACCTCTTCAATCGCTGCTTTTCCTAACTGATAAATGTTTGCGACAAAAGCTAAATGGTCATACCCAGTCAACTGCATATATAAATAGTTGTCGCTCGGTATATACGAAACAAACTTGTAAAAATCGGAATTCTGATTAGAAATATTTTTGACCTTCACTGATCCCCTTTCTACCTCCTCTATTGCCAAAATTGATCGTAATAAAGTAGATTTCCCCGCCCCATTTGGACCAACTAGACCGATGATATCCCCTTCATTAATATCAAATGAAATATCTCGCAATATAAGTAGGTTCCCATACTTTTTTCTGAGCTGATAAACTTGTAATAAGGACATCATGACACCCTCTTCCTTTTTTGTATGAATCCTATGAGGAACAACAACAATCCACTAAACAGCAGAATCATCCAACCATTATTGAAGTTGACGGTAGAAGAGTTCGATAATACTGACTTCCAACCATCGACAATATGCCATGTATCAAAATAAATGTATGGATTCAGATGCATAAATGATGCAGTAATGTATTGGTTTGCTAAAAAATATCCTGCAACTGAGACTAGTACCGTGATAATTATAGTCACATAGTGATTTTTCACCCACTTACCAATTAGACTGAATAAGCTATTCAAGAAGAAGATTTGAGCTACGATAAGAACTCCACTTTTTACGATCAGCACGATTAAACTTTCAAAGAAAAAGTGAACATTATCGACATTTGAAAAAAACATCTCATCATCCGTAATTCCAGTTGCATAGACCAAAATCGGATAGTCTGATTCACCCAAACCGCCTATTAATAAACTGATTATGAATACGATACCTCCACTAATCAGCAGCATACTATAAGCGATCACTAGATTGTACAACCATTTGCTTGCGTAAATTGACCTGAAAGTAATCGGCTTAGTGGTCAAAAAATGAATGGATGGATTCGGTCTCTGCTCCTCAGAAAGACTCGTCCATAACAGAAGAATATAAATGCCCAAGACAATTAGCATCATATTCCAATCTAAAAATTTATAAAGAGAGAACAAGCCACTATTTCCGTATTTCGTATTTCTCTCTTGTGACGATTTCATTAATTTGTAATGCACGCTATCCACTGCATAACTTGGGTCATTGAAATGAGATATCCACTGAGGCCCGATTGGCCAAGGTGTAATATTTTTCTCATCTAAGATACGCTGTTGCTCCTCGGAAGCCATTACGGTTACATTCCACATGGAAGGATCTAATTCTTTATAAGACTGCGAAGATTCCATGATTTCCCTATACTTTTTAGAGAAATCTATAGAACCAATTTCATCCTTCAATCCTTCTAAATTGTTGTATTCATTTTCGATGTCTTTAATCATTATCGAGTATGGATTTTCTTTAGGAAACTCAGTCGACTTGTCTTTTGATTCTTCAGAAATCGACTTCATTTTTTCAGCTTCCAAATCAAACTCTTCTTCAATTACTTTCCACTGCACTTGTTGATCAATAAGTATATTTTGGAAGTCTTCAATGGCATTCAAGTATATTGTTGGTAGTTTTTGAAAGGCTTGATTCACAACAACAAATGTACCCCCAATAATCCCAACCAACAAGATAAACGTGAAGATTACATGGCCTTTGCGCTTCTTTTTAATTTGTTCAAATTGAAGCAACTTCCACTTAGGTTTTGGAATATACCTCTTGCGAGCGTGAGAAAAAAAAGAAGTTCTTAAAACAGTCCGTTTAGATTTAAATACCGGATAACAAGCAGCAAAACATATTATAAGCAAGATAAGCATTCCAACTAAATAGATTATAAAACGATTCGGATCTAGTAATTGTTTCTCATATGAAACTATTAAATGAATTGGATTTACCGCGTGAAATCCAAAGTGAACGGACCAAATGTAAGCAATTACGATTGGAAATGCAATGATTGCTATCAGAAAGCTAAAAGAGATTCGGTATTTGAACAAACATATTGCTAGTACCAGCATTAATGAAACAAATATCCCCCAACCGATTGGAAGGTATAGTAGCCATTTCCACACAGGCACCAATAAAGTATCTGTATCAATGACTACTTCAATTGGATAGTGAATCATACCCAAATTCCCTGTCACTATTGGGGGCAACAATGATAAGAAACTAGCTAGGATTGTATACGTTAATAAGAGTATTAAAAATGGCATCAAGTAGCCATAATAGACTGTTATATTTGAAAGTGAGATGACTTTAAAAAATTCGAATGTTCTATTCTGGTCATCGGATATCAATTTATAAATAAAAATGAGTAAGAAAAGAAATGCAGTAATTGGACTGAATACAATTTGAAATAATTGTTTTGAAAATAGTGCTGTGTTATAAGGCGTTTCTTGTTCTGTATAAGTTAAATCATGTCTCTGTAAAGTGGCTGCTTTCAGCTGCTCAACTTCTAAAAGCTTTGTATTATTATAATTTATAAAGTCATAATTTTCATATACGTTATATTCTTTGAGATATGCTAGGTTTTCGGTAGAAATGTCTAAATCTCCTATTCCTAACTTAGTTGATATCTCTTTCAAATACTCTTCTTGAACGAGTAAACTATCAAGTGCTATTTGCTGCTCTTCAGGTAAACCAAGATGACTTTTTTTATTTAACAGGTTACCAATCAAAAAATTAACAGTTTCTTTGCGATGTTCAAACTTATCTTGTAACTCTTGTGAAGTAGCTCCTGATTGTTGACTATTGATAGTCAACAAAGTAGCCATAAAAACAATGAGAACAATAGGAACTAATAATATATATTTACTTTTCAAGATTCCCTTCATAACGAAACTTGTAACTTCTTTCATGAGTTCCTCCTTGAAAACCGTTCGTATATTTCAGAAAAGAGAATAACCCTTTAAATAGTAAAATCCACAGAGAACTGCAGTTTAAACAACTACTTAAAGGGAAGCGGTCAAACTTTGCCATTATTTCATCTACTCTATTATATTTTACTATTCTTCAAGTTTAAGTACAGTTGGGGCATAAGGTCCTATTTTTAAATAACCCGAGAAAAATGAATAGTTTCCAGTCCCATCTGAAAAACCTCTATTATAAATATATCCTGAATAAGTTTTGCCATTTCTAGTTTCAGTAACCCACATAGATTGTTGCCTTGTAAAAGGAACTACTTTTGTAACAAATATTTCTTCAGAAGCTACACTAATCATTGTTTCTTTGCTTTGAGCCGCTTGTACATTTTCAACTTGAACTGCGAATCCTAAACATAAAACAACAACTAAACTTAATGTTAAAATAATAATTTTTTTCATATAGAAAGTTCCTCCGTATCCATAATTATTTTATTTAACAGGAAAATTAAATACTTACGAAGAAAATCGGCCGATAATTCATACTATTAAATTTTTTCATATCCATATAGCTTTGTCCAACTCTTTTTGTTACACATTTACTTAAAGAAACTCCCTATTTTTCTCATGTTTTCATGATTGACTTGTGTAAGTTTATATTTCTAAATCCGTTGGAATTGTACACTTAAGAAACCTGTTAGTTCTTTTAAAGAGACCTTTTTATTTTTATTACCTCTACACAAAAAAAATTTAATTCTTACCCATTTATCATAGGATATATTTTAATAGAACACCAAATATTTCGATTATATTTAATATTAAGTCAAAACATCTTAAACTAACAAATTATTATGATAAAATGAAAGTATCTTACAAGAATTGGGGAGTTTAAATGGTCAAATTTGATAAACCAGAAGTAGAACAATTTTTTCAAACATTAACTGTTGAGAATTTCACTGTTAGTCCTGATGAAAAACAACTGGTAATTAGTTCAAACCTTAACGGTCACTTTAATATTTGGGCAATGGATTTGCCTAATCAGTTTCCTTATCCACTTACATTTAATAATCAGAGTGTAGATTTTTTAACCTATGCAAAAACTGGTGAGTTTATGGTTGCTGGTTTTGATCAAGACGGGGATGAGAATACACAAATATATGCTCTTGCTCCTAAAGGTGGAAAACTTGTCTCGATCAGAAGAAATGAAGGAGAACGGCATTTCTTCAACTACTTGACTAAAGATGGAAAACGTCTTTATTATTCTACAACAGCAGGTAATGCAACCTTCCTTAATAACTATATATATGACATTGAAACTGGTGAAGATAAACTCTTACTGGAAGGTACCATTGCACCGACATCTATAGAAGCTGTCTCCCCAGCTGAAAAATCTTTTGTTTCCGGTAAACAATTTGGAAATACTTACTCTCTTGCATATGTTCATCTCGATGACGAGACTATATTATTAACTCCTGAGACAAAGGAACAACATACGGTTACAGACACCCTATATACTTCGGAAACAGATATTTATTTTTTAACAAACTATAATTCAGATTTGACTTATTTGGCGAAGTTCGATTTAGAAGCGAAGGAATTTAAAAAAGTTTTAGAAATTAAAAAAGAGGATTTTTCTAGTATATATTTTTCTAAGAAAAGCCAAAGTCTTTATTTAATTGGATCATACGGTGTAGAAGATCGTCTTTATGAATACCATTTAAAAAGTGAAAAAATTAACGAAGTGAAAACACCGACAAATGTAATAGAAAAAGTAATCGTGATGCCATCTGGTAATCTATATATTCAAGGGCGAACTTCTACTAGACCAAACAATGTCTTTGTTTCAAAAAATAATGGTGAATCATGGGAAGAATTAACTAAATTTCGAATTCCAGGCGTTCCAGATGAAATGCTGGTAGAACCTACCATACTAACTTACCCTTCTTTTGATGGACTAGAGATTGAAGCACTACTTTTCAAAGCAAAAGAAGAATACTCCAATGGTCATGTCATTTTATGGCCACATGGTGGTCCTCAATCGTTGGAAAGAAAATGGTTCCGTTCGATGTTCCAATTCTTGCTCAATAGAGGGTATTCCATATTCGCTCCCAACTTCCGGGGTTCTTCAAACTATGGCTTAAAGTTCATGAAACTAGTTGAAGGAGACTGGGGTCACGGCCCACGACTTGATAATTTGGAAGGATTAGAATGGTTGATTAAAGAAGGATATGTTGAAAGAGATAAAATTCTACTCTTAGGCGGCAGCTATGGAGGCTATATGTCCCTCTTACTTCACGGACGGCATGCAGAGTATTTTAAAGCAGTCGTAGATATATTTGGTCCGAGTAATCTATTTTCCTTTGTGGAATCAGTACCAGAGTTTTGGAAGTCTTTCATGATTCAATGGGTAGGTGATCCAGTAAAAGATAAAGAAAAGTTTATAGAAGATTCCCCAATTACTTATTTAGATGGAATGACGAAACCTATGCTAGTTATTCAAGGGGCTAATGATCCACGGGTTGTACAAAAAGAATCTGACCAAATTGTCGCAGCTTTAAAGGAAAAAGGTAGAGACGTGGAATATATTGTTCTACCAGACGAAGGCCATGGCTTTTCTAAAAAGCAAAATGAAATATTAGTCTATGGAAAAATGCTGGATTTCTTAGACAGATTTATCTAAATAATAAGCGATCCCTGTGTTAGAAGAAGTTCCGGAAGTATTCAGAATAGATTTTAATTGTTTCTTACACAGGGACGCAAGCTTTTTTGATATTTATTATGTCCATCATGTAAATTGATAAATTCAAAGTTATTGTTTATATAAAAAGCATTTAACTTTTTATTGTTTGCAACACAATCTAGCTTTAAATAATCTTTAGTGTAGCTAAGATTGTTTTGTATCCAGGTCAATATACTACTACCTACTCCTTTATTCATATAAGAAGGAATAATTGCTAGTCTATGTAAGTAATAAGTATTGGAAGTTAAATCATCTCCCCAGATATGTTTATCCCACTCACTTTGTTTAGATAAAAGTGTGAATGTGGCTATTAGTTCATCATCCCTCAAGATAATATACGTTTCCTGATCAGATATTGCTTGTTCAATTTCCTCGTCATCACCACCCTCTAAAAGAAATCCCCATTGATTAATTTCATTATCTCTCATCCATATAGCTAACCCTTTTAACATATTAATTATTCTTGGGGTATCACTACTAGTTGCAATTTTAATGACAAGACCTTCAAAGTTATACGAATACATTATTTACCTCCTTTTTTCACTAAAGGAATCCCTTTGCTGCGCAAAGCCCATTCTACACATGGACCAATTCAATGATGTCTGTTGAATTTCATCAGATATATCCCATAAGTTGTCGACCAGCAGTAATTCGACATTCCTTCTGCTTAGCTCTTTAGATGGGTTAGATATTACAATCTTCTTAATAGGATTTTGCTTTTGTTCGCTTATGTAATAACCTGCATTTTCATCTATAAGAGTAAAATGAGTAGTGTTAAATTCATATAAATATAATGTCGTATTTTGCATCACATCAAACCAGTTACGTTCTATTACTACTACATGAGAGCTAGATTTGGATGAAAAATAAGTCCTCTTATCTACCTCGGAAGTATTGACTCCAATATGATAGCAAACACGTGGACAATTTCTAGGAGTTAAAAAATTCGGGAGGCACTTTTCATTAATGGACCATACAAGTTTTATTGACGGATCTAAATCCATCCGTGTTGGTATTCTAGGTACAAATGATTCTATATTAGATTCTTCGCTAACATGAAAGAGTCTTATATTAAAGCTCCTCTCTGCATTTTATTTATTTCTTCTAAGATGGGAAAAATTCCATAGGTTCCTTGCAATGTATATAACCATTCTTTTTATAGTAATCGACACTATCTTCACTCGGCCAAACGATTATAAATTCATAACTTTTACTTTTCACCCATTTATTAATAGTAGTGATTAATTGACTCCCAATACCGCGGTTTCTGTATTTTTCTAAAGTAAAGACATTGGTCATATATGCAAATGGTTTAGTTATTCTACCAGGACGCGGTACCTTATGTATTAGTTGTATATAAATGTGAGATACGATTTCCCCTTCTTTCTCTGCAACCCAAATAAACCAATTTTCACTTTTGGTGGCAGTCTCTAAAAAAGATCGACATTCTAATTTAAATGTTTTAAAATCATCCTCTGCATACGTTTTTGATTGATTATCTTCAAGCGTGAAATTCCATCTCATTTGAATTAACTGGTCAATATCTTTATTTTCCGCTAGCCTAAATTGCATCTTTAATCCCCCTCATAAAATTTACAATTTTTCTATTAAAAGAAAGAGCGCATCATTTGGTGGCGGTTTTGACTTCATAACTAAATCCAGCTATTCTCCTCTATTGCAAATAGTGTAAGGTAGATTCCACTTGAAAAACCCCACTTTCCAGCAGAAATTGTCTAACTAAATATATATGCGCCGCTCCGATCAGCAATATTATTCGATCATTTGAATCTGAGACTAAACCTGAAAGATTAAAGAAAATGGTTAAATTTCGCTGATACCACCATCTCACCCAATCCACCCCGATATAATCGGTTCCTGTCCCAATACGTGCGATTTGCATATAAAGTGCATGGTCTTGCTGTACTCTTTTTTCTTGATTAAGATGGATTAACATGTCACCAATTGTATACCCGGTTGTTGGAGGTTCCACTATTTTCGGAATATATTCTTCCATAATCGAACTATATAATTCGTAATGTTTGGTTTTTGCCCATTCTAAGACTTCTTCAATATTTCTTTGACCTACATCCCCCATCCAATCGACAGGATAAATTCTCTCAATCTCCATCATTGCACCAAGCCGAAATCCAATCTGTTGTATTTCGTTCTTATTTAATTTCAAGGAATTATTTATATATTGATGATATGTATTATTTATCTCCCTATCAGCTTCTTTCACTGCTTCGACAGCAATCTTATTCGGTTTAAATGCTTTTAGTTTTCGAATGACATCTTCTAATTCCAACTGTCTTTTCGGCGAAAAAACATCATCTATTTCATTTTTAATCATATCTGATGAACCACCCATATGAAACACTCCAACTAGTAGGATCTTCGGCTTCAAATTAAATAACACCCCATTTCTATCTCTTCTTAATACATATTTACTTACAAACTATATTTCATTCATACAATATTCTTCACCGCGCTCTTAAAATCCTTTTTGGATTTTGTATTATAACCTTTAAAACGAGAAAACTAACTTCTATTCTTTGTTTAGACAGCTGTTAGTTCAATCCACTCTTCAACTCCTCACAGCTATTCGTGCATTTTAAACTTCATTTTTGTACTTTTCACTTATAACTATTCCTCGTTCACAACTTACTCCCCTTGTTTTGTAAAACTATAATCTCTTAGGGGCATTTTCATTTAAATCAATATATGCTATGAAACTTAACTTCATTGAAAATGAAAAACAATACCTAAAACCCTAAGTAACGAGGTTTCAGGCATTGTTTTTTATTGTTTTATTCATGCTGTCATCATACTTTAATCAGAAGAATTTATAATAAGCAGTCTTATTATGTATATTCCATTCTATTTCAAGTATGGCATTTAAAAATCTACTATCAGACACTATTCAGAATTGTTTCCAAGTTGTGTCTCACACAGGGACAACTTTATAACTGTTCTTCTTTTGTTGGCCCCATTACACCAGGTACAGGCAGTCCTGCTTGTCGAAGAAGAACAGTCATTTGACCACGGTGGTGAGTTTGGTGATCGATTAATTTACGTAGTAATGTTCCTCTTGTTGTCTCTCCAGCAAAGCTTTCAATCTTCTCAACCAATTTCTCATCTGTTAGATTACTTTCTGCTTCACTCTTTACGGCTTCAACGATTTTTTTATACATTTCCACAATTTCTCTAACTTTAATTTCTTCTTTATTTCCACCAATAGCTGATTCAACATTTAAACCTACTAACCCAGAGAAAAATGCTGGACTCGTTGCAAGGTGCCATCCTAGCCATCCAAGAGTACTATGTCCTTCTACAATTGCCTGATCTAATTTTTCATCAGATAAAGATTGTAGTACTCGAAGTGTACCCTCTGCTGCTACAGACCAATCTACTATAAAATCATTTACCGTTCTATACATTCTACACCGACTCCACTTCATTATTAGTTTCTTTTTCATTGTAAATATTATCGTTGGCATATTCAACTTTAGTAAACCGAGATTATTAGAAGCTACTAGACATAATTCCCTTTCAAGTTTGCATAAAATAGTAGAATACAACTCAAGTATGAAAGGAGATTTACTTTGATAGACGAGACGCAGAAACCTATTTATCAGCGATGGTGGTTCATTTTGTTCTTAGTATTTTTGGGGATAGGAATCATTTTATATTCAGTAATCCATACAGAAAAAACAGAAACAGATAGCATAGATGTTGCCGATACTATATTTTACAAGAAAATGGAAAAAGAAGAACTAAAAGAAAAAATGATGCAAAGCCATATGAATCCCGAAGTGATTGCCGCGGAAATAATTATGAAGAACTTTGGAACAACATACATCGAAAAGGAAAATGCTGTGGTATCATCTAGATTTGAAAGTGGAATATTGGAAACTATTGCATTGGAAGAAAGAATAATATCCACAAAAACCACAAGACATTCCTTTTTATACAACACAGTGGAATTTATGAAAGTGATGAAATCACAAGAAGAAGTTACTCAAGCGACTTTGATAGTACAAGCCCCACTTACAGATCGGTACGGCAATGTGGAGAATGGGGATGTAATGATAGTGCTAATGAGTAGGGAAACGTTAAATAAAATTAACTTTAACAATTTTAAAGCAGACAATCTATCAGCAGTGGCAGATAGCTACTGGGAACATCCTGCATTGTCCGCCGAATAGACACTATATCCCCCAAATATAAAATACCTCTTCAAAAATTAAGAAGAGGTAGATTCATCATTCTATTGTCCCAGTGCTTTTAAGATTTACATCCACTTTCAGATCAATTGGCAGCTCTGGATAGGCTTCATTCCATTTTTTCATAGTATCCTTATTATTAATGTGCATAGTTCTATACTTTAACCCAAAACCGATTGGATCTAAATTTTCCTTTTGGACAGTCGTTAAAAATTCCAACACATGTTTTTTCACTTCATCTTCAGCTAGTTTATTATATTTTTCTAAATTATTTAATGATAAGTCTTTATCGGACTCAATAATTTCACCAGTCATTTCGATTTTCATATTTATAGCAGTTGGCTTTTTATTCTCCGTAATTATTTTGTATTTCACCTTTGTTTTTCCAATATTCACTACAATATTATTTCCTTCAAACTCAATTTTATAACTATATCCTCCAAGATCATTTGCAAGAGTGTTGTATTCCCTCGTCAGCCTAGACGATAATTCAAAAGGAACTCTCCCTTCTTGAACGATTAATGATTTATTTACTATTAACTGAGAACCATCATCGTTTGTCTCAACAATTGGTAGAACAGGATCAATACCTAAACTACGGGTGTTTCGCCTAAATTCAAACATAAAGGCGGAGACAATATAAGGACTTTCCGTTCCAGTATTATCAAAAAACCTTGTTATCGATGTAGACACAGCTTCTTCCGCTTTTGGCTCAGCTCTTAAAACCTCTTCTGCGGATTCTTTAGCTACCCCTACCCATGCAATTAACTGCATATCACCTCTTCGAACAAAATAATCCATCACATCTTTAATATTATTCTCGAGTAATGCTTCGTTTACCATAATGATTTTAGTATGCCCAAATTCTAACGTTTTGTCTGTATGAGTTTCTAGTATTCGTACTGCTTCTTCAATGTTTTCTCCTTCATGTACGAGGTACTGATAGCTCGGTTTTTTTTCTTGTTTAATCGAAGCTACTGGAATGGATAATTTAAGTGTAACTTTGTAATGACCTTCCTCTTTTTCAGAAGGATCAACACCAATTCCAATTATAAACAATCTATTATCAATATCTTTAAATCCGCAACCAGCCAATAGAACTATACATTGGATGACAATAACATACAGAAAAACCACTTTTCTTCTGTCCAACAAGTACATTATATTTTTGCCCTCCTTTTTGCTACAAACAAAGAAAGGAATAAAATAAAATAAAATAGTGGAAAAATATTATAGAAATAACTTGAGTATTTAAACAGTTCAAATTCATCAATTTTTGTAACCAAATAAATAGAGACTGCACCGAAGAGAACAACAAAAAAGTAGGATGTCAGATTTTTATTTTTCCACTTCAATTTATTAAAATGAAAAATACTTTCAAATAACTTTAACGATACATGCCAATGAACTAATAAACTCAAGAAAGAAATCCCTAAAAAGATAATAATAAATATGAAAACCAAACGCTCAATAACCCCATACTTCATCCTTACGGAATCACTTGTAGATACCCATGGAAAGTTCATATGTTCAATTTGTTCAAAACCATTAAATCCAATGGGTATGAAGTAAGTTATAAATAATACAACTGCACCTACAGTACTGATGATAGATATTTGCTTAAATCCAAATTTGAGCTTTTCTTTAAAGAAGCTATTAAAGATAACAATATTTACAACTCCAATAAAAATGTAGGATGCCGCTGAAAAAGACCTATAGCTTGGAGTAATATTAATATTCATCATAGCTACTTGGACAAAATTCCACTCTAAATTGCTATCAGTAATTATCTTTACGAATAAAAATATTAGGATCGGTAACAGTAAAACAAATACTGTTTCAAGCGTAAACAATACACTTTCAGATTTCATCAACATACCAAAAGAAACTATTATGACAAACGCAAGAGTTGTTGTAATTAAAGGAGTTTCTAGTGAAACAAAAGTTGTAAATAAAAATACATAAGTAATAAGTGTAATAGTCCCAGCTAAAAACCATGAAATCCCAAAATAAACTATTACAGGTATATAAAACCACTTTGAGGTGTGCTTTTTCAATATTTCAGGAAAACTTAGTCCACTGAATTTATTAAAAAATAAAATTACAAAATAAGTAAATATTACACCTACAAAAAGCGCAGCAATCATAGAAAAAATTACTCCATTTTTACTTTCAATCACTAATATTCGAGGGACTGTTGCGATTATATTTGCTACCATAGTTACAAAAATTAAATAATACATATAGCGGCTCAATGGAAATTTACACCTCTTTTTCCCTCTTCGTACTTTTCCAATTTATCTTTAAAAATGGTTCACCAAAGCTTTCTTTGTTTGTTAAGAACATTATGATTCCTAAAAATCCAAGCATTAAACCAACCGTGCCGAATAGGGTCGTGAATGCTAGTAATACATATCTACATATTCTTATGGCAAAGCTCATTTCGCTTATTGGAATAACAAAACTAGTGATTGCTACAGCTGATACAATGATGATCATTATATTGGAAGTAAGTGCAGCCTCAGTGGCTGCTGTACCTAATATTAATCCCCCAACGGTTGTAGCTGTCGCACTTATAGCTTTTGGTAATCGGATACTCGCCTCTATTAAAAACTCCATAAAAAGCAGCATGAAAAGCACTTCTATAAATGATGGATACGGTACTCCCAGCCTGCTCCCAGCTACTGATAGTGCAAGTTCCACACGAAAAATATCAGGTGTATAAGAAGTGACTGCTACATACATAGCTGGGAGTAGTATACAAGTTAATATCCCAACATATCGTAAGATTAAAGTAAAAATAGAAATCCAAAATGAATGATAGTTATCCTCCATAGAGACCATAAAATCATAGAAAACAACTGGTGCTACTATTGCTTGGGGACTACCGTCCATCAAAATCACTACTTTTCCATTTGCCAAATTATAAGTAATTCGATCTGGTCGTTCCGTTAAAAGTAATACTGGAAATAGAGAAAATTTCGTGCTATTTAAAAATAGTTGTAAGTCTCCTGAAGATTCTATAAGAGGATTGTTCATTTCTTTGATTTTTTTTTGTATTTTATCTAATACAGATTGTTTAACAATTTTCTTATCATAAATAAGCGCTATTGATTGGTGCGATTTATCTTTTAATTGAACCGTTTCAATTGTAAGTGAAGGTTCAAGATAACGATGTCTAATCATATTTAAATTGGTTTCAATAGCTTCACTTAGTGCAAGCTGGGGGCCATATATAGTGGGCTCCATTAAAGCGGGTTGAGGTGTACTTGCCGTAATCATTTTTATATCTACTAGAAAAAATTGTTCTTGTATCGCTATTAATACATGCCCTTTCGTCAACTGTATTAAAAGTTCATCCCCCGTTTTCATCTTTGCAATATCTGGGAGGGACTGTATATAAGAAGAGAAAAATTCTGTAGATTTGAGCTCAAAAAAGGGTTTTATAATTATATTTTGTAATTTTAATCCATCTACAACTGTCTTTAAGTAGAGCACAAAAGCATAATTATCACCAAGCTGCAAAGGTATTGTCAAAATATCCTCAGAATTATTCATTTTTTCAACTACTTCTTTCATCAGCTTAGGAGTACTCGGCTTCTCGTTCGCACACAATGTATACACCCCATTTTAGGAAAAAATTGAATATACATAGGGTAACCGAATGTACTAGTTTTTATCCTTCAGATCAAAAAACCATTTCAAAAATGAAATGGTTTTTTAACGTTGAAAAATAAGACACCGTTGCTTATGGGCTATAATGCATGGACTATAAACTATATCGGAGAAATTATGGGCTTTTCTCACGTTGTTAATACCCAAATGCTTAGTTATGAACTATTTATCAGCGATAATAGGCTCAATTGTAAAATTTAAGGGCTTTCTGCTATTTAGCAATTTTATCAGCAAAAACTTACCTATCACTTTTCATCAGTCGTATAGCCTGTATAGATAATCTAACTAGTAACACAGCACATAAAAACAAACCAACATACGCTGCAGTGTTTAAATATATTGCAAATTCTGCCTCTATAAACTGCCCTATTGCTAATAATGCAACCGATATTATTCCAAATGTAATGCCTACCATTAATAGAATGAAGCGAGAAAATAATTGTGTGATAAACATAGAATTACTTTTATCAGAAAAAATATCATGGTGTAATGTTATCTTCCCACTTTCCACACGTTGAATAAGATGATCTACTCGTCTTGGAATTTTACGAAGCGTAGGTAACAGCAAAGCAAATTCTTCTTCTAAACGTTCAAAGGTCTGCTTTGGTTTTTTAAATGGTTTTTTCCATAACGATGCCATATATTCTGTAGAATACTCTTTTGCCTCATTAAAAATATCAAAATCACTTTTTACCATGTGTAATGTGCCGTCGAGTGTAACTAAAGCTCTTAGCGCAATACCTACGGATGGATAGAAAGATAAGCCGAATTTCTTAACGACTTCAAAAAATGCTTGAATCAATTCCTCCGTTGGAATATGAGAAATATAAGAAATTCTTAACAATAATTGAGCCATAGCATGTTCTAATTTCTCCCGCTCAATATGATCTACATCCTCTACCAATAGAGATAGTGCATCGTATAAAATATCCGAATCATTCTGTTGAATACCCAATAAAAACAACTTCATTCCCTCTTGCTGGGGCTGTGCTAAGCGACCAACTGCTCCAAAGTCTAAGAAAATCGGGGTTCCGTCGACATCATCTATAAAGATATTACCTGGATGTGGGTCCGCATGGAATATTCCAGAATACAGCAGCTGATCAAAAAATGAATATAGGACAGTACGGGCAAACTGTTCTCTGTCCACTCCGAGTGACCTGAAAAGTGTATCCCCATATGCCACACTTTGGCCATGAACATACTCAAATATAATCAAATGATCATTACTTATTTCCGTATAAATATGTGGTATTTTCACTGTATACGAACTATCTTTCAAGGCTGTTGTTACTTGTAAGGCATTTCGCATTTCAATCTCAAAATCAACTTCTTCTCTTAGATTCTCCGCGAATCCTAGCGCAAGTTCACGAAAACCAAGCTTCTCAGCCCATGAAGATTTATCCGAGAACCATGTAGCGAAATCTACTAATATATTTAAATCATCTCGCATCATATCTTTAATATCAGGACGCAAAATTTTCACTACTACTTCTTTATTATTTGAACGAAGTATTGCTTTATGTACTTGACCTATAGATGCAGAAGCAATAGGTGTTAAATCGAATTCAACAAACATATCCTCCATTTTATAAGGCAAAAAGGACACTAAAATAGAACTCACTTGTTCGTTCGTTAAAGGCTTAACATGCTGTTGTAATGATTCTAATTCTTTTACGAATGCAGCTGGCAATATATCCCCTCTTGTAGAAAGAACTTGACCAAACTTCACAAAAACACCACCAGATTGCTCCAATGTATCTTTTAATGCTTTTGCTAGTTCTCGCTCACTTTCCTTGAACTTCGAATATTTAATCGTCCGGGATATACCATTTTTCATAGCAATTTGGACAACCTGTCTCAGTCTTCTCTGACTACGCCAATTATTTCTTAAGCGAATTAATAATGATTTATTCCCAGATACTCTTTGCCCCTTTTCACCAATCGCCATTGGATCAAATAATTCAAAGAAAAGATACAGCAACATTGAAATTAACAACATACTTCCTATCCATATAATTGTGCTTACATCCATATACGTATATACAAAACTTTCTGATAAGAAATCTGTTCCACGTAAATAGGCATACCAATAGACAAAGGAAGTAAAAAACACACTAATTACAACCGCCATAATACGTTTTACAAGGTTGATCTGCGAGCCCATTAATCGTCCACTCACGAAAAAGATGAAGAATGAGATAACTAAAATTTGAACTAATATCTTCAAATAAATCATATAGCACTCCCCTTTCACACTAAGACTATTCCCTTTCTTTCATTTTATTAATCTTCAGTTTCTTACACAAATAAAAACATCTACTATATTTAATGTATAAAGGTGATTGCGATTCAAATACTAGGTATCAATAAAGAATGAAATGAGGATGAGGAATGTATTATTATAAGGAAGAATTGATAAATCAAATAGTCCCAGACCAGCCAGACCCTGCTGCTGCAAAGGTATTACAAGAAATATTGGGCGGCCATTTTGGTGAGATGCGTACAATGATGCAGTATTTTTTTCAAAGCTCTAACTTTAGAGGAAAGGAAACACAATATAGAGATTTACTTAGAGGAGTGTTTCTAGAGGAAATTGCTCATGTAGAATTAGTACAAAATACGATTAATCAGTTATTAAATGGGGCAGGTGAATCCGCAGTGCCTGGAAATGCTGGTATAGATGGGGCTCCTCTCGATGAAGCAATAAAACATGCAAACCCTCACCATTTCATTATTGGTGCGCAAGCTTCCTTACCTGCCGATGCGGTAGGAAATCCCTGGAATGGTTCATGGGTTTATAGTCACGGAAATTTAATAGGAGATTTACTTGACAACCTTGTTCTTGAGTCAACAGGAGTCCTCCAAAAAACTAGAATTTATGAAATGAGTTCCAACAAAACATTCAGAGAAACGCTTGCATTCCTTATCGTAAGAGATAACTCCCACCAAAACGCGTTTGCTAAGGCATTAGAAACACTTGGTGTACAGTGGGGAAAACTGTTCCCTGTACCAAATTACGATATTAACAAATACCCCGAATGTAAGAAGTATATAGATATGGGTTATCATAACTCCACATTCAACTTTCGATTGGATCCTACTAGAATTGCTGAAATCATTCATGGTACTAGCCCTAGTCGTAATCATGGTGACCTAACTGTTACGGATCCACCCGCTGGTTTTCCAGTTCCCTTGATGCCAGAAATGCCAAATGAACACAGTCCTGGCCTAAGTGATATGCAATTCTAATGATCAAATAGAAACAAAAAAACTCAAGTAGTTATTACTTGAGTTTTTTTCGGAGACACGACTAGATGAGCGAATTCTCCCCTACTCCTCTTGTATAAACTTTACCACATCATATTGACAATTTTGGCAAACCATTAAATGTGGACAAATCTTATCTTTTGCTGTGTTCGGATAGCCATCTCCCATTTTCACGGTCTCTTCATCATTATAATGACCGTATGGATCCAAAAAATCAGATATTTTTCCTGAGTCCTCCAACTGAGTTTTACATTTGGGACAATTTATGTTGAGTACTTTTAATGAATTACATAAAGGACATATGGCCATAAGTAGTATCTCTCCTTTTACATTCCTGCTTAGTATCCAATTGTATATAAATATTATGCAACAAAATTTTTCTGGATCTAATTAGAGTGAAAATAAATGAGAGAAGAGTAAACTTATAAGGTTTATATCCTCTGACAGGGAATTCCGTTATGTAATTGTCAATTTTTCATAGACCAACCTGCTTTTACCCTAATAACAATTTCAAAACTGGTGGTATTAATAGTAAAACAATGGAACTTGTAATAAGTATTTGCGAGACTTTTCTCGGAAGTTTTTCTATCCCTTTCCCCTTGTACCAACCACTGAATTGCAACTTATTTCTATATAGAACAAAAAACAAAATAAAAATAGCAATAAATCCAATCGAACCTAACTTTTCTGGATGAATGCCCATTTCTAAGTATACGTTTTCCAATATATAACCTAAAGCACTTCCAACAATAGCAAACATAATAATAATTCGGATTAACTCCAATAACACTCTCATGTAAATCTCCTATCTTGTCATCGATACAAATTCTATTAGCTTAATAGCCTAGATGCCCTTTTAGAACATGTAAAACAGTGGTTTATTTTAGTCAGTACTTTCAATGAAATATATTGTTAATATTATCCCATCCATATATGAGTTCATTTAATTTCTCACCCGCAATCTCTACCTCAACTTTTCCAATTTGTTTGCCGCCCATAGCCTCATAAAACAGCCTTGAGCTATTATCCTCTAATGTTTTTATAAGTAGTCCTTCCAGCTTTCCATCTGCACTAAAGCTATCTCAGTTGCGTCAGAAACCTTTGCTTCTCTCATTATCATTCCGACCACTCCCTTTTATACAAGGTCTATTATATGAAAGTATTTACCCTACTTATTGATTTTACTTTAAGTGAAGATTATTTTGGTATTTAAATCGAGTACAAGCGTTAAAAAGCATACAATAATATAGATTTCTGCTTAAAAGTAGATGGAGTGGAATAATATTCTCCATCTACTTTTTTAGTTGTTAAACAGATTCTAAAAGTTTATGTTTTTGAAAAAGAGGTACATAGAAACTAAGTCTATAAAATAATTTACGATAAACTGGAGGCAAATAAGATGAAAAGAAAAATGATTGCATTACCTTTAGCAATATCTTCATTACTTATTCTCGGAGCATGTGGTGATGACGATGCAGATGTGGATGATATTGAAGTAAATGATCCATTGTTAGAAGATGATGGAGAAAATGACGCAGGAATTGAAAATGAAGCGAATGATGAAGAAGAAAAAATACAGGATGATGATACCACAGACGATTCGTCTGATAATTCAAACGAGTAAATAAAGAAGCACTTTTCACTCCGAATTAGTGAAAAGTGCTTTTAATATTAGCCCTATTTATTACTTTCTAATGCAAATTGTCGAATTTTAATTCCGATTTCATCACGAATTCGTTGGAATACACTCCACTTTTCCTCTGCAGTTCCAGTAGCTTTCGCTGGGTCTTCGAAGCCCCAATGTTCTCTTTTAACATTTGGTGGTGTTATTGGGCATTTGTCTGCTGCGTCGCCACAAAGCGTTACGACTAAATCTGCATGGTTTAGAATTTCTAAGTCAATAATATCAGAAGTTTGTCCAGAAATATCAATTTCTACCTCATTCATAGCCTTTACGGCATTCGGATTAAGTCCATGCGCCTCAATCCCAGCACTAAATACATCCCATTTATCACCTAAATATTTCTTTGCCCATCCCTCAGCTATTTGGCTACGGCAGGAATTGCCTGTGCATAGAAAGTAAATCGTTTGTTTTGTCATAAAAATCTCCTTTAAAAAATTAATAACGTTAAGTAAAGTCCAAACAAAGTGATGAACAAAATAGGTACAGTTAAAATTATGCCTGTTTTAAAATATACGCCCCAGGATACTTTCACCCCTTTTTGAGATAGGACATGTAGCCATACTAATGTCGCAAGTGAACCAATTGGAGTAATTTTTGGGCCAAGATCGGAACCAATTACATTTGCATATATAAGTGCTTCTCGTATTACTCCCGAAGTATTCGTTTCAGCAATCGCAAGTGCATCAATCATAACTGTAGGCATATTATTCATAATTGATGATAGAAATGCTGCAATGAATCCCATAGACATGGTTGCCACAAATAAACCTTGTTCTGACACAAACTGAATTACACCTGCTAACGAATGTGTAAGCCATGCATTCCCTAATCCATATACAACGACATACATACCAACCGAGAAAAACACTATATTCCATGGTGCATTTTTTATAACACTAGTAGTATTCACTACATGACTCTTTTTTGCCATTAATATAAAAAATATGGCAACAACTCCTGCTACAATTGAAACAGGCAGATTTATGAATTCACTAGTAAAATAACCAACTAGTAGTATTAATAATACGTACCAGGAAAGATGGAACATTTTTAAATCTTTAATAGCTTCTTTCGGTTCTTTTAATCTGGATAAATCATATGTTTTTGGAATGCTTTTTCTGAAATATATAAATAACACACTAATCGTTGCAATTAACGAGAATAAGTTCGGAATAATCATTCTTGAAGCATATTCCACAAAACTAATTTGGAAAAAGTCTGCCGAAACGATATTAACTAAATTACTAACTACAAATGGTAGCGAAGTCGTATCTGCAATGAATCCGCTTGCCATAATAAATGGAAAGATCATTGCTTCTTTAAAATTCAAATGACGTACCATTGCCAATACAATAGGGGTCAATATTAATGCTGCTCCATCATTTGCAAAAAACGCTGCGACTATTGCCCCTAATATACTTACATAAATGAACATCTTGACTCCATTACTTTTCGCTGCTTTTGCCATATGGAGTGCCGCCCATTCAAACAATCCAATTTCATCTAATATCAATGAAATAAGTATAATTGCAACAAAAGACAACGTTGCATTCCATGTTATTCCTATTACTTCCTGAACATCCTGAATACCAACTACTCCCACTAACAAAGCGACTAAAGCTCCGCCACATGCTGTCCAGCCTATTGATAAATTCTTCGGCTGCCAAATAACAAATGCAAGTGTAATTAGAAATATCAGTGATGCTAATATTGCATCTGTCAATTTAAACTCTCCCTTGTTGCCAAACTATTCTTGAATTATATACCTCGACTGCCTGTAAAAAGTGATAGTAACTGTACTCTCCAAATGTATCCTTGTTACCCTTAAAAAAATGCTCGAACGTATATTCTCTTGCTTCTTCCAGTGAACACGTTTTAGTAGCCATAATTAGTTTTAAATAAGATATAAAATACTCTATTGATAATTTGCCACCATTATTAACAGTCATAGTTATTTACTCCTCTAGCTTCCTCCACAGCAGGATGAACCTGCTTGAGATGCTTTAATATCCGTGCTGCACACTCCAGTTTCCGGTAAATCCAATTCTATCGCCTTCGATGCTGTTAAATCTCCAGTTAGATAGGCAACTACCGATCTAACCTGTTCATAACCAGTTGCCATTAAAAATGTAGGAGCACGGCCATAGCTTTTCATCCCGACAATGTAAAAGTTCTTTTCTGGCTGACGCAAAATTTCTTCACCATGAGGACGAACTGTCCCACAACTATGCAAATTAGGATCTATTAAAGTGGAAAGAGCTTCTACACTTTCTGTGCCAACATCTACACTTAATCTAATTTCTCTCAAGAAAGAAAAATCTGGACGACTTCCTGTATTGGCAATAATCTCATCTACTTCAAGTTCAAAAGGTTTTCCGTTTAATTGACCAATTATTTGAATTCCTGTTGGTGCGTCCTTTAGTTGCTGTATATAGAATGGAGTAATTGGTTTTACTGTTCCATTATCCACTAAGTGATGAATTCTACTACCAAGCTCACCTCTTGCTTCCAGTACATCCTTTTCCTCTCCACCATAAGCATCTTCTACTTTTTTCTTCCTCATAATCCAGTAAAGTTCTTGACTACCTGACTCTGTAAGTTCAAGAATAGTGTTAATAGCAGAATGACCTCCCCCAATTACTGCAACTCGTTTATCACTGTATTTCCCCCTGATAGTAGCAGTGTTAGGAATGCCATAATAAATGTGATCTTGTAAGACTTTTTCTTCTAGTGTCCAAACATTATCCGTGTTTATAGGATTCGGATGTGACCAAGTACCAGAAGCGTCTATTACTGCTTTTGCTTCTATACGGCTTGTAGTTCCATCTTGCTCCAAATATATAGCAAACGATGCATTTTCCCTATCTTCGGTCTTCATTTTATCTAATCCTTTTTTGCTTACCGCAGTAACAATAGAATTAAATAAAATATGTGGTTGTATTTGAGGTAATTCTGAAAGTGGTTCTAAATATAGTTCAACTAATTCCTTACCATTAGGTAATTCCTCAGCTGGTGGTGCAATCCAATTATTATGTTCTAGGAGCTTTCTGGCAATTTTATCAATATTATATTGCCATGGAGAAAATAATCGAACATGACCCCATTGACGGATGTTAGAACCAACTTTTTCTCCCGATTCCACTAGGATAAAAGGTTCCCCGCGCTCGGCTAAATGTGCAGCAGCCGCAAGTCCTATAGGCCCTGCACCGATAATTGCGACAGGCAAATGATCTATGTCATTATTAGGTATACAACATAAAGACTTATCAATAATATTAAAATTCATCATAATAAAGAATTCCTTTCTTTAAATACTTGTATTTTACAAATAAATTTTATGTTAGCATACCGTATTACAACAGACACTAGATTTGGACATAGCTTTATTTAATAGTTCTATTGAACGTAAAACTGTGTCACGTTCGAATTCATTCATGTGGGAGAACACTTCTTCCAAATAAGTATTCATCGACTCATCAATTGTAGTGGCAACAAACTTACCTTGTACGGTTAGAGCTAATAAGGAAACCCTTTTATCTTGGGCAGAAGCTGATTTTGTGACGAGCTCCATTTTAATGAGGTTTTGAATTTGCCTACTAAAGGTAGTAATATCCATCGCTAATAATTCTGCTACTTGCTGCATAGAGGATTCAGGCTGTTTATCGATTTCATATATAATGTGACTTTGAACAGTTGATATTTCTACTACACCAATGGAACAGCAGTTTTTATTGAGTAGTCCAAATCTTCTTGTTAAAAGCTGAAATAATTCTCGTTTGTTTTCCATCGAATTCACTCCCTTATTTATTTATATTATAATTACTTGTATAATGCAAGTATAAAATAACTTTTTGAAGGAGCAAACACTATGCTTTTAAAATTCGAGAAAGCTTCTAGTAAAGATTGGGAGCAAATTAAATATATTTATAAATGTGGCATTCAAACAAATAATGCTACTTTCGAAACGGAAGCACCTATGACTTTTGACAAGTGGATATCTAACAGTTTCAAAAAATGTAGCAATGTTATTAAAGATGGGGATCTATTATTAGGTTGGTATAAACTTTCTCCTGTTTCTAACAGAATGGTTTATGATGGGGTCGGCGAGGTTAGTATTTATGTCCATCCGAAAGCAAAAGAAAAGGGCGTGGGACATATGCTTTTAGATCATTTAATAAAAACATCTGAAGAAAATGGATTTTGGACCTTGCAGTCATCTATTTTCCCGGAAAATACTGCTAGTATTCATCTGCATTTAAACCATGGTTTTAGAGATGTCGGATATCGTGAACGAATTGGGAAAGTAAATGGAGTATGGAGAGATAATTTACTCTTTGAAAGAAGAAGTAAATTAAACGGAATAAATTGAAATTTAATGATAACGAATAGGCAAAAGATCATACCTTTGTGGTATTCTCAGGAAGGGGTGCAATAATGAAAAACAAACCAATATATGTAGAAATTCTGATTGAAGATAATGTAGAACGTGTTTGGGAGGCTTCCCAAAATCCCACATTGCATGAGCAATGGGACTTACGCTTTTCTTCTATTACTTACTTGCCAAAAGAAGAAAATGAAGCACAACTATTTGAATATAAAACGAAAATAGGTTTCGGAATAGCTATAAATGGCTGGGGCAAAAGTGTCGGTACCTTACATTCTAAGGACGATTCAAGAACATCTTCCCTTCATTTCGGGTCGGACCATTATTTATCTCCTATTAAAGAAGGAAAAGGTTATTGGAAGTATGTTCCTGAACAGAGTAACACTAAGTTTTTCACTCAATACGATTATGATGTCCAATTTGGCACACCTGGTAAATTGCTGGATAGAATTGCTTTTAGACCTTTAATGGGATGGGCAACTGCACTAAGCTTTGATGTCTTAAAAAGGTGGATTGAAAAAGGAGATGCCCCATCAGGACAATATATACGATTTTTTACACATTGGATAATTACTTTTTTATTCTTTTTCGTTTGGATTTATCAAGGTTTAGTTCCCAAATTAATCATGATGCATCCAGAGGAAGTTGCTTTGACTAACGCAATACTACCTCTCAAGCCAAGTGATACTAATAATATGGTCGCTGCTATTGGCGTGATCGAAATTATTTTCGGTTTAATTTGGATTCTCTATCAAAATAAAACAAGATTACTAAGATTACAGCTAGTCATACTGCCACTGCTCACTATTTCTGCAATCTTTGCCGACACTTCAGTACTTTCACATCCATTCAATCCGATAACATTTAATTTATCTTTAATCGTTCTAACAATTATTGGCTTGTTTGCAGGTAAAGATATCCCAACAGCTAGAAGCTGTAAACGCGTAAGGTAAGGAGCTTATACATGTCCATTTATAAAGAAATTCTTGGTAACCAATTTTATAAAATGCACCCAATGCTTCAAAAAAGATATGGGTTTAAAAATGGTAAAACCTTTAAAGCAACCGGAGTAATGCATGAAATAACTAGTGGTCCAAAGTGGCTATATCTATTCAAACTATTTGCTGCACGCAGAAAATTCTTGTTCCCTGAACATGGGAATAATATACCTTTTCATATTGTCAATAAACCACAAATTGGATCTAACGGTGAACAACAGGTTCACTGGGAAAGAAGATTTTATTTCCCAAATAATAACCGGGATTTTAATGCTCTCATGACCTTAGATATAGATAAGGAATTAGTGAAAGACTACTTAGGTGAACCTAGTCTAATTTACTCTGAGTTGACTTTTGAAGTTACAGATCAAGGACATTTAAGAATCGAATCACAAAAACAACGACTCGTACTTGGAAAATTTGAATTGCCTATTCCAAAATCTTTTCAAGGAAACGTTTTAGTCAAGGAAAGTTATGTGAAGGAAAATGAGAGTTTTTGTATACATGTATGGATTACGAACCCGCTAATTGGTACTTTATTTGAATATAAGGGGGAATTCCGAGCTGATGACTTATAAGATTCTTGCTAGTATACATATAATTTTATTTACTTTTACTGCATTATTTACTGTGAATCCTTGGTACTTTTTAATGCTGACAATAGCACAACTCTTATTTGTCCCGCTAACTTTGCAACTCATTCTAAAACTAAAACTACGAATGTATTACTTTGTTCTTCCTGCTGTTTTTTCGGTTATTGTACTTCAAATAACAGAAAAAACTAGTTTTGACTTTATCCTTGCTTTCATCTATTTACTGTTTACTTTTGCCGTTGCTATATGCGGATTTATTCGTTTTGCTAAAAGAGGATTTACTCATTTAGAGGAGTTTTCCATTGATGTTGGTCTCATGTATTTATTCACGGGGGGGATATGGTTTTTTATTTACGAAATAGGGTTTGATACTGGGTTCTCCCCTATGTTAACTTGGCTTACGGCAATCCATTTCCATTATTCATCTTTTCTATTACCTATTTTTATAGGGTTTGCTGGTAGACTTTATAAACCTAAGAGTTACCCATTCTTTGCTACGATAATTTTAGTATCACCATTAATAGTTGCAGCAGGGATTACATTCTCCCCTTGGCTTGAGTTAATATCTGTCCTACTATATATTATTGGTATTTATGGATTTATCGTTCTAGCGTTTAGAAATCCATTTAAAGGACTTGTACAAAAAACGCTGATTTTAATTTCGTTTAGTGCATTAGGAATTACTATTATTTTCTCTTTACTATATGCGCTTGGAAATGCTTTTGGAGTATTCCAGGTCAGTATTGAGTTTATGTTAAAGTTTCACGGATTTTTTAACTGTTTGTTATTTGGATTAGTTGGTATTATCGGTTGGTCTATTTCAACACCTGCTCCCCTATACAAAGAATTGAATGTTCCAATAAGTCATATACGTGGGAAATTTGTTATTGGTGAACAAATACTAGAGCCAAACAAAGGTAACGAATGCTACACTGGACTCGTAGATGATATGGGGGTTTATGTTAACAGGGATAATGTGAAGTCTACAATTATAGAATTCTACGAAAATACTAAACAGTACTATTTGTTTTCAGAAGTACATTGGTATCCGTGGTTTAAACCAATTGCGGCTGTCTATAGAGGTATTAGTCAAAGAATCCAACAGTTGAATTTACCCTATTCTTCTAAGAAAACGGAAATGACTGGTGACATTATTGCTGTTAACGACGGTCGTATTAGAACTAGGGCATGGCTTCGAAAAATAGAATCTGACGTTATTTTTGTGGCCTTATACTCTTCATATGTAAAGGGCGAGAAAACTTATATGAATATTGCACTGCCACTCCCTTTCTCCTCCATGATTGGCATACTTGAACTGCACGAGCAAAACAATGGAAACCTACTATTAACAAGTCGGGGATATGGCAATTCTGATGCTGGAATTTACTTGACGTTTCGCAACATTGTCTTTAAGCTGCCACTTCAGGAGCAGTTTTTTATAGATGAAGAACCAAATGGAGAGCTTTTTGCTAAACATCGGATGAAAATCTTCTCCATTCCTTTTTTGAATATTGACTATACTATTGTGAAAAAAGAAAAGTAGAACTTGAGTGGAATTTCATGAAATGCCATGGAATTCCACTCCTTTTACATGGTTATGTTGGCCTAATTGCACTTTCCATTAGTTTATCTAGTTCATCTTGTATAGCACTAATATCTATTCTTTCAAATAAAGGTCTAACCGTTTGCAACTGAATTGGCGCCGGCTCAAAAGGCTGCCAAGAGAATTTATCTATTTGGAGATTTGCCTTTACTTCTTCGCTTGAAAAGGGTAGAAATGGTGATAATATTTGCGCTATATTGCCAATAATGTATACACAAGTAGCAATCGTACCTTTACATTCTATTTCCTCTTCTTTTAGTTGAATCCATGGTTTTTGAGCATCAAAATATTTGTTACCATTACGAATATATTGAAATATTTTTTCTAATGCTAATTTAAAATGACCTTTTTCTATTAGCTCTCCTACTTCTTCATATAATCTTTCTGTTTGTATTATTATTATTTCATTTATACTGTTTACAGGTATATTACCTTCATAAAACTTCTCTACGAATTTAAATGTTCGGTTCACCAGATTTCCATATGCGCCAAGTAGTTCCGAGTTATGGCTGTATATAAATTCTCTCCAGGAGAAATCAGTGTCACGATTCTCTGGAGCATTGATAGTTAAAAAGTAACGAATGGAATCAGGATGATACCTTTTTAAAATATCAGGTATCCAAACCGCATAATTTTGACTTGTAGATAGTTTTCTTTTCTCAAGCGTCAAATACTCATTTGAAATAATATGTGTAGGTAATGCCTGGTTATTTATCCCTAATAAGATTGCTGGCCAAATTAGTGTATGAAATGGGATATTATCTTTTCCATGCACATAGTATGAGATCGTCTCTTTTGACCAATATGGTTTATCTTCTTTATTAGAATTTTTTGCCCACTCTTTACTTGCTGAATAATATCCTGCTACTGCTTCTATCCAAACATAAACTTTCTTTTCCTCATAGCCTTTTACAGGAATACTAACTCCATTTGGCAAATCTCTAGAGGCTGCTCGATCCAACAGTCCTTCCTTTAAATACCGCTCCGTTAATTGAATTGCATTATCTCTCCATAACTCATTATTTCTTGCTTCGTGAACATATTTCTTTAATTGTTTTTGAAAAGCACTTAACTTAAAGTAAAAATGCTCCGTTTTACGGGTTGTCGGTTCACTTCCACAAAGCTTACACGTTCGGTCGATTAAATCTAATGGGTCTAATATCTTGGAACAATTATCACATTGATCTCCACGAGCATTGCTACCACAATTTGGACATTTCCCTTCTACATATCTATCCGGTAAAAATTGCTTGTCTTGCTCACAATAGGTCTGTTCTATTTCTTTTTTATATATAAATCCATTATCTAATAGCTTTAAAAATAGTTCCTTTACGACTTGGTGATGATTCTCACTGTCTGTTCGCGAATAGAGGTCATAAGAAAACCCTAATCTCCGAAACGAATATTCAAATTCAGAATGGTATCTATCGGCTACCTCCCTTACCAAAATCCCTTCCTTATTGGCTCTTATAGAAATAGGTGTTCCATTACAGTCACTTCCCGAAACATATAGTACATCCTCTCCCTTTAGTCTAAAATACCTTGCCAGTATATCCCCTGGTAATAATGCAGCTATATGTCCTAAATGCAAAGAGCCATTTGCATAAGGCCAAGCCCCTCCAATAAAAATACTCATTTCCTATTCCTCCTTTTTAATAAACAAAAAACCTCGTCCTTACCGGAAAAATTCCGATAAGGACGAGGTTATTATACTCGTGGTACCACCTTAATTTTCAAACAACTCACATCGCTTGACTTTATAAGTACATGGCAATAAGCCTTTATACTTTGACAGGGATAACAAGTGCCAAACCTTGTCGTATCCTACTAGTCACATAACGTTCAGTACGAAGCTCAGAGATCATGTTCAAATGACTAGTTTGCCTCGTTCCCACCAGCAGAAGCTCTCTTTATAACATCATCACTTTACTTTTCCTCTTCATCGCTACTATTTTATATTTGTTAAGATAATTATACATAAAATTCTGAACTTCACAAGAAGTTTAATTATTTTATGTTAAAATAGTAAATAGTGAAGGAGTTGTAAAATATCATGAAAAGTTTTATTGATGATTTTGCTGGTGCTATACATGATATTTTGTATTATGTATCGTACTTTATAGCAGGGCTGATTATTGTCGGTGTACCTCTTTATCTTATAGCACTTTTATTTAAATGGATTTCTACTACCTTCTAATAACTTCCATCTAAATACATAAATCATTCATTACTAAAATTTATCAACAAGTGAAAGATGATGAGCAAGGTATAATTTATCTGTCTTTTTCTCAATCAATTAATCGAACAAACCCAAATCATTCCCTGACTCACTATCCAATCTACAGAAAACTAATTACCTGTCTAAGGGTAGCAAGTGGACAGCAAGCTATCTATTCCACTTGCTGCCTCCTCTTTCCGATATAAAAAAGGTCCTCTACAAATATTTCAAAGTTACCCAACATCATTTAAAACTACCCTGGAAGTTATTAAAACAAAAAACATTTTTTTTATGTATTAGCCACGATTAAACGTGCTGTTTCTAATCGACGACGAACGACAACACCAAACCATGCAGCTAGTACCGCTTTTATTACACCTACGATAATAAATGGAGCAACACCACCCATAAATGCTGCAGTCCACGTCAAATCAGCTATTATTTTTAACCAAACCGTCCCGAATACCAATGTAACAACCATACCAATTAAATTAGCTATAATAGCATGTGAAATTGTGACACCAAATTTTCTCATATAAAGTCCCATAAGTATTGCAGATGGCAAGAAACCAACAATATAGCCACCTGTTGGTCCAATTACAATTCCTAATCCTCCTGACATCCCACTAAATACCGGCATTCCAACCGCACCGATTAATATATATACCATCACCGATAATACACCTAATCTCATACCTAAAATGGTAACTACTAAACCGATCGCAAAAGTTTGCCCAGTAATTGGTACAAGTGGCAGAGGAATTGTCACCTGTGCGAGTATTGCTATAATTGCAGCCCCAATTGCCGCTAATAAGTATTGATAAATATTACTTTTTTCCAAAACATAATACCTCCTCTAATGTGTTAACCTTTTTTATTTTTAAGGTTAACACAAAGATAAAACATTTTACTTATACTGTCAATCAACTTTTTTGAATTTAACTATTTCGTCCTAAAAAAAGAGTGAGGGATAATCCTCACTCTTAAATCAGCGCTGCGTTAGAAACATTAGGTATCTTAAATACTCATCTTGACCGTTTAATTTACCAAGACTATGAGTGTCTTTTTAAACACACATAAATGATCCTTATTATACTTTACCTAACATATATCACGCTTATAAGTAAATAATTCACGTCAAATACTGCTTAGTGCAATTTTATCTTTTTTTACAAACATAAATCATCTCATCACTATCTTTACTTAGTAATGATTTATTCCAATCTTCATAGACATGTAAAATATCTAGTCCGTTTTCAAATAGTAACCGCTCCATTTCTTTAGGATATGTGTATCTTAAACTAATGTTCGTTCTTCTTTCCTTTACAACATTGCCTTTATCCATATATTTTCTGATTGTTGTATAATGCTGTATTTGTTCTAAAGGATTATAATTACTAATCGTATATACTTTTACTTCTTTATTCTCAATTGTATCTATATATGTTTTCCAATACTCTTCTGTACTTGGTTGGAGCAATTCTTCCGCCGTTGGAAACCTAATCCCAAATACCAAAATTCCATCTGTTTCTAAATGGCTATGTATAGACCTTAAAACAAGATTTTGTTGTTCATTTGTATGAAAATGTTGAAAGGAGTTCCCAACCATAAACATAAACGGGCTTTTTTCTTCTAGTTGAAGCACTGTGCAATCTTGAACTAACCATTTAATTTGTATTACCAAATTTTCCGCTTTCCTCTTCGCATGTTCAAGCATACCTCTATGTAAATCTACCCCTATCAATTCAAAGCCCTTTTTAGCTAAAGGGATCGTCATTCTACCGGTCCCACATGCCAGATCTATAATTGGTCCTCCCTGTTTGATAGCCCATTCTGTAAGTAAATTAAGTTCACTAGTATAGGCATCGTTTTCAATATCGTATGAAATTGGATCATTATATTCTTCAAAATTATTCACTTTTATCTGCTCCTTCTTGAGATAGCCATAGCGCTATTTTGCTTCAAAATTTTTATCTTTCCATGCAATAATAGTATTTAATTCTCCATGCTTTTCTTATATTCTTTAACGAAAAGATCACCTAAAAAATAGGCTAATATACTCCTTGAAAATCACATGAAATTCTTAAAATGAACTAACACTTTTCACTGACATTTAATAATTCACCACAAGTTTACTTGTCTTCTAAATGTTTATTAAAGGCAGTTCCAAAAAAAGATATACCAATTATAACCAAAATAATACTTATAATTATCGGAAAATACCCTATCACATCTATAGCATCTGAAAATCTGTCATATCCCCCTTCTCTAGTTGTATATATAGCAGCTGCAATCCATGTCATACCAAATAACATGATTCCTGAAAGGATTGCAGTTGCTCCCATTATTGTAAATTTCATATACATTCCCCTTTCATTTACATCTCACTATATATATTCGCCTCGACGTATAGATTTCCTTTTCCATCCAAAAAAAGATACCGTTTTCTTTACTGAAACGGTATCTTATAAGTATTATTTTATTTGCCCTACGTATATAGACTGTGGACGGAAAATTGTATTGTCTTCCAACTGTTCAATTGCATGGGCTGTCCAACCGACCATTCTAGCGACACTGAATGTCGGAGTAAACAATTCCGACGGCATGTTAATAGAGCGCATAATAGCTGCCGCATAATACTCTACATTCGTATATAACTTCCTACCTGGTTTATACTCCGCTAATAACTCGATTATTTCTTTTTCTGCGATTGTTGCAATATCTAGCCATGCATCTTTTCCTTGAAGCTCTATACATTTCTCTCGCAGTATAATTGAACGAGGATCCTCTGTTTTGTATATTCGATGACCAAAGCCCATTATCTTTTCTCCGGTTTCTATTTTATTTTTAACAATCGTACGGATTTGTGTAGGATCTTCGAATTCATTTAACATAGAAATAACACCTGATGGAGCTCCTCCATGTAGTGGTCCTTTCATTGTTCCAATTGCAGAAGTAATCGCTGATGTTAAATCTGACTCGGTTGAAATCGTTACACGTGCAGCAAAGGTCGATGCATTGAGACCATGCTCCATTGTAAGTTTCAAGTACGTTTCTAGCGCTTCCACTTGTACATCACTTGGAATTTCCCCAGTTAGCATCCATAAATAATTTGCTGTGTAGGAAAGGTTCTTATTCGATTCTATAATAGGAAGTCCTTGCTGGTTTCGATAATGTCTAGCCACAATCATCGGAAGTGCAGCTGTTAATATGACTGCCTGCTCTTCTATTAATTTTTCTTTAAATGCTGGTTGTGAATATGCAGAAATAGCCGTTCTCATTGCATCCATTAAAGATATTTCTGCTGGAAGTGCATCAATAATCGCTATTATATGTGCAGGCAATTTTCGACATTGATTCAATTCCAGCTCTTTTTCAGTATCGCTTTCCCCAGTCCATAAAAAGGCTGCCAATTGTTCAAATGTATTATAAGCAACTAGCTCATCTACTAGTATCCCTCTATATCTTAGTTCCCCAACTTCCCCATCCACTGAGGCAATTTTTGTATGAACTGCTACAACATCTTTTAATCCCTTTTGAAACATATATACCACTCCTTTTCTTTAGTATAAGAGAATAGCTTGATATAATCATATTAATTATAATTATTAATCAAAGGTGATGACTATATGGAATATCAATGGCTGAAAACTTTTTGTATTGCTGCAGAGACACTTAACTTTCGAAAGGCATCTGAAAAATTGATGATGTCCCAACCAAGTGTCACCGTTCATATCCGTTTACTAGAGGAACATTTGGGATCCACTCTTTTTGATAGGCAAAATAATCGAGTAACTTTGTCGGAAGCAGGAAGATACTTTCTACTCGAAGCACAAAAGCTTTTGAACAATACTGAAAGCACAATTCACAAAATGCATGCTTTTAAACAAGGATATCGCCGAACTTGGACAATTGCGATTTCACCACTTATGGCTGAGACGATTCTCCCTTATTTTTTACGTTCGTTTATGAAGCTACAACCTGACTTGGAAATAACTATTCGTGTGGAGGAATCCTATCTTATCGAAGGTCTGGTAGATTCAGGAGCAGTAAATATCGGCATTTCGGCACTCGACGCACAAACAAAAGGCGTAGAATCCATTATTATTTATAAGGAACCAATTTTATTCGTTATGCCAGTAGACATTTACGATGAAGAAAGCGGTCCTCCCATTGATATTAAGGGGGTTTTGCAGAACAATTATTTGTTTACCCATCATCATCCTGTTTTTTGGGATGATCTTCTTGTGAAACTACATAAGAATATCAGTGGAATTAGAACAATGAAAGTAACACAGGCCCATATTGCCAAACGGTTTGTTCAAGATGATCTAGGAGTATCCTTTTTGCCACACTCAATCGTTCGCCGTGAGTTATTGGAAGGCAAAATAATGCAGCCCCATTTCGATTTATTCGATTTACCTACTGTTTCCACTTTTATCATCTTGAAAAAGAAAGGAGATTTAGAAAAATTATTTATTGAACAAATTTCGAAGTATTATTTTGGGTGATTCCAAATCAATTTTTCGTCAAACCAAACAAAAAATCAGCCCCATCTATAGAGGCTGATTTCTGATTGTATTTACTTAAGTTGATAAACTATTATTTAAATATCTTCGCAGCTTTCACTGCCTTTTGCCATCCATCATATAAATTATTTCTTTTTTCTTCTTCCATTTTTGGTTGGAATGACTTGTCATTTTTCCATCTCTCAGAGATTTCGCTTCTGTCTTTCCAATAACCAACTGCTAATCCCGCTAAATACGCTGCTCCTAAAGCGGTTGTTTCATTAATAACAGGACGATCTACTTCAACGTCAAGTATGTCACTTTAGAATTGCATTAAGAAGTCATTTTTTACAGCCCCACCATCTACTCTCAACGATTTCAATGATATACCGGAATCTGCTTCCATTGCATCGAGTACATCTTTCGTTTGATATTCGAGTTGTGAATTAATAAATATTATATCATTAGCTCATTTTTAGTACTGAATCAATTAGTGATAAAGTTTCTAGCGGAAGGTTTGGTAGAAGTTTTTTATGAGTACATTCAGAATTTCTTCTACCCACTCTTAGGGTTAATCATTGTCTCAAATCTTATATTCTATTTTTATAGTAAATCAAAAAATCCGTCCATTTATCATTATCAAGTGAAAATTCTTCCCTTACACATTCGAACATAAAACCAGCTTTTTCAGCTAGTCGGATCGAGGGATAATTATCCGTATTTATATACAATTCTATTCGATGAAAATTTAAAGTTAAAAAGAAAGCTTCCGTGGCTGCTAATACACTTTCTTACCCATAACCCTTTTTCCAATACTGATTGTGAATCGAGTAGCCCACCATCGCCCATTGGTAATCCATCCGTAAAATCGTTATAAGTTCTACTTCCCCACGTTTAATCCATCTTCTTAACGAAATATTCCCAAGTTGTACATTTTATCTTTTCTTGCTGACTCATTGAAACCATTAATCCAGTCTACAAACCATTCTTCCGTATAAGCAGACATGCTTGAAGGACGAGCGTCATCATATTTATATTTCGAGGGCATTCTATTATCGAACTGCTTGAACCAATCGCTATAATCATCTTTTTTAAAGGGCCGTATAATTAATCTTTCGGTTTCTATAACTAATTCTGAAAAATCCAATTCTCCACCTTCTCACATATTTCTTATCAGCACTTGACCTTTCAACAATTTACAAAGCAGTATTGGTCATTTTATTTATTTTCATCTTTCAACCACCCTTCTCTATGGTAAATTCAACTAAAGGTTATTCGACTCCTTCTTATATAAAAGAGTAAACCTAACTTTAAAAAAATATGTATCTCCACTTATTGAAAAACGTACTGGTTATAAAAAATAGCCTATTATAGAAATTTATATATCAAAATACCATTATCCATCTAATTGAATTAACTTTCTGGAAATTAGTACATTATTGATTAGCATAAATACGCTCTTTCCTTCTATCCATGTAAATTCAAATGGAATTATTTTCTTTTTCAAGGATATCTATAATTATATCTAAATAGTATTTACGGCGAACTATCGTATTCATAAATGAATATTAATCTATAAAACTTTATTTTCAATTGTAAATATATACTTTCAAACCGATAGTTAAATGTAGATAAAATTAAATGCAGAGGAGTATTCAATTTGAAGTTTTTAAGAAATTTAAGTATTAGCAAAAAATTATTAATTATTATTATAGCTAGCGCATTAGGGCTGTGCTCAATCGGAGCCCTTGGAATCAGCTATATAAACGAAATGGCAAAAGGTTCAAATGTTATGTATAAAGATAACCTACTACATCTGAATAAAATAATGCAAATCAGAGTAAATGCCAGAGCGAGTGATGCTTACACACTAGAAGCTCTAGTAACGAAGAACCCTGAAAGAACCAAAGAGTTAAACAATGAAATCTCATCCGCTTGGGAAGAGATTGATTCAATTATCGCTGAAATTGAAAAAACGGATCTAACGAAAGAGGAAATAAATTTAAATGAGCAATACAAACAGCGTGCACAAGAACTTGCTAACAATAGAGATAAAGTAATGGAGCTTGCAGCAAGCAATAAAAATGAAGAGGCATATTCTTTGTACATGGGTGCAGTTGAAGAAAATCGAGCTGCTGTTAATGACGTATTGAAAGAAATGCAGAACTATAACTTAGAAAATGCAGATTTAATAAATAACGAAAATAACGATAAAAAACAGGTAGTACTAGTTTTTGTTGCTGGTATAGCTATTGTAGTATTACTAATTTTAGTTACTTTAAGCATAATAATTACCCGTATGATAGTTCGTCCAATTAAAGAAGTTAAGGGTTTACTAATTGAAGCTGAAAATGGAGACTTTACAGGTAAAGGTAAATATGAATCTAAGGATGAAATTGGAGAACTTACCGCTTCCTATAACAATATGACAAATTCTCTCCAAGCTGTATTCATTACTGTCCAAGACTCTTCACAACAGGTTGCATCTGCATCTGAACAATTAAGTGCGAGTGCAGAGCAAAATAGCAATGCTAGCGAACACATTACCCTAACTGTCCAAGAACTTGCTTCGGGATCAGATAAACAGTTGGATACAGTCGAAAATAGTTTTAGAGTTATGAAAGACATTACTAATCACACAAAAACAATTTCCAAACATACAGAGGAAATTACAAAAGACGCCCTTCAAGCATCAACACTCTCAACTGAAGGAAATAAGGCTATTCAAAAAGTAAATGAACAAATGAATTCTATTTATGAAAACGTAAATAGCTTATCTAAGGCAGTTGGAAACCTCGATGCAAGATCTAATGAAATCAGTCAGATTACTAATGTAATAACAGGAATATCAGCTCAAACTAACTTATTAGCATTAAATGCTGCTATTGAAGCTGCCAGAGCTGGTGAACATGGCAAAGGATTCGCGGTTGTTGCCGATGAAGTAAGAAAGCTAGCTGAAGAATCCACAAATTCTACTGAACAAATTTCGAACCTAATTCAATTAATTCAAAATGATACTAATTTAACATTAAAAACAATGGAAAAAGCAGCTGAAGAAGTACAATCCGGTCTTAATGTAGTTAGTGTGGCAGGAAGTTCTTTCGAGAAAATTGAACAAGCTGTAAACGGGGTTGTTTCACAAATAGAAGATATTTCAGATTCACTTAAGAAATTGTCAAATGGAACACTTTCAGTTAACGACTCCATTGAAAATGTAAGTAATGTTGCCCAAGAGACTTCTGCGATTACACAGAATATATCAGCAGCAACACAAGAACAACTTGCATCGATGGAAGAAATAACATCATCTTCAATGGCACTTGCCAAACTTGCTGATGATCTACAGGTTATTATCAACCAATTTAAAATTTAGTGGACTAGTTTTTTAAGAAACTAAATCAATTATAAAATCTCCATGCTAGTTAGATTAACTCTAATTAAATTTCATTTTATTAGAGTTAATCTACATTGTTAGCATATAATTAGGACATTTTGGAGTAAAATTAGGTATTGAAATCAAATTGATGCCTCTTCATTCAGTTCCACCAATCGTTTAATCCAGGTTTAAATAACACCTTATACCCCCCTCCCCAATCTATTCCCTATTTTTAAACAAGACTTTCAGTACTAAAGTAACGCACCTCGTTAGTGAAAAGGTATTATTTTTCTATTCACACCATTTTTTTTCAGGTAATCTAATAAACATTTCTTCTGAGAACTCAATTCCCCAGTCACTCGATACTTCATAAACAAAAGGTGTGGTAATTTTTTGTACATCTTGTTTGTTATACTTATTTGAAAAAAATCCCAATATAAATTAATCCGTTATTTCCTTCATCCATACTGAGTGGGACTTCTACATTACAACCTATATAGCTTGCTAAACTCATATTTAATCATCTACTTTTCTCTATTCAAGTAAAGTACTCCTTAATTGAATAAGACATATGTAAGAAATCAATCATTTTCTATCTTAAGTTGCTTAGTTGATTTGTCTTCCATGAGAAATAGTGATTGTACAATTATTTATTTTCTAATCTCGGAAAAGTGCTTTTATTTTATTTTTTTCAAAACAATTAATTAGTTATCATAATATTTTTGTTGGCAAGATAGTTGTCCATATTATTTCTATTTAACAAGAATAACTTATTAAAGTAAGCTTACTTAATTTGTTTAAGGAGTGTGAATTATGACTACGAGTGGATACGGTTCAACTTTTGTATTAATTGTTGTATTGTTTATTTTATTAATCATTGTTGGAGCATCATTTAAATAACTTTTCATAAATATAAGTTGTTATAAATGAAAAAGATGCTGATTTATTAATCAGCTTCTTTTTGTTGAATTTTCTCTTCATTACTATCGGTATATAAACGCCAAATAAATGTGGCCATCTTTATAAATTTCTCCATATCCAAGTCTAAATCTTCCAAAATACTAAAAAGTGATTCAGATGGTCGAGGATTTTTTCTAATTTCTGTTGGAATTTCATTCAACATTTCTTGTTGCTTTTCCATTTTCTCGTATAACGCTTCCAATGTTGATACTCGTTTAGCTAATGCATTTAGAGTTTCATGTTTATTATGTTTACTTTCTTTCTCCATTTTCTACCCTCCTTATTTTTTTAATAAACTGTAGTTAAACACCCCCCCTTTGCTTACTAGTGAATAGTCAAATAGTGATAGAAATTTGTGAAGATAGAGAATATTCCTTATGATCAGGTGCGTAGAATATGGGTGTCAATTTGAGTTCATGTTACTCATTATATTTAGAATTTCTCTCACTAACTGTACATATGACCTTACATGTACATAAAAAAGCAAGAAAATTTAATAACATTCTTTGTAGTTCACTATTTCTTATGTAATTTCTAGGAGAATTGTGTTAAAGACAAAGAGCATAGCCCCTTCTCCTTTTTATATTGCAGTTCTTTAACTATGAACATTTCGCACAACTAAACTGCTTCGTTAGTTGAAATCGAGTAGAGGGAAAATAATTTAATTATTTTCGCCCCTCTCACACCACCGTACATACGGTTCCGTATACGGCGGTTCAATTTATATTACAGT
>FOUN01000036.1 GCA_900114885.1 Psychrobacillus psychrodurans
AGAGCCGTGTGCGTAAATAGCGCAAGCACGGTTCTGTGAGGGGGGAGGAACACAATCTACCGTGAGGTAGAGAGGTTCTCTTCTACTCGACTAGTGTAAGTAGCTAAATGAAAATAGAAAAGGGGAGTTTTTCTTGTACTTTACTCTTTAACAAGGACTTTTTCATTTATTTATTTATTAAATAAGTAAAGTAAGTGTTATCAATTTAGTCAAGAGATTACATACAAATCAATTTTTTAAAGGAGATATATATATGAAATGGTGGAAATTGTTTCTACTATGCTTTCTAACTATTTTTTTAGTGAATTTTACAGTTGAATTAATAAAGAAACTTTCATAAAGCCCTATTACAAAGTATTACTGAAAGATAAAAAAAGTGATTGCTGCTTTCCTACTGTAAGTGGAGATGCATTAATTTAATTCAAGTAACGGGTGCTTTACTTCAAGAAGGAGTAAAGCCTTTTTTTTATTGAACTAACGAAGCAGTTTAGTTAAATATGACATATGGGTTATCATGTAATAAAAGGTTGTAAAGGGGGTATCTAAGTGAGGTTGGTTCTTCAAGCAATTATTGGTTCAATCGTAATTCATGTAGTCTATTCTATGGGTATGATGTTAGTCGGTTATATAAAAACAAGAAATTATAAACCAGATTTTTCAAGTGCATGGGATAATGTAGAGACACTTCAAAGTGAAGTAGTTTTTAGTAAGGGTAGTTCTCCATTTCTTTACTTATTCACATTTTTAGGAGTAGCTGTAATTTGCGGAATTATAATATTTACATATAAAAAACTGATCAACTAACGGTGTGCTTTACTTCAAGAAGGGGGAAGGATAAAGCTTGAGTAATAAAAAGACTTCTAAACTTAAAAATTGGCGAGCAAAGTATGCGGCGTTGGCTGTTGCAATAGGTTGTTTATATAGTGTTGTTGTGAATTGGGGAGATAATTGGTTTATGACAGCGTTGTTATCAGCAGGGGTGATAATTTGTGGAACGATTGGTTTCTTTGATTTAAAGCGTATTTTTAAAAATAATATTTAAAGCTTGTTCAACCAACGGTGTGCTTTACTTGAAGAAGGGCCTTTTTTTATTGTACTAACGAAGCAGGTTAGTTCAATAAAGGAAAACGTTTTTTTAATAAAACAACTATTTGTAGGAGGGATAGAATGAAACTTTTACGGTCTTTTTGTACAACTTTAATCTTGTTGAGTTTTATTCTCTTAATAACTGGATGTACAGAAAATAGAACCACACCGAAAAAGGATGGTTTTAAGATAGAAGGTTATATACTTGAAGTAAGTGAAGGAGAAATACTGGCAATATGAAACACTTAAAGATAAAACAATTCAAGAGTTGGATAATGAAAGGATTTCACTTATCTTCTAACGGGTGCTTTACTTCAATAAGGAGTAGAGCCTTTTTTACTAACGGGGCAGGATAGTGGAACAAAATGATTTTTTTGAGGGTGAAGGATAATAATATTGAACGGAGGAACTAAATTGGAATATGTTTTAGATCACGTTGGAATTGCTGTTAGAAGTATTGATGATGCTCTTCCCTTTTATCTTGATGTATTAAACGGATCATTAGAGGACCGTTATACAAGTGATACACCTGGTGTTGAAGTACACGTTGCTGTTGTCAGAACCAATGATAAAGTAATTGAATTACTGGAACCAACCAACAAGAACTCTCCAATGGCTCGGTTTATAAAGCAAAGAGGAAAAGGGGTGCATCATATTGCATATCGAGTTGACGATTTGGACAAAGCAATACTCGAGGCTAGTAAAAAAGGAGTTCGTTTTCTAGAAGACACACTACGTACTAACACGCGTGGAAGAAGGCTCATTTATGTTAATCCCGCATCAACTGACGGAACTTTAATCGAACTTTGTAGCTATTTGAATAACTAAAGAAAAATAAACTTGAATTTTCTTAATTAGTAGAAGCAATTCAAAGAAACAATATGGGGAATTAACGTGAACTTTAAATAAACTATAACGTTGTTCAACTAACGCAGCAGTTTAGTTGAAGAAGGAAAATGGATTTTGCACAAAAAATATGGTTACTGGGGACTAAACATGACGGTTGGGTATATTAATATTAGTAAAAGAAAGTAGGTAAATATGAAGTATTTAAAAATAGTCTTCATAATATATGCAGTAATTTGTATTATCGATGCTTTGTTATTATATAAAAAATATAGTAGAGTCCAAAAATCTCAAGAGGACTTGGAACAGTTGAAAAAAACCATAAAAAGAAATTTTATATTTTTAGTAATCTTTATATTAATGGGGTTTATACTAATAACCCTTCGCTAATAGTGGTGGTATTTCTTATTTGTTAAGAAATTAATTTGATTCATAATGAAGCTTTTAACTATACCCTCGCCTTGGTATTCCTCATCCACCATTATTCTATAAACCCATTAGGCGCACATAATTTATACTCGAGTTTGAGATTTATTGATAATGGTGATAGATTTGGTAAGGAAATGGCAGTTATAAAAAATGTAACCGAGTGATAGGTCGATAGAATATTTCCATAAGAAAGGACCATTCTTTGGTCCTTTCTTATTGTGCTAACGGGTGCTTTAGTAAAGAACAGGGGTTGCTTAGGAAGCTCTTTTTTCTTATTGAACTAAGAAGCAGGTGTGCGGCCGAGCCTAGGTCGTATCATATAGCGGGTGGGATTCCCGCCGAGAAAGAACTAGCCATTCACTCGTAGCGAGTCTTGGAGGGCTAATGGTAACATTAGCCTTTAAGCGTAGACAGTTAGGTGGCGGGCCGAAAGCCAACTGGTTGAAGATTGAGCCCCATAATGTTAGTAAATCGAGAGGGTTGATGCCTTACCTGCGGCAGAAAACTACATTTTATTCTTCGTTAAAGGCAAGAGGGATGAAACCTCTCTGGGGTCAGAGACCTTGGCAAGTCACACATGGATATGATACGGCAACTCGGGAGACCCTAGCGGTATCTTCTTAGTTGAAGAGTATGGTGTACAAGTGATAATAAGCAAGGAAACCAAATGCCGTTTAGGGAGTCGGATAGCAGCGTAGTACCAATTAAGTTGGGTAATGCCGATGGAGGAAAGGCTGCTACCAAGTTATCACCCTTACTAGGGACACATTTACTACACGCGGAGGTAGGAATACTAAATGGAATCAAAACTATTAAGGATAGCAGAATTAGCAAAATCTGATCCGAAAATGAAATTTACATCTATTGTACATTTACTAAATAAGGAATCTCTAGTTCAATGTCATCATGAATTACCTAATAAGAAGGCAACGGGGATTAATGGCACAACTAAAGAGCGGTACAGTGAAACACTAGAGGAAAACATAGAGGATTTAGTAAGTAGGCTTAAAAGTAAAAGTTATCATACTGTTCCCGTAAGGAGAATGTATATTCCTAAGTTAAACTCCAACAAGAAAAGACCATTAGGGATACCGGAACACGAAGATAAGATTGTACAGAAAGGCATTACCAAAATACTAAATGCCATCTATGAAAATGATTTTCTAGATTGCTCTTTTGGGTTCAGCCCAAATCGTAACTGCCACGATGCTTTGAAAATATTAAATCATTATATGGAAAAGAAATCAGTAAATTATATAGTAGATGTAGATATTAAAGGATTCTTTGACAACGTTGACCACATATGGATGATGGAGTTCTTAAAACTGCGAATCGCTGACCCTAACTTACTAAGAATAATAGGTAGGTTTCTTAAAGGTGGATACATGGAGGAAGGAAAGAAATACAAGACAGATAAAGGCACACCGCAAGGTGGAGTAGTGTCTCCAATACTAGCCAACCTATACCTCCACTATGTCCTAAATCTGTGGTTTGAGAAGGAAGTTAGAAAACAGTGTAAAGGAGAAGCATACATAGTTCGTTATGCAGATGACTTTGTTTGTTGCTTCCAATATAAGAGCGAAGCTCAGGAGTTCTTTTGAAGCTGAGATTACAGAAGTTTAATTTAGAAATAGCGGAGGATAAAACCAAAATAATTCCCTTCGGGAGATTTGCGGAGAAAGATGCAAAACT